>CAVXRI010000007.1:0-396673 GCA_963764155.1 uncultured Alphaproteobacteria bacterium
GATGTATTGCTGTCGGTTTCAATTACCGGATGACCGACATCCAGCCGCGGTCGGACGCAAGCAGCTCGAACGGCTGGCGGAACTAGTCTCCCGTCGCCGGGCGATCGCAGCCCGCTATGGCGAGCTGCTCGGCAATTTCGCAGGCCTGCGGCTGCCGCCGAGCCCGGCTGGGCGCGCTCCAACTGGCAGAGCTATTGCGTGCGTCTGCCCGATCGCCTCGACCAGCGCACAGTGATGCAAAGCCTGCTCGACCAGGGCATCGCGACCCGCCGCGGCATCATGTGCTCGCACCGCGAAGCGCCCTACCGGGACAGCGACCGCGCCACGATCTTCGCCAGTCCGAGCTCGCCCAGGATCAATGCATCCTGCTGCCGCTCTATGCCCAGATGAGCGAGGGGGATCAGGCGCGGGTCATCGATTGCGTAAAGGCAGAGCTGGCGCATGCTTAACAACGGCGCTGAACATAATGTGGTGGAGAGGGCCACGCGCACGGCCTCCTCGTTGTCCTGGCAGCCGAATTGGAAGGACTGTTATGGCCAAGGTTGATGTCGTGGTGCCCTGCTATAATTACGGTCGCTTCCTGACGGACTGCGTCCACAGCGTGCTTGGCCAATCAATAGCGGACGTGCGGGTTCTTATTATCGACGACGCCTCTTCCGACGATAGTGCCGAGGTCGCCAGCCGTCTCAGGGAGCTTGACCCGCGTGTGGAATTGATCGCCCACGCGCGCAACCAGGGACACATCAACACCTATAACGAGGGCATCGAGTGGGCGAGCGCAGACTACTTTCTGCTGCTGTCCGCAGACGATTTACTTGTCCCCGGGGCGCTTCAGCGCGCCGTCGAAATCATGGAGGAAAATCCCGACATCGTTCTGACGCACGGCGAATGCATCGACTGGCATGACCATCTTCCAGTCCCGCATCTTGAGGCGGTCCGAAACTATACCTGGAAGCGCCACGATCTCCTGCACGAAATTTGCAAAACAGCTGCGAACGTCGTTCCGACACCGACGGCTATCGCGCGAACGATCACGCAGAAGAAGATCGGCGGTTACAAAGCATCATTGCCGCATAGCGGCGACATGGAAATGTGGCTTCGGTTTTCGGCAGCCGGTTCGGTCGCTCGCATCGATGCAGTGCAGGCAATCTATCGGAGGCATTCGAAGGCCATGTCCAACCCGTATTTCGCCGAAAGGATGACCGATTTTCGGCACTGCCAACTGGCGTTCGACAGCTTTTTCGATGACCATGACGGTCGGCTAGAGAATTCGCAGCCGTTGCGGACATCGGCGCATCGGGCGCTTGCCTACCGCGTTTTTTCCAGCGGCATCAGGTCGCTCCGGCGGGGTCGGGTGAGCGAAGCCTACCAGTTTATCCGTACGTCAATGGATATGGATCACCGGTTGCGATACCTACCCCCGGTTTGGCAGGTCCTGAAATTGCCAGGACGCGAAGGCCGCCAATGGGCATTTTCCGGCATTCAAAAAGCGTTCGGCAACATGATATCGCGCACGCCGAGATCGTAGAAAGGACGCGAGATCGATCTGATGCTATAGATGCCACCGAAACAGTCGAGCAAGGGTGCTTCTGATGCCATCAAGCTTCGATCCCAACATCTCCGAGGACCGCGTTGACGAGTGGCTCGGGCTCGTTCGAGCGTTTCTGCGGAATTTGGCAACTCGCAAGAAGCAGCAATTCAACCGCAGGGTTTCGATTGGCGACCTTCTTACCGAGCGCAAGGACAATGCTGCTGCCTGCGGCTTCGGCGAGGGCAGCACGATGTACGACAATGTGCTCGTGCTCGGTGAGGTCAAGGTTGGCCGGAATACCTGGATAGGTCCGGGCTGCGTTCTGGACGGCTCGGGGGGAGATCTCCAGATCGGCGACTGGTGCTCGATTTCCGCCGGTGTCCAGATCTACACGCATCACACCGTGAACCGCTCGATCTCCTTGGGCGAGAAGCCGATCGACTACGCTCCCACCAGCATCGGCAGCGGCGTTTATATCGGACCGAACTCCGTCATTCAGATGGGGGTCAGCATCGGCGACAAAGCCATTATCGGGGCGAATTCACTGGTCAATCGGGACATCCCCACTGGCGCGACTGCGTTTGGCTCTCCGGCACGGGTCCAGCAGCAGGATCAGGACTAAGTTTACCGATCGATCTCAGCTGCGAACTTATCCGCGATCGGCGAGCCCGAGTTTCGCTATCCCCGCCCGGAAGCAGCTGTGGAGCCAGCCCAAATTGTACCAAAACCGAATGGGAAATTCGTGCCGGTTTCGAATGGGATACAACGCCGCCAAAAACAATGTGCCGGCCGCGAGTTTGAGGTGCCAAAGCAAAGACGGATGTCGCTTTGATAAGGCGGCGATCTTGTAGTCGCTGACGCCATCCCAGTAAGCGCGGCGATTGACCCATTCATTCGTAAGGCGATCCGCCGTGATCCGGTGTCTCACGTGCAGACGGTCGGAGTACCAGATGCGGTTTCCCGAACTGCTGATCTTCTCGATCAGGAGTTTCTCTTCTCCGCTCAAGAGCGACTTTCCAACCCGCCCCAGGCTCTTTGAAAACCCGCCAAGCCGGTTGAGAACCTCCGTGCGAAGAATGATGTTCGCGCCCACTACACGCGGATGAGCGGTTTGGTCCCCTTCGCCGTTGATTTCGACCAGTGAAAGCAGTTGTTGCCAGCGTTGACCGAGAACTGGCGTCATCCCCGGCGGCAACAGCGCGTTTGTCTTGCCGCCAATGACAGCGTAACTGCCGTCAACCTTGCCAACGAGCTGCAACGCCACCTCGATCCAGGTTTCCGAGGGAATGGTGTCGTCGTCGAGATAGGCGATCCAGAGCGCTGGCGTGAGCGCGAGGGCCGCGTTCCTGGCTAATGAAAGTCCGGGTTCGTCGAGACGAATGAGTTCGACCTCAGCATAGCTCTCTACCAGTTTGGCAATCGCGAGCCGCTCTTCATGCGAAGAAGCGCTGTCTACCACGACGATCTGGACGCCCGGGACATGCTGAGGACACAGCGCCGAAAGGCAACCGGCCAGCTCCGCGCTGCGATTATGAGTGCAGATGGCGATGATGAGCTGGATATTCTGCATAAGCTGGTTTTCGGAAGAAATCATAAGATCAACCGGCCGCGATGGCCATGGCTGTTTTGCAACCCAGTCAGTTCGGGGAACGATTTCCGATTGCATCCCGTAACGGTCCGGTGGATTGTCCGGCAAAGCCTGCAACTTTGCGCGTAGGTGCGCGTGGAATCGGAAAGCCGGATGACTGGAATTGATGCCCTCGGCGTGGGCACGGAAAACGAGGGGATCATCCCCGCGCTGAGGACGCTGATGATCGAGCACGCGCTTCCCTTGTGGGCTCGCGAGGGTTGGGATCGATCCAGGGGTGGTTTTACGGAGCGGCTCGACATCAAGGGCAGCGCGGACTATCTGGCTCCCCGGCGCATCCGCGTTCAAGCACGGCAAATCTATTGTTTCGCAAAAGCCGCTCAGATCGGTTGGTATCCGCAAGGACGGGAGCTGGCAGCCAAGGGTGTTGAGTATCTCCTGGCGAAAGGCAAAAGTCCTGACGGACGTCCGGGGTTCGTTCATCTGCTCGATCCCGGCGGGTCGGTCGCCAATCCGATGCGTGACGCCTACGATCACGCCTTCGTATTGCTGGCGCTCGCCACTTTTTATAAGTTAGGCCAGGACGCGGTGATCAGAGATGAGATCGCATCGCTGGTCGGGTTTCTCGATCTTCATCTTCGCTCGCCGCATGGCGGCTTCGTCGAGGGCATACCGGCGGTTCTGCCGCGACGACAAATCCGCAGATGCATCTGTTCGAAGCGATGATCGCGACCTTCGATGCGACCCACGATCCCGTGTATCAAAATCGCGCCGGCAATCTCTACAGCCTGTTTGTGGCGAACCTGTACGATCCGCAGCGTCAGATTCTCGGCGAGTATTTCGAGGAGGACTGGTCGCGGATAGAACCTGTGACGGTCGAGCCGGGGCATCAGGCGGAATGGGTATGGCTCCTCAAGGGATTTGAACGGATCACGGGATGTCCGACAGCGCGCTATCGCTCGCAGTTGCTCAACTCCGCGCTACGTTATTGCGAGGATGCGACGGGTTGCTTGCTCGACGAGGGTAACGCCAATGGGCAAGTCGAAAACTTCACGCGCCGTCTATGGCCTCAGACGGAAATCGCCAAAGCTTGGATTGCGCAAGCCGAAGCGGGAGACGAGAACGCGCCTGACGAAGCGCGTCAGGCTCTTGTCCGGTTGTATCGATATTATCTGAACCATCCCGTTGCCGGCGGCTGGTACGATCAATTCGATCGGGACGGCAAATCGCTGGTCGATTTCATCCCCGCGTCCTCGTTTTATCACGTGCTCTGCGCAGTCGCGGAAGCGGAGCGGGTACTCGGCTAGCCGGACGATTATTGGCTTTTCGCCCGGAGGTTGTGCTGCTAACCTCTTTCCCCTTGGGCGGGGGACTTCATGAAAAAAGCTGGTGTGTCATTGGTCGCCGCATTGTTGTGCGGCTGTGCGGGCCGTGCGCCCGCGCCGGTTCAGGTTGTGCAGCCGCAGGACCGATATATGGATTGCGCCGGGATACTAGCGGAGGTTGAGGCAAACAACGAAAAGGTTCGGCAACTGGCGTCAGATCAAGGGCTAAAGACGACGCAAAACGTCGCGGCCGGCGTGGCGGGCATCTTTATCCCGGTGCTCTGGTTCGGAATGGACTTCCAGGGCACCGCTGACAAGGAAACGGCAGCGCTACAAAGCCGCCAGCAGTATCTGGCCACGTTGGCTGAGCAGCGGCGCTGCGGTGCGCCGGAGGAGCCTGCTCCGCGGCCGAACGGGCCTGCGAAGAAGCGGACCTGACGGGCTCCGAAGTAAAAATTCTGTGTTCTGAACGCGGACATCAACCGTTCTCTATTCATGCACCCGCCACGCTTAAGCGACCGAGGTCGCCGCATCTTCCAAGTGGATGAAATTCACACGTCGTAGTTGAGCGGCCGCTCTCGGCTGACACTCCCGGGCATTAAACATCAGCCCAAAACCGTCTTGACGCTGCGATGCGGTGATGCTGCAATGCAGTTTTTGCGGTGCGGTATTGCCGGAGTTTTTCCATGAAGGAAATAGCTGACCAAGCCTTGCGCTCTTACGAACTGATTGGCGAAATGGACTTTGCGGTCGTGGCGCAATCCCGCGAGAAAATCATCCGATACATCGACAAGTTGGCATCGGCTGGTCACACAGACCCACGACAGTTGGCCGAGTATGCAAGCGCCTACCTGAAGGAATTGCACGAGGGACCAGATCGCCGATTCACCGGCTGCTGATCAATCACGTCCACCTTCCGGAACTCACGAGTGCAGTCGTTCGTGCCCGGCGTCGATGGGTTCGCGATCCATCATGTCTTCCAGCGAGGGCACGATAGAAGGGCTGATCGCGTAGTCGGCTTCGGCCAGCCGCTGCATCAGACGTTGCAAATTCGACGGCAGATCAGACATGGCATGACGCTGCAGCATCGCACGCAGGCGTTCACCGATCTCTTCACAGATCGCGCGTGAGTGAATGGGATCGATATGGATCGTCAGGCTGCTTTTGGCCGACATGGCACGTCCCGCAAATCTGATAAAGTATGGAGCTCAATAGGCACCGGGCCCGGTTCCGAAATCAGTAAACGGGCGCGTTTTGCGGGAGTCGTTGGTAAAGGCCAGGTAAATCGGTCGGCGCCAGCCGCCGCTGATGCACCCCGTACAACGGCCTGCGTTTTCGCCCAAGTCTATGATCCGCCCCGCTTCTTGTCGTAACGCGCCGCAGAGTTGAACCGGCTCACCTATGGCCATCGCGGACCAACTTGACGGCACCTTGGGGACGGGCTGTTATCCCTGCGCTGGCTTGGTTGCACCATCGAAGTCGGCGTCCCCGCCCGGAATTTTCGAAAGCGCCACCCACGGAAGGTAAGCGATCTCCATGAAGGATTTTGCCGGAAAGATCGCCGTCCTGACAGGGGGCGGCACGGGCATGGGCCGTGAGCTCGCGCGCCAGCTGGTTGCCGAAGGCTGCAACGTCGCCATGTGCGATATCTCGGCCGATGCGATGGCGGAAACCAAGCGGCTCTGCGAAGTCGAAAGGCTGCCGCAAGGGCTGCGGGTGACGACGCACATCGCCGACGTTTCCATCGAAGATCAGCTCAAGCGATTTCGTGACGAAGTTGCCGAGCAGCAGGCGACAGACAAGATTCATCTGCTGTTCAATAATGCCGGCATCGGCGGCGGCGGCAGCCTGTTCACGAACACGCGCGAGCAGTGGGAGCGAACGTTCAACATCTGCTGGGGCGGAGTTTACCTTGGCGTCCGCACCTTTCTGCCGATGCTGGTGAACGCCGACGAAGGCCATATCGTCAACACCTCAAGTGTCAACGGCTTTTGGGCTACGGTCGGAATGGGAGTGTCGCATACGGCTTATAGCGCCGCGAAATTCGCCGTGAAGGGTTTCACTGAAGCCTTGATCAATGACCTCCGGCTCAACGCGCCGCATGTCAAATGTTCGGTCGTTATGCCCGGCCACATCGGCACCTCGATCATTTCCAATTCGCGCAAGGTGCAGAGCGGCAGCGACTCTGATCGCCTGAACGAGAACGAAGTCGCACTGACCCGGGTCCGCCTGGGCGCGGCCGGCGTCGACGTCACGCAGATGTCGGATGAGGATGTTCAGGCTACCGCGGCCGAACGCGCGCGCAGCTTCCGCGAGGAAGCGCCGACAACGGCTGCGGCGGCCGCGAAGATCATCCTCGATGGCGTCAAGGCCGGACGATGGCGCATTCTGGTCGGGGATGACGCGCAGCGGTTGGACGAGCGCGTCCGGCAAACGCCGGAGCGCGCCTATGAGCCCGAGTTTTTCGAAAGCTTTGCCAAAGAAGTCGGCTGGCGGCTGGGGTGAGCCGCGGTGCTTACCCCCGCGTGACGCGCTGGCGGGGCGGCGCCCGGTACGCCATCCGCGTGTGGCCCGCGCAATAAGGCATGCCCTCGATCGGCGCGTTGCCGCAAAAGCAGAAATCCTCGGCTCCTGGAGTACTGATCGGCCAGCGGCATTTCGCTGCCGTCAGCTCGAGCAATGAGCAGGTGTGCCCGTTGTGAATCGGTT
Source organism: uncultured Alphaproteobacteria bacterium (assembly GCA_963764155.1). GTDB lineage: Bacteria > Pseudomonadota > Alphaproteobacteria > Rhizobiales > Xanthobacteraceae > Bradyrhizobium. The sequence goes on from CAVXRI010000007.1 coordinate 7,154, forward strand.
CGTCCTCGATCGCAGGGTCCGGATCGGCGTACCACGCCTGCAGGATCCGGTACTGCATCTTCGGGGTCGGTTTCGGCCGCTTTCCCTTTGCTGGCTCTTCCCGTGAAGACCGCCGTTGGTGGCCATTCTTCCCGCGCGTCAGGTTGAGGCGCGAAAGTTTGCCGATGACCGCGTTGCGGCTGACGCCGATACTCGCGGCGATGTGGCGACACGATAGCCCGGCTTCAAAATGACGTTTCAACAACTCGACGCGTTCGTCCGTCCAGGTGGGCGCGTTGGCAAACATGGCGATGGTCCCAGGTTAAGGGTGATCTTCTGATCCCTGACCACATGCCGACCGAACCCTCGCGCGCACGCCCCCGCGACTTTCCTCAGGGCGTCTTCCCATTGTCGCGGATCGCAAGCAGCCCATCCTTGATGGCGAGGCGAATACCTTCCTCCACGAGGGTTCGCGCCACGCCGGGAACGCTTGTGCCGTGGGTGCCCTGTCTCACCAGCTTTTCTAGGTAAGAGATGGTCGAGAGCGCCAACGTAATTGGAACGCGGTCGGTTTCGGCTTTTTCTGTGGCCATCGCAAAAAGCTAGCCTTTAATCCGTGCACTTAAAAGTAACTTAAAAAACTCTAATTGGCTCCCCGTTTGTGTCAACGTGATTCGGCGACATCGCCTCATCTGATTGATATGGCTGCAAGAATTTCGAGCAAGCGAACTCGTCCTCGCCACGCAGGAATCCGGGATGAGGACAGTTGCTTGGCGCCGAGCGATTTGCCCCAATTTGGGCACCTGCCGTCCGCGCGTAGTTCCGCGCTCCCCGGGACGGAAGGGCGGAACTAGCGAACACTTGATGCTAAGCTTCGTCCGACGCTTCGACGTCAGCCATGCACAACCGTTTTCGCGATCATGCAGTGAATGCCCTTGGAGCCGTTCACGGTCTGGGTCACCCGCAGGTCAGCGGCAAGGCTGCACAACGTGTACGCATCCTCGCGCGACAGATTTCGCTTTTCGCCAAGCAACGCAATCATATCGCGCAGCGCGCGCACCACGCACTGATCGAGGTCAGGGTCCATGGCCATCGTCATGTAGTGCGTTCGCGTTTCGGCGCGCGGATAGGAAAGTTGCATGTCCCTGCGCAGCGTCAATCGAAAGCGTCCCTGCAAGGCCGTCTCGATGGCTGTAACGCAGACCTCTCCGTCGCCTTGAACTCCGTGACCATCACCGCAGGAAAACAGCGCGCCAGGCACGAACACTGGAAGAAACAGCTTCGCACCGGGTCCCAGTTCCTTGTTGTCGAGATTGCCGCCCATCGCCCGTGGGATCAGGGAGGTGATGCGACCCCATGCGGGCGGAGGCGCTACACCCATCACGCCGAAAAATGGCGCCAGCGGCAGTTCGAGCCCCCATGGCAGGCTGGCGATCATACGTTCCCTGTCGAGCGGGATGTTGATCAGCCGCGTCTCGTGAAAATCATCGGGCAGGGTGCCCGTGAGGGGACGGATCACGTTGTAGCCCCAGTCCTGCCTCAGCCTGACATCGAGAACTTCGACCTCCAGCACGTCACCGAGTTGTGCGCCCGTCACCGCGATCGGTCCGGTCAGGATATGGCCTGGCACCATTCGTTCGCTTTTCGCATGCACTTCGGCAAGCTCGGGCGGCACATGAAATTTGCTTCTGTCCGGCACCATCTCGGGACCGCCGCTGATGGTATCGACCGTAATTTCGTCGCCGCTCTCTATCGTAAGCACAGGCTTCAGTTTGGCTTCAAAGAAGCCCCAGTGACAAGTTTCGGGGCTCGATTGCAGATGATGATGGGTCATTCAGGAGTCTTTTCCTCTGGCAACGATGCGCGAGTGTGCCTTCTAAAAACCTGCGTGTCGATCTTGTCTCAGGCGCGGTCGCAAGCCCGATCGCCCGGCTTGACCGGGGGACCCAGTAAGCGATGCGGCGAGATATCAAGCGCAGGGATGTCGAGATATCAAGCGCAGGGATGTTGAGACTGAACGAAAAGGTCTGCCACCTAGACATAGATCAAAGTGCCAATTCCGCTCTATGCGAAGGCTAAACAGCTGAATTGAACCGCCTGGAGTGGGCGGCCTGGCGACGAAACCACAGGGCATTGAAAGGAACACAACGTGCATCCACTCATCCTGACGCTAGCGGTGGGATCTCAATTGCTGATGCCGGTCTCAGACCGTATCCCCGAGCTGAACGTCGCGGCAACGTGCAAGGGGTCGGTAGAAGCCGACAAGGCCATGGGTTTGGCTTTGCCCCAAAGCTTTGATCAATGCATGAGCGATGAAAATTCAGCGCTGCAACAGCTGAGGCCTGTTTGGTCGTCCTATTCGGATTCAATTCAGGCTACTTGCCAAGGTGAGGCTAGTGCCGGCGGAAACGGAAGCTACGTTGATCTGCTTACCTGTCTGCAAATGACCGGAAGTCCGGGAACAGTCCCGGTAACCACGCTAAGAGGAGCCAGTAAAAAAAGAACGCCGAAATGAGTTCAGTTAGTCTGCCGATCTGGCTTCGCTTCGTCCTGGTCACGGGTCTCATCGTTCTGGCAGCGGGTGCGGGGCTCTTCGCATACCGATGGTATGCGCGGCCGACGACGCTGACGATTGCAGTCGGGTCGTACGACGGCGAGGCAGGTAAGGTCGTTTCGGCAATCGCAAGCCGGCTTGCCGCGACATCCGCCCCGGTGCGGCTCTCGGTCGTTGAAGCGGATAGCGCGCTTGGCGCGGCTGCTGCTTTCTCGTCGGGCAAAGTCGATCTAGCGGTAGTTCGCGCCGATGTCGGCGACCTCTCGAAAGCCCAAGCCGTCGTCATCGTAGCACGCGCCGTCGCGTTGATCGTTGCACCACCGGGATCGCCCATTACTGAAATCGCCGGCTTGAAGCGCCGCACCGTCGGCGTGGTAGGAGGCGACATCAATCAAAAGCTGGTCGGTGTGCTGACCAGGGAATACGATCTGACTCGCGCCAACGTCGTGTTCAAGAATCTCGCGCCATCGGAAGCACGCCGAGCGCTCGAGGCAAAGGAAGTCAGCGCAATCCTGATTGTACTTCCGCTTACCGAAAAATACTTGACGTTGGTGCGGGGTCTGTTTCCTCAAAACGCGAAGTCCGCGCCTGTGCTGATCCCGATCGAATCGGCGGGGGCCATTGCCGAGACCGAGCGCGCTTACGAAAGCTTCGATGTGCCCAAGGGAACGCTTCGGGGCGCGCCGCCTGTTCCGGAAGACGATCTGACGACGGTGCGGGTGTCGTTTTATCTCGTCGCCAACAAGAAGCTCGACAGCGATCTGATGGCTAGCTTCACCCAGTCCTTCCTTGCGGCGCGGCGGGACCTGGTGGGCGAGCTGCCTATCCTGGCGCAGGTTGCAGCTCCCGACACCGATCCCAGCGCATATCTAACCGTCCATCCGGGCGCCGCGGCGTACTACAACGGCACCCAGCAGAGCTTTATGGATCGATGGAGCAATACGATTTATCTAACGCCGATGCTATTGGGCGGCGTTCTCTCGCTGCTTGCGGCGGCCTGGAGGTTTCTCAACATCAGGCAATCGCCAGCCGAGAAATCTCCTTTGGACTTCTTGTACGCTCTCGGTCGCAAGATTCGGAAAGCGGAAAAAGAATCCGAGCTGACGGCGATTGAAGATGAGATAGACGAAATCCTCACCGCCGAACGGACCAAGGCCACGAGTGGCGACGACGATGCGATCGACGTAACGGCTTTGAACGTAGCGGCGCATCGGCTCGAAAACCTCATCCATGATCGCCGGGCTATTCTGGCAGCCGGGTCGGTGGTCGGATCTGCGCCGACCAATCGGGTGACGATGTCTTGACGAAGTAAGCCAATCTCCCGGCGCGGAAGCTCTGCCGGAGCATCGTGATTTGCCCGACGGGCAAAATCAGGGCCCGCGTCGAAACCTGTCCAGTCCTGCTTCGAAAAATATTTCGCTTTTTCCGAAACCCAAATCAGACGTATTGATCATGCATCCCGTCCCGACAAGAGGGGCGTTTCGCGATCGTCACGAACGCGGGATGGGATGCGGTGGACGCAACGGCATCGATAACGAACGATGCAGGTTTGCGGACGGCGAAGTCGTGTGGTCCTGACGCCCCGACGCTGGCGTCAAGCTCGTCAAGCGATCGACGAACGACGGTGGCAACAAAGCCCGGTCACCGGGGAGAGCACGAAGGAAGCCGTTAAAACCATTGTGCGGGGAATGCCGGGCCTGATCCGGTGAACCTGTGGTGACTAACTCGTCGTGCTTTTTCATTTTCGCACGCGAGGCTGCGGGTGCATTGGGCACCCGGCATTCCCTGCGCCCTCTTTCTTTCGGAGGCAAAGGATTCAACATCAACTCGGGCGCGGTCGCGCAGTGAGAATGCGGAGCTGTGCGTGCATCGACATGACCGTTGTCGTCGCCCGGCTTGACCGGGCGATCCAGTAACCGATGGTGCGAATGACAGCGCAGGGATGTAGAACCAATAAATGGGTCCAGTGAGTATTCCGGCGATGGTGGTGAATACTGGATCGCCCGGTCAAGCCGGGCGACGACATCGGTGGGATTGGGCGGCGAGACAGGCGGGAATGCGGACGCGCATCTGGCGGGGCTTTCTATGGCTGAACCACTGAAACCCGATACCGGGAGACCTTATCCTGAGGAGCCCGCCGCAGGCGGGCGTCTCGAAGGATGGGCCACGGGCCTGATGGTTCGAGACGGCGCGAAGCGCCTCCTCACCATGAGGGGCACCACGTCATTGCGAGGAGCGAAGCGACGAAGCAATCCAGTGCTTCCGCGGCGGAAATGGGAATCGGAGACCTGCGCGCTTCTTGCCTCGGAAGGCATCTTCCAGAGGACTTCCAGCAAACATCCATAGATACGCCGCGCTAGCCCGCGTATGACAAAGCGCAACAGAACTATTGAAAGGGCCCGCCTTGTTCTTCGTGTTTTCCAAAACGCTCGGCATCATGTTGGTGCCGACAAATTTTCTGATTGGGCTCGGGCTGCTCGGCGTGGTGTTGCTGGTGACGCGATTTGCCCGATTTGGGCGCAAGTTGTTGATCGCATCCCTTGTGCTGCTGGCGATCTGCGGATACTCGCCGATAGGAAATCTTCTGCTGTATCCGTTGGAGACGCGATTTCCGCCATGGCAAGCCGCAGGAAGCGCGCCTGACGGCGTTATCGTCCTCGGCGGCTCGATCGATGCGGATCTGTCCGCCGCACATGACGAGCCGGTGATCCGCAGCGCCGGTGACCGTCTGGTCGTCGCGGCGGAGCTCGCGCGTCGCTATCCGAATGCGCGCATCGTCTTTTCGGGAGGAAGCGGGAACTTGTTGTCCAACGATGCGCGAGAGGCCGATTATGCCGCCGCGATTTTCGAAGGGCTGGGGATCGGCAAGGACCGCTTGATCATGGAGCGGCGTTCGCGAAACACCTATGAAAACGCCGAGTTCTCAAAGGCGCTGGTCCAGCCCAAAGAGGGACAGCGATGGTTGCTGGTGACATCGGCCTATCACATGCCGCGATCGATCGGCCTGTTTCGGAAGGCCGGCTTCATAGTCGAGGCCTGTCCCGTGGATTGGCGCGTCGGCGGCCGTGCAGAAGTTTTCGAAATGGCTGCCATCGCCGGCTACGGTCTGGATCGCACCGACGTCGCGATCCGCGAGTGGATTGGGCTGTTGGCGTACCGCATCACAGGCCAGATTGATCAGTTGCTTCCGGGCCCGGCCGCGAATTGAAAACGCGTTATCAATTACAGGGTATTGAACCATCGGTTCTGATTGTGTTCGGACCGAAAAAAGCCTTGCAAGCGCCTGTCGCGAGGTCCCGCAAATGGGGGTAGGGTCGGGACAACTGCGTTCAACGCCCACTTGGGAGTTCATGTGATGCAAGAGCAAATGAAGCCTGAACAGATCGACCTGCCCGGAATGGTAGCCGATCTTAACAGCCTGCTTCGGCTAAAGACCACCGTGATCGGCATGAAGATGTTCGCCCGTGTGGAGGACATGCTGGCAATCCCGAAGATGCGGCGGCCGAGCGCGACCCACACCACCGACCAGATCGTCAGCATGGCTTCGCGGCTCGGCTGGACGGTCGGCATCACCGCCGACGATCTCGTGGGCGCGCAGTGCCGGGCCGTAATCGGTCTGGCGCCGCAAGACGAAAGCTGGCTTGCCGGAAAAAACTACGTCGGGGTTTGGCACGGCACTGCGGAGGACGCCCGCAAACGCCAGGAGGCGTTGGACGTCGTGCCCTTCGGCCAGTATGCGGCCCTTGCGGTGAGTCCGCTTGCCGCGGGACGGCTCAACCCGCCGGACATCTGCCTGGTTTACGCGACGCCCGGCCAGATGATTATTCTCATCAACGGCCTGCAATATACCGGCTACAAAAAATTCGAGTGGGGCGTCGTCGGTGAGACAGCCTGTGCCGATTCATGGGGCAGGGCGCTCAAGACGGGCGAGCCCAGCCTGTCGCTGCCGTGCTATGCGGAGCGGCGCTATGGCGGCGTGCCGGATGAGGAATTGCTGATGGCGCTGTCGCCTGCACATCTTGGAAAAGCGATCACAGGTATGAAGGCACTTGCCAAAAACGGCTTGCGTTATCCGATCCCGCCTTACGGAATCCAGAGCGATGTGCGCGCTGGCATGGGCGTTTCGTACGGCAAGAATTAACGGTCTTTCACCAACGGCGCGAGCCGATACCTCACTTCAAGGAAATCAATATGTCTTCGTCGAAGTTCGACATTGTCGTCTATGGCGCTACCGGGTTCACCGGGCAGCTCGTTGCGGAATATCTCGCGTTGCATTACCGCGACGATAAAGCGCTGAAGTGGGCGATGGCCGGACGGAGCATGGAGAAGCTTAAATCCACGCGTGACGCGATCGGAGCGCCGTCCGATACGCCCTTGATCGTAGCCGATGCCAGCGAGCCCGGGTCGCTGAAAGCGATGGTTGAGCAGACGCGCTCGGTGTTATCTACGGTCGGCCCCTATCAGCTCTATGGGTCTGACCTCGTCGCCGCCTGCGCAAGCTCGGGCACTGATTACCTCGATCTCTGCGGCGAGCCGGTCTGGATGCGGCAGATGATCGATGCGCATCAAGCAACCGCACGCGCAAGCGGGGCCCGGATCGTATTTTCCTGCGGATATGATTCATTGCCGTTCGAGCTCGGCGTGTTTTGTGTTCAAGAGCAAGCTCGCAAGGTATTTGGTGCGCCGGCAGCAAGGGTCAAAGGACGAGTCCGCGCAATGACGTTCGCGGCTTCAGGTGGCACCGCCGCGAGCATGAGGGCTATCTTCACGGCCGCAGCGAATGATTTCGAGCCTGATCGCTCTGTTGCGAAATCCGTTTGTGCTGACGCCGGGCTTTGAGGGTCCGAAGCAGCCGGCTGGCAATCGACCGGTCTTTGACCAGGAACTCGATTCCTGGACCGCACCGTTCATCATGGCGAATATCAACACGCGTAATGTGCATCGCTCCAATTTCCTGATGGGTTTTCCCTACGGGAAGGATTTCGTCTACGACGAGATGGTGCTGACCGGAGCTGGCGAGCAGGGCGAAGCCAGGGCCAAGCGTATGACCGCTGCGAACACGGCGGATAAGATGAATTCCGGCGGACCAAAGCCTGGCGAGGGGCCCTCGAAAGAGGAACGGGAAAGCGGCTCATATGATCTCCTTTTTGTCGCGATTGCGCCCGATGGCGGCCAGGTCCGCGCGTCGGTGAAAGGCGATCGCGATCCCGGATACGGCTCGACCTCCAAGATGATTGCGGAATGCGCGATTTGCCTGTTGCGCGACACGCCGGAACTGGCTGCGGGCATCTGGACACCGGGTGCTGCGATGGGTGATCGACTGATCAAGCGGCTGGTCGATAACGCCGGTCTGACGTTTCAGGTGGAGGCGTGATGCGCTGAAGCCTTGTGGTTTTGCGCGGCGGCGAACATGCCCCACATCGCTCCCAGCATCAGCCAGAAGTGCCGCCAATGGTCGGTATCAATGATGAAGCCTTCGCCGACGGTGCCGAGGAATGCCGAAAAAATCGCCAGATACGTCCGCTGCCACGGCACTTGAATGAAGACGTGTCGAAATCCGAGGACGACGGTGAGCACCACCATTGCGGGATAGCAGAGGCCGGAGATCCACCCGCCCGACATGAAGGCATTCAGATAGGAGTTGTGGGTGTCTTCGGGGAAATAGCGATGAAATTGCAGCGGGCCGATGCCGAAGGGCAGATCGAGCGCCATCTGCGCGCCGAGGATATGCCGTCCAAACCGGCCGAAGCGCCCTTCATCGTAGCTTTGATCGAAGCTCGCGCGTTGCTGAAACATTTCGGAAATGGAATCAAATGACAGGAGTACGGCGACCAGCAGCATTGCGACGATGGCTGCGAGGCAAGCCGTCACGACGATCCGCGAACGCTCAGCGCTGGAGCGGCTGGTCAGCACCATCATTCCCAGCATGAAAGCCGACGTAAGAACCAGCCCACCCCATGCGGCGCGGGAAAACGCCAGCAGGATCGCGAGCGCCATCACGCCAAGTGCAATCGCGCGACCGAAGTGATTTGGAAAAGCGATCCGAGACGACGCTTTGCAGGACGAACAGTGAAGGAAGAATAAGGAACGCGCCCAGCACGTTCGGATCCTTGAAGGTGCCGCGGCCGCGATCATATAGCGTCAACAGGTCGCGGCCACCTGGGACCAGGTTGAAGTAGCCGGCAACCGCTGACAGCGCTGCGATCATGGCCCCGACGATTAGGCCACGGCGCAACATGTCGAGCCGGGCGCTGGTGTCTTCGGAGAGGACCATCGCGAACACGATCACGGTGACGGCCATGTACCAGGAAGTGGCAATCCAGCTTGCGATGTTGGATTGATCTAGCAGCGGCACGGCCGCGATTGTGTAACCGATGTTGAGGAGAACCAGCAGCAGCACAAGGGGAATGAACATCAGCCGCAGCCGCAGGCCCGTTGCAAAGAACATGACGGCGGTGATCAGCGTCACCAGTTCATACGGACTGGGCTCGACAAACACGATCGCGATCGATGCGCCCGCCAGCCACACCAGTGCGCGCTGAAAGGCGAGCACGCCGGGCGCAACGGTCACGAATGAGGGGAGGCGATCGGCTGCTGCCGCATCTGTCATGACAAGCTCGCAAGCTGACTTAACATGGAAAACAACACGGCACTGTCAGATCGAACCGCTAGTAAGCGTTCTCGTTTCTGGTCATCAGCGCCATCGGTGTTTTCAGGAGGATGTAGAGATCGAACAGCACCGACCAGTTCTCGATGTAATAGAGGTCGAACTCGACGCGCTTCTGGATTTTTTCTTCGCTGTCGACCTCGCCGCGCCAGCCCTTGATCTGTGCCCAGCCGGAAATCCCCGGCTTGACGCGGTGCCGGGCAAAATATCCGTCGACCGCTTCGTCGAACAAGCGGCTTTGTAGCTTTCCATGCACGGCATGCGGGCGAGGACCGACCAGCGACAGATTGCTCTTGAACACCACGTTGAAGAGCTGCGGCAGCTCGTCGAGGCTGGTCTTGCGGATGAAACGTCCCACGCAAGTCACGCGCGGGTCGTGCCTGGTGACCACCTTCGAGGCCATCGGATCGGCGTGATCGTGGTAGAGCGAGCGGAACTTGAAGACGTCGATGCGTTCGTTGTTGAAGCCAAAGCGCTTCTGCCGGAACAGTACCGGCCCGGGGCTGTCAATTTTGATCGCGATCGCAACCACCGCCATGAGAGGCAATGCCAAGATCAGAAGCAGCGCGCCGGCGATGTGGTCGAACAGCCATTTCATCACCAGATCCCAATCGGTAATGGGCGCTTTGAGAACATCGAGCGTCGGGACCTCGCCGATGTAAGAGTACGTACGCGCACGAAAGCGCAACTGGTTGGTATGGGCGGAGAGGCGGATGTCTACCGGAAGCACCCACAATTTCTTCATCATCTCGAGAATTCGTGTCTCTGCCGAAATCGGCAGCGCGACCAGTACGAGGTCTACCCGGGTACGGCGCGCAAATTCGACGAGATCGTCGACCTTGCCGAGCCTGGGGCTACCGGCACAGGTATCCAGCGCGCGGTCATCGTTGCGGTCGTCGAAAACGCCGAGCACGTCGATGTCGCAATCGTCCTGCGTCTTCAGCAACTCGATCAGTTTCTCGGCGTTGTGATCCGAGCCTATCACGACGGTTCGACGATTGAGCCGGCCCTGGCGCGTCCAGCCGCGGATCAGCTTGCGCAGGAACAGCCGCTCGACCGTCGCCGTGGCGAGCCCGACCAGGAAAAACGCGGCGAGCCAGAGCCGTGAAATTTCCCCTCCAAGCTTGGCGAAGAACGATGCGCCGATGACCAGCAGAAAAACAAAGGACCACGAGGACATAATGCGCGTCATTTGCCGCAAATGGCCACGGAAAACCTGAACTTGATACATGTCGGCCGCCTGGAAGCAGAACACGGCGGCCGCGGTTATGCCGAAGATCGCAGCGACGTATTCCCAGTGAAAGCCGCTGATGGGGACGACGTAACCGAGATACAGTGCGATGCCGACAAGGCTGAGCAGCACCAGATCGATGACGCGGGCGAGACCGGCAATGACGATGGGCGAATAGGCGCGACGGACTTTCTGGTTCACAACGGCGAGCGCGGCGCGCGACAGGCGCCGCCGACGTTCGATGGAAGGACCGGTTGCCATTGCGATCGCTGTGTTGGCCGGAGAGTTCTGACATCGAGCCCGCGTTCATCGGATCCATGCTGCGCCCAACTCTGTGATTGAAACTCGTCTGCTAAAAAGCCGTCCAGGTCCGTTATCGTTGCGTTGGTTCACCGGCATCCAGGCAGGGCGCCGAAGCGAATGTCACGCCTCAAATCTAACTCAAATCGGAAGAAACAATTATTGGAAGGTAACCACGGTTAATGGCGGCAAAAGCGTCGCGATAGCCCGCCAAAACACCCTCCACCATGGCGTTTTGCGAGAATTGCTGGAAAACCCGTTCGCGTAGCGCCTTTGCGCGCGTTCGCGCCGCACCGGGATCCTCGATTGCGATCTCGATCGCATCGGCGATTGCTGCGGGGATTTTAGGGGCGAAAAGCGCGTCGGTGTGGGGACCGAAGATTTCCGGGATGCCGCCCACATTGGCGGCGACCATCGGGACACCGGCGGCCCCTGCTTCTATGACGATGTAGGGCATCGAATCTCCACGGGAAGGAACAACCAGCAGTCTGCCCTTGGAGAATCCGTAGCGGGCGTTGACGTGGCCAATAAAGCGTACCGCGTCGGCAAGGCCGAGTTTTTGGACCTGTGCTTTCAGCGCGTTCATTTCCTCCCCGTCGCCGCCAAGCGTCAACGTGACCGGCTTGCCGTCGGCGTGGAGCAGGGCCACAGCCTCGACCAGGAGGTCGGCGCCCTTGATGTGCCTGAACTCGCCGACATAGGCGACGTCGGTGGCGTCTTCCGCTTCGATGACCGGATCGAATTCACCGGCGGTAACTCCGTTGAACACGCAGCGCACCTGCCCGATCGGCATGCCAATAGTCCGCTGATAAGTATCGCGCGCAAACGCGCTTTCGAACAGGAACAGGTCGGTGCTGTTCATCAGCGCGCGTTCGAGCCGGCTGTAGAACGCGCCTTTGAGCGTGCTCAGGGGGTAGTGCAGCGAGCCGCCATGCGGCGTATAAACTCGAATAGTCGATTTTGGCGCAGTGCCAAGACGGATGAACGCGCCAGCCTTCGCGCCATGGCCGTGCAGCACGTCCGGCTTCAATTGCCGGATCAGCCGCTGGAATTGCGCCCAAACCAGAACATCCGACAGCGCCGGCTCCCGGCGGATCGCAACTCGATGCACGCCGAGCCTCAGGCGTGGCGCGATCTGCGCAAGCGCCTCCGTGGCGCGCTGCCCACCCGTGAGGCTGTCGGCGAGAATGCCAACGTCATGGCCGCGATCAGCCTGGCCGTTCGCGACATCGAGAATGTGCCGGAAAATTCCGCCGACCGGCGAGCGCACCGCGTGCAGGATGCGTAGCGGTTGGTCGTCGGCTCGCATCGGGCAATCCATCGGAAAGGGTGATTCCGATTTAGGGCTCTCGTGGTTAAGAAAACATGAGCAGGTGGTGTCGGAAGCGGTAGCGGCCCTGCAATTCCGCTGAATTAACCCAGCGGAAACCTTAATGGATTGTAATCGCCGCGAGTGCGATGGAGCAGTTGCGTCCGCGGGAGTGTGCGATGCGTTTAGGGTTCTGGCGGTCGGATGACCCTGCGCCGAGGGTTGGCGCCGCCGCGCCTGCGCAAGCCAGTCCACGACCGAACGCGACGGCGGCGGGCGATCTTGATTTGCGATCGCTCGGCCAGGCTCTTGCCCGTAAGCAACTCTGGATCATCGTTCCGACCGTCCTGACCGCTCTGCTTTCCGTAATCGCGGTCAATCTCCTAACCCCACGCTACAAGTCTGAAGCGCGCATTCTGATCGACGGACGGGAAAACATATTCCTGCGGCCGAGCGGCGACCGCAGCGAGGAGCGAACAGCGCTCGACCAAGAGGCTGTGACGAGCCAGGTGCAGCTTGTACTGTCGCGCGATCTCGCCCGGGTAATTATCACGAAGAACAGGCTTGCCGAACGGCCGGAATTCGATCCGGTGCTGCAGGGCGTTTCGCCGTTGAAGTCGCTGCTCGCCCTATTCGGAATCGGCCGCGATCCGCTTTCCCTCACGCCAGAAGAGCGCGTGCTGGACGCCTATTTCGACCGTCTGACAGCCTACGCGGTCGATAAGTCCCGCGTCATCGTCGTTGAATTCCAGTCGCACGACCCCGATCTGGCGGTGCACGTGGCTAATTCGATCGCCGATGGCTATCTGGTGCTGCAACAGAACGCGCGACAGGAGCAGGCCAAATCTGCAAGCCAGTGGCTGTCGGGCGAGATCGACAATTTGCGCAAAAAGGTCTCGGAGGCGGAATCCCGCGTCGAAGATTTCCGCTCCAGGTCGAGCCTGTTTGTCGGCACTAACAACACCACGCTCTCTAACCAGCAGATGGGCGAGTTGAACACGCAGTTGAACAACGCACGCGCTCTGAAATCGGACGCTGAGAGCAAGGCGGGACTGATCCGCGAAATGCTTCAGTCCGGCAAACCGATCGAAGCTACCGAGGTGCTCAATTCGGAACTGATGCGCCGATTGTCCGAACAGCGCGTTACGTTGCGCGCGCAGCTCGCCGAACAGTCGTCAACCTTGCTCGACAATCACCCCCGCATCAAGGAGTTGAAGGCTCAGCTTTCCGATCTCGATCGGCAAATTCGGGACGAAGCCGGCAAGATCTCTCGTTCGCTCGACAACGACGCTCGCATCGCAGGTGGCAGGCTCGATGGCTTGAGCGCGAGCCTGGATCAGTTGAAGAAGCAGGCGACATCCAGTAACGGTCAGGACGTCCAACTACGGGCGCTTGAACGTGAGGCAAAAGCGCAGCGCGACCTTCTTGAATCTTATCTTGCGAAGTTTCGCGAAGCCAACACCCGCGAAAACATAGATGCAGCACCGGCTGATGGCCGCATCATTTCCCGCGCGATCGTTTCGAATACCCCGACATATCCCAAAAAGCTGCCGATCGTGCTGCTCGCGACGTTCGCGATGTTGCTGCTCAGTTCAGGCGTGATCGTTACCGGAGAATTGATGCTGATGACGGCGCCTCGCGCGCTTGCCGAGGAGAGACCCGCCTTGGCTCAGGCTCGCCGCGTCCTTCTTGCCGATGCATTTCCTGCCGATTCGGTTCTTGCTGAAGCCAAGAACGAGCCGGCGTCCGGAAGTCCACTCCAATTAACCGAGATCGAAAAGCTGGCCGAAATTCTGCAAGGCGCGGGGGCAGCGCGCAAGATCACGATGCTCGGTACTGCATCAGGCGCGGAGATTACGTTGACGGCAATGAGGCTTGCGCGCCAGCTGGAATACGACGCCCGGGTAGTAATCGTCCAACTCGTGCCTTCCTCATCGGCGATTTCGGCCGTCTCAATCGATCCTGGCGCACCGGGATTGGTGGAATTGATGCAGGGCGAAGCCTCTTTTTCAGAAGTCATCACCAAGGACCGGTTCTCACGGGTTCATCTCGTCAGTGCCGGTCGTGCGGCGTCTGACCACGGCTTACTGAATTCGCCGCGGATCGCGCTTGCGGTCGATGCGCTGCTGCGGGTTTACGATCATGTACTGCTGGATGCCGGCGCCGCTTTCGATCTCACCGCTGAGTTGCTCACGGCGAACGCACAGGCCGTGGTGGTGCCGGATGCATCGATGGGAGCGGAAGAGCGCGCTCTCATGCGCCGGCAGCTCGATCAGGCGGGATTCAGCAAGGTGATGTTGCTCAGCGGACCGGCGCAAGCCTCGGATGAGTGGGATCCGGCTCCGCGTGGCATGGCCGCCTGAAGATTGGCAGGCTATATTTTGAGGCCTTTGCGAAACGCGCCTCCCAGGCCTTGCGCGCAACGAAGCAGCATTTGATTGTTCTTCACGAGATGCTTTGCTCGATTGATCGCTGACATCGCGGGCGCTGCGAGTTGGCCGAGCGGGCTGAGCGCAACGAAGCTGTCGAAGATCGGTTCGTCCGTCTTGCAGAACATTCGTTTGTAGTCATCCGACCCGATCCCCAGGTCGATGGCTCGATAGCTTTGCTCGGCGTAATGATCGATGATGTTACGCACGAGGATCAGGCCCGGGCTATAACGCGAGTTCTCGGACATCGTGTAGGTATTGAACATCATCGAGAAGCGATGCCCGTCAGCAACGCCGGCATATAGCGCGATGACCTCCTCGTCACATTCGAGGGCGTGAAGTTCGATCGCGCGACCGCCGCCGGCCAATTTTGTCAGGCAGCTGTCACGGATAAATTCCCCGCACGCCGGGTTCGGCGAACACGTCGGGCAGATTCTGTTCCGCCATCCGCAGCGGCTTGATGCGAAAGAACCAGTCGAGCAGCCGGTTGATCTCGGGCTCATCGGTTGCGAGGTGATATCGATATCCTGGCAGGGCCTGAAGCTTGCGTTCCTTGCCTCTCAGGCGGCGGCGAAGCGAGTTGCTCACTCGTGCTGTAGAAGCCGCTCCGGGCTCGATCGCCAACACGGGGCAACCGTTGACCGAGGGCTGATTAGGCAGAAGCGCCGTCGGATTGGACACTTGATGCCAACGCCTGGGCTGTCGCGTCATTGCGAGAACGTCGGCGACGGCGCGCGTGCGTATCAATGAGATCAACGCGTTTAGATCGGCGGATGTCGCCGCAGCCGCGAACTCCCGGTCCCACAGCGCCATGTTGAATGTGACATGTTTGCCGCCCATGAAACATGCGGTGCGAACGCCATAAATGGTTCGCAAGCTCAACGGCAACATTAGCAGCGGCCGGCGTTCGGTATCGTAGGCGATGATGATGAGAGGCGACGAGTGCTCGCGTATTCCGACGCAGCGGTGCCACGAGCTCAGAAAGTCGAAGCGCTGATAGGGCGTGAAGAGTTGCTGCTGATCTTCGAGCCGGCGCCAGATCGCTTCTGCCTGGTCGAGATCGCGGAGAATATCGATGCTTGAGATGCGACCAGCCCTTGCCTGCGCTGGCGCTCCTGCCGTCCGGCTTTCGATCGCGGCAGCCAACGTCATTGCAAAACCTGTCTACAGGCAAATTTTTACATTTCGGCTTGGGTCGACCTTTGCAAAGAATCGTCAACAAAGGGTAATGACGATGCCTGAGGGCGCTGCGATCGAGGGACGAGATATTGCTGTCCGACAATAGCTTGCTGAAAAGCTTGAGGCTCGAGCTAGCTTATTTTACCGGCTTGTCGTGGCTGGGACGGCGGGTGGCGCGGGGTGCGGGTGCGATCCTGTGCTTTCAGCGTGTTCGACCGTTGCGCGATGCGCGTTTTCAGCCGCTCAAGAGGACAGAGATCACGCCGGAATTTCTCGACCGGACAATCCGGGCACTCAAGCGCTGGAACTATGACATCGTCGGGATAGATGAGGTCTGCCAGCGCGCGGTTACGATGAATGCGCCGCGGCGGTTCGTCTGCCTGACGTTCGATGGTGGTTACAAGGATGTGGTGACTTCGGCTCATCCGGTGCTGTTGCAACACGCTGTTCCGTTCACGGTGTATCTGCCAACGGCCTTTCCCGATGGCGTGGGCGGAGCATGGTGGCTTGCGCTGGCGGAGGCGATCGCGCGCGAAGATCGCATCAGCCTGGTGATTGATCGGCAGGAACGGCGTTTCAGCGTCAGGAGCATGACCGAAAAGTATCAGGTCTATCAGTATCTGGAGAGCTGGATGCGCTCGCTTGCGCCGTCGGACTTAACATCGGCAACGAACGATCTCTGCGCGCGCTATTCGGTCGATCTGGCGGGGCTGTCGCGTGCTGCGTCGATGGATTGGAGCGATGTCGCCACGCTTGCTGCCGATCCAAAGGTCACGATCGGAAGCGCGACCGTGAACTATCCTGTGCTCTCGAACCTGAAAGACCCCGCCGCGCTGAGGGAGATGACCATGGGGAAGGCGGTCGCGGAGGCAGCGTTGCACCGCGCTATCAGGCATTTCGCCTATCCTTTTGGAGATCGCGCCGCGTTCCGCAGGCCACACGTCTTGATGTCGGAGGAGGCGGGGTTTGTGAGCGCGGTTTCGACGATAGCCGGGATTGTGGAAGCGGAAGGCCGGACCAACTTGCACGCGCTGCCGCGCATCAGCTGGGACGGTCGGTTGCGCTCGCTACGCGCCATGCACGTGCTGCTTTCCGGCCGCGCATTCGCGCCGTTGAAGCCTACCCGAAAAGCGCCGCCTATCTAACGTCCGGGCGCGCCATCCAACTCACGATCGGCATCGCCGGCAAAACCCATCCCAGACCCGCCACGACATAGAACATCGCCTGCAGCAGGCCTGACTTCGCCAGCCAAGGCGTCTGCGCTGCAGTCATCGCCAGCAGCGACCACACCACGACCAGCACCAAAAGCGCGATGGTTCCGAAGAATTTGCGGGTGCGTATGTTCATGACGGCATTGTGCGCTTCGTGATATGTCGGCGGCTTGCGCGCCGGGAGCGGCGGACTATAAGGAACGCGCAATTCCATTCAAGCCTGAGCCTCATGATTGGCGTCCCGCAGCAACAGCATTCACCCAATCGCGCCGTTCAGTGGTGGCTAGGCTTGATCGCGGTGCTGATTGCAATTATGGTGCTGGTCGGGGGCGCCACGCGGCTGACCGAATCCGGGCTTTCGATTGTCGAGTGGAAACCGGTGGTCGGCGCGCTGCCACCGCTGGGTCTTGATCAGTGGGACCAAGCCTTCGAGGCCTACAAGTCGATTCCGCAATATCGCGAACTCAATGGCGGAATGACGCTGGGGGAGTTCAAAACCATTTTCTGGTGGGAGTGGAGCCATCGCCTGCTCGGCCGCGCCATTGGCGTTGCGTATCTGCTGCCGTTTCTCTGGTTCATCTGGCGCGGCGCTTTGGCCGCGGATCTGAAACGCCGGTTGTGGCTGATTTTCGGATTGGGCGCGTTGCAGGGCGCGGTCGGCTGGTGGATGGTGGCCTCGGGATTATCCGAGCGTGTCGAGGTTTCGCAATATCGATTGGCCACGCATCTGGTGCTGGCGCTGCTGATTTTCGCAGCGATCGTCTGGACCTTGGGTCGGCTGAAGCAACGGCCGGCTCTCGACTTGCCCATGCGATTGAAAATCACAAGCGCCGCGTTGGTGCTTCTGATCTTCGTGCAGCTCTATCTCGGCGCGCTAGTTGCCGGATTGCGTGCAGGTCGTGTCTACAATACCTGGCCCGATATCGACGGCGGCTTCGTTCCGAGCGGCGCTCGTCTCTGGTTCGACACGCCTTGGTGGCGCAACCTGTTCGAAAACCCGCTCACAGTGCAGTTCGAACATCGGATGATTGCTTACGCGCTGTTCCTGCTGGCCATGCTCCACGTGTTTGACGCGGTGCGCTCGCGCTTGGGGTCGGAGGCGGTCAGAGGGGCAGCATGGCTTTTCGCTTTTATCGCAATGCAGGCAACGCTCGGCATTCTCACGCTATTGAATCAGGTTCCGATCGGGCTTGCTTTGGCGCACCAAGCGGTGGCCATCCTCGTTCTCGCGGCTGCAGTTGTCCACGCTGAACGGCTGGCCGCAGGGGAGGGTGAGGCGCGCCGGGTAGAGGTATCGCCGGCTGTGGGTCAACTGGGCTAGCGTTCAGCAATAACCGTAAACGCCGCAGGCGTAGGGCAGGCGAAAAAAGTAGCTGAGATTCGGCCCGCCATAGTACGGGCCCTGGTAATCGTAGGAAAACGCCCGGCCATAGTAACCCGGGATTTGCTGTGCGCCCGGCAGCAATGGTGTGCCCGGCAAATTCCGGATGTAACCTCCGACTCCGTCGGTAGGCGTAAACAGCACGTCGGGATCGCCATCGACGTAGGCTGGAGCCGCCGGCGTGATGGTTGTTCTGTAGCTGTAGTGAGGACGGGGCAGGCCGGCGGGTAGATTGACGTGCCGTTTTGCTCGCTGGACGGCAACCTGATCGGCAGCGAGCGCCGTGCCGGTCGCAGCGATCGTCAAAAACACAAGGCTCGCGGCGCGCAACATCGGTGGGCTCCCGGGTTCGGTCCAACTACCCGGCAGCATACCGCGATTCTGCTAGCCGGCCATGCGCATTGGAAGCATGGTTTACGCGCTCAACGCCTGCTCCAAATCGGCGATCAGGTCTTCCCTGTCCTCAATGCCGATCGAGAGCCGTACCACGTCCGGCCCCGCGCCCGACTTGACCTTGGCGGCGTCGTCGAGCTGGCTATGCGTTGTCGAGGCCGGATGGATCACCAGCGAGCGGGTGTCGCCGACGTTTGCAAGATGAGAGAACAGCTTCAAATTCGACACCAGATTGACGCCGGCGTCGTAGCCGCCCTTGAGGCTGAAAGTGAAGACGGCGCCCGCGCCTTTGGGCGAATATTTTCGCGCAAGGTTGTTGTATTTATCACCGGGCAACCCGGCATAGTTCACTGAGGCCACCGCACGATGGCCGGAGAGGAATTCGGCTACGGCCTTTGCATTGTCGCAATGCTTCTGCATGCGGAGCGGCAGCGTTTCGATGCCGGTCAAGATCAGGAACGCATTGAATGGCGAGAGCGCTGGGCCAAGATCACGTAAGCCGAGCACCCGGCAGGCAATAGCGAAAGCGAAGTTGCCGAACGTCTCCTGAAGCTTGATGCCGTGATATTCGGGGCGCGGTTCGCTCAGCATCGGGTATTTGTTTTCCTTCGACCAGTCGAAGGTTCCGGCATCGACGATCATGCCGCCGATGGAGTTGCCGTGACCGCCGAGAAACTTCGTCAGTGAGTGCACGACAATATCCGCACCATGATCGATGGGACGGATCAGGTAGGGTGTTGCCAGCGTATTGTCCACGATCAAGGGAACACCGGCTTTGCGGGCAACCGCGGCGATCGCCTCGATGTCGGTGATGGAGCCGCCGGGATTGGCAATGGATTCGACAAAGATCGCCTTCGTGCGGGCTGTGACCGCGTGCTCGAAACTGCTGATCTCGTCGGTATCGGCCCAAACGACATTCCAGCCGAAACTCTTGAAGGCATGGCTGAACTGGTTGATCGACCCGCCATAGAGCTTACGCGCCGCAATGAATTCGTCGCCCGGACTGAGCAGTTGCTGAAGCACGACGACCTGCGCGGCATGTCCGGACGCCACGGCGAGCGCGGCGGTCCCGCCTTCCAAAGCCGCAACGCGCTCTTCGAGCACCGCGTTGGTCGGGTTGCCGATCCGGGTATAGATATTTCCGAACGCCTGCAGTCCGAACAGCGATGCCGCGTGGTCGGCGTCATTGAATACGAATGACGTCGTTTGATAAATCGGAGTGGCGCGCGCGCCGGTGGTCGGATCCGGCTGCGCGCCGGCATGTACGGCAAGGGTAGAGAATCCCGGAACACGATCGGTCATTGTTTTTCCTTTATGACGGCATCCTCGCGTTGGGTGCACCGGCCATGCCGCAAACGTCGGGAGGATGTACGATGATGTCTGGTAATCTGGGGACAGGGCAGGACTGCCTCCTCACGGGAACAATCGCGGGAGCCGCGCTTGTCGTCAAGGCGGCTTGACGCTTCAGACGTGCTTTGAAAGCGCCATGCTTCGGTTTGCCGCATTCGCGGAACGATCGCATCGCGTGGGCCTACGACTGATCGTTTCTGTTTTTGACGGCGCGGTCGGATGCCGCGGTGTTGCCACCCCCGAGGCTCGTCCGGTTCAACGACAGTCGCATGCCCTGCGTCGGAACAGGCGCGCGCTTGGAGCTGAGTGTTCGCGAATTGACACCCATCCACGAAATCTCCGAGGAGAGGCGGCCGTATTCGATCTTCGGGCAGCGGTTCATGACTACTTTCAAGCCGGCGGCCTCCGCCTTTGCCGCCGCAGCGTCATCGCGCGCGCCGAGCTGCATCCAGATTACTTTGGGCAGCGGCGTCAGGTTCAACGCTTGCTCGACCAGCGGCATGATGTGGCTCGAGTTCCTGAAGATCTCGACCATATCGATCGGACGGTCGATATCGAGCAACGATGCGACAAACGGTTTTCCGAGCAGGCTCTTGCCGACTTGTCCAGGATTAACCGGGATCATGTCGTAGCCGCGCTGCGCCAGATACTTGAAGGCGAAGTAGCTTGGCCGCACGTTCATCGGCGATGCGCCTACCATCGCAATCGACTTCACGCCATTGAGAATACTTCTGATGTAATTGTCGGGGTAGGCGTCGTGATTTATTCGCGCGTTATCCAACGGTGTTCCGGGGCGGTTGCGAAGCATGCCGCCAAATCTCGGTTGCCTCGCTTCGCATGCTGTATCAGGAGTTACTTATCCTGCCACTTCGGCTCGCGCTTCTCGATGAAGGCGCCAATGCCTTCCTCCGCGTCGCGGGCCATCATGTTTTCAGTCATGACTTCTGCCGTGTAGCGATAGGCTTCTGCAAGGCTCATTTCGGCCTGACGATAAAAGGCGGCCTTGCCGATCTTCAGAGTATAAGCGGATTTTCGCGCAACTTGTTGAGCTAGCGCGATCGCAGCATCGCGTTCGTTGCCCGCGGTGACGACCCGATTCACGAGGCCGAAATCTCGTGCTTTCGCAGCCGAAATCGGCTCGCCCGTGAGCAGCATTTCCATCGCCAGCTTTCGCGGTACATTTCGCGACAGCGCAACCATCGGGGTGGAACAGAACAGTCCGATATCGACGCCGGGCGTGGCAAAGCTGGCGGCTTCGGAGGCGATCGCGAGATCGCAGCTTGCCACCAACTGACAACCCGCGGCAGTCGCGATGCCCTGCACCGCGGCGATGACCGGCTTTGGCAGATGCACAACAGCCTGCATCATCGTGCAGCAGGAATTCATCATTTGCGAAAAATAAGCACGGCCATGGTCCGGGTCGCTGCGGCGAGCGGTCAACTCCTTCATGTCGTGGCCTGCGGAAAACGCTGGACCATTTGCGGCAATCACAACGGCCCGCACGCTGTCCTCATGGTTGATATCGCTGATAGCTGCATGCAGTTCGCCAATCAGGGCCTCCGAGAGGCTGTTGCGCGCGGCAGGCCGGTTCAGTGTCAGCACAGCGATGCTGCCCACGGTCTCGCGAATGAGGATGGGAGATGCCGAACTGGCAGAGCGGGCGGGTGCGGGTTGAACGGGCATCGAAGCTTCCATCTGAGTAATGCTCACCTTCATGATTTAATGTAACAGACGGTGCGAAGCGAGGGCAGGAACGACATGACAATCGCGAAAATGAGCGTGCCGGAACTGAAGCAGTTTCTTCACCGTGAGTTTCCCCAGGCCTTCAGCGCGGGAGATATCGGGATCGAAAGCGCCGATGGCTCGACCTGCTTACTGCGCCAGCGCTACAGCGACCGGATGCTGCGACCCGGCGGCACAGTCTCCGGGCCGACGCTGATGGCGCTTGCCGATCTCGCCATGTACGTGGTGTTGCTCTCTGCAATCGGCCCGGTCGGGCTTGCCGTGACGACTAATCTCACCATCAATTTCCTGCGCAAAGGTCCACCGGGCCAGGACGTGCTTGCGGCGGCGAACCTTCTCAAGCTGGGAAATCGGTTGGCAGTCGGCGAAATCAGGCTTCTGTCGGGAACGTCGCCCGATCCGATAGCTCATGTGACGTCGACCTATTCTATTCCAACTAAATAGTCTTTTTCATGGTATCATAGAACCTATATCGCAAGTACTTGAATTTGGGCCATAAATTCGCCACGTCCTGCATTGACACGCGGTGCTCGCTTATCTAGAAGCGCGACAGGTCCGGCATGCCTTGCAGGCCGATATCTCCTTTCACGGATTCCACAGATGAAAACCTTTTCGGCAAAGCCTGCCGAGGTGACGAAGAAGTGGGTGCTGATCGACGCCAAGGGTTTGGTGGTCGGCCGGCTCGCCACGCTGGTTGCCGTTCGGCTACGTGGCAAGCACCTCCCGACCTATACGCCCCATGTGGATTGCGGCGACAACGTCATCATCATCAATGCGGCTCACGCCGTCCTGACCGGGCGCAAGCGCGAAAACAAGGTGTACTACAAGCACACCGGCTTCGTCGGCGGCATCAAGGAGCGCACGGCGAAGCAGATCCTCGAAGGACGCTTTCCCGAGCGCGTCGTCGAAAAAGCCATCGAGCGCATGATTCCACGTGGGCCGCTTGGCCGCGTGCAGCTCGGCAATCTGCGCGTCTATCCCGGGTCTGAGCATCCGCACGAGGCCCAGCAGCCAGAGAAGATCGACATTGCCAAGATGAACCGCAAGAACATGAGGGCCGCATAAATGGCCGAGAGCATGCAGTCTCTGGATCAGCTGTCGCAGCTCAAGCCGGCAGCGCCAGAAGCGCCGAAATACATCAAGAAAGTCGACAAGCAGGGCCGCGCCTATGCCACTGGCAAGCGCAAGGATGCGGTTGCTCGCGTCTGGATCAAGCCCGGCGCAGGCAAGATCGTCGTCAATACCCGCGAGGTCGAGACCTATTTCGCCCGCCCGGTGCTGCGGATGATGATTCAGCAGCCGCTGGTTGCCGCCGCACGCGCGGGGCAGTACGACGTTATTTGCACCGTCGCAGGCGGCGGTCTGTCGGGCCAGGCCGGTGCGGTACGTCACGGCATCTCCAAGGCGCTGACCAATTTCGAGCCGGACCTGCGCAACGTGCTCAAGAAGGGCGGTTTCCTGACCCGCGACGCCCGCACGGTCGAGCGCAAGAAGTACGGTCGGGCGAAAGCGCGCAAGTCGTTCCAGTTCTCGAAGCGCTAATTGTTTCGCTACAATCTGTTGCAAAGCCGACAGGCATAGAGGTCAAAAAGGGCGCCGCGAGCGCCCTTTTTGCTGCCTGATTGTCGAGAAGTTGAGGCTTTTTTTTCCCGAAAACTTGTACGGCGGCACAAAGGGTTTTCGAACCCGGATTACTTAGGCTGTTGTCGGGTATTAGCGCCTTCCGTGCCGACGGAATTGGCGGAACGTTGCATAACAAAACCAAGGGTGACCTATGTCGCTCGATAGCCTAACGCTTCACTTGATGGCCACGCTGGTAGCGGCCATGCTCGGCGCGATGCTGCTGTTTTTTGGCAGGCAGGAGAGCAGCGGAGCGTTAAACTGGTGGGGCGCCGCCTATCTGCTCGGTGCAGTGTCGGTCGCCATCTGGACGGTGGCCGGCAACATGCTCGGGGACATGCTCTCGCTCGAGCTGAACGCGGTCGGGTTCGTGGCCTGTGGCATGGTTTGGAATGCCGCGCGCGTGTTCCACGGCAAAAAGCCCATCTGGGTCGGACTGATGCTAGGCGCGATCGCCTGGATCGCCGTGGGCATGACACTCGATCCCGCCGCGGCGGCGATGCGCTTGACGATCGGAGCCGGCATCGTTGCGATCTATGCGGCGCTAACCGCCACGGAATTGCGAAGCGAGCGTCGCAGAATACTGCAAAGGCGCTGGCCCGCCGTGATAGTGCCTGTCCTGCATGGCGGCGCGCTCATGCTGCCGATCCTGCTCGGAGACCTTTTGCTCCCGCCCGGTGACAAGTTCGCGGGCAGCATCTGGATGACGGTTTTCTCCGTCGAGCTCGTGCTCTACGCCATCGGCACTGCGTTTGTGATTTTCATGCTGGTCTCAGAGCGCGCGGTGACAACGCACAAGAATGCGGCGTCGATGGACCCGCTAACCGGCATGTTGAACCGGCGCGGCTTCGCCGAGGCATCCGCACGCCTTATCGAGCGAGAGGCCAATGCCGGCCGGCCGGTGACGGCGATGATCTTTGATATCGATCACTTCAAATCCATCAATGATCGCTTCGGTCATCCTGCCGGCGACGAGATTCTGAAACTGTTCGCCACCATCGTGAACAACAATCTGCGCATCAGCGACCTCTCGGGGCGGATCGGCGGCGAGGAGTTTGCGGCTTTGCTGCCGTGTTCGCTGGAAGAAGGCGTCGTCGCAGGCGAGCGCGTGCGTGAGGGCTTCGAGGCTGCCGGTATCGTTTGCGAGGACGGCGCCGTCGACACGACGGTCAGCATCGGAGTGGCGGGCGGTCCGGCCGGCACTGAACTCGAAGTGTTGCTGGCGGCTGCCGATACCGCCCTCTATCAGGCCAAGCGTGGCGGGCGCAATCGCGTGGAGGCGGCAGTCGAGCTGCCACTCTCGTTGGAGAACTGGCGTCGCAAGTCCGCGGGCCTGGCGCCGCCGTCACGACAGAATCCGGCGGTCGCGTGACCATTAGACCGCGCTGACGGGCACGCGGTAACCTGCCTTTTACCACTCGCTCCGTATCATCGTCTGATGGATTTACGCCCCCCACGGAACACCCAAGCCTTGCTGATGTCGCTTGAGGCGGCAGCCGCTTCGGCTCGTGGCGGATTCGCGTGCATGTTCTCGACATCCGACGAATATGAGACGGCTCTGATCTCGGAGCGACGGGCCCAGGGTTGTTACGACCAGCCCCGCAGCCGGTTGCCGCTCTTGATGTTCATCGGTTGCTCGCTGATCGTCGCGGGCACCGTGCTGTTTCTGAATTAGCCAATTCCCGCAGAGCGCCGCATCGACGGCAATAGAGTGCGGCGGTAACATCGCCACGCAGGGTGACCAGGCAGTTTCGGCTCAACAGCCTTTGCGAATGGTTGGGCACTGGGCTAAACAGCCTGAACTCACAACGCGAGATCGCCGTCATGATCACTGAAATCGCCCAGATCGATGTCAAGCCTGGCTCCGAAAAGGACTTTGAAGCAGCCGTTGCCAAGGCGCGCGCAGCGTTCGGCCGTTCCGCGGGTTTTCACGGTTTCGAGTTGCATCGCTCGATCGAGAAACCGCAGCGCTATCGCCTGATGGTTAAATGGGGAACCCTTGAGAACCACACCGTGGACTTCCGCGGGTCGGAGAATTTCGCGGAGTGGCGCGGGCTCGTCGGGCAGTACTTTGCCTCGCCCCCCGAGGTCGAGCACACGAATACGGTACTGGACTCCACGGCCTGAGCAGCGATTCTAACGTGCCGCGGTTTCGGCCCTGAAATGATCGATGACGACTTTCGCGATCGCCACCAGAGGCAGAGCGAGTGCCAAGCCCCAGATGCCGAAGACCGTGCCGAGCAAGATCTGAAACGAGAACAACGTGGCCGGCGGGATCTCGAGCGCCTGACGCTGCAGGATCGGCGTGAGGATGTAGCTCTCCAGCACGTGCACGCCGAGAAACAGGATGAGAGCGCTTACTGCCGCCACCCATCCGGAGGCTAGACTTGCGAGCACCACGATCAACCCGGCGAGGATCGCGCCCACTGTCGGAATGAAGGCAAGCAGACCGGCCTGAATGCCCAGGATGAACGAGCTCTGCACTCCGATGATGGCAAGCCCGATCCAGGTCACGAAAAACACTGCGGCCATGATGACTATTTGCGCAATCAGCCAACGTTCCAGCGTCTCACCAATGTGGTCAACGATCACAGCAACGTGGCCACGATGTACGGCAGGCGTCAGGAACAGTAGCCCGCTTCGATAGACGCCGGGTTGCGCCGCAAAGGTCAGACCAAGAAACAAAACGATAAAAAAGTTCCCGACAGCGCTCACGGTCCCCAACAGGAATTTGAAGGCGCGACTGACGATCGCGCCCCCGCTTGAAGCGATCTCGCCCGCGCTCGGCAGGTTGCGGTTTGCCGTACCGCCGGGCGTTGGTGTCGAGGAGGAATCGGACGCCGGGGCTGCAGGCTGGTTGCCTAGCTCGAAATAGCTTGTGTCGATGCCGTTTTTGTCGAGCAGCGTCTTTAGGTTCACCAGTTGAGATTTTATGGTGTCACTTAATGCGGTCGCCTGCTGCGCAATCGTCGTGCCGCCGAGGAAAACCACGCCTGACAATAACGCCGCAACCGCCAGACATACGAACGTCAGCCGCAGCGCATGCGGCAGGTTACAAGGCGGCCGAGCTGATTGCTCATAGCATTGAGAGCCACGCCAAGGAGCATCCCCGCGAAGATCAAGAACAGCGTCGCGGAGTAATGCCAGGCGAACAGCAATAGTGCGGTGAACAGGACGATCCCAATCCCACCGGCCGTTATCGCCCACGCCAAATCATTGCGAGTACGAACAGGATCGCCGGTCTGGATTGCCACGTTGATTTCCTTTTCAAGCTCAACTCCGGTCGATACTCTTTCGTCAAACGCGCCCGGGATCAAGCCGCAACCGCGCCGGTTTGACTTCGTCCCGCGGGTCGTGAAAAGCGGTGAACTCGAGAGCGACAAGTACGAGGCGCGGAGCATGAACCTCAAATGGATCGGACCGCTCGCGCTGTTGGCAGCGCTCGTGATGGGCGATCAGGTTCGCATTCACCGGCCCGGCCACAAGTACCGCCTCGCCATCGAGCTGGAGACGCCCTCGGGAACAAAGTCAGCCTCGGGCGTGATGGCCGTGTTTCCCGACCGAGGCTACAGCCGCGCGGGTCACACCGTTATGCGGGGAGACGCGTTGTTCCTCGATCTCGGTGCCGGCAAAAATCTTCTCGTCCTGCTCGCGCATGCGGATAAATCGCTCGATCTCGATGGCATGAATTATCTCGCCTTGCGCGCCTATGGTGCGGCCGGGAAACGGGTCTCGTTTAACGAGATGGCTAGGATGACAGGTGTCGTGCCCGTAACGGGCGCGCTGATCCCGGTGTTTGCAATTTTCACCGATCTTGCCGATCCGGCGACGATGCGCGCTGTGCGACCGGATGAGTTGCAGGCGGTCTTTGGTGCGGGATTTAAATTACGTGACGTTTCGGTCGAGGTGGTGCCGAACGGGTTCTGGCCGCTCGACTTCGGCGGTGCGCTTGGGGCGCAGGTAACCCGAGGAATCGAAGCGAAGTTGCCATGGTGGAATACGAGAGGCGATTCCGCAGCCGTGGCGCTCGCCGCTGCAGGCCTGAACAGCGCTGCAATCGATGCCAAGGAAATCTTCACGCGAAAATAGTGAAAACCCATCAAAATAGCCGTGAAACGAGATTCGATGCTGTCGCTTAAAGCGTTCTCGGCGGTGGCCACGTACTGCAAGCGAATTGAGTAAATCTGGCGCGAACTCCGTGATGGCGATGCAATATATTGATCCACGGGTTTCCGGCGGGCATGATCTGATTCAGATGTGACGGAAGGCTGGACGACATCATGAGAAGGCCGGTCGTTGGCGTAATCGGAAATGCGTATCGGATCGAAAATCGGTTCGCGACGCAGATGGTCGGCGAGCGAGAATCTTCGGGCCGTTGCCGAGGTCGCAGGTGCGCTGCCGCTGATGTTTGCAGGTCGCCTGATATCACCGATATCGGGGCCTTGCTGGAAACCGTCGACGGCATCGTGCTGACGGGTGCACGCGCCAACGTTCATCCCACACGCTTCAAGACCGAGCCGGACGTCAAACACGAGCCCTACGACATTCATCGCGACGATGTTGCTCTGGCCCTATCGGAAGCCTGCGTTGCCCGAGCCGTGCCGTTGTTCGGCATCTGCCGCGGACTACAGGAAATGAACGTCGCATTCGGCGGCTCGCTGCATCCGGAAATCCGCGAACTGCCCGGACGCATGAATCATCGGATGCCGCGGCTCGAAAACGGCGAAATCCACCCCGACCCCACCGTAATATTTGCGGACCGCCACGACGTCACTTTGCTACCTGGTGGCGCATTTGCAGAGATACTTGGGTGCGAGACAATCCGCGTCAACTCGCTCCACGGTCAGGGCATTCTCGAGCCAGGCGAACGAGTGATTGTCGAGGGGGTGGCGGAGGACGGCACCATTGAAGCCATACGGATTGCCGACGCTCCCGGCTTCGCGCTTGGCGTACAATGGCACGCCGAATACGACCCACAGCGTAATCCGATCAACCGCAAGCTGTTTGAGGCTTTCGGCAAAGCGTTGGTGGCGCGCAAGCGCTGAGCGCCGCCTGCCGTATGAGAAAGGCGCCCCGCAAGGAGCGCCTTTCATTGTTCGGGCCAATAGTCTCGCGAGCGAAGATTACAGCGAGTAGTACATTTCGAATTCGACCGGATGCGGGGTCATCTCGAAACGTTCGACTTCGGTCATCTTCAACTCGATATAGCTGTCGATGAAGTCGTCATCGAACACGCCGCCGTGCTTGAGGAATGCACGGTCCTTGTCGAGATTTTCCAGCGCCTCGCGCAACGAGCCGCACACGGTGGGAATGGCTTTCAACTCTTCCTTCGGGAGATCGTAGAGGTCCTTGTCCATCGCTGGTCCCGGATCAAGCTTGTTCTTGACCCCATCGAGACCCGCCATCAGCATGGCGGCAAATCCGAGATAGGGATTGGCCATCGGATCCGGGAAGCGAACCTCGACGCGCTTGGCCTTCGGGTTCGACGTATAGGGAATACGGCAGGAGGCGGAGCGGTTGCGCGCCGAATAGGCGAGCAGCACCGGCGCTTCATAGCCCGGGACCAGGCGCTTGTATGAGTTAGTCGACGGGTTCGTGAACGCGTTGATGGCCTTGGCGTGTTTGATGACGCCGGCAATGTAGGAGAGACACGTCTCGGACAAATCGGCATATTTGTTTCCGGCGAATACCGGCTTGCCGCCCTTCCAGATCGATTGGTGGCAGTGCATGCCCGAGCCGTTGTCGCCATAAACCGGCTTCGGCATGAACGTGGCGGTTTTGCCGTAGATATGCGCGACCTGGTGGATGCAGTATTTGTAGATCTGCATCTGGTCGGCCATCAGCGTCATCGTGTCGAACTTCATGCCGAGTTCGTGCTGAGCGGAAGCCACCTCGTGATGGTGCTTCTCAACCTTCACGCCCATCTTGGCCATGGCGCCGAGCATCTCCGAGCGCATGTCCTGCACGAAGTCCTGTGGGGGAACCGGGAAATAGCCGGCCTTGGTTCGGATACGGTGACCGAGATTGCCGCCTTCATACTCGGTGTCGGAGTTGATCGGCAGTTCCGACGAGTCGAGCTTGAAACCGGTGTTGTAAGGGGTCGTCTGATAGCGAACGTCGTCAAACACGAAGAATTCAGCTTCCGGTCCGAAGAAAACGGTGTCGCCCACTCCCATCGACTTCACCATGGCCTCAGCCTTTTTGGCCATGCCGCGCGGGTCGCGGTTGTAAGGCTCGCCGGTGGTCGGTTCCAGCACGTCGCAGACGAGAACGAGAGTTGTTTCCGCAAAGAAGGGATCGATCGTCGCCGTTACCGGATCGGGCATCAGGCACATGTCGGATTCATTGATTGCTTTCCAGCCGGCGATCGACGAGCCGTCGAACATCAGGCCTTCAGCGAACGTCTCCTCTTCGATCATGCCGGCATCGAAAGTCACATGCTGCCACTTGCCGCGCGGATCGGTGAAACGCAGGTCGACGTACTTCACGTCGTTGTCCTTGATCGATTTCAGGACATCTTTGGCGGTCTTCATGAATTCCCCTTTTGGCTTACAAAAGTCATGACCCGGCCGCGGCGCGAACGCGGGTAAAGCTCATTAGCGTCGGGTAGGGCCCAATACAATATCAGAGTGCGGGCAGTGCGACGCTCGAAAGGCCCGGGCTATATGGCGTCCTGCCCCGATTCACCGGTTCGAATCCGAACGGCTTCCTCGATGTTAGAAACAAAGATTTTGCCATCACCGATGCGTCCGGTCTGCGCCGCACGTCTGATTGCGTCGATCGCTCGTTCCACGAGGTCATCACCGATGACGATCTCGATTTTGACCTTGGGCAAAAAGTCCACGATGTACTCGGCGCCCCGATAAAGCTCGGCGTGCCCCTTCTGTCGCCCGAATCCCTTGGCTTCCGTTACGGTGATGCCCTGCAGTCCGACTTCCTGAAGCGCCTCCTTCACCTCGTCCAGCTTGAACGGCTTGATGATGGCTTCTATTTTTTTCACTGAGCGCCTCCCGGATAATTTCAATGTCTGGATTGCAAGTCTTTTGTCAGGCTGGGCAAGTTGCGCCGGTCCAATTCCAAGGCCTTCAGGCGCCCCGAGCCCGGCGGCCGCGAGGTATGCCCGTTTACCGCTATCGGCTTTAAGTTCAGAGCCAGCTTCCTCAAAAGCAGGGTCTATGCCAAGTTGTCGAAGTCCCTTATTGCGGAATGTTTTCAGGCGATTACCGCCCGTTTCATCCACCCTCGCAGACAGCTTCAGAGTGGCATAGCCTACCATTTAGGCAAACAGATTAATCGATGTGCAATCCTTGGCTGAGCTCCATCGGGGACTAAGAAATTGCCTGACAAAAAGGCGTTCTGATTAGGAATAGGCATGGAAGTTCTGACCACCGTTGAAATGGAACATGCGGATCGGCTGACAATCGCCGCCGGCACGCCCGGGTTTGCGCTGATGCTGAGCGCCGGGCAGGCCATTGCTCAAGCGGCCACGGATCTTGTGGAGGAGGGCCCCGTTCTGGTTGTCGCCGGGCCGGGTAACAACGGGGGCGACGGCTTCGTGGCGGCCGCGGGGCTAGCGGCACAGGGCCGCGAGGTCTCGGTTATTCTTATGTGCGGCCGTGACAGCTTGCAGGGTGACGCAGCGTCAGCGGCCCGTGGGTGGAAACGTCCGGTGCTCCCCTTCAATCCGCAGGCGATCGGCAAGCCCGCGCTCATTATCGACGCACTGTTCGGCGCCGGCTTGAGCCGGCCCGTGGAGGGCGATCCGAAGGATATGATCGAGGCGATCAATGCCAACGGCGCGCCGGTGCTCTCGGTTGACTTGCCCAGCGGCGTTAACGGGACCACGGCTGCAATCATGGGCGTCTCGGTCCGCGCCACCGAGACGGTGACGTTCTTTCGCAAGAAGCCGGCCCATCTGCTGTTGCCGGCGCGCATTCGATGCGGCCGGGTGCGGGTCGCTGATATCGGCATCGATGCGCACGTGCTGGAGGAAATTCGGCCGCGGGCTTTCGAAAACGCGCCAGCACTCTGGCGCGGATCGTTCCCGGTCCCGCAGATCGACGGCCATAAGTACGCGCGCGGACACGCCCTGATCGTCTCCGGCGACATCGGCTCGACTGGAGCGGCGCGGATGTCCGCTCGCGGCGCGCTGCGGGCGGGTGCCGGGCTCGTCACGGTGGCCTCACCTCGCGACGCGCTCGCCGTCAATGCCGCAGCACTCACCGCGATCATGGTTCGCGCTGTCGATACGGTCGTCGAATTCGGTGAACTGCTCAGCGACAAACAATTCAAATCTTGCGTGATCGGGCCAGGCACCGGAGTCGGCGAGCGAACCATTGGTCTCGTTCACACCGCGCTGTCGGCCCAGCGTGGCCTCGTGTTGGACGCCGATGCGCTCACGAGTTTCGCGTCATCTCCGGATCGCTTGTTCGAGGCCATCAAGGCCTCGCACGATCCGCAAGTCGTTCTCACCCCGCATGAGGGCGAATTTCCGCGGCTGTTCAGCGATATCAGCAACAAGCATCCCAACCGCTCGAAACTCGATCGGGTGCGTGCAGCCGCGGAGCGTTCCGGGGCAGTCGTGCTGCTGAAGGGACCGAATACAACGGTAGCCTCACCCGATGGGCGTGCAATTATCAGCGCCAATGCGCCTCCCTGGCTCGCCACCGCAGGGGCGGGAGATGTGTTGTCAGGAATGATCGGCGGGTTGCTGGCACAAGGCGTACCGGCGTTCGAGGCGGCCAGCATCGGAGCATGGATGCATGGCGAAGCAGCGCGCGAGGCGGGCCCGGGACTGGTCGCTGAGGATTTACCTGAGGTGCTGCCGGCGGTGCACAGGCGCATCTACGATGAGTTCGACATCGACTACTAGCGCCTAAAGTCTTCGAGCGAATTGACGCTCGTCGGGTCAGGGCGCTTTAGCTCACACGACGCTGTACCAGCGCAGAAGTTGCGGTGCCGTCCACTCCCCTGACTTGTTCGATCAGCCAGCGCCCAGCGTGTTCGGCCGCGAATGCAATCCGTTGCGTCTGACCGGGTTCGATGGCGAGCGTATCCAGCCAGAATGGCTTCCAGCCGTCGTCGAGCCGGTCCAGCAACCGGAAGTGATGGCCGTGCAAATGGAACACCGTCGCGACCTCCGCCGCGATTGGTGAGGGCCAACACCACTGTTCGTCCAATGCGGCCCGGAAGGCTGGCGCCGAGAGGCCTGAAGTTCGAGGGGGTCACCCAATCGGGCTGCGATACTCCCAGCGCAAGCTCGAACCGGAGCCCGTGTTTCAGGTCGAGCTGCGCCGGGAGGCCATTGGAAGGCAGTGGAGGCGCGGGAGGAAGCGGGGCGGGGCGGGCCGGCGCGTCAGTCGAAGTGATCAGTCGCGCGACCCCGTGTGCTTCCTTGCCGTCGTGCAGAAGGATGGATGAGACCGAGCCTGACGGCAGGGTGGCATCCACGAAAACGTCCACCCGACTTCCCGGCGCCAGCGTCAGCGCCCCATTGCGGGCGACGAACGGTTCTGAGGGCTGGCTGTCGAGAGCCATGACCCTGACCTCCAGCCCCTCTAGCTTGACCGCAACAACGCCGCGGTGACATCCGTTGATGAAGCGAAGCCTGAGCCGCTGGTTGCCGCGCAGCGGGATGTCCAGTCCCGTTTGCCCATTGATGGTGTAGAGGGGCGCCGAGTCCTTCGGGTCGGTGCCGGGCACGATCGCTGTGCCATCCGGACGCAAACGCCAATCCTCGATCAAAAGGACCTCGTCCCTGTCCACGGCGACGGGCTCGCTTTCCCGGACGATCAGGGCCATCGGACGGGACGGTCGGGCTTGAGCGTCGCCGAGAAGCCTGATGTCTCCCATGAAGGTGCCGGCCTGGCGCATCGAAACGGCAGAGTGTTCCTGGGCTCCCGGGGCGGCGGGCGCTCGGACGACCAGCGGCTCGGCCATCGGGCTCCCGTCCATGCCGCGCCAGTTGAGCACGGCAGGGACGGGAAGCTGGTTTTCGAACCTGATGTCGAGCTGCTCTCCCCGGCCAAGCCGGGCTTCCGGGCCTCTAAGAAGCCACGTCGGCGTTTCTTCCTGTCCCGGACGCAAGGCGAGCGTGCCCATTGCCGCCTGCAACGGTAGCGAATGGCGCGCCTGAGCCGGGGCGGTAGAGGACACGGCCGGAATGAGGGCGGCCCCACCCAGTCCGGCCAAGATTTCGCGTCGATCGAGCCACGAGAGCCGGTTTGACATAGCACCGATGCGGACCATTTTTAGCATGACCTGTCCAGCTTTGGGGCTGGCGCGGGCATGTTCGATCGGCACCATTTTTTTGCTGCGGATGGGAAGGCCCATGTTATAAGCCCGCCGCCCGCGGCATCGCGGCCGGAATGATGCTATCAGCGGGCGTGGCGGAATTGGTAGACGCGCTGGATTTAGGTTCCAGTGACGAAAGTTGTGGGGGTTCGAGTCCCTCCGCCCGCACCAAGCGCTTAAAGGCGAAGAACGAGAGTGGAGGACCTATGTCCCCCGAGGGATTGGTTCGCCAAACGCCGGCGCAAGGCACTTCAGCCGCGCGTCGATCAGATTGACAGTTTCAGGCCGTTAGGCCGGACGAAAGCGGAAGAAGATTAGACGCCATGCAGGTCACAGAAACCCTCAACGAGGGATTGAAGCACGAGTTTCAGATCAGCGTTCCCGCATCGGACCTCGATGCCAAAGCAGACGCGCGTCTGGTCGACCTCAAGGACAAGGTCCGTCTGAACGGTTTTCGCCCGGGTAAGGTGCCGGTAAGCCATCTCAAAAAGGTCTACGGACGCTCCGTGATGGCGGAGACGATCGATCAGACCATTCGCGACACCAACTCGCAGGTTTTCACCGAGCGCGGTTTTCGGCTCGCGACCGAACCCAAGATCACGATGCCGACGGAACAGCAGCAGGTCGAGCAAATCCTCGCCGGCAAATCCGACCTTACCTACACCGTTGCGATCGAGGTAGTGCCGACAATCGCGCTGGCCGATTTCAAAAGCTTCAAGGTGGAGAAGCCGGTAGTTGAAGTGACTGACGGCGACGTCGACGATGCAATCAAGCGGATCGCCGATCAGAACCGCTCCTACGCGGCCAAGGGCGAAGGCGCCAAGGCCGAATCCGGCGACCGGGTGACGATCAGCTTCAAGGGAACGATCGACGGCACGCCATTCGACGGAGGCACCGGCGAAAATATCCAGGTGACGATCGGCTCGAACACCTTCATTCCCGGTTTTGAAGGGCAGCTGATTGGAATAGCCGTTGGCGAAACCAGAACCCTGAAGGTTTCATTTCCGAAGAATTACGCCAGCGAAAAACTAGCCGGTCAGCCCGCCGAATTTGAAACCACGGCGACGGCGATTGAAGCGCCGCAGGAGACCGCCATCGATGACGAGTTTGCAAAGACGCTCGGTTTGGAGTTCCTGGACAAGCTAAAGGAAGTTGCGCGAGAGCGACTATCCGCCGAATTCGCCACCGCGACACGGCAGCGGATCAAGCGCACGCTGCTCGATCTGCTCGACGAGAGCCATCGGTTCGAGGCGCCGCCATCCCTGGTCGAGGAAGAGTTCAACTTGATGTGGACTTCGATCAAGGCCGAGATGGAGTCCAGTGGCAAGACTTTTGCCGACGAGAACACGACGGAAGACGCGGCAAAGGAAGAGTATCGGAAGATCGCCGATCGTCGTGTCCGTCTTGGCCTGGTCCTGTCCGAGATTGGTGAAAAGAACAAAATCACCGTCACCGAGGACGAGGTCGGCCGCGCCGTCATCGAACGCGCACGCTCAATGCCGGGTCGGGAGAAGGAGGTTTGGGACTATTACCGCAGCAACGCCAATGCACTCGCCCAGCTTCGGGCACCGATCTATGAGGACAAGGTAGTAGACTTCATCCTGGAGCTTGCCAATCTTGTCGAGAAGAAGGTGTCGCGCGAGGAACTCTATCGCGATGAGGAATTTGAAAAGAGCGAGGCCTGATTTCGCGGGCTGATTAATGATGAACTTCGAAAACGGCTTGGCGTAACCGCCACTTGCTATCGGGTTCGCTCCGAATCGGCTTGAACTGGCTCGCCTTCGATAGATTCCCGCCGGTCTTGTCGGCGGGAAAATGGCCCATATCTGTGAACTTCCCTTTTACGTCCTGCATCACGGGACGTTCGTCTGCAGCCGGCAACTTACCAATTTTGCCGAGCGTCGTTCGTCTCCGCCAACCCTTGGGTGACTAATGCGCGATCCCGTCGAAACCTACATGAACCTCGTGCCGATGGTGGTCGAGCAGACCAACCGCGGTGAACGGGCATACGACATCTTTTCGCGCCTGTTGAAGGAACGTATCGTCTTCCTGACAGGGCCGGTCGAAGACGGCATGTCGACTCTGGTTGTGGCGCAATTGCTGTTTCTGGAGGCCGAAAATCCGAAGAAAGAAATTTCGATGTACATCAATTCGCCGGGCGGCGTGGTGACATCGGGGCTGGCCATCTACGACACGATGCAGTTCATCCGTCCGCCGGTGTCGACGCTTTGCACTGGACAGGCGGCTTCGATGGGTTCGCTGCTACTGGCCGCCGGCCACAAGGATATGCGCTTTTCGCTGCCGAATTCGCGGATCATGGTGCATCAGCCCTCCGGCGGTTTTCAGGGCCAGGCCACTGATATCATGCTGCACGCGCAGGAAATCCTGAACCTGAAGAAGCGGCTCAACGAGATTTACGTCCACCACACCGGGCAGACCTTCAAGGCGATCGAGGAAGCGCTGGAGCGCGACAAGTTCCTTACCGCGGAAGCCGCGCGCGAATTCGGTATTGTGGACAAGGTGATCGACAAGCGCGCAGAGGACCCGACTGCGAACAAGTCCGCGTAGTCTTGTTGGCGGGCTTGGGTGTAGACCTCCCGGGCAAGGTTATTCGGTTGGCGGTCCCACACTTGGGCCCCGCATGGGCTCAAAGTTCCGCTTTCGGGCTCTTTTGCGTGATAATCGCGCAACGGTTGCGCGATTTCGGTGGCTTCTGCTCGTGCGAACGCCGTAAATCACGGTATTGTCACGGCGTCGGGCAAGGCCCGATTAGCGAATTCTTGATAGTCGGCTGTCAGCATGGTTGGCTGCGGACGATCGGTTAAGATCGTGGGATTCGAGCGAGCCGTTGATTCGCACGATTTGGAAGGTACGGGGCTTTTTTGGTACGAAGTTTGCTCTATCTACGGCTCTGTGCCGGTAATCCCCGGAATGGAGCGACCGAGCGGACGGAATCGAACGGCGGACGGAGACAAGAATGAGTAAGGTCGGCACGAGCAACTCCAAAAACACGCTGTATTGCTCGTTCTGCGGCAAGAGCCAGCACGAAGTCCGCAAGCTGATCGCGGGCCCAACCGTATTCATCTGCGACGAATGCGTCGAACTCTGCATGGATATCATCCGCGAGGAGAACAAGTCCTCGCTGGTGAAGTCGCGCGACGGTATCCCGACCCCGAAGGAAATCTGCAAGGTACTGGACGACTACGTGATCGGACAGAGTCACGCCAAGAAGGTGCTCTCGGTCGCCGTCCACAACCATTACAAGCGTCTCAATCATCAGACCAAGCACAACGACGTTGAACTGGCGAAGTCGAACATCCTGCTGATCGGTCCGACCGGTTCCGGCAAGACGCTGCTGGCCCAGACGCTGGCGCGCATTCTGGATGTTCCCTTCACGATGGCGGACGCGACGACGCTCACCGAAGCGGGTTATGTCGGTGAAGATGTCGAGAACATCATTCTGAAGCTTTTGCAGTCGGCCGATTACAATGTGGAGCGCGCGCAACGCGGCATCGTCTATATCGACGAGATCGACAAGATCAGCCGCAAGTCTGATAACCCGTCGATTACCCGTGACGTGTCCGGCGAGGG
The DNA here is from genome assembly GCA_963764155.1 of uncultured Alphaproteobacteria bacterium. Classification (GTDB taxonomy): domain Bacteria; phylum Pseudomonadota; class Alphaproteobacteria; order Rhizobiales; family Xanthobacteraceae; genus Bradyrhizobium. The sequence goes on from CAVXRI010000007.1 coordinate 44,384, forward strand.
CGTGCAGCAGGCGTTGTTGAAGATCATGGAAGGCACCGTCGCTTCGGTGCCGCCGCAGGGTGGCCGCAAGCATCCGCAGCAGGAATTTCTGCAGGTCGACACCACGAACATTCTCTTCATCTGCGGCGGCGCGTTTTCCGGGCTCGAGAAGATCATCTCGGCACGCGGTCGCTCGACCTCGATCGGATTCGCAGCCCAGGTGCTGGCTCCGGAAGACCGCCGCACCGGCGAGATTTTCCGGCACGTCGAGCCGGAGGATTTGCTGAAGTACGGGCTAATTCCTGAATTCGTCGGCCGCCTGCCTGTTGTAGCAACCCTGGAAGACCTGGACGAAGCTTCGCTGAAAAAGATCCTCACCGATCCGAAGAACGCGCTGGTCAAGCAGTATCAGCGGCTTTTCGAGATGGAAAACATCGAGCTGACCTTCGCCGACGAGGCACTCGGAGCGGTGGCGCGGAAGGCCATCGAGCGCAAGACCGGCGCGCGCGGGCTGCGTTCGATCCTCGAGAGCATCCTGCTTGAGACGATGTTCGATCTCCCGGGCCTTGAGGGCGTCGAAGAGGTCGTCATATCCCGTGAAGTCGTCGAAGGTACTGCGCGTCCGCTGTACATCTACGCGGATCGTTCGGATCGTGCGGTCGAAAGCAGCGCGAGCGCCTGATCGCGCGCGACTGGTCGTTCAAAATTCCGCGCTGCCGGTGTTGTTCGGCAGCGGTGTGGGCGCGGAACCTTGGCGTGCGTTGTCCCCAATTGGCGGGCACTTTCCCACACTTGACACCCCCATGCTCGATAGCCACCTATTGTAGTTGGCGATAACAATCAGCCTTGAGATTCGTCTCTTTAGCGACCGGGAAACAGCGGGGCACAATCTTCAGCAGCGCAATTCCGGATCATTTCGGCACCTTGTGGCGGCTGCGCAAACTCGCGGGCTGCGTGCAAGGGGGCACAACAAAAGGAACAGGCCATGACTACCCCAAAACCCCGGCCAACTATCGTTTACGGCGAAAGCCATGCCTACCCGGTGTTGCCGCTGCGCGACATCGTCGTCTTCCCGCACATGATCGTCCCCTTGTTCGTTGGCCGCGAGAAATCGATCCGCGCCCTTGAACAAGTGATGCGCAACGACGCCCTCATCCTGCTCGCGACGCAGAAGAATGCGTCCGATGACGATCCGGCTCCCGATTCCATTTATGAAACCGGCACGCTTGCGAGCGTTCTTCAGCTGCTCAAATTGCCCGACGGCACCGTGAAGGTCCTGGTGGAAGGGCTCGAGCGCGCGCGTGTGCAGAAATATACGGATCGATCTGAATATTACGAAGCGACCGCTGTCGCGCTTGAAGACACCGACGCCAATTCCGTCGAGGCGGAAGCGATGGCGCGTTCTGTCGTGTCCGATTTCGAAAGCTATGTGAAGCTGAACAAGAAGATTTCAGCTGAGGTCGTGGGCGTGGTTCAGGCGATTACCGATTTCGCCAAGCTCGGCGACACCGTGGCTTCTCACCTTGCGGTCAAGATTGCCGATCGCCAGGGCATACTCGAGACGCTGTCCGTCACCGCGCGCCTGGAGAAGGTGCTCGGGCTGATGGAAAGCGAGATATCGGTTTTACAGGTCGAGAAACGTATCCGCTCGCGCGTCAAGCGGCAGATGGAGAAGACCCAGCGGGAGTATTACCTCAACGAGCAGATGAAGGCGATCCAGAAGGAGCTCGGCGACGACGAAGGCCGCGACGAGCTCGCCGATCTTGAGGAGAAGATCGCCAAGACCAAGCTCTCGAAGGAAGCACGGGAGAAGGCGCAGCATGAACTGAAGAAGCTGCGGCAGATGTCGCCGATGTCCGCGGAAGCGACCGTCGTGCGCAACTATCTCGACTGGCTGCTCTCGATACCGTGGAACAAGAAGTCCAAGGTGAAAAAGGATCTGGCGGCCGCGCAAGCGGTGCTGGACGCGGATCACTATGGGCTCGAGAAGGTCAAAGACCGCATCGTCGAGTATCTTGCGGTTCAATCGCGCGCCAACAAGCTGACCGGACCGATACTGTGCCTGGTCGGCCCCCCCGGCGTCGGCAAGACCTCGCTTGGCAAGTCGATAGCCAAGGCAACGGGACGCGAGTTCGTCCGCGTGTCGCTTGGCGGCGTGCGCGACGAAGCCGAGATCCGTGGCCACCGCCGCACCTATATCGGCTCGATGCCTGGCAAGATCATCCAGTCGATGCGGAAGGCGAAGACTTCAAACCCGCTGTTCCTGCTCGATGAGATTGACAAGATGGGGGCCGATTTCCGCGGCGATCCGTCTTCGGCGCTGCTTGAGGTCCTGGACCCCGAGCAGAACTCGACGTTCAACGATCACTATCTCGAAGTCGATTACGATCTCTCCAACGTCATGTTCATCACCACCGCGAATACGCTCAACATTCCGGGACCGCTGATGGACCGCATGGAGATCATCCGGATCGCGGGCTACACCGAGAATGAGAAGGTCGAGATCGCGCGCAAGCATCTGATCCCGAATGCAATCTCGAAGCATGGTTTGGATCCAAAGGAATGGTCGATCGACGACGACGCGCTTCTGCTGATGATCCGGCGCTACACCCGTGAAGCGGGCGTGCGTAACCTTGAGCGTGAGCTGTCGACGCTTGCGCGCAAGGCGGTGAAGGAGCTGATGATCTCGAAGAAGAAGTCGGTCAAGGTCACCGAGAAGTCCCTCGAGGAATTCCTTGGTGTGCCGAAATACCGGTATGGGGAGATCGAGAGCGACGATCAGGTCGGCATCGTGACCGGACTTGCCTGGACCGATGTGGGTGGTGAACTGCTCACCATCGAAGGCGTTATGATGCCCGGCAAGGGCAAGATGACGGTAACAGGCAATCTGCGCGACGTGATGAAGGAGTCGATTTCGGCGGCGGCGTCTTACGTCCGCTCGCGCGCTGTCGGTTTCGGCATCGAGCCGCCCTTGTTCGACCGGCGCGATATCCACGTCCACGTTCCCGAGGGCGCCACGCCGAAGGATGGTCCATCGGCCGGCGTTGCGATGGCTACAGCCATCGTTTCGACGATGACGGGCATACCGATCCGCCATGACGTCGCCATGACCGGCGAGATCACGCTCCGGGGTCGGGTGCTCCCAATAGGTGGCCTAAAGGAGAAGCTGCTGGCGGCCGCGCGCGGCGGCATCAAGACGGTGCTGATCCCGGAGGACAACGCCAAGGATCTCACGGAGATTTCCGATGCGATCAAGGGCGGCATGGAGATCATTCCCGTCGCCCGGCTCGATGATGTCGTGTTTCGCGCGCTGGTAAGGCCGCCGGTGCCGATCGTCTGGGAAGAGGACACCAAGGTCCCGGTCAAGCCGGATGCCTCTGACGAAGCTCCTGGCGGGCTGACGGCGCACTGAACTGGACCAAAATCACCGACAAAACGACGCCTCCGGGCGTCGTTTTTTTGGAGCAGAAGGCGGGCGGGGAATTCCCTGGGTCGCTCGGCGGGCCCGGAAGCCCGACGCTGTCTCTTGCGTCAACAGGACCTGGAAGGCTAAACAGGACTTACGCGGACCAGTGGTTGGTACCATCACCGCGTCGCGCTTGAGGGCGGCTAGCTCAGCTGGTTAGAGCATCTCGTTTACACCGAGAGGGTCGGGAGTTCGAATCTCTCGCCGCCTACCAGCACCTTCCCAAGGTGCGGCCCCAAGCGGCGCAGCCACAATGGAACTTTGCCGAGATGGCCGCGTTCAGCGGCTGTCGTACGGCATTGCATTCTGTTGAAGAAATGTTGCAAATCGTCGAGGCCGATCTCGGGGGCCCTTATCGCCCTCCAGCGCCCAGCCCGCCCGAGATCCGGCCGGGGCTGCTCGAACTGCTGGCGAAGCTCAAGCGAAATCCCCTCGAGTGCTGGAGCGCCGATTTTTTTCGGGAGCCGATCGTGGTGGTCAAGGTCGGCTTCGGGGAAGCCGTCCTGGTCCACGATCCCGCCGCCATCAAACATGTGCTTGTCGACAACGCGTCGAACTATCGGAAGGACCCTATCCAGCGAAGGATATTGTCGACGGGATTGGGAGATGGCCTGCTGAGCGTGGAAGGAGACCGCTGGGAGGTACAGCGGCGCACGCTGGCACCCCTGTTTTCGCCCAGAACCGTCAGCTCGTTTACGAACGCGATGCAATCCGCCGTCGACGGGTTGACGGAAAAGTGGCGCAGGCTACCAGCCGGAGCGAGCGTCGACGTAGCGGCTGAAATGACCTTGCTCACCCTGAACGTCCTCGCGGTAACGCTTTTTTCGGACGGGATCGGCAACGATCTCGATGAATTCCGCCTCGCCATGAACGCCTATTTCGGATCGATAGGGCGTATCGGGGCGCTTGATCTGTTCGGCGTCCCTGACTTCGTTCCTCGACCGGGCCGAAAGCGGCTGCGTCAGACGATGGCGTACTTCGAAACCATTATCGATGAGATCATCGATACGAGACGCCGCCGGATAAAGCGATCATCCGATTCCGCTCCGGTCGATCTGCTTACGCTTCTGCTCAGCGCGCTTGATCCCGCAACGGGCCGACGAATGAGCTTGGCCGAAGTGCGATCGAACATCCTGACTTTTCTCTCGGCGGGCCACGAAACCACGGCGAATGCGCTGGCCTGGTCGATGTTCCTGCTTACGCAATCCCCGTACTGGTGCGCGCGGGTGCAGGAAGAAGCCGAACGGGAGCTGAAGCGGGATCAGCCCGATTTGCCGGCGCGGCTGGTGGTCACAAAAGCGGTGATCGAGGAAGCGTTGCGGCTGTATCCGCCAATCGCGGCGTTGAGCCGGACGTCGCAAGGCGCGGACACCCTGGGAAGTTTCCATGTGAAGCCGCGATCCCTGATCGTCATCGCGCCGTATATATTGCACCGACATCACAAGCTCTGGGAACTGCCGGATCATTTCGACCCCAGCCGTTTTCTTCCGCCGGCAAGGCGGAACATCGCGCGTTTCGCTTATCTTCCATTTGGAGCCGGGCCGCGAACGTGCATAGGATCGTTTTTCGCCTTGCAAGAAGCCGCAATTGTGTTGGCTACTCTCGTAAACCGGTTTGAGATGCGGCTTCTGCCCGAAGCGAATGTCTGGCCGGTCCAGAAGATCACCTTGCGTCCTGCCAATGGGTTACCCATGCGCGTCTCTCCGCGATGAGCGGCATTCCAATCGGCCACGATCGAAATGCCGACCAGATCGCGTACTGGAACGGCGCAGCCGGTCAGCACTGGACCGATCGGCAGGCCGCTCAAGATGTTCTCCTCGCGCCGGTTTCGGAAGTGTTGATCGAGCGCGCTGGCGCGAAAGCGGGCGAGCGAGTGCTTGATGTAGGTTGCGGCTGCGGCGCTACCTCGATCGCTTTGGCGAAACAGGTAGAGTCGACCGGGTTTGTGCTCGGAATCGACATTTCCATGCAGATGTTGTCCCGAGCCCGGCAACTCGCTCCACCAGGAATGCCGCTCGATTTCGTGCTTGCGGACGCCACTGTCTATCCCTTCGATCCCGGCAGCTTCGATCTACTAGTGTCGCGGTTTGGCGTGATGTTTTTCGCCGAGCCGGAAATCTCATTTGCCAATCTGCGCCGCGCGTTGAGGCAGTCGGGACGAGTAGTTTTCGTCTGCTGGCGAGAGCCGCGCCAAAATCCGTGGATGATGACGCCCCTTCAAGCAGCCTACAAACACGTGCCGAAGCTGCCGCAGCTCGGGCCGGAGGACCCGGGCCCATTCGCGTTTGCGTCAGAGGAGCGCGTGCATCGTATTCTGAAGCAGGCCGGGTTTTCTGGTGTCACGATGCAGCCATGTAATCTGTCACTCGACCTCGCGATCGGGCGAGGACTCGACGTGGCCGTCCAAAGCGCGCTGGAAATTGGCCCCTCCAGCCGTGCACTGCAGGGTTATCCCCCCGAGTTGCAAGCCGCCGCCAAGGATTCAATCCGGGAGGCGCTGGCCCCCTTTGTCGATGGGCAATCGGTTCGGCTCGCAGGATCGATCTGGATCGTGACCGCCTCCGCCTGACTCTGCTGTCAGGCCCGCCTGTGTCGTCGCCCGGCTTGACCGGGCGACCCAGTACCCGCGCCGTGTGACATCGAGCGGATGTGCACTCAAGAGGAGCGACCAGTGCTCATCGCGGCGATGATGGTGAATACTGGATCGCCCGGTCAAGCCGGGTACGACAAGGAGGGCGACTGGCTTACCGCGCACTGGCGGCGCGCTCGGAACACATCAGCGGTCCCTTGGGCGCCGCTTTTTGCTTCAATTCAAGGAACGGTTAACTTTGCCAGCAACTGAAACCGGTATTCATCCCGCAGCATGATGCGTGCTGGAGGTATTTGGTCATAGTCCCGTTTCGCCGGGTCCGTACGGTTACGGGGCAGTGTTCTCGGCTACAGGGAAGTGAACTTTCTATGCAATGGTTGCTTGATTACTCCGACAAATACCGATCACAAATTCGCCAGGGTCCTTTCTTCAAGACTCTTCCAAGGGTCGATCATCCCAACGATCTTCAGTGGGTCCATCAGCTCGTCCATCAATCGCGAGAGTTTACCCAGGCGCTCTGCCTGCGTTACTCGCTTTGCCAAGATAAACGTTATCAGCCCGTCTTCGCTGAGCACGCTGTCGAAGAGGCGGATCATCCCGATCAGCTCCTTGCCTGGATGAAGGAACATGGATTCCTGAACGGCGTAGAAGCCGGCAGCGTGCCGGCGACGTTAGAGACGATGAATACTCTGTCGTACTGCTGGCGCAGCGCGATGCGCGATCCACACGACGTCCAGGTCGTGGCGCTCAATGTGCTCAGCGAGGGTGTGGCGTTTGATTTCTACACCGCTGTGATTCCTGTCTTGGAAAAGATGAAAATCTTATCCGGCCGCTATTGGGGGGTGCATACCGATATCGACTCTCATCATCTGGTGATGGGGCTCGATCTGTGCGAGCAAGTTGCTGCCAACTCGCCCAAGGGCGTGCTGTATCACCGCGTGCTGTGGCAATCCGCCAATCTTTACCATCAGATGCTTAGCTCATGGGTCGGCGACCGGGCCGAACCGCTAAAGCAGCTGCAGGCGGCCTGATCGAAACTGTCCTGTCAGGCTACGACATGTCGCGGCCTGACAGTTCGACTGGTGCCGCCTGAATCTGCTGTCAGGCCCGTCCGTGTCGTCGCCCGGCCTGGCCGGGGGACCCAGTACCCGCGCCGTAAGACATCGAGCGTTTGGCATGCCGGATGTGGACTCAAGAGGTGCGACCAGTGCTCATCGCGGCGATGGTGGTGAATACTGGATCGCCCGGTCAAGCCGGGCGACGACAAGGGAGGGCTGCAGGGCCATCCTCCCCGGCTCGCGGCATCGATCTGGATTGTGACCGCGTCGCCTGAATGTGCTGTCAGGCCCGCTCTTCCCAAATCATCGCGAGGTGGACGATTGTTTGTACCGCTTTTTCCATGTCCTGGCGGCTCACCCATTCGAGCCGGGAATGAAACGCGTGCTCGCCGGCGAATATGTTGGGGCAGGGCAAACCCATGAATGAAAGCCGAGAGCCGTCAGTGCCGCCGCGGATCGAGGTCTTCACCGGTTTCAGGCCTGCGCGGCGGATTGCCTCGACGGCATTGTCAATCATCTGAGGGTGACGATCGATCACCTGCTTCATATTGCGGTATTGTTGCTTGATCTCGATGGTCCAGGACGAGTGCGGAAATCCTTTCATCACATCCTTGACGATGCGCTCCAACAGCGCCTCTTTATCCTTCAATCCCTGTTCAGTGAAGTCACGTACGATAAAGTCGATACTCGTTCGCTCGAGCGCTCCGGATATGCCGATCGGGTGGAGGAAACCCTGCTTGCCGTCGGTCGTTTCCGGCGAACAATTGTCTTTGGGCAGGCAGTCGATAATGGCAGCTGCGATCTTGATTGCATGCTCCATCCTGCCTTTTGCGAAACCAGGGTGCGTGCTGACCCCCTCGATGATGATGGTCGCGCCATCTGCGGAGAAGGTCTCATCTTCGATGTTCCCGGCGGTCTCGCCATCCACTGTGTACGCGAAATCAGCGCCGAGTTTCTTCAAGTCGACCTTGTCGACGCCGCGGCCGATCTCTTCGTCGGGCGTGAAGAGGATTTTGATGGTGCCGTGCTTGATTTGCGGGTTGTGGATCAGGAAATGCGCGGCGTCCATGATCTCGGCAATCCCAGCTTTGTTATCGGCGCCTAGTAATGTTGTGCCATCGCTCGTGATGATGTCGTTGCCAATTTGATCCGCCAAAGCCGGATGTTCCACGGCCCGGATTACCTGCGCGGGATCTGCCGGCAGCACGATGTCTCCACCACGATAGTTCTTCACCATCTGCGGTTTGACGTTGGCGCCCGTGCAGTCGGGCGAAGTATCCATATGCGAGCAGAAGCAGATCACCGGCACGGATTTCTCGGTGTTTGCAGGGATCGTCGCGTAGACGTAACCGTTGTCGTCGAGATCGGCGTCGTGGACGTTCATCGCCTGAAGCTCTCGCACGAGCAGGCGGCCGAGATCTTTTTGCTTTGCGGTGGAAGGGCAGGTCGGAGATGACGGATCCGACTGAGTGTCGATGACGACGTAGCGCAAAAAGCGCTCGGCGACCGTGTGAATGAAGTTCAAGGGCGTGGTCACTGCCGTAAACCCAATAAGGACACTTGAGCACAACATCAGATTAACGTCATTCCGACTTCATGCCGGAATGACGTCAGGTCAGCGGAAGACGTTAAACGGCTTCCTTGAGTTCCTTGGCGGCGCGGAAAGCTACCTTCTTCGACGCCTTGATGTGGATCGCTTCACCGGTCGCAGGGTTGCGGCCCATGCGGGCGGCGCGTTTGCGGACCTGCAGGATGCCCAAGCCGACGATGCGGATGCGATCGCCCTTCTTCAGGTGCTTGGTGATCCGGTCGACCATGTCGTTCAAGATTTCTTCCGCCTGCTTCTTGGACAATTCCTGGTCTTCGGCAATCTGGGCCGCAAGATGTTTGAGCGTGACGGTGGCTTGAGTCGCTGCTTTCTTCGCCATATTTGGCCCTTCTCGTTTGTTGAATGGCTTAGGAACCTAAGTATAGCAGGCCTTAAACGATTCGGGACGGGCCCGCCTACGCTGTTTTGCCTGTAAACAGGCAGTTATTTGCATCGAGTTCACAGAAACCCCTTTGCTTCAAGCGTATTTTCAACAACCTTGACTTGGATTAGCCGCGCCTTTAAGCCCCACCTTCTGCGGGCTGCCAAGCACGCGGGAGTAGCTCAGTTGGTTAGAGCGCCGGCCTGTCACGCCGGAGGTCGCGGGTTCGAGCCCCGTCTCTCGCGCCATCATTTCAATGCTTTAGCGGCTTGGTGACGATCTCAATCTCAACCGATCTGCTCCCCCCGCACTGACAAAAAACCTTACAAGCTGTGGCGCTGTCGCCCCGCTTCGCGGCCGACATGCCGGCGACAATTGCTTGGTCACGGGCCTTGAACACTTCCGTGCACCGATCAAGGCGGCTGCGTCCTGCGCAGGTGCTGGGATCACAGGAAAAAAAGTGCCCACACGAAGGCTCCGCACAGACCGAGAAGCCAAATGCACCAAAGCCAAAATGTCAGATCGTTCCGCTTCATCGGGCCTCGAGCCGATCAAGCTGGAAGTGCGCTTACTTCCTTTAGGCCCGTGGCGCTGCAAGGGTTAGCAAACGTCGGACGTGCAGGTCTTGTTATGGCCCGCCAACCATTTGTTATTTGAGGCCAAGTCGAACAGCCCCGACGCCCCGACCCCACCCTCTGGCATCACCCGAACCCCACCACTGTCGTCGCCCGAACCCACCACTGTCGTCGCCCGGCTTGACCGGGCGACCCAGTAGCCGATGCGGTACATATCGAGCGCTGGGAAGTAGACCCAGTAGATGCGACCAGTGCTCATTGCGGTGATGATGGTGAATACTGGATCGCCCGGTCAAGCCGGGCGACGACAAAGGCGTAACGCTCCCGATAAGTGGAGTCCCGTTCCTGCCGCAACAACGCGTCGCCCCTGTAGCGCAGGATGCCCCGACCCCCACCTCTGTCGTCACCCGAAACCCGATTTAGTCCAAGTACCTCGGAACGGCCGAGCAGGCCCGTCGTTTGACCGCTTGTCACGGGCCGTCCATCGGATTTGACGACGATGAACCAGGCGAAGTTTTTTAAAAAGCAGGCCGAGAGGGCCGAGCGGACGGCGCGGTCGATAGCTGACGTCCAGGAGGCGGAAGGCTTGTTGAATTTGGCCAAGGCTTACCGGAGCCAGGCGGAAGCGCTAAAGGCCGAGAAGGCCCGGAAGAAATTAAAACGGCCCCGTCACTATCCATGATGGGATGGCCGTTTTAATAGCTAGTTGACGGTTCAGCGAAAACCGCCTGTGGGCAGCCAAAAGTACCTGAAATACAGGGACAACTGCGGAAACCCCTTGACACTTTGCGGAATTGGCCGGAACGTCAAACCACGTTCTGGGTGCCCACATATTGCCCACACGCTAGCCCTTATCATCACCAAACCGGAGAACCCAATGACGCGCATCAGCGAGAAGATCATCGCGGCTCTGCCGGTCCCGGCAAGCGGCAATAGGGTGCATTACTTTTCCGGCGCGGCCCTGCAGTCAAAAAAAGCGCCACCCGGTTTCGGCGTCCGCGTCACTTCTGCCGGAACCCGAAGCTTCGTCTGGTTTCACCGCGTCGACGGCCAAAAGCATCTGGAGACCATCGGATCGTGGAGCGGCAATGAAGGCGGCGGCAAGCTCTCCGCCTATGAGGCCGTGGTTGCCGCCAGCGAGCGCGCCAAGGAAGTTGGTAGGGGTGTCGTCGATCACCGTCCGGCGAGAACTCGCCGCCTCCAGGGTGTGCCAGCGGAACCGGGGCGTCTCAATGTCGCTGGCCTACTCGACCAATTCGTGGCGCGCTACGTCAAGGACGCCAAGCTGCGAAGCGCCGGTCAGATCGAGGATATCTTCAATCGGCTGGTGAAGCCGAGCATCGGCCAGATCGGCATCTACGATCTAAAGCGTTCTCACGTCACCGCCATGCTCAATGCGATCGCCGATAAGAACGGCCCGGTGATGGCGGACCGCGTGCTGGCTTTCACGCGCAAAAGTTTCAACTGGTATGAGACGAACGGCGAAGACGACGACTTCAAGTCGCCGATCGTTCGCGGCATGGCCAGGAGCAAGGCCAAGGAACGCGCTCGTCGGCGCGTCCTCGCTGACGACGAAATTCGCGACCTGTTTGACGCGCTCGAATCCGTGGAGGACGTTTCGACCTGGTACCGCCGCTTGGTGCCGACGCTGTTGCTGACCGCGGCCCGCCGCAACGAGGTTAGTGAGATGCACGCCCGCGAAATTCAGGGCGACGTCTGGACGGTGCCTGCCGAGCGTTACAAGACAAAGATCAGCCATGACATCCCGCTCACCCGCGAAGCTCTGGCAGCGATCGGCCCGGTGGGGAAGGGCTTCCTCTTCTCGACCAACGGCGGCGGAAAGCCGATCAACGATTTCAGCAAGTCCAAGGTTCGGCTCGATCGCGAGATCGCGACGATACGCAAAGCCGATGGCCGTGAGCCGATGGGGGGGTGGGTGCTGCACGATCTCAGGCGAACCGCACGCTCGTTGATGAGCCGGGCAGGGGTGCCGAGCGATCACGCCGAGCGAGCCCTTGGCCACGTTATCGGCGGTATCCGCGAAACCTACGACCGGCATACTTATCTGGAAGAAAAGAGACGCGCCTTTGAGGCGTTGGCGGCGCAGGTTGGCCGCATTCTCAATCCGGTCGCAAACGTGGTGCCGCTGAAGACGGCGTGATCGTCGCGTCGAGATCGATCCAGTAGCGGTAGTACGCCGTTCTCACCGGATCGTTCTCGCACACAATAACGTCGCCATTCATGTCGGTGACGCGGCGAGGAGCGGACTCGGTCGTCTGCCCTTTGTACGCGGGAATAAATCCTGCCATGCCCCAAACCGCCGCCAGCCCGATCGCGATATCGGCCGGCAATTCGATCTCCATGATGTTGTCGACGCGCTTGATGATCTTGCCGAAGTTGCCCTCGACGATGGAGCGGACGCGATCGGCGCGAACATCAAGATCATTCATTGCCGCATACTCGATCTTGCGTTCATTCACGCCCTGCCTTCCAGTTCGACAGGATGGTTTGCAGGGATTCTAATTCGGCTGCGTTGACGGCTTCGCAGCGCGACCAGGCTACCGGTTCGATCAGCTCCCTTATTGCCCGTTCGACGCAATCGCGCAGGTCGCGCGGGTCCATAGCGTCGATCTCCCAGCAGCGTTGGCCGTAATGTTCCACGAACCACTTGTAACGGGGGTCTTTGTTCTTATCGGACGCCGGGAATGACGGCAGTCCCTCCACTTGTTCGACTGTGAGGGCAATCCGCGCCATGGTGACGTGATCGCCGCCATATTCGGCGAGCCGTTTCGGCAAGTCGCACTCCGACATAAACATGCCGCTCGGATCGAAGTCACCGACATAGAGCACGATCAGACTGCGCCCGTCGTCATCCTCTGCAACGTCGTTGACCGCTGTTGCGCTCGTAAATCCATGCATGACCCGGAAACCGACCGCGTAGTGATCAAGCACGGGCTTTAGCACTCCTCGGATTGTGCCCTTCTCGGAGCAGACTTCGACGCGGCGCGGCTGCTGATCCCAGAAATCTCGGCGATAGGATCTTGCGACACAGCGGGCGTACTCGGCGGGATTTTCCCAGGTCGAGACCCGCTCCAGTTCGCGGGTTTCGTCAACGATCCACTCCCACGGAATATCGCCCTGTTCACGCGCGATCCGCAGCAGGCGATAGACCTTTTGCATCTCGTTGGTGGACATCGACTGGATTAGTCCGAGTGTGAATAGCTTGTAACCGACGCCCCGACCCGTGATCGGCTGAGTTGCCTCGGCGATGGTGTTCATGGCGGCGATCAAGTCGAGCGAGGCCTGCGCCATGCCACGGCCGGGCTTTTTCAATCCTGTTTGAGATTGCTCCGGACCCATCACGCCGTCTCGCGTGATGCCATCCACTTCCTGGCGCTCGCCTTGGCGTAAAGAACCCTCCGGCCGATTTTTGTGACCGGCGGCCCGGCTTTGTCGCGTCGCCAGTTCCGCAACGTGCGCGTCACGATGCGAAGCTCGCGGGCCATTTCATCTTCGGTGAAGTAGTCATGGAGCAGTTCGTCTTCGGCAGTGTCTGACATTTTCGGATCACCTCTCTCGGCAATTGATCGCGGCTAACGCGCCGGAGCGTGGCCAGCAGTGGTTGCGCCATCGTCTTCGCGAAGCTGGGTATGGACCCTTTGCGGGTCAATCTGGTTTTCAACGCAAGTGTGTGGATAACGAGTGACACTTTCGACACACCGGCGGTCGTTGACGGATTCACCGCGCCGCGAGATCGCCGTCGCTGATAACGCTTATGCGGATGTTGCGGAGATCAGCGTTCTAAAAACAAAACCGCCTTGCACGGTTCAAGATGCAAGGCGGCTGATAGAAGCAGATGCCAGGGCACGACTACTGGCATTGCTATAATGCGCGCATCTCGATTTTCGTTCAAGACGCACCGCGCGCGTTGTGCACCTTGTCATCATAATTCGTAATGCATGCCGCTAGACAGAAACGCGAACGGCGGGCAGACTGCGAATTGTCGTTCACTGTTTCGCGGTGAGCGAACGGCAGACGGCGCGGAACTGGCACGACGCGACGCCGTCAGCAGATGAGACATCGTCCCGCGTACAAGCAGCAATGCTTGAAGTTCAAGGACGGTGAACGATCCGGGCCGATGGTCCGCGATCTTTCATTTGCGAGGCCGGATTGAGATCCAATTCAACTAGACGATCGAATTACGGGCAATCGCGCTGGGGCATCGGCGCGAACCCTGATCGTTTATTGCCTAATTGCGATGGAGCAATTAGCGCCAGCGATGGAGATGCCGCCTTGTAATTTGACCCGCGCGCCGGGAAAAACCGACACACGGGCCAATAAACCACGCAATGCTGTGAGAGGCATTTGTTAAGCGGTTTATTGCGCCAATTGTCAAGCCCATCGCGCGGCAGTGTGACCCGATCATCGGTCGCAATTGGTTTATTGATCAGCAGCGAATAATCCCGCGCAATCACCCAATCCAAATCCGGTGTCCGGTCGCAAATAGCGATTAGCGTACGCGCTTGCTCATACGGAGACCGGTCCGGCAAGCGTGCATAAACAGCGCGATGGACGGATTGTGACGAAGCGTTCCAGGTGGGTCTGGTCGAGAGTGAAGAGCCCACGGTCACCGTTCTGGATGAACGAAAAAGTCTTCACGGCCCGCTGCACGCCAGAAAGCAGCGGCCTCCGGTAAGCGCCTCGGCTCCCTTGAGCATTGGCCCCCGGAAGACCGCCGAGGTGCTGGTGAGATTCCAGCGCCTTGGGTCTGGTCTTTCCGGGTCCCAACCTCTCACCGCTAAAGCATTCACAGGAAGGGGCACACTGGTCCGACCGGGCAGCGAAGCGCCGCAGCGAAGCGAGGACAAGAGGAGCGGAAGCTCCGCACCGAGCGATAGCGAGGAATCACCTCAAAACTTCTTTTTCTTCTCTCTCAACGATTGGGGTTCACCATTGAAATCATTCCGAACAGCAACAGGCGATATCCGCCCCAACGGCAGGCTGCAGGTGCCGCGAGCTTTACGGCGAGAACTGATCGAGCGCGAGCTGCGAGAAAGCCCGCACCGGACGAACTACCAGATCGCCCAATACTGCGACTGCGACCCCAAGGTGGTCAGTGCGATACGCGGCCACATCATCCGGGAGCGCCGGGCCCGCAAGGAAGAGAAAGCGGCCGGCACATTTGGCGCGGCATCCAACGTCCGCGCCGTGGCGATCACCGAGCAAGAGCGAGCGAAATACGAAAGAAAGGACTAAGGCGCCATGAGCATAAGCACGACTGAGCTGGAATTATCCCGTGACGCCATCCGCGCCATGATCGCGGCTGAGCTTTCCAATGACCCATCGCGAAGTGATCGCGAGATCGGCGGACGCTGAATGTCGACCATAAACGTGTCGGCCGCATGCGCGCGGAAATCGCCCCAGCGAATGACCCAACGAATGCCCCAGTGAATGACCCAGCGGCATTGGGCCATCAGAAAAATGACCCAGAGATCAAAACCACGCCAGAGCGCGACAGATTTGACTGGCCTGTGCCGAGATCGTCATCTATCCGCGCGCGTCGGTCGGTGCCTTCATCGATGCGGAGACGGATCAGCTAGTCATCGGCCAAGACCGCATGATGTTCTATGACACTGATGCGACGATCCGGATCGATTGGGAAGATGCAGAAGAGTTTGTCCAGTCGCTCTGGGCCAAGCTGCAAAAGCACAAGCAACAGTTTCACCAACCGCGCGGGATAACGGAGCAATCATCGGCAGCATGAAAGGAGAACATGATGACGCCTGACGTGGCCGCTCAGCTTGAGGCTTATGAAGAAGAGAACGACTTTTTGCGGCGGTTCACATTTCCACAAGAGGAGAGGCCCGATTGGTGGGAAAAATGGTCCGGCGGATATCGCTGGTTCAAATCGGAGAATGTGATCTGTTTGGAGAAGGTGCGCCGACTGCGGAGAGGGTGAACCGATCCGGCCAGAGCCATAGTACGGGCACCCTCACCAAAGCTTATATTATCAGGTTTGGACGATCATCACCGGCAACCTCTTCCGGGGTTGGGCAGGTTCAGTTTTTGAACGCGGTTCGGTCAACTTCTGAACAGGCAACATACCAACATCACCGACACCTATCGCAAAAAACAAAAGTAGTGGCGGAAACGGATGATGCGGAAACTGACGGAAGAAAGAGGACTTGAGCGTGAGAACGAATGCTGTGATAGGATGGAAGAATGAGTGACACAGCAATCATTGCGCGGCGAGCGGACGGCCGATTTGAAACTGGCCACAAATCGATCTCGCCGGGAAGGCCCTTGGGAAGCCGCTCAAAGCTCACGACGGCCTTCCTCGATGACTTGCGCGACACATGGGCCGAACACGGCAAAGCCGCTCTACGGGCTTGCGCGGTCGATGAGCCGGCACAGTTCGTTCGCGTCGTTGCATCGTTGCTCCCGCGCGAGTTGGATATTGCCGCGACAATCGATGTGAGCGAGTTTGCCTCCAGATTCAGGAGAGCGCAGGAAATGCTCGGAAACTCGCCGCCGCCGAAGATCATCGATGCTAAGTGATGAAGAGTTCGCCGCGGTAACGGCGCAACTGGCGAAGCATGAAGCGCACCACGACGACAACGTAAACCTCCAGCTATTGCGCGATCAGCCTGAATTGTTTGCATTTTTGGCTGAGCGCGAGAGACTGTTGGGCGGCAATGAAGCCGATGTGGCGGAGATCGTTGCGCGCTCGGTGCCGCTCGATCGGGGCGACGTTAGGAAGATCGTCGCGGCGCTGAGGCCTCTGGGCTATTCTTTGATCTGTGATCGCTTGATCTCGATCCTGCCGAAGCTCGCGCCGGGTCGCCGCAAGATGACGGCGGCGAGCTGGCGCAAGTCCATCAACCGGAAGCTGATGCGACACTTAGCGGAACGGAATGGAAAGTCGCCGCGCTCAACTATGCGCAAGGGCGGAAAGTAGCGTCGGCGTAACGGAAACTGCCGACATAATGCCTACACAACGGCGGTTGTCACCAAAAGCCAAGCTATATCAACGCGAACCCTATCATTGATGATCATAGGGTTCGCGCGGATCAAAGCGGGAAGGTCGCGGCGATGTCGTTATGATGATCGGTGGTGACGACGCTATCAGGCCGATGATCACCGGCCCACCCATTACTTTCCGCACCAGGCCATACAGGACCCAACTCCACCGGCCCCGCGAGTTCCCGGCGTCGGCCGGATAAATCAGCTCGGGCGCTTGTCTCAAACCTGCGCCATTTTTCGAACCCGATCCCAAAAATTTTCAGAAAATTTCCGGCGCTCCGTTTCCGCCGCGCTCTTTGAACGTGGTCGCTTTGAGTTAGTAAAACTCTGACCCTGATCGCGCGCTGATATCGGTTTCCGCAAAGCGAGATGCTGAATTGCCGTTGTCCGAGAATAGGAACGTCACCAGCAGGGCGAGAAACCACAGCATCGAGATCGCTAAAAGCCAGCTATTGCGCCTTAATGGCCGAACCTTCCGGTGCGGCGCTTCTGGCATTAGCCCAATTATCCTTCGGGGTTTGAGCGGCTCGATCAACGCCACGCGCCGCCCCGCTCGACGTCTTGGGCTCCGGCGCGGTCTCATCTGCCGATTTGACTTTTTCGTTTTGGCTGTCGTGCCTTCTGTCGCATCTGAACTCCCTCTAGTGGCCCGGCGATACTGCCTAGACTGCGGCCCAAAAAATTCGAAGCCAAAAAGGTTGTTTCAGTTTGGGAACTCACAGCTTCAAAGCATTGGTGCCGCGAAGTTGCGGATCGTGGGTCTATGAGCTGCTGTCAGATAATCCCCTATGACCCGCCTGTTCGCTGGGCGGAGAGGCCGCTTGGGCTGAAACCGGAGGAGCCGTTGCCCAACGCTGGGGAACACGTCGCTGCTGACCGAGTTGGTGGACCCCCGCCTCCTGGAGGACCGTCACCCGTAGTTTGCAGGAGGATGCTCTCCAACCGTTCGGAGGCGATCCAACTGCAGGATTTCCTGCAGTTCACCAACCGCAAAGTTTTCTACAGTTGAAGGGCAAAGAAACCCCCGGCAGACGCGGTCAACCGGGGGTTCAAGGACTGAACGCCACCGAGAGTGGAGTAACGGTGGATGACTGATTATACCATTAATCGGGCACACCCACCACTGAAGAACTGACGAAGCTGGGAGCGAACGCCTATCAATGGCGGTATCCGGCCGCGATCTCTCGGCGGGCAACTTCGGACCTAACGGCAGAGCCGCTAGCTCCGCCGGGGTGAGGGCTCAATTATGAGCCTGGGTCTCTGAGTGCCGGCGTGAAAGTCGGGTTGGGCCTGCATCGCTTGATTGGGGGCTGGGCGATGTTGCGGGAACGAACTGTGCCATTTCACATTGGCTCGCCTCGAGCGATCATTTGGCGCTGCACGGAAAACCATTCCATTGGGGGCTGGCGCTTGGGCCAATTCTCGGCCCCGATTCGATGACACTTAGCCTTGCTTACCCACCACATCGTGGAAAGCCACGTTTTTTGGGGCAAACTGACCCTGTGCTCGATGTGGCTGAAGTCAAGGTTCGGGATTGCCGAAGCAGCGGAGGCGAAATCGATTTAATGGCCTAATGCCGAACCACGTCCATCTCCTAGCTCAGCACTGGCCGCTGGTGAGTCTGACCACAGCAGGGCCAATGCCAATTCGACAAACAGCGCAAATTCTCTGTGATGTAGGGGCGCGAAAAGGCGCGGCGGGTCACGCGACACCTCCTTCCCCGTATCGAGCGATGCTGGAACGAGTCACCCAGGCCCTGCGCCTTGCGTGGCGGTATACACCGCGTAGAGCGATTGGCTCGAAGCCATGAACAGGCGGTTGCGTTTGGGGCCGCCGAAGCAAATGTTTCCGCACACCTCGGGCAGGCGGATCCTGCCGATTAGCTTACCGTCAGGCGTCCATACCGTCACGCCGCTATAACCCACGTGACGCCCGGCATTGCTTGAGGCCCAGACATTGCCATTGACGTCACAGCGCACGCCGTCCGGACCGCACTTCACGCCGTCGATCATAAAGTCGCTGAACCGCTTCTGGTTGGTAAGTTTGTTGTCGGCGCCGATATCGAACACGAACACGTCGCCCTTGCCGCCGGGCCCCGTGTCGCCCGGCCCTTTGCCGGTACTGACGATGTACAACTTCTTAAAGTCAGGCGAAAACGCGAGGCCGTTCGGATCCGGCACCTGGTCCTCGGTCACCACGAGGTCAATACGACCGTTGGGATCGATACGATAGCAGTTGGTCGGAAGCTCGCGCTTGCCTGGCACGAAGCCGGCCGGCTGACCGATCCGCGGATTGAGCTTGCCGCCCGCATTGCTGGCGCCGCCAGGAGCGTCCGGCTCGCCCTCATAAAGTTGACCGCCATAGGGCGGATCGGTGAACCAGGAGCTGCCATCGGGATGGGCGACGATATCGTTAGGCGAGTTGAGCTTCTTGCCGTCGAAGGTATCGGCGAGCACTGACACCGTGCCATCGTGCTCGTAGCGGACAACCCTTCTGGTGAGATGTTCGCATGAGAGCTGCCGCCCCTGAAAGTCGAACGAGTTGCCGTTGGAGTTGTTGGACGGAGAGCGGAACACGCTCACGTGACCATCGTCCTCCGACCATCTCATCTGCCGATTGTTTGGAATGTCGCTCCACAACAGATAGCGGCCCTGCGCGCTCCAGGCCGGACCTTCGGCCCACAGCAAGCCGGTGTAGAGACGCTTAATCGCCGTGTTGGGTTGGGCAAGGTTATTGAAAGACGGATCGACAGCGATGATGTCGGGGTCCCAGAAGTAGGTCGTCGGAGCGCCGCCGGGACCGAAATCGCGCGGCGGGTTGGTGACTGTTGTCGGCGGCGGCGCCTCGCCACTCTGCTGAGCCAGAGTGCTATTGGCCCCGAGTACGGTTGCACCGACGGCGACCGCCAAGCCGTTAGCGAATGTTCGCCGTGAAATCTTCAATGGCGAATCGCTTCGCAAATTGCGTGTCATAAAAATCCTCCCAATGTATGCGCCGACCGGTTGATCCGGTCTTGCCGCCCCAACGTATTCCGGTCCGGGTCCGGTTGCGAGTGCCGCCCCGATCCCTTTCGCGCTGCGAAGAGCGCTTCTGATGATGGGGGCAGGTTTAATTCGCCGAAACCGGATCGCAGGAGGTTAATTCGCTGAGATTTATTCTCCGCCAGCCATCGAGTCCCACCTGGGTTGCTGCTCAGCGGAGCCGACGAGGTGACCAAATCGAACCATTGTCTACTGTTGAGCAGACGTGCCGTCGCTACCAGGAGCATCGGTTTTGGGCCAGAGCCAACCCGGGTTTTGCGGCTGAGAGGCTCACTTTGACGCTCCTGCCGTCCGCGTGCCCGCATAAGGCCGGGCTTAGCGCGACTGCGAAACAGTTTCCCGCTCTCGACCTAAACCGAAGCCGGTCGGCACGCGATTGAGCATCAGGCGATGACTCGAACCGACTGCTCGAGGAATACGAACTTCCGCCGCTAATAGCCTTGAAGTGGACTTCAGTACCCATCAAAGTACGCCATCCAACTTCGGTCTTCCGCGATGATGCCGCTGGTCCCGGATCTGGACCTCTTTGGAGTTATGGCCTTTGGCAATAGAGCAATCTCATGATCCGGAGCAATTTTCCGCATTTGAGCTGCAGGGCTGGGACACCAACATTCGTGGTTACGATCGGGCCTTTGGCGCAGTGGCACGCCAGACGGTGCAGTCGATGCTTGATGCGGCACGGGTAACACACGGCACCCGGATGCTGGATATTTGCTGTGGCCCCGGCATGCTGGCAGCAGGAGCGTTGAAGCGCGGAGCGGAGGCAGTCGGAATCGACTTCTCGGCCGAGGCGGTCGAACTTGCCCGCAGTCTCGTTCCAGGTGGTCGTTTTGAGAAGGGCGACGCACACGCGCTACCGTTTCCTGAGGCGAGTTTTGATGCCGTTCTCTGCGGCTACGGCCTGATGCATTTGCCGGATCCCGCCGTTGCACTGCGCGAGATGCAGCGCGTGCTGCGCCCTGCCGGCCGGGCAGCGGTCAGCGTTTGGGACTCGGCCGGTGCCGGTTTCACGTTGGTGTATGAGGCGGTTCGCGCTCGAGGCAAAATTGACGTGATCTTGCCGCACGGACCCGATTTTTTTCAGTTTGGGTCACCGGAGCGGATGCAGGCGGCCTTGGCCGAACTCGGGCTTTACGGAGGTCGAAGCGTACTCCTTTCACCAAGACTGGCACATCGCCGACGCGGGCCGATATGTGGAAGCAATTCGTACTGGCACCGTCCGCGCTCGCGCGGTGCTTTCTGCCCAATCTGACTCAGCGGAAGCTGGCGTATCCTCTTACATCGAGGAATATCTGGTCCGCTTTCGAGCCCCCAGCGGTGGATTGATCGTGCCTATGCCTGCGATCATCGGCAGTGGCACTCGGGTTGCCTGAATTGGGAGCCAACTGCGCGCGCGGCCACTTCCGCTTCTGGCCCTTACCGGAGATCCCTGCCGCCGGTGTGCCGCGGCGCAGCAAGCCGGTGGTGCAATTTTCTCGCGTGGTGCGGTCCAGGTGATGCCAACCCCGCAAATTTGTGGTAACGAGCCTGTGTCCAAAAGAACCTCAAAAACAGGGAGCACCACATGCTGCTGCGTTGTGCGAAAGTCCTTGGCTCGTTGACAATAGGATTTTTTTTGACGGCCGCCGTGGCGTTCGCGGCTGACTCCCCAAAAGAGATGAAGTTATACGTATTCAGCTCTGGGGCGCTCAATCTCGACAAATCAATCATTCAGAACGGCTCCAGCGGCAAAGTACAGATTCCGGTGGGCTTTTTCCTCATTCGGCATCCAAAAGGCGACGTGCTGTTCGACTGCGGTAACAACGACAAGATTATCAGCAATCCCGATTACTGGGGGCCATTCGTGAAGGCGCTCGATCCCGGCCGCTCGCCGGACATCGCCATTGATACCCAGCTCAGCAAGATCAACGTCAAGACCTCCGATATCAAGTACGTGGTGCTCGGTCACTTCCACGTCGATCACGCGGGCAACGTCGGCAAGTTCCTCGATTTAACGTTTGTGTACCAGCGCGACGAGATGAGGAATGCCTTCTGGCCTGCCCCCGGTTATGCCACCTTCTTCATCAGCGATGATTTCGCGATGCTGCGGAACAGCGTCGGGGGCCCGATGCCCAGCAAGTACAAAACCATCGAGCTTGACGGGGACCTCGACCTGTTCGGCGACAACAGCATCTACATCCATCGGAGCGTGTCGCACACCCCAGGCAGCCAGATCATGGTCGTTCGTCTGCCGAAGACCGGGACTGTGGTGCTTACCAGCGATGCCGTCTATCTGCAGGAGAACCTTGACAAGAACATTCTTCCGAGCATCGGCAGCGTGTATGATCCCGTCGGCATGCTGGACGCTTATGCCTGGGTGAAGCGAGTGCACGATGCTGAGGGAGGTGACATCATCTACGCGCACGACCCGGATGTCTTCAAGGCACACAAGCATTCTCCCGAATATTATGAGTGATTGAACAGCGGGTGCGCGCGGTGAGCAGGTCCAGATCCCGGGCTTCAGGCCCGGGATTGCGTTGGGGTGGCAGGCACCGCGCGATGCCTCGCGGTACCCCGGATTTGTGAGCTCATGTCTCCGGTGGTCTCGGCGCAGCATGTCACCAAATGGTACGGACCGCGGCGCGCCGTCAGCGACGTGTCCTTTACGATTGAACATGGTGAGATCGTCGGCCTGCTTGGACCGAACGGCTCGGGGAAAAGCACCATCTTTCGAATGCTCAGCGGCTACCTCGTGCCAACTTCCGGCACGATCGAGATCGCTGGGCACGATGTCGTAGCCGACTCGCTCGCGGTCCGCCGCCTGATCAGCTATGTGCCTGAGGACGCACCGCTGTATGACCACATGCGGGTCGGCGAATTCCTTTTATTCATGGCGAACCTCAAGGGGCTACGCGGTGCTGCGGCGAAGATGGCTGTGGACGTGGCGGCCGAGCGGCTCGATCTGACGCGCGTGATGACGCTGTTGACCTCAAAGCTCTCGCGCGGCTACCGCCAGCGCGTTTCCATTGCGCAGGCACTTGTGGGAAAACCGCAACTCCTGGTGCTGGACGAGCCGACCAGCGGGCTCGATCCGCACCAGGTCATCGCCGTTCGCGATTTGATCACGTCGCTAGCAGGAAGCCACACTGTACTGATCGCTTCGCATATACTTCCAGAGATCCAGAAGATCGCCTCTCGCGTGATGATTCTTTTAGATGGGACGCTTCTGACGGCCGATGCACTGAACGAGAAGCAAGAGGGTTTGACGTTTCGTCTTTCTGCTGCCGGTTCGGAGGACGCCGTTCGTAGCGCCATAATCGCAATCCGCGGGGTGCTTGACGTCGCCGTCGATGCCGATGCAGAACCTCCAACGTCGGTTTACCTGATCAAGGCCGAACCGCGCCCGTCGCTCGCCGCCGACGTTGTAGCCGCCCTCGTTGGTGCCGGCATCGGTGTTTCCGGTCTGACCGAATGCCGCCCGGATCTTGAGCATGTATTCCTTGGCCTGACACGGCGTTCAAAGAGGGCGGCCGCATGAGAAACTTCGCGGTGTTGCTGCGTAAGGAAGAGACTGCGTTGTTTTCGTCGCCGATTGCTTATGTGGTCGTGACCGTTTTCCTTCTTGTCATGGGCTACAGCTTCACTCTCACCTTGTTCATCAGTCACCAACCGAGCATGGTGCATGTGTTCTTCCAAATGTTCGTTCTGTTCCTGCTTACCGCGCCGCTGATCACCATGCGGCTGGTCGCTGAGGAACGGAAGCTGCGCACCATGGAGGTGTTGCTCACTTCGCCGGTATCGGAGGTTGCTATCGTGCTCGCGAAATATTTCGCCAGCATGAGCCTGATCCTGATGCTGCTGCTGCTGTCTGGCTGCTATGCTGCGGCGCTGGTCTGGTTCGGCGATCCCGATTTTGGACCTATCTACAGTGGCTATCTCGGTCTCTTGCTGTTCGGCTCAGCGTTGGTCGGTACCGGACTGTTGGCATCGGCGCTCACGAACAATCAGGTGATTGCGGCACTGATTTCGCTCAGCGTCTTTCTGCTGCTCTGGATCATCGATAACTTTGGTTGGCTGTTGCCGAGCCCAGCCGACACGTTGGTAGTGAACCTATCGCTCGCGGTTCACTTCCGCCCCTTTGCGGTCGGTTCGGTCTACCTTTCGGATGTAGGCTTTTTCATTAGTGTTACGCTGCTGACGTTGCTCTTGACGGTGCGAGCGCTCGCGCGGCGGTAGGGAGACAGATATTGCGATTCGCCCGATCCGACCTGGCTATTGTCGCGTTTGTTTCTGCCGCAATACTGTTCGGGGCGCTCGGGTTTACCGGTTCCGGCGGGTCGGCATCGAACATCCTCCTTTTTGTGGCCTGGTCACTCACGTTATTGACACTGTTCGCTCTGGCGGTTCGCTTGCCACTGCGCGGACGCGGATCGCGACTGTCAGCCTGGGCGGCCAATGTGCTGATTGTGTTTTGCGCGATCGTCGTCGTGATCGCGGCCAACATCGCTCTTTACCGACACGACGTGCACTTCGACGCGACACGCGAAGGGTTGAACACTCCGCCGCCGCAACTTACGGTTCTCATCGATCAGCTGCAAAGTCCGCTCGCGCTGACCTATTTTTATAATGCCAGCGACCCCAACGCGCTTGCCGCGAGGGACATGATCGAAATCGCGGGGCGAAACCATCCGCTTCTGACATTCCGCGCCATAGATCTCGACAAGGAGCCCGGGCTCGCACGCGATGCCGGGGTTCATTCCTACAATACGGCGTTGTTGCAAGCCGGCGACCGGAAGGTGATCGTGGAAAACATCACGGATGTGGCGCGCGTTGGATACGCGGCGCAGCGTGTCCTGCGTCAGCGCGCCGAAGGAATCTGCTTCGTCACCGGGCATGGCGAAACTTTTCGGCCAATCACAGGCCACTTGCATCTCAGCCACGTCGAGACGCTCAGGGGTCACGACATCCCGGGTGCAGGCGACGTTCTGGCGGCCGAGCCTGATCGGCTCGATCGGTTCCTGCTCGCGCTGAACGAGATCGGTTACGACATGCGCGAGATCGTCACTGCAACCATAAACGCCATTCCGCAGGACTGCACAGTGGTTGCCGAGATCGGCCCGCGCACGGAGCTTGCGGCAGGCGAAGCGGATCTGCTCGCCGATTATCTCAAACGTGGCGGGCGGCTGATGTTGATGATCGACCCGCAATTTCCCGTCGGGGTCGAGCTCGAACGCGTATTGCTCAATCCGCTCGGGCTGTCGACTGAGTCGACCATCGTGATCGATCCGCTGAACCACTTTCGTACCGATCCGGACAAGGTTGCGATCCCGTATTACGCGCCGCATCCGATCACGACCCGTCTCGCGCTTACCGTCTTTGCGCAAGCAAGGCCAATCCATGTCGGCAAACCGTTGGCGACGGTAAGGACTGCCGTGCTTGCCGCAAGCAGCCAGGACAGCTATTTGCGGCATCCCTCGGCGGCCGGTGCTATGACGGTCGCAACGGGTGAACCAGCGGCCTCGCAGGCCAGACACGGCGCTCAGCCACTCCTGGTCGCGCTGGAGGGCACCTGGACCGGGGCTGCGCCCGAGAAGGGTTTTCGGCTGGTGATCGCCGGGACCAGCAAATTCACTACCAATGAATATTTTCCGTACGTTTCAAATGGTGAACTGTCAGTTGCCATCGTACGTTGGCTTGCTGAGGACGACGCGGCGCCGAATCTGGCGCCACGAACTTATAACCTGCCCGAAATCGTGCTCACGAGCGCTCAGATGCGCGATACTTTTATTGTTCTTGAGCTGCTATTGCCGATGACCACCGCCTTCTGCGGCGTGCTGATGTGGTGGAGACGGCGTTGAGGAGCGCAGCGTTCAGTCGCATGGCCTCGCGTTGGCAGACACCTCTCGCGGCCACGGTTTTGGTTATGCTTCTCTTTGCGCTGGTGGTGTCCGGCCAATGGCCAGAGCTGCGCAGCAAGCTTGCCTCTTCAGGCAACGGGCTCATCACAATCGCATCGAAGGACGTGCGAAGCGTTGCAATTCGCTCGGGCAGCGACAACATCTCGTTTCATCGTCAGCCAGCCGGGTGGACGATCGACGGCGTGGACGCCGCGGCGCCGGCCGATCTTGCCATGCATCTCGAAACTGCGCTGAAATTCCTCAACGTAGCAGAGCCAACACGCAGGATCCCGGCCGGTGAACTCACCGCCGACAGCTTCGCGGCATTTGGGCTCGATCCGCCTACCCATGTTGCCGTGATTGAGACTTCGTCCGGGACGGCAAGGAGCGTGCAGTTCGGCACGTCGAATCCCGCTGGTACGTCGCACTATGTTCGGCTCGGCGGAGCGCCAACGGTTTATTTGATGGCTCGTCATGTGGCGGAGGAGTGGCGGTTAGTATTCGACATGGCGCATCGGCTTCAGGACAAGGCCAAGACTGCAGTCGGAAGGCGCGGAACGGACCTACTGCTTCCCGTTTCTATCGCGCAAGTGTGGGCGATAGAGATCATTTCAGGTGGAAAGCTCACCCGTTTCGAGCGCGATGGCGCCGGTGCATGGTTCAAGCATGTCGGCCAGCATACCCATGCCGCACTCAACGGCATTCATGTCGCCGATTCCGCGCAAGCACCGATAATCGACGCCGCATTCCGCGCGTTGGATGCTGTGGTTGCCGAAGCGCGCGTCGGCTCCGCTGACACGAGGCACTTGGCACAGTACGGTCTGGCGCTGCCGACCATGATCGTACTCTTCTATGCGCGCGACAGCTCAAGCCCTCTGGCCCGGCTTGAGTTCGGTGTTTTGGCCGACCGGCTCGATCGCTACGCACGTCTCGCTCCCAATGGCGCGGTCGTCACGGTTGCGGAATTCGAGCCGAGGCGCCTGACCGAGCTCCTCAAGGCCGTCGGAGCCGGTTCGTGACCTTTCGTCGCGATCTGCTTGTCGCGGCGATCGTTCTTGCCATCCTGGGCCCAGCCAGCGCACATCAGGTCAATCTGTCGACAGCGCGCGTTACGTTGAACGGCGATCGAACCGTGAATGTCGAAGTGGGATTGAAGGGCAGCGACGCCGACCGCCTTGCCGGCACAAAGGTGTTTGATGCGAAGCGCGATCAGGTGGATCCGGCGCTGGTTGCGGCCTCGGCGGGACCGATCATCGCCTATTTCAAAGCCCACGTTCAAGTCAGTGATCCCAGCGGCAAGGCTTGCGTGTCAAGCACGCCGGCGTTGATGGCCGATGGTGACGGGGTGGTCTTCCGTAATAGCTATTCCTGCGGCGAAATCACCGGCGATATCGTTTACCGTTCGACGGTGTTGACGGCGACCGATTCGACAGCCCGCCAGGTGGTGTTGATCGGGCAGGGCGATGAGGCGCCGCAGGCGCTGCTCGACGCGGAGAACTCGGCGTTGACGCTCTCGGCACCCGCGCCCCCGTTATTCGCGACCATGCAACGCTATCTCGTCACTGGCATAGAACACATCTTCTTGGGCTACGATCATATCGCATTTCTGGTCGCAGTCGTCTTGTGGGCGCGGCGGCTCGTCCCGGTGATTAAGATAGTGACAGCTTTCACGATTGCCCATTCGGTCACGCTGTCGCTTGCCACGCTCGACGTTCTCGTTGTCCCTTCAGTCATCGTCGAACCCGCGATCGCCGCATCGATTGTGTTCGTGGCGGTCGAAAACTTCTTCTCGCGCGATATCGACCGCCGCTGGCGAGTGACGTTTGCCTTCGGCCTCATTCACGGTTTTGGCTTCGCCGGCGCGCTGCGGGAACTCGGACTGCCGTCGAACGCGGTCATTACCGCGCTGGCATCCTTCAACATCGGTGTTGAGATCGGGCAGATCGCAATAGTATCGGTCGTGATTCCGGTGCTGATGGCGCTGGATCGGCTGATGGCTGGGGACCAGGCAAAGCCGGCGAGATCCGCATTTTTGGTATATGCGCTTTCCGCGTGCATCGCCGTTCTCGGCAGCTATTGGCTTCTCACGCGGATGCTTAGCGCCTAGCGAGCCAAATTAGCGAAGACGTCCCAGGGCAGGGCAGGACCATGGCCGGAAGAAACAAGGCATGTGAACAATACGTGCGAATGGCTTGTTCGGGGCCCGACGTGAGCCTTGTTGTTCCTAGGGGACCCTCGGGTCTTGCGCTGGGGACCACCATTGGCACTATGGCCACTGCACGGGATCATTGCGGGGCTACTGGTGTGGAGCAAATTTGTTAGATTGGCGGTGATGATGATGCTAGTGCCGATGCTCCAGCAAACAGCGTCGGCCCAGCCTCAAGATACACCGCCGCCTGCCGCCGCCGCGCCAGTCGGGCCTGTGAACGGCTCGAAGGGTACAGCACTGCTTCCGACCATTACGGTGCAACCGCCACAACTGTCGCCAAACCCACATCGAGTGTGGAAACGCGTCGCACGGTCCACAACGAAGTTCTCGCAAACACGTGCGGTATCCAATCGTCCGACTGAGCCAACGAGATCGGTCTCCGGCGCACCCAACGTGGGTTCTGGAGGCGCGGGTCAGCCGAACATGGCCAGCCAGATCACGGTGACCGGGGAAGAGGTGAACGCGCGGCCTGTCGCGCGGCCGGGTGAAATTTTGGAGGCTGTGCCCGGACTGATTGTCACCCAGCACAGCGGAGAAGGCAAAGCCAACCAGTATTTTCTGCGCGGCTACAACCTCGATCATGGCACCGACTTGGCGATATCGGTCGATGATGTGCCCATCAACATGCGTACCCATGCGCATGGACAAGGCTATGCGGACCTGAATTGGCTCATGCCAGAAACGATCAACACGTTGGATGTGCGAAAGGGGCCGTACTTTGCTGATGAGGGAGATTTCAGTTCGGTAGGCAACCTTCGTATCGGTCTGACTGACACTGTTGGTAAGACGATTGCTCAGATCACCGCAGGCAGCTTCGGGTATCAGAGAATGTTCGGTATGGGGTCCAGCAAGGTTGGCGACGGAACGCTGTTGATCGCTGGTGAAGCGGGCACCTACAACGGCCCGTGGGCTAACCCGGACGACATGCGCAAATTGAATGGGCTGCTGCGTTACAGCCAAGGAACAGCTTCGGATGGCTTCTCCGTTACTGGGATGGCGTATGCAAACCGATGGAACTCGACCGATCAGGTCCCGCAGCGCGCGATCACCTCGGGACTGATCGGGCTTTACGGCGCGGAAGATCCAAGCGACGGCGGTAACACAAATCGCTTTGCGTTATCGGCGCGGCTCGCAGGAACTGACGACGCCGGATCGTGGAAAGCCAACGCATTCGTGGTTAGGAGCGAGCTGGATCTGTTCAATAACTTCACCTATTTTCTCAACAATCCGACGCTCGGCGATCAATTTCATCAGCATGATGGCCGCGTAATGGCCGGTGCGAATGCGTCGCGAACTCTCAGCGGAGCGTTCGCCGGACGGCCAATGGAGACGACGTTCGGGATGCAGACCCGGTACGACAGCATCGACCTAGGGCTGACCGATACCTATCACCGCGCGTTCCTGTCGAATTTCCGCAGCGACAAAGTGGGCGAAGCAAGCGTCGGCCTCTACGCACAGAACACGGTGCGCTGGACCGACTGGTTGAGGACAACAGTCGGTGTTCGAGGCGATTACTTTGCTGCCAAAGTAAACTCGCTTTTTGACGCTAACAATTCCGGCGACAGCAGCGCAGGCATAGCAAGTCCCAAATTCACGATGGTCGTCGGCCCGTTCAACAAGACAGAGCTTTTCTTCGGTGCCGGCACGGGAATGCACAGCAACGACGCGCGTGGCACCACGATCACTGAAGAACCGACCGATCCCGCCATGAAGGTTTTGGCGTCGCCGCTATTGGTGCGGACGAAGGGGGCGGAGGTGGGTATCCGAAGCAAACTCGTTCCGGGCCTCAATTCGTCGGTGAGCCTGTTCATACTTGATCAGGCGTCCGAACTTGTTTTTCAGGGCGACAAGGGAGATACCTTGGCAACCCGACCAAGCCGCCGTTACGGCGTGGAGTGGACCAACACCTATCGTCCGAGGTCGTGGCTCGCATTTGACGCTGATCTTGCGCTGACCCATGCCCGGTTTGATGGGTATGACGGCGATCAGGCTGCGCTGTATGCGTCACTCGCCGGATATCCGCAGGCGCAGATTGGCAACGCGCCCGGCAATTACATTCCCAACGCGCCCGCGATGGTGGCCTCGGCTGGCATTACGGTCGGCGAGCAGACAGGCTGGTTCGGTGCATTGCGATGGCGCTATCTGGCGTCCAGTCCGCTCACCGAGGACAATGCATTCCGCTCGCCAGCAACCAGCGTCTTTAATGGGCGGGTTGGTTACCGGCTTGAAAACGGCTGGCGCATCCAACTCGATGTACTCAACTTGCTCAACACCAAGAGCAATCAAATCACCTACGCCTACGGATCGCTGCTCAAGACGGACAGCTTGTACAATGTTTGTTTCCCTGTTCAGGTCGCCCCCGCAGCAGTCTGCCAAAACGGCGTTATGGACTATGTCTTACACCCGGTGGATCCCTTTGCCGTGAGGCTCACGCTCGTAGGCGCGTTTTAGTGACTACGTCTCTTCTGACAAGCGCATCCGCAACATCTGGGGCCAGTGAGGGCCAACATGACCGACGCCACGGCCGAGTACCTGACTGCGTCCGACACCGCTTGGTTAGCTGAGCTTACGGAGAGCCAGGCCAAGCTGCTGCTGGTTGCAGCCTTGGAACGGGCCAGCCCAGCTTATACGGGCACCCACGCCGATCCCAAGATGGATGTGCAGACGGTTTCCCCGCCGCGCGATGGAAGCCCGATCTACAGCTTTCGGTATTACGGCAGTCCCAGGTTCCAGATCTGCGATGCAGATCATCCCGGCATGACAGAAGCCCACGTCGCCGATCTGTGGCAGCGGGTGATCAGGGGCGAGGGCCACTAGTGAGCCATGTTGTGGCACCTAATCCAGGGCCTGATCGTCTACGCCTTCGTGGCCAGCGACATTGGTTACGGCTGGGCGGACCACAACAGCGTCATCGCGGCTGGAGCTGGCATTTTTGTAGCCTACGTGCTGACCGTCTTTGCTAACGGGCTGCCCCAACTCGGTGAAGCATTTCGAACGATGCAGTTTTCAAGGCCGATGTTTGATGTCGTGTGCATAGCCGGCACCATCGTTCTGGGGATCGTCTTGTTGGTGCTTTACTTGACCTAGGTTGCCGGTCGCGTTCGCCTGCTTAGTCCTTTTAAGTCACAGTCGGAAGAATGTTTATCGGCTAGTGACCTTTCTGAGACGGCCCAGGCGCTATAGAAGGCGCATCGACGAGATATAGCCCCGATTTCTGGACGGCCAGTTCTGCTTCCCTGACCCGGTCACGAAGTTAATTCAATTCGGAAACCTGAGTGATTAGATCGGCTAACACTGCAATGCGGGTTTCGTAAGAACTGATCATGGGTAACTCCTCGCGGCATATCGGTCGGAGACAGCGAGTTGCCCGGTCATCCGTTCCTAAGTGTTTGGTCCCGGGCGATTGGGTGGATGGAATCGGTGTAGAGCGTCGTGTATCTCAGGGAGCGCCTTGCGTCATGGAATTGAACCTGCACGCCAATGCCACCACCACCCCGAAGGTCCGGGCCTTTTCTCAGCGCAGCAAAAGCCCGGTGGCAGAGCTGGCGGCCCAACTCGGTGTGAGCGAGACCGCGATCCGTCGCTGGCGCGGCCGGACCACGGTCGGCGACCGTTCGCACCGGCCTAAGAGCTTGGCGACGACCTGTCGGCTATGGAAGAGACGCTGATCTGCGAGCCGCGAAGATCGCTCAGCTTGCCGCTGGACGACATCGTCGAGGTGATGCGCCGTCTCAACGCCCGACTTTCCCGCAGCGGCTCTGTTGCTCAATTTGATCCGCAACGACAAGAGGCAGAGGACGGGCCAGATGAAAATGGCTGTTCGTCGGCATTCGTCGACGACTATCCTGCATCGAGGTCCAAAAGCGGGGGAATTTCGATTTCTCTTGGGCCCGGGAACCGCAGTTCATCTCTCCGGCGTTGCAACCGAACCATTCAGAGAGAGTTTAGTCGATGGCTCGCGAATCCAGAGGAAAAGAGCTTGCCCATACAGGTTTCAACGAAGCCTCCCGACCGGATCTCACTGGAGCTGTCGGATTCCAAAGGGTCATCGGTGTGTCTTGAGCTGAACAAAGATCAGGCTTTCGCGGTGATGGAGTCGATTGCCCAAGGCATAAACGCTCTCCCGAGAGATCCAAAGGTACCGCTCCATCTGCAACGGGCTGTTCTGAACTCAAGGGGTCCAGCCTTTCAAGTTGGAATTGGAGGCGATGGTCACGTCGTGCTTGCCATCAAGCCCGAACCGCTTCCGCCGATGCTATTTGAATTTGATGCTGAGGCACTCAGCAAACTGATTTCCGATCTTAGGAAGGCTGCTAACGTTCCTAACCATCAAGCAGGATCTAAAAATTAGCCCCATCGCTACGAGCCATTGCGAGCGTGTTCCGGTTCTCACCAGCCCGAAGCTTGTATGGGAAAAGCGGCCCTCAGATTTGGCGTCGGCGTCCCGAAGGTTCCGCGATTCGGTCCCATCATCTCTGCCGATACTCGATAGATGGTTTTCCGCGTTCACAGTAATGCGGCTAATTGCATCGCCGAGGCCGTGAAACTGATCTGTTTCTGGAGCGCCGAGCGCGCGGATACTGGGGTCCATCATTGTACCGGCACGGCGCGGCTTTTTGCACCCAATTTGATTCCGGCGGGAGTCAAAGAATTGTCTTGAAAAAGGCCAGCGCTCGCCAATCGAGTTGTCTATCAGAGATTGGTAAGGCGACTGAATCTAGCAATTGGGGCGCGGAATGCGCAGACGGAGTGGTTTGATCACAACGCAGATCAAAGGGGCGAAATTTGACACGCAGAACGCATTTCTTATCCTCACGTCAGCAACATGAGGCAGATACGCACAGTTCAAGCGATGTCATTGCTGCGATCGAGTCTGCTGCAACCGAGGCTATCAACTCAATACAGGCGGCCGGAGTTGCTGCGCGAAATGTCGGTGAGCAGCTACAGCTCAGGGTAGACGCTCCTGAGATGACACATTTGGAATCCACGTTAACCGGGGGTATAGCTGACACAAGCAGCACGGCTTTCGCAGACACAGATCACATCATCACTGGTCAGGCCAGCACCTCTGGAGGCGCAGTTCCGCCAAACCTGACTAACACCTCATCGGCCGAAGGCATGAGCGCGGCCGATATCAGCGTGGCGCTCCCCGGACCCAAGATTGAGGGGTCGGGAAAGATTGAGGGGTCGGGAAAGCTAACATTCGCTGACCCGAACGAGACGCAGGTCGTGATCCCTGCCGGTCAAACGGTAGAACTCACTTCTCCGTATTCTGGGACCATTTCGTTCGCTGGCGCTAGCGGCACTTTGAAGATCGACGACGCTGCGAGCTTCGGTGGCACAATTGCCGGACAGCTCGCTATTGGCGACGTGATCGACTTCGCGAATATCACCGTAGGCGCGAACGCGCAGATCAGCTATTCCGGCAACAACTCGCCCGGTACGCTGACGGTGAGCGATGGAACGCATACGGCAAGCCTAGCTCTCACGGGTAACTATTCGCTGGCCAACTTTACCGCATCGAGCGATGGGCATGGTGGCACAGCTGTTATTGATCCGCCGACGCTGCCAGCAGGTGTGACACTCCAGCAAAAAGACGGCGGCGCTAACTACTATGCCAGTCACGGTTTCACCAATGCGGTGAACATGGGTTGGGATAGTCCGAATTTTTTTCCGATTGGTCCGTTCAATGGTACTTACAACAGTCAAACCAACGCCAAGCTCTGGGCTGCTCTGGCCGGAACACCGCCTTCTCCGACTGGGGAGTGGACATTGCGCTGGCCGCGACCAACAAAGTGTCGGTTATCTCAGGAGGTAGCACCGGATCAAACGTCGTAGGCCTGGACACGACGGACGAGCCCCAGACGTTTCCGATGCCGTCTCTCCGCTTCACAGCACGGCAAACAGCGTTCAGGACGGGCATTTCTGGTGGATGAACAACACCTGGAGCTGGACCAACGGCTACGGCCTGACTGGCGCTCCCGGTTCCGGCACGCCGGCCTCCATTCTTGCCGATCTGGTCACGACACCAGATGGAACAACGCGGCACATCGATATCAATTCCATCGACATGTACTGGTTCGCCGGCTCGAGGGACCCGGGCTGGAGCGGGTATATGCAAGGCGCCGGGCAGCAGCTGTATAATCTCCCCAGCTTCATGACGACAGATCAGTCCGAGCGTGGCAGCAATTACGGTGACATGATTGACATCCTCCGCAGTTACCAATCGGGGAGCAATCCAGCGCCGATCTTTTCGTTTATTGAAGACGGTCAACCCTTCACGGGGTCCACCAATGGTTCGACCTACATCACTCCAGCAGAACTGAACTGGGCGACCTGGTCTTCGCTGATCCACGGCGCTCAAGGGATAGTCTATTTCGATCATTCGTTCAGTGGGCCGGGTATCGGCAACTATGATGTCGGCAATAGCTACTACAAAACCGTACAGCCCGGCCAAACGATCTCGATCAACGGCCAAATCACGGCGACGGACGCACTGATCCAGCAACTGGCGCCCGTACTTAATTCTGCGTTCGCCATGAATTACGTGACGGTCAATGGCTCTCATTACAGCTATGGAACACCCGATCTGACCTTGGGTGGCCTTGAGGTCATGGCGAAGGACTATAACGGGCAGTTCTATATCTTCGCCGATACCAGAGCCTCCGAGACACAAGCCAACATCCCGGCGACATTCACGATTGCAGATAAGAATGCGACGAGTGTCACCGTTGTAAACGAAAACCGGACCATCGCGGTTAGCAATGGGGTATTTACCGACAACTTTGCGACCGCGGCTACGGTGCATATTTATCAGGTGAATGACGGGCCCCCCGGTTCGCAGCCGCCGTCAGGGCCCGCTGCGCCCACGATCGCCTCGTTCTCCACAGACAGCGGAGTAGTCGGCGACGGCATTACCAACAATGGCACCCTGACCTTGACCGGCAGCGCAGTAGCGAACAGCACGGTTACATTGTTCGACGGAACAACACAGGTCGGTTCTGCGACTGCAAATAGCAGCGGGGCCTGGAGCATCACTACCGCGAAGTTGGTAGACGGGAGCCACAGCCTGGCTGCGACCGATACGGTTTCAGGGGCGACCAGTGCAGCATCAGCTGCGTTGACCATCAAGGTGGACACGGTTGCGCCGGCCGTGCCGGTTGAAACGGCTGCCTCGATCGTCAGCGGAACCAGCACCGTAAAGATCACCGGGACAGCGGAAGCAAACAGTTCGCTGCAAGTGTTTGACGGCGCAACCCCCGTCGGAACGGCGAACGCCAACAGCGCCGGGACGTGGAGCTTGACCACCGGGGCCCTCGCCAGCGGTAATCATAACTTCACCACCAAAGCGACGGATGCAGCTGGCAATATCGGTTTGGCGTCTGCCGCGATTGGGGTGAGCATCCCGTCGGCGCAGAATACGCCCGCTGCGCCGACCATCGCCTCGTTCTCGAACGACAGCGGTGTGGTCGGGGACCACATCACCAACGATAGTACTCTGACGCTGACGGGTGTCGCAGCCGCAAACAGCACCGTGAATATATTCGACGGCGCAACGAAGATGAGCTCTGTGACGGCCGATTCGAGCGGATCTTGGACTTACATTACCTCTGTCCTAAGCGATGCGATCCATGTGCTGAAAGCGACTGATACGGTTTCAGGTGTCACCGGCTCGGCGGCGGCGGCGCTTACGGTAACGGTCGGCACCATTGCGCCGAATGCGCCCCTTGAGGTGGGTGCCTCGATCGTCAATGGCGCCCAGGTGCAATTGAGCGGAACGGCAGAGGCGAACAGCACGCTGCACGTGTACGACGGGATCAAAATGGTCGGCAGCGCGACAACCGGCGCGACTGGCAATTGGACGGTGACGACTTTATCTCTGTCGGGCGGATCTCACAGCCTTACTGCAACGGCGACAGACGCAGCCGGCAATACGAGCGCGCTCTCGTTGCCGCTCGATCCGGTAATCGGCTCAGCAACACCACCATCGATACCGTCTGGATCGACTGGCATCGTCCAGGTCGGCAACAATTACTTCCTCGGCAGCAGCACCGGCCCCGAGCTGCAATATCACGGCGCCGCTGTGACGACCGGCCAGTTCCAGGACTGGATCCCAATCGGCTCAGTCCAGGTAGATGGCGGCGGCTACGATGTTGCGTGGAAAAACTCAAGCGGGCAGTTCACCTTCTGGGCTACGGATAGTCAGGCAAACTTCCAATCCTATCCGACCCACGGCGTCGCTCTTGCTGGCAACAGCACAACCGTCGAGTCGTATGAGACTATTTTCCATCAGGATCTCAACGGCGATCACACCATCGGCGTTCCAGGCGCAACCGTAACGCCAATAACCCCAACTCCGACACCAACCACTCCAGCTTCAGGGGTGAATTTCAGTTCGCTCACCGAGAGTTCGAGCAATGTGGTTACAATTGAAGGCACCGCTGATGCGTCCAGCCAAGTCAAAATGTACGATGGCAAGGCGTACATTGGGACAACGACTGCGAGTGCCGACGGTACCTGGAGCTTCACGTCGTCGTCGGCGGTATCAAACACAGTGCATATTTTCAAGGCTCAGGAGCTCGACAGTACCAGCCACGTCGTCGCAACTTCAGGCAATGCGATCCTTGGATCAACTGGCAACGATACATTCACAAGCAGTGCCGCTAATGATTTGTTCTTGGGCAACCGAGGCCACGACACGTTCGTATTCGCTACGAGCTTCGGGAACGACGTCATCCAGGATTTCAGCGCAGGCGTCCGCGGCCAGGACGTGATCCAGTTCAGCAAGAGTGTGTTCGACAGCTTTGCAAGCGTTCTCGCCCATGCGACGCAAATTGGCCAGGATGTAGTTATTTCGGCCGATGCCAGCGACTCGCTGACGTTGAAAAACACAAAGCTGTCTTCTCTCCAAAGTCAGGATTTTCATTTTTCCTAGTGTGCGCCTAACCCGGGCACCGCGAATCTCTCCGCGCCCAGTGGTGGTCGCTGCACCAGCTCTAGCCGAAATTAAAATATGTGATTGGTAAGGCGTGGTTCCCGTTCAATCATTAGCCAGCGGATCGCCACGACTGCCCAAAACCCGCTTTAAGTGGCCGCCGGGGGTTTCTCGGACGGGTCGTGTGTGTGTCTGTCGGCGGCTATTCACGCCTGGACATGACATGCTCGCCCGGCTTCGATCCGCAGTGGAAGGAAGTGAATGTGGCGACACGGGCGTCTGGCTTGGAGCGGTTTCAAGCGGAACAGGTGGTGCTCGATTGCTTGAGCAGTGCCGGTCAGAGCGGCCTTCGGTGATGCGCGCCCCGCTTGCCGTCATTGTGCTTTTTGGCTGCGGCGCCGCTTGGTCTCAGCCTCTGAACGAAGCCGTCAACGGCTTGGAAGCCTGTTTTCAACAGGCTCGCATCGCTGACTCGGTCTGCTCCAAAGGGGATATCAATGCAGCTCAGCGACAGGATTGCTTTAAAAAAGCCCGCGACGCTCAGCTTGATTGTTTGGATGATGTTCAACAGGCGATGACGGCCGGATCAAAGCCGCGGCAAGAGCCGAGCGCCGCTGCATCGCCGAAATCTCCAGCAACGATACCGTCGAGGGCGGCTCCCGGAACCGGACCGGCCGTCATTGGTGTCGCGTCTAGGTCGCCAACGCCGACCGAACAGCCGGACAGCGCGGGACCCAGGCTTTCAGCGGGGGCGCGGATTCGAATTGGGCCATTAGCAGACAACGTCGCGCACCGATCGGCTGGCCATATGCCACCGACGGAACGGACTACGGATCATTCTCATGGCCGCTGAACAAGCCTGAAGCGGAGCAGAGGGGCTATGAGCCTCCGGTGTTCGCCTGGGTCCCGTCCCTCGGGATCTCTAATCATCTCTGTCGAGCGCGGGCTATTTCCGCAATGGCGCGGCGATCTGTTGATTGCAACGCTCAAGGCCCAGTCGCTGTTTCGTGCGCGCATACGAGATGGCCGGGTCAGGTATTTCGAGCCATCTTATCGGAAGCTCAATCCGCGACTCATCGAGAGCCATGATGGCCGCCTCATCCTGTGGACGCACGATGGAACACTGATCTCGCTCAGTCCGAAAGGAGGCTCGAGCGGTGAGGCACTGTTCGCGGAGAAGTGTGCGGGCTGCCACCAATCGAATGTTATCAGCGGCAATCGAATGGGCCCGAATCTGGTCGGCGTTATCGGTCGTCGGGTTGCGTCGCTTGAGAGCTACCGGATTATTCTCCGAGCCTGCGCCATTTGGGGGGATCTGGACGGAAGAGCGTCTGGACGAATTTCTGAAAGCACCCGGTACTCTATGCCCGGGACCAGCATGGACTTCACGGGCGATGCCAGTGGGAGCGACGCGAGCCCTGCTCAGCTATCTGCGCGCCCTCCGATAAAGTCACGAGGGCTCCAGTAAATGTTCAAATTTCGGGTCCAGTAGCGTGAATGTTCGGCGCACCGGACGCGGCGAGGCGCACCGGACCCGGCGGGCCGATTAACCTTTAATTAATTAAATCCACTGACCCTCAAAGTCGGATGCGGCGGAACCGGACAGCCGGGCCGGCAGCCGAAGGAGAAGCCGACGGCGTAGCGCCCGGCGGCTTTTTCTCTGAGCCTCGAACGGCGTCGACCAGCGCACTAACGATAGCCCATCAGGTTCGGGCTTCCTCTTCCATTTGGAGTCGGGTCGGACCTCGGCACCGCGCTTCCCGCAGGACTGGAAATGAACCGCGGTTCGATGACGAAGAACCGGACAAGGTCCTGTCACGCATCAACTCCACTGGAATTTCAAACATGACGATGCTGATTGGGCGCCGTGATTTTCGTTACCGCGGGCGTGCTCGCCGTAATGCTGTTTTTCTCGCTGGCTGAGCACTAACGAATTCTCGGTGATAGCGAACACATGATCAGCCTCACGAGGCCACGCATCGCCTTGTTGCGAGAATCATGGTGATCGGCCCGCGGGAGGAGTAAGATCCTGGTTCAAGTTAGGGAGGATTCAATGCGATTGATCTCTTTCTCCGGTATGATTTCGTTCGCACTCTTGTCGTCGGCAGCACTGGCTCGCCAGCCACCGGACTCAGCCGGGCCTGCACTCTCCAGTCCACCGGTTATGGGCGCGCCACGACCAGCGACGAACGCCAGTCCTCAGGGTTACACCGGGGCATACGCGTCGCCCAGCACACCGCCGACCCCATACTCCACCGGGTCATTGCCGGCGGAGGATACAGGAGCAGGCTTGGCTATAATTGCCGCCGATGGCATCTCGACAAAAATAGTTAAAGCCGTTCCCTGCAGCAAATCTGCCCGCGAACTGATGGATTTACTACCTGCGTTGGGCTTCCCGGCTCGTTCCGAAAAACTCAACCGCGCAGGCGCAACAAAGCTTGAAAACTAATAAGCGGAATCGGATCCTCCGGCGTCGAGCAGGGCGCTAACGATAGCCCATCGCGCGTTCTGGCTTTCTGTTCCAGTTGAAATCCGGCCGGACATCGGCGCCGCGGTTGCTGCAAGAATTACAGAGGAACCGGGGCTAGAATCGGCGATCCTCAAGGAGTGCCAAAGATTGCAATCCGCCGGCCTAAGAGCGCGCGAGCTCTGAAAGCAGCAACTTCGCCAAACTGTCGGGCATCGAGGCTCCTACCTGAGTTGTCTTTCTTCCTTTGGATGACAGCACATGCATCGACGAGCCTTTAACGAAATACGTTCCATGGTGCGTGACACCGTCTACTGTGACGGTCACGTCTCTTACTGCAGTCGGTCTACCGTTTCCCATACGACAGAGCTTTATAATGGCGGAAAAGCCGGTCAATAATTCACGCGTGCCGCATTCCCCCGAACGAGGGACTGTGCACTCTTCTTTCGCCTTTAGCTACGGCGGGTTAGCGATGCCCTAAGCTCTTATGGCCGCCCCATTCGCCGCCTCTACGGCCATTGCTTTCGTGACCGCCCCAATTGGCGCCGCCATCGCGTCCGCCGGATTGCGCGATGGCTGTGGAGTGAAGGGAAGTTGAGAGGAGGAGCGTCATGGTGGGCGGCGTCACGACCGCGAACTTTCCACAAGCCGCTAAGAATTTGCGGCGATCCGCGTCGGCGTCAAATTCGGAAGTCTTATTATTGTCCCTCATTTGGCGCTCCATGTTTGAATGCCGACGCACAGCATAGGCATTGATTAGGTTCCAAAAATTGAACCATGTTAAGTTAATGCCGCCTGAGATGACGCATCGGTCAGTGTGGCGACCGCTCCACTCGATCCAAAAGTCCCGCAACGTTCCGGTACTTTGCCTAGCTCACCGCACCGCTGGCGAAGCTCCTCGGCAATATCTTCCGTCACGTCGCGCGACCATCCCTCGGCAGTATTGAAGTGCGCGCCGGGCCGCAGTACTGCCCGTTGCGCATGGCCATCAGAGCTCCCCTCCTCTTTCGCTGATCGGACAGTCCTTCATGACAGTGATCTATCGGTAGACAACTTAAGGTCGCCACTTTACGGCCGCACGAACACCTCGATATCATCTACCTGTAGCTGTAAGCGTGGAACGGGAGTGTTCTGATGAACGATCAGAGATTGATCGTGTGGTTGGCCGCCATGAGTTGGCTTGTGCTCTACGGAATGTACGAGCTCCTCGCCCGGCTCCTCTGAACTTCCGGAGCGAGGCATACGCAAACTCCTACGCGGCGGGCGACGCCAGCGTCAAACCGCTGATGGGCACCGCGAGATTGCCGCGATGTGTCATATGGCCGCACGTAACCGAATTCGAAGGTTCATATTGACGCCAGTATTGAGGGGAATCGCCCGGCAGGTTACGGCTCCTTCATCCCAACCTCTAAGGAGAAATACCGTGATCAAAGTTCTGATCGTAACAGGTGCAACGCTCGCCCTGGTGACTGCCGCAGCCGCTGCCGACTTGCCCCGCCCGCAGCCCGTCTATGAACAGGCTCATGTCGGCAAGATGCCGATTGGCAAGTCCCCAATCGGCAAGACGCCCATCGGCAAAGCCCCAGCCGGCCCGATAACCTCTCGCTACTAACCCCAACTCACAGGTGGTCCGCCCCCGTGTTGGCTGATACTGACGGTCGCGCGCTTATACTCTGCGCCTTCCGCTCGGCCACTCCAATTCCTTCGCGCGAACCATCGCCGGTGACTTCGGGTTCTTGAC
This sequence comes from uncultured Alphaproteobacteria bacterium, assembly GCA_963764155.1. GTDB lineage: Bacteria > Pseudomonadota > Alphaproteobacteria > Rhizobiales > Xanthobacteraceae > Bradyrhizobium. The sequence continues at coordinate 85,314 of CAVXRI010000007.1, forward strand.
CTTGATCCAGTGCTTCGACGGCCCTGCTTTGTAGCCGCTCTCGCGATGTTTCGAGACGATTCCCTCAAGTCCATCTTGCAGGCTTGTCGAAAGAGGTCGGGGCCGATCTCGCCGGACTCATGGTCATTCAAAATGATGCCGTCGGTCGAGCGCTTCAGCAGGTTGGCGAGCCATAGCTTCCGGATCTGCAACGTCTCGTCCCGCATGTCGACACCATCACCATGCAGGAGGTCAAAGGCGTAGAGCCGCCCTTCATCGTTGCGCTTTCCGGCATACAGGGCGGCAAAGTCTGAGATGCCATCGGGCCCGAGCACCACGGCCTCGCCGTCGATCACGAACGAGGATTTGCGCAGCCTCAGCGCGGCCTGCGCGATCAGCGGATCCCGGTCGGACCAGTCATAGCCGCGGCGGGTGAGCAGCCGGACGCGCTTGCCCTCACGCTGGACGATCAAGCGATATCCATCGTGTTTGATTTCGTGGAGCCAGTCGGGGCCGGCCCGAGCGTTGGTGCCGCGCGTCGGGATGCAGGGCTCGTAAATGTGCTGGCGGATCATGCCGGGAAGATAGGCGGGGAGGGGTGGCTGAGCGCTTTGGCTAGCCAGATGCGACACACGCGAGCCGTCCTAACAAATGTAGGACAGGCGATCGTTCCTAACGAGACTGCCGGTCATCACTCGGCGATCGGCCGCCCTAACTCGCCTTCGAGTAGCTTCGCGACCTCAGACGACTTCAGCGGATCGTCGGGGTTGGAGTCGAAGACACTGCGGCGTCCGCCGACCTGTTTTCCGAAGCGCAGGCTGCATGGGCTTGTGGCACTTCGGGCAGGTGGAGTAGATTTTGGTCATGATGGACTTGCGTGCCGTTCGCTTACCGCAAGTCTGTCTAGCACCCGCTCCCGCCGCCGCCCGGCCGCCCCGGTCCAATTAAGGAAGAGGAGGAAGGCCACTCAAGCCAGCCTGACCACCTCATTTTGAAAGCAGGCGAACAATCGTCGGCCGATCCTTCGCGCTGTCCTGAAACGTGAGGACGCTCACCGCGAGATATCCCGCCAAAACTGCAAGGGCGATCGCAGTCATTCGCAACCAGTTTCGGAAATTCATCTGTGTATTTAGTGGTGGCCTTATCGTAACCATCACCAACGTTCCTATCACCGCAAGCTGGATCATCAATCCGAGCACTTCCGCCTCCCGGTTCGTCCGCCCGCGCCCTCCAACTAGAAATGCGACTTGGTTCCTTAGTTCCTGTTCAAGCCGGGCCGTGAACTGCTGGGCGACGATGGCGATGGCGTTGCGGATAGTGGTCACAAGCTAAAATCATCCACAAGCAAGACCAGGGCCAATGGGGAGTAACGGGAAAAACGAATATTCTCCTAATCAGGTCAAGGAGCCCAGACACGGGCCAGCCGTCAAAACAAGTCCGATCCCGCAGCAAATGCTGAGGGCGTCGGTGGACCAGACGGGACATGGCGGCCATGCGGACCGATTGTGTGATCTGTGCTTGCGGGCGTGTCGAGTTGTGCAACTATGTTGGCGAGGTGAAGCAACAGGTGGCAACGGTGCCTCCCATTCACCCCACGGGGCAAGTATCATGCGTACCGCCGACGCGCCGTTCACCGTGCTACTCGTCATGATGGCCATTTCCTCCGTCATCCTGATCGCAGCTGTGGTTTTCTCCTTCTGAGACCCATCGGTTTGCGCTTGCGCATCCGCGTACGCGGCAGGTTCGCCATCTTTGATTGATGACTATCCCGCCGGTAAACCGGAAGTCCGAGCTTTCGAGTTGTCCTAATTAACTAATGAAAGGGACACGGTGCGCGAGGGGTGCTTTCTTTCCGACGCACAGGGGCAAGAAGCTGGGGCGCATCACATGATCCCTGACTGGCCTTGGCTATCCCACTCGCTGGTTTGGGCGCTGGCCGCGTTTGGCCTGATAACGCTTCTTACGATGATCTGGTAGCGTCGCTCAGTGCAAAGCGACAACGCCAAGGCATTACTTTCCGGAGGTAATGCGCCGGTAGGCCATCGCTGGCTGAAGGCAAAAAGGGGCCGCCGTCAAACAAATCTTGAAAAGCAAACTTCGCTGGGCCGTATGTATCCGTGTTTGAAACTATAGCTCGCCAATACGGGTTTGACGCCGAACATGGATTCGAAAATGCCGATCAGGTCTTCTGGGTCCCAGCACCTAGTGTGAGTTCTGATTTTCTCACCGCTTGGAGCCCACGGCGGGATGGGAACTACACCGCGATCCAGGCGATCTATTTGATCCCTTGTCCATCCAGCGCCCAAATCCGCCGCTTGCAACGCCACGATGTCCTTATCGTCTAGAAAGGATGGTGGATGTGATTGGACGTATCGCAGGAATTGCGGCGGGGCGACGCTCCTGAAATCTTCCCACCCGCTTTGAACTTCGCGCATCGCGTCCGAGCCATCCGGCTGATAATCGAAAATGAATTCGACTTTTTCATCACTCTGGATTTGGGAGAGATGCGCTACCAAGCCAGCAACAAGGCCAAAGAAGGAAAGCACGTAGGGATTTCGCGCCGTTTTGTGATTTATATCGCCAAATAGGGGGACATAAACATTGTGGGGTATCACCGAGGAAATCCCCTGCACGCCATGTTCTTCGATAAAATTGATCAGAAGCCGAAGCTTTTCGTTTCTCGACTTTTCGGAGATCCCTTTAAACTGGCCGGTGAAGTTCATCGCTTCGACGTATTTGAAATACTCGATGCGAGGTTTCATCCAAAGGATGTCTCGCCAAGCATCGGAGAATTCGGTCCATACCTGAACCGGTGCGAACCAGCCCCCGAGCACATAGAACGGGGGCTGGCGCATTTTACTGTCGTCGATGTATGCCTTAAGCATTCGAAGCAGCCTGTTTTGATCGAATGTCGGCCGGTCGACACAACTCGCCATTTCGCCTTCGAGTCAGTGGCTACCCGACTATGCCGGATATCAACCAAAAAGATTTTCTGCCAATGTCGCGGCATGGCATTGACGGCAAAAGGGGACAGTTGGGCACCACATTCCGTTCGGCTGAGGATATTGCGCCGTGCGCTATTTGATGAGGGCGCAAGTGAGTTCGCCAGACGGCTGAATATCTCGGCGCAACGCGTCAGTAATACGGAGAACGGTTTCCGCCTCTCCATAGATGTTGCGAACAGGATCAGATTAGCCGCGCCTGGCATAACGCTCGATTGGCTGTATCACGGCGACGAACGCGCCGTTCCGATGGATATGGTCACGCGCCTCCGGGCGGAAGCCGGGAAGAAGGAGCACCGGCCTCCGCCCGATGATCGGCCATAACCGCAACCCGCGCCGTCACCGCCGATAACCCATCCCGCCGGGCGGTTCCTTGTTCCAGCTAAAGTCCGGCCGGATATCCGCGCCGTGCTTACCGCAAACCTGACAAACGAACCGGGGCTCGATATCGGATAACCGGACATGATCCGGCCAGTGATCGGCGCTGAGCTTCTTCCAATGACAACACGTATAGCCACCGCAATCAACCAGCACGCCGTGAACGCCTTCATCGCGCAATTCGCCGAACGTTATTTTCTGCGGGCGCTCGACCACGACAAGTCCTCTTTGGCCCGCTTCATTGCCGGTGACTTCGGGTTTTTGACCTTGATCCAGTGCTTACACGGGCCGGGCCGGTAAGCACTATCCCGGCGTTTTGAAACGATACCCTCCAGGCCCATCTTGCAGGCTTGCCAAAATAGGTCCGGGCCGATCTCGCCGGGGCTCATAGTCGTTCAAAATGATGCCGTCCTTGGCGCGCTTCAGCAGCTTACCGAGCCAGAGCTTTCGATCTGAAGCGTCTCGTCGCGCATGTCGACGCCATCGTCTTGCAGAATGTCAAAGGCATAGAGCCGCACTTCGTCATTCCGCTTCCCTGAATACAGGGCGGCAAAGTCCGAGATGCCATCGGGACGGAGCACCACGGCCTCGCCATCGATCACGAAAGAGGATTTCCAAATCCTCAGAGCCGTCTCGACAATCAGCGGATAACGATCGGACCAATCGTGACCACGCCGGGTGAACAGCCGGACGCGCTTGCCCTCGCGCTGGACGATCAGGCGGAAGCCGTCGTGCTTGATCTCGTGAAACCAGTCGGGACCGGCGGGAACAGAGTTCCTCGCGTCGGAATGCAGGGCTGATACTCAGGCTTACGCAACATGCCTTGCTGATAATGGACAACAGCCGGAATTGGGAGCCCCAGAAGTCGAGCGGCCCACTCCCCCTGGTCGGAAGCCGGAGCGGCTCGCCGCGATGCAGAAACTCCAGGCAGGGTTGCTAAATGATGGGACACCATCCTAAAATCACGTAGTCTGCCTCTGGTTCCGCTGTATCGAACACGGGAGGGTGGCGCGATCGCTATCGCGATAGAAATCACCGTCGCGCTTTGGATGATGATTGGAGTTGTGCGGCCTAAAAGCCGCCCAGCTGCTTTACTGATTTAGAGAGACAGCAAGTTTTACAACCGAGAGTGCGGCCCAGCCAAGTCCGACGGACCCGCCGATCATAGCGATCACGACGGCGGTCAGATATCCTGCCGCGAACAGTCTCTGTTTCCATTTGTTCGGGCCGACGCGCCCCGCTTTTCTGGTGTTCATTGGCAAGGTCCATCTCAGGTCGGATCATTCCGCCGGAGGACAGCCTACAGCTCGGAAGCTACTGTGAGTGTGACACAGCACACAGTATGGTTTCCGGCTGAAGTCGTCGATAAAGTTATGCTAGCTGTGAGTGTGAAGACCCAAGAACTGCCGGAGCGAATCCGGAACTTCGCCTAGCTCGCCGGACCGCTGGCGCAGCTCCTCGGCGATATCCTCCGTCACGTCGCGGGACCATCCCCCGGCGGTATTGAAGGCGATAATGCGGGCCGGGTTGCTGTACTGCCCGTTGAGCAGGTCGGTGATCAGCGCGGCCCGGTCGGTCTTTTCTTCGCCGGTCTCGCGCCAGGCTCTCCCGAGGCGGCCATCGAAGTCATCGAGGACAAGGTAAATGTCGTGATCCGCAAGGTGCGGCACGATTGAGGGCGAGCGAGGCATACGCAAACTCCAACGCGCGAATGGGATCAAAGCGCCGATCGCAGGCAAGAGCAACCCGACCGACGAGCAACGTCGCGGCGTAACCGTTTTGCCCACACACTGCCGACACGCGGCATCGCGGCAGCTTGGCAATTTGTGTTAAACCGTTGATGTGCTGAGTGATCTTCGGACCAAACCAAAGCGACCCTAATCACTATCCATGATCAGGGCCGCAACCTCCGGCCGGGCAGGGGGGACTGATTAGCCGGAAGCTGCAACTCTACGCAGCACGTCTGCAATGGTTCCTATATAGAACGCGGTGACGGCGTTTCGAAGGGTGATCCGACCCGAGGCGGTCCAGCGATCATCGCGCGATCGCCGTCCAGGAACATCGGCCAGGAACATCGGCGAAAGCCCAGGGAAAATTGCTGCTCGGGGAATGTTGCTGCCAAGGCCGGGGTTAACACTGTCGGCGCGGGGCTCGGTGTGGATAGACAGGAGGCTCTGATGATCAAATCAGTGAAAAGGCTCGTCGTGCTGGGAGCGTTTCTGATGGCGCTCATTGTTTCCCCCGCGCCCTCCAAGGTGTTCGCGGCGGGAGGTGGAGGAGGCGGAGGTGGTGGTGGAGGCGGCGGAGATCCTTATTCCGGTGCCTACGGGGAGCCGAATGCGCCGCCTTCTTCCTACCCGAACCGGTCCGGTACCAAAGCCACTCAAAAGAGCAAGAAGAACGACAAACACTCTGGTATCGGCGACCCGGCGTTTGCTCAGGGATACAGCGAAGCCTATGCGACTATTTACGAACGCAATGACTACACCGCTGCCATCGAGCAGTTGAAGGCGCTTGGCCATGACGATCACCCGAACGTCGCCAATCTGATCGGGTATTCCTACCGCAAGCTCGGCGACTACAAACTTTCGCAAGTGTGGTACGAGCGCGCCTTGAAAGCTGATCCAAACCACGTTTTGACTTGGCAGTACTACGGGCTATGGCAGATCGAACAAGGCAATCGCGAGCAGGCGCTTTATCATTTGAACAGGATTGCTACGATTTGCGGGACGGACTGCGAGGAGTACAAGTCCTTGGCCGCTGCGCTTGAAAAGCCGCCCGGCACTGCTCTCGTGTATTGAACTTTCTTCGGGGTCGCAGCCGGGCAGCGCTGTCACGAAGCCTTGCTCGACCCCGATGAGGTTATCCCCGGGCCGCTGAATCGTGCATCCAGCCGATGACGCCTGGCCAGATTTCCCGATGGGCACGACGGCCCACCAGCGGCCCTACGTGCTGCAGTCCCACCCCCGTTTCCGGCACATAGGCAAATACCGTTGGAGTGCTCAGCGGCTGCAGAGCGGATGACGGCGGCACCAAGCGGCTGGCATGGTCGACGATGGCAGCGACCGGTATTTCACCAAGCGAATCCGAACTGGCCAATTGGCCCAGCACGCTAAGCTGGTTTTGCGCGAACAAGTCTTGCCGATAAAGCAGGTCGACTACGTCTTGGAGCAATGGAGCGGGTGGTGCGAATTCGTCCAGCGTCCAACGGATGACCTGCGCGTGAATGGCAAACCCTTCAAGATCAGAAAAGCTTGCCCAGGCATCGTTCCACCGCCCGAATGCAAATTCGTCCGGCGCCACGGCAACGCTGGCCAGATCGAGAAGGGTGCCTGGAACCCGCCCGGTCAAAGGCCAGTTTGTGGGACAGGCCGCGATCGGTCGCAAGGCTCCGGTCTGTTCGCCGAACCGCAGCGGAGCCTCGATCAGGACAAGCTTGTGGACGCGGTGGGGGTCAAGCGCCGTGGCGATTGCGGCCAAGGTCCCTCCAAGCGAATGGCCGAGAACGATCGGCGGGCGCCCATGCATGGTCGCGATCTTCTCGATTGCGGTGCGCAGCGAGGCCACACTGGTATCGAGGCCGCAGTTTGCGCCTCCGTTTGCGTCCTCCTGCTCAAGCCACTCGCTGAGGTACACGGACCGGCCCGCTTCGCCTAGCCGCCGTACGATGCTGACCTCCGGCAAGAGATCGAAAATGTAGGGCCGCTTGAAGGGGGCGGGTACAATCAAGACAGGATGGGCCGCTCCGGTCTGTTGCCCGTAACATCTCAGTCGAAAACCCGTTTGGTCCAAGACGGCGTGCCAGGGCGCTTCCCGCCTTGCCGACCCTGCAGCGTCCAGGAGCGAACCGAGCGAACGTCTAAAGGAGTCGCTCATGGCGAAGGTCGGGAACAATGAATTCAGCATCGCAAGGCTCTCGCCTGAAAAGCGCCGCTTGTGGTGATTTCGATCTGATTGAGAAAGCGCGTCGGCGACAGGCGTTCCGGGTCGCCACTGAAAACGTCTTCTCACGACCCTATGGATAGCTTCGGCTGATTGCAGGAACGCGAATGGGTCCCGTACGTTTCAACCGAATTGGAAGCGGTTTGAATGTCCCAGACAAAATCCGAAAGCTCAGCCGAGGTTACCACTTTCAACCCCGCGTCGAAGCTGGATGGCCTTTCACCTCGGCAGACAAAAGAGATCGAGTCCCAGAGCCGGCCTAGCGCAGCGCTCATTCACGAGACGATCCGGGCGGAGGGCGAAAGTGAACTTGAGCGGCGTTGGTGGGCAATTTTGGTGTCCGGCCTTGCGGCGGGCATTTCAATGGGATTGTCGCTTATCGTTCAAGGCGAGTTTCATTCCATCATCGCCGATGACACCGCGCGCAGACTGTTCGCGCCACTGGGCTATTGTGTCGGCTTCCTGGTAGTTGTTTTGGGAAGGCAGCAACTCTTTACCGAGAACACATTAACTCCGATTCTGCCGCTTCTTCATCATCGCAATTACCGGACGTTCGCCAGCGTTCTCAGGCTTTGGACTTTGGTGCTCCTGGCAAACGTGGTGGGCACGTGGGCGATTGCCTTCGTGCTCTCCCACAGTAGCGTGTTCGAGCCGCGGGTCGTCAGGGGTTTTATAGAAATCAGTGGACGCACCATCAGCTCTGATTTTTCGACGACCGTTTTGCGGGCTATCTTCGCTGGATGGATCATCGCCTTGATGATGTGGCTTTTGCCGGCGGCGAAGGGTTCACGCGCACATATTATCTTTGTGATGACGTATCTAGTCGCTCTCGGTGAGTTCTCTCACGTGATCGCCGGCTCAGTCGATTGTGCGTTCTTGGTGCAGGTCGGACATGCGTCCCTTTCCGAGTATCTGTTCGTCTTTTTCTTTCCTACGCTAGTCGGAAATATAATAGGAGGCACTACTCTGGTTGCGCTCCTGAACTATGGGCAGGTTGCCGCAGAGGTCGAGGCAGCCGAGTGAGTTCGCTTCGTCAATGAATCCGGCGAACCAGCCCCGTTCTTCCAGACCGCAATGGAATTGCCGTCGCTCTGCCGGACCCAGCTCACCATTTAGGGAAAATCGTTCTCATGATCATCGTCATTCCCGACGGCGGGGAGTTACGGACAGGGCGCCCCTCGGGCTTTCCGGTTTTCGGAGCTTCTTCGGCAATTTCTTTGGCGGGCCTGGGTTGCCTGACGGGACGGGTATTCTCGTTTTTCAGCTTGCCCTTGGTGCTGGCATCGGGCGGCCTTTGATCGGTTGTTTGCTCACCGGCAGATTTCGGGGGCGGTTCTGCTACCTGATTTTGGTTCTCCGTCGGTGCCGGAACGCTCGAGTTGTTGGTAGATGTTTCGGAATCGCGGGCCTCTCGGTTGCGCGCAAGCGGTTCATGACACCCCAAGGGAAAGACAAGGTTGCCTTGAGCAGTCAGACCGAGGGGCGCACAGCCGCCGGCGTGTGCGTCTTCGGCTTTGCCGGTCGCGGGAGGTTGGCTGTCGCTCTTTAGCTGATCGGGTCCCGGGGGCGGGGCGGGAGCAGGTTGGTTCGGCGGCGGTGGCTTCGGACCCGTGTCTGACGGCTCGCTATTGCCACCCGATCTGGCCCTGTTCTCGTCGCGCGCGGTCTCGGCTGTGGCTTTTTCGGCTGTGTGTTGGATAACCGGCCGTGCCGGTTCGGAGAGCCATTCGAGGCCGACGTATGTCGTTGCAAGAAATGCCGAGATGGCCAGAAGATATGCAACTAATGATCGCATGCCTATGCCGATGAAAGAACCCGCCGTGGCGGACCTAAAACCTTCCCCGCCTGACCATTGTTCCCCCGGGGCGAGAAAGCACCTCCGGCTTCTCGGACGGGCATGTTCGGTTCGGCTCAAGTCTGACCAAGCGACTCCGTGATCATTTCCGGCGCTGAAACCTTTCGGACTACGGCGAGTTGAGGCTGACGATCTCGCGCCGTCGGTGAGGCGCGCATTTGCGCGCAAGTTCGAAGCGGGGCCAGGCAATCACCCACACCATCTACAACCCACAAGTGCAGGAGCTTCACGATGACCGAAATTCGAGAGCACATGGAAGTGATCGGTGCTGATGGCGTTCACATCGGAACGGTGGATAAACTTGAAGGCAACCGGATCAAGCTGACCAGGAAGGACAGCGGAGAGGGCAGCCACAAAGGCCATCATCATTTCATCGACAAAAGCCTGGTTGCGGAAGTGGAAGGCGACAAGGTGCGATTGTCGGCGAACGGCGCGGTCGCCGTGACGATGGAAGAGGAAAAGTAGCGGTCAGGTAAGACCTCCTTGCGCCCGCCTCGATCCGGGAAATGGATGTTCAGCAAAAAGGCCGCCCGAAAGCGGCCGTTTCCATCTCCCTCGCTCGATTGCCTCAGCGGACGGTCGAGATATCCGAACTGGTGACCACGACAGGCTTGCCGGCCTTGATCATATGAGCGGTCTGGCTGTAATCCCCCGTGGTGCGGGCGGCGATGCCGAATCCCGCGACGGCGATCCCCGCGACCAGGGCCATGACCACGATCTTGATGTGGGTAGCCCGATCCGCTGAGTGGATTGAGTGGTTCATGCCAACCTCCCGGCGTCTAGTGCGCCCTTGCTTCATGGTGGCTTACGCCCGCTTTGTTTCCGGGCGGTGTCACGGGTTGTTAAAATGGTTTCATGCGCCCTGAAGCGTGTTTCGGCAGGCGAGTTGGTGAACTAGGGTTCACAAGGAGCTGCAAGGCCGTAAACCGGCGCCAGCACTGCAGGTCGCGGTCATTGCTGACTACAACAGCGGTACAGCGCGAAGTCGGCTGGAGCAGTTCTTGCGAACGGGTTTGCGACGGAGCCGCGAATCGGCATCAACCGCCTCGTTGTGAATTCGAGCGGCTCAGAGCGTCAAAATAGCTTGTCTTGCGCCCTTTGGTGCGCTGCGCTAAGCCTCAAAGCAGTCCAGATCGACGAATCTGCGCTTCCAAAACCGCAGCAAAAGGCACCGCCGATGACCGGCATCCTGCAAAATTACCTTCCATTGGTGGTCTTCATCGGAGTAGCCGGCCTGATCGGGCTGGTGCTGCTGATTGCGCCTTTCGTGGTCGCGTTCCGGCAGCCGGATCCGGAAAAGCTTTCAGCCTATGAATGCGGATTCAACGCCTTTGACGATGCCCGGATGAAGTTCGACGTTCGGTTCTACCTTGTGGCGATACTGTTCATTATATTCGATCTGGAAGTTGCGTTCCTGTTCCCGTGGGCGGTGGCGTTCGGAAAACTGGGGGCGACCGGGTTCTGGTCAATGGTCGTGTTTCTGGCGGTCCTCACCGTCGGATTTGCCTATGAATGGAAGAAAGGCGCGCTCGAATGGGATTGAGCCCTACCGGCGGCATGAAAGCACCTGCGGCGGTGTTCGCACCGGCTGCGACCGGCATCCTCGACCCCGCGACCGGCAGGCCGGTCGGCGCGAATGACCCGTATTTTCTCGAGGTCAATCATGAACTCTCCGACAAGGGCTTCTTTGTCGCCGCCGCCGACGATTTGATCACCTGGGCGCGCACGGGCTCGCTGATGTGGATGACGTTCGGTTTGGCCTGCTGCGCGGTGGAGATGATGCAGGTCTCGATGCCGCGCTACGATGTCGAGCGCTTCGGCTTTGCCCCACGCGCCTCGCCCCGCCAGTCCGACGTGATGATCGTTGCGGGGACGCTGACCAACAAAATGGCTCCCGCGCTGCGGAAAGTCTACGATCAAATGCCTGAGCCGCGCTACGTCATCTCAATGGGCTCGTGTGCCAATGGCGGCGGCTACTATCATTACTCGTATTCGGTCGTGCGCGGTTGCGACCGTATTGTGCCGATCGACATCTACGTGCCCGGCTGTCCGCCGACGGCGGAAGCGCTGCTCTACGGCATAATGCTGCTGCAGAAAAAGATCCGGCGCACCGGCACCATCGAACGCTGAAGGTTTACCATGGACGACGGCAGGCTCGAAGCCTTGGGGCAGACGATTGTCGGCGCGCTTCCGGGGGCCGCGACAGGTTATTCGGTCGCCTACAACCAGCTCACGCTGGCAGTTGAGGTCGACAGAATCGTCGATGTGGTGCGCTTTCTGCGCGACGACCCGAACTGCCGTTTCGTCAGCTTCATCGATGTCACGGCGGTCGATTATCCCGAGCGCGAGAGGCGCTTCGACGTGGTCTATCATCTGCTGTCGCCGACCCTCAACACGCGCATCCGCTTGCGCGCCCAGGCGGACGAAACGACACAGGTGCCCTCGATCATCGAGGTGTTCCCCGGGGCCGACTGGTTCGAGCGCGAGGCTTACGATCTCTACGGCGTGATCTTCATCGGCCATCCCGATATGCGCCGGCTGTTGACCGACTATGGTTTCGAAGGCCATCCCTTGCGCAAGGATTTCCCGCTCACCGGCTTTGTCGAGGTGCGCTACGACGACCAGGAGAAGCGGGTTCTTTACGAGCCCGTCCGCCTCAACCAGGAATTCCGAAAGTTCGACTTCCTCTCGCCGTGGGAAGGTGCGGACTATCCGGTTCTGCCCGGCGATGAAAAGGCGGGGCTGAAGCCGTGATTGCAATTGCTATTCGCCATCTGCCGTTCGCTGCCAAATTTTACGCGGAAGCCGCACGATGACCGAGCCCGCCCTCCGGAACTTCACTATCAATTTCGGACCGCAACATCCCGCGGCTCACGGCGTGCTGCGTTTGGTGCTGGAGCTCGACGGCGAGGTTGTGGAGCGCCTCGATCCTCATATCGGGCTACTGCATCGCGGCACCGAAAAGCTGATCGAGCAAAAGACATATCTGCAGGCGATCCCTTATTTCGACCGGCTCGATTATGTCGCGCCGATGAACCAGGAGCACGCGTTTTGTCTGGCAGCCGAGAAGCTGCTCGGAATCGCCGTGCCGCGCCGCGCCCAGTTGATCCGCGTCCTGTATTGCGAAGTCGGCCGGATCCTGTCGCATCTGCTCAACGTCACCACGCAGGCGATGGACGTGGGTGCCTTGACGCCGCCGTTGTGGGGCTTTGAAGAGCGCGAAAAGCTCATGGTGTTCTACGAGCGCGCCTCAGGCTCTCGCATGCATGCAGCCTATTTCCGCGTCGGAGGGGTGCATCAGGACCTGCCGGTGAAACTCATCGACGATATCGAGGCCTGGTGCGATCCGTTTCTCGGCGTAGTCGCCGATCTTGACCGACTCCTCACGGGAAATCGTATTTTCAAGCAGCGCAACGTCGACATCGGAGTGGTGACGCTGAAGCAAGCCTGGGAATGGGGCTTTTCAGGCGTGATGGTGCGTGGCTCGGGTGCCGCCTGGGATTTGCGCAAGGCGCAGCCTTATGAATGCTACGCGGAAATGGATTTCGACGTTCCGATTGGCAAGAACGGCGACTGTTACGACCGCTACTGCATCCGGATGGAGGAGATGCGCCAGTCTGTGCGCATCATGAGGCAGTGCATCGCGAAATTGCGAGCGCCTGAAGGGCAGGGCGCTGTCGCGATCGAGGACAACAAGATTTTTCCGCCACGCCGCGGCGAGATGAAGCGTTCCATGGAATCGCTGATTCATCACTTCAAGCTCTACACCGAGGGCTTTCACGTACCGGCCGGTGAGGTTTATGTCGCGGTCGAAGCGCCAAAGGGTGAGTTCGGCGTCTACCTCGTGTCCGATGGCAGCAACAAGCCTTACAAGTGCAAGATACGCGCGCCAGGTTTTGCGCATCTGCAGGCGATGGATTTCATCTGCAAGGGCCACTTGTTGGCCGACGTTTCCGCAATCCTGGGTTCGCTCGATATCGTGTTCGGAGAGGTCGACCGGTGATGGCGCAAGCGCCCATCCAGTTCGACCGCGCCTCGGGCGCTCTTGACGGAGCCAACCTGTGGGAGCGAACGGCTGCGCTGGCGCTCGCGACCGGCTCCAAAATATCGTCGCATTTTTCCCATCGCGGCTACATCGGCTGCGCCAATCTGTTGCGCAAGGCGCTGCCCGCACGCAACATTGCCATCAAGCTCAATGACCAGGCGACGTTCGAATTCCCCTATGGAGACGGTTATTGGAGCAAGCTGCTCAATCGCTCCTATCATTACGAAGACGAGATTGAGCTACTCTTGCGGGCGTCTGCCGACGTCGACTATACGTTGCTCGATTGCGGCGCCAACTACGGCTACTGGTCGGTGCTGGTGTCGAGCGCGCCGTTCGGTTCGCACAAGGCGATCGCGATAGAGCCTTCGTCGGAAAATTTTGCCAAGCTTGCGAACAACGCGAAGGTCAACGGCAATCGTTTCGAATTGATGAAGTGCGCGATCGGCGCTTCGCGCGGCACAGCGCTTTTATCCGGCACCAAGCACGAGGCGTTTTCGATCGCCGGTGATGCCGCAGGAGCCGGCGAGGAAGTGCCCGTACTCGCGCTGGACAACCTGCTCGATGATGGCAAGGTTTCCGGGAATGGGAAATTCCTGATCAAGCTCGACGTCGAGGGCGTGGAGATCGAAGCCATAAAGGGCGGCAGGCGGCTGTTGCAGGCAGACAGCGTGATTATCTGCGAGGAGCACGGCAGCGATCGCAGGCATACGGTCTCGCGATATATTCTCGAACAGACCCCGCTCAAACTGATCGTCTACGATCCCCGCAGCCGGCAACTGGAAACTGTCAGCGAGCTTTCTATCCTTGATCGCATCAAGGTTTCCACCCACGTCGGTTACAACGTATTTGGCACGGCGAGCGCTTTTTGGCAGGATCGGATCAAGGCCCTGAATGCCAAGGCAGCGCGTCGCATGCAATGAGAGACTGAACCGCAATGTCCGTCCGCCGCCTCGCACCAAAGGAAGTACAGCCCGCGAGCTTTACGTTCACGAAGGAAAATCTTGACTTCGCGAAGGCCGAGATCGCGAAATATCCGCCGGGACGAGAGACCTCGGCTGTAATCGCGATACTTTGGCGGGTGCAGGAGCAGCACGAAGGATGGGTCTCGGAAGCGGCGATCCGGGCGGTCGCCGATCTCCTGAAAATGGCATACATCCGCGTGTTGGAAATCGCGACCTTCTACACCATGTTTCAGCTGGAGCCGGTCGGCAAGAAGGCTCATGTCCAGGTTTGCGGCACAACCCCGTGCCGCCTGCGAGGCGCGGGCGATATCATCGAGGTTTGCCAGAGCCGCATCCATCACGATCCCTTCCAGCTATCGAGGGACGGCAACTTCAGCTGGGAGGAAGTCGAGTGCCTCGGCGCCTGCGTTAACGCGCCAATGGTGCTGATCTGGAAAGACACTTACGAGGATCTCACCAAGGAAAGCTTTGGCAAGGTCCTGGATGGGTTTGCTTCCGGCAAACCGCCGAAACCGGGCCCGCAGAACGGGCGTCAGTTCTCGGCGCCCATCACCGGGCCAACCACGCTAAAGGAAACCACCTGATGCGCCCTCGCGCACAATCCAACCGCTGATCAGAGAAGCTGCCACTCATGCTCGACGACAAGGATCGCATCTTCAAGAACCTGTATGGCCTCCAGGACTGGGGGCTCGAAGGTGCGCGCCGCCGTGGCGCCTGGGACGGGACCAGGGGGATCATCGACAAGGGTCGTGACTGGATCATCAACGAGATGAAGGCCTCCGGGCTGCGCGGGCGGGGCGGGGCAGGGTTTCCCACCGGGTTGAAATGGTCGTTCATGCCAAAGGAATTGACCGACGGCCGGCCGAGCTACCTCGTGGTCAACGCCGATGAGTCCGAGCCCGGAACCTGCAAGGATCGCGAGATCATGCGGCACGACCCGCATCTCCTGGTCGAGGGCTGCCTTCTCGCGAGCTTCGCGATGGGCGCGCATGCCTGCTACATCTACGTCCGCGGTGAATTCATCCGAGAGCGCGAGCATCTGCAGGCCGCGGTCGATCAGGCCTATGAGGCCAAGCTGATCGGCAAGGACAACGTTAACGGCTGGCCGTTCGACCTCTACGTGGCTCACGGCGCCGGCGCCTACATCTGCGGCGAGGAAACGGCATTGCTCGAAAGTCTCGAAGGCAAGAAGGGGATGCCGCGACTGAAGCCGCCCTTTCCGGCCAATGTCGGTCTCTATGGCTGTCCGACTACGGTCAACAACGTGGAATCCATTGCGGTCGCGCCCGACATTCTCAGGCGCGGCGCGGCGTGGTTCGCCGCGATCGGCCGCCCCAACAACGTCGGGACCAAACTGTTCTGCATTTCCGGCCATGTCGAGCGTCCCTGCAACGTCGAAGAGGCGATGGGAATTCCGTTTCGGGAACTGATCGAGCGGCATTGCGGCGGCATCCGGGGCGGCTGGGATAATCTCAAGGCCGTCATTCCCGGGGGCTCCTCGGTGCGTATGGTGCCAGCGGACCAGATCATCGACACGCCGATGGATTTCGACAGCCTCGGCAAGCTGCGTTCCGGCCTCGGCACGGCCGCTGTCATTGTCATGGATAAATCGACCGATCTGATCCGGGCGATCGCGCGCATTTCGTACTTTTACAAGCATGAGAGCTGCGGGCAGTGCACGCCATGCCGCGAAGGAACGGGATGGATGTGGAGGGTATTGACTCGCATGGCCGAGGGTCGCGCCCATAAGCGCGAGATCGACATGCTGCTTGAGGTCACCAAGCAGGTCGAGGGCCACACCATCTGCGCGTTGGGCGATGCCGCGGCGTGGCCGATCCAGGGTCTGATTGCGCATTTCCGACACGAGATCGAGGCGCGCATCGATGAATATTCGCGCAAGGCCGATATCGACGACGTCGGTATTCTCGACCCCGCCCACATGGTCGCGGCGGAGTGAACTGATGCCGCAGCCGGGCACATCGTGGTGGCAGAAATACGGAACGCTGGCGCAGATGGCGCAAGCGGCCGTTGCGCTGCTCGGCTTCCTGGCGATTCTGTTCCAGATCAACGAGATCCGGACCGGCAATCGCGCCACCAGCGCGCGGCAAGCCTTTCTCGGCTATACCGACCTGGCGTTCAAGAATCGAAATTTTCACAGCCGGATTTCGAGGCGATAAAGGCCGGCAACCGCGACGAACGGGTTCAATATGAGAGCTTCGTCGCCTATTTCCTCTATGCGTGCGAGGAAGCCATTTCGGCGTTCGTCAACCGGCCCGAATGGCTAGCCTCCTGTGAATACGATTTGAAGCCGCATCTGCCGTTCCTGTGCGAGAAGAGCAACGCAGACCCTGCTTATCTTGGCACCTACAGCGTCGAGACCCAGAAATGGGTGAAGGCGTCGATGAAGACGGCCAGTGTCGCACAGCCCGACTGCAAGCTCGGAAAGACTTAAAGGCAATGACCAAACTCATCGTCGATGGCAAAGAGATCGATGTTCCCGCGGAGTACACGCTGCTGCAGGCATGTGAAGCGGCGGGCGCGGAGATCCCGCGGTTTTGCTATCATGAGCGGTTGTCGATCGCGGGCAACTGCCGCATGTGCCTCGTCGAAGTGAAGGGCGGTCCCAAGCCGGTGGCAAGCTGCGCATGGGGCGTACGCGATTGCCGGCCGGGCCCCAAGGGCGAGCCGCCCGAAATCTCCACGCGCTCGCCGATGGTGAAAAAAGCGCGCGAAGGCGTGATGGAATTTTTGCTGATCAACCACCCGCTGGATTGCCCGATCTGCGATCAGGGCGGCGAGTGCGATCTGCAGGATCAGGCAATGGGCTACGGCGTCGATACCAGCCGCTTCGCTGAGAACAAGCGCGCGGTCGAGGACAAATATCTGGGCGCACTGGTCAAGACATCGATGAACCGCTGCATCCAGTGCACGCGCTGCGTTCGTTTCGCCGCCGAAGTCTGCGGCGTGCCGGAAATTGGCGCGACCGGCCGTGGCGAGGACATGGAAATCACGACGTATCTGGAGACAGCGCTGAGCTCCGAGTTGCAGGGCAACCTCGTCGATATCTGCCCGGTGGGCGCGCTGACCTCCAAGCCGTATGCATTTGCCGCGCGGCCTTGGGAGCTCGGAAAGACCCAGTCCATCGATGTAATGGACGGCCTTGGTTCCGCGATCCGGGTCGATTCCCGGGGCCGCGAGGTGATGCGGATCCTGCCGCGTGTCAACGAGGCCGTGAACGAGGAATGGATTTCCGATAAAACCCGCCACGTCGTAGACGGCTTGCGGACACAGCGGCTTGATCGTCCCTACATCCGGGAGAACGGCAAGCTTCGCGCCGCGTCATGGTCCGAAGCTTTTAACGCAATTGCGGCGAAGGCCGGCCGCATCGACGGCAAGCGCATTGGCGCGATCGCCGGCGATCTTGCGGCCGTTGAGGAGATGTTCGCGCTCAAGGACCTGCTCGCCAAATGCGGCTCCACGAATACAGCGGTGCAGGGCGGCGAGGCTTTCGATCCCAAGGCGGGACGTGCCTCCTATATTTTCAACGCGGGCATCGCAGGCATCGACCAGGCGGACGCGCTATTAATCGTTGGCTGTAACCCCCGCACGGAAGCCGCCGTTTTTAACGCGCGCATCCGTAAGCGCTGGCGCACCGGCCAACTCAAGGTCGGCGTGATCGGGGCCAAGGCGGATCTCACCTACGCCTACGACTATCTCGGCGCCGGCACGGATTCGCTTCGTGAACTCGCTTCGGGGAAGGGTTCGTTTGCCGATGTGCTGAAAAGCGCCAAAAATCCGATGGTGCTGGTCGGCGCCGGAGCGGCAGCGCGGCATGGCGGCGCGCCGATGATTTCGCTCGCAGCCAAGCTCGCGGTGGAACTAGGCGCCGTCAAAGATGGCTGGAACGGCTTTGCGGTTTTGCACGAGGTGGCGTCGCGGGTCGGCGCGCTCGACATCGGCTTTTCGCCGGGAGCCGGCGGCCTGAGCGCGGCACAGATGACCACGTTCGGCACGCTCGACGTGCTGTTCCTGCTCGGCGCCGATGAGGTAACGGTGCCGGATGGCACATTCGTGGTCTATATTGGCACGCATGGAGACAAGGGCGCCCACCGCGCGGATGTCATCCTGCCGGGAGCGGCTTACACCGAAAAATCCGGCATTTACGTCAACACCGAGGGCCGGGTTCAGATGGCCAACCGTGCCGCTTTTCCGCCGGGAGAAGCACGCGAGGACTGGGCGATCGTTCGCGCGCTGTCAGATATTTTAGGCAAGAAGCTGCCGTATGACTCGCTTGGCGCGTTGCGGCAGGCCATGTTCAAGGCGACGCCGCATCTCATGCGCGTCGACCAGATCGAGCCGGGCAACGGGTCCGAGGTCAGGGCTCTTGCGGCCAAGGGCGGCACCATCGAGAAGATGCCGTTCAAGAGTTCGGTTGAGGATTTCTATTTGACCAACCCGATCGCGCGCGCCTCGGCCGTCATGGCGGAATGTTCTCGCCTGGCTTCGGGGAAAATGTTGAGCGCAGCGGAATGAGCGTGACCTGATGGAAGGATTCTTCGCAAGCGCATTCTGGACCGGCTTTCTGTGGCCGCTGATCGTCATGATCGCGGAAAGCCTTTTGCTGCTCGTCGTGCTGTTGATCACGATCGCCTACATTCTGCTGGCAGACCGCAAGATCTGGGCGGCCGTGCAGATCCGGCGCGGTCCCAACGTCGTCGGTCCCTGGGGCCTGTTCCAGTCGTTCGCCGATCTTCTGAAATTTGTCCTGAAGGAGCCGATCATACCCTCCGGCGCCAACAAGGGTGTGTTCCTGCTGGCGCCGCTGGTGTCCTGCGTGCTCGCGCTCGCGGCCTGGGCCGTGATTCCGATGGACCTCGGCTGGGTGATCTCCGATATCAATGTCGGCGTACTCTATATCTTTGCGATTTCGTCGCTGTCGATCTACGGCATCATCATGGCCGGCTGGTCATCGAACTCGAAATATCCGTTCCTCGCCGCGCTTCGTTCGGCGGCGCAGATGGTCAGTTATGAAGTCTCGATTGGCTTCGTCATCATCACGGTTTTGCTGTGCGTTGGCTCACTCAACCTTTCCAGTGTGGTCGAGGCGCAGAACACGCGAGGCTTTGGCAGCCTGATCGGCCTGCCGCAAGTGACGTTCCTGAACTGGTACATCTGGCCGCTGTTTCCGATGTTCGTCGTGTTCTACGTCTCGGCGCTTGCGGAAACCAACCGGCCGCCCTTCGACCTGGTGGAAGCCGAATCTGAGCTGGTCGCGGGCTTCATGGTCGAATACGGCTCAACGCCATATCTGCTGTTCATGCTGGGCGAATACGTCGCTATCACCACCATGTGTGCGATGGCGACGATCCTGTTTCTGGGCGGCTGGTTGCCGCCGATCGCGCTGCCGCCATTCACCTGGATACCAGGGGTGATCTGGTTCGCGCTGAAGCTGTTCTTCATGTTCTTCCTGTTTGCGATGGCGAAGGCAGTCGTGCCGCGCTACCGCTACGATCAGTTGATGCGGCTCGGCTGGAAGGTTTTCCTGCCGTTGTCGCTGGCGATGGTGGTGGTGGTTGCCGGCGTGCTGCAGTTTGCCGGCATCGCGCCGAAATGAGGTCGCAATGAGCATCAATATCAAGGCCACCGCGCGCTCGCTGCTGCTGTCGGAGTTCGTATCGGCATTCTTTCTTGCCATGCGCTACTTTTTCCAGCCGAAGCCGACAATCAATTACCCCTTTGAAAAGAACCCGATTTCACCGCGCTTTCGAGGCGAGCACGTACTACGCCGCTATCCCAACGGCGAGGAGCGTTGCATCGCCTGCAAGCTGTGCGAGGCGGTCTGCCCGGCGCAGGCGATCACGATCGAAGCCGGTCCACGCCGGAACGATGGTACCCGCCGCACGGTGCGCTACGACATCGACATGGTGAAATGCATCTATTGCGGGCTTTGCCAGGAGTCTTGTCCGGTCGACGCCATCGTTGAAGGGCCGAATTTCGAATTCGCGACCGAGACCCGCGAGGAACTTTACTACGACAAGGAGAAACTTCTTGCCAACGGCGACCGATGGGAGCGCGAGATTGCGAAAGCGATCGAACTCGACGCTCCGTACCGGTGAGGTGAGGGCATGATCCTCCCGGCGCTGTTTTTCTACCTGTTCGCAGCGGTCTGCGTGGCCTCGGCGGTGATGGTGATTGTGTCGCGCAATCCCGTGCATTCCGTGCTGTTTTTGATCCTCGCCTTTGTCAACGCGGCGGGCCTGTTCGTGTTGATGGGCGCCGAATTTCTCGCGATGATTCTGATCGTGGTTTATGTCGGGGCAGTCGCCGTGCTGTTCCTGTTCGTGATCATGATGCTCGATGTCGACTTCACCGAATTGCGGGAGGGGTTCATCGAGTACCTCCCCGTCGGCATTGTGATCGGGGGCATTTTCCTCTTTGAACTGCTGCTCACGGTGGGCTTCTGGGTTATCAATCCGGGCGTATCGAAGACGATTACGGCGGCGATCCCAAACAACGTCAGCAACACCGAAGCACTCGGGCTCGTGCTCTATACCCGATACATCCATTATTTCCAGATCGCCGGCATGGTGCTGCTGGTAGCCATGATCGGCGCTATCGTTCTCACCTTGCGCCACAAGGCCAACGTCAAGCGGCAGGATATCAACGTGCAGAACGCGCGACGGCCAGAGCTTGCGATGAGCGTACGGAAGGTAGCGTCGGGACAAGGGCTGCAGGACGCAGACGCGGCGGAGTGGGTGCAATGACGATCGGGCTTGGTCACTACCTTGCGGTCGGCGCAATCCTGTTCACGCTCGGCATTCTCGGCATCTTCCTGAACCGCAAGAACATCATCGTCATCCTGATGTCGATTGAGTTGATCTTGCTCGCGGTGAACGTCAACCTGGTGGCGTTCTCGACATTCCTTGGCGATATCGTGGGGCAGGTATTTGCGCTGCTGGTGCTGACAGTTGCCGCGGCGGAAGCGGCGATCGGCCTTGCCGTGCTGGTGGTCTATTTCCGCAACCGCGGCTCGATCGCGGTTGAAGACGTCAATTTGATGAAGGGCTGACCCTAACATGGTTCAGGCGATCGTATTCCTGCCGCTGCTGGGCGCCATCGTGGCCGGGCTGATCTCGATATTCGGAGCGCACGCGCGCAACCCGAGCGGAATTAGCGTGGAGCATCATGGTGACGCGCATGGGGCATCATCGCACGCGAGCACGGCAATCGATGAGGACGCCTCCGTCGTTCACGTCTCACATCACGAGCCGATGGACCATGGCGATCACGAGCACCCGGTCGAGCCGGCAGCGGCCGGTTCGCGTAGCGCGGAGCTGATCACGACGGGTTTGTTGTTTGTCTGCGCTTTTCTTTCCTGGTTTGTCCTGGTGGATGTCGGATTCCTGCATCACGATGCGCGCATCGCGCTGTTCCCGTGGATCACGTCAGGGGATTTGCAGGTTTCGTGGTCGCTGCGAGTCGATACCTTGACCGCGGTGATGCTGGTGGTTGTGAACACCGTGTCCTCGCTCGTTCATCTTTATTCGATCGGCTACATGGATGAAGACCCGTACCGACCGCGGTTCTTTGCCTATCTGTCGCTCTTCACCTTTGCGATGTTGATGCTGGTGACCGCGGACAATCTGGTACAAATGTTTTTCGGTTGGGAAGGAGTGGGGCTCGCGAGCTATCTGCTGATCGGCTTCTGGTATCAGAAACCGTCGGCGAATGCGGCAGCAATCAAAGCGTTTGTGGTCAACCGGGTCGGCGATTTCGGTTTCGCACTCGGGATCTTCGCTATTTTTGCGCTGATCGGCTCGACCGACTTCGAAACGATATTCGCGGCCGCGCCTGGTCTTACCGGCAAGACCATCGATTTCCTCGGCTGGCATGTTGATGCGCTAACCCTGACTTGCCTGTTGTTGTTCATGGGCGCGATGGGCAAATCAGCGCAATTCCTGCTGCACACGTGGTTGCCTGACGCCATGGAAGGCCCGACCCCTGTTTCGGCACTGATCCACGCCGCGACCATGGTGACGGCCGGCGTCTTTATGGTGGCGCGGCTTTCTCCGCTGTTCGAACTGGCGCCGACCGCGCAAGCGGTGGTGATGTTCTTTGGCGCGACGACCGCATTCTTTGCCGCAACCGTCGGTCTCGTCCAGAACGACATCAAGCGCATCGTGGCTTATTCGACCTGTTCGCAGCTCGGTTACATGTTCGTGGCGATGGGCGCGGGAGCTTATTCAGTCGGGATGTTTCATCTGTTCACCCACGCCTTCTTCAAGGCGCTGTTGTTCCTGGGCTCGGGCTCGGTGATCTATGCGATGCATCACGAGCAAGATATCCGCAACATGGGCGGACTGTGGCGCAAGATACCCTACACATTCGCTGTCATGTGCGTGGGAACGCTGGCGCTGACCGGCTTTCCGCTATTTGCAGGTTACTTCTCCAAGGACGCCATTATCGAATCCGCTTACGCCTCGCATAATCCGTTTTCGACTTATGCCTACCTGCTGACGATCGGGGCTGCTGGTCTGACGTCATTCTATTCGTGGCGACTGATGTTCAAGACCTTCTTCGGCGAGCCGCACGATCAGGAGCATTACGAAGCGGCCCATGAGAGTCCGCTATGGATGTTGATACCCATCGGCGTTCTGGCAGCCGGTTCGATCTTGTCGGGCTTCCCGTTCAAGGAGTTGTTTGCCGGGCACGGCGTGGAGGAGTTCTTCCGGGATTCCGTGAAGATGAACCCGCACATCATCGAGGATATGGAGCATATGCCTCACCTCCTCGGATATCTGCCGTTCGTGATGATGGTGCTTGGGCTCGCCGTCTCGTATCTGTTCTACATCCGTCGTCCGTATTTGCCGGTCGAACTCGCCAATCAGCAGCCGATGCTTTATCAGTTCCTGCTGAACAAGTGGTACTTCGATGAGCTGTACGATTTGATCTTCGTGCGTCCTGCAAAGTGGATCGGACGTTTCCTATGGAAGTTCGGCGATGGTTATCTGATCGATGGTCTTGGACCGGACGGAGTTTCCGCCCGTGTGCTCGACATCACGCGTAATGTGGTGAAGATCCAGACCGGCTATCTCTATCATTACGCCTTTGCGATGCTCATCGGAGTTGCCGGATTGATCACCTGGTTCATGTTCGGCCTGGGAGCCCAGTGATGACCACTTGGCCCATCCTCTCGGTCGTCACTTTCCTTCCCGTTGTCGGCGCGCTCCTGATCTATATCGTCCGTGGTGAAGACGAAGCAGCCAAGCGCAACTCGCGCTGGATCGCCTTGTGGACGACACTGATCACCTTTCTGGTGTCGCTGATCCTGGTCTGGCGCTTTGATCCCTCCCAACCGGATTTCCAGTTTGTCGAAAAGGCGCCGTGGCTCGCCAACGCCATCACGTATCACATGGGCGTGGACGGCATTTCGCTGCCGTTCTTAATCCTGACGACGGCCTTGATGCCGTTTTGCATCATCGCGAGCTGGAAGTCGGTTACTCTTCGAGTCCGCGAGTACATGATGGCGTTTCTGTTTTTGGAAACGCTGATGGTAGGGACCTTCTCGGCACTCGATCTCGTGTTGTTCTACCTGTTCTTTGAGGGCGGGCTGATCCCGATGTTCCTGATCATCGGAGTTTGGGGCGGTCCACGGCGGGTTTACGCGTCCTTCAAGTTCTTTCTTTATACGCTGCTCGGCTCGGTCTTGATGCTGCTTGCGATCATGGCGCTTTACCTGAATGCCGGGACCACTGACATTCCGACCCTGATGCATACGGCTGTGCCTCGATCTCTGCAGATGTGGGCGTGGCTGGCGTTCTTTGCGTCGTTCGCCGTGAAGATGCCGATGTGGCCGGTCCACACCTGGTTGCCCGACGCGCATGTGGAGGCGCCTACTGCGGGTTCGGTTATTCTGGCCGCGATCCTGTTGAAAATGGGCGGCTACGGTTTCCTGCGTTTCTCGCTTCCAATGTTTCCGCTGGCGTCGCACGAGTTCGCGCCGCTGATCTTCTCGCTTTCGGCGATTGCGATCATCTACACCTCGCTGGTCGCTCTGATGCAGGAGGACGTGAAGAAGCTGATTGCCTATTCTTCGGTGGCCCATATGGGCTTCGTCACCATGGGCATTTTCGCCGGCACCGTGCAGGGCATCGCCGGGGGCGTATTCCAGATGATCTCGCACGGCATCGTCTCCGGCGCGCTGTTCCTTTGCGTCGGCGTTATCTATGACCGGATGCATACCCGCGAAATCGCTGCTTACGGCGGGCTGGTCAATCGCATGCCGCTTTATGCGCTGGTGTTCATGGTGTTCACGATGGCCAATGTCGGATTGCCGGGGACTTCCGGGTTTGTCGGCGAGTTCATGACCTTGATCGGCACCTTTAAAGTCTCGATCCCGACGGCCGTGTTCGCCACCACGGGCGTCATCCTGTCAGCGGCGTACGCCCTGTGGCTCTACCGGAAGGTGGTATTCGGCGCGCTGACAAAGCCGTCGCTGATGAGCATCAAGGATCTCACGTGGCGCGAGTGCGTGATGCTCTTCCCGCTCGTGGCCCTCACAATCCTGTTCGGTATCTATCCGAAGCCGGTGCTTGATGTTTCGGCAGCTTCGGTCCAGCAACTCGTCAGCAACTACAACACTGCGGTCAGTGCCGTGAAGGCCGCCGCGCTGCTGCAGTGATCGCAGCAGGCAAGGATAACGCGCCATGAGTTTTCAGACTGCAGGTTATCAGTTGCTGCCGGTGCTGCCGGAGCTGGTGCTGGCCGTTGGCGCCATGGTGTTGTTGATGATAGGCGTGTACCGCGGGCACGGGGCGACAAGGCTTGTTACGGGCTTGGCGGTCTGCCTTCTTATCGCAACGGGCGCGATCGAGCTTCTGCTACCGGCCGGAAAACTTTCGACATTTGGCGGCAGCTTCATCGTCGATGATTTCGCTCGCTTCCTCAAAGTATTGGCGTTGATCGGCTCGGTTGCGACGCTGATCTTGTCGGCGGAGTTTTTGTCCGATCCGTCGCGCCCGATCTTCGAGTATTCCATCCTGGTACTGCTCTCGACGCTGGGCATGATGGTGCTGATCTCGGCGGGCGACCTGATCATGCTTTATCTCGGTCTCGAGTTGATGAGTTTTGCGCTTTACGTTGTCGCGGCGAGCAACCGTGATAATGCCAAGTCGACCGAGGCGGGCTTGAAATATTTCGTGCTGGGCGCGTTGTCATCCGGAATGCTGCTGTACGGTGCGTCGCTGATCTATGGCTTTACGGGTACGGTCAGCTTCGCGGGAATCGCAGCCGCGGCAACGACCGGCAGCATCGGAATTGTTTTCGGCCTGGTGTTCCTGCTGGCGGGGCTGTGCTTCAAGGTCTCAGCTGTGCCGTTTCATATGTGGACGCCCGACGTCTATGAGGGCGCGCCGACTCCCGTGACCGCGTTCTTTGCCTCGGCGCCCAAGGTGGCCGCGCTCGCGGTATTCACTCGTGTGACCTTGACGGCCTTTCCCGGCATTCTCGCGCAATGGCAGCAGATCATCGTGTTCGTGGCGATCGCCTCGATGGCGCTCGGATCTTTCGCCGCCATCGGGCAAAGGAACATCAAGCGGCTGATGGCCTACTCCTCGATCGGCCATATGGGTTTTGCGCTGGTTGGATTGGCCGCAGGCACCGTGGAAGGCGCGCAAGGCGTGCTGGTCTATATCGCGATCTACGTGGCTATGACGCTTGGTTCGTTCGCGATCATTCTCGCGATCAAGCGCAACGGCCAGCCCATGGAGCAGATCAGCGACTTCGCGGGGCTGTCACGCACCAATCCGCTCCTCGCATTCTTCTTTGCGATGCTGCTGTTTTCGCTCGCGGGCGTTCCACCGCTCGCGGGTTTCTTCGCGAAATTTTACGTTTTCGTCGCCGCGATCAAGGCCGGATTGTTCACGCTATCCGTGATAGGCGTGCTCACGAGCGTTGTCGGCGCCTACTATTATCTGCTCATCGTCAAGGTGATGTATTTCGATGAGCCGCTTGCCGGGCTCGATCCGGTGCGCCTGGAATTACGTACGGTGCTCGCAGCCGCCGGGCTCTTCAACATCTTCTTCTTTGCTTATCCGGGGCCATTGGTAAGCTTGGCGAATGCCGCAGCGAAATCGCTGTTTTGACATGACACTGAGGAGCGCGGTCCAGATTTCGCTAGCGAGGATGCCTGGCAACGCCCGCTCGGTTCTGGCACAGCCGGATCGGCTCTGAGATGCCATTCGCGCTCGGTCCTCGCGCTGCCTCGGAAGGTTACAAGCTCATTGGGTTCGACAAAGTCGGCTCGACCAACGCCGAAGCGATGGCGCGAGCGCGCGACGGCGAGTGCGGGCCAGCATGGTTTGTCACCTCCGAGCAGACGGCAGGACGCGGGCGGCGCCGCCGCCCCTGGATCGCCCCGCGCGGCAACCTCGCCAGCAGCGTTCTGGAGGTCATGGACGTCTCGCCGGCTGTGGCCGCGACGCTGGGATTTGCGGCCGGGCTCGCGCTAGAGGCCGTACTGCGGCGGATAAGCGTCGAGGCCTCGCTAAGGTCAGCCGGATCGGGCCGTTTAAGGTTTTCATTGAAATGGCCTAACGACGTTTTGGCTGGCGACAAAAAGCTTGCGGGCATTCTGCTGGAAGCGGAGGCGGTCGCCGGCGACCGTCTGGCCGTCGTGGTCGGGATTGGCACCAACGTTGTCGCGGCGCCTGAGGGGACGCCGACGCCTGCAACTTCGCTGTCCACGCTTGGCATCCATATCGGTGCGGAAGACTTGTTCACGGCGCTCTCGGATTACTGGACGGAATTCCGCGGTACCTGGGACAACGGCCGCGGGTTTGGGGAAATCCGCAAACTGTGGTTGGACCGCGCAGCGGGCCTTGGACAGACTGTCGCTGTCCGCTCGGGTGGTTCGAGCATAGACGGCGTTTTCGATACCATCGATGAGCAGGGCTGCATGATCGTGAGGACAGCGGCCGGAAACACCGTTCCCATTAGCGCGGGCGATGTCTTTTTCGGCTCGGCAGCCTCGGCGGGGGCGGCTTGATGGCGCGTCCGGACGAACTAACCTTTGCGCCGCTCGGCGGTGTCGGCGAGATCGGCATGAACCTGTCGATTTATGGCGTCGGTAATCGCCATCAGCGCACCTGGT
Organism: uncultured Alphaproteobacteria bacterium; assembly: GCA_963764155.1. Taxonomy (GTDB): domain Bacteria; phylum Pseudomonadota; class Alphaproteobacteria; order Rhizobiales; family Xanthobacteraceae; genus Bradyrhizobium. Next base: position 112,627 of record CAVXRI010000007.1, read on the forward strand.
TGGCCGTCGATCTCGGGGTTTCGTTTGGCGACGAGGAGCACCTGCCCGGCATCGATCTGATTATGCCGGACGTGCAGTTTCTCGAAAAGCAGCGCAACAACCTGGTCGGGCTGGTGCTGACGCATGCCCATGAAGACCATTTCGGCGCGATTATCGATCTCTGGCCGAAGCTGAAATGCCCGGTGTACGCAACCCAATTCAGCGCCGCCCTGTTCGAGGCTAAATGCGCTGGCGAACGCAATGCGCCGAAAATTCCGGTGACGGTGGTGCCGTCGGGTGGCCGTATCGACATCGGGCCGTTCAATGTCGAATTCATTCCGGTGGCGCATTCGATTCCGGAATCGCATGCGCTCGCGATCCACACCGAGGTCGGCACGGCGCTGCATACCGGTGATTGGAAGATCGATCCGACCCCGCTGATTGGCCAGCCCACCGACGAACGGCGGTTACGCGAACTGGGGGATGCCGGCGTACTGGCTTTGATTGGGGATTCCACCAACGCAGTGCGCGACGGTCGCTCGCCCTCCGAGGCGGAAGTCGCCAGAACGCTTTCCGAATTGGTGAAAGCTGCGAAAGGGCGCGTCGCGGTCACCACCTTTGCTTCCAATGTGGCGCGCGTGAAGGCGGTGGCTGATGCCGCAAAGGCTGCCGGCCGTGAGGTCGTCGTAGTCGGGCGTGCGATGGAACGCGTTGTGCAGGTGGCGCGTGAGACCGGGTATCTCGATGGCGTACAGAACTTCCGCGGGGCCGATCTTTACGGCCATTTCCCGCCCGACAAGGTGCTGGCGCTGTGCACAGGAAGCCAGGGCGAGCCGCGTGCGGCGCTGGCGCGGATCGCCAACGACGATCATCCGGACGTCACGCTGAACAAGGGCGATTGCGTGATCTTTTCCTCGCGCACCATCCCAGGCAACGAAAAGGCGGTGGGCGCTATCATCAATGGTCTGATCACGCAGGGCGTCAAGGTCATCACCGATCGGACCGAACTCGTTCACGTATCCGGCCATCCGCGCCGCGACGAGCTTCGCGATATGATTTCATGGGTGCGGCCGCAGCTCTTGATTCCCGTTCATGGCGAAGCATTGCACTTGTCGGAACATGCGAGCCTCGCCCGGGCTGCAGGGGTGCCGAAGGTTCTGGTCTGCCGCAACGGTGATCTCGTCAAGCTTGGGCCGGGCGATCCCGGCATCATCGACCAATTGCCGGCAGGACGGCTGTACAAGGACGGCTCGATACTGGAAGATTTCAAGTCGCGCGCTGTTGTCGAACGGCGGCGCATGAGTTTTGGCGGATGTGCTTTCGTCGCAATCGCCATCAACGAAACGGGCGAACTGGCCGATGACCCCGAAATTGAGCTGATCGGAGTTCCCGAGAAAAATACGGCTGGAGACGTGATAGACGAGATCGTGTTCGATGTGGTGGTCTCGACCATTCAGGGCTTGCCGCGTTCAAGGCGGCGCGATCCCGATGCACTGGCGGAATTGGTGCGCCGGGCAGTACGCGCGTCTATAAGCGAACAGTGGGGCAAGAAGCCGCTCTGCACGGTTCACGTTTTGACGGTTTGAACCAGGGACGTATTTCGAGACCTGTGCATACCGGCTTTGCGATCGGGACGGCGCAAGCGAAAAAGGCGGAGGAGTATCATGCTGGGCCGGCTCAATCACGTTGCAATCGCGGTAAAGGACGCCGATAAGGCTGCCAAAATCTATGGCGCAGCATTCGGCGCGGAGATTTCGACATCGGTGCCGTTGCCAGAGCATGGTGTCATTACCGTCTTTGTCACGTTGCCAAACACCAAAATCGAATTCATCCAGCCGCTGGGCGAAGCTTCCCCGATTTCCAGGTTTCTGGACCGCAACGCCGACGGAGGAATTCATCACATTTGCTATGAAGTCTCCGATATCATCGCTTCGCGCGATACCCTGATCAGGGAGGGTGCGCGGGTGCTTGGCGACGGAATTCCGAAGATCGGCGCACACGGCAAACCAGTGTTGTTTTTGCATCCCAAGGATTTTTCAGGCGCTCTTGTTGAGATCGAGCAGGCTTGAACGATGGTCTACACAATCTCAACCGGGTTCGCGATTTACTTCGTTTTATGGTGGGTGGTGCTCTTCGTGACGCTACCTTTTGGGGTGCGTAGCCAACACGAGGACGGAGAGGGGACGCCGGGTTCCGATCCCGGTGCACCTATCTCAGCACGGATGGGTCACAAGCTGATCTGGACGACGATTATGTCGTCTGTCGTTTTCGCCATCGCTTTGGCCGCCTATAATGCGGGCTTTCTGAATATCGAGCGTTTATCGAAATTGATGGGGACGCCCTTCTAAACATTGTGAACGCCGCAAAAACGGGAGCGCCGAATTTGCGAGATACGTCGGAATCCAGACACGCTGGGGGAATAAATGACCTTCAGAATCGCTATCGGGCTTTTGGTCACGCTCTTTGCTGGATTAGGTGCGGCCTTCTACATCGACTGGAAATTGGCCGTCCAGGTTCGGACGATGAAGGCCTTCGTCGAGAGTTACGTATTCGCGGAGGCGGTCGGGGCCTGCGAAAAGGCGCAGAGTTCAACCCCGTTCAGATGGAACGACGGGAAGCAAACCGCGGTGATCGGCTTGAACTCGGTGAAGCTCGAGAGGAATGTGGTGATCGCAAGCTATACGCTCGTCGCCGACAGCGTCTATTGCGACTACGATCCCATCAAAAAGAAGGCTGATATCGGCTCCAATTTCATCGAGCGTGATTGAGGCGGTCAGTCTCGCCTCGGATGCACATGAGACCAATTATCCCGGGAATCGTTAGGCTTCGCTCTGGGCGACCACGTCATTGAGTTCGACCAGCAGTTCTCGCCAAGCCGTGTCGAATTCGGGCGACCAGTCGGATCCTGCGATCTCGCGTAAGCTTTCGAAAATCACGCTAAAGAATTTCACGAACAAATCGCGCGGCGTTCCATAAGCATCGTGCGAATTCACTTCGCATTCGATCAAACGAAAACTGCCGGTGCGCTCGCCTGCAAAGTCAAGAATGGCCTCGGTGGTCAGCGCCAGCATCGAGCCCTTGACGAAATCATTGGCGTCGCGGCGGAACATCGCTTCCGCTTCGGGGTGTTCGCGAAAGAGGCGTCGATAGATAAAAGGCGTCAAATCCTCGCACCGCTCGGCGGCGAGTTCGAAGCTCTGCCGGATCAGATTGCGCGCGGCCATTGCACCAAGACCTGATCTCGCGACGGAATTGATCTCGCAAAAAAAGAGCAGGGCGGTTAAGCCCTGCTGCAAAAATTGTGTCGACCCTATTTCCCCGAATTGGCTTGATCTTATTGGCCGGGGCGACGCTGCTTGTGCGCGTCAGGGCTCCTCCCGAGACTTGGACCACCAGACTTGAACCTTGCGGTGAGCCTGAGCATTCATTCCTAAACGATCTTTCTCACCTTGTCACCATTTTCAGCAACGCTTGTCACCTTTTTCGGCATCGCTGTTTAAATTTGCGGCAGCATCTGGATGTGAGTTTTCGAACATCACCAATTGCGCAGGGATTACGGTTGAGGTACCAAGGTAGGGCAGGAGCTGAGCGCAACGAATGCGCTTTAGCAGGCGCGGGTTCGGCGCCGGTTAAACTGGCGCGAGATTAATGCGCTCACGCTGCCTAGCTCCGATTTGCGAGCGACCTTACCTCGACTTCGAACTGCCGGGATGATAGTTGGCGAACTAGGGTGGTTTCGAATGCGCCGGCGGCAACAATTCCTTCCGATTCTGGTGATCGCGCTGATGGCGCAGATCCTGGCGCCGATCGCCGCGTGCTGGGCTGCCAGCGCCGCTGCCGCTGATCCACTGCAGTCGATCGAAATTTGCCACACGAAAGTTCTTTCCGGGGTCGGTCAAGGCGATGAGATCGGCGGCCAAACCGGCGATCATCAGAAAAGTGATAGTGCCTGCTCGCTCTGCTGCGTGGCCCAGGCGACCGCATCTCTCGATGCCCCGCAGACAGCGCTTACCCGGATTGACCGACATTGGCAGCGCGTAGCTTGGTGCGACAAGGCGCCGAGAGTTCTCGGGATGCCGCTCCGGCTCGAACGCCCAGGCGCGTGCGCCACCTTCGTTGACGTGAATATGGTGGCTTCGGCCGCCGTTTTTCATTCGAACGTCAACACAAGGAGTGGAGCGTCATGTCTCTCAGTGCGTTACGCGTGAGTGTGTCGGCACTCGCAATAGCTATTATTCCCCTTTCCAAAAGTGCGGCCCATGAGATCGTAGGCAATCGTTTTTTTCCGGCCACGCTCGGCATTGACGATCCCGGCGTCAACGACGAACTTTCGATTCCTACCGTTTCGTCCTTCAAAACCGGCGACGACCCATCGTTTCGGCAGCTTGATTTCTCGGCGGAGTTTTCCAAGCGCATCACCGAAGCGTTCGCGATTTCCCTCGCCACAACTTATTCGCATCTGGGTGCGCCCGGTGGTCCGACCGGGTTGGGAGCGAACGGGTTTCAAAATCTGGAGACCACTTTCAAATACCGGGTCTTCAGGAACCCCGAGCATGAGTTCGTGATGTCGCTCGGACTGAGTATCGAATGGGGTGGCACGGGTGCGGCGGGGGTAGGTGCTGACCCGTTCAATACGTACACGCCGACGCTTTATTTTGGAAAAGGGCTCGGCGATCTTCCGGATAGCCTGTCCTGGATCAGGCCGATCGCAGTTACTGGCCAGGTGGGCTACGCAATCCCGGGCCGGAATTCGACGACCACCTTTGGATTCGACCCCGACACGGGCCTCAGCACGGCCGACGTCGAATTCCATCCGCGAGTACTGAATTGGGGCGCGACGATCCAATACAGCATGCCTTATCTAAAATCCTCGGTGATCGATCTCGGCCTGCCGGATTTCGTCAACCATTTGATCCCGCTGGTTGAGGCAACGTTGCAAACGCCGGTGTCCAACACCTTCACGTCCGGGACAGTTACGACCGGCACCATCAACCCCGGTGTCATCTGGGTCGGCAATACGTTCCAGGTGGCTGTTGAGGCGCTGATCCCGATTAATCGGCAGAGCGGCAGCAACGTCGGTGTCATCGCTCAGTTGCATCTATATCTCGACGACATCGATCCTCGCGGGATTGGAAAACCGATTTTTGGCAATGCCGTCCAACCCGCAAGCCCGTTTCCGAGGAATTGACCATGTTCCGCTCTGTTTTTCTCTCAGTCACCCTGATGGCCTTGCTGCTCACTCGTCAGGCTGACGCGCACGCGTTCCTTGACCATGCCGAGCCGCGTGTCGGCAACACGGTGGCAATTCCTCCGCACGAAGTAAGGCTGTGGTTCACCCAGAAGGTGGAGGGGGCCTTCAGCGGCATCACTGTGACCAATGCTGCCGGCGAGCGGGTCGATACCGGCAAGGCTCGGGCCAATGGCAATCAGCTATCGGTCTCGCTGCGACCAGGCGGTCCCGGCACCTACCATGTAACGTGGCACGTGGTTTCGGTAGATACGCACACGACCGACGGCAACTTCACATTCCAGGTCGGCCGCTAGGCGAGGCGCAAAGGGCCAAGTCATGGAGTGGTTCGGTGCGGCGGCTGATACGTCCTTGATCGCCACGCGAGCGGTGCATTTTGCTGCAACGGTGGTTACGGCGGGAACGTTTGTGTTCCGGATGGCCGTGGTGAATCCTGTCTTGCATCCCGACGATCCGGCCGCGAAACCATTCCGGATACAGACACTGCGCATCGCGTGCGCCGGTCTTGCCCTCACAGTCATATCCGGCGTGATCTGGCTGTTGCTTCAGGCGGCGTCCATGAGCGGACTTCCATTCCGAGAAGCGATGAGCGCGGAAATTTTGCTGACGGTGTTGAACCAGACGCAATTCGGACTGGTCTCCGAAATTCGAATCGCCTTTGCGGCCATTCTCGCGCTCTGCCTCGTGTACGATCGCTTCGCGCTGGCGAATGTGGGGGAGCTCGCGGCGGCGCTAAGCCTGACCGCATCGCTGGCCTGGATCGGTCACGCTGGATCGACCCTGGGTGCAGTCGGACCGGTGCATGTGACGGCGGATGCGCTGCATCTGCTTGCTGCCTCGGCCTGGATCGGGGGTCTCGTATCTCTGGTGCTTCTGCTAGCCGCTACTAGCCGAAATCAGGCGCCGGCTTGGGCGAAACTCGCGCGCGATGCGACCGAGCGATTTTCGACCTTGGGAATTCTCAGCGTTGCAACTCTCATCCTCACCGGCGTGGTCAACGCCTGGATTTTGGTTGGCTCCTTCCACGCCCTTCTTGTCACCGAATATGGGCAGCTCTTGATTTCCAAAATCGCCATTTTCGTGATCATGCTCGCGTTTGCTGCAATGAACCGCTTCTGGTGGACGCCGAGGCTGGTCTCCTTGTCTGGAATTAATGAGAACTCCGAGGCGCTTCGTCAGCTCACACGCAACAGCACCATCGAGATCGCGCTGGGCGTGGTGATCTTCGTCATTGTTGGCATGCTCGGCACGCTGCATCCCGCCATCCACCTTTTGTAATTCGTCGTGAGGACCAGGAAAATGAAAACCAGGAAACCTGCATGGAAATTCACTGTTGCCTGTCTCGCTGTGCTGTCGTGTCACCTCTTCAACCCCGCGCGCGCGGAGGACGTCAGAGCTGGCGATCTATTGATTTCGCAAGCCTGGAGCCGCGCTACGCCCGGCGGGGCGAAGGTTGGTGGCGGTTATCTGAGCATCGAGAACAAGGGCACGGCGCCGGATCGCTTGACCGGAGCAAGCGCCGACTTTGCCGGGAAGATCGAAATTCATGAAATGGCGACCACCAACGGCGTGATGACCATGCGCCCGCTTGAGAAGGGCGTTACTATCGAACCTGGCAAGACGGTCAAGCTAGCGCCCGGCGGGTATCACTTGATGATGTTCGGTCTTAAGGGCCCGCTCAAGCAGGGCGATAAATTGCCGATCACGTTGGAATTCGAAAGGGCCGGCAAGGTGAATACGACCTTGGACGTGCAAGGCGTGGGCGCTCAGGCTCCAGCAGGCGCGGGCGAGATGGGCGGCTCCATGGATACGAAAAAGATGCCGGGCACGAAGATGTGAGACGGACAACAAGGTGAAACCGGGTCTGCTTAGGCGCGATCGACGCTTCTAAACAGTCGCGCTGGAACTTCGTTTGCGGGGCCTTGGCGCAGAAAGGGCATGCAGCCCGATCTGTAAAACAAAAGGCAATACGCTGACTTAGCGGCCTTTTTTTATTCGCGGTCTTGTATTTTGCGATCCAATCCGCTTTCACTGCTTTCCGACTGATTCCTTGAGTGCGCCCATGCGATTGTCGCGGTTTTTTCTGCCCATTCTGAAAGAGAATCCGAAAGAGGCGGAAATCGTTTCGCATCGCCTGATGCTGCGCGCGGGCATGATCCGGCAGGAAGCAGCTGGCATTTACGCCTGGTTGCCGCTCGGGTTTCGGGTGCTGAAAAAGATCGAACAGATTGTGCGAGAAGAGCAGGACCGCTCCGGCGCGCTGGAGCTTTTGATGCCGACCTTGCAACTGGCGGACCTCTGGCGTGAGAGCGGCCGTTACGACGCTTACGGCCCGGAAATGCTGCGCATCACCGATCGGCATAAGCGTGAACTCCTGTACGGGCCGACGAACGAGGAGATGATCACCGAAATTTTCCGCGCTTACGTCAAATCTTACAAAAGCCTGCCGCTTAACCTTTATCATATCCAGTGGAAGTTCCGCGACGAACAGCGTCCGCGCTTCGGCGTGATGCGCGGCCGCGAATTCCTGATGAAGGATGCTTATTCGTTCGATACCGATGAAGCAGCCGCACGCCGCTCCTACAACAAGATGTTCGTAGCTTATCTGCGAACCTTTGGGCGTATGGGCTTGAAGGCAATACCGATGCGGGCGGAAACCGGCCCGATCGGCGGAGACCTCAGCCACGAATTCATCGTTCTGGCAGAGACCGGGGAGTCAGCGGTGTATTGCGACCGCGATGTGCTCGATCTTCCGATACCAGGCGATGACGTTGATTACGACAGTGATCTCTCTCCGATCATCTCGCAGTGGACGTCGGCGTATGCCGCAACCGAAGACGTCCACGACGCCGCCCGTTTCGAGCGCGAGGTGAAGCCCGAGAAGAAGGTGCAGACGCGCGGCATCGAGGTCGGGCAGATATTCTACTTCGGCACAAAATACTCCGAGGCGATGAAGGCGACCGTCGCTGGGGCCGATGGCGCAGAAACACCGATCCACGGCGGCTCCTATGGGGTCGGTGTCTCCCGTTTGGTCGGCGCGATCATCGAGGCCTGCCATGACGAAGCCGGTATCAAATGGCCCGAGGCGGTCGCGCCGTTCAAGGCCGTGATCCTGAACCTGAAGCAGGGCGCCGACGACACCGACGCCGCCTGCGAAAAGCTTTATCGCGAACTGACCGCCAAAGGTGTCGAGGTGCTCTATGACGACACCGATCAGCGCGCCGGCGCCAAGTTCGCCGCCGCTGATCTGATCGGTATCCCTTGGCAAATCATGGTCGGACCGAAGGGGTTGGCCGAAGGCAAGATCGAGATCAAGCGACGCAGCGACGGTGCGCGCGAGAATTTGTCCGCGGCCGATGTGGTCGCGCGGCTCGCCGCATAAAGTTTATCCACCGGACGCTTCGTGGTCGGTCAATGCGGCCACATTTGACCCAAATCATGGGAAGATCGACCAATGGGTAAGACCATGAATGAAACAACTCGAACTCCGCTCTTCGCGCCATTCGAATGGATGTTGTCGGCGCGCTATTTGCGGGCGCGCCGAAAGGAAGGATTCATCTCCGTCATCGCCGGGTTTTCGTTTCTCGGGATCATGCTCGGCGTCGCCACGCTGATCATCGTGATGGCCGTGATGAACGGATTCCGTAAGGAGCTTTTGGACAAGATCCTCGGCCTCAATGGACACCTGCTGGTGCAGCCGCTGGAGTCGCCGCTTACCGACTGGAAGGACGTTGCGGAGCGCATCAGTCAGGTCTCGGGTGTACGGCTCGCAGCGCCCGTCATCGATGGGCAGGGGCTGGGCTCGTCGCCGTTCAATGCGGCCGGCGTATTCATCCGCGGCATTCGCGCCGATGATCTGAACAATCTCACCTCCATAGCCAAGAATATCAAACAGGGTTCACTCGAAGGGTTCGACGAGGCTCAAGGCGTTGCCATTGGCCGCAGGCTTGCGGATCAGTTATCGCTGCACGCAGGAGACAGCATCACGCTGGTCTCGCCAAAGGGGGCTGTGACCCCGATGGGCACGACGCCCCGAATCAAGCCGTACAAGGTGACGGCCGTATTCGAGATCGGCATGTCGGAATACGATTCGGGTTTCGTGTTCATGCCACTGACGGAAGCGCAGGCCTATTTCAACCGCAGCAATGACGTCACTGCTATCGAGGTGTTCACGACCAATCCGGACCGGATCGACACTTTTCGCAAAAGCGTGACTGAGGCCGCCGGTCGCCCGATCTTTCTGGTGGACTGGCGTCAGCGCAATTCGACGTTCTTCAACGCGCTACAGGTTGAACGCAACGTGATGTTTCTGATCCTGACCATGATCGTGCTGGTCGCAGCCCTCAATATCATCTCCGGGCTTATCATGCTGGTAAAGGACAAGGGGAGCGACATCGCGATCCTGCGGACGATGGGCGCCTCGCAGGGATCAATCATGCGAGTGTTCCTGATTACGGGCGCATCGATCGGAGTGGTAGGGACCTTGACCGGGTTCGTAGTCGGTCTGATCATTTGCCTCAACATCGAATCGATCCGGCAATTCCTGTCCTGGCTCACGAACACCGAGTTGTTCTCTCCCGAACTTTATTTCCTGTCCAAGCTGCCTGCCGAAGTTGATTTCGGCGAGACCACTGCGGTCGTGATCATGGCGCTCACGTTGTCCTTTCTCGCCACGCTTTACCCCTCGTGGCGCGCGGCGCGTCTCGATCCGGTTGAAGCGCTGCGGTACGAGTGAGAACATAATGGAGCAGGCGGCAGAGAATGTACCGGTCATCTATCTTCACGAGATAAAGCGACAGTACATCCAGGGGGAGACGGCGCTCGTCATCCTCGATGGAGCCAAGCTTGCCCTGTGGGCGGGACAATCGGTCGCGCTGGTGGGGCCTTCGGGCTCCGGCAAATCCACGCTGCTGCATATCGCCGGCCTGCTCGAAAGCCCCGATGCAGGCGAAGTCTATGTCGCCGGTGCTCCGACATCGCAATTGTCGGATATGGATCGAACACAGATCCGCCGCACCGACATCGGCTTTGTCTATCAGTCGCATAGGCTGCTGCCGGAATTTTCCGCGCTGGAAAATGTCATGCTGCCGCAGATGATCCGCGGCCTCAAACGATCCGAGACTGTCAAACGCTCTGTCGAGATCTTGAGCTATTTGGGTTTGGCAGATCGAACCAAGCATCGGCCGTCGGAATTATCAGGTGGCGAGCAGCAACGAGTGGCGATTGCGCGGGCGGTCGCCAACGCGCCCCGAGCCTTATTGGCGGACGAGCCGACGGGCAATCTCGATCCGAACACCGCCGATCACGTGTTTCATGCGCTGATGCAACTGGTCAAGGCGACGCGAGTCGCGATGCTGATCGCGACTCACAACATGGAGCTTGCCGGCCGAATGGACCGGCGGGTATCGCTCGTCGACGGCAAAGTCGTCGAGCTGGAATAAAGTTGTCGAGCGCACGCGCCGCCTATTCAGCCGCATCGAGTGTGATCCAGCGCGGTGAAGGCGCGATGCCAGGGCGGGCCGCTGACAGCCCTGATCTAATCAAACAAATCTGTGGCGCGCGCTAAATAGATCAAACGGTCGCGCTCAGCCGGCGCGCAAAACACGCGCGAGCTAATGCTCAGTAACGGCCGTCGCAATCAAGAAATGGTCTTTCATGTCGGGCGACCATACTGCGCTACCTTTTTAGCTTGATGAAAGGTCCAGAAGTGCCTGCGAGACAGGACTAACTTACGTTAATACCTTTCGCGTTTCCGTTCGTGTGTTGCGGTCGAGCTACAGTAATTTAAGCAAGAACTGCTAGAACGAGTCGCTGGCTTGGGGGCCAATACTTTGTTTCGAAACGGGGACCACATGAAGAAACTCTTGTTTGTTGCAGCGAGTGTCGCCGTGCTTGGCGCGGCTGCTCCCGCACTAGCCGCGGATCTCGCTGCGCGGCCCTATACCAAGGCGCCGCCTCCGATGGTGGCTCCGATTTACGACTGGACCGGCTTCTACATCGGCGCCAACGGCGGTTGGGCTGAAAGCCACCAGTGCGTGGACTTCACCGACAGGTTCGGAGCAACATTCGCGACCGGTTGTAACAATCGTTCCGGAGGCGTTATCGGCGGCCAAATCGGATATCGTTGGCAAGCCAATCAGTTTGTGTTCGGATTGGAAGCACAAGGCGATTGGGCCGACCTCAGCAACTCACGCGCGAACTTGGCGCTCGATCCGACCGGACGGCTGTTCAGCAGGGTAAAAACTGACGGCATTGGTCTCTTCACGGGCCAACTCGGTTGGGCGTGGAATGCCTCGCTGCTCTATGTAAAGGGCGGCGCCGCTGTCACCAGCAATCAATTCAACACGTTCGACAGCGTCACCGGGGTCAATTTAGTCTCGGCAAATGCGACTCGATGGGGCGCTGCCGTCGGAGTGGGCTGGGAATATGGCTTCACCCCGAACTGGACCGTCGGTGTTGAATATGACCATCTGTTTATGGGGCATGATAACAACAACTTCTCCTCCGCTGATCCGCGCCTTGTGAACTTCGTCAACGACCGGATCACCCAGGACGTGGATATGCTCACTGTACGCTTCAACTACCGCTTCGGTGGCTTCGGCGGCTACGGCGGCCCGGGCAGGTATTGAGCTAACAATTTTGCGGCGGATCGAAGCCCCGGCCTTTGGCCGGGGCTTTTTTTTGGCCTTCGGCATCGTCTGTCGCAAGGCCCGTGTCTCGGAAGCGGCGCTTAGTGGCAGCGCGCACGTCTGGAAATCGGCCGCGGCTGGGGGCATAGTATAAAGATGCCGCGTAATATTTGGGCATTGGTGTTGGGCTGTTGGCTGGTTGGGTACCCAATTGCGGCCATCCTGTTTATTTCCGACAGCGCAATCCATTGGAGCGAAAAGCATCCGCTGATGGCATTGGGTGCAATGATTTGCTGGTTGGGGCCCCTGGTCGCCGCATTTCTGGTGAACCGGCAAAGCCAAAAGCTTTCGCAATGACCATCGAAAGCGGTTCGTTGGCGCTCGTGCATTTCGCCTAAAAGAACGATTAACTATCCAATATCAGGGCCTAAACTGCAGCTACCCTTGACCGGAGAACAGAAAAGGAACATTGTTCTTCATCTGTTCCAGATGCATAGGGAGGCACTCATGTTGAAAATCTTCATTGAAGAGGCTGCGGCGCTGGCATCGCTTGCGCTGTTCGTCGGAATGATCGCGGTCTGGGCGCAGCTTATTCCGCAGCTTTGAGGTTCACCTGCGGGCATTGGGGATAAGCAGGACGGCGGGCCGGAATGACTGGTTCCGCGTGGACAGCACGCTCGCCAGCCACCAACATTGACCGGCAAGTCGGCCCGTCCAGGCTGCTTTCACTTCCTCAACCCTGACAGCACTGAACCCATCACCATGCCCAGCGCGGGATTCGTCCATCTCCACGTTCATTCGGCCTATTCCCTGCTGAAGGGCTCGATCAAGATCGGCAAACTGGCAGAGCTGGCCAAAGCCGACCGTCAGCCGGCGCTGGCGCTGACCGACACCGACAACATGTTCGGGGCGTTGGAATTCTCCGACAAGATGGCCGGTTCGGGAATTCAGCCAATCATCGGTTGCGAACTGGCGGTCGATTTCGGCGACCAGGACCCGAACGCGCGCACTGCGGTATCAGCCGCTCCGGCGCGAATCGTGCTCTTGGCAGCGCGGGAACGCGGTTATCGCAGCCTGATGCGGCTCAACTCGCGCGCCTTCCTGGAGACGCCGGTCCACCAGGCTCCGCACATCAAATTCGACTGGCTGCAGGGCGAAACGGAGGACCTGATCGTACTCACCGGCGGCCCGGATGGGCCGGTCTCGCTGGCGCTACAGGCCGATCAGACCGCATTGGCGGGAGCAAGGTGTGAGCGCCTCGCCAGCCTGTTCGGCGACCGCATCTACGTCGAATTGCAACGCCACGGTATCGATAAGGAGAGGCGGGTTGAGGCGGGGCTGATCGATCTGGCCTATTCCAGGGGCCTGCCGCTGGTCGCGACCAATGAGCCGTATTTCGCGACGGCAGACGATTACGAGGCTCACGATGCCTTGCTTTGCATCGCGGGAGGACGCCTGATCGCTGAGACCGATCGCGATCAACTCACGCCTGATCATCGCTTCAAGAGTTCGGGCGGAAATGGCGGTTCTCTTCGCGGACGTGCCGGAAGCCCTGGCATCCACTGTCGAGATCGCCGAACGCTGCTCGTTCCGGCCGACCATGCGCAAGCCGATCCTGCCGCGCTTCACAGTGGGTGTGGGCGCGGAGGCGGCGAACGCAGAAAGCGATGAAGCCGCGGAATTGCGCCGTCAGGCCGAAGAAGGGCTGGCGAACCGCCTTCGGGTTCACGGGCTCTCGGATGGGACCTCAGAGCAAGATTATCGCGAACGGCTGGCTTTCGAGATCGACGTCATCACCCGCATGAATTACGCGGGCTACTTTCTGATCGTGGCGGACTTCATTCAATGGGCAAAGGCCGAAGGCATTCCGGTCGGGCCGGGCCGCGGCTCAGGCGCGGGCTCGCTGGTCGCCTACGCGTTGACAATCACCGACCTCGACCCGATCCGTTTTGGCCTGCTGTTCGAGCGCTTCCTCAATCCGGAGCGCGTGTCGATGCCCGACTTCGATATTGATTTCTGCCAGGACCGGCGCGGCGAGGTGATCGACTACGTGCAAAATCGCTACGGCCGCGATCAGGTCGCGCAGATCATCACGTTCGGCACATTGCAGGCGCGCGGTGTGCTGCGCGACGTCGGGCGCGTGCTGCAGATGCCTTATGGGCAGGTCGACAAGCTGACAAAACTTGTGCCGCAAAATCCGGCCGCGCCCGTGACTCTCGCCGCGGCCATTGCAAGCGAGCCGAAGCTTCAAGCGTTCCGCGAGGAGGACGCAGTGGTCGCGCGGGCATTCGACATCGCCCAACGTCTCGAAGGGCTGACGCGGCACGCCTCGACGCATGCCGCCGGCATTGTCATCGGGGATCGCCCGTTGAGCGAACTCGTGCCGCTCTACCGAGATCCGAAATCCGATATGCCGGTCACTCAGTTCAACATGAAGTGGGTGGAGCCCGCGGGCCTCGTAAAGTTCGACTTCCTTGGTTTGAAGACGCTCACTGTGCTCGATGTCGCGGTCAAGCTGTTGAGGCAGCGCGGTGTTAACGTCGATCTCGCGACACTGCCGCTTGATGATGCCGCGAGCTATCAGATGCTGGCAAAGGGCGATGTGGTGGGCGTGTTCCAGGTTGAAAGCCAGGGCATGCGCCGCGCCCTCGTCGACATGCGCCCCGACCGCTTTGAGGATATCATTGCGCTCGTCGCGCTGTATCGGCCGGGCCCGATGGCGAACATCCCGACCTATTGCGCCCGCAAACACGGCGACGAGGAACCCGAATACCTGCATCCGATGCTTGAGCCCATCCTGAAGGAGACGTTCGGGGTCATCATCTACCAGGAACAGGTGATGCAGATCGCGCAGGTAATGGCCGGCTATTCGCTTGGCGAAGCCGACCTGCTTCGACGCGCGATGGGCAAGAAGATTCGCTCGGAGATGGAGAAGCAGCGCGCGGGATTTGTCGCTGGTTCGGTCAAGAACGGCGTACCCAAAGGACAGGCCGAAACCATTTTCGAGTTGCTGGCGAAGTTCGCCGATTACGGCTTCAACAAAAGCCACGCCGCGGCTTATGCGATGGTGTCCTATCACACGGCGTATATGAAGGCGCATTATCCGGTCGAGTTTCTCGCCGCATCGATGACGCTCGATCTCAACAACACCGACAAGCTGTCGGAGTTTCGCTCAGAGGCGCAGCGGCTCGGGATCAAGGTGGAGGCGCCGTCGATCAATCGGTCCGGGGCGACTTTCGAGGTAGCTGAGGGCACCATCTACTACGCGCTCGCTGCGTTGAAGGGCGTTGGGCCGCAAGCGGTCGAGCTCATCGTGGAAGAACGCAAGAACAGCCCGTTCACGTCGCTCGCCGATTTCGCCGCGAGGGTAAATCCGCGCGCGATCAACAAGCGTGTCATTGAGAGTCTTGCGGCTGCCGGCGCGTTCGACCGATTGGATTCCAATCGGGCGCGAGTATTCGCGGGCGCGGAGGCGATCCTAGCCGCGTGTCAGCGCGGCCACCAGGCCGCAACCATCGGGCAGAACGACATGTTCGGCGGCGCGGCCGACGCGCCGGCGATCATGCTGCCGCAGCTCGAGCCATGGCTGCCGGCCGAGCGGCTACGGAAGGAATATGACGCAATCGGATTCTTTCTCTCCGGCCATCCCCTTGACGATTACGCGGCGGTACTGAAACGGTTGCGGGTGCAGTCCTGGGCGGAATTTTCACGAGCGGTGAAAACCGGCGCGACCGCAGGCAAGGTCGCCGCCACTGTCGTCTCACGCATGGAGAGGCGCACGAAAACCGGCAACAAGATGGGCATCATGGGGCTGTCGGACCCGACCGGCCATTTCGAGGCGGTGCTGTTTTCCGAAGGGCTGGCACAGTACCGCGAGGTGTTGGAGCCGGGTGCCGCCGTGCTGCTGCAACTCGGGGCCGAACTGCAAGGCGAAGACGTGCGCGCTCGGGTGCTGCATGCCGAGCCGTTGGACGACGCCGCCGCCAAAACACAAAAAGGGCTGCGCATTTTCGTTCGCGACACGAGGTCACTCAATTCAATTGCAAAACGATTGAATTCCGAGGCTGCCCCGCAGGGCGGTTCGGGCCGTGGCGTTCAGGCGAAACCGGGAGCTGCTAGCAGCGGCGACGGCGATGTATCGCTGGTCCTGATGCTTGATCTCGGTACTGAAGTCGAAATGAAGCTGCCGGGTCGCTACAAAGTTTCACCGCAGATTGCCGGCGCCATCAAAGCTGTGTCGGGGGTGGTGGACGTCGAGACGCTTTAGGGTGAGCGCGGGAAAAGGTGATTCTGGATTTCGACCCGCTCGGCCTGCCGTCCGTCGAAATGCGCGTGAACAATAGCTGGAGTCACCGCGACACCAGAGACATGAAGCGCCGGTTCTGATCTAATCGCAAACGGGCTTCCCGCGAAACGGACGGAGACTGCCATGTGCGAGACGTGCCGCCAACGATCACTTTCTTCACCATCGCGCCGCAAGGTCCTTATGTTCGCGGCATCGGCAACAGGGCTGTTGCTCGGAAGATCCGCCGACGCAAAGGAAAAGAAAGAAAAAAAAGCGCCTCCGAAGCCGACAAACGTAATCTCGCCAGATGCGTCGCTTCGTCGGCTGTTGGAAGGAAACACTCGCTACGTGGATGGCGTAGCGCGGCGTCACGACTTCAAGCACGAGAGGGAGGCATTGACGGGAGGGCAGAACCCTTACGCTGCGGTGCTAAGTTGCGCGGATTCCCGTATCGCGCCGGAATACGCTTTCGACTACAGGCCGGGGCGATCTGTTCGTGTGCCGTGTCGCCGGTAACTTCGCCACCACCGAGACCATCGCCAGTCTGGAATATGGGGTCGCGGTGCTGAACACACCGTTGATCCTCGTGCTGGGTCACGACAGCTGCGGCGCTCTGGATTCCGCCATAAAATCTATCAAGGACGGCACAACTCTGCCGGGACACTTGCCGTCCCTCGTGGAAGGGCTTGCTCCAGCCGTGAAAGCGGTAATGCAGGGCAACGGGGACACGCTCGCAAAGCCATCAAGCAGAACGTGATCGATACTGTCGCCAAGCTGAGTTCGACCACGCCCATTCTCAGCGCGGCGGTCGAGCAAAAGAAGCTCAAGGTGGTGGGCGGCGTATATCGGCTACGGGACGGCAGCGTCGAAATGGTCGCTTGAACAAGCGGCGATGCGGGTTTGGCGAAAAACCAACCCGCCGTCGCATCGCTCTCGCAAGTGGGCTGGTTCAGCAAATAGGGGCCATTTTCGCCTAAACGCCGATCTGAGCCCCGAAAACCGGCCCTTTTTCCTTGCTTCCGGCCGAAATCACGCTATACACCGCGCCATCTCACACGGAAACATGGCTTAAAAGGCCGTCCGGTGGCAGCCGGGCCATAAGGCTCGTTTGCTCACACGTTTCCGGAGGAACCAACCGGAGAACTGTACTATGGCGATACCCGATTTTTCTATGCGTCAGCTGCTTGAGGCTGGCGTTCACTTTGGCCACCAATCGCACCGCTGGAATCCGAAAATGGCGGATTACATTTTCGGTGCCCGCAACAACATCCACATCATCGACCTCGCGCAGACCGTGCCGCTGCTGCATCGCGCGCTGCAAGCGGTCAGTGATACCGTCGCCAAAGGCGGTCGTATCCTGTTCGTCGGCACCAAGCGGCAGGCGCAGGACGGAGTTGCGGAAGCCGCCAAGCGGTCTGCGCAATATTTCGTCAATTCGCGCTGGCTCGGCGGTACGCTGACCAACTGGAAGACGGTGTCGGGTTCGATCAAGCGGCTGCGGCAGCTTGAAGAGATGCTCGGCTCGGGTGAGGGCGCCCAGTACACCAAGAAGGAGCGGCTGACGCTGCAGCGCGAGCGCGACAAGCTCGACCGCTCGCTCGGTGGCATCAAGGAAATGGGCGGTCTGCCCGATATGATTTTCGTGATCGACACCAACAAGGAAGACATCGCGATCGCGGAAGCCCAGCGGCTGAACATCCCCGTCGCTGCGATTGTCGACACCAACTCCGATCCAAAGGGCATCACCTTTGTCGTGCCGGGGAACGATGACGCCGGTCGCGCTATCTCGCTGTATTGCGATCTGATCGCCCGTGCGGCGATCGACGGCATCTCGCGCGCGCAGGGCGACTCGGAAATCGATATTGGCGCTTCCGCGCATCCGGCGCGTGAGGCAATCCCGGCAGCCCCGCAGCCTGTCGGCTTCCAGGGTCTCGCCGGACCGCGCGGCTCGGCCGACGATCTGAAGAAGCTCACCGGCGTCTCCGGTGCGATCGAGAAGAAGTTCAACGATCTCGGGATCTTCCATTACTGGCAGCTCGCCGAACTCGATCACGACACGGCGCACAAGATCGGCGAAGAAGTGGGTCTTCCAAGCCGCGCTGACGCGTGGGTGGCACAGGCCAAAGCTTTGACCGCCGAAGCGGAATAACGAGAACGCGTGAGCCGGAAGCATTTCCGGCCACCATTTCTTTTCGCAAATTCCCTCATGACGGATGGCGGCGAAGCCGCGAGCGTCGCGCCGGGTGGCCCTGACAGGCAAAAGGACGTGCATAATGGCTACGATCACAGCGGGGATGGTCAAGGAACTGCGCGAGTCGACCGGCGCAGGCATGATGGACTGCAAGGCCGCGCTCACCGAAACCGACGGTGACATGCAAGGCGCACAGGATTGGTTGCGCAAGAAGGGACTATCCAAGGCCGCGAAGAAGGCCGGTCGTGTCGCGGCCGAAGGCCTCATCGGCGCGGTGACATCAGGTACCAAGGGCGTCGTCGTCGAAGTCAATTCCGAGACCGACTTCGTCGCTCGCAACGAGCAGTTTCAGGGGCTCGTCAAGATGGTCGCGCAGGTCGCGCTCGATGTCGGCGCCGACGTGGAGAAGATCAAGGCGGCGAAAGCCGGCAGCGTGACGGTAGAGACCGCGATCTCCGACGCCATTGCAACGATCGGCGAGAACATGACGCTGCGCCGCGCAGCTTCTCTCGAGGTCGGCAAGGGTGTGGTGTCGAGCTACGTCCACAACGCCGTCATCGAGGGCGCGGGCAAGATGGGCGTTATCGTGGCGCTGGAATTACCCGGAAAGGCGGACGAACTCTCCCAACTCGGCCGTCAACTCGCCATGCACGTCGCCGCCGCGAACCCGCTGGCGCTGGATGCAGCCGGGCTCGATCCGGTGGCTGTGCGGCGTGAAAAGGACGTGCTGGCCGACAAATATCGCCAGCAGGGCAAGCCGGAGAACGTCATCGAGAAGATCGTCGAGTCCGGCTTGAAGACCTATTACAAGGAAGTCTGCCTCCTCGAGCAGGCTTTCATCCACGACACCGGCAAATCGGTGGCCCAGGCGGTCAAGGAAGCTGAAGGTAAGATCGGCGGGCCTGTGAAGATCGCGGGATTTGTGCGCTATGCTCTCGGTGAGGGAATTGAGAAGCAGGAGTCGGACTTTGCGGCGGAGGTCGCGGCTGCCAGCGGCAAGAAGTAGCCGCCGGGCAGCCCTCGCGGCGCGGTGCGCGGCAAGCCCTGGCGGAACAGGAAAGCGATTGCATCATGGCTGAGCCGGTCTACCGTCGCGTCGTGATCAAGCTCTCCGGCGAATATCTCGCCGGTGCGCAGCCCTTCGGCATTGACCAGCCGACCATGGATCGGATTGCCGGCGAGCTGATTGCCGCGCGCCGCCTCGGTACCGAAATCGCCGTCGTTGTCGGCGGCGGAAACATCGCCCGCGGCGTCGAGGTGTCCTCGCGCGGGGTGTCCCGGCCGACGGGCGACACCATGGGCATGCTCGCAACCGTAATGAATTGTCTCGCGCTGGAGGCGGCCCTTGAGCGAAAGGGCGCTCCGGCGCGAACTCTGTCGGCGTTCGTGATGCCGCAAATCTGCGATCTGTTCACCCGCGGTGCAGCGCACAAATGTCTCGCTGAGGGTCGGATCGTGCTGCTCGGTGGTGGAACCGGCAATCCGTTTTTCACGACAGATACGACGGCCGTGCTTCGCGCCGCCGAAATCGGGGCTAACGCCGTGCTGAAGGCCACCAATGTCGATGGCGTTTACAGCGCCGATCCAAAGAAAGACCCCGCCGCCACGCGATTTGAACGTTTGACGCATTCACAAGCGATCGAAGGCGGCTACAAGGTGATGGACGCGACCGCATTCGCGCTTGCCCGCGAGACGTCGCTGCCTATCATCGTGTTTTCGATCGCCGAGCCGGGCGCGATCGGGTCGATCTTGCGCGGCACGGGACGCGGAACGGTGGTCGCGGGCTGACCGGGTTTGAAACTTCGAAACGCGGCCGGCCGGGCGCCTCGGCTACAGGATTTGAGGGAGCGGAGATATGCCTACGGGTAATTTCGACATCAACGAGGTGAAGCGCCGCATGCAGGGCGCTACCCAATCGCTGAAGCATGAATTGGGCGGTCTTCGAACCGGTCGCGCATCGGCATCTATGCTGGAGCCGGTTCAGGTAGATGCCTACGGCACCCATATGCCGCTTAATCAGCTTGCAACGGTCAGCGTGCCCGAACCCAGGCTGCTGTCGGTACAGGTTTGGGATAAATCGATGGTCAAGGCCGTCGAGAAAGCGATCGTAGACTCTAATCTTGGATTGAACCCCGCGACGGAAGGCCAGGTGCTTCGCTTGCGAATTCCCGAGCTCAATGAAGAACGCCGCAAGGAACTCGTGAAGGTCGCGCACAAATATGCGGAGGCTGCGAAAGTGGCAGTCCGGCACGTGCGGCGCGACGGTCTCGACACTGTAAAGAAGCTTGAGAAAAACCACGAGATATCCGAGGACGATCAGGAACGTCTCGCGAATGAGGTGCAGAAGGCAACCGACGGCATGATCGCGGAGATCGATCAGTTGCTTGCGGCCAAGGAAAAGGAAATCCTCACCGTCTAGGCAACCGTAACTCGCCGGAAACACCGATGTCGAATGCTGCCGCCCCCGCAACTGATGGACCCGATCGCGTCGACGGCCCTCTGCATGTGGCTGTCATCATGGACGGGAATGGACGCTGGGCGGCAGCGCGGGGGTTGCCGCGTGCCGAAGGCCATCGCCGCGGCGTAGAGGCGTTGCGCCGTGTCGTGAGCGCCGCCCATGAACTCGGTATCCATTATCTGACGATCTTCTCGTTCAGTTCGGAAAATTGGTCACGGCCCGCGACCGAAATCGGGGATCTGTTCGGCCTGCTCAGGCGCTTCGTCCGCAACGATCTGGCAACATTGCATCGCGATGGCGTGAGGGTACGCGTCATCGGCGAACGTGATGGCCTAGAGCCGGACATCTGCGCGCTTCTGAACGAGGCGGAGGAGTTGACGCGGAACAACACGCGTCTCAATCTCGTCGTCGCCTTCAACTACGGCTCGCGACAGGAAATCGCGCGCGCCGCGCAGCGGCTTGCGCGAGAGGTTGCGCAAGGCGAGCGCGACATCGCTTCGGTCAACGCCGAGACGCTCGGTCAATATCTCGACACGCTAGATATCCCCGATCCCGATCTGATCATCCGCACAAGCGGCGAACAACGCCTGTCGAATTTTCTGATGTGGCAGGCGGCGTATAGTGAACTGGTGTTCGTGCCGATGCATTGGCCTGATTTCGACAAGGCGGCGCTCGAAGAAGCGATCGCCGAATATGCCAGACGAGAGCGCCGTTTCGGCGGTCTGGCCGCGAAAACCGGATCGTGAAGGAGAGCGAAGCCGCGAGTGCGGTCGCCGGGCAGGGGGCGCGCAACCTCCTTCTGCGCGTGCTCGCTGCAGCTGTGCTCGCACCGCTCGCGATTGCCATTGCCTATGCCGGAGGTTGGCCGTGGACTGTGCTGGTCACGCTGGCTGCGATCGGTCTCTTCATCGAATGGTTGAGCATCGTGGGTCTGGCGCGAGAGAGGCGCTTGGTCGCATCAGGCGTTGCGGCGCTGGCGATCGCCGGATTGTGCCTCGCCCTTGACCGGATCGGCGCATCGGTTGCGCTGCTGACAATAGGGCTTGCGGCGGTGGCCTTCTTGTCAGCACAAGCGCGGGGTTGGGCGGCGGCTGGATTTGTCTATGCGGCGGCAGCCCTCGTCGCATCGGTGCTGCTGCGGTTCGACGTCAAATCCGGATTTATTGCGCTCCTCTTCGTTCTTCTCGTCGTATGGGTGACCGATATCGGCGGCTATTTTGCCGGAAGGGGGATCGGGGGACCAAAACTATGGCCGCGGGTCAGCCCGAAAAAGACCTGGGCCGGCGCGGTCGGCGGGTTTGTGGTGAGCCTCGTAGTCAGCGCCGGGTTCGCCGCATTTGAGTTCGGAAAACTCGTGCCGCTCCTGCTGTTGGGCGCGCTTTTGTCTATCGTCTCGCAGCTGGGCGATCTCTTCGAGTCAGCGGTGAAACGCCGATTTGGTGTAAAGGATTCCAGTCACATCATTCCCGGGCATGGCGGCGTGCTGGACCGTCTTGACGGCTTCGTCGCGGCCGTCGTCCTGGCAGCTATTTTGGGATTTTTACGTGGTGGCGCGGATGGCGTCGGTGCCGGTCTTATGGTTTGGTGAAACGATGAGTGGAGTTCCATTGCGTAATAACAAGCCCGCGGCATCCGGCGTGCGCGCCGTAACTGTCCTGGGTGCCACCGGGTCCATCGGCGACAGCACGATGGATCTGCTGAGAGCTTCGCCCGAGCGCTACAACGTCGAGGCGCTCACCGCGAATACGAATGTCGCCGGCCTTGCGAAGCTTGCAAGGGAATTCGGGGCGCGATTTGCGGCGGTGGCGGATCCCAGCCGTCTTGCCGAATTGAAAGGCGCTCTGGCCGGTACCGGGATCGAATGCGGAGCCGGCGAAAGCGCTATCATCGAAGCGGCTGCCCGGCCCGCCGACTGGGTCATGGCTGCGGTGAGCGGCGCGGCGGGGCTTAAGCCCGCGCTTGCGGCGGTGGATCGCGGTGCAACGGTAGCGCTTGCCAACAAGGAATGCCTGGTTTGTGCAGGCGATTTCTTCATGGAACGGGCAGCCAGCGCCGGCGCTTGCATTCTGCCGGCCGATTCCGAGCATAACGCGCTTTTCCAGGCGCTTGGCTCAGGCAACCGCGAAGAACTGGTGCGCGTCATAATCACCGCGTCAGGCGGGCCATTCCGCACCTGGGCTCCCGCCGATATCGAGGTCGCGACGCTTGCGCAGGCCCTGAAGCATCCTAACTGGAGCATGGGGCAGAAGATCACCATCGATTCCGCATCGATGATGAACAAGGGCCTTGAGGTGATCGAGGCTTTCTATCTGTTTGCGCTCAAGCCCGAGGAGATCGAGGTGCTGGTGCATCCGCAATCGATCGTTCACGGCATGGTGGAGTTTTCGGATCGTTCCGTGGTGGCGCAGCTCGGCGCGCCGGACATGCGCACGCCAATCGCGCATTGCCTTGGATGGCCCGATCGCATCGTCGGTCCGGCGGCCAGGCTCGATCTGGCCAAGATCGGGCAGCTCACTTTCGAAGCGCCGGATTTCAACCGCTTCCCGGGGCTCCGCCTCGCTTTCGACGCGCTGCGGACCGGACGTGGAGCGACCACGGTATACAATGCTGCCAATGAGGTTGCGGTAGCGGCCTTCATCGGCGGCAAAATCAGATTCGGCGCGATCGCACGGCTCGTCGAAGCTACCCTTGAAGCCTGGGTCCGCGCCGGCAGTTCGGCGCCATTGACGTCCGCCGACGACGCGATCGCAATTGACCATAGCGCGCGAAATAGGGCCGCCACCCTATTGCCTCAAATAGCCTTAAAGGCATCTTAGAGCTTGGGGTCGGGGGGCTTAACAGCCCTTGGTGAGGGAATTCGAATGTCCGAGCTTTTTCTACATAGTTTCAGCCTGTTGAGCCATCTGCTCATCGGGTTCGTCATTCCCTTTCTGTTTGTTCTCGCCATTGTCGTGTTCTTCCATGAGCTCGGCCACTTTTTGATCGCCCGCTGGGCCGGCGTAAAGGTACTGACATTCTCATTGGGCTTCGGGCCGGAACTGGCCGGGTTCAACGATCGCCACGGAACGCGGTGGAAGATTTCAGCCGTTCCGCTAGGCGGCTACGTCAAGTTCTTTGGAGACGACACCGAAGCGTCTACCCCCTCGGCGGTGGCGCTTGCCAATATGACCGAACAGGAACGGGCGGACAGTTTCCACCACAAGAAGGTCGGACCGCGCGCGGCGATCGTCGCTGCCGGCCCGATTGCCAATTTCCTGCTCGCAATCGTCATTTTCACCGGCCTTTTTACGTTTCTGGGCAAGCCGAGCACCACCGCCCGGGTTGATAAGGTTGAGGCGAACAGCGCCGCCGCCGCCGCCGGCTTCCAGGTCGGCGATGTCGTCACCTCGATTGACGGCACCCGGATCGACAGTTTCTCGGACATGCAACGGATCGTCGGCATCCGCGCGGGCGAGAAGCTCACGTTCACGGTCAAGCGGGGCGACACCACGCTCAAGCTGCAGGGGACGCCGGAACTTAAGGAAACCAAAGACCCGTTTGGCAATGTTCGTCGGGCTGGGGTGCTGGGCATTACGCGCCAAACCTCGGCGGGCGACGTTACGACCGAGCGCGTGGATCCTGCCACCGCGCTGTTGCTCGGGGTGAAGGAAACCTGGTTCGTGGTCGAGCGAACCTTCGCCTACATCGGCGGCATCTTCACGGGACGCGAATCGGCCGATCAAATCGGTGGACCGCTGCGAATCGCCCAGATCTCGGGGCAGGTCGCGAGCATCGGTCTGGCTCCTCTGGTGCAACTGGCAGCCGTGCTTTCGATATCCATCGGGCTATTGAACCTGTTTCCCATACCGCTGCTGGATGGCGGGCACCTTTTGTTCTATGCGGTCGAGGCAGTCCGTGGCCGGCCTCTTTCCGACCGGGCGCAGGAAATGGGTTTCCGAATCGGGCTCGGCTTGGTGCTGATGTTAATGGTGTTTGCGACCTACAACGACATCCTGCATCTGGCCGCATCGTGACGAGGCTTTTTTATGGCGTTGCCAATGGGCAACGTCTTGGAACGAAAATGAAATTGCACGGCCTTCTGCCGTTTGCCAGGTCCGCGAAATTGGCTACAAGCGGAGCAGCGAATGGATTCTGCTGGTTCGTAGGGGTACGGGTCAGTATTGGAATGACGAGGGCGCGTTGCGCATGATTGTTGGAATGCGAGTGCGGGGGGGCTTGCTCGCCGCCCTGGTTCTATGTGCCGTGCCGGTGGTAGCCCCACTTGGAGCGGCGCTCCTTTCGTCGTCGGCTCAAGCCCAGACCGTTCAGTCAATTCAGGTAGAGGGAAACCGCCGGGTCGAAGTCGAGACCATCCGTTCGTATTTCAAACCGGGACCGGGCGGGACGCTAGACCAGGGTCGTATTGACGACGGTCTGAAGGCGCTGATCGAGACCGGCCTGTTCCAGGACGTGAAAATCAGCCGCGCGGGCGGCCGCCTGGTCGTCGTCGTGGTGGAAAACCCGGTGATCGGCCGCATTGCCTTCGAAGGCAACAAGAAGGTCAAGGACGAGCAGCTAACCGGCGAAATCCAGTCCAAGCCGCGCGGCACGCTGTCACGTCCGATGGTTCAATCCGACGCCCAGCGAATAGCTGAAATCTATCGCCATTCCGGCCGCTACGACGTGCATGTCACGCCCGAAATCATCGAGCAGCCGAACAACCGGGTCGATCTCGTCTTTACGATCAACGAGGGCGGGAAAACCGGTGTCAAATCCGTCGAGTTTGTAGGCAACAGCTTCTATTCGTCTTACCGCCTCAAGGACGTCATCAAGACCCACGAGTCGAATTGGCTAAGCTTTCTCGGCAACAATGACGTCTATGATCCGGACCGCGTCGAGGCCGATCGCGATCTGATTCGCCGCTATTACCTCAAGCACGGCTTTGCCGACGTCCAGGTAGTGGCCGCGCTCACGGAATATGATCCGGAACGCAAGGGCTTCCTCGTCACCTTCAAGATCGAGGAGGGCCAGCAGTACCGGGTGGGGTCGGTCAACT
This sequence comes from uncultured Alphaproteobacteria bacterium, assembly GCA_963764155.1. Taxonomy (GTDB): domain Bacteria; phylum Pseudomonadota; class Alphaproteobacteria; order Rhizobiales; family Xanthobacteraceae; genus Bradyrhizobium. The sequence continues at coordinate 138,452 of CAVXRI010000007.1, forward strand.
TCGCCTCCAGCATTTCGACTCTTGACGGCAACTCCCTCAGGGGCTTCTCGCACGTCAATGTCGGCGCACTCTACAACGCCGAGGCGCTGGAAAAATCGGTCGAGGAAATGCAGATCGAAGCGTCGCGCCGCGGTTACGCGTTCGCGATCGTGCGTCCGCGCGGTGATCGCGATTTCGAAGCGCACACGGTTTCGATCACCTACGCTATCGATGAAGGTCCGCGGACCTACATCGAGCGCATCAATTTGCGCGGCAATACCCGGACCCGCGATTATGTGGTCCGCCGCGAATTCGACGTCTCTGAAGGCGATGCGTATAACCGCGCGCTTGTGGATCGCGCCGAGCGTCGTCTCAAGAATCTCGATTTCTTCAAGACCGTGAAGATCACCACCGAGCCCGGCTCATCGAATGATCGCGTGATCCTGCTGGTTGACCTTGAAGAAAAGTCCACCGGCGACTTCTCGGTTTCAGGCGGCTATTCGACGACGGACGGTGCGCTCGCCGAGGTCAGCATTTCCGAGCGCAACTTCCTTGGACGCGGGCTTTTCGCCAAGGCTACCGTTACATACGGTCAGTACGCGCGCGGCGCTTCGCTTTCCTTTGTGGAGCCGTATCTGCTGGACTACCGCATCGCGGGCGGCCTCGACGTGTTCTATCGAGAGCAGCTTTCCAATAACTTCATCTCGTATGGCACGAGGACCCTTGGCTTCTCGCCGAGATTAGGGTTCGGCTTGCGTGAGGACCTCAGCCTGCAGCTTCGGTATTCGCTGTATCAGCAGACGATCTCGCTGCCTTCGACGTCCCGGAATTGCGAAAACATCCTGGGTCCGGCATTCTTCCCGGCCCCCGCTTACATCACGCAGGTTCTTGGCGGCGTTGATCCCACCGGGAACACCGCGGCGGGTCTGCTTCCGGGTTGTCTGGGCGACGGTAAATCCTCGCTGCCTGTTCGGCAAGAGCTGGCAAATGGCGCAACCTGGACGTCGGCCGTTGGGTACTCGCTGAACTACAACACGCTCGACAACAACAGAAATCCGACGGACGGTCTGATCATCGACTGGAAGCAGGACTTCGCAGGTGTCGGCGGCGACGTCAGCTATCTCAAGTCCGCCATCGACGGCAAATACTACACGCCTCTCGCCGGCGACATCGTCGGGTTGATTCATCTTCAAACCGGCATGCTGAACCAGATAGGCAACACCCAGCTTCGCATGCTCGATCATTTCCAGATGGGGCCGAACCTCGTTCGCGGCTTTGCCCCCAACGGTATTGGTGCGCGCGACCTGACGTTCTTCCCGTACACGGGCCACGGCGACGCGATCGGCGGCACCAAGTATTGGGGTGCGTCGGCCGAATTGCAGATGCCGTTCTGGTTCTTGCCGAAAGAAGTCGGGCTGAAGGGTGCGGTTTATGCCGACGCTGGATCGCTATGGGACTACAAGGGCCCGACGACGTGGGCAGCTACTGGTGAAGTCAATGGGCTCGTCAACGGCAACCCTTGCCGGTGCGGCATGGTGTTCGATGACACCAACGTTGTCCGGTCCTCTGTCGGCGTAGGCCTGATCTGGGCGTCTCCGTTCGGGCCGTTGCGTTTCGATTACGCGATCCCGATCACCAAGGGTAAGTACGACGTCGTACAGCAATTCAAATTCGGCGGCGGTACATCGTTCTGATCGATGGCCCGACCGCGGCGGGTGGAATGGCGCAGCCGCACTTCTTTGAGCAACCCTCACCGTCGACGCTGGAAGAGATCGCCGCGTTGACGGGGGCATGTCTGGTTGACCCCTCGCGGGCTGGCCAGACGGTCAGGGGCCTGGCTTCGCTCGATGAAGCCGGCCCGATGCATCTGACGTTTTTCGACAATCTGAAATACGCCGACCAGCTCGCCTCGACGAAAGCCGGCGCTTGTCTTGTGAATGCGCGTTCCGAGGCCAAAGTCCCCGCGCATGTAGCTGTCTTGCGGGCTTCGCAGCCGTTCCGCGCCTTCGTGAAAGTCGCCCGTCAGCTGCACCGCGACGCGCTGCGGCCGCAGTCGTGGGTCGGCAATTCAGCCATCGCCGCATCCGCTATCATCGATCCGACGGCACATCTGGAGGATGGCGTGATCGTCGATCCGCTGGCCGTGATCGGACCGCGTGTCGAGATCGGCGCAGGCACCGTGATCGGTGCCGGCGCGGTGATTGCAGCCGACGTCAGGATAGGTCGGGATTGCGACGTGGGCGCGCGCACTGCGATCCAATGCGCGTTGATCGGCAACAACGTCCTGATCCACCCCGGCTGCAGCATCGGGCAGGACGGCTACGGCTTCGTCTTCTTTGGTCCCGATGGGCACCAGAAGGTGCCGCAGACCGGCCGCGTCGTGATCCAGAACGACGTGGAAATCGGTGCGGGAACGACCATCGACCGCGGCAGTCTGCGCGATACCGTGATCGGCGAGGGCACCAAAATCGACAATCAGGTGCAGATCGGCCACAATGTGACCATCGGCAGGCATTGTTTGCTCGCGGCCCAGATCGGGCTGGCAGGCAGCCTTACGATCGGGGACAACGTCGCGTTGGGCGCCAAGGTGGGCATCAACAATCATCTCAAGATTGGCGACGGCGCTCAGGTGACGGCCATGAGCGGCGTCAAAGATGATATTCCAGCGAACGGCCGCTGGGGCGGGTTTTTCGCGAAGCCGACCAAACAATGGTTCAGGGAGATCCTTGCCGTGGAGCGGCTGGCGCGGAACACTACGCCCGATCCGAAGGGCGAGGGGCAGGGGTGATGAGCGAGGCGACGGTCAGATTTGAACTCGTGGATATCAACGAAATCCTCAAGACGCTCCCGCACCGCTATCCGATGCTGCTGATCGACCGCGTGATCAACATTCGCACCGATTACAGCGGGACCGGGATCAAGAACGTCACCTTCAACGAGCCGCCGTTCCTGGGCCATTTTCCTGACCGCCCCGTCTATCCCGGCGTGATGATGATCGAAGCCATGGCCCAGACCGCAGGCGTGATCGGCATCAAGTCCGTCGAAGGCACCGAGAAGCCGCGCGCGGTTTATTTTCTCACTATCGACAAGTGCAAATTCCGCAAGCCCGTGATGCCCGGCGACACTATCGAGTATCACATGCGCAGCATCGGCCGCCGCAAAGCCATGTGGTGGTTTCACGGCGACGCCCAGGTAAACGGCGCCACCGTCGCCGAAGCAGACGTCGGCGCGATGCTGACGGATTAGTGGACCTGACTACACGCGCGCGCTTCGTCGTCCCTGCGAAAGGGTTTGGTCCCGGGCGACTGGCCTATTTGCTGGCACGACGACCTCACCGTGTTGCCGGTTGTGGATGCTCCACATCCACATTCCGCGAGCCATCGTTGCGGCAATCACACGTCACTGGACAGTGCGGTGCGCACGCGCTAACGACCTGAAAACCTGACATATTCGCTTGTGGCATCAGCCGCCGAACGGGACGTATTGATGAGCACGATTGATGCTACGGCGCGGATCGAGGACGGCGCCGTGATTGGCGACGGCGCGATCATAGGGCCCTATTGCCTGATCGGTCCGCATGTCGTGATCGGCAGCAATTGCAAGCTCATCGGGCATGTGCATGTCACCGGCCATACGTCGATCGGCTCCGGTTGCGTGATTTCGCCGTTTGCCGCATTGGGCGGGCCGCCGCAGGACATCAGTTATCGCGGCGAGCCAACGCGGCTCGAAATCGGCGCGGATTGCACGATCCGCGAGGGCGTCACCATGAACCTCGGTACGGTCAAGGGCGGCGGTCTGACCCGCGTCGGCGACCGCGGGTTTTTCATGAACAACGCTCACGTCGGCCATGATTGCACGGTTGGCAACGACGTGATCTTCGCCACTTCCGCCACGCTTGGTGGTCACTGCGAGATCGGCGATTACGTCTATATCGGCGGACTTTCCGCGGTCCATCAATTCACGCGCGTTGGGCCGCAGGTGATGGTCGGTGGCATCTGCGGCGTGCGCGGCGACATTATCCCTTTCGGTCTCGTCAACGGTCAATACGCGAGCCTTGAAGGCCTCAACATCATAGGCATGAAGCGGCGCAACTTTACGCGTGAGCGGATCGCCGTCGTGCGGTCCTTTTACAAAAAGCTGTTTCAGGGCGCCGGGGTCTTCGCCGAACGGCTCATCGAGGCGCAGCCCATGGCTGCCGAAGATCCCGCCATCGCCGAAATCCTGACCTTCATCGGCGATGCGAAAACCCGGCCGCTGTGTCTTCCGATCGCCGACACCAGACAGCTTTGATGGCAGCGCAGCGATGACCGACAAGGCTTTGGAGATTTCATCGCCCGTCGGCCTGATCGCAGCAGGCGGTGTGATGCCTTTCGCGGTCGCCGACGCGCTTGCCGCGCGCGGAATCCAGTCTGTCCTGTTCGCGTTGAGGGGCGTGTGCGATCCAGGGCGGGTCGAGCGTTTTCGCCATCACTGGATTTCGATTGGGCAACTTGGCCGCGCGATCAAACTGTTTCGCGCCGAAGGATGCCGCGATCTCGTTTTCATCGGCACACTGGTGCGGCCGGCGTTGTCGGAAATTCGTCTCGACTGGGGTACGCTCCGCGTCATCAGCCGTGTTTGGGCGTCCTTCCGCGGCGGCGACGATCACCTCCTGTCGGGAATAGGGCGCATCTTCGAGCAGGAGGGCTTCCGAATGGTGGGGCTCCGGGATCTCACGCCCGATCTGCTGGTCCCGGAGGGATGCTTGACGCGCGCCGGCGTCGATGTAGCTGGGTTGGCCGACATTGCGAAAGGCCGAGACGTACTTGCCGCGCTCGGCTCGTTCGACATCGGCCAGGCCGTTGTCGTGATCGACGGCCACGTAGTTGCGGTCGAGGATATTGAAGGCACCGATGGCTTGCTGGCGCGCCTTGTGAGGCTGCGGAGCGAGGGGCGTATTCGGGCCTCCGCCAAGCGCGGCGTGCTGGTGAAGGCGCCCAAGAGCGGGCAGGACCTGCGGTTCGACCTTCCTGCCGTCGGACCGCGAACCGTCGAGGGCGCGGCAAAGGCGCAACTCGCGGGCATTGCTGTTATCGCCGGGCACACGATCATCGTCGAACCGCAGGTGACGATCGAGGCCGCCGATAAAGCGGGACTGTTCATCACGGGGCTGCCGGCGTGACGCAGGCGCGCGCACCTGCAGCCAATGTGCGGCGACGCATCTTTCTGATCGCGACGGAAGAGTCGGGCGACCGGCTCGGCGCAAGTCTCATGAAGGTGCTGCGACAGCGCCTCGGCGATTCCGTTCAATTCGAGGGCGTCGGCGGCCGCTCGATGGCGGCGGAGGGACTTTCGTCGTTGTTTCCGATCGAGGAGCTGTCGATCGTCGGCTTGGCTGATGTCGCGAGGCAATTGCGCAAGGTCTTGCGCCTGATACGGCAAACGGCTGCCGCGGTGACGGCGGCATCGCCGGATGTCCTCGTGATCATCGACAGTCCCGATTTCACACACCGGGTGGCGAGGCGCGTCCGCGATCGCGACCCTGCCATCCCGATCGTCAATTATGTTTCCCCATCGGTCTGGGCCTGGCGGTCCGGACGGGCCCGCGCGATGGACCGCTATGTCGATCACGTACTTGCGCTATTGCCGTTCGAGCCGGAGGCCTATCGAAAGCTGCGAGGTCCCCCGTGCAGCTATGTCGGCCATCCCCTGATTGAGCAGATTTCCATGCTGCGGCCGGATGCCGTCGAGCAAAAACGGCGGGACGAGCAGCCGCCGGTCCTGCTGGTGCTGCCGGGAAGCCGGCGAAGCGAGATCAAGCGCCATCTCCCGGTCTTTGGCGAAGCCCTCGGATTGTTGCGCAGCCAGGGCGTTGCATTCGAGCCTGTCCTGCCGACGATGCCGCACTTGGTGGAAGCCGTGCGCGAAGGGGTGAGGGGCTGGCCGGCAGAGCCGCGGATCACGGTCGGCGAAACCGAAAACCGCGCGGCGTTCAGGATCGCTCGCGCCGCGCTGGCCAAATCCGGCACGGTGACGCTTGAACTGGCGCTCGCCGGCGTACCGATGGTCACCGCCTATCGGGTCGGCGCGGCCGAGGCATTCATTCTCAGGCGCGTCGTCAAGGTTCAGTCCGTCATTCTCGCCAATCTCGTCCTGGGCGGGAATGTGATTCCGGAATATCTGCAAAACGACTGCACGCCCGAAAAGCTTTCGCAAGCGGTACGTGAAGTGCTGACGCAATCAGCTCTGCGCCAACAGCAGGTCGATGCTTTTGCGCGGCTCGACGCCATCATGTCGACCGGCAATCAGTCGCCAAGCGTGCGCGCGGCCGAGATCGTGCTCTCGACAATGCGAACGTCGCGGATGGGCTGATGTAGAGCGTAGCAGAGATTGCAGTGAGCAGCGCTGTCAAAATCGACGGGCCCCACCTTGTCGTCGCCCGGCTTGACCGGGCGACCCAGTAACTGATGCGGGACGATATCGAGCGCCAAGCAGACCCAATAAATGCGACCAGCGCTCATTGCGGCGATGATGGTAATTACTGGATCGCCCGGTCAAGCCGGGCGACGACAGGAGGTGTATGCTCCTCAGGGGGAGTAACGCCCCTCACGGGGACAACGCTGGTGCGCGAGGGCGCGTCGCCCGAACCGGGAGAAAACACGAACGCAGGGACCGATAGCCACCGTCTTGGGTTGAGAAAAATCGCCAGCCGGGAGCGCACGTATTCGTCCCGGATCAAGCGCGCAGCACGCGCTGTTATTTGCGGTTGTCGATCGCGACGTAGTCGCGACGGGCCGGGCCGGTGTAGAGCTGGCGCGGACGGCCGATCTTCTGCTGCGGGTCCTCGATCATCTCGCTCCACTGGCTGATCCAGCCGACGGTACGGGCCACCGCGAACAGGACGGTGAACATCGATGTGGGGAAGCCCATCGCCTTCAACGTGATGCCGGAATAGAAGTCGACGTTCGGATAAAGTTTGCGGTCGATGAAATACTGGTCGTGAAGCGCGATCTTCTCCAGTTCCAGCGCCACCTTGAGCATCGGATCGTCGTCGTGCCCGGTTTCTGCCAGCACGGCGTGACACATCTTCTGCATGATCTTGGCGCGAGGATCGTAGTTTTTGTACACGCGATGCCCGAACCCCATCAGGCGGACTTCGCTGTTCTTGTCTTTCACCCTCTTGATGAAGTCCGGGATTTTGTCGACCGTGCCGATTTGCGCAAGCATGCTCAGCGCCGCCTCGTTGGCGCCGCCATGGGCAGGACCCCACAGGCAGGCGATCCCGGCTGCGATGCACGCAAACGGGTTGGCGCCGGAGGAGCCCGCGATGCGCACGGTCGAGGTTGAAGCGTTCTGCTCGTGATCGGCATGCAGGATGAATATCTTGTCGAGCGCGTTGGCGAGCACCGGATTGATCTTGTATTCCTCGCACGGCACCGCGAAGCACATGTGCAGGAAATTTTCCGCGAAGCTGAGCGAGTTCTTCGGATACATGAACGGCTGGCCGACGGTGTATTTGTAGGCCATCGCCGCAAGCGTCGGGATCTTCGCGATCATCCGCATTGAGGCGATCATGCGCTGCTGCGGATCGTTGATGTCGGTGGAGTCGTGGTAGAACGCCGCCAGCGCGCCGACCGCCGCCACCATGATCGCCATCGGATGGGCATCCCGGCGAAAACCCTGGAAGAAGCGGGCCATTTGCTCGTGAACCATGGTGTGATGGATCACGCGGTTGTCGAAATCTTCCTTTTGGGCCTTGGTCGGCAGTTCCCCGTAAAGCAGCAGGTAGCAGGTCTCGAGGAAATCACCATTTTCCGCCAATTGCTCGATCGGGTAGCCGCGATATTCGAGGACGCCGGCGTCACCGTCGATATAGGTGATCTTCGACTGGCAGCTGCCGGTCGAGGTGAAGCCGGGGTCGTAGGTGAACACCCCGGTCTGGGCGTAGAGCTTGGCGATGTCGATGACGTCAGGCCCAACGGTGCCGCTCAGCATCGGGAAATCGTAGGTCTTGTTGCCGATCGTCAGCGTGGCGATCTTGCTGCTGGATTGTGCGTCCATCGTGAATTCCCCGAGGAAATCGTTGCGAAAACCGGCTTGCCCTGGTGCTCCCGACAAGATGGTGCGGCGCGCCGAGTTTTCTAGAAGGAGTTGCCCAAAGGCGTATCGCATTGCAATGTGCGCTGCAAGACGGCCGCGGCGCGAGGGCTGCTAACCGGTAGCCTGATCCTTGAGCCGGGCCAGGCATTCTTCCCGTCCCAGCACTGCCAAAACCTCGAAAATGCCGGGTGAGGTGGTGCGCCCGGTCAGTGCCGCGCGGAGCGGCTGGGCGACGGCGCCGAGCTTGAGGTTATTGGATTCCGCGAAAGCTCGCATCGCGGCCTCCGTGGTCGCGGCGCTCCAGGGCGCGACCTGCTCCAGGGCCTGTTCGAGCCCGCCTATCAATTGGCGGTTTTCCGGCGTCAGAAGCGCCGCGGCCTTGGGCTCGATCTGAATAGGCCGGTCGGCGAAGATGAAATAGGAGTTGTCGATCAATTCGATCAGGGTTTTGGCGCGCTCTTTCAGGCTCGGCATTGCCTGCAGCAATTGCGCCCGCGTGGCGTCGTTGAGCTTTGCCTTCAGAGTGCTTTCGTTCGGAACGTAATCCAGCGCATCTTCGAACATCGCCACGAGCGTTTGATCGTCGGTGTGTCGGATATAGTGTCCGTTGAGGTTTTCCAGCTTGGCAAAATCGAAGCGGGCGGCCGAGCGCCCGATGCCGGACAGGTCGAACGCGGCGATCATTTCCTCGGTCGAAAATATTTCCTGGTCGCCGTGGCTCCATCCCAGCCGCACGAGATAATTGCGCAACGCAGCCGGCAGATATCCCATGGCGCGGTATCCATCGACGCCGAGCGCGCCGTGGCGTTTCGACAATTTCGAGCCGTCCGGACCGTGGATCAGCGGAATGTGCGACATGCTGGGAAGCGTCCAGTCCAGCGCATCATAGATTTGCTTCTGGCGCGCGGCGTTGATCAGGTGATCGTCGCCGCGGATGATATGCGTAACGGCCATGTCGTGGTCGTCGACGACGACGGCCAGCATGTAGGTTGGATTGCCGTCGGCGCGCAAAAGCACGAGATCGTCCAAATTCTCGTTCTGCCAGACCACGCGGCCCTGCACCTGATCCTCGATCACGGTCTCGCCGGTCAGGGGCGCTTTGAGCCGGATCGTCGGCTTCAGTCCGGGCGGAGCCTCGGACGGGTCGCGATCGCGCCACATGCCGTCATAAAGCCGGGTGCGGCCTTCGGCGCGTGCCTTCTCGCGCATCGCCGTGAGTTGCTCCGGAGTGGCGTAGCATCGATAGGCCTTGCCGCTGGCGAGCAACTGTTCGGCTACCTCGCGATGGCGCGCAGCCCGGCTGAACTGGTAAATGACGTCGCCGTCCCAATCGAGCCCGAGCCACTTCAAGCCGTCCAGAATGGCGTCGATCGCTTCGCTGGTCGATCTCTCCCGGTCGGTATCCTCGATGCGCAACAGCATCTTGCCGCCACGCCCGCGCGCGTAAAGCCAGTTGAACAGGGCCGTGCGGGCGCCTCCGATGTGGAGAAAGCCAGTGGGCGAGGGGGCAAAGCGTGTGACGACGGAATCAGTCATTACCGGAATGGGGCGTCTGGACAGGAAGCGCTGGTGTATAGCAGGTACGACGCATAACTAAAGCCCGCGCGCTCGTGCGGGCTTGGCTGACCCAGGCGAATTTGGCACAAGGTCGGCTGCCTTTCCGAACAGGATTTCAGAATGACGACAGAAACGGCCACGGCAGAGACGGGCCGGGATTTCATCCGCGACATCGTGCAGGCCGATCTTGGCGCGAAACGTCGCGAGCAGGTCGTGACCCGGTTCCCGCCGGAGCCGAACGGCTATCTGCACATCGGCCACGCCAAGTCCATTGCGCTGAATTTCGGCATCGCTCAGGAATTCGCCGGGCGCTGTCACCTGCGTTTCGACGATACCAATCCCACCAAGGAAGAGCAGGAGTACATCGACTCGATTCAGGCCGACGTGCACTGGCTCGGCTATGATTGGGGGAAGCATCTGTTTTATGCCTCGGACTATTTCGATCGCCTCTATGAATGGGCCGAGGGCCTCGTCGAAAAGGGCTTGGCTTATGTCGACGATCAGTCGCAGGAGGAAATCCGGCTGGCGCGAGGGACGCTGACCGAACCGGGCAGGAACAGCCCGTTTCGCGAGCGCCCCGTCGCGGAGAGTCTCGACCTTTTCCGCCGAATGAAAGCGGGCGAGTTCCCGAACGGCGCGCGCGTGCTGCGAGCGAAAATCGACATGGCGTCGGGCAACATCAATCTGCGCGATCCCGTGCTGTATCGCATCCTGCACGCCACTCATCCGCGCACCGGCGACAAATGGTCGATCTACCCGAGCTACGATTACGCGCACGGTCAGTCCGACGCGATAGAGGGCGTTACGCATTCGCTTTGCACGCTGGAATTCGAAGATCACAGGCCGCTCTATGACTGGCTGCTCGACAAGCTGCCGGTGCCATCGAAGCCGCGCCAGTACGAGTTCGCGAGACTAAACCTGACCTATACGCTGCTGTCGAAGCGCGTCCTCACCGAACTCGTGCGCGGCGGCCACGTTGCGAGCTGGGACGATCCGCGTATGCCGACCATCGCAGGACTGAAACGCCGCGGCGTGCCGCCGGCCGCGATCCGCGAATTCGTCAAACGCATCGGCGTTGCCAAGGCCAACAGTATCGTCGATGTCGGTATGCTGGAGTTCTGCATTCGCGAGGAGCTGAACAGGACCGCGCAGCGGCGGATGGCGGTGCTGCGGCCGCTGAAGGTCGTGATCGAGAACTATCCGGAAGGACAGCTTGAGGAGATCGAGGCCGTCAATCACCCTGACGATCCCTCGGCGGGGACGCGCCGGATCGCGTTCGGCCGGGAGCTCTACATCGAGCGCGACGACTTCATGGAAAATCCGCCCAAGAAATTCTTTCGTCTTTCTCCCGGTGTCGAGGTGCGGCTGCGGTACGCTTATTTCGTCAAGTGCCACGACGTCATCAAGAATGCCGCCGGCGAAGCTGTCGAGCTGCGCTGCACGTATGATCCCGCGACCAAGGGCGGCAACGCGCCTGATGGACGCAAGGTCAAGGCGACCATGCATTGGCTGTCGGTGCAGCAGTCGAGGCCGGCCGAAATCCGCATCTACAACCAGCTTTTTACAAAGCCCAGTCCCGACGCCGCCAATTTCGCCGGCGATCTCAACCCACAATCGCTGGAAATTCTGTCCGATGCCAGGATCGAACCAGCGATTGCTGAAAGCAGTTCGACCGACGTGGTGCAGTTCGAACGGCAGGGCTATTTCGTGCGCGACAAGGAGTCGACGCCGGCAAAGCCGGTGTTCAATCGCACCATCGGTCTGCGCGACACCTTTGCCAAGGAAGTCGGCGGCAAGGGCTGAGATTCAGCAACGGGGCCATTTGCACGGGAGCAAGGGCTAGCTTTTAGCAGCATGAGCGTTTGTCACGCATTCTGCATTCGTTCCGCTATTCGGGGATCGTCTGACAACTTACGGTAGCATCCTTCGGTGGGCGTAAGTTGTAAGGGTGGGATGGCGGAGCCGGGCAGGAGTAGGGGCCGGACGCAGGGAGTTGCGAGCACTTGGCCGCCGCGCGGGGCAACGCCCGCAGGCAGCTTCGCGCCGTCTGTGCGCGGTGCATTGTCGCCGTATCTGGAGACCCTGCGTCAATGGGTTCGCGCCGAGGCTGGCCCCGGCCGGATGTTGCCCTGGGTGCCGGTCGCATTCGGCACTGGCATTGCCTTTTACTTCACGGCCGATCGCGAGCCGGTGGCCTCGGTTGCGGCGGTCACCGCGGCGGCGCTTTGCGTCGGGGCTTTTCTGCTGCGGCGGCATAAGAGCTTTCCAATCGCCGTGATGATCGCGGCGACGGCGGCCGGCTTCGCCACCGCGACCTGGAAAACCGTGCGCATCGGGCACACCGTGCTGGCAAGGCCCGCCTTTTCTGTATCGCTGGCGGGTTTCGTGGAGACGCGCGACATTCGCGAGCGCACCGATCGTTTCGTGATGCGCGTGACGCGAATGGACGGCGTGCCCGGTCGGGTGAAGCTTGAGCGCGTGCGGTTGTCGGTGAGGAAGGGGACGGCGCCTGACGTCGGCAGTTTCGTTGAGGTGAAAACGCGATTGCAGCCGCCGCTCGGGCCGATGCGGCCGGGCAGCTACGATTTCGGCCGCGACATGTATTTCCAGGGCATCGGCGCCTCCGGATTTGCGATGGGCGCGATCAAGACTGTTGAGCCGCCGGTCGGGGGAGGCCTCACCTTGCGCTATGCGGCGTTCATGCAGGACGTGCGCGACGCGATCGACGGTCGGATACGGACGGCGCTGGATGGCGACAAGCGCTCTATCGCGACGGCGCTGTTGACCGGCCGGCGCGACGCGATCTCCGAGCCCGTCAACGATGCGATGTTCATCTCGGGATTGGGCCACGTGTTGTCGATCTCGGGCTACCACATGGCCGTAGTGGCCGGCGTCGTATTCTTCGCCATCCGCGCGCTGCTCGCGCTGATCCCTGCGCTGTCCAGCTATCCGATCAAGAAATGGTCGGCCGCCGCGGCGTTCTTTGCCGCCGCCTTTTATCTGCTGCTCTCGGGCGCGGAAGTCGCAACCCAACGATCGTTTTTTATGACTGGTGTGGTCTTGATTGCGGTGATGGTGGACCGGCGCGCCATCACTTTCCGCACCCTGTCGGTCGCCGCGATGATCGTGCTTGCGATCGCGCCGGAAGCACTGGTGCATCCAAGTTTCCAGATGTCGTTTGCCGCAACGCTCGGCCTGGTCGCGCTGGTGCAGATCGGCATGCCGCGCTTGTTCGCGACCCCCGACAGCTCAGTAAGCGCGCGAGTGGCGCTATGGGGCGGGCGGGAAATCATGACGCTGGTGCTCGCCTCGTTCGTTGCGGGTCTGGCGACAACGCCCTATGCGGCGTTTCATTTTCATCGCGTGACGCCGTATGGCGTGCTCGCCAATCTGCTCGCGATGCCAGTGGTGTCGGTGCTGGTGATGCCGGCAGGCTTGCTCGGGCTGCTCGCCATGCCGTTCGGCTTCGACGGCGTTTTCTGGCGTGGGATGGGCGTCGGGATCGACTGGATGATTATCGTCACGCAATGGGTCGCCGCGTTGCCGGGAGCCATCGGCCGCATGGGCTCGTTCGGCATCGGCCCGCTCATCGCCGCGACTGCGGGTATCATCCTGCTCGGGTTGCTGCGTACACCATTGCGCTGGTCGGGCGCCGCGCTGCTGGCCTGGTCGGTAGTCTGGGCGCTCGCCGTGCCGCGACCGGATGTTCTGGTGTCGGGCGATGGTCACAACGTCGCGGTGCGCGGCAGGGACGGCCGCTTGCATTTGATGCGAACGGCCAAGGATGCGTTTCTCGTCAAGGAGTGGCTGGCGGCGGACGCGGATCCGCGCCTGCCCGGCGACTCCACGCTCTCCGATGCCGTCTCGTGCGACGACACCGGCTGCGTGACCGAAATGGCCGACGGCGGGTTCGCCGCGCTGGCGCTGCGGCCGGAGGCGCTGGTGGACGATTGCGAGCGCGCGTCGCTGATTGTGAGCACGCGACAGGCACCATCCGGCTGCGCAGCCGCGCTGATCGATCGTACGCGTCTGCGCGGGCAGGGCTCGATGGTGCTGCGGAAAACTTCAAACGGTTTCGCAATCGATGCGGTCAGGCCGAAAGGCGTCGATCGGCCCTGGTCGCCGGCGGTGCCAAGCGAACCGAACGCGGAGCCGGCGCTTGCGCCGCGATCAACCATCCCGCGCCTCCAGGACGCGACGCCATCGGAAACCGACCTGCAGGCCGACGACTAAAGCCCGCTATGGCTGCTTGACCGATCGATTCAGCGGCAGCTCAAACGTGCCGAGCAGGAATTCCTCCGGTTCATCGCGAGCCGCACCGGTCGCCCTTTTAACGAGCGTGAACATCGCGTCGGGAAATTGCTTCCAGACCGCGAGGTCCTGCGCGGTAACGGTGAGCCATCCAAACCTGAGCATATATCGCCCCGGCTTGGTCACTTCGCCGGCTTTGTGCCACGTGATCTTGTCGACCAACAGCGCCTCCCCCTGCAGCTCCCAAGTTCCGCGGCATCCCCGCCGGTCGAACCGGCAGGGATGTCCGAGCGAGGCTTCAGTCGACGTGGAGCGGCGTAGGCGCCGGCGTGTCCGCCGCCGGCTTGGCGCGCTCGCTCAGCGGGTGAGTTACGGGCATTTGCAGAACTGTCGCTCGTTGCCCTTCGCAGAGCTGCGTCACCAGGACGTGGGTCCCATCCGGAAATTCGATCGCGTCATGGTGGCGATCAGGAACGTGGGGATCGATCGCGGCAAATTTACCAACACGGAAATTGATGGCCTTTGTCCATATCCATCGGTTGTCGTATCTGACGTCCTCGGCGAAGCCGAGCTCGGTTCCGGGACGGATGCAGACCGCAACGTTCGGGTTCTTTTCCGACGCGAAACCGCGCGTCGAGGTGCCGCGGAAGGTTGTCGAAATCAGGGTCTCTCCCACTTCAGCGGGACGAGTTGCCACAGCGTGCAAGCTATAGTCACACATCGGATTGCTCCTCATTCGAGATAGCCAACCCGCGCTCTTTTGGAGGCGCAGGCCTCTATCAGAGTGGACGATAGCGTTGAGTTTTTACGACGTTATGGGCAATTCTGCGGCTCGCAGCCGCGGCCTGCGATCACAACCGTTTGAAAGACCCGCAGTGCGCCCGCTTGTCGTCGCCCGGCTTGACCGGGCGATCCAGTATTCGCCATCATCGCCGGAGTAAGCAGCTGATGCCATTTCAACAAGCACTGGTCCCATTTATTGGTCTACATCCTTGCGCTGATATCGCACCGCATCGGTTACTGGGTCGCCCGGTCAAGCCGGGCGATGACACCGGTGGGTGCGAGGCATGACCCGGTGATGTTCGAGGGACAACACCGGCGGGTTACGGCGACGATACAGAGGCGTTCAACAAGCCCCGCTGTCGTCGCCCGGCTTGACCGGGCGATCCAGTATTCGCCATCATCGATCGCAGGAGCCGCTCAGTATTTACGGTAGAGCCCGATCAGTTTGCCCTGAATCTTGACGCGGTTTGGCGGCAGGATTCTCACCTCGTAGGACGTATTCGCCGGTTCCAGCGCGATGGAGGCTCCGCGGCGGCGGAAGCGCTTCAGCGTTGCTTCCTCCTCATCGATCAGCGCCACCACGATGTCGCCGGTATCGGCCGTCTCGTTGCGCTGTATCAGCGCCATATCGCCGTCGAGAATGCCGGCGTCCACCATGGAATCGCCGCGCACTTCGAGCGCGTAATGCTCGCCGGAGCCGAGCATATCCGGCGGCACGCTGATGGTGTGGCTGCGGGTCTGCAACGCCTCGATCGGCGTGCCCGCGGCGATGCGGCCCATGACAGGAACCGCGACCGGACGTTCGCCGTCATCGGAGCCGGCGCTGGCACTGCGCACCTTGCCGAGATTGCCTTCGATCACGCTTGGGATGAAGCCGCGGCGGCTGTTGCCGTTACCGCCGGTCGAGAGCTCCGGCAGCTTGATGACCTCGATCGCGCGCGCGCGATTGGGCAGACGGCGAATGAAACCGCGCTCTTCCAGAGCGGTGATGAGGCGATGAATTCCGGATTTCGAGCGCAAATCGAGCGCGTCCTTCATTTCATCGAAGGAGGGCGGCACACCGGCCTCTTTCAGCCGCTCATTGATGAAACGAAGCAGTTCGTACTGTTTGCGCGTGAGCATCTCGAGCAGTCCCCCGGTTGATGGTGTCGTTCAAGTTCGAGACCATTACAGACACTAGTACTCGAAACAAATCATGAACGGACACTATATGTTCGATATGTGTTCCGCAACCACTTAATTTGGGGTGAACGCCAGAACTTTTCGGAGAAACGCGGCTTCGATCCGGACGTCAGTCCGGCAGCCGCAGGATTTCGCAGCGCGAACCCGCGCCGGCCGCCGGCGCAAATGGCGCGCGGATCACAAGTGCCCAAGCGGCCGCAAGATTTCCGAGCAGCGAGCTGTCCTGACGGTCCACCGGCGTTGCAACCTCGGTGCCGTCTTCGCGCTTCTCCAGCCGGGCGCGAAGATAGTCCTCGCGCTGATCGTTTTCCGGAACGTCGCTGCCGAGCAGCGCCATTTCGCGTCTGTGGTGGATCGCGGAACGGCCCGACAGGGCGCGAATCAACGGCACGAGAAACAGGAAGCCACAGACGTAGGAGGAGACGGGGTTTCCGGGCAGGCCGATCACCCGCATGCTTCCAAGCCGTCCATGCATCATCGGCTTGCCTGGCCGCATCGCGATGCGCCAGAACGCCATTGTCACGCCTTCGGCGTCCAGCGACTGCTTGACCAGGTCGCGATCGCCAACGGAAGCGCCTCCGGTCGTGATCAGGATGTCTGCACGGGCATCGCGGGCCTGGCGAATGCCTGAAGTGGTGGCCTCCACGGTATCGGCGGCGATGCCGAGGTCGATCGTATCAGCGCCTTCCGCACGCGCCAGCGCACGCAATGCAAAGCCGTTCGAATAGACGATCTGACCGGGGCCGGGGGTTGAGCCGGGCATCACCAGTTCGTCGCCGGTCGCCAGGATCGCGACCTTGGGCTTGCGGCGCACGGGAAGCTCAGGATGGTTCATCCCGGCGGCAAGCGAGAGGTCGCGGTCGGTGAGGCGGGCTCCGCCGCGCAGCAGGCGGTCGCCCTTTCTGAAATCGATCCCGAGCGGACGGATATGGCGCCCCGCGACGGCGGCCTCCGTGATCTCGATGACGCCGCCGCTGTGCGTGACCGTATCTTCCTGGATCACCACAGCGTCGGCTCCCCCCGGGATTACCCCGCCGGTGAAGATCCGCACCGCTTCGCCCGCGCCGACCATTCCTTCAAACGGCCGGCCGGCGGCGACTTCGCCAATCACCTTGAGCCGTGACCCGGAACGCTCCGCATCAGTCGAGCGCACGGCGTAACCATCCATCGCCGACATCGGCTCCGGCGGTTGGGTGCGCAGCGCCGCGATATCACGAGCCAGTACCCGGTGATACGCGGCGTCGAGCGCCACCATTTCTTCGGGCAATGGCTCGGCCCCCGCGAGGACTGCGGCAAGCGCGTCGGCGACCGGCATCAAGGCCAATGGCAGAAACTCCTAAATTCCGAGCGCAGAAAGCGCTGTTGCGACATCGCGGGAAGACTTTACGTGGACCGCATTGAGACCCCGCGCCGCCGCGCCTGCAATGTTCTCGGCGAGATCGTCGAAAAACACGATCCGCCGCGCGGGCACGCCGATGGCCTTGACGACGTGATCATAGGCCGCCGCATCCGGTTTCCGAAGCCCGATCGTCGAGGACAGAAAGATTTGGCGAAAATGCTCGAGCAGGTTGGCGTAGGCCGTCGAGAAATGCTGCACATGTGCGGCGTTGGTGTTGGAAAACGCGTAAAGCGGCAGGTGCTTCGCAGCCCGCGCGAGCAAGGGAGCGATGCCCGGCATCTCGCCGGCGAAGATCGCATTCCAGCCTTCGAGTAATTGCGCATCGGAAATGGCGATATCCAGCGAAGCGCGCAGACTGCCAAAATAGTCGGCGTCGCTGATCTTGCCGGTTTCGTGATGCCGGTAGCTCTCATCAGGCACGAAACGGTTGAGGATGTCGGACGGTTTACAGCCGGCGTAACCGGCCCAGCAGGCGACGGCCTTGCTGAAATCAATATCGATCACCACGCGGCCAAGATCGAACAACAACGCGTCGGCGACACCGGGGGCAAGATGGGCAGAGGTCATCGCGGGTGGTCTTACGAAAATCGGACAAGGCGAGCAACAGTGACTGTTTCCTGGGTGGATCAGTTCCGGCACCGGACTTTTCCTAGCCAAGGCGGCCTAATCTGGCTAATCGACCCTCAGTTGACCCGTGCTTTGCTTTGGGTCCGCCGCACTGTTCAAAGTTCGAGTGTCACGCTGACCCGTGCACGGGAAACGCAGGGAAGCAGGCGGTCTTGCCGTTTCGATACTGCGAGCACTTTGTCTCGATGAATGACGGTTCCGCGACGATAGCCGCACTCGCAAGACCCGCAGACGCCCATTTCGCAAGACGAAACCAGCATAATTCCGTTGTCGCGAAGAACCTCGAGAAGGGATTTATCGGCGGGAACGCTGAGCGTTCTGCCTGTCGAGGCGAGGATGGCCTCGAAAGGCTCAGGCTTGAAATTCTCATCCCGGGTTGGCTGGAATGCTTCCATGTGGAGCTCATCTTCACCCCAACCGTTGGCTTGGGCGTGGGATGTGACAGCGTCGAGCAAAGCTTGCGGCCCGCATGCGTATATTTGTGAGGCGTGACGACGTTGTCCGAGAATGGCGGGATCGAACCTGGTTCCCTGAGAGGAAAACCAGCAATGCACACGCTGGTTAGCGATGGCGGTGACCTCGGCGAGGAGAGGCGCCTCCTCCGGTGAACGGGCGCAATAATGGAGTTCAAAGCTTTTCGCTGTCGCGGAGAGCTGGTGAGCCATCGATACGAACGGTGTGATCCCAATGCCGCCGGCGATGAGGATGTGGTGCGTTGCGTCAGTTGACAGCGGGAAATTATTGCGTGGTGCCGAGACGTGCGCGATCACGCCGGGTTTCAGTATCTCGTGGGCCTCGATTGATCCGCCACGGCTGTTTTTTTCGCGTTTGATTGCGATTTCATACTGTAATCGATCGACCGGATTGCCGCACAGCGAATACTGACGTGTGCGGCCACCGGGTAGCCGCACATCGACATGGGAGCCGGCGGACCAAGCCGGCAAATGCGGTCGCAGCGGATGCTCCATGACCACATGAAGCACCTCTGGCGTGGTCAGTCGCACAGCCTTGACACGCAGCTTCATTATGATTTCGAGCCGTCATATCAGCTCAGCAGTTCGATCGGATCGCCCTGGCGAATTTTGCCGCCGCGTTCTATTCCGCAGTTCAGGCCGGACCGGTTGTACAGCGGGAGAAAAACGGGTTTTCCGAGCAGTTCTTCCAGGTACTTACAAGGAAAGTTCAGGCGTCCTCCACGCAGGATGACATCGCCGACGCGGAAGCGCCTGCCGACTAAATGGTTGAGAGGCGCTCCTGACACCGTCAGATTGCGGCGGTGGTCTGCGGGTTCGATCGTTAGTGGCCCATCCTGCATAGGTGGATCATTGCGGTTAAGCGCGTCCAACGCCTCCTGCTCGATGAGCGTGACCTCTCGGACGTCGGGCTTGGGGGAGTAAGTGCCGCGTCCCGTGAAGTATCGGTCACCGACGATTCCACGGCCGGCAACGCATTCAGCCTCGATCAGCTCTTCCATTTCGTAACTTGCGTCTGGCGCAATGTGGATGTGGAGGAGACGTCCCCGCCAATTTGTCGCGCCTCCCGGCCTGCCGACTGCGACCGAAGCTGCGGGGTGCGCAAAAGCCTCAACCATGGCCGGCCGACGATCGACGGTGGTGGGGAAGTTCACCGGACTCATCCCTGTTTCATCGCGATCGCTTCTATCTCGACCAATGCATCACGAGGCAGACGAGCAACCTCGATCGTCGATCTGGCAGGTGGCGCATCCGCAAAGTACTCCGCGTAAATACGGTTCATGACCGCAAAGTCGTTCATGTTCTTCAGAAAAACGGTGGTCTTTGTTACGCTTGCGAAACTCGCGCCGCCCGCTTCAAGCACAGCCTCTAGATTGAGCAATGATTGACGTGTTTGAGCCTCGATACCCTCCGGGATCGTTCCCGTTTCGGGGTCGATCGGTAGCTGCCCGGAAGCAAAAACCAGGTCGCCGGCCTTGATCGCCTGCGAATAAGGACCGGCCGCAGCGGCGGCTTTCGAGGTTTTGACGACTTGTTTCATTGGGGCTCCGCGACGGCTTGTCAGTTGCGCTCGGTCGTAGCCGTTCGCCTGAATGCAAACAGCCCTTCCATTCCAGAGGGAGCCACTGTATTGGAAATTAATCCACTGTAAAGGGAAACTATCTGTATCGGGAACTGTCGATGATCAGGAAATACTCGCAGGGTTTCGCGCCTATGTTCGTAAAGGCGTGTTCCGCATCGGCTTCGAAGTAAAGTGAATCCCCTTGTTCGAGAACGACGGTTTGTTCGGCGATCTTGGCCGAGAGACGGCCGCTCAGAACAAAAATGTATTCCTCCACACCGCGGCGATGAGCGACAAAATGCCCAGTGGTCTCCCCCTTGGGAAGCGTGTTGAGGACCCAGTCGATGCCGCGGCCGGGCAAGACGGGCGAGATGCAGCGCCGCGTGAAGCCTGAGAGTTCATCGCGGAGAATTGGTTGCCGGGCCGCAGGAATCACCACTATATCGCGTTCGGTCGGTGGCGACATCAGGCGCGAAAAGGTGATGCCGAGTGCCTCGGACAACTTGGACAGAATATTCGTCGATGCGACCGCCTCGCATCGCTCGATCTTCGAAATCATCGAACGACTGACGCTCGAAGCGATGGCAAGTTGCTCAATTGACCATTCGCGCCGTTTACGATGGCGCTTCAGCTCGTCTGCGAGAACTTGCAACTGCGGATCGATGGTTCGGTCAGACTTGGTGCCTGCGTTACTTGCGCTCATGTGATGCTCAGTTCTCAGCCAGTCCAGCTTTGCCCAAGGTGCGATGCCTCAAGATTCCACAATAATGGCTAAAATTCCACTTGGCATCCTTATTGCATCCATTACTGATGGTAAATAATCCACTCAAAGGGGATACGATGTCCACACCAGGCAAGCCTCTACAGTCGGCCGAAGGGCAAAAAGCACTCTATCGAAAAGTTGTAATGAGAATCCTGCCTGTTCTCATGTTCGGATATGTGCTCGCCTATCTTGACCGCGTGAATATTGGTTTTGCCAAGCTCCAGATGCAATCCGATCTGCACCTGAGCGACGCAGTGTATGGGTTCGGCGCCGGAATATTCTTCATTGGTTATTTTCTCTGCGAAACGCCGAGTAATGTGATCATGGCAAGGGTCGGCGCGAGACGCTGGATCGCGCGCATCATGATCACGTGGGGCGTCCTCTCGGTCGCAAGCTATCTGACGCGCGGCGAAATGAGCTTTTACGCAGTGAGATTTTTTCTCGGCGTTGCTGAAGCCGGCTTCTTTCCAGGCGTCATCCTCTATCTGACATATTGGTTTCCAAACGAACGGATGGGGTCCGTCACGGCGCTTTTCTACTCGGCAATTGCCATCTCCAGTGCGATCGGTAGTCCTCTGTCGGGCTGGATTATGACGAGTACCGCAGGAGCTTACGGTCTGAGCGGGTGGCAGTGGCTGTTTATCATCGAGGGACTGCCAGCTGTCGTTTTTGGCCTATTCACGTTGCTCTACCTTGATGACCGCGTAGCCGATGCAGCGTGGTTGACCCCTGATGAAAAGGCGTTTTTGATCGACAAGGTCCGTCGTGAGCAGACAGCGCCCAAGCCAACGTCCTGGTATAATATCCTCCTGCGGACCGACATCCTGGGACTTGCCGCCATCAATTTCACCATTCAGGTCGGAATTTATGGCGTGAGCTTCTGGTTGCCCCAACTGGTGAAGAATACCGGCGTCACCAGCTTGCTTTCTATTGGGATGTTGTCGGCAATTCCGTGGACCATCGCCACGTTTGGCATGCTTGTCATTGCCGCTAATTCGGACAGGCATAACAAGCGCATGCCGTACCTTATCGGTTGCATGTTACTGGGCGCTGCCGGACTGGCGGCTTTGCCGACTGTCGCAGCCCAAACGCTGCCTGCAATGGCGGCGCTTTCTATCGCGACATTGGGGATTCTATCAGCTCTGCCACTGTTCTGGACTATTCCGACATCGGCCTTGTGCACGGCTACTGCAGCGGCTGGAATCGCACTCATCAACAGCATCGGAAGCTTAGGCGGATTTGTCGCGCCTTATGCCTTCGGCGCCTTGCGGGATTTCGACAGGCTCTACCACAGCCGGCCTGTACTTTCTGGTCAGCGTTCTGACGCTTGGCGCGATTGGTGCAGCATTTTTCGGCAGTGCGCGAGGGAATCTCGCAAGGCCGGATCTGGCTGCAGCAAACGCGATCGAGCCGACGTTGCCGTGAGGAAGATGTGAGCCGATAATGGACATAAAGCTATATTATTCGCCGGGGTCCTGTTCTCTGGCTCCTCACATCTTGCTTGAGGAGGTAGGCGTCCCCTTCACAACGGAAGTGGTCTCTGTCCCCGAAGCAAAGACCCAGCAGCCGGAGCATCTCCAGCGCAATCCCAAGGGCCGGATTCCCGTGCTGCTGGTCGATGGCGTTTACTACACTGAAGTCCCGGCGATCTCATACTGGATTGCAGGACAGAAACGGGAGTTGAACCTTTTTCCCTTGGAATTCGAGCGAGCGGTTCGCTTGCTCGAATGGTTCAATTGGCTAACGGGAACGGTACACGCAGTGGCATTTGGGGAAATCTGGAGGCCGCAACGGTTTGTGCGAGACGTCGCCCTGTTTCCGCAAATCTCTTCAGCCGGTCGCGAGAATGCACTGGAAGCTTATGAATTTATTGAGACGCAACTCAAGGGAAGAACCTGGGCGGTGCCTGATGCATTTTCCATGATCGACCCATATCTGCTCGTCTACTATCGATGGGGATACCGTATCGACATTTCGATGCGCGAAAGTTTCCCCGCCTGGACCGAAATCATCGAACGAGTTGCCCAACGGCCAAGCGTTTCTCGCGCATTGGCGCGCGAGGGCATTACAATCTGGCCAGCGTGAAACCGGTAGTGCTGACGCTGGCGCCGCGACGACATACCGGTGGAGTTACTTCGACTTTGGCTGGATAGGTCCATGGCGGAGTAGGCGTTCGCTACTCGTCGATCGCTGCCTCTTGGAGAATCCAGTCGCAGAATCGTTTCCTGTTGGTGCGGTTCTTGTCCGCGGGCCGCCAGACCAGATAATAAGAATAAATATCGGGCACTTCCGTATCGAATAGTCGGATCAATTGGCCGGCGCGCAGGGAATTGGAGACCAAGCTGCTGCGGGCAAGTGCGATTCCTTGTCCTTGTTCGGCGGCCGCGAGCAGCAGCGAGGCGTCGGTAAACGACGCGCCGTTCTCCGGCTCGATAGGATGAACGCCGGCCGCATAGAACCAGGGTCCCCATGGTTGCCGTGGGTTGTTTAACAGAACTGCGATTTTCATCTCGCCCGGTGTGAGAGGGAGCTTGCCGCCTCGATAGGACGGACTACACACGGGATAGACCATCTCATCCATAAGCTTGATTTCGTGCAATCCGGGCCAACCTCCGGGTCCATAACGGATGGCGAGATCAACGCCGTCGTGATCGAACGTGGCGAGTTCTTGCGTAGACTGAATCAGTAGTCGAAGATTCGGATTTTGAGTTTCAAAACGGTGCAGTCTGGGAACGAGCCATCGCGTGGCAAACGACGGAAGCACGCTTATCGTCAGCTTTTGTGAGGTCGGTTTGGGCGATGGCGGCTCGAAGGCGCTCTCCAGCATGCGCAGGCCTTGCCGCACCCTGAGCACGAGCGTCTGTCCCGTTTCGGTCAGGACCATTTCACCTCTATCCCTGCGAAACAGTTTTGTTCGGATCTGTGTTTCAAGCGCTTTGATCTGATGGCTGATCGCTCCATGCGTCAGTCCCAGGTGCTCTGCAGCCCTTGTGAAGCTGCGAAATCGCGCCGCTGCCTCGAATGCGCGCAAGGCTTGAAGAGGCGGCACGCGAGTGGCCATCAGTCGTTCCGTGTGTGAATTTGATTCACAATTGAGACAGTGGAATTCAATTAGATCGCAACAATTCATAAGCGATTGGCGTTCAATCATTCAAGCGCGAACTTGGAGTATGAGGGTGCTTCCCGCGCCCATACACAAACGATTGGAGAGCCAACGATGCGCGGTTTCCTGCGAACCTTCCTTTTCTCGACAGCAATAATCTCGTGTGCGTCGACGTATGCGGTTGCTGAGGACAGATCCAGCCCGGCGGAAGCAAAGGCCTTTCTTCAGAAGGCCGTCGCTTACTACAAATCCGCGGGACGCGAGACGGCGCTCAAGGATTTCAGCGACAAGCAAGGCAAGTTCGTAGACCGCGATTTGTACGTCTTTTGCTATGGACCTGATCAGAAGATTTCGGCGCATGGCTTCAACCCGACGCTCGTCGGAAAAGACATCGAGATATTCAAGGATGCGGACGGCAAAGCATTTGCCTCCCAGCTCAATCAAGAGGGTCGTGCCAAAGGCACTGCGGAACTCGACTATCGCTGGGTCAGTCCTGTGAGCAAGAAAATCGAGTCCAAGAGCTCAACCGTTGAGAAGGTTGGCGATGACGTTTGTGGTGTCGGTTACTACAAATGACATCGTCAGGAATGGTCCGTTCAGATATCTCGCTCCGAGGTTGGTGGGACAATCGTAGCATTGGGATAAAGGTTGCGGCGGCGCCTGTGATGGCGCTTACCGCCCTTATCCTGGTGGCTGTCGGAGCCTATGTTGCCCTTGAGAACTTGCGGACTGACTTTCGAAAACTGAACGACGAGGCGTTCGTTCCTTTCGAGGAAGCGGCCAGACTTGAAGCTGCGCTTGGCCGTGGACACGCTGCGCTGTTCCGGTTCACATCCCTGAGCGCCAGTGAATCCGACGTGAGTTGACTGGCGAAGAAAGGGCGTGATCTTCTTGGCGACGTCGAAAAGATCATGGCGTTGGGAAAGCAGGTCGGTGCTCACGCGCTGGATGAACAGCCGCAGCTGATCAAGGATCTCGAGGCTTACGCAAAAGCGTCGCGCGAAGTCATCGAGATCGCTCAAGCAGATTCGGCCACCGCGCTTCTGCTGATGGCAAATGCGGAGAATGCCTACGTATCCCTCACCGAAGTGCTGACCAAAGTGGCCAAAAAGGCCAACGACTTGCGTGAAACCACGTTCCAGAACGCCACATCCGCGATCCATACGACTTTGAAGATATTCAGCATCGCTGTTGTTTTCGCGGCGAGTGTAGTCGGACTCGCTGCTTTCACGACGACACGTGCGATCGGGCGTCCTGTCACCGGTTTGACCCGCGTGATGACCCGTCTCGCCGAGGGCGAGCAATCAATTGAAATTTCCGGGACGGCCCGGCGCGATGAACTTGGAGCGATGGCGCGAGCTGTAGCGGTCTTCAAGGAGACGGCGATAGAAGCCGAGCGCCTGGCCGCCGAACGGTCAGAAGAAAACGGCAAGCGGATAAAACGAACGGAGATGCTTGAGACAAATGTTCAAGGTTTCGAGAGTGCAGCCGGTCGCATTCTGGCTGCACTGCGTGAGGCTGCCTCGGGTTTGGACGATACGGCGCAGAAAATGACCCATTCGGTCGCGATGACCCGAGAGCAGACGAGTTCTGCATCGTCTACTTCGGAACAGGCCTCGTCTAACGTTCAGACCGTAGCGGGAGCGGCTGAAGAATTATCGGCATCGATCGTCGAAGTCAGCGAACAAGTGAAACGTTCGGCCGACACGGCGCGTCTTTCCGCCGACCAGGCGGCCAAAACGAATCAAACGATACAATTGCTGGATACTTGTGCGCAGAAGATCGGTGGCGTCATAAATCTGATTTCGGCAATTGCAAGCCAGACAAATCTTCTGGCGCTGAACTCGACTATCGAAGCGGCTCGCGCGGGGCATTCGGGAAGGGGTTTCGCGATCGTTGCGTCGGAGGTCAAGCAGCTCGCAGCTCAGACTGCTGCGGCAACTGCCGAAATCAAGGACCAGATTACGGAGATGCAGCGTGTGACTAGCGATGCGGTCGCCGCGATTGGAACGATCAGTGGGTCTGTTGCTCAAATGGACGAAATCAGCTCGGCTATTACTGCGGCAGTGGAGCAGCAACGCTCGGCAACCGGGGAAATTGCCCGTAGCGCGGGCGAAGCAGCCGCAGGCACTCGCGAAGTTTCCAGGAATATCCAGGCGGTCGGGGAATTTGGCGCCGCTACCGGCCTGGCAACTGAAACGATGGTCAAGGCTGCACGAATTTTCAGCGAGGAAGCGCAAAAGCTTGGCGGAGTGGTGGACGAATTCATGTCGGCCGTCCGCGTCGCCTAGCGCCGAAAAACCGGATGCGCGCAGAGCGCAATTTGTTCAAGCAAATCAAACTGATTTGGGTCGTCCAGTCGCTGCGCTCAAAATAAACTGCTTTGCATCCGGCCCAAATCAGCGGCATTTACGCGCTATCCCGTCCCGACAAGAGGGGCGTTTCGCGATCGTCACGAACGCGGGATGGGATGCGGTGGACGCAATGGCATCGAAAGACGAACGATGCAGGCTGCGGACGGCGAAGTCGTGTGGTCCTGACGCCCCGACGCTGGCGTCAAGCTCGTCAAGCGATCGACGAACGACGGTGGCAAAAAAGCCCGGTCACCGGGGAGAGCACGAAGGAAGCCGTTAAAACCATTGCGCGGGGAATGCCGGGTGAACCCGGTGAACCTGTGGTGACTAACTCGTCGTGCTTTATTTATTTGCACGCGAGGCTGCGGGTGCATCAAGCACCCGGCGTTTCCCTGCGCCCTCTGTTAGTCGGAGGCAACGGATATTGCAACAACTCGGGCGCAAACCGCGCGGCGAGAAGGCGGTGTCGCGTTTGTTTGGCTGTTCAGTTGTTCGGTTGTTGAGATTGAGTCGACAACAACTAAAATCGTCATGGCCGGGCTTGTCCCGGCCATCCACGTCTTTCACTTCACAATTGTTTTGAAAAGATCGCACCAATTCGGATTTGCAGCCACGATCATTCGAACCTTCCATGCGCGCGACCAGTGCTTGATATTGTGCTCGCGTTGTATGGCATTCCGGATGTCGTCGAATGTTTCGATATAGACAAGCATTTTCAATCCGTACCGCTTTGTAAAGCCTTCGACGAATCCAGACCGATGTTCGAAAACTCGACGCACGAGATCGTTTGTCACGCCGACATAAAGAACGCCGTTCGGATTGTTGGTCAGAATGTAAACGTAGCCGCCTCTCATGCCGATACTCTGCAAGACGTGGATGGCCGGGACAAGCCCGGCCATGACGATGGGGTGAGGTCAGTCTGCCCCACATCACCGATGACGGAAGCGCCTCAATACCGATAAGGCTCGATATGAAGAAGAGGGAACGCGCTGAAGACGTCGGGGAGGTTCGTCGCGGTCGCCGGGTGCAGGCTGGATTTGTCCACCTCGGCGAAAGATGTGGCGCCGAGCAGGCCCAGTGTTCGGATCACTTCGTCTTCGAGCAACTCAAGCATTCGAATGACGCCGGCTTCGCCGGCGGCCGCGAGCGCCCAGCATTGCAAACGACCTATACCGACGATATCGGCGCCGGCAGCGATTGCCTTCACAATATCGGAGCCGCGGCAAAAGCCGCCATCAACCATGATGCGGGCGCGTCCCGCCACGGCGTTGACGATCTCCGGCAGCACGTGCATGGCGCCTCTGCCGTGGTCGAGCTGGCGTCCGCCGTGGTTGGAAACGTAGATCCACTCGACCCCGTGGTCGAGCGCGATCACGGCGTCCTCGGCCGTGGCAATGCCCTTGATCACCAGCGGTATCTTGTACTTGTCCTTGATCAGCTTCACGGTGCGCCAGTCCAGTCCCATCTGGAAATCGCCACCGCTCACCCGCAGCCGTGTCGAGCGGACGTAGCGCTTGGCGATGTCGCGCTCGCGTCGGCTGTAATGTGCGGTATCAACCGTCAAGCAGAAGGCGGCGTATTTGTTGGCGACGGCGCGACTGACGCAATCCTCGACAAATGCGTCATCGCCCCGAACATAGAGCTGGAAGATGCGCAACGCGTCGGGCGCTGCCTCGGCGACTTTTTCAAGGCCGGGCTCGGACACCGAACTCAGCATATGGGCGGCGCCGAATTTGCCCGTGCCACGCACCACGGCCGCGGCCCCGGCCGGATCGAAAATCTCGAGGGCGCCGACGGGAGCCAGCATCACCGGCAGGCGCATTTTGCGGCCGAACTGCTCGACGGAGGGGTCGACCCGCGAAACATCGCGCAGCACGCGCGGCCGGAACGCGATTTCATCGAGCGCCATGCGGTTGCGCCGCATCGTCGTCTCGGTTTCGGCCGCGCCGACGATGTAGTCCCAGGCATTCTGGTTGAGGTGGGCGCGAGCCTTGCGGACGAACTCATGAAGGTTCTGGAACTCTTCGGCACTGGTGCCGAGCTGCGCGGCGGCAGCCGGCCGGACAGGGTTCGCTTCGTTCATCAGTTCCTCCCGGAGTACGCTGCCTTGTTATCCCTCGCGTATCGTTTCCCGGGCTTTCGCGCCATCGCAATATTGCATGGCTTACGCGCGCATGCTGCCCTCAAATTGGGCATCGACGTTGCTTTTCCCGTATCCGGCATCATCTTCGGCCTGGTAGCTCCCACAGAACACCTGCAATTGAAATGTCGATGAAAGATCGGCCTTGAAGAAACCGGAAAGGTATTGTGAGCTTCTGTCTTCGATTTGCCCGGCCCGAATGGGCCTCCTTTTGAAAGCGAGACGCCTCGCGATGCGGAAGAATTTATTGTTTGTGTCTGGTGCGCTCACGGGAGCCTGCCTGACCTTCTTCGCGACCAGCCCCCAGGCCGGACATATGATCGCGGCCGCCCGGGCTGCGATTCCGGATACCTATTCCCAGCTCAATCTGTTCGGCGAGGTGTTCGAGCGCGTCAGGGCCGACTACGTCGAAAAGCCCGACGATACGAAGCTGATGGAGGGCGCGATTGACGGAATGGTCACCTCGCTCGATCCGCATTCGCGCTACATGAACGACAAGGCGTGGCGCGAAATGCAGGAAACGACCTCCGGCGAGTTCGGCGGGCTCGGGATCGAGGTCACCATGGAGGAGGGCCTCGTCAAGGTGGTCTCGCCGATCGACGATACGCCGGCGGCAAAGGCCGGCATCATGTCGGGAGACCTGATCACGCAGATCGACGGCGATGCAGTCCAGGGGCTTTCGCTCGAGCAGGCGGTCAACAAGATGAAGGGCGCGGTCGATACCAAGACCAAGCTCACGATCCTTCGCAAGGGCAAGGATGCGCCGGTCGACGTTTCGATCACGCGCGAAATCATTCGCGTTCGTCCGGTGCGATATCACACCGAAGGCGGGGACATCGGCTACGTTCGGATCACCTCGTTCAACGAGCAGACAACTGAAACCCTGCGCAAGGCGGTCGCCGAGATTGCGAAGGAAATTCCGGCGGACAAGCTCGTCGGCTACGTCGTCGATCTGCGCAACAATCCGGGCGGGCTGCTTGATCAGGCCGTCTCGGTCTCCAGCACGTTCATGGCGCGAGGTGAGATCGTTTCGACGCGGGGTCGCAATCCCGAGGAAACGCAGCGCTTCACCGCGCGGGGCGGGGACCTGACCAAGGGCAAGCCGCTGGTCGTTCTGATCAACGGCGGATCGGCTTCAGCATCCGAAATCGTCGCCGGTGCCTTGCACGATCACAAGCGCGCAACCCTGATCGGCACGCGCTCGTTCGGCAAGGGCTCGGTGCAGACCATCATCCCGCTCGGCACCGGAAACGGAGCGTTGGCGCTCACCACCGCGCGCTATTTCACTCCGTCCGGACACTCAATCCAGGCCAAGGGCATCACGCCGGATATCGAAGTGACACAGGACGTGCCTGACGAGTTGAAGGGCCGTTCCGATACCAAGGGCGAGGCATCGATGCGCGGCCATCTATCCGCGGAAGGAGCGGAGCAGGCCGGCTCGCAATCGTATGTGCCGCCGGAGGAGAAAAACGACAAGGCGCTAAACGCGGCATTCAACCTGCTGCGCGGCGTCACCGTCAACGCGAATGTCCCGCCATCACCCAAGGCGGTGGTTCCGAATTAAGCGGCGGATCATCGAGCACGGTGTAATTGGGGCGGCTTAGGCCGCCCCGATGCATTCCGGCTACGTCGGGGCGCA
Organism: uncultured Alphaproteobacteria bacterium; assembly: GCA_963764155.1. GTDB lineage: Bacteria > Pseudomonadota > Alphaproteobacteria > Rhizobiales > Xanthobacteraceae > Bradyrhizobium. The sequence goes on from CAVXRI010000007.1 coordinate 168,342, forward strand.
TCGACGTTCAGGCGCGATAGTGGCCGGATTTCCCGCCCTTCTTCTCAACCAGATGAATGCCTTCGATCACGACGCCGCGCTCGACCGCTTTGATCATGTCATAGATCGTCAGGCAGGCGACCGATACCGCCGTCAGCGCCTCCATCTCGACGCCCGTCGGTCCAGTGACCTTTACGGTGGCGCGGACGACGCAACCGGGCAGCGTGTCGTCGGGTTTGATATCGAGCGTGACCTTGGACAGCGCCAGCGGATGACAAAGTGGGATCAGGTCCGAGGTTCGCTTGGCCGCCATGATGCCGGCGATCCGCGCGGTGCCCAGTACGTCGCCTTTTTTGGCGTTGCCCGAAACGATCAGATCAAGCGTCGCCTTGCTCATGACCACACGGCCCTCGGCGATCGCGATGCGCTCGGTCGCTGGCTTGGCCGATACATCGACCATCCGCGCTTCGCCACCGGCGTCGATGTGAGTAAGGGCAGGGTCGGTTTTGGAATCGGGAGGCATCAGCGTGTACCCGTGGCGTTCGCGGCCGCGCTTCTTGCAAGCAGCCCGCGCGTTGCCGCCGCGACGTCGTCCTGCCGCATCAGGCTCTCGCCGACCAGGAATGTCGAGATGCCCACGCGCTTGAGGCGCGAAAGGTCGTCCGGCGCGAAGATCCCGCTTTCGCCGACGATCACGCGATCCGTCGGGATCAGCGGCGCCAGCGCTTCGCTGGTGGCAAGCGTGGTCTCGAAGGTCCGTAAATTGCGGTTATTGATGCCAATCATCGGCGAGCGAAGTTTCAGGGCGCGATCGAGTTCGGCGCGATCATGAATTTCGATCAGCACGTCCATACCTTGATCGAGCGCGGCCTGCTCGATGTCCCGAGCGGCGCCGTCGTCGAGTGCGGCCATGATGATCAGGATGCAGTCGGCGCCGTGCGCGCGGGCTTCGACGATCTGATAGGTGTCGAACATGAAATCCTTGCGCAGCACCGGCAGTCCGGTGGCCGCTCGCGCCGCCACCATGAAATCGAGATGTCCCTGAAAGGAGGGCGTATCCGTCAGCACCGAAAGACAAACCGCGCCGCCCGCCTCGTAAGCCCTGGCAAGAACGGGCGGATCGAATTCGGCGCGGATCAGCCCCTTCGAGGGCGATGCTTTCTTGATCTCGGCGATCAGCGCATAGTGGCCGCCCGCGAGCTTGCCGCGAATGGCATGGACAAAGCCGCGCGGCGGGGGAGCCGCCTTCGCCAGCGCCTCAAGGCTGGAGAGCGGATGGTCGCGCTTGGCGGCCGCGATCTCCTCGCGCTTGTAAGCCTCGATCCTCTTCAGGATGTCCGACATCGCGAATTCCTTGAGGGTCAGCTATTGGAAACCGCGACCAGCCGCTTCAGCCGTGCCGCAGCCGCGCCACTGTCGAGCGATTTGGTGCCGAGCGCCACGCCTTCCTTCAGGCTTTTTGCGCGGCCGGCCACGATCAGCGCTGCGGCCGCATTCAGCAATGCGACATCCCGAAAAGGGCTCGGCATTCCATCTAGCACGCTCTGCAGCGCGATCGCATTGGCATGAGCATCGCCACCCTTCAGCGCCTCGCCGCCGATACGCGCAAGGCCGGCTTCCTCCGGCGTTACCTCGAATGTACGGATCGTGCCGTTCTCGAGTGCGGCGACGGACGTGGGGCCGGTAAGGGTGATTTCATCAAGCCCGTCGGAGCCGTGGACTACCCAAACGGCTTCCGCCCCGAGGTTCTTCAAAACCTGCGCCAGCGGCTGCACCCAGTGGCGGGAGAATACGCCGACCATCTGTCGCTTGACGCCGGCCGGATTGGACAGGGGGCCAAGCAGGTTGAAAATCGTTCGTGTTGCAAGTTCGACGCGGGTCGGACCGACGTTCTTCATCGCCGGATGGTGGGTTGGCGCAAACATGAAGCCGATCCCGGCCTCCTTCACGCACCGCGCGACCTGTTCGGGCCTAAGCTCGATCTTGACGCCGAGCGCAGCCAGGACATCAGCCGCGCCGGAGCGAGAAGACAACGCGCGATTGCCGTGCTTGGCGACGGGTACACCCGCGCCCGCGACGATCAGCGAGGCGCAGGTCGACACGTTGACGGAGCCCGAGCCGTCGCCGCCGGTGCCTACGACATCTACGGCATCGGTGGGAGCGTTGACGCGCAGCATCTTGGCGCGCATCGCCGATACAGCGCCGGTGATCTCGTCCACGGTTTCGCCGCGCACCCGCAGCGCCATCAGCAACCCGCCCATCTGCGAGGGCGTCGCTTCGCCCGACATCATGCTGTCGAAAGCGGAAGCGGCCTCGTCGCGCGAAAGCGTGGCGCCGGTCGCGACTTTGCCAATGATCGATTTCAGGTCGTCCATCGCCTGCTTTCAGATTGCGGCCCGGTTCCGGACCGTCGCCATGCTCAGTTGCTCGCGCCGGTCGCCTGCGCGAACGCGGTTTGGTTGATCGTGGTACCGATATCGGTTTCAAGCTTGGCAACGTATTGCGTCACCTGCTCATCCGTCATCGCCCGCTCCAACTGCTCCTTCAGTTTCTTGATGTCGTCCGAAGCTAAATCGACCGGCGGAACGTTGATATCTGTTACCCGGAACACGATCCATTCGGTGCCTCCAGCGCCGGCGGTCTGTCCCACGCCATCCTTTGGCAAGCGAAAAGCCGCCGCGATTGCGCCTGCAGGCACGCCGGGTTGCGTTGCGTCGCGCTTTAGCCCGGCGGCGGTTTCGACCTTGAGTTCGATATCGCCTGCCGCATCTGCAAGAGTGCCGCCCTGTTCGAGCTTCTGCACCATTTCGGTCGCCTTGGTTCGCAGTCGGCTGGAGATCTGGTCTTCGCGCCACTTCGCTTCGACCTGGTCCTTGACCTCGTCGAGACCGCGCTCACGCGACGGCGTGATGCCGAGCACGTCATACCAGACGTATCCGCCGCGGAAAGCGATCGGATCGTTGTCCACGCCGACGTCGCTGTTGAAAGCTTGCGACACCAGATCGAGGCCTTGGGGAATACTGGTCGCAGGCTGGCCATTGGGTGTACGGCCCGAACGATCGACCGCATCGATGGTCACCGGCGTAAGTCCCAGTTTTTGCGCCGCCTCTATTACGCTTGCGCCGCCGCCGCGCTCGTCTTCCATCTTGTCGCGCAGCGTTGCGAGTTGCGCGCGAGCACGTTCGGCCGCGATCTGCTTTTTCAGTTCGGGAGCGGCGCTTGCAAAATCAGGTTGGACGCCGGGCTGAATGGTGCCGACCTTAACGAGCGCAACACCGAATTGGCCCTGTACCGGCTGGCTCACTTCGCCGGAACCCAGCGTGAACGCGGCGTTGGCGATTGCGGGATCGAGAATGCCGGACTTCGCGACCGTGCCGAGATCGACGTCGGCGGGATTCAGGCCGCGCTCCTTGGCGAGATCGTCAAAGGATAGACCGCCTGCGATGCGGGTGCGCGCTGCAGCCGCTTCTTCGACGTTCGGAAATACGATTTGGGATACCTCGCGCTTCTCCGGCGTTCCCAGCGACTCGCGGCGTTGCTCGTATAATTTTTTGGCGTCCTCGTCTGAAACCTCGGTCCATTTGCCGATCTCTTCAGGGGTGATCGCGACAAAAGATATTTTGCGATATTCGGGAGCACGAAACTGCGTTTTGTGATCTTCGAAATAGGCAGCGAGCGCCTCCGGAGAAGGAGGATCGATTGTTCCGGCCTGCGCCGCGCCGAGCTTGATGTAGTCGATCGATCGCTGCTCGTTCTGGAAGCGGCTGAGCGCCTCGATCAAGGTTTTAGGTGGTTCAACGCCGGCCGAAATCGACCCGGCAATCTGGCGGCGCAGCGATACCCGGCGCTGGTCGGCGACATAGCGGGCTTCGCTGAAGCCGAACTGCCGGATCATGGCCTGGAAGCGCTGCGGATCGAATGCCCCGCTTACTCCCCTGAAATTCGGATCGTTAAGAATGACGCGCATGGTCTCGGCATCGGATTGTCCCAACCCGAGCCGCCGCGCCTGTTCATCAAGCGCCGCCTCCGCAATGGTTTGCTGCAGCACCTGGCGGTCGAGACCGAACGCGCGGGCCTGCTCCGATGTCAGCGGGCGGCCGAATTGACGGCCGATCTGCTGCAACCGATCGGTGTAGGTCTGCCGGAATTCGTTGATCGAGATCTCGGTGTGGCCGACCCGGGCCAATGTCGATTGTCCAAAGCCCCGGAAAATATCCGCGATGCCCCAGACGCCGAAACTGACGATCAACACGCCCATCACCGTGGCCATGATGGCCTTGCCGAGCCAATTTGATGAGGCTTTGCGTATTCCTCGAAGCATAGGTCCAACTTGTTTTGCAGGAGGGAACCGGGTCGTGCCAAAACGATTTGCGATGGAAATCCGTATTGGCGCGTCACCGGTTGGATGACTGCACCATAAAGTGGCAGCCCCGCCGTCGCAACCTTGGCAGCGCCAGCGGATGGGGTTTCAAATCGTCTCTGCGCCTGCCTGGATGGCCCAAAATATAGGCGCATGAGCGAGGGCGCATCGCGTGGTGGCCCTCTTTGGGCCGAAGTTCCCGAATTTACCAACGATTCATCCACATCGCTCAGGATTTGCCGCGAATCTTCTGGTTGGGCCGTCGTTGCGAAACATCAGCATCAGCGAAACTCAATTACCTCTTTTCGACATGCGGCAACCTTGGCGTCGAGCAGAAGAGCTTTCGGCGCTTGCGGTTTCAATCGTGCTCTGGATTGGCCGTCCCGCTTCCCGCGAATAAGCAAAACAGAGCGACTTTAAGGACGGATGCGATGCTCGCTAGAATTTCAGCTTTGCCGATCGGAACGAGGATCGCCATGATGGTCACGGCTCTACTGTTCGCGATGGCGGTCGATTCCGGGATTGCATACGTTCAGCTACGCGCGATCAACAATTCCGCCCAGGCGGTTCAAACCAACCTGCTCCCGAGTATTCGCTGGCTCAGCGAACTGCGCATCCAGGCAGCGCGTCACCGAGCTATCCTGCGAGATCACATCATCGGCGAAGCCAATGCCAAGCCTGCTGTCGACAAGGCACTGGACGAGCGGGTTGCTGAATATGAGCAAGCCGGCCTGAATTACCAAAAGTTGATCTCCTCGCCTGAAGAGCGAGCCCTGTTCACCGAACTTGGAACTCTGTGGCAGGAATATCGCAAAGCGGCGAATGAAGTAATCGGTCTGTCCTCAAAGGGGGAGATTGCTCAAGCCGTCGCGGTCAATGCTGAAAAGGCAACGCCTCCTGGTCGCGCCATGGACGCTACCCTCGGCAAGCTCGTCGCCATCAGCGACAAGGAGTTGTTTGCGGCTGCACAAAAAGCAAACGACGAATTCTCGCTCTCGATCATCCTCCTGATTGTTGCGTTCGTGATTTCGGCGCCGATGGGGTACTTCGCCGGTCATCTGCTCACCAATGAGATCAAACGCGGGATTATCAACGTCGTCGGACCTTTGCGTGCTTTTCTCAAAAAGGATTTCACCGTGAAAATTCCAAACCTGGGTGAAAAGAAGGAAATCGGCCGGGTCGCCGACGTACTCTTCCTGCTCAAGGAGCAACTCGAGGCGAAGACGGCATCGGACGAGGCAGCGGCGCGCGACGTGACCGAGAAGGTCGCGCACGCCCAGAAGGTGGATAAAATCACCCGCGACTTTGAGAAAGCGATAGGAGACACGGTCCAGGCACTGTCAACGGCATCGACCGAACTTGAGGCGTCGGCTGGAACGCTGACGCAGACGTCAGAGGTTAACCTTCGCCTTTCCGGTTCAGCGACGGCCGCTTCGCAAGAGGTGTCGGAAAATGTTCAGTCGGTTGCGGGTGCGACGGAACAGATCACCTCCTCCGTCACCGAGATTAGCCGCCAAGTGCTGGAAGCGAGCCGGGTGGCAGAAAAGGCTGTCCGTCAGGCAGAGCAGACCGACGCCAGCATCATGGATCTCTCACAGGCCGCAAGCCGCATCGGCGACGTTATCAAGCTGATTACTGCAGTCGCCGAGCAGACCAATTTGTTGGCGCTCAACGCCACCATCGAGGCAGCCCGTGCCGGAGAAGCCGGGCGCGGCTTCGCTGTGGTCGCATCCGAGGTCAAGGCGCTGGCGTCTCAGACCGCGAAGGCCACCGACGAAATCACCAACCAGATAGACGGTATGCAGACGGCCACGAAACAGTCGGTCGAGAACATCAAGGGAATCAGTCAGACGATCAATCTGATTTCAGAAATCTCGGCGACGGTCGCGGCAGCGGTTGAGGAGCAGGGCGCGGCAACGCAGGAGATCGCGCGTAATGTTCAGAATTCCGCGCGGTTGAGCAACCAGGTGGCCACCGACATCGGGCAAGTTAACCGCGGAACAACCGAAACCGGCTCGGCATCCAGCCAGGTGCTCTCGGCGGCACGATCCCTCTCGCTCGAAAGTACGCGCCTTAAAACCGAGGTCAGTAAGTTTCTCGAGAGCATACGCGCCGCGTGATCCCTCTCGTCCCGACCTCCGCATGTCGTCGCGCGGCTTGGTTCGGTAAGCGACGTGGTGCGATGTCGAACCTCTTTGGCTTACCCGGATGTAGGCCCAACAGGTGCGACCAGTCCCTATCGCGGCAAACCGTGGTGAATACTGGATCACCCGGTCAAGCCGGGCGACGACGAGGGGGTCCCGAACCTCACCGGGTGCCGTCACCCAAACCCCATCTCTGGCGTCGCCCGGCTTGACCGGCGTCGCGGCCCGACCCCACCTCTGTCGTCGCCCGGCTTGACCGGGCGATCCAGTGAGCGACGTGGGGTAATGACCCCACCGGGGTCATCGCCCTTGCCGGCGTCGGAACGGGTCTGAACCGAAGTTCGACAGTTGATGATCGCCTCTGTTAACCTTGGCTGGCAACGAGGGGCTTTAAATGTCGGCTTCAATACGTCCGCTGATTGCGGGAAACTGGAAGATGAACGGCCTCAAGGCGTCGTCCTCGGAATTTGACGCCATGCTCGTGGGCGCGCCCAAGTTCGCCGGCGGGGTGGATCTGCTGGTATGTCCTCCGGCGACGCTGATCGCCGCTTTTGCTGAAAAGGCGAGGGGGTCGCGGGGTCTCGATCTTGGCGCCCAGGATTGTCATCCGGCCGCGTCAGGAGCTCATACTGGAGATCTTTCGGCGGAAATGCTGGTGGACGCAGGGGCCAAGGCGGTCATTGTCGGTCACTCCGAGCGCCGGGCCGATCACGGCGAGACCGACGCTCTGGTGCGGCAAAAGGCTGAGGCGGCCTGGCGTGCTGGCATGACCGCAATCGTCTGCGTTGGGGAGACGCAGCACCAGCGCGACGCGGGTCGGACAGTCGAAATATGCCTTGGACAACTCGATGGCTCTCTTCCAGACGGGGCAACGGCCGCGAATTTGGTGATCGCCTACGAGCCCGTCTGGGCTATCGGAACCGGGTTGACGCCCAGCACCGGAGATATTGAGCAAGTACATCGCTTTATCCGGGATTCCCTCACCGCCCAATTTAAGGGGCAGGGCGCAGAAATGCGTATTCTGTACGGAGGCTCTGTAAAGCCGTCGAACGCGGCCGAATTGATGGCCCTCGCCAACGTGAACGGGGCGCTTGTTGGGGGCGCCAGCCTGAAGGCAGTCGATTTCCTTGCGATTGCCGACGGTTGTCCCTAGCTATCCCTGAAGTGCTATCGGGGGTGACAATGCCCTATGCGATCGTGTAACAACCGCGCGACTTCAAGAACCCCGCAAAGCCCAGCGCTTAAGGCCGGAACCCGGCCGCTAACGGTTTGCGACGGAAGGTAGAGATGCAGACTGTCGTTATCGTCATTCACCTCATGATCGTCGCCGTGATGATCGGGGCCGTGCTGCTGCAGAAATCCGAAGGCGGGGGCCTCGGGATGGGCGGAGGCGCCGGCTTTATGTCGAGCCGCGGAACGGCCAATTTGCTGTCGCGAACGACCGCCGTGCTGGCGCTCGGCTTCTTTGTGACGAGCCTGTTTCTGTCCTGGTACGCCGGCTACGACCGTAAGCCGAGTTCGATCATCGGCAACCAGCCGGCTTCGCAATCCCAGCCCGCTGGAGGCGCTACCCCGGTTGCACCGCCGACCAGCGGCGGCATTCTGGATTCGCTGAAGAAGGCGGACGAGCAGCAGCAGAACCAGCCAGCGCCATCAGGCCCGCAGGCGCCCCGTTCGCAATAAAGCAGGGTGGCCATGCGAGGATGGTAGGCCAGCTTGCCGCATCAAAGCTCGTCCTCAAGTCACTGAGAACGTTTCCGATTTCCCTTCAACCACAGCCGCGCAAGCGGTGCGCTGCGGCATAGCGATTGGCTTTGGCGAATCGCGGCCGTGGCCTTAAAGGTTAGGTCCCATGGCGCGGTACATTTTCATCACCGGCGGCGTGGTTTCCTCGCTCGGAAAAGGTTTGGCTTCGGCGGCGCTTGGTGCGCTGCTGCAAGCGCGCGGCTACAAGGTGCGGCTTCGCAAACTCGATCCGTATCTCAACCTCGACCCCGGAACGATGTCGCCGTATCAGCACGGCGAAGTCTTCGTGACCGATGATGGCGCCGAGACCGACCTCGATCTCGGGCATTACGAGCGCTTCACGGGCCGTCCGGCCACCAAGGCCGACAACATCACGACGGGTCGCATCTACCAGGATATTTTGACCAAGGAACGTCGGGGCGATTATCTCGGCGCCACCATCCAGGTCGTGCCGCACGTCACCAACGCCATCAAAGACTTCGTCCTCGACGGCAACGACGAGTACGATTTCGTTCTCGTCGAAATCGGCGGCACGGTCGGCGACATCGAGGGGCTACCGTTCTTTGAAGCCATCCGTCAGCTCAAGAACGAACTGCCGCGCGACCACGCCGTCTATATTCATTTGACTCTGCTGCCGTTCATTCCGAGCGCGGGCGAACTGAAGACCAAGCCGACCCAGCATTCGGTCAAGGAACTGCGCTCGATCGGCATTCAGCCAGATATCCTGTTGTGCCGCACCGACCGGCCCATCCCCAAGGAAGAGCGGCGAAAGCTCGGCCTGTTCTGCAACGTGCGCGAGAGCGCCGTCATCGAGGCTCGCGACGTCGACAACATCTATGCGGTGCCTGAGGCGTATCATGCGGCTGGCCTTGACGATGAGGTGCTAGCCGCGTTCGGGATGGTCGCCAGAATTCCGCCGGCGCTGCAAAGCTGGCACCTCATCAACGAGCGGGTTCGCAATCCGGAAGGCGATGTCACAATCGCCATTGTCGGCAAGTACACCGGCATGAAGGATGCCTACAAGTCGCTGATCGAGGCGCTGTCGCACGGCGGTATCGCCAACAAGGTGAAGGTAAATCTCGACTGGATCGAGAGTGAGGTGTTCGAGAACGAGGACCCGACGCCATTTCTTGAGCACGTCAACGGCATCTTGGTGCCGGGCGGATTTGGTCAGCGTGGCGCAGAGGGCAAGATACGTGCGGCCCAGTTCGCGCGCGAACGCGACGTTCCCTATTTCGGCATCTGCTTTGGGATGCAAATGGCGGTGATCGAAGCCGCCCGCAATCTCGTTGGGATCGAGACGGCGAATTCGACGGAGTTTGGACCGACACCGGAGCCGCTGGTTGGCCTTATGACGGAATGGCTGCGTGGCAACGAGCTTGAGAAGCGGTCCAAGGTTGGCGATCTCGGCGGCACGATGCGGCTTGGCGCCTATCCCGCAGCGCTCAAGCGAGGCAGCCGGGTTTCGCAGGTGTATGGCGGCGCCACCGAGATTTCAGAGCGCCACCGACATCGTTACGAGGTCAATACCGCATACAAGGATCGCCTCGAACAGCATGGCTTGAAATTCTCAGGGCTGTCTCCCGATGGCGTGCTCCCGGAAATCGTCGAATACGAGGATCATCCCTGGTTCATCGGGGTGCAATTCCATCCCGAACTGAAGTCGCGCCCGTTTGAGCCGCATCCATTGTTTGCGTCCTTTATTCAAGCGGCCGTGGTGCAGAGCCGGTTGGTGTAGGGCCCGAGTAATGCCTTTGACGAACGCCTGAATTGTTGCAACAAATCCTTCGGCCATCGCAAAAACAATAAGCAAGGGAGTGAAGTCGATGATTTACGAGTCCCGCGTCTATCATTGCGTACCGGGCAGGCTGCCGGCCCTTTTGAAGCGTTTCGAGACGATCACGCTGAAGCTGTGGGAAAAGCATGGCATCAAGCAAGCCGGCTTTTTCACCACGCTGATCGGAGAATCCAACCAGGAATTGACCTACTTTTTAGCCTGGGAATCGCTCGCCGACCGCGAAAAGAAATGGACCGCATTCCAGGCCGACCCGGAATGGATCGCTGCACGCGCAACGTCCGAGGCAGACGGCCAGATCATCGGCAACATAGTCAGTCAATTGCTGGTGCCGACTTCGTTCTCGGCGGTGAAGTAACCGACACGATCACACGGATATCATATGCCCCACGGACTCGATCATATCGTGCACGTCGTCCGTGATATCCAGGCGGCCACAAAATTCTATTCGAACGCGGGTTTCACGGTCGGCGCGCGCAATCATCATCCGTGGGGCACTCACAACGCTATCGTGCAACTGAAGAATTGCTTTATCGAGATTCTTGAAGTTGCAGAACCCGAAAAGATCGTGCCGCACGGAGCGCACTCGTTTTCGTTCGGCGCGTTCAATCGCGATTTCGTGGCCTTGCATCAAGGCTTCTCGATGCTGATCCTCAATAGCAAGGACGCGCGCGAGGATTTGCGTTCGTTCGAAGCCTCGGGCATATCCAATTCCAAGGTGTTCGATTTCTCGCGTGAGGGGAAGAAGCCCGACGGAACACCGGTGAAGCTTGCATTTTCACTAGCGTTTGCGAGTGACAAGGCATCACCGAATGTCGGGTTCGCGGCCTGTCAGCATCATTTTCCGGAGAATTTCTGGAACCCGTCGTTCCAAACCCACGCCAATGGCGTGACATCTGCGCCCGGCGTGGTGATGGTTGCCGATCATCCGAGCGGGCATCAGAAGTTCCTTAAAGCGTTCACCGGCTCGAACAACCTGCATTCTGGTATAAGCGGGGTGAGGGTCGGGACCGATAACGGCGATGTGGAGATCTTGGAGCCTCATTCGTTTCGCGATCAATTCGGTGATTTGCCCGGTGTCGAGGGCGAGGGGCTGACACTGAACGGGTTGCGTTTCCAGGTGGCCGATGTCGCTCAAGCGGAAACCTCGCTCCGAAACGGCGGCATCAAATCACAGCGCCACCGCGGGCGGCTCGTCGTGGCGCCCGACGTCGCCTCTGGTGCAACCCTGATATTCGAAGGCGCTAATCAGGGTTGATCCCTCAACGCCTTTTCCGGCAAACTGTAGCTGCTTTTGCCACGAGGAAAATGCTCTGCTCGCTGGAGCCTCGTAAACCAGCATCCAGATGTTTGATACGCGCAGGGTTTGGCTCGCTCGGTCGCGCGCCCGAAAAAGGAAATTGCGTTTGACTGCCAACAACCTCGTTGCGCCGGTCGTCACGGCAGGCACGGTCCAGTTCGGTAATGACTTGCCGATTTCGATCATCGCAGGTCCGTGCCAGCTTGAGAGCCGCGCGCACGCGCTTGAAATGGCGGCGGCGCTGAAGGAGATCGCGGGGCGGCTGAAGGTCGGGCTTGTTTACAAAACCTCCTTTGACAAGGCCAATCGCACCAGCGTTTCCGCCGCGCGCGGGATCGGATTGAAGCAGTCGCTGCCGATCTTCGCCGAGATACGTTCATCGCTTGGCTTGCCGGTGCTTACCGATGTTCACGACGCCTCCCAATGCGCCGAGGTCGCGCAAGCGGTGGATGTGCTGCAGATTCCGGCGTTCCTGTGCCGACAAACCGATTTGCTGCTGGCCGCGGCCGCAACCGGCAAGGTTGTCAACATCAAGAAGGGACAGTTCCTCGCGCCGTGGGATATGGCGAATGTCGTCGCCAAAATCACCGGCAGCGGCAACTTGAATGTGCTCGTCACCGAGCGCGGCGCTTCGTTCGGTTACAACACGCTGGTCTCCGACATGCGGGCGCTGCCTATTCTGGCGCGAACGACCGGTGCACCCGTGATCTTCGACGCCACCCATTCGGTGCAGCAGCCTGGCGGACAGGGCACTTCATCTGGCGGCGAGCGCGAGTTCGTCCCCGTGCTGGCGCGAGCGGCGGTCGCGGTCGGAGTTGCCGGCGTTTTCATCGAAACCCACCCCGATCCGGACCGCGCGCCCTCGGATGGCCCCAACATGGTCCCGCTGTGCGAGTTCGAGGGCCTGGTAAGCACGCTGATGGGGTTCGACGCACTGGCCAAAAAGCTCGACAGCAAACTCGAAAAGAATGCAGCGCGCTGATGCCGCAAACCGCGTTGCGGCCACATGAGCAGCGCCTGCCGCCGGTGCTTAACATCGTCGCGCTGGCGACGTTTGCCGCAAGCCTGTCCGCTCGCGCGCTCGATCCCGTGCTGCCGCACGTAGCCGATGATTTCGCCGTCAGCATAGCAACGGCAGCAAGCTTCGCTGCTGTATTTGCCTTCACTTTCGCGATCGTGCAACCCGTCATCGGCGCGGCCGCCGATTTGTTCGGCAAAGCGCGGCTGATGATCGGCTGTCTGATCTTGCTCGGACTTGCCAATATCCTTGGCGCGATGTCGACTTCGTTCCCGATGCTGTTTGCGACACGCATTCTCGCCGGCATCGGCTCGGGCGGCGTGTTTCCGGTTGCGCTCGGCTTGACCAGCGATCTCGTTGGTCCCGAGAAGCGTCAGGTCGCGATCGGGCGCACGCTCGCAGGAGCAATGACGGGAAACCTGCTCGGCGCGTCCGCCTCAGGCCTGATCGGCGATTTCCTCGGGTGGCGCGGCGTGCTCGCTGTGCTTGGCGCTCTGGTGATGGTCGCTTCCATTGCGGTTGGTGCCGGTTTTCGCGGCGCCGCGCTGGCACGACCGCCGAAGACAAACTTCTCCGCCCTCAAACACGGTTACCGGACGATCTTCACCAACCCGAACGCGGGCATCTGTTATTCGGCGGTGTTCGTCGAAGGCTGTTGCGTGCTCGGATTGTTTCCATTCGTTGCCGCATTCCTGTTTGAGTTGGGTGAAAAATCGCTCTCGATCGCGGGGATCGTCATCGCCGGGTTCGCCGTGGGCGGATTGTTTTACACGATGACGGTATCGCGTTTTCTTCCCGCGCTTGGGGTGCGCGGCATGATGATTACGGGCGCCGCATTGGTCGGCTTGCAGCTCGTTGTAGTCGCCTTCGGCCCCGGCTGGAAAATCCAGGCCCTGAGCCTTTTAGTGATGGGCTGGGGCTTCTACATGATCCACGGATGCCTGCAGGTGTTTTCGAGCGAACTCTCGGTTGAAGCCCGCGCAACCGCCCTGTCGCTGCATTCATTTTTCTTTTTCATGGGCCAGACGGTTGGACCGATTGCCTATGGGTTCGGGATCCAACACGCGGGCAAAGTCGTCACGTTGATGACATCAGCCGTTATCATGACAGCGCTCGGCTTCATCTGCGCGAGGCTCTTGCGGCAGCGAAGGCCGGCGGATGCAGTCGCCGGCTCCTAGCCCCGCCCACGGTAAGGCGCGACACCCTGGTCGGGAATCCACATGCCCTTCGGCAAATTGCCGGTCTGCCAGAATACATCGATCGGGATGCCGCCGCGGGGATACCAGTAGCCCCCGATCCGCAGCCATTTCGGCTTGATCTCGGTCGCGATCCGCTTGCCGATCATGACCGTGCAATCCTCGTGAAACGCGCCGTGGTTGCGGAAGCTCGCGACATACAGCTTCAGCGATTTAGACTCCAGCAGCCAACGGCCGGGCACGTAATCGATGACGAGATGAGCAAAATCCGGCTGTCCCGTGACCGGGCAGATCGAGGTGAACTCCGGCGCAGTGAAGCGCACCAAATAGTTCGTGTCGGCCTGCGGATTAGGGACGCGGTCGATCTGAGCCCTTTCTGGCGTGCCAGGCCATTCGACGGCTCGGCCAAGCTGCAGGCCGGAAGATTTGGCGGGCTTGCGGTCACTTTTCAGCATGAGGATCTCCAGAGCGCGACCAGCAAAGGCCGCGGCGCGCTGCCGCGGTATTAACCAATTGTGACGGCAAGGTCACGTGATAGACCCGACCTTTCCGGCTGCAACGGCTTGCGCTAGAAGCGGCGCACCCCAGTCCCCTGCGTCTAAAGAGGCATTCATGACCGCCATCGTCGACATCATCGGGCGCGAGATTCTCGATAGCCGAGGCAATCCAACCGTCGAGGTCGACGTGGTGCTGGAAGACGGCTCGCTCGGCCGCGCCGCGGTGCCGTCGGGAGCTTCCACCGGCGCGCATGAGGCGGTCGAACTGCGAGACGGCGACAAGACGCGGTATCTGGGCAAGGGCGTGCAAAAGGCCGTCGCGGCGGTCAACGGTGAAATCCTGGACGCGATCGGCGATATGGATGCCGAGCAGCAGGTCCAGATCGACATGACGATGATCGGGCTCGACGGCACGCCGAACAAGAGCCGTCTGGGCGCTAACGCCATTCTCGGCGTGTCGCTTGCGGTTGCCAAAGCCGCCGCCCAATCGCTCGACATGCCGCTCTATCGCTATGTCGGAGGTACCTCCGCGCGGACGCTGCCGGTGCCGATGATGAACATCATCAATGGCGGCGTGCATGCCGACAACCCGATCGACTTTCAGGAGTTCATGATCCTGCCCGTCGGCGCCAAGACTTTTGCCGAGGCGCTGCGCTGCGGCTCCGAGATTTTCCATACCTTGCGGGGGGAACTGAAGAAGGCCGGGCACAACACCAATGTCGGCGACGAAGGCGGCTTCGCGCCAAACCTGCCCTCGGCTGATGCCGCGCTTGATTTCGTCATGGGTGCTATCGGCAAGGCCGGCTACAAGGCTGGCTCCGACGTCATGCTCGGACTGGATTGTGCGGCGACAGAATTCTTCAAGGACGGGAAATACGTCTACACCGGCGAAAACAAAATTCGCTCGCGCTCGGAGCAGGCGAAATATCTCGCCGACCTCGTTTCACGCTATCCGATTGTGTCTGTCGAGGACGGCATGTCCGAGGACGACATGGACGGCTGGAAAGAGCTGACCGATCTGATCGGCAAGAAGTGCCAGCTCGTTGGAGACGATTTGTTCGTTACCAACGTGACGCGGCTTGCTGACGGGATCAAACATGGCCGCGCCAATTCCATCCTGATCAAGGTCAACCAGATCGGCACGCTGACGGAAACGCTCGATGCCGTCGAAATGGCATACAAGGCCGGCTACACCGCCGTGATGTCACATCGCTCCGGTGAGACCGAGGATGCCACGATCGCTGACCTTGCCGTTGCGACGAATTGCGGCCAGATCAAAACCGGTTCGTTGGCACGCGCGGACCGCACAGCGAAGTACAACCAATTACTGCGCATCGAGCAGGAACTCGGGACGCAGGCAAAGTATGCCGGCAAAGCCGCGCTAAAGGCGCTGGCCTGAATCCAGCCTGCTGCGAAAAATAATTAACACAAAGGGAGATATGCGATGAGTGACGGCAGGACGGGGCTTCAATTGCGCTCGCTCATCAAGAAAAGTGGTGAGCTTGAGATATCCTTGGCCGACGTCACAACGCCCGACCCTGGTCCCGATGAAGTTGTCGTCCGTGTCGAGGCGAGCCCGATCAATCCGTCGGACTTGGGCCTGCTGATTGGGGCAGCCGACATGACCACGGCGAAGGCATCAGGCACCGCAAATTCACCTGTGGTCACGGCGAAGGTCCCCGAAGGCGGCATGCGGGCCATGGCGGCCCGGCTCGATGAGTCCATGCCCGTCGGCAACGAAGGTGCCGGGGTTGTGATCAAGACGGGATCGTCGGACAGCGCGAAGGCGCTGATGGGCAAAACCGTGGCCATGATCGGCGGCGCGATGTACGCGCAATATCGCTGCCTGAAGGTGAGCGAGTGTCTGCCGCTGCCCGCCGGTATCACTCCTGCCGAGGGCGCTTCCTGCTTCGTTAACCCGCTCACCGCACTGGGTATGACCGAGACCATGCGGCGCGAAGGCCACAAGGCGCTGGTACATACTGCGGCCGCGTCCAATCTCGGGCAGATGCTTAACAAGATCTGCCTCAAGGATGGGATCGGCCTGGTCAATATCGTTAGGAGCAAGGAGCAGGGCGATATCCTGCGAAAGATTGGCGCGCAACACGTGGTCGACTCCAGCGCACCGGGTTTTGAGGGCGACCTGACGAACGCGTTGGTTGAGACCGGCGCAACGCTGGCCTTTGACGCCATCGGCGGTGGCAAGCTTGCGGGCCAGATACTCACTTGCATGGAAACCGCGGTCAACAAAACCGCCAAGGTCTACAGCCGCTACGGATCGAGTGTCCACAAGCAGGTCTATTTCTATGGCAGCCTCGATCCCCGTCCGGTCGAGTTGAACAGAGCATTTGGAATGGCATGGGGCGTTGGTGGCTGGCTGCTATTTCCATTCCTGATGAAGATCGGACCGGCGGATGGACAAAAGCTTCGGGAACGCGTCGTGACCGAGCTCAAGACGACGTTCGCCAGCCACTATACGAAAGTGGTGTCGTTGCAGGAGGCGCTCGCCGTATCCAACATCGCCATTTATGCCAAGCGCGCCACGGGCGAAAAATTCCTGATCAATCCCAACAAATAAGTCGAACACCTGGGTTTTGCTGGCAACGCGCGCTAGCTGCGCGTTGCCAAGCTCGATGCCTAGAGGGAGCTTTCGGCAACCAAGGCCGGCGCACACCGCGTTCCAGCATGCACAGTGGATGCACTTGCATCTTTCTGCCGATCTAGCTAAGCCGTGGGGAGCTATTAACTCGTCGGTTAGTCAGAATCGGGAAGTCCAATGACCCACAACATCGTCGCGATTGTCGGTAGTCTGCGAAAAGAGAGCTTCACGCTCAAGGTCGCCAACGCGCTTGCCAAGCTTGCCCCCGCCTCGCTGAAGCTTGATGTCATCACGCTGCATGGGATTTCCTTTTTCAATCAGGACCTCGAAGCGACCCCGCCAGCAAATTGGCTCGCCTTCCGGGAGAAGGTGCAGAAGTCGAACGGGGTGCTGTTCATCACGCCCGAATACAATCGCTCGATTCCCGGCGTGCTCAAGAATGCGATCGACGTTGGGTCGCGGCCCTATGGCAAGAGCTCGTTCATCGGGAAGCCGATCGGGATTATCTCTAACTCGCCGGGGCCGCTTGGTGGTGTCAGCGCGGCCAAGCATTTGCAGAACATCATGCCGGGCATTTCCGGCCCAATTCTTGGCCAGCCGGAGATGTATCTGAACGGGATTGGCGATGCCTTCAACGACAAGGGCGAACTCGTCAAGGAGCCGCTCCAGAAGCTGCTTCAGCAATATCTCGACGCGTTTGCCGCCTTCGTGGAAAAATGCAGTTGAGGGCACCAGCCCTGAGCAGGCGACCGGCCTTAGGATTTCATTAACCCGGGCGTCCGATCTTCGCTTCCATGGTCTCGCGCGCTCGACTCAAATCTTTCCTGACCGGTCTCGCCCTCTACACCCTGGCGGCGGCGATGGTCGGCTATTTCGGTGTCAACGCCTATACCGGCAAGTACGGACTGAACGCGCGGCAGGAACTTGATTCCGAAATCGTCGCCCTCACTTCAGAACTCGCGCGGCTCAGGCGGGAGCGCACGGAGGGCGAGCAGCGCGTTTCGCTACTCCGATCCGAGAGCGTCGACCCTGACATGCTCGATGAGCGGGCGCGTTATCAACTCGATTACGCCAACCCTCATGATCTTGTTCGGATGGGCAAGGTCAACTGATCTTCAAATTCCAAAAACCCGCCCATTCGCGCTCTATTATTGCGTGGCGTTTGCAATGCGGCATGGCAAATTCCAAGCTCGCGCACGCAGTCCTTTCGCGGCGGTTTGAGTTGAGTTACAGAGAGCTTAGGGCTCGTTTCATCCCGGAAATGCCATGGCCGCACCCAAGAAAAGTATCGTGAAAGAACCTGTGCAGGAAAAGGGAAACGGGTCACCACCCGCACTCACCAAAGAACAAGAGCTGGTCGCGTTGCGCGACATGCTGCTGATCCGGCGGTTCGAGGAGAAGGCCGGCCAGCTCTACGGCATGGGTGCGATCGGCGGCTTCTGCCACCTCTACATCGGTCAGGAAGCTGTCGTCGTCGGCATGCAGATGGCCCTGAAAAAGGGCGATCAAGTCATAACAGGATACCGCGACCACGGGCATATGCTGGCCTGCGGAATGGAAGCCAAAGGTGTCATGGCCGAGCTGACCGGACGCCGGGGCGGCTATTCCAAGGGGAAGGGCGGCTCCATGCACATGTTCAGCAAGGAACAAAACTTCTTCGGCGGGCACGGGATCGTCGGTGCTCAGGTTCCGCTCGGTACGGGGTTGGCCTTTGCCAACCGATATCGGCAGAACGATTTCGTCAGTCTGGCCTATTTCGGCGATGGCGCGTCTAACCAGGGCCAGGTCTATGAAAGCTTCAACATGGCGGAGCTTTGGAAGCTCCCGGTGATCTATGTCATCGAGAACAACCGCTATGCCATGGGCACCTCGGTCACTCGCTCCTCCGCTCAAACGGATTTCTCCAAGCGGGGCGCTTCATTCAATATTCCGGGCGACCAGGTCGACGGGATGGACGTGCGTGCGGTGAAGGCTGCCGGCGACAAGGCGGTCGCATGGTGCCGGGCGGGCAATGGGCCATACATTCTGGAGATGCAAACCTATCGGTACCGCGGCCACTCCATGTCTGATCCCGCTAAATACCGGACGCGCGAAGAGGTCGATAAGGTTCGCCACGACCAGGACCCGATCGAGCAGGTGCGCAATCGCTTACTCGCCAACAAGCAGATGAGCGAACAGGAATTGAAGGCGATCGATGCCGAGGTACGCGAGGTCGTCAACGCTGCGGCGGATTTCGCGCAACACGATCCCCAGCCCGATGCTTCCGAACTTTACACCGACATCTATCGCTGAGCAGGCGCAAGCTTAATTCGGAGCTCCCATGCCAATTCAAGTGCTGATGCCTGCGCTGTCTCCGACCATGGAGAAGGGCAACCTTGCGAAATGGTTGAAGAAGGAGGGCGAGGCGATCAGGTCGGGTGATGTGATCGCCGAAATCGAGACTGATAAGGCAACGATGGAAGTCGAGGCGACCGACGAGGGCACGCTCGGCAAGATACTTATTGCGGAAGGCACCGCCGACGTTGCAGTGAACACGCCGATTGCAACCATACTCTCGGACGGCGAAAGCGCTGCCGATCTCGCCAATACGGTCTCGCCGGCGAAGCAGGAAAAAGCAGCAGAATCGGCGCCACCTGCCCCGGCTAAGGCGGAAGCTCCCGCCCCGGGCAGTTCTGATGGCAAGTTCGAACGTCAGGAAAGAAAGGTGGCGGCGCAGGCGGTGGCTGAGCCAGACCCAGAGGTGCCTGCGGGCACCGAAATGGTGACCATGACGATCCGCGAAGCGCTGCGGGATGCGATGGCGGAAGAAATGCGGCGCGACCCCGACGTCTTCATCATGGGTGAAGAGGTTGCAGAGTATCAAGGCGCCTACAAGGTCACGCAGGGACTGCTCCAGGAGTTCGGCGCCAGACGCGTGATCGACACGCCAATAACCGAGCATGGTTTTGCTGGGGTCGGCATCGGGGCTGCGATGGCGGGCTTGAAGCCGATCGTCGAGTTCATGACTTTCAACTTCGCGATGCAGGCCATCGACCAGATCATCAACTCCGCGGCCAAAACGCTGTATATGTCCGGCGGGCAAATGGGCTGCTCGATCGTGTTCCGCGGGCCCAATGGCGCCGCCGCTCGCGTCGCCGCCCAGCACAGCCAGGATTATTCGGCGTGGTATTCGCAGATTCCGGGCCTCAAGGTAATCGCGCCGTTCTCTGCCGCCGATTACAAAGGACTTTTGAAGTCCGCGATCCGCGATCCTAACCCGGTCATCTTTCTCGAGAACGAGATGCTGTACGGGCATTCCGGAGAAGTGCCGAAGCTCGACGATTATGTGATTCCGATCGGCAAGGCGCGTGTGGTCCGCTCCGGTGGTCACGTCACGATCGTCTCCTGGTCGAACGGCATGACTTATTCCCTGAGCGCGGCCGAAGAACTCGCCAAGGAGGGCATCGAGGCAGAGGTCATCGATCTCAGGACATTGCGTCCGCTCGATACCGACACCATCGTCGCCTCCGTCAAGAAGACCGGCCGCGTTGTGACGGTAGAGGAAGGCTGGCAGCAGAACGGTGTGGGCGCCGAGATCGCGGCGCGCGTCGTGGAACACGCCTTCGATTATCTGGATGCCCCCGTCTTGCGGGTGTCAGGCAAGGACGTGCCGATGCCCTACGCGGCGAACCTCGAAAAGCTCGCCTTACCATCCGTCGCCGAGGTGGTCGAAGCCGCCAAAACCGTCTGTTATCGGTGAGCCATGGCCGGTCCGAAAGAGCAGCCATTGCCTCCGGATGTCATGGGCCGCGATGATGCCACGGAGGTCTTGCGGGCGTTCGTCGTCGATGGCGGGCTCTCGATAGCCTTCACACGTGCGTTCGATGAGCCGGACATGTGGGGCCTGCTGCTGGTCGACGTGGCGCGCCATGCCGCGCGGGCCTATGCGCGCGAGAGCGCCTTCACCGAGGACGAAGCGCTGGCACGCATCCTCGACATGTTCGAAGCCGAAATCGCCCGGCCGACCGATATGGGCGGCACCACTCCTCGGCCCCAACAAGGTCACTGACAATGCCGATCAACATTCTCATGCCCGCGCTGTCGCCGACGATGGAGAAGGGCAACCTTGCCAAGTGGCTCAAAAAGGAAGGTGACAAGGTCAAATCGGGCGATGTGATCGCCGAGATCGAGACCGACAAGGCGACGATGGAGGTCGAAGCGGTCGATGAGGGGACGATCGCCAAGATACTGGTAGCTGAAGGTACACAGGATGTACCCGTTAACGACGTGATTGCCGTGCTCGCCGGCGATGGCGAAGACGTGAAGACGGCGGGGGCAGCTACTGCAAAACCAGCCCCGAAGCCGGCTGAAGCGCCGGCCAAGGCCGCCGCGCCAACGCCGGCGCCCGTTCCAGCCCCGCCCAGTAAATCACCTCCGGCATCTGTACCGGCTCCCCAGACCGTAGCGCCCGCGCATCAAGGTAATGGCCAAGGCCGAATCTTTTCGTCGCCGCTCGCGCGGCGCCTTGCCAGGGACGCCGGCATCCAGCTTGGGCGGATCAACGGTAGCGGCCCGCATGGCCGGATCATCGCGCGGGATGTAGAGCAAGCCAAGTCTGGCAAAGGGCTGAAAGCGCCGGCTGCGACGCCTTCAGGTGGCCCCGCGTTGTCCCCATCGATGTCGGACAAGCAGATATTGGCGTTGTTCGAACCCGGTTCGTATGAGGTGGTGCCGCACGACGGCATGCGTCGCACCATCGCGCAACGGCTCACGGCGTCGGTGCAAACCGTTCCGCACTTTTATCTCACGATCGACTGTGACATCGGCAACCTGCTCAGGGCGCGCGAAGAGATCAATTCGGCAGCACCAAAGGACAAGGAAAAAAAGCCGGCTTACAAGCTCTCGGTCAACGACTTCGTCATTAAGGCGATGGCGGCCGCGCTACAGAGGATCCCCGATTGCAATGTGAGCTGGACCGAAGGCGGGATGCTGAAACACAAGCATTCCGACATCGGCGTGGCCGTCGCGATGCCCGGTGGCCTCATTACCCCCATCATCCGCAAGGCGGAGACCAAGTCGCTCTCGACGATCTCGGGTGAGATGAAAGATTTCGCAGCGCGCGCTCGGGCACGAAAACTCAAGCCCGAGGAATATCAGGGCGGCACCACGGCCGTGTCCAACCTCGGCATGTACGGCATCAAGGATTTTACCGCCGTGATCAATCCGCCGCACGCCACGATACTTGCGGTCGGCACCAGCGAGGAGCGCGCCGTGGTGCGTCATGGCAAAATTGAAATCGCGCACATGATGAGCGTGACGCTGTCGTGCGATCATCGCGCCGTCGATGGCGCGCTCGGCGCGGAGTTGATAGGCGCGTTCAAGATGCTGATCGAAAATCCCGTCATGATGATGGTCTGAGGCAGTGTCTTTATTGATCTTCTTCAATTCCAGATCATGCTAACGGGCGCCTCATTGGCCTCGCTTGGCTGGACTGTGTTTTCGGTCGCTCTCTTTCAATCGGATTCATGATGCCCGACACATCCTTCGACATCATCATCATCGGCTCGGGACCGGGCGGCTACGTCACTGCGATCCGCGCGGCACAACTCGGGTTCAAAACCGCGATCGTGGAGAAATCCTACCTTGGCGGCATTTGTCTTAATTGGGGCTGCATCCCGACCAAGGCGCTGCTTCGTTCGGCGGAAATTTTTCACTACATGCAACACGCCAAGGACTATGGATTGTCCGCCGAGAAGGTCTCCTACGATCCCAAGGCCGTGGTGCAACGCTCGCGCGGCGTTTCGAAACGCCTGAATGACGGCGTCGGATTCCTGATGAAGAAGAACAAGGTCGTGGTGATCTGGGGCGAAGCATCAATCGATGCGCCCGGCAAGGTCACGGTGAAGAAATCGAATGTCGAGGGACCGAAGGGCGCGCTGGGTGAGGGCGCGTATCAAGCCAAGCACATCATCCTTGCAACCGGTGCTCGACCGCGCGTGCTGCCGGGTCTGGAGCCCGACCAGAAGCTGGTTTGGACTTATTTTGAAGCCATGGTCCCGGAAAAGATGCCGAAGTCGCTGCTGGTTGTCGGCTCCGGCGCAATCGGCATCGAATTCGCCTCCTTCTTCCACACGATGGGCGCCGACGTGACTGTCGTCGAGGTACTTCCGCAAATCCTTCCCGTGGAAGATGCCGAGATCGCCGGCCTCGCGCGCAAGCGGTTTGAAAAACAAGGCATCAAGATACTCACCAACACCAAGGTTACGAAGCTCGATAAAAAGAGCGACAGTGTTGTCGCGACCATCGACGACGGCAACGGTAAGCCGCACACCGCTCGAATTCGACCGCGTGATCTCGGCCGTCGGTGTGGTCGGAAATATCGAAAACCTTGGGTTGGAAAAACTCGGCGTCAAAACCGAGCGCGGCGTCATTGTTATCGACGGTCAATGCAAGACCAGCGTCCCCGGCATCTACGCGATCGGCGACGTCGCGGGCCCGCCGATGCTCGCGCACAAGGCGGAGCATGAAGGCGTCGTCTGCGTCGAAGCCATCAAAGGCCTCCATCCGCATCCCATGGACAAGAACCTCATTCCCGGGTGCACATATTGCAATCCGCAAGTCGCCTCAGTCGGACTGACCGAGGCGAAAGCGAAAGAAGGCGGCCGAGAAATTCGCGTCGGCCGCTTTCCGTTCGTCGGTAACGGCAAGGCGATTGCGCTCGGCGAGGATCAGGGCCTCGTCAAGGTTGTCTTCGACAAGAAGACCGGCCAGCTCCTGGGCGCGCACATGATCGGCGCCGAGGTGACGGAGTTGATCCAGGGCTACGTGATTGCCATGAACCTTGAAACGACCGAAGAAGAGCTGATGCACACGATCTTCCCGCACCCGACTTTGTCGGAAATGATGAAGGAAGCGGTGCTGGACGCGTATGGCCGTGTCCTGAACATATAACTCGGGCATGATATCGAAGCCCGATACCGCGCAAGAAAGAACCTTAATCCGTGAAAGACAATGACAATCTGACGATCGAACGTCCGACGTTCGTGACCCATCTCGAATGCGCAATGGAAGGCGATCATTATCCCGCCGACCAAGTCCATAATCTGTCGAAAGCGGGCAAGCCGCTGCTGGTGCGCTACGATCTGGCCGGGGTTAAGAAGGCGCTGAGCAAGGATGCGCTTAGAGCAGCGGCCGGCCGATCTGTGGCGCTACCGCGAGATGCTGCCGGTGCGCAAATGCGCGGACATCGTCAGTCTCGGCGAAGTCACGACGCCGCTGATCCGGCTTGCCGAAGCTCGGCAAAAAACTTGGCGGCGGCGAAATCATCGTCAAGGACGAGGGCCGGTTGCCGACCGGATCGTTCAAGGCGCGCGGTCTCGTCATGGCGGTATCGATGGGCAAGGCGCTCGGGATCAAGCACATGGCGATGCCGACCAACGGCAACGCCGGCGCGGCGCTTGCGGCCTACGCCACGTAATTGCGGCATCAAGACCACGATCTTCTGTCCCGCCGATACGCCCGAAGTGAATGTCAGCGAGATCGAGCTGCAGGGCGCGACCGTTTACCGCGTCAACGGGCTGATCGACGATTGCGGCAAGATCGTCGGCGAAGGCAAGGCCAAGGCCGGCTGGTTCGACACCTCGACGCTGAAGGAGCCCTACCGGATCGAGGGCAAGAAGACGATGGGGCTGGAGCTCGCCGAACAGCTCGGCTGGGAGGTGCCCGACGTGATCTTCTATCCGACCGGCGGCGGCACCGGCCTGATCGGCATGTGGAAGGCCTTTGCCGAACTGGAGGCGATCGGCTTCATCGGCTCCAAGCGGCCGCGCATGGTCGCGGTGCAGGCGGCCGGTTGCGCGCCGATGGTGCGCGCTTTCGAGAACGGCACCGAGCACGCGCCGCGCTGGGAGGATGCGCACACCATCGCGTCCGGCATTCGCGTGCCGCAGGCGGTCGGCGATTTCCTGATCCTGCGCGCGGTGCGCGAGAGCAAAGGCTTTGCCATCGCGGTCGACGGACGAGAAGATCTCCGCTGCGCTGAACGAAGTCGCGCGCGAGGAAGGGCTGTTGCTGTGCCCGGAAGGCGCGGCGACCTACGCGGCTTACAAGCAAAGCCTGGCCGACGGCCGCGTGACGAAAAGCGATCGCGTGATGCTGTTCAATTGCGCGACCGGACTTAAATATCCGTTGCCGCCGGTGACGCGCACGCTCGATCGCCATCAGCCGATCGATTACGCGAAGCTTGAGTTTCGGCGCGCAGCGGTGGAGGAGTACGATGCGAAGAACAGTTCTGGCCGTCTTGATCGCGCTGCTGGCGTTCGGCGCGGCAGCGCATGCGGACAAGTTTCCATCGCATCCGATCACCATCGTGGTGCCGTTTTCGGCCGGCGGTCCGTCCGATGCGATGGCGCGGATCCTGGCCGAGCGGATGAAGACTGCGCTTGGCGAAGCCATCCTGATCGAGAACGTTACGGGCGCCGGCGGCTCGATCGGCGTCGGCCGCGTGGTGCATGCCGCGCCCGACGGCTACACCGTCGGCTTCGGCCATCTCGGCACCCATGTCGCCAACGGCGCGATCTACAAGCTCGGCTACGATCTCGTGGCCGATCTCGAGCCGGTGGTGCTGTTGCCGAGCAATCCCATGATCATCGTCAGCAAGAACGCGGTGCCGGCCAAATCGCTGAAGGAGCTGCTGGCCTGGCTGAAAGCGCGGCCGACGCCGCGCTACCGCCGGCACCGCCGGCGCGGGATCGGGCAGCCATATCGCCGGGCTCTATTTCGAGAAGCGCCACCGGCATCAAGCTGCAATACGTGCCTTATCGCGGCACGGCGCCGGCGATGAACGACCTTGTCGCCGGCCAGATCGACTTGATCGTCGACCAGACCTCCAACTCGATCAACCAGGTCCGCGCCGGCACGATCCGCGCCTATGCCGTCACCGACGACAAGCGGGTCGAGACTGGCGCCGGACATTCCGACCACCGACGAGGCAGGCCTGCCCGGATTTCACATGACGCTGTGGTCCGGGCTTTGGGTGCCGAAAGGCACGCCGAAGGAGATCGTCGCACAAGCTCAATGCCGCGGCCGTCGAGGCGCTGAGCGATCCCGCGGTACGCAAGCAACTCGAGAATCTCGGGCTGCAGATGCCGCCGAAGGACCAGCTTGACGCCGGCGGCGCTCGGCGCCTGGCAGAAAGCCGAGATCGCGAAATGGTGGCCGATGATCAAGGCGGCCAACGTCAAGCGTGGAATAGATACGATTGTAAGTTGTGGCGCAGAATCCGCATTATCCGAATTGGATCGGCAGGGGTTGCCGGAAAGCCACGATTGTTGCGTTGCCGCAACAAGTCGCGAACATTTAAGCAACATTCCGGAGCCACGCTGGCTACGCCGCTTTTTTGCCACACCCCTCCATGAAATGATCTTTCGCGGGCCGACGGCTACGGCATTCGCGAAGGCAAGGAAAATCCTGTCCCAGGGTTCTTCCGGGTCTGACAAGAGATGGCCGCGGAAACAGGTCGCGATGGACGCCAAGACCAACTCAAGAAGAGGCTGCCGAGCCGTCACGTGACGGAGGGCCCCGAGCGCGCGCCTCATCGCTCGTATCTCTATGCCATGGGGCTGACGACCGAGCAGATCCACCAGCCGTTCGTCGGCGTCGCTTCCTGCTGGAACGAGGCCGCTCCGTGCAATATCGCCCTGATGCGTCAGGCCCAGGCGGTCAAGAAGGGCGTGGCGTGCCGCCGGCGGCACCCCCCGCGAATTCTGCACCATCACCGTGACCGACGGCATAGCCATGGGCCATGACGGCATGCGTTCGTCGCTGCCGTCGCGCGAATGCATCGCCAATTCCGTCGAGTTGACCGTGCGCGGCCACGCCTATGACGCCCTGGTCGGCATCGCCGGCTGCGACAAGTCGCTGCCGGGCATGATGATGGCGATGGTGCGGCTCAACGTGCCCTCGATCTTCATCTATGGCGGATCGATCCTGCCCGGCAATTTCCGAGGCCAGCAGGTCACGGTGCAGGACATGTTCGAGGCCGTCGGCAAGCATTCGGTCGGCGAGATGTCGGACGCCGATCTGGACGAAATCGAACGGGTGGCTTGTCCATCAGCAGGCGCTTGCGGCGCACAGTTCACCGCCAACACCATGGCGACGGTGTCAGAGGCGATCGGCCTCGCATTGCCCTATTCGGCGGGCGCGCCGGCACCTTACGAAATCCGCGATTCCTTCTGCATGACCGCCGGCGAGAAGGTGATGGAGCTGATCGCTTCGAACATCCGCCCGCGCGACATCGTCACGCGCAAGTCGCTGGAGAACGCTGCCGCAGTGGTAGCGGCGTCCGGCGGCTCGACTAATGCCGGCCTTGCACCTGCCGGCGATCGCGAATGAATGCGGTATCAAATTCGATTTGTTCGACGTCGCGGAAATCTTCAAAAAGACACCGTATGTCGCGGATTTGAAGCCGGGTGGTCGTTATGTCGCCAAAGACATGTTCGAAGCTGGCGGCATTCCGCTTGTTGATGAAGACCTTATTCGATAATGGCTATTTGCACGGGGATTGCTTGACCGTGACCGGGCCGGACCATCGCCGAAAATCTCAAAAGCGTGAAATGGAATCCGCACCAGGATGTGGTGCGGCCCGCCGACAAGCCGATCACCGTTACTGGCGGTGTGGTCGGCCTGAAGGGAAATCTCGCGCCGGAAGGAGCGATCGTGAAGGTCGCGGGCATGTCGAACCTGAGATTTACCGGTCCGGCGCGCTGCTTCGATCGTGAGGAGGATGCGTTCGAAGCTGTCCAGAAGAAAACCTACCGTGAGGGCGAGGTCATCGTGATCCGCTATGAGGGGCCGCGTGGCGGCCCCGGCATGCGCGAGATGCTCTCGACCACGGCGGCGCTGACCGGGCAGGGGATGGGCGGCAAGATCGCCCTGATCACCGACGGCCGGTTCTCCGGCGCCACCCGGGGCTTCTGCATCGGCCATGTAGGCCCGGAAGCAGCCGTGGGCGGACCAATCGGCTTGTTGCAGGACGGCGACATCATCGAGATCGATGCCGTCGCAGGCACACTTAACGTAAAATTGACTGAAGCGGAGCTCGCGGAACGTAGAACCAAGTGGAGACCTCGCGAGACCAATCATACGTCGGGTGCGTTGTGGAAGTATGCCCAGCAGGTTGGGCCGGCAGTGGACGGGGCCGTAACCCACCCAGGTAGTGCACACGAGAAACAGTGCTATGCGGACATTTGAGCGTATCCTTTTTGCGTTGATTTTGGGGGTCGCCCCGCTGGCCGCGCCGGCCGTTGCCTTCGATGGCGCGCCGGTAAACCAGGATCCTATTCCTGTCGTATCAGCGCAGCCTGGAGCAGCGGCCGCTCTGAAGAAGGCTGTTCCCGCGACCCGAGACCTCGCTTACCGCGCTGCAATACGCTGCTGAGGGCGGCCATCCCGTGGCGCAATGGAGATTGGGCAGGATGTACGCCAATGGCGATGGCGTTACCCAGGACGACCTGCGCGCGTTTGAGTATTTCAGCCGCATCGCCAACGCCCATGCGGAAGACAGCCCTTCGGCGCCGCAGGCAGCGATCGTGGCCAATGCCTTTGTTGCGCTCGGGCGGTACTATCTCGCCGGTATTCCGAACTCCAAGATCAGCGCCGACCCTGATCGGGCTCGCGAGATGTTCTCTTACGCAGCGTCGTATTTCGGCAATGCGGATGCGCAGTACGATCTCGGCAGGCTTTATCTGAAAGGCGTGAGCGGATCGCGGGATGATTTCCGCTATGGTGCTCGCTGGCTTGGGCTTGCGGCCCAAAAGGGTCAGCATCAGGCGCAGGCGTTGCTCGGGCAAATGCTGTTCAACGGCGAGCAGTTGCCCCGTCAGCCCGCCCGCGGTCTGATGTGGCTCACGCTAGCACGTGACAGCGCCGGGCCGGACGAAGTCTGGATCAAGGAAAACTACAATCGGGCGATCGCCAAAGCGTCCGACGATGACCGCGCCATGGCGCTGCAGATGCTCGAGCATTGGGTGCAGGGCAGACGGGACTAGAGGTTTGGTTAATTGCCTCTAGGCGGTCTCAAGATCGAAATCGGCCCAGACTGGAACGTGGTCCGACGGCTTCTCCCAAGTCCGCACATGGCTGTCGATCCCGACTTGGGTGAGGCGGTCGCTGGCTTGCGGCGACAGCAACAGATGGTCGATGCGCAGTCCCCAATTTTTCTGCCATGCGCCGGCCTGATAATCCCAAAACGTGTACTGGCCGGGAGCATCATTGACGGCTCGTAGCGCGTCGGTGAGCCCGAGCCCTAGAAGCGATTGAAAGCTTTCGCGCGTTGTCGCGCGAAAAAGCGCGTCATTAACCCAGGCCGGCGCATTGTAAACGTCCTGCGCCGCCGGGATGACGTTGAAGTCACCGGCCAAGACGAGCGGTTCTTCGGCTTTGAGCCGCTCCCGCGAATACTCAAGCAGCCGCGACATCCATTTCAGCTTGTAAGGATATTTCTCGGTCCCGACCGGGTTGCCGTTCGGCAGATAAAGGCACGCGATCCGAAGTACGCCCTGCTTAAGCGTCACGACGCCTTCCAGGAAGCGGGCGTGAGCGTCTTCATCATCGCCGGCGAGTCCGGTTTTGGTTTCGTCGAAGGGAAGCTTCGAGAGCAGCGCGACCCCGTTGAACGTTTTCTGGCCGTGGGTAACGACGTTGTACCCGAGCGCCTCGATTTCCCGCCGCGGAAAGGCGTCGTCGACGCATTTGATTTCCTGCAGGCAGACGATGTCCGGCGAGCAGTCCTTCAGCCAGGTCAAGAGGTGCTCAAGCCGTTGCCTGATAGAATTGACGTTCCACGTGGCTATACGCATGCAGACAGTCCCGGCCGAGAGCCCCAGCTATTCATACCGAAACCTCAGATCGAGAAACTGGTGCCGCAGCCGCAGGACGCGGTGGCATTGGGGTTGACCACCCGGAAGGATGCCCCGATCAAATCGTCGACGAAATCGACTTCGGACCCGGCCAGGAACGGCACCGAGGCCGGATCGACCAGCACGACCGCACTGTCGCGGGCGATCACCAAATCGTCGCTCGCCTGCGCGTGCTCGATGTCGAACTTGTATTGAAAACCGGAGCAGCCGCCGCCCTCGACGCTAATACGAAGCTTGGCGCCGTCGCCCTCTTTTTTCAGGATTTCGCCAATGCGGCGGGCCGCCCGCTCGCTGATCGTGACGGCTGTGGTCATCGATATATCTCCAAAACCGGCGTGATACCGAATTCATGTGGTATCCCGCCTCGGACATAGTTAAGTGCGTATACACGCGGAATCAAATGGATAAGGACTAAAAAGCCGTGTCGGTCGGAATGGCTGCCCCCCGCGCGCCCTATGCCTGCGATCCCGACCGGAGCCGCGGACGGCAATTTCTGGAGCCGCCGAGCAAGACCCGCAGTCCGTTCCGGCGCGATTGCGACCGCGTTATTCATTCCACGGCCTTTCGTCGCTTGAAGCACAAGACACAGGTCTTCGTATTTCATGAAGGGGATCACTATCGCACCCGGCTGACCCATTCGCTGGAGGTGGCGCAGATCGCCCGTGCGCTGGCCCGGCAACTCGGGCTGGATGAGGATCTCACGGAAACGCTGGCGCTGGCCCACGATCTCGGGCATCCGCCGTTCGGTCACGCCGGCGAACGGGCGCTCGACGTGTGCCTGCACGCTCATGGCGGGTTCGATCACAACGCGCAGACCTTGCGTGTTCTGACCTCCTTGGAACACCGCTATCCCGAGTTCGACGGGCTCAACCTGAGCTGGGAGTCGTTGGAGGGGATCGTCAAGCACAACGGACCGCTGACAGATCGGAGCGGGGCCGCCACGGGCCGCTATAGCGATCGCGGCATTCCTGTCGGAATATCCGATTACAACCGCATCTACGATCTGGAATTGTGGAGCTATGCTTCGCTAGAGGCGCAAGCGGCCGCTATCGCCGACGACATCGCCTACGATGCCCACGACATCGACGACGGCCTGCGCGCCGGGCTCTTCGGTGTCGACGATCTCAGGGTGATGCCGCTGCCCGCTGAAATCATCGCCGATATTTCGAAGCACCATCCCGGGCTCGACGACGACAGAAGGGGCGCCGAACTGGTTCGAGAACTGATCTCGTTCCTGATCGGAGCTGTGATCTTTGAGACGAACAGACGATTGCAAGCCGCGCAGCCGCAATCTGCCGATGATGTCCGTCAGCAAGCAGGTGCGCTGATCGCCTTTCCGCTCGAGGTCGCCCGGCAAGAGGCCGACATCAAGGCCTTCCTGAGGCAGCGCATGTACCGCCACCAACGAGTAATGCGGGTGATGGAGGAGGCCGAACAAATTCTGTTTGACCTGTTTGCGCGTTATCAGAAGTCGCCCGCCGATCTGCCCCCCGAATGGCTGGAAGGCGCCGCCAACGAGACCGGGGCCGAGCGCGCCAGACGTATCGGCAATTTCATCGCGGGCATGACCGACCGTTTTGCCTTGACGGAGCATCAAAGGCTTTTTGACTCGACCCCGGATT
Source organism: uncultured Alphaproteobacteria bacterium (assembly GCA_963764155.1). GTDB lineage: Bacteria > Pseudomonadota > Alphaproteobacteria > Rhizobiales > Xanthobacteraceae > Bradyrhizobium. The sequence continues at coordinate 199,494 of CAVXRI010000007.1, forward strand.
TGCGTTAGGCGGCGGCGATGGCCGATCAATCAGCATCTCCACATCTGTTTGCGGACGTGCTCGCGCGCGTTCGTGAGGTGTGCGGCGCGCTTGCCGCCGAAAGCAACTGGCCCGCGGGGGTCGATTTCTCAAGGGTAGTGGTCGAGCCGCCGCGCGACGCATCGCATGGCGATATGGCGACCAATGCGGCGATGGTGCTTGCCAGGGAGGCAAAGGCAAAACCTCGCGATCTCGCCGAACAGATCGCGGCCCGCCTGCGCGCAGACGATCTGATTGCCTCGGTCGAAGTCGCCGGACCCGGCTTCATCAATCTCACTTTGCGGGTTGATGTTTGGGCGGACGCGCTACGTACGGTTCTGCGTGAAGGCCAGTCCTATGGCAGAGGCGCAGACGGTTCGGGCGGAAAGGTCAACGTCGAATATGTCTCGGCCAATCCGACCGGCCCGATGCATGTGGGGCATTGCCGCGGCGCCGTGTTCGGTGATGCGCTGAGTAGCCTGCTGCAGTTCGCCGGGCACGATGTCACGCGTGAATATTACATCAACGATGCTGGCTCCCAAGTGGACGTCCTCGCGCGTTCCGCCTTCCTGAGATATCGCGAAGCGCTTGGCGAGGAGATCGGCAAAATTCCTGAGGGGCTTTATCCCGGGGACTATTTAAAGCCGGTTGGGCAGGCCCTCGCTAGCGAGTACGGCGACAAGCTGAGCGCCATGCCCGAAGCCCAAGTGGCTGCCGATTATTCGCGAAAAATCCATCGCAATGATGATGGATGAGATCAGGGGCGATCTCGCGGCGCTTAACATCCACCACGACGTCTTCTTTTCCGAGCGATCGCTGATCGAGAGCGGCAACAACAAGGTCAGCGAGACCATCGATTTCCTGCGGTCCCGGGGCGATGTCTATGAGGGCCGCTTGCCTCCTCCGAAGGGGGGCCCCGTCGAGGATTACGAAGATCGCGAACAAATACTGTTTCGCGCCACCGCCTACGGCGACGATGTCGACCGGCCGCTGGTGAAGTCGGACGGCTCCTATACTTACTTCGCGTCCGACATCGCCAATCATAAAAACAAGTTCGACCGCGGCTTCACCGACCTGATCGACGTGTTCGGCGCCGATCACGGCGGCTACGTCAAGCGAATGCAGGCGGCAGTCAAGGCGGTCACCGCCGGTCAAGGCCACGCTGGACGTCAAGATCGTGCAGCTCGTTAAACTTCTGCGCGGCGGCGAGCCGGTGAAAATGTCGAAACGATCCGGCGATTTCGTCACACTTCGCGAAGTGGTCGATGAGGTCGGCAAGGATGCTGTTCGGTTCATGATGCTTTACCGCAAGAACGACGCGGTGCTGGATTTCGACCTCGCAAAGGTTATCGAGCAATCGCGCGAGAACCCCGTCTTCTATGTGCAGTACGGCCACGCCCGGGGTTACTCGGTGTTCCGCAACGCCCGCGAGGTGCTTCCGGAGCTGCCGGAGGCGGCCGTCGCCCGGGCGGCATTCCTGAGGGATGCGGCCGTGGATCGGCTGACCGATGCTTCGGAACTCGACCTGCTGCGCCGGCTGGCGCTCTACCCCCGAATGGTCGAGGCGGCGGCCTCGGCACATGAGCCACACCGAATCGCTTTTTACCTCTATGATCTGGCAAGCGAATTTCACGCGCTTTGGACAAAGGGACGCGATTTGCCCTATTTACGCTTCATTATCCATAATGATGCAGTGATCACAAAGGCGCGGCTGGCTATGGTTCAGGGCGTCGTATCGGTTTTGGCATCGGGCTTGGCCATTCTTGGCGTCGATGCGCCGACCGAAATGCGGTAGGTTGACCGATCGCATCAGGTCAGTACCTGTTGTCATCCGGCAGGGGCCGGTTCGTATGAGAGTGTGGGTTGGCGGCTATCCCGAAGGGGACGCATCATCACGATGGCTGATCGATATCAGAACAGGCCTTTTCCCGCCGAGGGTTACGATCGCGGCGGTAGTCAACACGCGTCCGGAGGCGATGAGAGCGATCCACTGGCTGAGTTGGCCCGGCTGATTGGTCAGACCGATATGGGGCGGATTGCTCCGCCACCGTCGCAGCAGCGCGATGAGTACCAGCCCCCGGCCGAAGTGAATCACGGGTCTGCCGGACCGCCGCCGTGGTTGCAGCGGGCTAATCGGCAGGAATTGCCAAGGGAAGCTGAGGGGGAAGTACCTGGATACGAGATGGCCGAGGAGGCGAACTATCAGCCTGGCTCCGTGCACCCTCTGCATCGATACGCTGTCCAGCAACCTGCATCCGACCAACAATATCAGGACGAGCCTCTGTATCCCGAAGGCGATCAGGAGCGTGATGGTTCGCGCCAGGATCTCTCGCGCTATGACGATGCGCTTTACGGTCAGATCGAATCCGGTGCGCAGGATTATCAGCGCGATCCCGCTTACCCCGATGATCCCTACGCCTATCAGGATGATTATGAAGGCGAGGAGGAGGGCGGCCGGAAGGGCCGCGGTCGCCTCGTTACAGTCGTCGCGGTTCTGGTGCTGGCGGTCGTTGGGACGGGCGGCGCGCTCGCCTATCGCACCTATGCCGGATCGCCGCGATCGTTCGAGCCGCCGATCATCAAGGCCGATAACAGTCCGACGAAGATCGTGCCCGCCCCCTCGGATGGATTGACCAAAGTGCCAGACCGGATGACGTCGGGCGAGGGCACCGAAAAGATCGTCTCGCGCGAAGAAGCTCCAATGGACGTCGGCAAGCCGGGCGGAGCGCCGCGCGTCGTGTTTCCGGCGCTGAACCAGAACGGTAACCCGCCGTCGGTTGGCAGCGTCACGCCGAGCGCTATACCGGCAGCAACCGCCGGCTCTGTCCCAAGCAACGGCACGCTGCCCAACAACGAGCCCCGAAAAATCAGGACTTTCACAGTCCGCGGCGATCAACCTGACGCCGCTGCAACGCCCGTCAATTCGGCTGGACCGGCTTCGGCGAAAACGGCAGCGGCCGCGAAGACCGCCGCGCCACGCACCCCGCTATCCGCCAACGCAAATGCCTCCTCGGGCGCGCCCGCGCCGCTGTCGCTGGCGCCGCAAGCTGACCCGGCTCCTCCTGTGGATGCAAAGACCAAGGTCGCCATCGTCAACACTCCGGTGCAGGCCGCACCAGCGCCGCCCGCAAGCGGCGGCGGGTACCTCGTACAGGTATCGTCGCAGCGCAGCGACGCCGACGCCCAAGCCTCCTTCAAGGCGCTCCAGAGCAAGTTCCCTGCCGTGCTCGGTTCGCAATCGCCCGTCATCAAGCGCGCCGATCTCGGCGACAAGGGTGTTTATTACCGAGCCATGGTTGGTCCGTTTGGGAGTTCCGAAGAAGCGTCCCAGTTCTGCGGCAATCTCAAGACGGCCGGAGGGCAGTGCGTCGTCCAAAGGAATTGACAGCCATTTCCTTGACCCTTCGCCCGCCAGCGGGCTAATCGGCCCGGCATGACACGGGCATTTATCACAGGCATCGCCGGTACCGAATTGAGCGCGCCTGAGCGCGAATTCATTCGCGCGGAACGCCCATGGGGGTTCATCCTCTTCAAGCGAAACGTGGAGAGCCCGGCCCAAGTCGCTTCTCTCGTACACGAGTTGAGAGAGGCCCTAGGTGAGCCGGATGCGCCCGTTCTGATCGATCAGGAAGGCGGGCGCGTGCAGCGTCTCGGGCCGCCGAATTGGCCTGTTTACCCGCCAGGCGCGCTTTTTGCCGCGCTTTACGGCATCGACCCCAAATTGGGCACATCCGCAGCAGGTTTGAGCGCCCGGCTAATCGCAGCCGATTTGACCGAACTCGGTATCACCGTGGATTGCCTACCTTTGGCTGACGTGCCGGTTGCCGGCGCCGACGGAGTCATCGGAAACCGGGCTTACGGAACAGAGCCCGGTACGGTCGTCGCCATAGCACGTGCGGTAACCAATGGCTTGGTGGATGGTGGTATATTACCTGTACTCAAACATATTCCCGGCCATGGCCGTGCGACCGCCGATACGCATTTCAAGCTTCCTGTGGTCGACACGCCCCAAAATGAGCTCGAACGCACCGATTTCGCCGCCTTCAAACCTCTCGCGAACCTGCCCATGGCGATGACCGCTCATGTTGTGTTTAGCGCGCTCGACCCTGCCCAACCGGCGACCACTTCTGCGACAATGGTCGAGCAAGTGATTCGCGGCGTGATCGGATTTCAGGGTTTGTTGATGAGTGATGACGTGTCGATGAATGCTTTGGCGGGATCGCTCGCCGAGCGGACCCGGGCGATTTTTGTGGCCGGCTGCGACATGGTTCTGCACTGCAACGGCAAGCTGGACGAAATGTACGAGGTCGCCGGTCATACGCCCGCGCTATCAGGGCGGTCGCTGGAGCGTGCGCGGCGGGCGCTAGCGTCACGTAAAGCGCCACAACCCTTCGATAGGGGAGCGGCCCGGGCGGAATTGGACGCGTTGATCGATCGCGCAGGAGCGGCAGGCGCATGAGCGCTGAAATTCTGTCATTTGAGACCGGGCGCCCCGCCGAGGTGACCGCGGACGAGCCCTCGCTGGTTGTCGACGTCGAGGGATACGAGGGTCCCCTCGATCTGTTGCTCGCGCTGGCGCGGCAGCAGAAGGTCGATCTCGCCAAGATTTCCATTCTCGCACTCGCCGACCAGTATCTGAAGTTCATCGAAGCCGCGCGAAAGATACGCCTAGAGCTGGCTGCCGATTACCTTGTCATGGCGGCGTGGCTCGCCTTTCTGAAGTCGCGACTGCTGTTGCCTGAACCTGCCACCGCAGATGGGCCAAGCGCTGAGGAAATGGCCAGTGCGCTCGCAAATCGGCTGCGCCGGCTCGAGGCTATCAGGGAGGCCTCCAATCGCCTGATGAACAGGCCGCAATTGCAGCGGGATATTTTCCCTCGCGGAAATCCCGAAACGATAGCCCAGATCCGGCATCCCAGGTACACCGCGACACTGTTCGATCTGCTCACCGCCTATTCGACACAGCGCCAGCATCGCGTGTTGGCCACGGTCCATCTGGCGAAGCGCACGGTGTGGTCGCTCGCCGAAGCGCGCGCATCGCTGGAACGGCTGGTTGGGATCGCCGAGGATTGGAGTTGCCTCGATCAGTATCTGCTGAACTACGTCGCCGACCCCTCGCAGCGCGCGACTGTCTTCGCGTCAACCTTTGCTGCCGCGCTGGAACTGGTGCGCGAAGGTGAAATGGAATTGAACCAGAAAGAGGCGTTCGCGCCGCTGTATTTTCGTAAGCGCCCGCCACAGGCGGCTATGGGCGCGCCGGATCTGCCGGTCGAGTAAGTGGAAGAAGGAATTCTGTGATGGCGAGTTTGGCCGAGAAACGCGAAGCCGATATTGAACGGCAGTCTGCCGATCCGCAGGCGCGGCCCGAGGAGTTACGCCTGCTTGAAGCGTTACTGTTCGCCTCGACCGAGCCGCTCGATGAGGCGACCCTGGCCAAGCGCATGCCCGACGGCGTCGACATAAAGAGCGCTTTGGCGCGGCTTCAGGCGGAGTATGCTTCACGCGGCGTCAACTTGGTTCGGATCGCAAATAAGTGGACCTTCCGCACCGCAGGCGATCTGGCCTGGCTGATGACGCGCGAAAGCACCGAGACGCGCCGGCTATCGCGAGCCGCGATCGAAATGCTCGCGATCATTGCCTATCATCAACCCGTGACGCGCGCGGAGATCGAGGAGATCCGTGGCGTGATCACCTCAAAGGGCACGCTGGACGTACTGCTCGAAACGGGCTGGATCAGGCCGCGCGGTCGGCGCAAGACGCCGGGACGTCCGTTGACCTTTGGAACCACGGAAGCCTTCTTGTCACAGTTCAGCCTGGAGGCGCTCGGCGATCTGCCGGGGCTGGAGGAATTGAAGGGCACGGGGCTGCTGGATTCCCGTCTGCCTTCCGGTTTCAGCGTGCCGACGCCGTCCGATGACCCCGCGCTCCGCGACGACGAAGACCCGCTCGAAATCGGCGATCTGGAACTGGCGCTAGCGCCCACAGTCGAACCGGAAGGCGGAAGCGGCGGTTAGTGTCCCCCGTTAATGCTTAGCAATAATACGTAGCTGCGACAGCGATTTGTCCCGTTCCAAGTCCTTGTTTTTGACACCTCCCGGGCCTACGTTCCGAGCAAGCTTGGGCTGGCTTACCGGCCCTGGACGTGAGGTGTTTGGAGGGTTGCAGGATGGGTTCGCTTAGCATTTGGCACTGGATCGTTGTGATCGCAGTCGTCCTGCTGTTGTTTGGCCGCGGCAAGATTTCGGATTTGATGGGCGACGTCGCACAAGGCATCAAGGCCTTCAAGAAGGGCATGCAGGACGACGACAAGACCGCCGAGAAGGCCGAGCCGGTGAAGAGCATTGATCATAATGCTTCGTCGTCCACGGCGGCACGGTCGGACGTCGGCAGCAAAGCGGTCTGAACAGCAAGCCGAAGGGAGACGCGGCGGCGCGATCCTGTTTGAGAAGGGTCGGGTAAACTGGCGCGCGAGCGGATTTTTTCATGTTCGATATCGGGTGGAGTGAACTGGTCGTCATCGCGGTCGTCGCGCTGATCGCCATCGGCCCGAAAGAACTACCCGGCGTGCTTCGCATGATCGGGCAGTGGATGAGCAAGGCGCGCAAGATGGCCGCCGAGTTTCAGGGCCAGTTTCAGGAGGCGATGCGCGAGGCCGAGATGGCGGACCTCAAGAAGAGCTTTGATGAAGTCAAGGAAGCCGCCACCGGCCTGACCAGTGGCAACATCATGACCTCCCTCCAGAGGGACGTCGACAACGCGCTCAGGATCGATGACATCGATAAGCCTTCGGTCACCTCGGCGGAAACACCTGCAATCGAAGCGCCGATAACGCCCACGACGCCCGAAGCGCCGACTGCTCAGACATTCGCTGAAGCCGAAACCCATGTGCCGGCGGCAGGGCCGTTGGCGATCACGCCCGAAATCCACTCTCCGCCTCAGGATTCCGCGCAGGTCGCGCCCGACGGGCTCAAGGACGCCAAAGCGTCATGAGCGCCGAGGACATCGAAGCCAGCAAAGCGCCGTTGATGGATCATCTGATCGAGCTGCGCTCGCGGCTGATCAAGGCGCTCCTCGGTTTCGGAATTGCCTTCATTTTCTGCTTCTTTTTTGCAAAGCAAATCTACAACGTGCTGGTCTGGCCATTCGTCTGGGTCGCGGGCGCCGAAAACTCGAAGTTCATTTACACCGCCCTTCTGGAATATTTTATCACCCAGTTGAAGCTGGCGTTGTTCGGGGCAGGGTTCATCTCCTTTCCGATCGTGGCGACGCAGATCTACAAATTCGTCGCGCCCGGCCTCTACAAGCATGAGCGCGGCGCGTTCTTGCCCTACCTCATCGCCACGCCGATCTTCTTTCTGCTTGGATCGATGCTGGTCTATTTCGTCGTGCTGCCGATGCTGATTCGATTCTCGCTGGGCATGCAGCAAACCGCAGGCGCCGAGACCGCGCAGATCGCGTTGCTGCCGAAAGTCGGGGAATATCTATCCCTGATGATGTCGTTGATCTTTGCCTTCGGCATCGCATTTCAGCTGCCGGTGATCCTGACGCTATTGGGACGGATCGGCATCGTCAGCTCCACGATGCTGCGCCAGAAGCGCCGGTATTTCATCGTGGTCGCTTTTATCATTGCGGCCGTTCTGACCCCGCCCGACGTGCTCAGCCAAGCCTCCCTCGCTTTGCCCCTGCTGGCGCTCTACGAAGGCTCGATCATCGCCGTGCGGATCGTGGAAAAGAAGGGGGCCGCGCAGCCTTCGACCGGAGCGCCGCCAGCGGCGAACGCGGCCGAGTAGGGTGCCTCTACCCCGTTTCGCCTATCATCGCGCCAGACTTCCCATGATTCGCTATGCCCGGGCCTTGACCCGGGCATCCGCGACTTGATCTAACGCAGCCGAGACGTGAATGGCCGGTATAGGCTGGCTGGCGCAGGATTGCCCGTTATGCATGACATCAAATGGATCCGCGAAAATCCCGCTGCGTTTGACGCGGCGCTGGAACGACGCGGGCTTGCGCCATTGTCAGCCTCGTTGCTGGCGATCGATGAGACGCGTCGCGCGGCCATTCAGGCATCGGAGCAGGCGCAGGCGAGGCGCAATGCGGCATCCAAGGAGATCGGCGACGCCAAGAAAGCAAAGGACGACGCGCGCGCGGTCAAGCTGATGGCCGAGGTCGCCGAGCTGAAGACCACCATGCCACAGCTCGAATTGGCGGCGAAGCAGGCGGACGAGGAGCTTGCGGGCAAGATAGCCGCGATCCCCAACTTGCCGCTGCCCGCGCCCGAGGTGCCCGATGGCGTCGACGAACACGGCAACGTGCAGCGCCACGTGTTCGGCAAGGCCCGCAACTACAGCTTTGCGCCGAAGCCGCACGACGATCTCGGCGTCGCGCTCGGCTTCATGGACTTCGAAACCGCCGCGAAGCTAAGCGGCGCCCGTTTCGTTGTGCTGAAGAAAGGTCTGGCGCGGCTGGAGCGTGCGATCGGTCAATTCATGCTCGATCTCCACACCAACGAGCACGGCTATACCGAAGTCAATCCACCCTTGCTGGTGCGCGATGAGGTGATGTTCGGTACAGGCCAATTGCCGAAATTCGAGGACGACCAGTTCTGGGCGATCAAAGGTGAATTGCTCGGCTCTCCCGATGCGAGATTGAGAAGCGAACGTTTGGGCCTCATCCCTACCGCCGAAGTGCCGCTGACGAATTTGGTGCGCGAATCCATCGTCGAGGAGAAAGAGCTGCCGATGCGCCTGACGGCGCTGACGCCATGCTTCCGGGCCGAAGCAGGCGCTGCCGGCCGCGATACGCGCGGGATGATCCGCCAGCACCAGTTTACAAAGGTCGAGTTGGTCTCGATTACGACGTCGGAGGCCGGCAGGGACGAGCACGAGCGGATGCTCGCCTGCGCCGAGGAAGTGTTGCGCCAACTCGACCTGCATTATCGTGTGATGACGTTGTGCGCGGGCGATATGGGTTTTTCGGCGCAGAAGACCTACGACATCGAGGTCTGGATGCCCGGCCAGGGCGAGGGCGGAGCTTATCGCGAAATCTCCAGCTGCTCGGTGTGCGGCGATTTCCAGGCCCGGCGAATGGATGCTCGCTACCGCGGAAGCGACGGCAAGCCGCGCTTCGTCCATACGCTGAACGGCTCCGGGACCGCGGTTGGCCGTGCATTGATCGCGGTGATGGAAACGTATCAGCAGCAGGACGGCTCGATTGCCGTGCCGGACGTGCTGCAACCCTATATGGGCGGATTGAAAGCCATCGAGCGCGATAAATAAGCGCCGTGATTCTCCGTCCGATCGGCGTTCGATGTTGCGAACGCGCTGCGTCCCGGTATCTTGTTGGCCTGCGGCAAGAGTGTCCGAGGGGCGGCGGGTCCATGGCCTTGCATCGCGACATCTACTGGCTCGGTAGACAATGGTCCGTCACGGGCCACGGGCTGCAGGCGATCGACCAGCGATTGAAGGGCGAATTCGATATTGAGATTGCAGGATTATGGGACGACGGCTTTGTCGAAAAGGCGCGTTCCTGTCCTCAGTTCAATGCAGCGGATTTTGACAAGGCGATGGAGCTGGCTCGGGCACGATATCCGGGAATGCCGCGCACTCCCGAACGGCCTGCCGACAACGTCGGGCCCGTCAACGAGCCGCCTGCAATTCAGCAGCCAACGCCAATGCCATCAACTCCATCTTTCACGCTGCGGGTAAAGCTCGCATCGGCGAAATTTGTCCCGCAGTGGCGGGTACGGCGGTAGTTGCTGCGCGCCGCGCAACGGCGACAAAGGCTCGCGAAAATCGTGCCCGCCTCGAGCCTTTTCACAGTCTGCAGGGTTTGCCTCATCCCCGATCGGAGGATAAGACGGCGCACTGGATGGTGTGAAATCGATCGAAAGGTTAATCAACAGGATGCGAATTCTTTGCACCAACGATGACGGCATCCACGCTCCCGGCTTGAAGATCGTCGAGGAAATAGCGCGCGCGTTATCTGAGGACGTGTGGATCGTAGCGCCGGAACTCGATCAGTCCGGCGTCTCGCATTCGCTATCGCTGAACGATCCCTTGCGGCTGCGGGAGGTCGGGCCGCGCCACTTCGCGGTGCGAGGCACCCCGACCGACTGCGTCATCATGGGCGCGCGTCATGTCCTCGGGTCGAAGATGCCGGATCTCGTCCTGTCGGGTGTCAACAAGGGCCGCAACGTAGCCGAAGATGTGGTGTATTCCGGCACGATCGCCGGCGCCCTGGAGGGGACGATCCTTGGATTGCCGTCATTCGCGCTCTCGCAGGAATTCAGCATGGAAACGCGCGAGCGGCCGTTGTGGGACACCGCGCTGAAATACGGGCCGGAGATTCTGCGCAAGGTCATTGCGGCGGGAGTCCCCAAGGACACCGTCATCAACGTCAACTTTCCCGCCTGCGCGCCGGAGGATGTGAAGGGCGTTCGCGTAACGCGGCAGGGAAAGCGCAATCTCGGCTTCCTCAAGATCGACCAGCGGCGGGACGGCCGCGGCAATCCCTATTTCTGGATTGGTTTTGAGCGCAGCGCGATGATGGATACGCCGGCCGAAGGTACCGACCTCGCGGCTCTCGGAGCACATTACGTCTCTGTGACGCCGCTGCGGCTCGATCGAACGGACGAAGCCTTTTCGCAGGCGCTGACGGACACGTTGAAGTAGGGCCTTTGAGCCTTGTGACGAGCCTGACTGGGCCGAGCGTACCGGCTGCGCCTTCGCGCCTAAGCCGGTGGGCTCTTGAGCGCGGTGTCGATCATCTTGCTTAGGGTTTCCAGCTGGAACGGCTTCTGCAACGCGGGACGATCCCGATGTTCCTCGGGCAGACCGGAGGAGCCGTATCCGGTGGCGAAGATGAAGGGCCGGTTGCGCGCCTTGATCAGGTCCGCGACGGGTGAAATCACCTTCCCGTTGACGTTGACGTCGAGGATGGCGAGGTCGAAATCGGCGGATTGAGCGAGCCGGATGGCCTCGCCGATCTCGCCGGCCTCGGCCGAAACGCGGTAGCCGAGTTCTTCAAGCATGTCCGCGACCATCATCCGGATCATCACCTCGTCCTCAACGAGGAACACCGAACAGCCGGCGGGCCGTGTCGTACTCATGAAGCCAAGTCCCTTGCCCGATCCCGACCAGAGGTTCGCAAATTACGCCGACGCGCGCAATGTCGGCGTGGGCGGCCGACCCCCGGAAGGCGGTACTGCCTTGCTGTTTGAGGCAGATTGATCAGCCGACCCTTCAACGTCAAGCTGCAGGGCCGGTTCCACAACGGGAACAGGATTTGGGCCCCGTGTTGTTGAGAGCAGCGGCGCAAATTGCATCAACTTTGTTCAACCCCGTCCGTTAGACTCAAACCGGCAGGCCCCAAGCGAGATTCTCCATGGCCCTTAGACAAAATGCGCCGGAAAAAATGATGTTTCAGCTGACCCTGCGGCGGCGCGGGATCAGCGATCAAGCGGTCTTGCGCGCCATGGAAGAGATTCCGCGCGAAATGTTCGTGGCAGAGGAAGATCGCCCCGATGCCTACCGCGACAGCGCCCTCGGGATCGCGTGCGGCCAAACCATCAGCCAGCCGTTCGTGGTGGCTTACATGACCGAACAGCTCAAGCTCCAGAAGCACCATCGCGTACTGGAAATCGGCACGGGCTCCGGATATCAGGCCGCCATTCTGTCCCGGCTTGCTGGCCACGTTCTGACGATCGAGCGTTTTCGTACGCTCGCCGACACGGCCCGGGCGCGGCTCGAAAAGCTTGAATGCTATAACGTCGAGGTGATGCTTGGTGACGGGTTCGACGTGCCGGTCGGTGCCGGTCAATTTGACCGGATCATCGTGACCGCGGCGATGGAGCAAATTCCTCAGGAGCTGACCGATAGGCTCGAGCCTGGCGGCTTGCTGATCGCGCCGGTCGGGCCGCACCAGGGCATCCAGACCCTCACCCGTCTCACTAAAAACGAGACCGGCATCGATCGTAAGGATCTCGTGGAGGTGCGGTTTGTGCCGGCGCTTCCGGGCGTAGCCCGTGAACTCTGAGCTTCAGGATTAGCTTTCAGGCCAACACCTTATTCAGAGGTTAAGCGGTTATTTACTGGGGGCGTGTTTACTCAAATACGCAGTTTGTTGCGTACGAGTGAGTAACCATGTCCCGTGTAGCCGAGTTGCTTTGCTCGCGCCGCGTACCGCACGTCGCGGCGCTGGCGTTGATCTCGTTCGGATTTGCCGGCTGCAGCGCCGACATGTCGACGCGGCTCTCGCAAAATTCCATTTCCAATCCCTTTGCGTCGCAGCCGGAAGCCACTGGTTCTGTACCGACACCTTCCGTCGAGCGTCGTGAGCTGCCGCAATATGCCCGGCCGCAGCCTTCCTATCAGTCCTCCGCCCTTACTCGGGTGCCGGCGGTGTCGGCACCCCAGTCCCATGTCGCCTCCGGAGTATCGGGAGGAGGGCGCGGGCTCTCGTCCTACGCTCCACCACCGAAACCAGTGATCGAAACGACCGGTAGCGTGCCGCACTCGGTCGCCGCGACCCATACCGCCGTCGGTAACACCACGATTATTGTCGGTACAAGCGACACTCTCGATATCCTGGCCCGCCGATACAACGTCACGCCGGCCGCGATCCTAACCGCCAATAATTACAAGGGGCCGCGGACGCTTTCGCCAGGCCAGGCGCTCATAATTCCTCATGGAACGGCCGCCGCCACGGCGGCGCTTCCCGCAGCGACGGCCGGCAGGACCGTCGTGTCAGCCTCAACACCGGCAAGCGTCCACGTGGTCAATCCTGGCGAAACCCTGCTCAGCATCGCGCGCCGAAATCACGTCTCTTTGACGGAGCTCGCGCGGGCCAACAATCTCGAGACGTCGGCCAAGCTCAAGCTTGGCAGCCGGCTTAACGTGCCGGGCTCGAAGACCGCGGCGGTTCCCGCAGCTGCCGCTCTTAAGCCTGCAATGGTCGCGACCGTGCCAGCCAGCAAAATGGCCTCAGCGGCCGCTCCGCAAAGCGCGCGGCTGGCGCAGGCGACCAGCAGTATCGAGGAAGCCCCAACCGAAGCGGTGGTGAAGCCGAGCGAAGCGACCGGTGCGCTACCAACATTCCGTTGGCCGGTACGCGGCAAGGTCATCACGAGCTACGGCGCCAAGACCAACGGCAAGTCCAATGACGGCATCAATCTGGCGGTGCCTGAGGGCACGCCGGTGAAGGCGGCAGAAGACGGCGTGGTGGCGTATTCGGGAAATGAATTGAAGGGCTATGGCAATCTGGTCCTGGTTCGGCACTCCAACGGTTATGTCACCGCATATGCCCATGCGAGTGAACTGTTGGTGAAGCGCGGCGATACCATCCGACGCGGCCAGGTCATTGCCAAATCGGGTCAGTCGGGCGAGGTGGGGTCGCCGCAGCTCCATTTCGAGATCCGAAAAGGATCTTCACCGGTTGACCCACTCCAATTCCTGAACGGCGCGTAACCAGCCTTTGCCGGGCAATGGCAAACACGGACTAATTGCCGGCCAGCCTGACGCCCATTCTTCCCGCCATCTCCTGCGTAAACTGCCAGGCGACGCGGCCGGAGCGCGAACCGCGAGTCGTGGACCATTCCAGCGCCTCGCGCTCCAGTTCTTCTTCGGCGAGTTCAATGCCGAAGTGTGCGCAGTAGCCCTTCACCATCGACAGATATTCGTCCTGGCTGCAGCGGTGGAAACCGAGCCACAGCCCGAAGCGATCTGACAGCGAGACTTTTTCCTCGACCGCTTCACCGGGATTGATCGCGGTGGACCGCTCGTTCTCGATCATGTCGCGCGGTAAGAGATGCCGGCGGTTCGACGTGGCGTAAAGGATGACGTTGTCCGGCCTGCCTTCGATGCCGCCCTCAAGCACCGCCTTCAGCGATTTGTAGGAAGCGTCGTTGCCGTCGAACGAGAGGTCGTCGCAGAATACGATCGTTCGGAATTCGGAGCCCCGTAGCACGTCCATTAGTTCAGGCAGGGTTTCGATGTCTTCGCGATGGATCTCGATCAGCTTCAGGCGTTCGGCTGGTGCGCGCGCGGTGTTGATGCTCGCGTGCGCCGCCTTCACCAGTGAGGACTTGCCCATGCCGCGAGCGCCCCACAGAAGCGCATTGTTGGCGGGCAGCCCATTGGCGAAGCGCTCGGTGTTCTCGATCAGGATGTCGCGCATTCGCTCGATACCCTTGAGCAGGCCGAGATCGACGCGGCTGACGCGCGGCACCGGCGTCAGCCTGCCATCCGGGTGCCAGACAAAGGCATCGGCGCTTCCGAAAAACTCCACGGCAACCGCCTTCGGGGACGATGCCGCAAGCTGGGCGGCTATGGATTCGAGAGCGCGCGCGATCCGCAGCGGAGCATCGTCCAGCGCCGCCGCGGAGGGGCGTTTTGCCACTGGCTTTACAGCTCTCAGCGCCACGGCTTTAGAGCCGGCGCGAGGTGCGGTTTTGCGGGGTTTTTTCGACATCTGAGAAGTTCCTGAACACGCAGCCTTATCGGGCATTACGGGGGCCCGCAAGCCGAGACAATGAACGGGTCTGGCAGCGTTGCAATTGGGACCGCGGCCGCTATAGTCCGCGCGAATTTGACCGCGCCGGACAGCCAGAGGGCTTTGCCGGTGCATTCCCGTTTCACGAGGATTGTCCGAATGCTGATCACCCCTGCGTTTGCCCAGGCCGGAGCCGGCGGCGACACCAACAGCATGTTGATGTCCCTTTTGCCCTTCGCGCTGATCTTCGTGATCATGTATTTCCTGATTCTGCGGCCGCAGCAGAAGAAGGCAAAGGATCACACCGAACTCGTAAAGAATATTCGCCGCGGCGATACCGTGGTTACTTCGGGTGGCCTCGTGGGCAAGGTCACGAAAGTGGTCGATGACGACCAGATCGAATTCGAGATTTCCGATGGCGTTCGAGTGCGGCAGATGCGGCAGATGATCTCAGGCGTGCGCGCCAAGGGCGAGCCGGCCAAGGAAAAAAGCGACGTCATCAAGGACGAGACGTCCGCGAGCTGATCAAATCCTGCGTCGTATCTGACAGGTCCAGTTCTCATGTTGTATTTCACGCGGTGGAAGGCGCTGGCGATTATTCTGACGGCGCTGGTCGTGTGCCTTTGCGCGGTTCCGAATTTCTTCCCGGAGTTGCAGGTCAAGAACTGGCCGCAATGGGCGCAGCGCCGGCTGGTGCTGGGGCTCGACTTGCAGGGCGGTTCGTATCTGCTGCTCGAGGTCGATTCCAATTACGTCAAAAAGGAAAAGCTGGATCAGGTGCGCGATGACGTACGCCGTACCCTGCGGGATGCCAGGATCGGCTACACCGGGCTCAACTCGCGCGCCGACAACGTTGAAGTTCGCGTAAAGGAGAGCGATCTCCAAACGGCACTGACCAAGCTTCGCGAGCTGTCGCAGCCGCTGGGTGGACTGCTCGGTTCAAGCGGCCAACGCAGCCTTGAGGTCACGGACGCCGGCGGAGGTCTCATTCGCCTGGCGGTCCCTCAAGCCGCGATCACCGAGCGCATCCGCCAAACTATCGAGCAATCCATCCAGATCGTCGAGCGGCGCGTCAATCAGCTCGGCACGGTCGAACCAGTTATCCAGCGGCAGGGCACGGATCGAATTCTGGTTCAGGTGCCAGGGTTGCAGGACCCCAGCCGCTTAAAGGAGCTGTTGGGCAAAACGGCCAAGATGGAATTCCGCATGGTCGACAGCAGCGTTCCGCCCGATCAGGCGCAACAGGGCAGGGTGCCGCCTGACGACGAAGTGCTAATGAGCGCCAATTCGCCCAAGATACCCTATGTGATCAAGAAGCAGGTTCTCGTCTCGGGCGGCGATCTGACGGATGCACAGCCCGGCTTCGACCAGCGGTCCGGCGAACCGATCGTCAGCTTCCGCTTCAATACGTCCGGCTCGCGAAAGTTCGCGCAAGCGACCTCGGAGAATGTCGGGCAGCCCTTCGCGATCGTGCTCGATAATGAAGTCATATCCGCGCCGGTCATACGCGAGCCGATCACCGGAGGCTCCGGGCAGATATCCGGTAGCTTCACGGTACAGCAGGCCAACGATCTCGCGATCCTGCTCCGTGCCGGCGCGCTGCCCGCACCATTGACTGTGATTGAGGAGCGCACCGTCGGTCCGGGTCTCGGCCAGGATTCGATCGAAAAGGGCGAACTTGCCGCCTACGTCGGTTCGATCATGGTCATCGTATTCATGCTCGTCACCTACAGGCTGTTTGGCGTCTTCGCCAACATCGCGGTTGCCATTAATGTCGCCATGATATTCGGCCTGCTTTCGCTCTTGAACGCCACTCTGACCTTGCCCGGCATCGCCGGGATCGTGCTGACGGTCGGTATCGCGGTCGACTCAAACGTCCTGATCTACGAGCGTATACGCGAGGAACTGCGCGGAGGCCGCAACGCGATTTCCGCCATCGATGCCGGTTTTAAGCGCGCTTTGTCGACCATTCTCGACTCAAATATCACCACCTTTATCGCCGCTGCCGTGTTGTTCTATATCGGCACCGGGCCGGTGAGAGGCTTTGCCGTGACGCTCGGCATCGGAATCATAACGACGGTTTTCACCGCCTTTACCTTGACCCGCCTGATCGTGGCGGGGTGGGTGCGGTGGAAGCGGCCGCAAAGCGTGCCTATCTAGGCATTAAGGGCCCGCAGTGACACATTTGGTTCTCATCTCCTTGGGGGTTCTGATCGTCGTGCTGACCGTGGTCAGCGCACTCGGCTTGCTGCCATCGTTACGTATTGTTCCTGACAACACGCATTTCGATTTCACGCGGTTTCGCCGTATCAGCTTCCCGACCTCGGCAGTGTTGTCGATCATCGCCATCACGCTTTTCTTCACCCACGGCCTGAACTTCGGCATCGACTTCAAGGGCGGCACGCTGCTGGAGGTACAGGCCAAATCCGGAGCCGCCGACATCGCGGCGATGCGGGCGACCCTGAGTACACTCGGCCTGGGCGATATCCAGTTACAGCAATTCGGCGGACCGGCCGATGTACTGATCAGGGTTGCCGAGCAGCCCGGCGGCGATGCCGCGCAGCAGCAAGCCGTCCAAAAGGTCCGCGGCGCGCTCGGCGACGCCGTCGATTATCGCCGCGTCGAAGTTGTCGGCCCACGCGTTTCAGGCGAACTTCTCGCCTACGGCATGCTTGGGCTGATGCTGGCGATCCTCTCGATCCTCATCTATCTCTGGTTCCGGTTCGAATGGCAGTTCGCGCTTGGCGCCATGATCGCCAACGTCCACGATATCGTCTTGACCATCGGTTTCATGTCGATCTCGCAAGTCGATTTCGACCTCACAAGCATCGCAGCCTTGTTGACGATCCTCGGCTACTCTCTCAACGACACGGTCGTGATTTATGACCGCATTCGAGAAATGCTGCGGCGCTACAAGAAAATGCCGATGCCTCAGTTGCTCAATGAGTTCATCAATTCGACATTGTCGCGCTCGATCATCACGCACGTCACGGTGACGCTGGCGTTGCTGGCGCTGTTGTTGTTCGGTGGACAGGCCATCCACAGCTTTACCGCGGTGATGATGTTCGGCGTGGTGCTGGTCGGAACGTACACCTCGATCTTCATAGCAGCGCCGATCCTGATTTATCTCGGCGTGGGCCTCCACCGGGCCGAAACGCCTGATACGCCCGTAAAGAAATAGACAGGATCCGAAAAGCATTGCTCGGGGTTATCCGGGCAGCGAAACCGCTTTCGGACAAGATTATGCCCAATCGTACAGACCAGGCGCATCTTCCGAGATCGGCGCCCATCGAGGCGTACGGCAAGGGTGGTTTCGTCTTTGCCGGGATGTCGCATCGCGGCTCGTTATTGTGCCTGCCGGATTCGATTTGGGCATGGCCGGTCACTTCACCCGGTCAAATCGACAGGTATTCGCTGGAGCGCGTGTTTGCGCTCGCCCATAACATCGACACGCTGATCGTCGGAACCGGCACCGATGTCTGGTTGCCCCCATCTGATCTGCGGGCTGCATTACGCACAGCGAGGATAGTCCTGGACTCAATGCAGACGGGACCGGCCATCCGAACCTACAACATCATGATCGGCGAGCGCAGGCGGGTCGCGGCCGCCTTGATTGCGATCCCATGATCGCGGTGTCATGACCAAGATGGACCGAAATCTGGAATCTGCGGCCTTTTGTGCCGATCTTGTACGCAGTCACGATTTTGGCCGTTACGCATCGACCCTGTTCGTGCCGCCGGATCAGCGCCGCGGGCTGCTGGCGCTCTACGCCTTTAATGTCGAGATTGCTCGCGTGCGCGAGCAGGTCACTCAGCCGATTGCGGGTGAAATCCGGCTGCGATGGTGGACCGACATGCTTGCGGGAGCCGGTCATGGAGGCGTGGAGGGCAATCCGGTGGCGGCTGAGCTGAAGCTTGCGATCAACAATTGGCGACTGCCGGTCGAGCGCCTCTCACGCCTGATCGAAGAGCATCAGTTCGATCTCTACAACGATCCAATGCCGACCATGGCCGCGCTCGAAGGCTATATCAATGATACCTCCTCAGCGTTGTTGGCTCTTGCCGGTCGGATCGTGGGGGCTGGCTCCGGCGAGATCGAGCACCTGGTGAGACACGCGGGTCTCGCGCAAGGGCTCGCGCAGGTGATCGCGGCATTGCCACGCGACGCTGCGCGGCGACAATTGTTCGTGCCGCTGCAACTGCTTGAACAACACGGTAGTGGAATGGAGGAAGTGTTCGCCGGAAAGCAGACGCCGAACCTGCGGGCTGCGTTGGACGAGTTGCTCGCGGGCGCGCAACGCCACATGAAAACGGCTTTTGGGTTGCTTGCGGACGCGGCACCGGATGTGCGTGCAGGGTTTCTGGCGCTGGCACTGGTCCGTCGCGACCTTGCCAGTATGTCTAGTGCGAACGTCGATGCGTTCGCGCCGCTGTCCACCTCGCGGTTGCGCACATTGTGGACGTTGTGGCGGGCGTCGCGGTCGCGCGAGTTTCGAGGATAACGCCAGCCGCTCCCAGTCAGCTGGAGGGCAGTTTCAAATCGCCTGATTCGAAGTTGAAACGGTCTCGCAGGTTTTTTCGCTGCTCCAGAATTTCCTTGAGAAAGGCACGATCGAGGTCGCTCGTTATCATGGGCTCGATCAAATCGACCTGATTCATCGCCACCAGCTGCAGGATTTCGGTGCGCGGATTTCCGTTGGAGTCGCGCGGCAACGCTTGCACCACCTGGATGTGTTCCGGTGGTTTTGGACCCTTGGCCGTAGCGAGTTCAGTACGCAATTGCGCCTCTAACGAAGTCTCATCGGCCTCGACAAAGGCGTAGAGCCCGACGCCGCTTCGCCGATCCGCGAATGCCACAATCGCGGTGTCGCGCACCGCTGGATTCCTCCGGATCAGCTTGACCAGCACGGGCGCGTCATTGACCAGCCGCCGTCCGCCGCCTTCGCGGTCAGTGAAATCCAGCAGGCCACGAGTGATGGCGCGGTACACTTTTTTGCCCGTTGCGAGCCAGACGCGGGCCACCAGCGATTTGTGTGCGAGAACCTTGCGCTCGCGGGGCGTCAGCGCCTCCGGCGCATAGCTCCGCTTGTGTTTGAGGAGATGTCGGAGATCCTCGTAAGCCGCGATGCGGAACAGCCGGTTACGTCTGCGGAAGCAAACGGCAAGCTGAAAGTCCGTGACATAGGCACGGCCATTGTTGCCGCGCAGCCAGTTCTGCTCCTTCGCCAGATCGTTGTGGCAGATTCCGGCGCGGTGCAGTTTGCGCAACGCCTGCGCGGCGGATCGGAAATAGGCGACATCGCCGTAGGGCTTCGCCAGATGCAGCGCGACACCATCGATGAATCCGCGCACCAGCGCCCGCCGCCCCGCCCACAACAGTTCGGGGCCGACCTCCAGGCCATTTGCAAGAGTCAGCGCGCGCCGCTCCCGGCTGAATAGATGGCGCGCAGGAACGAACGACCACCACGGGACCTGATCGAGTCGGCGCAGCACGGCGTCGACCTCTCCGGCTTCCCTGCGGAACCGGCCGCGCTCCACAGTGGAAAACACATCGCGCTTCAACAGCACGCCTTCGGTCCAGCGCGCCGCGAGAACGGCGGTGTCGTCTTTGGGTAATTTCATGGAGCGCTCACGCCGCGGCCGCGACACTCAGATTTTCAGCAATCCAGCAATCAAGATCGGAAAGCGCGCGGGCGCTGATTGCTTGTCTCCTTGCAACGGTTTTTTCATTCCCGCGCAGGCGCGTGCCGTCAAGTTTTTTGGTGGGCTGAACGGCGAGCGGTGGAAACAGCCCGAAATTGACGTTCATGGGCTGGAATGATCGCGCACCGGCGTCGGCGCTCTCGATGTGCCCACCGGTGATGTGGCCAAGCAGGGATCCCAGCGCAGTGGTCGCAGGCGGCGGAGCCACTGACTGAGCGAGAGCGTCGGCTGCGGCGTAAAGGCCGGCGATCAATCCGATGCCGGCGGACTCAACGTACCCTTCGCAGCCGGTGATCTGTCCGGCGAAGCGTAGCCGCGGCTGCACCCGAAGCCGCAATCGGCCATCCAGAAGTTTTGGCGAGTTCAGAAAGGTGTTGCGATGCAAGCCGCCCAGCCTCGCGAATTCCGCATTTTCCAGCCCGGGAATGGTCCGGAAAATTCGCTGCTGGGGGCCGTATTTCAATTTCGTCTGGAAACCGACCATGTTGTAGAGAGTAGCGAGCTTGTTATCCTGGCGCAGCTGCACGATGGCGTAGGGTTTTACATCGGGACGCCGCGGGTTGGTGAGCCCGACCGGCTTCATCGGTCCGTGGCGCAGCGTTTCGCGCCCGCGTTCAGCCATTACCTCGATCGGCAAGCAGCCGTCGAAATAAGGCGTGTTAGCCTCCCACTCCTTGAAGTCGGTCTTTTCGCCAGAGATCAGATCATCGACGAACGCGTCATATTGTTCTTTTGTCATCGGGCAGTTGATGTAGTCGGCCCCTGTGCCGCCCGGACCGACCTTGTCGTAGCGCGACTGAAACCACGCAACCGACATGTCGATGGACTCCCGGTGCACAATGGGCGCGATCGCATCGAAGAAGGCGAGCGCGCTTTCGTCGGTGAGTTCGCGAATGGCGTCAGCCAAATGAGCCGAGGTGAGGGGTCCGGTCGCAACGATAACGTTGTCCCAGTCCAGAGGGGGCAGCCCTGCAATCTCGTCGCGCTGGATATCGATTGCCGGATGGTCCTGCAGCGCTTTGGTGACCGCAACGGAGAAACCGTCGCGGTCGACGGCGAGCGCGCCGCCGGCCGGCACTTGGTTAGCGTCGGCCGCCCGCATGATCAGCGAGCCAAGCCGGCGCATCTCGGCATGCAGCAACCCGACAGCGTTGTTGGCTGCGTCATCGGAACGAAAGGAATTGGAGCAGACGAGTTCGGCCAGTCCGTCGGTGTGGTGGGCTTCGGTCATCCTGACCGGACGCATCTCATGCAGGATTACCTGAACCCCGGCATTGGCGACCTGCCAGGCCGCTTCGGAGCCGGCGAGGCCAGCGCCGATGATGTGCACGGGCTTTGAAGCTGATTTGGTGCCGGTCATGGCGCAGAGAGTTAGCGCGTTTTCGCGGGAAGTGCACCACCGCGGCCCGAAGTTTGATCGCTTCTACACACGCGACAACGCCCGCGCGAGGCGGGCGTTGTCGGTAGCAGATTAAGTTGTCGGCTGAAGCGGATCAGCCGTTGTAGTGCCCGGCTGCAACGCGCGGAATGTCCGAACGATCGAGGCCGATGTCGGCCAGTTCGCGATCGCTAAGCTGGGACAGTTCGCTGACACTGCGCTGATAGTCCCGGAACGCCTGGATCATGCGGAAGAGCGAGAGCAACATTGTAGTCTCCTTGCAGTTTCGATTCAGCCCTATCGGTAGGCTTCTTCGTTGAAATGAATATAGACGACAATCCAGCGGATAGAAGTTCCAATGTTGCGGTGCAGCTAGGTGATAAACGCATATCGCCCGAAAGGTTTCATTAACTGCTCAACGGTTGCCTCCAAAGCCCGCTCACAACCGTTGATCATCTTAATTTCAAGCTATTTCAATAGCTTGCGCGGGTATCCCTTAAAACAAATTTCTTCTAACGGGAGGTGAGGCGCCACGAATCAGTTCGATATTTGGCTTTCGTGTGTATGCAAGGGTCGCATGCAATTTTACCGTAAAAGTGAACGTAAAATCGTTGTTTGAGCCGTGAACCTGCGCGGCCTTGGCATGACCGGTGAGCCCGGAGGCCTCGCAAGTAACCGCAAGGAGACCTGCGGCAGCTCGCCGGTTCAGGGTGCGTGGGAAAGCTGGGTCGCGAAATGTGCAATCGTCCGCGCGTAAACCTCGCTCTTGTTCCATTGCTCAAGCACGGCAAAATTCGCGCTGCCCGGCTCCCAATCTTTGCCACGCTGCCAGCCGTAACTGGATAGATAGTTGGCCGTGGATGCCAGGACGTCGGGCGGGCTGTGCAAGAGATCGCGGCGACCATTGCCGTCGAAGTCGACGGCGAACTTGATCCAGGATGACGGCATGAACTGCGTCTGTCCGATCTCACCGGCCCATGCTCCGCGCATTTCCGAAGGCGCAAGATCGCCGCGCTCGACGATCCGCAAGGCGTCCATCAATTCCGCACGGAATTGGTCCGACCGCCGGCAATCATAAGCGAGAGTGGCGAGCGAACGGAGCGTCGAAAATTTTCCGACATTGACTCCGAAATCCGTTTCCAACCCCCAGATCGCGACCAACACTTCGCCCGGCACGCCATAACTCTGCTCGATGCGGGAAAGAGCCGAACCGTATTGCTTCATCATGTTGGAGCCGCGCGTCATGCGGGGCGGGACCATACGGCCGGAGAACTCCTCAAAAGTCTGACTGAATACCTTTTGAGATCGATCACGCAACAGGACGCTTTGATCGAGCGTTACCCCGCTCAAACCTGCTGATATCGCCTGCGGCGAGATTCCCTTTCCGGAAGCCTCACTCTTGAAATCGTTAAGCCAGGTATCGAAATTTCCGGCGCCGCATGGGGCCGCCAGGCCCGGCGCTGCGGAAATGCTCAAGGCAATAACTGTTGCAAGCGAGGTGATTGCAGCACGAAAAATCATGTGGACATCAGCATTCTTGTTTTGGGTGGACGCGATGGACGAGGCGCGAATTTCTGGCTCAACCGCGGCCAAAACAAGGCTGGTCCGCTACTGGTCGCCTTGCCTCCAGGGGAACAGGTTAGCCGGAAAATCTGCCGCGGGCTTGCGTGCGCGGTGGGGCGAAGGCGGTCGCCGTGCATTGGGATCCGACACGACGACTTTACGATAAAGATGCCAGGTGGCGTGGCCCAGAAGCGGGATGACCACCGCAAGGCCCAGGAAAATAGGCAGCGATCCCAACAGCAGCAACGCCGCAACAATCAGGCCCCATGCCAGCATGGGGACCGGGTTGCGGGCAACTGCACGCAATGACGTCGCCATTGCTTCGCCAGCGCTGGCATCACGATCGAGCATGAGCGGAAACGACACCACGCTGATGCACAGCGCCACCAAGGCGAACAGGAACCCGACGCCGCAGCCGACAACGATCAGCCACCATCCATTTGCCGTGGTCAGCACGTTCTCGATAAAATCAGGAATCTCCGCGGCCGCAGCGTTGCCGAACGCAGCAACATAGATGGCTTGCGCGAGCGCGATCCAGGTGACGAATAGCGCAAACAGCAGCACACCAAGGCCGAGAATGGCGCCGAAGGAGGGCGAACGCACGACGTTCAGGGCATCCCATGCTGTCGCATGTTCTCCGCGTTCACGGCGACTGCTCAACTCGTATAGGCCGAGCGCGGCGAATGGCCCGAGCAGAGCGAACCCGGCGGCAAGCGGGAACAACAAAGGCAGCACTGAATAGCCATGCACGGTGCGCGCCAGCACAAGCCCGAGCACCGGGTAAATCAGGCAGAGAATGATGGCGTGGCTTGGCACCGCCTTGAAATCTTCCCAGCCGAGCCGCAGCGCTTCGCCCAGGTCCGATAGACCGATGGTCCGAATAACAGGCCCGGCCACGCCGTCTTGCGCGGGCTGGACCAGTGGACTGCCTTGAGAAGAACTGGGCATGGCCGTTACTCTCTTCTGCGGCGCGAACCGCCTTCACCTCTGGAAGATCACAACGTGGCCACACGCGAAGCTGAACTGGCCACGTCGCGAACCGAGTAATAAGGGTACTCCCAAAGCTTGCCGCTGTCGCTCACGGTTGGGTGAAAAATATTGCCGCAACGCAACCGCGAATGCGTCATTCCGCCGTCATCTTCACCTCGTTTAAACCTGTTCGATTGCCGCTGTCGCCTCGGCGAGCACAGATCATTTCAGTTCATTTGGAGGACAACATGAGTATTTTCGGAAAAATCATGAGCGCGATTTTGGGCGACAAGGCTGGCGCAGCGCCGGCAAGCGGTGGAACGACGACCGGCACCGCGAGCCCGGGCACCGCGCCCACTGCCGCGCCCTCGGCGTCAGGACAAAGCGTGGACGTGGCGCCGATCCTGGACAAGGCCGTCGCGGCTAAAAAGGAGAAGCTCGAGTGGCGGACCTCCATTGTCGATTTGATGAAGGCGCTGGATATTGATTCCGGCCTGTCCGCTCGCAAGGAACTGGCGAAGGAGCTCGGCTACACCGGAGAATCCAACAACTCCGCCACGATGAACATCTGGCTGCACAAGCAGGTGATGGTTAAACTTGCGGCGAACGGCGGCCGGCTGCCGCCCGAAATCAAGCACTAGCTGACATTGATGTCGCGCTGTCGTCGTCGGGCGATCGGGCGTCTTGCGGGGGGCGGCTTTCGGGGTTAGGACACCGCCGCAGGACCAATGAATTCGAGAAGACTGATGACCACAATCGATCGCAGGACCATTCTTGCCAGCGGCGCTGTGGCGCTGACGGGCGTTGCCACGCATTCCGTACGGGCCGAGGCTCAAGCAGGTCCAAAAGCCATATTTCCGGTGCCGGCGACCACGATCCCGATTGTAGGCGAGACCGATGTTTTTCAGGTCCGGCGTATCTACTGCATCGGGCGCAACTATGCCGCGCATGCGATCGAGCGCGGCTCCGATCCAACTCGCGAGCCGCCATTCTTTTTTCAAAAGCCGACCGATGCGATCCAGAACGTCGCGATTGGCGTGGTGGCCGATCATCCCTATCCATCGCTCACCAAGAACTATCATCACGAGGTAGAGCTGGTCGCAGCCTTGAAGTCGGGCGGCACCAATATTCCGCCCGAAGCCGCACTCGACCATGTTTACGGCTATGCGCTCGGGCTCGATATGACCCGGCGCGACCTGCAGAACGGCATGGCGGCGGAAAAGAAGCCTTGGGAGATCGGCAAGAGCTTTGACCACGCTGCGGTGCTCGGTCCAATTCATCCGGCCAGCAAAATCGGGCATCTTACCAAGGGCGCGATTTCGCTTTCCGTGAATGGCACCGTCAGGCAGAACTCCGATCTGGACAAAATGATCTGGAGCGTTGCTGAGCAGATTGCAAAGCTCTCGGAAGCTTTCGAGTTAAAGGCCGGCGACATCATCTATTCCGGCACGCCCGAAAACGTGGGGGCGGTCGTGAAGGGCGATGTGCTTCTTTGCAAGCTCCAGGGTCTGCCGGACATGTCGATACGGATTGTCTGAGGCGCATCAATTCATCTCGTCGGCGTAAGTCGCTAAGGCGTTCATCCGACCAGATCGGCGTACTCCGGATGCTTGCGTAGATAATCCGCCACGAAGCCGCATCCGGCGATGACCTTTCGTCTATCCGCGCGGATCGATTCCAGTGCGCCCTTCACCAGTTCCGACGCGATGCCCCGGCCACGCAAGGCGCGAGGCGTCTCGGTATGGGTGATGATGACGGCCGTGGGAGTGAGGCGATAATCGGCAAACGCGGTTGCGTCGCCGGCGTCCAGCTCGAACCGGCTTTGCGCTTTGTTGTCGCGGATTGCAGCCATCAATCTCAACTCCCCGACGAACGATTTTGTAGCAGATCCGCATACTCGGGATGTTTGCCGATCCATGCCTGGACGAACGGACACTGCGCGGTCACCTTCAGCCCGTCGGCTCGAACCTGGTCGAGAGCGCCTTTGATTAGCCTCGAACCGATCCCCTTGCCACCGACCTCCGGCGGGACCTCGGTATGCATGAAGGTGATCACGCCATCGGCAGCCTCATAATAGCTCTTGGCGATATGGCCATCGACCGCCAACTCGAAGCGGTGGTCAGCCTTGTTGTCCACGATTTCTGTCATTTCATCCGCCGGTCCTTCGGTTTTAGCTCTTCAGCACTCATAACGCACGATCCGATCCAGGGGTTTCCTCAGTGAGCATGTTGCCCGGGGTTACCCTTGCGAGGTGCCGCCGGATGACGGTAGACAGGGCGGGCCGCAGAGGAAACACTCATGAAGGCTGCGCTGATCCTGGCAAGCCCTACGCGAATGTCGCATCGCGTCATGAACCTCGCGCAGTTCTTGACCCAGAGTGCGCGCAGGCACGGGGACCGAGCTGGTTTCATCTTGGGGGATCGATCCTGGACGTGGAGCGGGATCGATGCCGAGGTCTCGGCGCTCGCCGCGGCGCTGGCCGCGCGCGGCATCGTCAAAGGCGACCGCATTCTCGTGCACTCGAAGAATTGCGAAGAGATGTTCTGGTCGATGTTCGCGGCCTTCCGCCTGGGGGCGATCTGGGTCCCCACCAATTTCCGCTTGATGCCGGATGAAGTCGCGTATCTCGCAACGGCCTCCGGCGCCAAGGCGTTTCTGTGTCACTGCGACTTTCCCGATCACGCCAAAATTCCCAGTCCCGCGCTGCAATTCATCTGGCGTATCGGCGAGGAGGGCGCATTCGGCGAGAGTTCGGTGCGCGAGGCGATTGCCGCGCATCGTGGAGCAAAGGTGGCGAACGCCGCCGTCGAGTACGACGATCCCTGCTGGTTCTTTTTCACTTCGGGTACCACCGGGCGTTCCAAAGCCGCGATCCTGACTCATGGTCAGATGAGCTTCGTAATTACCAACCATCTCGCCGACCTCATGCCGGGCACCACGGAGCATGACGCCTCGCTGGTGGTGGCGCCGCTGTCCCACGGCGCTGGCGTGCATCAGCTCGTGCAGACGGCGCGCGGCGTGCCGAGCATCCTGCTTCCGACTGAACGTTTCGACATCAATGAAGCGTTTCGGTTGATCGAGCTTCATCGCGTCAGCAATCTCTTCACCGTGCCGACCATTTTGAAGATGATGGTGGAGCATCCCGCTGTCGATCGTTACGATCATTCTTCGCTGCGCTATGTCATTTATGCCGGCGCGCCGATGTACCGCGAGGACCAGAAGACCGCGCTGAAAAAGCTCGGCAACGTGCTGGTGCAATATTTCGGCCTCGGCGAGGTCACCGGCAACATCACGGTGTTGCCGCCTGCGTTGCACGATGCCGAGGACGGGCCGGCTGTCCGAATTGGCACCTGCGGTTTCGAGCGCACGGGCATGCAGGTCTCGATTCAGGCAGACGATGGAAGCGAACTGAAGCCGTTCGAAACCGGCGAGATCTGCGTGATCGGACCCGCCGTATTCGCGGGCTACTACAATAATCCCGAGGCCAATGACAAGGCGTTTCGCGATGGCTGGTGCCGCACCGGCGATCTCGGCCACATGGACGAAGAAGGCTTCGTCTACATCACCGGCCGCGCCTCGGACATGTACATTTCCGGCGGGTCCAACATCTATCCGCGCGAGGTCGAGGAAAAGATCCTGACACATCCCGCGATCGGCGAAGTCGCCGTGCTCGGCGTGCCCGACCCCGTTTGGGGTGAGGTGGGTGTCGCCGTCTGCGTCGCGCGGGAAGGTGCGGGTCCGGTGACGGAAGCAGAGATGGCCGGATTCCTCGGTCCGAAGGTGCCGCGCTACAAGATGCCGAAGCGGTTCTTCTTTTGGGAGGCGCTGCCGAAATCCGGCTACGGCAAGATACCAAAACGTTTGGTGCGGGACGAACTGGAGGCGAGGGGCCTTCTGGATCTGACAGCGAAGCCAACGGACACCTGACTGGATGCGCAGCGTCCTCCAGCCCGGCCCGCCCGCACCCGATCGCGTCCAATGGGTAGAGGCGCGCGGGCGAGCGTTCTTCTTCACGCTGCAAGCAGGCATTCCCCTGCTGGAAGCGGTGCGCCGCGGCTTTGCCGCTGAAGGGTTCGCGAGCGGCACGGTGAATATCAGGGCAGGGGCGCTTGATCCGTTCGCTTACGTCATGCCGGCGCTCTCGACGACCGGCGAGAACGCCGCCTTTTACAGCGAGGTGTTTCGTCCGGCCGGCGTGACGCGGCTGAAGTCGGCGACCATGACGCTCGGACGTCGGGATGGTGCGCCGCTCTTCCATTGTCACGGCTTATGGACGGAAGCCGGCGGGCGCGCCGGCGGCGGGCACGTCCTGCCGGAGGAGACCACGATCGCTGAACCTTTTGAAGTGGAAGCGTTCGGCATCGACGGCGCTGTCTTTGGGGGCGAACTGGACTCCGAGACCAACTTCAAATTGTTCGGGCCTCTCGCGCAGGCGACAGGAGGCGCGCGAACGACCAGCCGGGCCTTCGCGATGCGGCTGCGGCCGAACCAGGACTTTGCCGGCGCACTCGAACAATTCTGCCGTGAGCGGGGCATTGCGAGTGCAAGAATCCACGGCGGCGTTGGCTCGACGATCGGGGCAAGCTTTGCGGATGGTCGTGTGGTCGAGCCCTTCGCGACAGAGTTGACCGTCACTTCCGGCATCATCCGCCGCGGCAATGGCGCGCCTGAAGCCGAGCTTGATGTCGCGCTGGTCGATTACACCGGCGGCCTTGCCGAAGGTCGACTGGCGCGCGGCGCCAACCCGGTGCTGATGACAATGGAGTTGGTGCTGGAAGCTCTCGCATAAGCGCGCTACCGCGGCTTGTGCAGGGGCGAACATACCACTTCCATCCTCGAAATGTTCCTGTTACGTTCCAGCGGTGGTAATGCCCGACGGGGGGCGCGGAGCGCGAGAATGAGCCGAAGACGAAGTCGCACGATCAATATGCCCGCGCCTTACCTCCGGCGTGTCTGGCTCGAACCCTCGCTCGTTCCGGACCGCGAGGCCTATCCTTTTTGTCTTCCTATTCTCAGGGACGAGTTCGAACTGGAGTTCGAGCGGGCCATCACCATCATCGTTGGCGAGAACGGGACCGGCAAATCCACCATTCTCGAAGGAATAGCGGTGCTCGCCGGATATGACGAAGCCGGCGGCGGTAAAGGGTATATGCCGGTCGACCACTCGGAGGCAATTGAACTGGGCGGCGGCGAACTGTCGGAAGCCCTCCGCGCGAGTTGGTTGCCGAAAATCACCAACGGCTGGTTCTTCAAAGCCGAGAGCTTCTTCTCAGTCGCGAGATACCTGGATGAGGCTGCCGGTGAAATTGGCGAGCGCGGGCCTGATTTTCTCTCGCATTCTCACGGCGAAGGTTTTTTGCGCTTCTTCAATGAGCGTTGCCAACGCCAGGGTATCTTCATCTTTGACGAGCCGGAATCGGCGCTGTCGCCCTCTCGGCAGATTGAATTTCTGAAGCTGCTCCGGCGGATGGATGCATCAGGACATTGCCAGGTCATCATGGCCACCCATTCGCCGCTCCTGATGGCCTATCCCAACGCAAATCTGCTGCGGCTGACCAAGTACGCGCTGGAGCCCGTGACGGTCGAACAGACCGATCATTTCAAGGTCATGCGCGAGTTCTGCGACGACCCAGCCGGCTTCGTGGAAGCCGCGCTCGGGGAGGAAGAAGGGGCAGGATGACGATCGCCAAGCCGGACTTGCCGCGGCCCGACCTGTCCCCTCATGGTGAGGAGGCGCTTCGCGCCGTCTCGAACCATGAGGCCCGTGGCCCATCCTTCGAGACGCCCGCCTGCGGCGGGCTCCTCAGGATGAGGTCTCCCCGCATCGGGCTAAGTGAATTCGAATTTCAAACAGCCGAGCAAACACGCGCCCGCGATCTCATGGCGCGATTAGCGCCCGAGTTCGTGCATGAAGTGCCCTCCAAGAAAGAGGGCGCAGGGAATGCCGGGTGCCCGCTGCACCCGTAGCCTCGCGTGCAAATTAAATAAAGCACGACGAGTTAGTCACCACAGGTTCACCGGATTGACCCGGCATTCCCCGCACAATGGTTTTAACGGCTTACTTCGTGCTCTCCCCGGTGACCGGGCTTTGTTGCCACCGTCGTTCGTCGATCGCTTGACGAGCTTGACGCCAGCGTCGGGGCGTCAGGACCACACGACTTCGCCGTCCGCAACCAGCATCGTTCGTCTTTCGATACTGCCGCCTCCACCGTATCCCATCCCGCGTTCGTGACGATCGCGAAACGCCCCTCTTGTCGGGACGGGATAGCGCGTAAATGCCGCTGATTTGGGTCGGATGCAAAGCGGAATGTTTTGCAAGCAGGGACTGGACGACCCAAATCAGTTTGAAATGTTTCAGCAATTTCGCTCTACGCGCATCCGGTTTTTAGCCCTCAATCAGCCGGAGCGAAGCGGTTTCCAGAACAAAACGAACGCGACCTGGCCCGTCGGGCAAATCGGTAGGATCGTAGGGCGCAATAGCGAAGCGTATTGCGCCGCCGCTTCGGGCAACTGCCAGACTCAAGGGGTTAGGCCTCCGGCTAACACCGCAGTTGTGGCCATGGTTCGAGACGCGCGGCTTCGCCGCGCTCCTCACCATGAGGACCTTCAAAGCAACGACCTCCTCCTGAGGAACTCCAAACCAAGGACTTCATCCTGAGGGTCTCGGAACGAACTGTCCTTATCCTGAGGAGCGGCGCTGCTGCGCCGCGTCGCGAAGGATGAAGCAGATGACACGAGACAACGACACGAACAGATCAGCGCTGCTCCGCCGAGCTATTCCGCCGCTTCGCTCGCGCCGCTCTTCCTCGACTTGCGCAACTTGGCCAGCACCGGGGCCAAAAACTTCCCGGTGTAGCTGCGGGGCGATTTGACGATGTCTTCGGGTGGGCCCCAGGCGACGATTTCGCCGCCGCCGTCGCCGCCTTCGGGGCCGAGGTCGATCACCCAATCGGCGGTTTTAATCACCTCGAGATTATGCTCGATCACGACAACCGTGTTTCCCTGCGACACCAGCTCGTGCAGCACTTCCAGAAGTTTTTTCACATCGTGGAAATGCAAGCCCGTGGTCGGCTCGTCCAGGATGTAGAGCGTGCGGCCGGTGGCGCGTTTCGATAGTTCTTTTGCGAGCTTGACGCGCTGGGCTTCGCCGCCGGATAACGTGGTCGCCTGCTGGCCGACGTGGATGTAATCGAGACCGACGCGGTGCAGCGTCTTGAAGGTTTCGCGCACGCGCGGCACCGCCTTGAAGAACTCGGCGGCTTCCTCCACGGTCATGTCGAGCACGTCGGCGATCGATTTGCCCTTGAACAGCACCTCCAGCGTCTCGCGGTTGTAACGCTTGCCCTTGCAGACGTCGCAGGTCACGTACACGTCGGGCAGGAAGTGCATTTCGATCTTGATGACGCCGTCGCCCTGGCAGGCCTCGCATCGGCCGCCCTTGACGTTGAACGAAAATCGCCCGGGCTCGTAGCCGCGCGCCTTGGCTTCGGGGAGGCCGGCGAACCACTCGCGGATCGGCGTGAACGCGCCGGTATAGGTCGCGGGATTGGAGCGCGGGGTGCGGCCGATCGGGGATTGGTCGATGTCGATAATCTTGTCGATGTGTTCCAGCCCCTCAATTCGATCGTGCGGAGCGGCACCTTCGCTGGCGTTGTTGAGCTTGCGCGCGATGGCGCGATAAAGCGTATCGATCAGCAGCGTCGACTTGCCGCCGCCGGAAACTCCGGTGACACAGGTGAAGAGACCAAGCGGGATCTCCGCCGAGACATTCTTTAGATTATTGCCGCGGGCATTGACCACCTTGATGGTGCGGCGATGGTTGGGCGGCCGCCGCTCGGGCACCTCGACCGATAATTCGCCGGTCAGATACTTGCCCGTCAGCGAGTCCGGGTTGCGCATGATATCGGCGGGCGTACCCTGGGCAATGATGTGGCCGCCATGCATTCCGGCGCCCGGGGCCGATATCGAGCACATGATCGGCGAGGCGGATGGCGTCCTCGTCATGCTCCACCACGATCACGGTATTGCCGAGATCGCGCAGCCGCTTCAGTGTGTCCAGCAGTCGCGCATTGTCGCGCTGGTGGAGCCCGATCGATGGCTCATCCAGCACGTAGAGGACGCCGGTGAGCCCGGAGCCGATTTGCGAAGCCAGCCGAATGCGCTGGCTCTCGCCGCCGGACAAAGTGCCCGAGGCGCGCGCCAGCGTCAGGTAATTCAGGCCGACGTCGAGCAGGAACGAGAGCCGCTCGCGGATTTCCTTCAGCACCCGTGCGGCGATTTCATTCTGCTGCGCGTTCAGCGATTTGGGGACGCTCTCGAACCATTCGCCGGCGCGGTTCACCGACAGGTCCGCGATCTCGCCGATATGCTTGCCGCCGATCTTAACGCAGAGCGCCTCCGGCTTCAGCCGATAGCCGCTGCAGGCCGCACAGGGCACGTCGGAGAAATATTTCGCCAGTTCCTCGCGCGCCCACTCGCTCTCGGTCTCGCGGTAACGCCGATTGATATTGGTGACCACGCCCTCGAACGGCTTCTTGGTATCATAAGAGCGCACGCCGTCTTCATAGGAGAACTTGATTTCGTCCTCTCCGGAGCCGTGCAGCAGCGCCGCCTGCGTCTTTTTCGGCAGGTCCTTCCACTTTGTCTCGAGCGTGAACTTGTAGAATTTGCCCAGCGCGGTCAGTGTCTGGATGTAATAGGGCGAGGACGATTTCGCCCACGGTGCGATCGCGCCCCGGCGCAGGGTCAATTCCTTGTCAGGGATGATCAGGTCTTCATCAACGTGCTGCTCGATTCCGAGGCCGCCGCAGGCCGGGCAGGCGCCATAGGGGTTGTTGAACGAGAACAGCCGCGGCTCGATTTCGGGAATGGTGAAGCCGGAGACCGGGCAGGCGAACTTCTCGGAGAACAGGATGCGCTCCGGCCCGCTCTTGTCGTGAATCCGGGCGGTCTTTTTCTTTTCGTCGGAAGCGGCAGCAGCAGGTGCATCGGCGTATTCGATAACGGCCAGTCCCTCGGCGAGCTTCAGTGCGGTCTCGAAACTTTCCGCAAGCCGCTGGCCGATATCCGGCCGCACCACGATGCGATCGACCACCACGTCGATGTCGTGTGGAAATTTCTTGTCGAGCGTGGGCGCTTCGGCCAATTCGTGAAAGGTGCCGTCGATCTTGACCCGCTGAAATCCCTTCTTGAGGTATTCGGCGAGCTCTTTCCTGTACTCGCCCTTGCGGCCACGCACGACGGGCGCCAGCAGGTACAGGCGTGTGCCCTCGGGCAGAGCAAGCACGCGGTCCACCATTTGCGAAACGATCTGACTTTCGATCGGCAGTCCCGTCGCGGGCGAGTAGGGGACACCGACCCGGGCCCATAACAGGCGCATGTAGTCGTAGATTTCGGTGACGGTGCCGACCGTCGAACGTGGGTTCTTCGAGGTGGTTTTCTGCTCGATCGAGATGGCCGGCGATAATCCGTCGATCTGGTCGACATCGGGCTTCTGCATCATCTCGAGGAATTGACGGGCATAGGCCGACAGCGACTCGACGTAACGGCGCTGGCCCTCGGCGTAGATCGTGTCGAAAGCAAGCGAGGATTTGCCAGAGCCGGATAATCCCGTGAACACCACGAGCTTGTCGCGCGGGATCTCGACGTCGACGTTCTTGAGATTGTGCTCGCGTGCGCCGCGAATGGTTATCGCGCGCATGGCTGAGCCCGCGTTCGGTTGGCGCTTCGCCTTGATCACTTCATCCATCTCGACATCCAGGCGCGTTGGACGCGCCGCGTTCAGGCGCGCAGCTTCCGGAACCCGGGATCGGCGGCCAAGGAGGAATTAGGAACGTAGGAAGAACGCTCGCGTTTTTCCAGTGCTCGTCGCGGGCCATCAACCGTTTGTTGGTAGCTGTAACACCGCTTGCGCAAACAAAAAGGCCGGCGCGAGGCCGGCCTTTCCTGAGAAATATCGAACCAACGTTCGGTTCGATTGAAAGCCTCAGAAGTGATAGTTCACGCCGACCTGCCCGCTGTTGACCTTCAGCGTTCCCGTGTTCACACCGGGCGGGACGGCGTTGGCAAAGAACGTCTCGCCGCCGAAGCTGCGATAAAGGTACTCGCCCTTCAACGACCAGTGCGGCGCGAACATCCACTCGATGCCGGCACCGGCGGTCCAGCCGTTCAGGACCTTGCTGTCAGACAAATTCAAACCGGCGGGCGTCGTGGTGAGGCCGATTTTGGCATCAGCCCAAGCATAACCGGCAGTACCATATAGCAGAACCTGATTGAAGGCTCCGCCGATACGGCCGCGGACGGTTCCGATGGCGTCAGCCTTGGCGGTCGCCGTAATGGCGGTCGTCCCAACCAGCCCGGTGATGCTGTTGTTGATGTCGCCGCCAGCGGCGTCCGCCTCGAGCCCGAACACCGTGCTGCCGACCTGCCAATTGTAGCCGATCGTGCCGCCGGCAAAACCGCCCCTCACGGCAAAGGTATCGGCGTTTTCGCTGGCGTAACCGCCCATCGCACCGAGATAAAAGCCCGTCCAGTTAACGATGGGCGCTGCCATCGCGGGCGCCTTGGTGTAGGGCCGCGCCATATCGGCTGCCAGCGCAGGGGCAGTTCCCAGCGCCACGAGACCAATCGCGGTCGCCAATGCCTTCTTCATTACCATTGTCCAACTTCCTTGTTTTGTTGATCTAAGCCGGTCCGCCACTATCGGGCAGGTTGACAACTCGACGTGGCGACAGCGATACCCGGCCGGTACCAAAATGCCGTCACCCGAAAGCCACAGTGGCGTTCAAAGGCAATGGAATACGCGGGCTGGTTGTGCATACGCCAGCAAACAAAAGGCCGGCGCGAGGCCGGCCTTTGCTGCGAAGCTCGCGAAGTCGCGAGGATCAGTATTTCGGGATAACCGGGCCGCCCCACCGATAATTGATGTGCACGGTCACCATGTCGACGTCCTGACGGATCGTGTCGTTGCGCGAGAACGCGCCGCCCACGCTGGTGAAGGCCGTATTGTGGTCGCCCATGAACAAGTGATCGTATTTGACGCCGGCCGACCAGTTCGACGCGAACGCAAAGTCGATGCCGGTTCCGACTGCGGCACCCCAGCGGGTTTCGTTTGCGCGATCAAAAACGAGGCCGCTCGTGGTGACAATTCCGTCGTAATGATCGCTGGTGACAGCGGCGCCGCCTTCGACATACCAAAGAACGTTGTTCCAAGCATAACCGACGTGGCCAGTAATCAAGCCGAGCGCATCGATCTTGCTGCGGTTGGTTGCACCGATGTTGGGAGCAAACACGCTGGCATTTGAACCCTTCAAGTCCGCCCAATCGCCTTGCCCTTCGATGCCGAAGACCCAGCTGGCGGCCTGCCAACGATATCCAATCTGACCGCCGACCATGCCTCCGCTCGCATCGTGACAACCCTCGCGAAAGGCCGGGACTGTCGCGAAGCCCAAGTTGTTGTTGTTGTCCCAGCATTTGTGGCTCGAACCCCAACCGCCGTTGATGCCGAGATAGAAGCCGCTCCAGTCATAGATTGCTGCAACCATCGGGGGCGGCGCCTTGGTGTACGGACGCGCGGCCAAATCTGCGGCCGAAGCGGGAGCGGCCAATGCCATCAAGCCGATCGCGCCCAACACAAGCTTCTTCATCTCAAAAATTCTCCAACGATTGCTCGCTTCCGTTGTCCCTCGGAAGCGTCCTCAAATTCAGTCGCGACCGCCCATTCGATCCGATATCGAGTGGAAATCTACGCGATTCAGACCGGGAAAGCCGTCTCCCAAATGCCACACTGGCGGGCCAAGTTATGGTCGTACAAGCTGATGATTTGGTTAAGGTTTTGGGAACTTCGAGGGAACTTATCATGGGTTAAAAGGTGCGGGGATCATGCTACCAGCACGCGCTTTTTTGTCCAAAACCGGCTCTGGAACAAAACTGGAACATAGCGGCCGACAATGCTATATGTGGATAACCGACGGGCGGACCCGGTTGCGGGTCCGGCGAGCGTATAGGGTCTCGCCAGGTAACGGACGGTACAGAGCGAAGCCTTGCGTGTGACAGGCTTTGAGTTCAGCGATTTTGGAGTGGAGAGCGGCGATGGCGGGAAGCGTGAACAAGGTAATTTTGGTTGGCAATCTCGGCAAGGATCCGGAGATCCGGCGCACCCAGGATGGCCGTCCGATTGCCAATCTGAGCGTGGCGACCTCTGAAAGCTGGCGCGACAAGGGGACCGGCGAGCGCAAGGAAAAGACCGAGTGGCACCGCGTCGTAGTTTTCAACGAAGGGCTGTGCAAGGTCGCCGAGCAATACCTCAAGAAAGGCGCGAAGATTTACATCGAGGGTCAGTTGCAGACGCGCAAATGGACCGACCAGAACGAAGTCGAGAAATACTCCACCGAGGTAGTGCTGCAGGGATTCAATTCGAACCTGACGATGCTCGACGGCCGTAGCGGCGGCGCGGGCAGCTTCGGGTCAGACGATTCCGGTCCTGACTTCGGCTCCGCCGGACCATCAAGCGCTCCGCGTCGCGCCGTTGCCGCCGGCGCGCGCAGCAACGATATGGACGACGAAATTCCGTTCTGACGGTGGACTTTCCGGTAACCGCGGGCGCGCGCTCCGCCGGATGCGGATGACCCGCCGGAGAGGGTGTGCGCGATGATCTTCGCGTGGGCCCGTCCTCTGATTGCGGCCGCTGACGAGCGGCTTTTTCCGGCTGATCCGGACGTTTCGCGACAATGCCGCCAGATCAGGCTAAGTAACTGAAAAAACAGGGGTAAAAACGGCTCCGCAGGCGCGGTTCAGGGTGGTTTTTGGCGTTCCAATAGGCTATATGATTCTCAATCTGAACCGAGCGGATTTCCCCATTGGCTGACCCCGAAGATACCAAATCTGGCGAGCCGCCGGCTCCCTCCGATATCCGTCCCGTATCCATCTTCGACGAGATGAAGCGATCCTACCTCGATTACGCGATGAGCGTGATCGTGGCGCGCGCGCTGCCCGATGCGCGCGACGGCCTGAAGCCGGTTCACCGCCGCATCCTGTATTCGATGCATGAGCAGGGGTACACGCCCGACAAGAAGTACGTGAAATCGGCGCGCGTCGTCGGCGACGTGATCGGTAAATATCATCCGCACGGCGACCAGTCGATTTATGACGCGATGGTCCGGATGGCGCAGGATTTTTCCATGCGCGTGCCGCTGATCGATGGGCAGGGTAATTTCGGATCGGTCGATGGCGATCCGGCGGCGGCCTATCGGTACACGGAAGCGCGCCTCACGCGATCTGCGATGTCCCTCCTTGATGACATCGACAAGGACACGGTCGATTTTCAGCCTAACTACGACAATGCCGAGACGGAGCCGTCGGTTCTGCCGGCGAAGTTTCCGAACTTGCTTGTCAACGGCGCAGGCGGCATCGCCGTCGGCATGGCGACCAACATCCCGCCGCACAATCTCGGCGAGGTGATCGATGCCTGCGTGGCGCTGATCGATAATCCCGCACTCTCGATCGACGACCTCATCAACATCATTCCGGGCCCGGATTTCCCGACCGGCGGCATTATTCTCGGACGCCAGGGCATCCGCGCGGCATATCATCTGGGACGCGGATCTATCGTGATGCGCGGCAAGGTCTCAATCGATACCATTCGCAAAGAGCGCGAAGCGATCATCGTCTCTGAAATCCCCTACCAGGTGAACAAGGCGACCATGGTCGAGCGCATTGCCGAATTGATGCGCGAAAAGAAGATCGAGGGCATCTCCGACCTGCGCGACGAGTCCGATCGCGATGGCTTCCGCGTCGTCATCGAGCTCAAGCGCGATGCCATGCCCGATGTCGTGCTGAACCAGCTTTATCGGTTCACGCCTTTGCAAACCAATTTCGCAGCGAATGTGCTGGCGCTGGACTCCGGGCGACCGCAGGTGATGAACCTGAAGGATCTGCTGACACTGTTCGTCGCTTTCCGCGAACAGGTGGTGACACGGCGCACGAAATTCCTGCTCGGCAAGGCCCGCGACCGCGCGCATATCCTGGTCGGTCTTGCCATCGCCGTCGCCAACATCGACGAGATGATCCGCGTGATCCGGACATCGCCCGATCCGAACACCGCGCGGGAGACGTTGATGTCGCGCGTCTGGCCGGCGCGGGAAGTTGCATCGATGATCACGCTGATCGACGATCCACGCCATCGGCTCGACCCGGACGGAACCGCGCGGCTGTCCATGGAACAGGCCAAGGCCATTCTGGATTTGCGGCTGCAGCGATTGACGGCGCTGGGTAGGGACGAAATTTCCGAGCAACTCGACACACTCGCAGTCGAAATCGCCGATTACCTCGACATCCTGCGCTCGCGCGCCCGCGTCCAGACCATCGTCAAAACGGAACTGGCGGAGGTGAAATCGCAATTCGCCACCCCGCGCCGGACAGTCATCATCGATCAGGAGAACGAGGTCGAGGACGAGGACCTGATCCAGCGCGAAGACATGGTGGTGACCGTGTCGCATGCCGGGTACGCCAAGCGGGTGCCGTTGTCGGCCTATCGCGCGCAGCGGCGCGGCGGAAAGGGACGCGCGGGCATGCAGACGCGTGAGGAAGATTTCGTCAGCCGCCTGTTCGTCGCGTCGACGCACACGCCGGTGCTGTTCTTCTCCTCTCGCGGCCAGGTCTACAAGGAAAAGGTTTGGCGGTTGCCGATCGCGGCTCCAAACGGCCGCGGCAAGGCGCTGATCAACATTCTGCCGCTGGAGCAGGGCGAGCGCATCACCACGATCATGCCGCTGCCGGAGGATGAGTCCTCGTGGGGCGAACTCGACGTGATGTTCGCGACCACCGGCGGCAATGTCCGCCGGAACAAGCTGTCCGACTTCGTCGACGTCCGTCGCTCCGGTATCATCGCGATGAAGCTCGATGAGAACGAGGCGATCGTGGACGTGCAGATCTGCACGGAGCGCGATGACGTGCTGCTGACCGCCGCCGGCGGCCAGTGTATCCGCTTCCCCGTGACGGACGTGCGGGTCTTTACCGGCCGCACCTCGATGGGCGTTCGCGGAATCGCGCTTGCCGAAAGCGACAAGTTGATCTCGCTCACCATCCTGCGCCACATGGATGCCGACGCCGAGGAGCGCGCGGCCTACCTGCGCCGAGCCAACGCGGTGCGCCGTGGCGGCGCTGAGGATGAGGCGGGCACCGACACCGAGGACGCCTCCGGCGCGATCGAGCTCGGCGAGCAGCGCTATGTGGAGATGTCGGCGGCCGAGCAATTTGTGTTGACCATCAGCGAAAACGGCTACGGCAAGCGCTCGTCCTCGTTCGAATACCGGACCACGGGGCGCGGGGGCAAAGGCATCGTCGCGATGTCCGTCAACGGGCGCAACGGCAAGCTGGTCGCATCATTCCCGGTTGAGGATAGCGATCAGATCATGCTGGTGACCGACAAGGGCCAGTTGATCCGCTGCCCCGTCGAGGACATCCGCATCGCAGGGCGATCGACCCAGGGTGTCATCGTGTTCGATACGGCGCAGGACGAGCACGTGGTCTCGGTGGAGCATATCGGCGAGGACGGAGAAAACGGCGAGAACGGCAACGGTGCAAACGGCGAATAGCCGGTGGCTGCGAGCGAGTTTTTTTATCGATTGCCGATCGCTTTTCGCCGGTCGTCCCTGCCTAGATCTCGATTTCCGTTCCGAACTCGACGACCTGACGCGCGGGCACATCGAAGAACGCCGCCGTTCGTTCGGCGTTGCGCTGCAGGAACGCGAAGACCAACTCCCGCCACAGCGACATTCCAGGAATGTCGGCGCGCGGAATGATCGTCTCCCGGCCGATGTAATAGGTGATGTCCGTGAGGTCGATGCCGGGCAGCTTGCCCTGCTTGCACGCGAGCGTCAGGCCCGAGGAGATCGTCGGGTGCTGCATGAAACCATAGTGCAAGATCACCCGCGTGATTTCGGGGATCAGTTCGGTGACCTCGGCGCGATGTTCATCGGCGATGCGCGGAGATTCCTCGATCAAGACGGTGACCAGCACGACGCGCTGGTGAAGGCAGTGGTTGTGCTTGACGAATTGCGTCAGCGCGAGCGGCACGCCGTTCGGCGTTGACGCCAGGAAGACCGCCGTGCCGGGAAGCCGCGCGTGACATTTGCTCACCGCCGTCTCGATCAGATCCTCTTCCGGCTGGCGCAACTTGCCGCGCGCCCGCTCGACCAGTTTTACGCCGCTCCGCCAGGTCAGCATCAGGAAGGCTACGACGGCCGCGAGCAGCAGCGGAAACCACCCGCCCTCAAACAGCTTGATCGAATTGGCGGCAAAGAAGATGCAGTCGATGACGAAAAAGAAGCCGTTGACGCCGATGACAATGACGGGCGGATAACCCCACTGGATCGCGACCAGGGCGGCCAGCAGCGTCGTGATCGCCATCAACAGCGACACGGCGATGCCGTAGGCGCCGGCCAGCGCATCTGATGTGCCGAAGCCGATAACGGCGCCAAGCGTCGCCGCCGCCAAGAGCCAGTTCACCAGCGGAACATAAATCTGGCCGATGGCGTGGCTCGTGGTGTGATTGATCTGCATCCGCGGCAGGAATCCGAGCTGGATCGATTGCTGGGTCAGCGAGAAAACGCCCGAGATGATCGCCTGCGAAGCGATGACGGTGGCAAGTGCGGCGAACGCCACGAGGGGGAACTGCGCCCAGTCCGGCGCGAGTTGGTAGAAGGGGTTATCGACAGCACTGGCGTCCGTGAGCAGAAGTCCTGCCTGCCCGAAATAATTGAGCACGAGCGCCGGCAAGGCGATCGCGAACCATGCCAATCGGATAGGGACCCGGCCGAAATGTCCCATATCCGCGTACATCGCCTCGCCGCCGGTCACCGCCAGGAACGCCGCGCCGAGAATGGCGAAGCTGATGTGAAAGTCCTGATGGATCAGGAACTCGAAGGCATACAGGGGGCTCAACGCTGCAAGCACCGCCGGCGCTTTGGCAATCCCGTGAATGCCGAGCGCGGCGATCACGGCGAACCACCCGAGCATGACGGGTCCGAAGATTTTACCGATGAAGGCCGTGCC
This sequence comes from uncultured Alphaproteobacteria bacterium, assembly GCA_963764155.1. Classification (GTDB taxonomy): domain Bacteria; phylum Pseudomonadota; class Alphaproteobacteria; order Rhizobiales; family Xanthobacteraceae; genus Bradyrhizobium. The sequence goes on from CAVXRI010000007.1 coordinate 240,663, forward strand.
TTGCTTCTGCATCACGAACAGCCCGACCAGAATGGCGATGGTGATGGGCACGACAACGGGGGTAAGGGAAGGCGCGTCGACCTTCAAGCCTTCGATGGCGCTGAGCACGGATATCGCGGGCGTGATCGCGCCGTCGCCGTAGAGCAGGGCCGCGCCGACGAGGCCCACGATCAGCAGCTGTGAGCGCCATGTGCCGGGCCGGGCATTGCGCGCGGAGAGCAACGCCAGCAACGCGACGATGCCGCCTTCGCCGCGATTGTCGGCGCGCAAGATCAGGAGCGCGTACTTGATCGAGATAATCAGGATCAGCGCCCAGAGGATCAGCGAGGCCACGCCGAGTATCGCCTCATGGGAGAGCTGGCCGCCGTGAGCCGCTGCCTTGGCGGCTTCCTTTAGCGCGTAGAGCGGGCTGGTCCCGATGTCGCCGTAAACGACACCGAGTGCTCCCAACGTCGCGGCCGTCTGCACTGCGCTGGAGTTGGCTGGATCGTCGAGTGGCGTGGCGGTCACTGCGAGCCCCCGTAGCTGCCGCGCCGCCACTTGAAAGTGGGGCACGCGGCCAGCGCCAGTTTGCGACGACGAGCCGCAAATTGCTATGGGGTCTTTTGAAGGCCAGCGCGGCTCTTAATGGGTACGGTCGGCCGTCACCAGCCGGGCCTGCCGGATCGTCAGCTTGGATCCGGCGGCGCGCAGGCACGAGGCTTCGAAATTAGGCCAGGCCTGCTGTGAACAGTCGAGCCCGACGGGACGGACGTCGAGCCGATCGCCTTTGGCGAGCGCCTGCGGGGTGCTGGCTTCCACCTTCGGTGCGAACCCGGGCAACACGGTAAGCGCGGCGGCGATATAGCCAGCGATCGCAATCGCCGAAATAGCCTTAATCGAAAAAGACTTGATCATGACGGTCCCCTGTCGAGACCTTTTCGGCCCCGTCGTTCGTTGCGGGTTGATACCGAGCCGCCGTTTCGGGAAATCTTCGCCAATAGCCGAAAACGGTTTCATCCCCCGGAGTTTTGTTTCGTGGCCGAAGCGGCCGTGAAACAGAGCCGCGGCGCAGAGCAAAACCAAGCTCTGCTTGCCGGGCCGCTCGCGGCGCGGTAGGAGGGGCTATGCCCCGTATCGCGCTGTATCCAGGCTCATTCGACCCCGTCACCAACGGCCACCTGGACGTGGTTCGGCACGCGGTGATCCTTTGCGATCGGCTGATCGTGGCGATTGGCGTTCATCCCGGCAAAAAGCCGATGTTTTCCATCGACGAACGCCTCCAAATGGTGCGCGACGTTTTCGATCCGATCGCCGCCGAGGCCGGTTGCGCGTTCGAGGCGACGACCTATGACGGCCTCACCGTCAGCGCGGCGCAAAAGGCGGGCGCGAGTATCATGATCCGTGGCCTGCGCGATGGCACCGATCTCGACTACGAAATGCAAATCGCCGGCATGAACGAAACCATGGCGCCCGAGGTTCACACGGTTTTCGTGCCGGCCTCGGTTCTCTTCCGCCCGATCACCGCCACACTGGTGCGTCAGATCGCAAGCATGGGGGGCGACGTATCGGCCTTTGTCCCGCCGGCGGTGGCCGCCAGCCTCAAGACCAAATTCGCCAGCTAGCCGCACCCTGCGGCCCAAAACTCAAGCTCAAGCTCAAGCTCACCGACCCGGAGTTCCCATGATACGACTCATTGCCCTTTTCGCCGCGCTGGTATGTGTTGCGCCCGCTATCGCGCAGACGCTTCCTGCCAATCTCGACAAGCAGAATGCAATTGTGATCGACACCACCAAAGGCCGCATCGTCGTCAAGCTACGGCCTGATATCGCGCCCCAGCATGCCGAGCGGATAAAACAGCTCGCTCGCGAGGGCTTCTACAACAACGTGCCGTTCCATCGCGTGATGGACGGCTTTATGGCGCAGACCGGCGACGGTCAGAATTTCAACGGCACGGGCGGTTCCAAATACCCGAACCTGAAGCAGGAATTTTCCAGTGTCCATTTCAAGCGCGGCATTGTGGGCATGGCACGGCGAGGCGACAGCGTCGACACCGCGAACTCACAGTTCTTTATCATGTTCGCCGATGGCGCGAGCCTCGACAACCAGTACACCGTCGTCGGTGAAGTTGTGCAGGGCATGGACGTGGTGGACAAGCTGAAGAAGGCATCGCCGGGGTCGGCAGGCGGTAGCGTCACCGATCCTGACAAGATGGTGAAGGTGCAGGTCGCCTCCGACGTGAAGTGAACGTCGGCAGCGATCTACAACCCGCCTCGACGCGGGACCCTGGATTGCTTCGCTGTCGCTCGCAGCGACGAGGGCCAATTGCGTGATGGTAAAGCTGCGGAATGCGCAGTTTGTCTTGCTAGCCGCGTGTTTCGCGTTGCTCCTCTGCGGGACGGCGGAGGCCGAACCTCAGGTCAACACAATCAAGGACGTTATCGCTAAATTATATGATTGCTGGAGACCGCCGCCGACGTCGCGGGCCAATCCCATGGACATCACGGTCATCGTCAGCTTCAATCACGCCGGCGAAATTCTTGGCCATCCCCGCATCACTTATGAATCTGAACAGGCGACCGAAAATGATCGGCTTATCTACCGCGTCGCGGTCATGGAGGCGTTGCAACGCTGCACGCCGATGCCATTTACCGAGGGAATGGCCGGCGCTGTGGCCGGTCGCCCGTTTGCGGTACAGTTCCGGACCCGGAAATCTCCACCCCAACCAGTAGAGAAAAGAGCATGGCTGTCACCGAAAACACTTTGATCCTGGATACCACGCAGGGTCCCGTCACCATTGAAATGAGGCCGGACCTCGCGCCCGGTCACGTCGCGCGCATCAAGGAACTGGTGCGTGAAGGTTTTTACGATGGCATCGTGTTCCATCGCGTGATCGAGGGCTTCATGGCGCAGACCGGCTGTCCGCAGGGCACCGGCACTGGCGGCTCGGGCAAGAAGCTCAAGGCCGAGTTCAACAAAGAGCCGCATGTCCGTGGCACGACGTCGATGGCACGTGCCGCCAGTCCGGATTCCGGCGACAGCCAATTCTTCATCTGCTTCGATAATGCGTCCTTCCTCAACGGCCAGTACACCGTTTGGGGCAAGGTGACGTCTGGCATGGAGAATGTCGACAAGATCAAGCGAGGCGAGCCGGTAGAAAATCCCGACAAGATCGTGAAGGCGCATATGGCCGCCGACGCGGCCTAGATGGCTCAATCGATCGGCCCGGCTGGGCAGGCCGGGTGCCGACAAAACAAATGCGCGGACATTCGGCCGCGGTGTGATTGCTCGACGGCGGATCACCTAAAACATGTTGCGCCGCGCACGAGATCACCTGCGCGGGCAGGGCTTGCAGTTTTCAAGTGATTGATCCAGCTTCGGAACCGTGCCTCGGAGGTTTTTGCCTTCCCTCACGGTCGCGTAGCGTGGTCCGTTACAGCCTGAGAAAGTAACGGCACAAGCCGCAACTCCGGAACCACATTGTAACGGAGACTCCCCATGGTAGCGATCGGAAGCACTGCCGGCACGAAAAACGGGGCGCGAGCGGTCGTTCCCAGCCTCGACATCGATCCGTTCTCGATCGAGTACTTCGATAGCCTGCATCCTTCCCAGGAAATGCTTCGCGAAACGGGACCTGTGGTCTATCTGGACAAATGGAATGTCTATGGCGTCGCACGATACGCGGAGGTGCATGCCGTTCTTAACGATCCGGCTACATTCTGTTCCGAGTCGCGGCGTCGGATTAAGCGACTTCGCAAAAGAGAAGCCTTGGCGTCCGCCAAGCATTATTCTCGAGGCCGATCCTCCGGCGCACACCCGGACGCGCGCAGTTTTAAGCCAGGTTCTCTCGCCGACGGCGCTGAAGCAAGTCCGCGAGCGTTTCGCGGCCGCCGCCGAAGCTAAAGTTGACGAATTGCTTCAACGACGAAGCTTTGACGCCATTCCCGATCTGGCGGAAGCCTATCCGCTGTCGATCTTTCCCGATGCGCTGGGCTTGAAACAGGAAGGGCGCGAGCATCTGCTGCCGTATGCCGGAGTTGTATTCAACGCGTTCGGGCCGCCGAACCAACTCCGCCAGGACGCCATCGAACGCTCGGCGCCACATCAGACCTATGTTGCCGAACAATGCCAGCGCGACAATCTCGCTCCAGGCGGGTTCGGCGCCTGCGTCCATGCGCATGTAGATACAGGCGGCATTACTGCGGAGGAGGCCCCCTTACTGGTGCGCTCGCTTTTGTCCGCCGGGCTCGACACGACAGTCAACGGGATCGCGGCTGCGGTCTATTGCCTGGCGCGCTATCCGGATCAACTGGCCCGGTTGCGACAGGATCCATCGCTGGCGCGTAACGCGTTTGAAGAAGCCGTGCGGTTCGAGAGCCCGGTGCAGACGTTCTTCCGTACCACGACGCGGGATGTCGAAATCGGCGGTCATACAATCGGCGAGGGCGAGAAGGTCTTGATGTTTCTCGGGGCGGCAAACCGCGATCCGCGCCGTTGGGACAATCCCGACAGCTATGACGTGACACGGAAAACCAGCGGGCATGTCGGATACGGCTCGGGCATTCACATGTGCGTCGGTCTGCTGGTCGCCCGGCTTGAGGGCGAGAGTATGATGGCCGCATTGGCGCGCAAGATTGGGTCCATCGAGATTTCGGGTCCGGTGAAGCGACGCTACAACAACACGCTGCGCGGGCTCGAGCACCTTCCCGTCACGATCACACCGGCCTGACCGTACCCATGCTGGAGAAGGTGGCGGACGGCGGCCGCGCCTTGCGACAAAAAAGTTTTGGGAGGAAGTTGAAATGAAGAGAACTGTGAATTGTCTGGCAATGGCGCTGTCCTGCGCCGCGTTATCTCTTTCGGGGCAATCTGCCCGTGCCCAAATCTCCGGCGATGTAGTGCGCGTCGGCGTACTCAACGATATCTCTGGCATCTTCCAGGACACCAACGGCATGGGCTCGGTCGAGGCCGCGCGAATGGCGGCGGAAGATTTCAACGGCGGCGGCAAGAATATCAAGGTCGAGATTGTCTATGCCGATCACCAGAACAAGGCCGACGTGGGCTCGGCGATCGCGCGCAAATGGCTTGAGGTGGACGGTGTAGATGCCATCGTCGACGTGCCGAATTCAGCCGTGGGGCTCACCATCAATTCGCTGTTGCGCGACACGAACATGACGTTTCTCGCTTCATCGACCGCAAGCTCCGATCTTACCGGCAAGGCCTGTTCGCCGAACACGATTCAGTGGGTCAACGACGCCTGGGCCACCGGCAATACCACTGCTTCCGCCATGATGGCGCGCGGCGGCAAGGACTGGTACTTCATCACGGTGAACTATGCGCTAGGCCAGGGCATCGAGGCCGAAGCAACCAACTACATTGAGAAGAAGGGCGGCAAGGTGCTGGGCTCGAGCAAACATCCGCTCGGCACATCCGATTTCGCGTCCTTCCTCCTGCAAGCGCAGAATTCGAAAGCCAAGGTGATCGGACTGGCTAATGCCGGTGGCGATACCATCAACGCGGTGAAACAAGCGTCCGAATTCGGAATTCAGCAAAGCGGCCAGACCATGGTGGCCTTCCTGCTGTTCGTCAACGATGTCCACGGCATGGGGCTCAAAGTTGCGCAAGGCCTGCAGATACTGGAGTCGTTCTACTGGGACATGGACGACGATACTCGCGCCTTTGCAAAACGCTTCGCGGCACGCCCGGGCATGAACGGCAAGATGCCCAGCGCCAACCAGGCGGGCGTCTATGCCTCGACGCTCGCCTACCTGAATGCGGTGGCTGCAACCAGCAGCGATCACGCAAAGGCCGTCGTGCCGCAGATGAAGAAATTGAAAGCCAAGGACAAGCTGTTTGGCGACGTCACGATCCGCCAGGACGGCCGCGTTATCCACCCGATGTATCTGTTCGAAGTGAAGAAGCCGGACGAGTCAAAATACCCGTACGATTACTATAAGCTGATTTCGACTATCTCCGCGGACAAGGCCTTCCGGCCCATCGCCGATGGTGGCTGCGCTCTGGTGAAGTAGGTCTTCGTTGTCGTCTCCCCTTGCAAGTCGTCACCGGCCCGATTTCGTCGGGTCTACAGTTTGCGCTTGATATCGAACCGCACGGGTTACTGGGTCGCCCGGTCAAGCCGGGCGATGACAGCGGTGGGGTTCGTCTCGGGCGATGACACCGGTGGGGATCGTCTCGGCCGATGACAACGGTGGGGATGGTCGGTGCGGTTCGTCTCGGCGGCAGTGCAGTCCGCACTCCCCTTGTCGTCGCCCGGCGCACTCCACTTGTCGTCGCCGGCTTGACCGGGCGATCCAGTATTCACCATCATCGCCGGAATGAGCACTGGTTTCCGCCAGCTGCATTCCGTGTCGATGTTTTGATGGAATGAAACGAGCTCAGTTTGCTGTGATCTGGCGTATCGCTCCGATCCAGTCTTCGATGTGATAGGAGCGGCCCATCTTGCCGCCCTCAAGCGTGTGAACGTCGATCGACATCACCTTGAACGACTTGCCGGTGTGGGGAACTCCCATGAATTCTCCCGCCGGCGTGCCGGTGGCTTCGCCGCGAACGGTGACCTGGTTGCCTGCAACCAAGACTTCCTTGATCTCCCACTTCAAATCCGGAACGGATTTAAGGCGCTGTCCAACCCCGCCGATGACTTCCTCGCGGGTGTTGCAGAGATTGTTGCCGCGGCAGGATACCCAATCGGGCGTGGTCGCCTGCTTGATGAGATCGGGGCTCTCTTTGGCAAATTCAGCGTTGAGGGCCTTATAAAACGGCGCAACAGTGGCACGCGCAGCTTCAACGCTCGTCTCCGCCCACGCTGCGGGGCCCACCAGTGTGAGCGCGGTAGATACTGCGCTGAAGACTAACATTCAATTCATTTCAGGCTCCGATCGCTGGGTTGACGCAAGGGCGTTGATATGGAGGTTATTCGGTCATCAATCGAATGAGTAATGTTCGTCTGTCATGAACGAAATCGATTTACGGCGTTTTGACCTCAACCTATTGATTGTCTTTGATGTTTTAATGATCGAGCGTAGCGTCACCCGCGCCGCGGAGCGGCTGGGCCGGACGCAATCAGCCGTAAGTCACTCCCTATCCCGGCTGCGCGAACAATTCGGCGACCCCTTGCTGATCAAGGGCGGCGTCCGAATGCAGCCGACGGCCTTGGCGCTCGACTTGATCGATCAAGCGCGGCCGATGTTCAGCGGAATCCAGCGGGTGCTCTCGCCGCAACTTGCTTTCGATCCCGCAACGTCACGCCGTGTTTTTCGGCTCGGGTCACCCGATTTCACACTGACGTTATTCGCCGATCTACTGTCCCGGTTGCGTGACGAAGCCCCAATGGTTTCCATCGAATGGACCGCCCCGCGAGAGCCGACCTTGCTCGACGTCGCTGAAGGCTTGATCGATATAGCGATAGTGCCGGCAGAACTTTGCTGGCCGAAGGGCATTGCGGGCGAAACGGTCGGCGCATTGGGGTGGCGATGCTTCGCCCGCCGGGGACACCCGGCGTTTTCCGATTGGGGCGCGCAGTCCTGGACGCGATGGCCGCATCTGGTGGTGCGGGTCGGCGACAGCCTGACAAGTCCGGTTAGTACGGCGTCTGCAGCCGCCGGTTTGGAGCGAACGATAGCCGGATGGGTACCGAACTTTTCCGTCGTCGCGCCGATCCTGTCGGGATCGGACCTCTTGGCCACGTTACCAACGGTCGCGATGAGCGAGACGCTTCACGCATTCAGGCTAGAGACTATGGAAGTGCCATTTCCAATCGCGCCATTGCCGCACGCCATGGTCTGGTGCGAAGGCCGCCGCAGGGACCCAGGATTGATCTGGCTGCGCGACCGGCTGCGCCCGATCGTCAAACGCAATTTTGCCAGCTAGAAGCCCCCGGACACCCATGCGCACCGATCTCTTTGACTTCGAACTGCCCGCGTCCAGCATTGCGCTGCGCCCGGTAAGCCCTCGCGAACTCGGCGCGCATGCTGGTCGTGCAGGGCGAAGGCGTATTGCGCGATCGCATCGTGTCCGATCTCCCGAAATGGCTCGAGCCCGGCGACCAGCTTGTGGTCAACGATACCAAAGTTATCGCTGCCCAACTCCGGGGCCGCCGCATTGGCCGCGACACCGAACCACGGATCGACGCGACGCTGATCAAGCGTCTTGACGGCTCGCGCTGGCAGGCGCTGGTCAGGCCGGCCAAGAAACTGTCGGTGGGTGACAAAATCCGCTTCGGCAACGAGGGCAGGGTGTGTCTGCTTGGGCATCTCGATGCCGAGGTCGAGAGTAAGGGTGGGGAAGGCGAGGTGACGCTCTCGTTTTCGTTTCACGGTCCCGCGCTCGATCAGGCGATCGCTGATGTCGGTAGCCCTCCGCTGCCGCCTTACATCGCCTCCAAACGTCCCCCCGATGACGCGGACGCCAGCGACTATCAAACCATGTTTGCGACCAGCGAAGGCGCGGTCGCCGCGCCGACGGCCGGACTGCATTTCACGCCAGCCCTGGAAACGGCGTTGCGCGAGCGAGGGGTCGGCATTCATCGTCTGACGCTGCATGTGGGGGCAGGGACCTTCCTGCCCGTGAAGGTCGAAGACACAGCCGCGCACAAGATGCATTCCGAATGGGGCTGTATTTCCGCCGGCACCGCCGCCGCGCTGAACACGGCGCGTGCCGACGGCGGCCGCATCGTCGCGGTGGGTACCACCTCACTGCGGCTTCTGGAGAGCGCTGTCGTCGAGGACGGCACGATCGAACCGTTTGAAGGCGACACCGCGATCTTCATTACGCCTGGTTATCGGTTTCGCGCCGTCGATATTCTTCTGACCAACTTTCACCTGCCGCGTTCAACGCTTTTCATGCTGGTCTCGGCCTTCAGTGGCCTGGAATTAATGAAGCAGGCCTACGCTCACGCCATCGGTCATGGATATCGGTTCTATTCCTATGGCGATGCCTGCCTTCTGTTTCGTGATAAGTCCACCTGATGAACACAGCCAATCACTTCGAACTGGTCGCGACCAACGGGCGCGCGCGCACGGGTAAGCTGACGACCCCGCACGGCGTGGTGCGGACGCCGGCCTTCATGCCAGTGGGCACCGCGGGCGCGATGAAAGGGCTGCACTGGCGCGAGGTGCGCGATGCCGGCGCTGATATCGTGCTCGGCAACACCTATCATTTGATGCTGCGCCCTGGAGCCGAACGCATCGCTGCGCTCGGCGGCTTGCAAAAGTTCACCGGCTGGAACGGCCCCATGTTGACTGACTCCGGCGGCTTTCAGGTGATGTCGCTGTCGGATTTGCGAAAGGTCAGCGAGAATGCGGTCACCTTTCGCTCGCATCTCGACGGCGCCAAGGTCGAACTGTCGCCCGAGCGCTCGATCGAGGTGCAGCTGCTGCTTGGATCCGACATTGCCATGCAAATGGATGAGTGCGTGCGGCTACCCGCCGAGCATGGCGATATCGAACGCGCCATGCAGCTTTCCTTGCGCTGGGCCGAGCGCAGCAAGCGTGCGTTCGAGACGGCGCCGCCGGGATACATGCTGTTCGGCATCGTGCAGGGCGGCGACGTCGTCGAACTGCGGCACGCCAGCGCCAGAGGCCTCGTCGAGATCGGTTTCCATGGCTATGCGATCGGTGGACTAGCGGTCGGCGAGCCACAATCGGTGATGCTCTCGATGATCGAGGAGGCCGCGCCGGTTCTGCCGGTGGATCGGCCGAGATATTTGATGGGCGTCGGTACGCCTGAGGACATGCTGGAGGCAGTCGCGCGCGGCATCGACATGTTCGATTGCGTCATGCCGACGCGCAACGGACGCCACGGGGTGGCCTTCACCCGCTTCGGTCAAATCAATTTGCGCAATGCCCGTCATGCCGACGATCCGCGTCCGCTGGATGAGGAAAGCCCGTGGCCGTCCACCCGCGATATCTCGCGCGCCTACCTGCATCACCTCGTCAAATCGGGTGAGACGCTAGGGGCGATGCTGCTGTCGGAAATCAACGTCGCCTACTACCAGCGCCTGATGCAGGACATCAGGGACGCGGTTTCAAAGGGAGCGTTTGAGGATTTTCGAGCAAAAACGCGCGCCAGTTGGGCGCGCGGGGACATCGCTCCGCGATGAACTCAGTTGCAAGCGCGCAAGCTACTGCGCGCGGGGTAGAAGCAAAGTGGTTTTGGCACGCTAAATCGCTCGAGCGTTTCGAACAATTATGGCCAGGTTGGTGATGACCATACCTTGCTCATCGATGAAAACAACGTTCGTGGCTCCGGGGCTCAGTGGCTTGAGTAAAACAGAGCGCTCAGTCTGGGTTTGAACGTTGATGACGTCGGGATTTCCGATTAGCACGGTAGCGAATGGTCTCTCAAGTAAGACCGTGGACCCGGCGCCCAGTTCAAGAGTGACGCTGGGACGCGCGGCATGGGCGTCGATTTGGGCTCGTGCTGACCACATAAGAACCCCGGCCGCCAGGGTGGCGGCGCTGAAGAGAACAAGCCGTTTCATAGCGGATAAGCACCTGCATACACCCTTCTAGAGATGCTCGCGCCGGCCGGATGCTTGCAAAACATGACTTGCTTGTCGTGGTGGCGCGCCAGCCAGACTATTGGCGAGAGCAGCAAAGGTGGGTGGATCGTCTGCCTATTCATCGACCTGCCTTAAAGAGTTCGGTTGCGGATCAATTGCAGTATGGCGATATCAGATGTATCACTCCAATAGATTGGAGTGATGATGAGTATCATTGAAAATGATTTTCGTCGGCTCGACTTGAACTTGCTGGTGGCTTTCCAGGTCTTGGTGAGGGAGAAGAGTGTTTCGCGGGCAGCCGAGCGACTGCTTGTCGGGCAGCCCGCAATGAGCGGGGCGTTGGCCCGGCTGCGCGAAATCCTGGGTGATGATGTCCTCGTGCGGACGGGGCGCGGCATGGAGCCGACGACAAAGGCTCTCAAGCTCTATGCGCAGTTAACGCCAGCGTTGGAAGGTATTCGGGCTACGCTGTTTGAACAACCGGCGTTCGATCCCGCGACCGAGTCGCGGACCTTTCATCTTGGCATGCGCGATTGGGTGGAGATGTGGCTGATGCCCGAGCTAATGGCGCGCGTTCAAGAGGCCGCGCCCGGGGTGCGGATAGCGGTTCGGGCCAGCGATGCTCAACTTGGGGCGCGCATGTTGGAAAACGAGGAAATGGATTTAGGCGTCTCGGTATTTCCTGACGGACCGTCGTGGCAACGCCGAGTGCAACTTGGCACGATGGGCTATCGATGCGTGTACGATGGCAACCGCCTTGGCATAAGGTCGCCGCTCACGCTGGAGGAATACCTTGCCCATTCGCATCTTGTGACGCCAACTCAAACCGACTTCCGTGGGGCGGTCGATGACGAGCTCGTCGGACGGGGAAAGCGAAGGACAGTCATCTACACCACCTCACGTTTCGCGGCGCTGCCACTTATTCTGCGGCGGGCGGCCGTTATCGCGACCGTACCCGAGCAATCGGCACAGCAGTGGGCCGACGTGTTCGGCCTGAAATCCAGTCCTGTGCCAGTGCGCATTGCGCCATTTGCAATTTCAATGATTTGGCATGCCAAGCGCGAGGGGGACGCCGGCCTTCAATGGCTGCGTGGTCTTGTCCAAACCATTGTGGAAACCGAAATGAAACAGATGCCCACCCATGCGGCGCCTACAAGGAAACATCGCGGTCGTGCGCAACGGTAGACACGGCGCGAACCGAGCGAGGTCAGTTGCAAGCGAACCGCTTGATCGAATGTTTGGTCACAAATCCGTAGCCGCACGTGTCGCACGTCCAGAGATAACTGATGGTGTTGTCGTGCAGATAGGCGGACGCTTCCGCTGCGACCATCGAGTCGGCGCAAACCGGACAGGTAGGCAGATCGCAGACGCGCGGGTGGGAGTGAGGAACGATGTCCGGTAGTACTTCAGCAACTGCTGGCATCTCGACCCCCCTTGCGCACCGACTGGCTCACAGGAGCCGGCCCCAACCTACGCAAAAATTATACACCGATTTTTTTTACGATGTCGCGACACAAATGCGTTTGTTTTACGAAATCGCTCCACTTTCAATTCTGCAACGCAGCGAAACCCATTCGCAACAAATTCGCGCTTGAACCGCGGCGCGCGCTGGCTCCTAATGTAGAAGCGCCGGAATTTGCACAGGGAAATCCGCCAGGGAGAGGTTTCATGGACGCTCAGTCAGCCAAGCTTGCAGTGCACCGGCCGGGTCGCGGTCAAGTGTTCAACTCGATCGTCGATGCGATCGGCGATACGCCTATCGTTCGCCTGCGCAAATTGCCGCAGATGCACGGCGTTAACGCCACGATCCTTGCCAAGCTCGAATATTTCAATCCTGCTGGCAGCGTGAAGGACCGCATTGGTGCTGCGATGGTCATCGCGATGGAAAAGGCCGGTGTGATAAATGCAGACACCGTATTGATCGAACCCACCTCCGGAAATACGGGCATCGCGCTGGCTTTTGTCGCCGCATCGCGCGGTTATCGCCTCAAGCTGGTGATGCCTGAATCAATGTCGATCGAGCGGCGCAAGATGCTGAGCTTCCTCGGCGCCGAGATTGTGCTGACGCCCGCCTCGCAAGGCATGAAAGGTTCGATCGCAACCGCCGAAGAACTGGTGCGGACCACGCCCAATGCGGTGATGCCGCAGCAATTCAAGAACCTCGCCAATCCCGAAATCCATCGTCGCACGACGGCAGAGGAAATCTGGAACGACACTGGCGGTAACATCGATTTCTTTGTCGCCGGCGTCGGCACGGGTGGCACCATCACGGGGGTCGGGCAGGTGCTCAAGCCACGCAAGCCTTCGCTACGGATCATCGCCGTGGAGCCCGAGGAAAGTCCGGTGTTGTCCGGCGGTCAGCATTCGCCGCATAAAATCCAGGGCATCGGGGCGGGATTTATTCCCGACGTGCTGGATCGCTCGGTGATCGACGAGATCGTCAAGATCGGCAGCGGAACCGCGATAGAGACTTCGCGCGCGCTCGCCCGCAACGAGGGCATTCCCGGCGGTATCTCTTCCGGCGCAGCGATAGCTGCCGCGCTTCAGGTGGGCAAGAGACCGGAGGCCGCCGGCAAGACGATTTTAGCGATCGTGCCGTCCTTCTCGGAGCGGTATCTATCAACTGCACTGTTCGAGGGAATTTAAGTGATGGCCGATCAGCCGAGACGACCGAGAACTCTAAATGATGCGCGCAGCGAGGCCGAAGCCGCATTCAAAAGGACCACCACCAAAGTACCGGAGGCGCTGCCTAAAAGCTCCGCGGTGCCGGGCGTGAAAGAACTGGTATCGCTGCGGATCGATCAGGACGTTCTGGAGCATTTTCAGGAGGGCGGGCCCGGTTGGCAGGACCGGATCAACGCTGCATTGAGAAAAGCCGCCGGCATGTGACGGATGCCGGCGGCTTTTCATTCACAGCTGACTGCCCGGCGTGGCAGCCCGCAGGGATGAGGGCGCATTCGGTTTCAGGTTCAAGAGATTGCCGGTCAGGATCAGCCCCGCGCCAAGCAACGTGAACATGTCGAGCCGCTCGGAATAGATCAGCCAGCCGGCAATGGCGGTTAAGGGCACCCTGAGAAAATCCATCGGCACGACCACGGTCGCATCGGCGTAGCGCATGGCGTTCGCCAGACAGTAATGCGAAAAGGTCCCGCAGACGGCGATCACGATCATCCAGGCCCAGCCATGGGCTGTAGGCCATGTCCAAAGATAAAGCGTCGGAAAAAATCCCGCAGTCGACTGCACCACCAGCATCCAGAAGATGATCGCGATCGCGCTTTCGGTGCGGGTCAGCGATTTGACCAACGCCATCGAGACGCCGAAGCCGACGGCTGCGCCAAGTGCGATCAGTTGACCGGGATTGATCTCTCCGGTCGCGGGGCGAACGATGACGATTACGCCCACCACGCCGAGCACGATCGCGGCAAGCTTCCAGGGTGTCATTCGCTCACCGAGAAAGCCTGCCGCGAGGATAGCGGTCCAGATCGGCATGGTGAATTCGATCGCCACCACCTGACCGATCGGAATGAGCGTGAGCGCGAAGAACCAGCCGAGTTGCGCGGCGTAGTGGATCAGGTTGCGCGCGACGTGTTGCGGTAAACGCAGCGTCTTCAATGTGCCGAAGCCGCCGTTGCGGCGGATCAGCGGGTACAGGAGGACGAAGCCCAGGATCGAGCGCACCTCCATGATCTCGAACACGTTGAGCTCGCGGGTAGCCTCGCGGCCGGCGATTGCCATGATCAGCATCAGCGAGAGCCATCCCGCCATCCACAGTGCAGCCATCGGCTTGGATTGTGTTCGGTTCATTATCTGTAAGGACTCGGGCGCTCAGCGCGGAGGGCAGGCCGGTATGGTTGACATCAAGCGGATTTGCAACGCGCAAATCTGCGGGTGCACCATTGCGCTCGCCTCAAATTCGAGGTGGGATCCTCAGTCTGTTCGATGTATTGGGATCATCAGATGTCACGTAGCCGGGCCGGCGTTCCCATTCCGGAGTGACGGCGATTAGGAAACCGGGAGACAGCCCATGCATGTCCTGCAGCCAGCCGAATGGCCGAAGCCCCGCGGCTTTTCGCACGGCGTCGTGGTCGACGCGCCCGGCCGATGGATCGTGCTTGCGGGCCAGACCGGTGGGGACGGAAAGGGCGAATACCCGTCCGACATGGCGGCGCAGGTCGGCAACGCATTGCGCCGGATCATCAGGCTTCTCGAGGAGGCAGGCGCCGGGCCCGAGCATATCGTGCGGCTCACCTGGTATCTGACCAGCCGCACTGAATACGAAACCGCCGGGGCCGGCATCGGCGCTGCATGGAAAGAAACACTGGGACGACATTTCCCGCCCTCAACGCTGCTCTATATCGGCGGGCTCGTCGATATGCGAGCCAAGGTCGAGATCGAAGTCACCGCCTTTGTTCCCGCGCAACAGGACCGATGACAAACCGAGCGACATCCGCAGATTTTGTGACGGCATTTGCCACCGGCTGGCCCGAGAAGCAGCCCGACCTCATGGTGTTGTCGCTGACGACGCATAAGGGCGTCCAGGATTTTGCGTTCAGCAAGGAGCAGGCCTTGTTGGTCGCCAAGACCTTGAACGAAACCGCGGCGCGGCTTGCCAAGCCGAAGACGGTCTAGCTCGAACCGGTCGCGGCGCACCGGTGGGGTTCGGGCAAGACACCGAGACGAGCACCGGTAGGTTCGGGAGACGACAGCGACACTTCTATCAGCGGCTGTGCCAGCTATCAGCGGCTGTGCCAGCGATGGCTTCTTAAAGACGCGACAGGGAAATGTTGGCGCCCCTGAAACCGGTCTCGGTTCTGATGCTGATGGATTGTCGTTTGCCGCGCGTGCTCAGTGAGATGTTCGCCGTGAATCCGGCCGCGCTCGCCACGACCTGAAAGTCGCCGTTCCCCCCGCGTCCTTCGAGCGTACCGTTAACTCCCCGGCCGGTTTCGCTCCAAGTGCCCGAGATCGCGCCGCGTTGGGCGATCACATTGCCCTTGAGATCGAATTTGTACCCCTCGCTTGCGCAGACCAGGTTCATATTGAGGCTTGTTCCGCCAGCGCCGACCGCGTGGGACGCCCGGCAGCGAATTCGCTCCGTCGATCCATCCTCCAGCATCACGGTGCCGGCGCCGGACCAATTCCCAGCCATGCTGGTGAACGGCCCGGACTGTGCCCCTGCTCGGGTGCTGAAGACCGCCGCCGCAAGCAAAACGGCGGCTGCCAGTAGCAGCCGCCGCATATCAAAGAAATCGGTTGCCCGGCTTACGTCACTGCCGGGACGCCTGCCACCGGCCGCTGCAAGGAATTCCCCCTGAAGCGCCATTCCACTTGCCCGACCCGGCATTGCCGCTGAGCTGGCCATTTGCATACGCACCGTTAATCGAGACCCGGACAAGGCCTTCACGTCCGATGCTGCCGGTTACATCAGCGCCCACTGCCGAAATCTTACCGTCCGTAACGGTCAGCGTCGAGTTTGCTGAGGGTTCGCAGCTGCCGCTATTCGTCACAATGGTGACACTCCACAAACCATCATAAGGGGTTTGGGCGAAGGCGGGAGCCATGCTCCAGGCGACGAGAATGGTGCCGAAAAAGGCCGGACTAATGCGTTCAAATCGCATGAATCAATCCTTCGTGTTGTGATGCAGGCGGCTTATCCAGCCTTAATGTGTCCAAAGTTTGCTGCATCGCAGAGATAAAGAAATCGCCTTGAGTTACCAAATACATAGGCGAGAGGCAAGAATCGATTTTGGTCCGAAACCGGGCTATTTTCGGCGAAAAAAGCGAGGTTGTATGGTTAATGCGGCGCGCTCGGTGCGTTGGTAGCGAACTCCTCGTCCTGCGGCTTGGCGGGCAGCGTGTCATGCGTTTTTGCGTAGTCGATAACTTCGGCAAGCAGCTTCAAACCAAGCGGTGCTAATGCGCGCTCCCACAGTTCTCGGGCGGTTTCACCTTTTTTGACGAAAATCCAGTCTTGCGCGGCGATCGCGCCCGCGTCCATTCGATCGGCGAGATGATAGACCGTGCCGCCGGCGATCGGGTCACCCGCCTTGATCGTCCATTCGACCGCGGCGATGCCCCGGTGGCGGGGCAGCAGCGAGGGATGGTAGCCGATTCCTCCGAGCCGGGCCGCGCCAAGCGCCTCCCGGCTGATGCGAGCGTGGCTATGGGCGGTGACCACGAGATCGGTGCCCGGGGCAATTTCGGAGGCGCCGACGAATTTGGGATCGGCCTGCACCACGACCTCGATACCCGCATCACGAGCCGCCGCAGCCAGGCGATCGTCTGCGTCGGCCACGACCACCCTTGAAATTTCGACGCCGTGTTGCCGCAGCATGTTGAGGGTGGTCACGCCGAAATGGCGGGAGCCGACGAGGGTAATCCGCATGATCTTGGTTCCGTGCTGAGGGTCCGTTTCGCCCGTCGATAACACGTCGCAAGGGTTCGTCGCGCCTGCGGAATGACGCGCAAATGGTTATCAACAGGGGGGCTGCCGCCGCGCGAGCTCAAGAAAGCGGCGGCCAAAGCCCCGTGCAATCAGCGATCCCCGGTGCCGCGGGGTTGGGAGCTACGGGCATTCCAGGCCTCCCAACGCACACTTGCGAGGCTTTGAAAATCGGTCGCGCGCGGGCGCTGGGTCTGCCTGTCATGGACTGCGATGGCTTGCTCGGATTGTCTGATCTTGCGCGTCAATTTGGCAAGCGCCTTCTGCATCTGGCCAGCCTGTTTCGAGCCTGAGATCTCGCCAATGGTGAAACGGGTGGTCTGATAATCCCGCAGGGCCTCGCAATTCTTTCTGAGCTGGGCCCGATGCCACGCGATGTTGCTGTCGCTGTCTGCAGCCATGTAAATCCCCTGAGTCGCGAACGCGATCATGACTCTGCAGCGAGAAGCGCTCAAGGGCGGGATTGGTCGAAGGCAGTCAATGCGGATTGCGCGTCAACTCATTCGGCCAATTTCGGATGCGCGCGGTTGTGGCCGTTTTGCGCATGGGTGCGATGCTCCTGCGCACCAGGAACAGGTGTCCGCCGGGTGGGTTGACGCTCCGTTTGTCGATGCAGTCTTGAGCTAACCAGCCTGGAGCAGCCATGTTGAAAGTGCCCATCTTAGCGGTCGCGTTGTTGTGCGCGTATTCTGTCGAGGCGAGTGCGCATCGACAGCATGCATATCATCATGGGCATGGGGCACGCGCGTGGTGCGGGTCTTACCTGAGCAGATATCTAGGCAGGCCCGATCCCCGGCTGGCTCTCGCGCGAGAATGGGCGCGAGAAGGCTATAACGCCGGAGGTCCCGACATAGGCGTCGTGGTGGTTTGGCCGCATCACGTCGGGATCATTACCGGGCGTGGACCCGGCGGCGACTGGATGGTTCATAGCGGAAATGATGGAGGGTCGGTGCGTACTCGCGCTCGCTCATTGGCTGGCGCGATTGCATTCCGGCGCGTCTGACCCAGAGACTCTCGCGCATCAACTCCACTGCCAGTTTTATCGTGTTGCCTTGCGACCTGTTCGCCAAACCGTCGCGCGCCATCAACTCGATCATGAGCCAGTTCTGACGGAAAAACGCGGTTGCGTCGTGAACGTTGGGCGCCTGCACCTTGACGCTGCAGGCCTGCCTGCCGCCATTACTCGTTATTTGGAAGTGAAAAGTAAAATCGGTGACCTTGCGATCTTGCTCTGCCAGCCGATGTTCCCGGCGCATTTCACGTCTCCCGAGTGCTCGGCAGTTTATGCGCGCGATGTGGCTTTTCCTGCGGCGCGAATATGGCGCAACCGTTCCATCATGATCGCTAAATAGGGGCATTCGTGGCGACGGGATGCGTGCGTTGTATGCTGCGGCGCGCGTTTATTTTCGCACTGCGAAATCCACAAGCCAAGGGCAACGCGCCACAATCACACCACGATAATCGATCACGCATTTAGCAGCACGATTGGGGACGAGCGTGCGACGGGGGCGCTATGACCACATTCCAGGCTGTGATGTTCGGGATCATGCTGGCGCTAACACCGAGTATGATTGCGCTGGCCTTCTTTCTTTACCGCGAGTGGCTCTTAACACGCGACGAAGAAGGCGCAGGTCGGTTAGAGCTTCACAAATAAGATTTCCTCTGATGGATTGCAGAGCCATCGCGGCCGTCGTGCGCCTTGGCTGCTTCCTTCAATGCCGCTCCCCCGTGGTCATCATCAACGCGATCTACTTCGCTTCGCCGGCTTCCAGACAGTGGATCAGATAGCCGGTGCGATCTCGACGCGTGATCTTTTCAACCTCCGCCTTGTGGGCGCACTCGCGCTGCTTGATCTGTTCTGCCCGACGATTTTCCGCAGCACTACGATACTCAGGCGCGACCGCGGCGGGATCAACCAGCTTTTGCGCTGGACTTGAGGAGACGGAAGATAATGAAAGCACGAAAATCACGATACGCTTCAAATCAGCCTCCTGAAGACGGTCTCTCCAAAACCAGAACGCGAAAGCGATTACGCAATGAAGAGGATTTTTAATCGCCGCTGAAAATGCATTCGTCAAAACGTTACGGGGCCATCGGTGATCCGCTGTGCGCTTGAGGGAGCAACGGGGCCGTGACCGGTTCAATGTGGCTCATTCCGACCTTGCAGGAAAGTCCAATCAGACCTTCGTTTACCTCGGTTCGGCACGACCTGGCCGGGCCTGAGGCAGTTCCTGTGCAACGGTCTTTGGCCGACAAAAAATCTCGTCCCATTCCGGAGCGTGGGACTGCCGGAATGAAACGAGAGTCTGAGGTCGGTAGGAACGCAATCAACGGCCGCTCGTTGACAGGTTCCAAGTGCGATTGAGATTCGGGCTACTTAAGGGCGAGCGCGCGGCTAGCTACACTGTCACCTCTTCCCCAGGGAATGTTGGAGAGAGAATTGCCCATCCTGCGCAGACAATCGAAACCAGAGCGCGGTGTAGTCTCGCGAAAAAAGCTGGAGTCGATGATAACAATCGCGGTGAAGCAGTCCGAACCCACTTGCGAGGCCTTCGTGGGCGTGGTGGTCGAACGCGAAACGCCGAAGACGCGTTACAACTCGAACTGGTCGATCAGAGGTGTTCGATTTGGTAAGGCAGATCGGGGAAAAGCGGCTCAAGTTCTCGCAGCGGTGGTGAAGAGGTTGCAAGATCAGTTTGTTCTTGAGAGGGATCCGCCTCTGAAGCGCAAAACGCAATTCGTCAACATCCATTGAAAAGTGAATGGCCGCTCGAAATTCAAAGGGTGGAGGCTACGCGGTACTTTCGCAGCTCGAGCAAACGGGCTTTGCAGTATTCATGGTAGACGAGATTGAGAAGCGTCCACATGACCGAACTCCATGTTTGATCAAGAGCCGCCACAATAGATTATAGCGGTTTCCGGACGTCTTCGAGGCTCGTGAAAATTGTTTCGTCCGTTCAGAAAACGGTTTCTTCGGAACCGAACCCGCATCGAGGGGGCCCCAACCCGGGTTCAGGCGGCTACTTATCCGACGAAGGCAAGAATATCCTCGATCATGATGTATCCGGCTGCGTAGGCGAGGCCGCCTAGACCCAGGACTCCGAAGGTGAGCCAAACCCACAAGGGCGCTCCCTCTCGAGATTGCTTCATTGCGATCCCCCAGCTCCGCACAGCATCCAAGCCCAGCAATCGAAACAGAGCAACACCCGAACACGTCAGTCCACCCGAAAGCACAGAGTGCTCCGGGTTCGCCGCCACAACCATTGCGAGCCTCAATTAGACGGTACAGCCTTCCACCCGCTATGTGGAGCTGGAGCAAGCGTACCCGTGATGTCCTTTTCGCCATCATCGGACAGGCGCCAAGCGGCAGCGCCGAAATAGGCAGTGAGCATCAAGCTAGTGAATATAAGAAATATAAATGAAAGGCGGCTCATTCCTCAACTCCACAACATCGTACTTCATTTCAGGTGGAAGCACTTTCGATCGAGTCGGAAAATGCAGGTTCGCTGACCCAACCCGTGTTTTCCCCGCTCCGCACATTTGGCTGTTCCAGCTCAGAACGATGCATCAGTAAAACCCGGATCGAAGCTGGCTCAGTGAGGCGAAGGTAGTAAGGATGGGGCGTCGTGAATGTTCCAGAAACGGAACAGGCTAGAGCCGGCCGCACCGAGGCAAATCAGCGCGCGCGAGGCGGAACGCTAAGAACGGTGCCGATTTCCTCATGCTCGTCGAAATACCAGTTCAGGCCGTACACGGCGCCGAACGAAAGCGCGACACCCAGAAACACGGCGCCCGCCGTAGCAACCAAAAACTCTCGCGCGCTTGGCTTGGCTGACATCTCGGCCCCCGAAAAAGCGTGCATCTCGTCTATGCAGAAAACACCAATTCGGCGATTCGGGGAATGCTCATCGCAGATTGATCACCGGGGTCAATTAGGAACGCGGATCGATTGCTGAACGTAGATGTGCTGACAGCGGCTAACTCCTCTCTAGCCCCGCCGCTGTCGGCGGCCTCGGTGCTGTACTCGGCATTGGGGCCGTCTATTTGTTGGAACGAACTCGGTTGTGTGACGTTCGGGAGCGGTGCCTTTATCAATGCCCAGGGCACATCGTCCAAGAGGCCTCAGCGTGGAAATGCGCTGAGGCCGTTCTGTTTGAAACGACCGGCGGGCGCGGCTTGCCGCCAAGCCTCAATGGTCGGTTTTGGCGTTCCCTCGAAACTATGGCCCGGTTCGTGCATTGCCCCTGGACGAGAAGGGAGCGAATGCAGATGAGGTTGATGTTTCTCGGTTACATAGCGTTCGTCGGAGCGCTCGCCTTCCTGGTTCTTTTCGTCGCCGACCGGGAGCGAGAGGCAGGCGTCGAAAGGCTATCAACGTATCGAATTCCTCATCCGGCCTTCAACACGGATCCTGAGCTGAGGATGGTCAGCGCAAATAGCCCATATATGCGCACCGAACGCTAGGCTAAGCGCGCGGATGATCTACCCTCGCGCTTAGCCGCAACTCAGCCTGCTGGATACCGCGCCACGCGCCGGCTGCGGTCGAAGTCCGCACTTTCGTTCAGCGCCATTCGTCCGGGAGCTGCGGTTCTTTCTAAAGCCGCCCCAATCAACTCGCTCGCAATGATACCTCAGCAGACAGCGCTAACTTAAGCGCGCATTCGCGCGTGACGATTTCATTCGCGTGAACGTTATTGCGAGTTCCAGATTTAACTTCTCACGCGCGGATCAAGCTTAACGCGCGACATTCGTTGCGAGGTTACACAAACTCGGTACTTTCATCCTACCGGCATTTTTTGCCGCACGGCTTTCTAGAGATTTAAATTCAACGCGCGAATTTGTAAAAGAGGCATTCTGCATGATTAGATACTCATCTTACGCCGGCTCGAATTATCGAAAAACAGCTAACGAGCATGTTTATCGGCCTGGCACACTTGAGACCGAATATCGCGAGCTACAGGAATTACGAGAACGCGTGAAACAAGCTGAGGCCGCTGCGAAAAGCACCAAGCTCTCTCGAAGCGGGGCGCACTAGCGTTCTACTCCGAAGTCGCGGATGTTAGGCTAACGAAATGAATATGCTTTGTCCCACGATCTCGCACCGATAACGGCGCCGCGACACGCGTCTCGCAAGACTAAAGAAAATCCTGCCAGAGGTGCCAGACTCCGACGATTATCTGCCGGGTATTCTCAAACACCGCGGCGACCTCGTAGGTTAAAAGGAAAAATGCGCAGTAGAATGCGCCAGGGTGATATTCACTTAATACGAGAATACGTCTGCTCAGAGGCGATCTGATGTTGTCGCGTCCCATGATGAACGCACAGAGCAGCCCTAGCAATGCACCTGCAACGATGTCCGACGGATAATGATAGCCAAGATAAATGCGCGGGATACAAACCACCAACAGACTATAAAGGATGGCGAGCCATCCCCATCGGGCCCGTATCAAGAATAGCCCACCGGCTAAAACAAACGCCATCGCGGCCGTGTCGCTCGGAAATGAACTCCAGTTCCAGAGCTTCTCTGTGGTGATGTCATAGGGCAGCCTGAAACCGCTGCCAGCATCGAAGACCGGCCGTAGTCGAAACGGCAAAAAGAGATGCCTGATCGCTTTTGCCAGCACGAGGGTCATGACGGTCGCCGCGAGGGTGGAGATAACCAGCTCGCGACGTCGTTTTTGATCCGGGGCAGGTTGAAACCAGGCCAACCATAGAACCGAAGTTAAAAGCGCACCTTTAAATACGGGCTGGTCCGCTAACAGGCTGA
Source organism: uncultured Alphaproteobacteria bacterium (assembly GCA_963764155.1). Classification (GTDB taxonomy): domain Bacteria; phylum Pseudomonadota; class Alphaproteobacteria; order Rhizobiales; family Xanthobacteraceae; genus Bradyrhizobium. The sequence continues at coordinate 263,370 of CAVXRI010000007.1, forward strand.
CCAAATCATCCAATATGACCGACCGATGAGCGAAACCGTTGAAAAAATTGAAAACAAGCAGGTCAGCTGCGTTCATTGCGTGAGCACCTGAACTTCGGATCGGCGATAGAACTCCGGCCGCATGCGCCGTCTCGATTCACTGCAGGAGATGCGGGTTAACGTCACGGCTTAATAACTCTGGAACAGCAGCGAAAGTTCCTCCATCGGAACTTCTCTTCCGGTGACATGCTACCATCGACGCAGCGATGAATCCCCCTTTCCAATTCGTCGCCGGAGTCCCCTATGCCCGGCGCGACCGGGCGACCCAGTAAGCGACGCGGTGCGGCATCGAGGATAGGGACTTAGATCTCCAAAAAATGCGACCGGTGCTCATCCGGAGATGATGATGAACACTGGACCGCCCGGTCACGCCGGGCGACGACATAGGAGTAGAGCCTCCATGCCGCGACGCGCGTCCCCCACTGTAGCGCAAGAGCGTCAATTCGTAGGAGGGCGGCTGGCCCGGCTCGCGTCGAGTTGTCGACGCGAGCCGGGCTTGACCATCCCCTTGGCCCGCGAGGAACGGCAAAAACTGGATAAAGGCAATTCGTGGCAGAAAACCCGCCGAATTCCACTTTGGGTCAGTCGATACTGGGGCTGGCTTAGTCGATTGCTAGGACCATCGACAGAAGTGCGCCACGCCGACCGGATCAGAACTCCAAAATCTTGCGGCGTGAAGGTGAGATCAAGCACTTTCCATTCGCCGTAACGATCGGCTGGCAGCATGGTGTAAGGTTGGCAGGCGGCCAGCGCAGCAGTCGCGCTTTGCATCAGCGCGGGTCCCTTGGCGGACGCGCTTGCTTCAATCAGGATAGGCTCGGCCGCAAGCCGGCCATCTGTCGACATCAACACCCTCAGCGTGATCTTCACCTTATCGGAACTTGAGATAGATGACGGAAGCTTTGCGCAGGTCTTGAGGCGGTGCCGGAATTCGGCAACGAGGTTGGAGGCGACATCTGCAGTCTTCGACGCAGGCGCATCAAAGTCCTCGCCCGTTTTGCTTCCCTGCGGCTGGTCAACTGGTATCTCCGGCGGAAGCCCAAGCATCACATGATACTTCAGAGACAGATCTGGCTGCGCCGGGACGTAGCCGGGCGCCGAGGCTGACGAGGATGGCGCAGGAGGCTCAGCGGGCGCAGCCGGGGAAGCTTTCGCGCCAGGAGCCGGCGTCGACTGCTGCGCTTGCTGCTGCGGCATCGACTGCTGAGCTTGCTCCTGAGGCGGCCGCGCCGTCGGTTTCGGGGTGACTGCAGAGGGCGGTTGAACTCGGCGGCGAGGGTTTCGAGGAAAGCTCGACCGTATTGGACGGCGCAGGGTTCTCCTCTTCGGTCGGTTCTTCTCTCTTCGGGGCCGGCGGGAGTTCGGCCGACGATACGATGTCAACTGTCATGGGCTCGGCCGTTACCGCGCCGAAAGGGTGCACCTCGGCCAAGATCAGTATGATGGCCGCGACCGACAAGTGGCCGACCGCCGATGCTGCGATGCCCGAGCCTATGAGCCGCGGTGAATCCAACTTACTTACTCACATGGGACCGTCTGTTCCCGCCAGCATAGCGGCCGTTCCGGCAGTCACAATCCCATTTTGGCGCGAAGTCGACATCGTCGAGTGAACCGACACTGTGCTGGGGATAACAAAAAGGTCCCCGTTGGCGCGTAGTTCGCCGGTTGCCGAGGCGTAGTCCGATGGGAACGCGCTCGGCGCAATAGAGCGATGCCGAGGCGATGATCAGCTATGGCAGGTTTCGCGTAGCGTGGCCCACGCGCCTTAAAGTCGGAAGCAAGTGGCCCCAGTGCTGGGACACACTGGGGCCTGAACCGGCTTCGACTTCTGGGGGGCATGCGGTCTACACCGGTTGCTCCGGGCAATTTTGACTGCCCGAACCAGTACCATCCGATTTCGTCTCATGATTGATCAGGTAGACACCTTGGCAGAACGGTTCGCACCGACGCTGCGCCGGGAATGACTTTTAGCAATGTCCCGGCGAGCCAGATGCTCTAGCTCGCGCGCGATGTTCAGATGTAGTTCAACGATCCGCTTGTAGCACTCACGCTCCGGGCCTGAGGCTTTCATTGCAAGATCAACATATCGCTGAGTGTCACAAAGAGTACGGACGAGGTTTGCGTTGGGAGTAGGCATGAATGTTCGCTCTGCAATAAATTAGTTTTATCAAGCCGCCGGGGAGGCGGGGCGCGCGGGCGATTCGCTTAGCCGCGGCTCTCGATGTTCGTCTGTCCAGTTTTGGACCGACGTCGGAGTTTCGGTATCAACTTATGGAGAGTTCCCAACGGGTCGCGAAGCCTGCCCGCTATCGGAGGCCGCGCAGATAGCTGAGCAGGGCTCCGCGTTCGCTCGCGCTGGCATCGCCCGTGAAATCCATGCTGGTGCCCGGGCATAATGTAGCCGGCGCCTTCAAAAACTCATCCAGACGCTCTTCCGTCCATGTGCCCCCCAGACGGCGCAGGCTCGGGGAATAGTTCGGATAGCTCTGGAGCGAAGCGACGCGACGCCCGACGACTCCGACCAAACTCGGGCCGATCCGGTTGCCGCTGATATCCCTGGATTGATGGCAGCCATCGCACTTCTGCGCAAACAGGGCCTCACCGGTAGTGCCATCCTTCGGGGTTATCGAGATGAGCGTGTCGTCATCTGTCCACAGAATGAGGCGACCATCCTGGCCCTCGATGAGGTCGCGAATTTTGTTTCCGATGAATATCTCCTCCAGATACCTGACGTGCCCGTCTCGTATGCGTGCACGAAGCAGCGTCTCGGCCTTCAGCGTGGCGATCAGCAGGTCGCCGCGCCATTGCGGAAATAGCCCGCGCTCGAGGGACAGGAGATTCGAGACCGCGATCGAGGGGACCCAGGCAAACACTGGAGGCTCATAGCCCTTCTGCTCTGCTTCGGGCTTGTTCAGCGGCCATGAAAATGATCCGTAGTCCGTTCCGTCGGTCGCATATGGCCAGCCGTAATTTGCGCCACGCACCAGCCGATTGAGTTCGTCACCGCCATGCGGGCCATGCTCGGTGGACCAGATCGTTCCGGCTTGATCGATGTAGAGGCCTTGCGGATTCCTGTGACCGAGCGTGAACATCGTGGCGCGCCCGTCCGCGATGTTGATGGCGATACTCTTGCCATACGAGGCCGCCGGGTCCTGCGGATGGGCGTCAATTGAAGCAAGGCCGTCGAAGCCGAAATCGCCGACGGTCAACAGTATCGTTTTCGGATCGAGCAGTGCCATCCGGCCGCCGCCGAAGTAGCCGACAAAGGGAATGCCGTGACGCCGGTGCTCGCCGTGCACGGGCAAACACGGTGTCGTTTCATAAAGCGTCTTCCACCCGGGCCCTGTTTTGCCCTCAAGAATTGCCGCGCTGTCCGCCTCCAGCATCGACACTCGCTCTGTCCAACATTCCTGGGCGACGTTCCAATAATCGTGCGAGACGAAGATCCGTGTGTTGGGTCCGACCTCCTGAACCAGCAGGCCATAAGTCCTGAACCACTCGGCATTGAGAACTTCGTGTCCGGCCTCTAGCCTCTGTCCTTCTTTCGGTTGATCCGTGTCGGGTTGGTCAGCCCAAGGTCGACCGGCCGCTGCGGAAAATGCGTCCCCGTTGATCGGGATTCGATACGGCAGCATCTTGGTCGTTAAACGATCCGTTGCTGTGTCCCAGTCGAACAGGTGCAGATGACCGTCTCCGGTCAATAGAAGGTAGCGGTCTCCGATCCGCGAAAGCGCGCCGCCGTGTACCGCGGATTTCGGAAAAGCTTTTGAATAGTTATGCAGATCGAGATTGTAGAACTCGGTTTTTATAAACGATGCGTGCGTCGACACACGGGGTGCAACGCGAACTGCGAACATACCTGCTAATCCCAGAACGAGCAGACTACAAAGCGCCAATGACTGGCGGAGTCGCGACGCTCCAATCAAGTAGGGTGCGGGAATGAGCGCGAAAGCGGAAACGAACACGACAAGGATGACGGCCCGGGAGTAGTCAGCCCTTGTGAGAATAAATCCGAGAAAGACTGCACCGAAGATCGCCATTGTCATCAGTGCGACGGCCAGCATCCATTTCGATCGCTGTAGCGCAGGCCGAAGCAGCGCGGCCGCTCCGGCACTCAGAAGGAACGCTGTCGCGAGAGAGCCAAAGGGAAGCAGCCGAGGGCGTTCCCAGATCCCGAAGCCAAATTGCCAAGCCAGTAACAACAGAGCGAGGCAGGCGACGTACCACACCGTCACAAACGGCCACAGCGGTCGTTTGTTGGTGTCGAATTGCATTGCTTGGAAGCCTCGACCGAGAGCTGAAAGGCTGAGAATCTTTGCGGGACGCGAAAGGCGGGTTGAAGGCCTCGAAATTGCGCCTTCTCCAAGCGCACGTCATTAAAGTAAGTGGGGAGCTCAACCGGCGCTGGACTCTGGATGAATGGTCCGCCCCTGTCAGGCTTCCCGAAGCTTCATCGGCACATACCGCTTCAAGCGCAGGATCGGGCTTTCGAGCAGCACCCAAGACAGGTGCGCAACGATCACGGTCGTGAACGTCAGGAACAGGAACCATAATGTGGGGTTCGCGACGGCCCACTCCGTCCTCGAGAATTTGGTCATCAGCGGCGGAATGAATTGATGATATATGTAGATGCCGTAGCTGATCTTTCCCACATGCCGCAGCGGGCGCCATGCCAGCCAGTCGAACCACGGATCTTTGCTGTCCGATGAGGAGACCGACACGAGGCAAAGCGAGAACACTGAGATGATAAAGGGATACAGTATTGCTGCCGGGGCCGTCGTGAATGGCAGGGAAGCCGAGATGGTTACGAAGCCGACAGCAGTGGGGATCAAAGCTCTGCGGCTCAATGTGAGGTCCGAAATCCACTGCAACTTCGTGGGGTGATCAGGGTTGTGACCCCCTTGCGCATTGCGCGCGTGCGCGAGCAATGCGCCGATGGCGAGGCTGCCCAGATTACCGGGCAGCAAAACGGTGGTGACCGGCGGAAACGCCAGCGACCAGACCAGGAATTGAAACAGCAGTGTGATGATGAGCGCCGCTCCGATCGCGGCGGTCAGGTATCTTCCCGGCAGCGTTACAACCACGAAGAACCAGAGCAGATAGAACTGCTCTTCCGTACACAGGCTCCAGAAGTGGTCGGCTCCGCCGGTCCAATGGCCCGTCAAGGCTATCTGAACATTGGTCAGATAGGACGCGTGAATCCACCACGTCTCGCGCATTTGCATGACGTTTGCGAGGACCCCGATCAGAATCGCTAGATAGAATGGCGGGCTTAGCCGGAGAAATCGGCGCCAGTAGAAATTCGCAGCCGCGCGTCCGAGGTTTTCTCCCCTGTAGCCCAAAAGCACTCGTGTGATCAGATATCCGCTCAAGACAAAAAAGAGCGTAACGCCGGCCCCGCCGGCGCTCAGTTCTTGCGGCAATTTACTTGGTGCGAAGTGCTCAAGAAGAACGCCGGCGACTGCCAGGGCGCGAAGCCCATCTAGTCTCGGCATATACGTCAGTGAGTGAACCATGACCAACCATCGTGGGGGGGAGGCGCTTGGGGGCAGGGCGCCACATCCCGAAAACTTTAAAAAAAACCCGACCGCTTGAGGATGCTGCCGCTCCTTCGGACGCGGTGTTTACGCGAGGAGCAAAGGTTCGTTCCTATGACTCGCGTTGATTGCGACGCTGCTGGACGGAGCATGGGGAGAACAGAGTTTTTCGATGCGTCGTCAATCGTCCACACCGTCGCGCTTGATCTTCATCAAAACGCATCGCGCCGACGAGCAGTGATCGAGCTTGCGATAGAGTTCGTTCGTGCGTGGCGATCCAGATCGCCTTGAGCCTCGATGAGGCGCGCCTGTTAACTACGAAACAGTTCTGCAGAAGCAAAATCTAAAAATTAAGATAAATTGAAGCAATCCGTCGGCGGGGGGCTACCGGCTCACGGAGAATCACACATGAAGCGGCTTTTGTTGGCTGCCATCGTTTCGATGGCGGCGAGCGGATCTGTATGGGCTCAATCGTCGACGACGACCGGGATGGGCGTCGGCATTGGCAGATCGACGTCGAGCTCGCAGGCGATTTCAGGACAGGGCGGCATCGGCGTCGGCGGCAACCCTTCGGCGACGATCACCAGTAACAGCAGCGTGCCGGCCGATCAGACGGTCAAGAACGTTCCGAGCTTTGGCGCACCGGGCTTGACCGCCGCCGGGCTCGAAACATGCCTCGGGTCGGTTTCCGGTGGCGGCGCGTTTGTCGGGACCGGATTCAGCTTCGGCACCACCATCCCTGATTCCGGCTGCGCGGCGCGGCTCGATGCACGAACGCTGTGGAGCATGGGCCTGAAGAAGGCAGCCGTGGCGCGGCTTTGCCTTAACACCGACATTTACCGCGCGATGCCGGAGGTTTGCGACCAATACCTGCCGAAGGCGGCGCGGGGCTATCCAGCCCCGTCGCTGCTCCCCACCCGATACGCGCAGACGGAAGCCTCCGATGAGCAGCCCTACATCGGCGGCGACATTTGGCTCGTCGATGGGGCGACCGGCAAGAACCGTCTTTGCAACGACTACGATGTGGCCCAGCAGCGCTGCCGTGTCTGGGCTCACATCGTCCACCATTCGGCACCGAAGAAGAAGGCTCCGGCGAGTGGTGACATCTCTCACACGGCGGCATCACCCGCCCCGGCATTCGCCGTGGCGGAAACCGAAAAGAAGGAGAAGTCACAATGAAAAAGCTATTGATGAGTGTTGCTTTCGTCGCTCTCGTGGAAAGCATCGTACCGGCTGGCGCTGCCTCGACGCTCTCAATCGGGGGAGGGTTCAACCTCGGTCAGGTCCAGACCGCGACGGGGGTGCACACGACGGGTGCGGCGGCGGCGGGTTCGCTCGCCAGCGGGACCACCACGAACATCGGTGCTGGTTTCGCGGCGTCGTCCCCGGTCGGCGGCATCTCGACCGGGCTTGGTGCGTCTGTGGGTCAGAGCAACGCGGCGAGCGGCGCGGCCTCGATCGGCAACGGCTCGGCCGTGACCAGCGGCATCTCCAACAACGTCGGTATCGGCGTCGGCGGAGGCTTCACCAACGTGCTGCCCTGATCTAAACGATAGCAGCATGGTGGCAGTTATCTATATCACCATGCTGCTGATCGGCTGGGAGTGCGATGTTTGATCTGAAAGGAGTTTCCCGACCTGATCGCTCGATCTCCGGATGTCATCGTTTGGGCTAGCTCTTTTGAGACTAGGTCGCGCCCTCCGTCCCCACGCGATTACGTCCGGAAATCCGGGAGATGCTTTCAAAGCTGAGGTGGCGTTCGGCCGCCAAGTCTAGCTCGGTTATGCGCCGGTCAATCTCACCGATGACGTGCTTCGAGAACGGCCCGAGGTGCAAGTAAAGCGCCATCAACATCACGATGTAACGCAGCGCGCCGGGATTGGTCTTGGCCACTTCGACGAACGTCTTCCAGAATGGCTCGCGGACCTCCGGCAGGGTCCGCATGATGAGATGAACGCTGTCGATACCCCCAAGCTTTTTACGCATGTCGCCATCCGGCAGATCTCGCCGCCGATCCGAGCGATCGAGCATGACGGCGAGCCGCGACAGGCGTCCCGCGTACGCGCTCGGGCTGAACACGTGTCCCAGCACCGTCTTGTAGTCCACCAGGATCTCCCGAAGCGGACGCTTGGTGTCGAAATTACAGCCGAGCGAGCATTGGTCTCCCGCCTGCTCAGGCCTCATCAGATCATGGCCTTCGTGCAAGCGGCCTTCCTTGGCCAGCCGCCGCGTCAGCTGCGTCCCCGGCAGTGCATAGAGTAATCCAACCATGCAGACCGGAATGTTGGTCTCCTCGATGAAATCGATCATCGCCTGTCCTATCGAGACTTTCTCGGTATCGAACCCGACGATAAAGCCGGCGGTGACGAACATGCCGTAGCCGTAGATCTTATGGATGCACTCGGCGATGTTGCGCCTGGTGTTCTGCTTCTTCTTCATCTGGACGAGTGTTTCTGGATCCGGGCTCTCGATGCCAACGAAAATCCCGAAGAAGTTCGCGTCCTTCATCGCCTGCAACAACTCGTCGTCATCCGCGATATTGATCGAGGCTTCGGTCGAGAACTCGAACGGATAGTCACGCTCTTCCAGCCAGGCTTTGAGCCGGGGGAGTAATGTCCGAAGATTCTTTTTATTCCCGATGAAATTGTCGTCGACGAAATCGACATGCCCGCGATAGCCGCGATCGTAGAGCGCTTGCAACTCGGCGAGAACCTGATCGTTGGTCTTGGTGCGCGGCACTCGGCCATAGAGCTCGATGATGTCGCAGAACTCGCAGGTAAACGGGCAACCACGCGAATATTGCAGGCCGATAAAGAGATAATGGTCGAACTTGATCAGGTCATAACGCGGCATCGGACTTTGCGTGACGTCGATCTTGAATTTCTCGGCGGTGAACACGCCCTTGCGCTCACCCCTGTCCCAGGCGGCAACAAACTCCGAGATGATTTGCTCGGCCTCGCCGATCACCTGAAAGTCTGCTTCCGCGTAAAGATGCGGGCTGGAGGAGACATCGGGACCGCCGACGCAAACTGGCTTGCCGTGCAGATGGGCGAGGTCGATCAGGTAAATGAAATCCGGCTGCTGGTTCAGCATGCCGCCGATCATCACGAGATCGGCCCAGTCGAGGTCCGCGTCCGTCAAGGGCTCGGTATTGCGATTGACGAGACGGATTTCCCAAGCTTTCGGCAGCATGGCGGCCACGGTGATCAGGCCGAGTGGCGCCGCCGGATATTTCGCGCCGACGAGTTCGCAGGCTTCCGTATAGTTCCAGAACGAGTTCGGAATGAACTTCGGATAGACCATCAGTACGCGGCAGGGAATAGTCATGCTAACACCCCGCCAGCTATGGTTGTGACACTCTCGTCCAGCAGATTGTGGTTGCTCATGTGCGACTCAGGTTCCGAGATCCAGAGTTCATCAAAGCTGTCATCGTGTCGACTTTTGGGTCTTGCCGCTAATTCGATGAAACCATTTTCCCGAGCCCACGAAATCATCCTGAAACCGAAGGAGCGTCATCAGGTTAACGTATCAGGGGCAGGTAGTGTGAGGATTTGTCCGATGATTGAGGTAGCGACGGTATTTATCGGTTTGTTTAGCGCCAGCATTTTTCTGGCGCACGCGTTTGACGCCCTATCAGGAGCCGTAGAACGTTAAATGAGGCAAATCCGCCTAAATGGACGTAAGAGGAAGCCCCGGGGGCCGCTGGAACCCGCGTTCCCGGCCAAGCGGACCCGCGGAATGGAACTCGCCCGAGCCCGGGCGCTAAGGGTCCTCTGTTCCAGTTGAGATCCGGCCGACGTCAATCAGATGGTCTCAGCTGCACAATCGAAACGAGGCTTCAACACTTTCGGAAATCCGATCTGATCAAGCTAGAGCTTGCCGTCATTCGACGCCTGAGATCCGTCGACGCGTCGATAATCGGCATAGTCCGAAGGCTGTATCGTCATCCATCGGGCAGTTATCGGTTGTGAAATAGCCCTCATCGCTGGAGACTCTACTGTCGAAGCGTTAGGCCGTTTTGGGTACATCGCGTCGTACCGCAGCGCTAGATCCTGCAGCCGCTTTTGCGTGAAGCTATCGGCCTTTGCCGCCAGCGTTCGGCAGCGCTCTGCTAACTGCTCAATATCTTCTTTCGTCATCGCATCACCATTGGACGTGAAGCTTAAAGCCGGCGAGCGATGCCAATATAGCGTTGATTGAGGATCAAAGAGTGAGTGATCGAAAAATCGAACGAATAAAGCTGTGGGAATCTTCGAGGGGCCAAGTATCCCGAATATCTGCGTACCTCACGTGGCAACGTTGCTCCAAATCCGCTGTTGTTGTTCGCATTCATGAAAAAGCCATTTCAACATCGTCCTTCGGCTTGGTATCGGAACGACTTATCCGCATGCCCTTGCGCAATCGACGTGATATCGCTGCACCAAAGCCGAGCATCGCTGTTTGAGAAAAAAATCTCGCTTCGACTTCCTGGCAGCGCCTTCGAAAACGTGGCGCGTTTACTTCGCGGCAGGGTGACGCGTAGCATTAATTTCAGAAAAAGATGATGACCTGCAGTTTTCGGCTGATGCGCTTTGATCCGAACAGCCTCCTTTCATGCTTTGGCTAGGAGCGTGGCTGATGGGGGACTTTTGATGGCCAAAGGATCATGACCTCTCGGCGATTTGGGTCAGTCGCAGCTGCGTTTTGCGGATCGGTCCTTCTCGCGGGTTGGGCCTTCCCTTGGGTCGGTGGCTTCGGTTCGGCCGGCATCGACACCAGCTCAGTTCGCAACGCGGACTACCACGCACCCTCTCTCAACCGTGATGCCGAGCTTGCGCACGCCACCGCAAGGGGTGACGAATCAGCCCCTACGGCCGGCGCCCCGATAACCGCGAAATTGATGGCGGGAATTTCGACCGAAACGGCGGCATCAAATCAGCCGGATTCGATCGTCGGGGCTGCATTGCCCGAATCGTCCCAGATGCTGCCGCCCGAAGCACCTCCCGAGCAGGCGGAGAAGGCGAGCACACCCGATCCGTTCGTAAACGATGTCGAGGAGGCTGTGAGTTCCGTCGAGATTCTCGACGAGTGCCCGGTAGTCGAAATCTGCATCAATCGATACCTGTGGGCGCTTTACCGACAGACACCTAAGGTGGACACCATCAAGGTGATCGAGGTGAGGAAAGTGACAGTCAAGAAAAAGGGCAGACGGGTGACTGTCACCAAACGCTTTACAAAACTTCTGGATGAGGATTTCAGCTGGAAGGATCCGAAAGCGGCGGAAAAATCCGGCATGTCGATGATGGAGTACGTGATCGGCGGTATGGATCGGACATTCAAGCTGAAGCTTTTTTATATGCTTCGCGCGGCGGAAAAGAGCGGGCTGTCACCTGGCATAACCAGCGCATTCCGCGATGACTACCGCCAATCAATTGCAAGCGGTCTGAAAGCGGCGAGTGACAGGTCCTATCATGGTGGCAGCTTCCGCGGCGGCTACGGCCACGGGCTGGCGGCCGATGCGGTCAGCGTCAAAGGCACCACAGAGGCGCAGCGATGGATTTCCACTGAACTCTTTTGGAAATGGATCGATACACACGGGACTGAGTTTGGGATAGGGCGACCGTATCTCGATAAGGATCCGGCGCATCTGGCACCGATCGATGGCAAGGAATATGCCGCTCACCGCGGGACGAAAGCTCAACACGCCACATCAAACTCGAAGAAAGCCAAACGGTTGGCTGTACGGGACGATCACGGCGATGGCGAAACACTGACACTCGAAAAACCGTCGAAGGTGAGGGCGATCTTACTTGGTCTAAGCATGCAATCCGAAAGGAACCCACGAAGGTTTCGGGGAAAAGCGAGTTGGCAGCTTCGACCAAACCGCGTTAAGTTTCTGAGTCCTAGCTGGAATAGCTCAGACCAGGTGCGACGCACATGACGTCTCGTTTTCTCAATCCGAAGCGCAAGCAAAAACCGCTGCGGCTCGCGCATTTTGCTGTTGCTACTCTGGTCTTGCTAATGGCAGCAGGAGATCGTGCGGGTGCAAGGAGCGGCTGGAGCGAACGCTCGGTTGAGTCGGTCGAGTTCCGTAGCGCCGGCGACCCGATCATGGCCATCGTTTCACTCCGCAATCAGCGGATCACCGTGTATGACGCAAACGGATGGATTCTCCGGGCACCCGTGTCGAGCGGTCAGAGGGGACGCGAGACGCCGGCCGGGATCTTCGCCATCATCCAAAAAGAAGCGGAGCATTACTCGAACCTGTATGACGATGCCTACATGCCAAACATGGAACGCATTACCTGGTCGGGCATCGCGCTCCACGGCGGCGCTCTCCCCGGATATCCGGCTTCGCATGGCTGCGTTCGGATGCCGTTCGATTTCGCAGAACGGCTGTTCGAGGCCACCCCGCTCGGGATGCGGGTGATCATAGCACCAAGCGATCCGGTGCCGGTTGAGATCACTCACCCACTTTTATTCCTGTCGAAGCCAGGTGCCGGCGCCTTGGCTGCCATCCGAACCGCAGAGGCCGATGACGCCGCCAGGAAGGCGGATCAGGCGGGCCGCGCCGCCGGGAAGGCATTCCGGGAAGCTGCGCAGGCCATGACGCCGGTGCGGATGGCGGAAAACCTGAAGCTCAGAGCTGAGGCGGAATTGACCGCCGCCGAAACTGCGCTTGGCTCGGCACCCTCTGGCGAAGCAAAAGAGCAGGCTGAGCAGGCCAAAACGCGGGCAGTCGCCAGGATCTCCGAGTTGCAGACGCAATTGACGGCTGCAAGGGCGGATCTGCAAACGAAGCGTGACGCCGTCACGGTTGCGCGTGAAACCGCCGTCACGGCAGAAAATGCGCGATTGGCGGCAGTGGAGGCGGCGCGTCAGGTGGCGCGCGAGCTCGAGCCGGTTTCCGTTTTGATTAGCCGCAAGACTCAGCGGCTTTATGTCCGGCAAGCCTTCGAGCCCATTCTCGAGAGTCCGGTCACGATCCTGGATCCTGATCGTCCGATTGGTACGCATGTCTTCACCGCCATCGAGCGGTCGAGCGGCGAGGCCAACCTGCGATGGAGTGTCGTTTCGTTGGGTGGCGGTCGTCCGTCCGGCGGCACGATTGAACCGCACGGTCCGGTACGCGGGGACCATGATCAGCCCGGGCCAATGCCGAGAGACCCGGACAACGCAAGAGCTGCGCTTGATCGCATTGTCATTCCGGAGGACGTAATGGATCGCATCACCGGGATCGCGCCGCGATCTTCCCTGATCGTGACGGACGAGGCGTTGAGTTCGGAAACCGGCAAGGGTACCGATTTTGTGGTGCTGTTGAGCGGCGAGCCGCAAGGAGGCATCAAAATACGACAGCACGGTCGGGAAGCTCAATCAAACTACATGCGCTCGCGGGATCGCCTGCCTTATTGGCGCTCGCCTTTCGCGGGTCCGTTTTCTAGTTGGTAGCGTGCTGATTTTTTCCGGTGCTGGCGCGCATCCGGTCAGAACCGATCATTGAGACGGGTTCAGGCGATGTCTCGGTCGGAACGGCAATGGTCGTCCAACCCGATCGCTACATTGCAAGATAGCGGCGGCGAATATCTTCATTCCGGGCAAGGCCAGCCGTGTCCTGCCGATGCACCACCTTTCCTTTATCGATGACGACTGCCTCCTCGGCAACCCGTAAGCAGAAGTGCATATTCTGCTCGGCGAGCAGGATAGTGGCGCCACTCGCCCCCAGTTCCCGCAGTACCTTGCCGATCGTGGCCACGACGATCGGGGCCAGCCCTTCGCTCGGTTCGTCGAGCAGCAGGACGAGAGGATTGCCCATCAAGGCACGCGCGATGACCAGGAGTTGTTGCTCGCCGCCGGACAGACGGCCAGCCTGGCGGGACCGGAGATTTTTGAGCAACGGGAAGGTTTCCCAGATGCGCGCTAGCGCCCAACCCTGTCGTCCGTCCGGTCCGCTCTTGGCCGCGATCAGGAGATTGTCCTCCACGCTATGCTCCGGAAACACCTGCCGGTCCTCAGGTACGTAAGCTAAGCCGAGCTTGGCGCGCGCATGCGGCGGCGCGTGGGTGATGTCGCGGCCGGCGAAGAAGATACGGCCGCTCTTGGCCGGCACTATTCCCGCCAGTGTTTTCAACGTCGTGCTCTTGCCAGCGCCGTTACGGCCCAGCAGTGCCAGCGTGCGCTTTTCCTGAAGGGCGAGATTGAGATCGAACAGGATCTGGCTTGCGCCGTAAAACGCGCTCAATCCCTCGGCACGCAGGAGGTCCGTCATTCGGCGTGTGCCTCCGTGCCGAGATAGGCGTCGATCACCGCCTGATTATTGCGGATATCGTCCGGGGTGCCCTGAGCCAGCACACGGCCGTAGCACAGCACGCGAATGGTATTCGCGACCTGAAAGACGATATCCATATCGTGCTCAATGAAGACCAGTGTGAGTTTGCGCTTCTCCCAGAGACCGCGCACGTGCTCGATCATACGCCAGCGCTCGTCCGGGCCCATGCCGGCCGTCGGTTCGTCGAGCAAAAGCACCTTTGGTTCGAGCGCAAGCGCGATTGCGATATCGAGCAGCTTCTGGTCGCCGTGGGAGAGGATCGCGGCCTCGACTTTCGCGACGTGTGTCAAACCTACCAGCTCCATCACCTCGCCGGCGCGCTCGCGTACGTGGGGTAGCGGAAAGCGGTGGGAGAGATTGCCCCACCGGCCGACGTGGGCGGTGACGGCGCCCATCAGGTTCTCCGCCACCGTCATGGTCGGAAAGCAGCTTGCCACCTGAAATGCCCGCCCGATGCCCAGGCGCATCCGTTCGGCCCTGGAAAGACGAGCGACGTCCCGACCGTCGAGCAGCACCTCGCCGGAATCAGCAGCGAACGCGCCGCTGATCAGGTTGAAGAAGGTGCTTTTGCCGGCGCCGTTTGGACCGATCACCGCCGAAAGCGATCCCGACGGAAAGTCCAGCGACACATCGTCGATGGCCTTGAGGCCGCCGAACGCCTTGGTGAGATGTCCGATCTCGAGCCTCATCGCGCGCGTCCGGGCCAAGCCAATCTGAGAAAATCGAGCACGCCGCGGCGCAACCCCAAGGCGAAAGCCAGGATCACGATCCCCAGTACCAGCCCATGATACTCGGTGAATTGTATCACCACATCGTTCAACGCTAACAGGATCATCGAGCCCAGGACGGGTCCGAGGAAGCTGTTAACTCCCCCCAGCATGACCGCAAAGATCGCCTGACCGGAGTTCGGCCAGTCGGCGAGTTCGGGATAGGCGCCCGAGACGAACAGCGCAGCCAGTACGCCGCCGAGGCCAGCGAAGGTGCCGGCGATCGTAAAGGCCCAAAGCCGGGCTCGCCACAGAACGATGCCCAAGAAGCTCGCGCGGTTTTCGTTGTCGCGGATCATGCGGAGCGTCTGGCCGAACGGGCTCGCCGAGATGTGGCGAAGCGCCAGCAGGCCGAGCACCCCCACGACGGCGCAGAATTGATAGAGATGAAGCTGCGAGGCGAGCTCGAAGCCGAAAATCTCACGGCGCGGGATGCCGCCGCGCAGTCCCTGGTCGCCGCCGGTGAGGCTTTGCCAGGAGATGATGACGCTGAAGAACAGCATCTGTACCGCGAGCGTGATGAAGGCGAAGTAATCCGTGCCGAGCCGCACACAGATTGCGCCTACGCAGAGCGCGGCAAAGGCCGTAGCCAGCACCGCAAGCAACGCGGCGACA
Source organism: uncultured Alphaproteobacteria bacterium (assembly GCA_963764155.1). Taxonomy (GTDB): domain Bacteria; phylum Pseudomonadota; class Alphaproteobacteria; order Rhizobiales; family Xanthobacteraceae; genus Bradyrhizobium. Next base: position 278,633 of record CAVXRI010000007.1, read on the forward strand.
AGCAGCGACAAGTCTGTCATCTGCATCATCAGTGCAAAGGCGTAGGCGCCCGCACCGTAAAACATGCCGTGGCCGAACGAGACCATCCCCGTGTTGCCTATCAGCAGGTTGAGCGAGGTCGCAAACAGCGCCATGGCGCTTAAGCGGATGACGAAATCTTCGAAGGCGGGGCTTCGATGGAGGAGGGGGATCGCGAGCACGACTATCAGGGCAGCGGCGGCGATGATGGCATCGCGCAACGCGGGGCGGCCCTTCATGACGGGCGGCCGAACAGGCCGTGCGGGCGCAGAAGCAGGATGGCGATCATCACGATGTAGATCAGTCCATCGGTGAATTGGGGAAAACCGATCGTGCCGAAGCCGCGGACCATCCCGATCACCAGCGCCGAGACCAGCGCCCCAGCGATCGAGCCCATGCCGCCGATCACCGTGACGATGAAGCTCTCTATCAGGATCGAGAAGCCCATGCCGGGCGACAACGAGCGTACCGGTGCCGCCAGTGCGCCCGCCAGGCCAGCTAACCCGCCACCGACGGCGAAGACGATCGCAAAGAGCAGCGTCGTGTTGACGCCCAGCGCCGAAACCATTTGTGCGTTGATGGCGGCCGCGCGCACCGTCTTGCCCAGCCGCGTCATCGAAAGGCCGAGCCCGAGCACGATCGCGATCAGCGCAGCGATACCGATCAGCACGGCGTAAAACGGCGGCACGACGCCGCCCGCGATGAAGAGTGGCGGGACCTGGAATGCCGGCGGCATTCCCATGGCGTGGAACTCGGGGCCCCAGACAATCTTCACGACGTCATCAAAGATCAACACCACGGCGTAGCAGATCAGGAGCTGCATCAGTACATTGGAGCCATAGACGCGACTGATCAGGGCGCGTTCGAATAGCGCGCCGAACACCGCCATCGCGAGCGCTCCCGACAGCACCGCAAGCACATAGCTGTCGGTCGTGCCGAGCGCCGTGTAGGCGACGTAGCCGCCTAGCATGTAGAAGGTGCCGTGGGCGAAGTTCACAATCTTCAGCACGCCGAAGATCAGCGTCACGCCCGCAGCGACAAGGAACAGCAACATACCGACGATCAGCCCGCTGGTGGTCTGGGTGACCACGCAGGCGGGCGTTGTGAGGCAGGCGCCGAGCGCGTGGAGGTCCATTGAAACTCAGATGTACTTCTGCTGCTTCTTCCACTCCGTCTCGAGCTCGATGATCTTGCCCCAGTCGGCGGCTTTTACATCGACGATGAACGGCTCTTTGGGCGTGGTCTGGCCCCATCCTATGGCGTAGCCGATCGTCGTGTGGTCATCGCGCATGGTAATCGTACCGTCGGCGCCGAACGGCGTGTTGATCTTCATTCCCGTCAGCGCTGCCGCCAGAGCCTTGGGGTCGAGCGAGTTGGCCTTCTTGATCGCCTCTTCATAGAACTGCATCGCCACCGCGTTTTGCCACGACCAGTTGGTCGGCCGCTCGTTCCACCTCTTGAAGTAAGCTTGACCCCATTCCTTGTTGGCGGGCGTATTCGGGAAGGTTTCAAGATAGCGCGTCGCCGACTGAATGCCGGCCGGCAGATTCTTGATAGCGGCCAGCACGGGGTAATCGACATTGGGGGTCGCCATCGTCATCTGCGAGAACAGCGCATAGACGTTACTCTGGTTCACAAAGGCAGAGAGGTCGCCGGCATAGAGAAGCGTAAACAGAGCCTGCGGTTTGGCCTGGATTAACTTGGTGATGACTTCAGTGAAGTCGGGCTGGCCGAGCTTGGGCCAGGCTTGGGTGACAACCTCAACATCCGGTTTGAACTGTTTGAAGAACTGCAGGTATTGCGCGGTGGTGTCGCGACCGTACGCATAGTCCGGCGAGCAGGTCGCCCATTGGTTCACTTTCCTCGCATTCGCGTATTCGGCGAGATAGATGCTGCCGGCGACTGCGTCGTGCACGCCTTGCCGTGCCACACGAAATGCGTTGGGGGCGCGAATCTTCGGGTCCGCGGTCAGCGACGAGGTCTCGCTGTTCGTGTGGATGCAGACCGTGCTGCCCAGGTCGCGTACGACTTCCTGGACCGCGAATGAGGCGGAGGAGGCTTCAGCGTCGATCAAGAGCTCGCAGCCCGTGCTGTTCACTAGTTCGCGCGCGATCCGCGCGGCCTCTTGAGGCTGGCCCTTTGAATCGCGGAAGACGAATTCGATTGGCCGGCCGAGAAAGCCGCCTGCGGCGTTGATCCGATCTTGCTCCAACATCAGTGAGTTGCGCGAGGAGGTGCCAAGCAGTGCGATCGGCCCTGACAGGATGCTTTGCATCCCGATGCGCAAAGTGTTGGCCTGCGCCCTGGCCACCCAAGGTGTCGCCAAAAGACTTGCCGCTCCACTGGCCAAGATAGTGCGACGCGAAACAAATCCGCTCATTGCTGCCACCTCCCCATGAGCCAATTACCGTGACCCGGTTTCGAGACACGCGGCTGTTTTTATTCAGTGTCCCGACTGTAGATCGGCGACAGCGTTTTGATCAAGCTGGCATTTGCGGCGGTGATGGATCCCTGTCCCGGACCGGGAGCACCCGGGAGGTATCGCACGGGCGGCCTCAGTCTCCACTTCGGTTCGCAACGATCGCGGCACCGCGTGACGTTTAAAAGTCGTACTCCCGCATCGCCATCGCGTGGACGTTTCCGCAGGCTGGGGCGCGGTGAGCTTCCAACCTGGACGACGAGCACGAGGTTGAGATCGCGAAGGCGATCTTGAAGAAGGTTGGAAAACCAAGCGAGCGATATTTCGCGACCGACATAATGCGCGAATTTTCTGTCGCGCTGGTTCGAAAAGCCTGTTTTTTCTTGCCAGCCTCCGAAAGTGGGCGCAGCCTAGGTCGCCCGACGAAGTGCGGGATTGAATCCGCCCGGGCGAATTTCAACAAAAAAGAGTGGAGGAAGACCCCATGACATTGGATGTATCGCGAAGGTCCCTGCTCGCTCTCGGTGCCGGGCTGGGCGCCTCGACAATGCTCGGCTCGAGCGCTCTGGCGAAAGCTCCCAAGCAAGGAACGCAACCGGCCTATTTTTACCGCTTCGGTCTCGGTGACGCCGAGGTCAGTGTCGTCTCAGACGGTCCTTTGCCCCTCGGCCCTCCCAAGGGCACCTTCGTCGGCGTGCCAGACGAGGAGGTAAAAAAGATGCTGTCGGACAATTTTCTTTCCCCCGAGAACGTCGTGCTCGAACAGAATTCGCCCATCGTGAACACCGGCGACAAGCTCATCCTGTTCGACACCGGTATGGGCACTGCGAAGAATTTCGGTCCGACCACTGGCCGCCAGCAGAAGAGCATGAAGGAAGCGGGTATCAAGCCGGAGGATATCGACGCGGTGGTGTTCTCGCACGCGCATATCGACCATATCGGCGGCGTGGTTGACGAGAGCGGCAAAGTGCTCTTCCCGAACGCGCAGTTCTACATCGCTCAAAGCGATGTCGACTTCTGGACCGATGAGAGCAAGGCCGGTGGTCCGCTGAAGGATTTCGTCTTGCACGCGCGGAAAAACCTGATGCCGGTGCGGGACCGCATCGTGTTCTTCAAGGATGGGCAGGAATTCCTGCCGGGCGTGCAGGCCATTGCTGCTCCGGGCCATACAGTGGGCCACACCATCTTCATGGTGACGTCCAACGGGAAATCCTTCGCTTACCTTGGCGACCTTACCCATCATCCGATACTGCTGCTGGAAAAGCCGCGCATGCAGTTTTCGTACGACACCGATCCGAAACAGGCCGCGGACACGCGCGTGAAGTTGCTGGACATGATCGCCACGAACAATATCCCGATCATGGCGTACCACTATGCATGGCCCGGCCTCGGCCACATCGGCAAGACCTCGGAGGGTTTCCACTACTATCCCGACGCAATGAATTTGAACCTCTGAAACGAACAACCCCGGGGGCAGCTCCCCCGGGGTTTTTCTTGGCGGTGGAGGCATTGAGAAAATTCACGCCGCGATCGCTCAAAGCAGAGATTCACGTTGCTGTTTGATCGCTGCCGAGCGGGACGCGGCTGAGGCAATCGCTCTACAGCGGCTACTCGCTAGTTTCAGAAAATGACGCAGTTAGAGAGAACGCCATGCCTATGCGTCGATGGATTCGTTTGGTAGGTGATGCTCATGCCAAACGGCATTAAGAATGCCGAAAGCACTGGCAAACGCGACACCAAGAGTCCAGGTTAAGTACCACATTGTGTTCCCTCAATAGAAACCGGAGGAGTTGCGCTCGATGTCGCTTGCGGTCGCCGAGCCGCGTAGCGCCCCGTAGACGAGGGCGGTATAGCAAAGAACGATTGGCAAGAAGATCAGGGTCGCCAGTAGCATCACGAACAATGTGAGCTGGCTCGACGACGCGTCCCAAACGGTCAGGCTCGCCATCGGCGCAATGTTCGACGGCATCAGGAATGGGAACATGCTCACGCCTGCCGTTGCTATGATACCGAAGATGCCGAGCGCGCTAGCAATGAAAGCCAATCCGGACCTCTTGCGCTGGCTCAGGCGCATGATTAGCAGCGGGCTGGCGATGCCAATACAGGGCGCCAGGATCATCCAGGGATGGGTTGCGTAGTTTGCAAACCATTGGCCTGGCTGGCGAGACACCGTCTTGATCAGCGGGTTCGACGGGCCTCCACCCATCACCGTGCTGGTGATGGCATAGCCGTCGATTCCGATCCACACCCAGAAGCCGGCCAACAAAAAGAGAACGAGGGTGACAGCAGCTCCGGTCTTTACAAACTTTAGCGCTCGTTTGTGAACGAAGCCGTCCGTCTTCAGCGTCAGATAGGCTGCGCCGTGAGTGGCCAGCATCGCGGCGGACACAACACCACAGAGCAGCCCGAACGGATTGAGCAGCTCGAATAGTCCGCTTCCCTCGTAGAGGATCCGCAGGTCGGAATCGATCCGGAAGGGGACCCCTTGCAGCAAATTGCCAAACGCCACGCCGAACACAACGCTCGGCACCAATCCGCCCGCGAACAGGGCGTAGTCCCAGAATGACCTCCAACGCGTGTCCGCCACCTTGTTGCGGAATTCAAAGCCGACCGGGCGCAGGATGAGCGTCGCGAGAACCAGGAACATGGCGATGTAGAAGCCTGAGAACGAGGCCGCATAAACCGGCGGCCAAGCCGCGAAGATCGCGCCGCCGCCGAGGATCAACCAAACCTGGTTGCCCTCCCAGAACGGCCCGACCGCATTGATCGTAACGCGCCGTTCGATATCGGTGCGGGCGACGAAGGGCAGCAGCATCGCCACTCCGAGGTCAAAGCCGTCCATGATAGCGAAGCCGATCAGCAGCACACCCAGGAACAGCCACCACGACCAAGCGAAGGATCTCATAGTCAATCGGGATTGCGGTCATTGGCTCACCTCACTCAGCAGGTAGCGCCGCGGGGCGCGAACGCGGGTTCCGGCAGACCGAGCGCATCCAACGGCCCCATGCGGACGTATCGGAGCATCAGCGTAATATCGATGACGAGAAGACAGGAATAGAACAGGACGAAGCCCGCGAGCGTGAACAAGACCTGCGCGGCCGAGACCGACGACACGGCAAGAAAGGTCGGCAGAACGCCGTCGATTGCCCAGGGCTGTCGTCCGTATTCAGCGACGACCCATCCGAGTTCAGCCGCGACCCATGGCAGCGGCAGCGAGCACAGCATCAGGCGGAGAAACCAGCGCCGCGAAAAATCGTAATGCGAGGCGTACCAGAATGCGAGGGCGAACAGCCCGATGAAGTAAAAGCCAAGCGCCACCATGATTCGGAAGCTCCAGAACAGGGGCGCGACTTTGGGAACAGTGTCGCCCGCGGCGAGCCTGATGGTTGCGGAATCGGCGGTTCGTGGATCGGATACGTAACGCTTGAGGAGCAGGGCGTAGCCGAGGTCGCCTGCGTGTTCACGAAGCTGCGCTGCGGCAGCGCTATCTCCGCGGTTCTGCTTGAGCTTCTCGAGCGCATCGTAGGCTGGAAGGCCGTTGCGAATTCGCTCTTCTGCGTGCGCCACAAGATCATTGATTCCTGGCACCGGCTGGTTGAACGAGCGGGTTGCGATGATACCGAGCATCCAGGGTATCTTGATGGCGTATTTGACTTCTTGGCTGCTTGCGTCGGGGAAACCGACCAGATTGAAGCCTGCGGGCGGCGGCTCCGTCTGCCACATTCCTTCGATCACGGCGAGCTTCATCTTCTGGTTCTCGGAAACGGCGTAGCCGCTCTCGTCACCGAGCACGACGACGCACAACGCTGCGGCAAGGCCAAAAGCTGATGCCACGAGGATCGATCGCTTCGCGAAAGCCTGGAAGCGCCGGTCCAGCAGGTAGAAAGACGAAATTGCGAGAACAAACGTCGAGCCGGTGACGTAGCCGGCACCCACGGTGTGCACGAACTTCGCCTGACCGACCGGGTTGAAGATCAGGTCCCAAAATGAAATCAGCTCCATTCGCATCGTTTCGGCGTTGAAGACGGCTCCGGTGGGATATTGCATCCATCCGTTGGCGATCAGGATCCAGAGCGCGGATAGGTTGGAGCCGATCGCGACCAGCCACGTCACCGCAAGATGGCCGACCTTTGACAACCGATCCCATCCGAAGAAGAAAAGGCCAACGAAGGTCGACTCGAGAAAGAAAGCCATCAGCCCTTCGATCGCCAGCGGAGCGCCAAAAATGTCACCGACGTAGTGCGAGTAGTAGGCCCAATTGGTCCCGAACTGGAATTCCATGGTGATGCCGGTGGCAACTCCCATGGCGAAATTGATGCCGAATAATTTCCCCCAGAATTTGGTCATGTCGCGCCAGATCTGGCGGCCAGTCATGACGTAAACGCTCTCCATAATGGCCAGCAGGAACGACAGCCCGAGCGTCAGCGGCACGAACAGAAAGTGGTAGAGAGCCGTTACTCCAAATTGCAGCCGCGAGAGGCTGACGGGATCAAAATCGAACATCTCAACGTCTCCCCGCATTTACTGACGGCGAAGGACCTATCAGTCGCGAAACTGCGCCCGGATCGGCGGTCCGCCGCTCGTGCATCGAAAAGAGGAGAACGCTTCCAGCCGCGATCGCCAACAGCTTGAGCGTCAGCACCAGCACGATGGCCTTCGCAAGCGGGGTCGGCGGCCGCACGCCGGCGGCGAGGAAAGCTGCAAGCGACGAAATGACCGCGTTCACTGTTTCCCCGCTTTGGACGGCAGACCGGGTTCTGTCCACCACACGACGGCGTCAGCGCCGTTCTGAATACGGCGCAATCAAAATAGACAACTACGGGCAGGTGTTGATTCAGATCAAGACAGGATACGACAGGCGGTAACGCAGCTATCGATGGACGCGGCTGCGCCGCAACGCTGTGAAGAAATGAAAGCTGGGGAACTGGCCCTCTGCGCCCGAGTTCTAGCCGGTTATTACTATGACAGTTTCCGATGCCCTCGTTTGCTTTCGGTCCCAAGCCCCCAGTCTTGTTGGGAGTAGGAGCGTAGTGGTGGGCTCCGGCGCTACCGCGAAGTTTCCGCACCCAGCTAAGAACTTGCGCCGATCCTCTTCAAAGCATCGTTCTGCAGACGTGTCTAGTTTTGTAGTGGACATGCTGACCTCCCAGATCAAAGCGGTTCTGGTGTCATGTGGTGGTGCGTCCTCTAGCGCCTGATCGTCCTCGCGGAAGTGCGACAAACGTTCACTGGCATTGGAGGACGAGCGGATCGGGCCGGCTATGGCTGGCGTTATTGGCCTGCGTGCTGATCGTCTGCTGCAACGGACTGCGACAGCCCCGCGGCGGCCGATCCAGGCGTTATTGGAGGCGCATCGAGATATCGCCGCGGTTCGCGGGCGGCCAGTTCTGCTTCCCTGACCCGCTCTTGTAGTCGGTCCAATTCGGACAGTTGAGTAATGAAATCGGTGAATGTTGCAATGCGTATTCCAAGGGCACTAATCATCTGAACCCCCTAACAACCACCCATTTTCAGTGTGAAGTAGGCTTTGGCTAAAGTTCAACAACTTTCCTGATCCGCCTCGAAGGAAATATTCGCATTTAGCCCGTTGCAGTTGTTTGATCTCGATGCCTCGCGTAGGCGTGCCAACCATGATTGGGGACATCCAAGAAGCCAAAAAAATCCCGCCGCGTAGAGATACGGACGGGGGTCACGTAACGATACGGGCGGGGACTTAGTCATGAGAGGGCCGCGACGGAAAGGTTCGCCACGGCTTTCGCACTCTCTACCGTAGGGGCTTCGGTTGTTCAGGTCAGAATTGAACACAGCGCCCTGACAGACTCGCTCGGCAGCCATGCAGCTCGGGAGTGTACTCAGCGCATTTCGATCCAACGCTGTGAGGGGCCCAGCCCCGACATCTTTCGCTTTCATTGGGGAACGGCAGCATCCGAAACCTGAATGCCGCGGGGTCGGCTAACAAGTCCCTCTTTTGGCCGCAGTCGGATCAGCGGGCGTGGACCGGTTGGGTCAGGAATCGCTCCGCCCCCACCGGCAGCATCGGCTCTTCAAGCGGGCCCCGCGCCACGTCCTGTCCTTCCAGCATCTCGCGCAGCGTTTCGATTTCGGCCGTGATCGTCTTCTGGAATTCTGCGCCGACATGGTCGAGAAACGCTTGGTCTTTCGGCTTCGGCCTCGCCAGCCGGATCTCGATATGCGTCGCCCCGGGCTCCCGTTCCAGGAACGCGTAGGACATAATGACCTTGGGAGCGTCGGGCATCGGCAACAGCGTCGAAATCGTAAGATAATCGAACGGACGCCAGTCCAGCACCTCCTCGATGATGGCGTGAGGACCATGCATGCAGTGATTGACCGTTCCAACTCCGCGCCGGCCGCTCTGCGAGCTTTCGCGCACCTCGTCCGCCGCCCGCCATTTCGGCCGCAGCCCGGGTTGGGTGAAATGCTCCCAGACTGCCGGACGTGGGGCGGCGATATCAAATTCGATCACGGCTGCCGCGGCCTCGCGGGTCACCTGGTTCATTTGACCGTCTTTTTCCAACTCCCATGCCTTCTCGAGGTCGCGCACCCAGCACGTCACCTCACCGATGATGTCGATTGATTCCCGATGCTCGACCAGGCCCTGCGCCGCCGGATCAATGCCCATGGCCTGGATGCAGCGGTCGGAATACAGCGCGTAGGCGTGGCCGCCGAGACGCTCGCTGATCCCGTTCTTCAGGAGGCGGTGCACCAGGATGACGTCACGGCCGGCAAGTTCGTCGCGGCCCGACATTTTCTGCTTGATGAACTCGCCGTAGTGGCAGACGAATTTGAGGTCGAGATCCTGCATTCGGCTGCAGGCGTCGCAGGCGCAGGAGGTCGCTTGGCTTATGTTGCGAAGTCGCTTCCGGAAGGCGAAATACGCCGCCTCCACGGCGTCTTGCAGCACTGAGCCGTCTAGCTTATCAGCGACCGCGTAAAAGAAGGCCGCGTCGCCCTCGAATTTGGCCAGCCGAAACGGCGGCCTCAGTCGCCTCACCATGGTGTCCATCACGTCGGCGATGATGTCTTGGGCATGCTCAAGCTCAACCCCGGCGAGAAAGCCGGTGTAGCCGGAGATGTCCGCGATGACGAAACAAGCAGATTCGGCTTTCGGAAGCATCGAGCTGTCCTTTCCTCGCAAGTCTTGGGAAAGCGCCTTGTGCGATGCTTGCGAACGCAATCGTTCGCAAACCTCGGCGAGCAATGTCCTGAGCGTTCAAACCTTAGCACTTGGCGGTGGGCACCGCGAGGAAATTGGTGCGCTCGAACGTGACTTTCAGACAATTGAGTTTCAGTGGGGAAAGGACCGGCTGATGCTCGCCAACTCTATGCTACTGGACGTGTGAGCGATGAGAATATAACGCGGGCATCATCTCAGGAGGATCCGACGCCGCATAACGCGGTGCGCGGACGCTGTTTGGGGCGTCGCAGCCCCGTATCCTCCCTCTTGGCCTTACTTTGCATGACGGACAGCGGAGCTGCGCCAGCCTAGGGGCAATGCCCCGGCGAGGGCGGAGTTGCGATGGCACAAGAAAACTTCAGGCGGGATGTTCGCGTGAGGCACGACTGACTGTGTCCGCCGTTCTCTTGTGGTCAATGTAGAACGACCCGGCTCGGTTTTGCGACCCCAATCAAGGCGGCCCAGCTTCGGCGTTTGAGTTCGATCCGCGAAGTTTTGACGCAAAGCCATCGCGGAACGAACCGTGCGCCAGTTCGTTTCCCGATCTCATGCTGGAGAGGGAGAGTTGCGATGGATTGGAATCGTGTTGAGGGCAACTGGAAACAAGTGAAGGGTAAGGTCAAGGAGCAGTGGGGCAAGCTGACCGATGATGACCTCGACGTAATTGCGGGCAAGCAGGACCAACTCGAAGGTCGCCTGCAGCAACGTTACGGCTATGCCAAGGATCAGGCGAACAAGGAAGTTAACGACTGGTACGATCGCCAGAAGTGGTGATTGTAGCCACAAAGTGACTCGCCGTGGCCGAGGGTGGCCGATTGTGGCGCTTAAATGGGGACCTCACCTTGAACTGAGCTCCCCGCAGCGTTCAATTGGCCTCTTCCGGCGCACCGGCGATCGTACTCACGCATCAGTTGGGGCGAAACTCGACCGACCAGCATCGGCGTGGATCGTGATGATCTGCGACCAGCAGGTTTGCTCTCGGAATTTGAACAAACCCAGAGACCTCTGAAAGCGCTTGTATCACCTCCGCCCTTCCGCGCCGCCTTCCGAGATATGGAAATACGTCAGGCGGAGCATGGCTGATAAAATCGATCTTATCGTCCATGACCTCTAAAAGCCGATCAAACCGTGCGTTGGCAAAATCATCATAAATTTCGCGGACGCGACTTCTGGTCAAGGTCACTGTTATCTCCCGGTGTTTGAAACGCGGTCGGTGCAGTGTCGGTTGCCGCGGGCAATTTCCGCTGCCCATAGTCAAATCCCGACGACTTGGCCATGTACCCGCAATCCGAGGTCACTGGACGAAAAGACCTGGAGCTTACTGTAACGCATTAAACGAAGGGACCTCCGGTACTGCTCCTGCACTCGACGACCACGACACCTCGGCTCAAGGTCAATACCGGCCGCCGCGCTTGTTCGTACCACAACTGCTATGTAGGCTCTCGCCGTATCTTATCCCCGCTTTGGTTTCCTGTGCATGCCCATCTCAAGTCGTTTCGTGGTCGGTTCTACGATCATACTGCTGTCGATCGGTTTTCTCGCGCTGCTTGGGATCATCGGCGCAACGGTGTGGCTTGGTGAAAGAGCCCAGTACTTTTTTGAAGAGTCGGGCCGGGCTCGTGTCAGCCGGTTATCTACAGTTGAATTGCGAAACGCCTTGCAGACCGCGGAGTCGAGCCAGCGTGGATTTCTCGTCGGCGGTAACGAAATTTATTTGGCACCTTATGATGCGGCGAAAACTGAAGTCCTAACACAATTCGACCGACTGAAGCCATCACTGAACGGTTCGGAGAAATATCGGAACATAGTCCAGCGGCTTTCCGAAATTATCCCGGAAAAAATCGCCGAAATGGACAGCACTATTCAGTTGAAAAATGACGCGCGCGACGCGGACGCGTTGGCGATTTTTCGCAGTAATCGCGGTAAGGCTCTAATGGACGAGACGAACGTCTTTTTATCCAGCATCATCCGATCGATTGACGAACGCCTTGAGGGTTGGGCCGCCGAGCAGACCCGCAACGCGATTTGGCTTCGGCTCGTGTCCGGTGTTGGTGGGCTGATCATTATTATAGTGGTGACGGGCGTGATGTTTACGTTATTTCGATATGCGCGCGAGATCACCCATACCCGTGATCAAGTGGACGCGTTGAACACAACACTTGAGCAGAGGGTCAAGAGCCGTACAATCGACCTCGCACAGGCCCGGGACCGAGCGGAGGTTTTGCTTGCTGAAGTGAACCATCGTGTGGCGAACAGCCTTTCGCTAGTTGCTTCGCTGGTGCATTTGCAATCCAACGCCGTAGATGACGTTGCCGCGAAGCAGGCCCTAAAGGAGACCGAAGCTCGAATATTAGCAATTTCTTCGGTGCACAAACGCCTGTATAATTTGGACGACACTCGATTTGTAGATCTGGATGAGTATCTCACCAGCCTGCTTGGTAATGTCGAAGCAGCTATGCACAGCGAAGGTCACGGCGCATCGCTTCGGTACGAGCTTGAGCCCCTAAAGATGAAAACGGACTGGAGCATCAATTTGGGTGTTATTGTCACCGAATGGATCACGAATGCCTTCAAGTATGCGTATCCAAACGAACCGGGCGAAGTTCGCGTCCGGCTTAAGCGTCTTTCGAACGGGCGAGCAGAGTTGCTTGTAGAAGATGACGGGATTGGGCGGATTTCAGGTGAGCCCGCCAAAGGCTCCGGGCTTGGTACGCGCATCGTAAACGCGATGGCTCGAACCATAGGTGCTGACATCGAGTATCTCAGAACTAATCCGGGGACGGTTGCACGTCTTGTGTTTTCCTCCAGTTTGGAAAACTAAGCTCTTGTTTCCGTCTGCAACCAGTTCAGGGAATTGGGGCACAAAGCTGGTCCTTGCTGCACGGCGATCATCGGCCGGACTTGTGATGACACTGAGCGTTCTCGGTGGAATGCTTATCGAAGGCATAGCCCAGGCCGTTGAAGCAGACAAAGCTTCCCCAGGAATAGCAAAGCCGATTGCTCTTGCTCCTTTCGATCCGACCGCGCCAGCTTGTACTGCCCCGCCCGGGCTTCGCAAAGTGCTCGCATTTGCACAGGACAACGATCGAAAATTCATGCAAGGGGTAAGCCGGGGTTTAGCGCTTGCCGCCAAGGACCGGGGCTTAGAGTACCGGGTCGGCCACGCCAACAATGACCCCGCGAAGATGATCGAACAGGTGGCGGGCTTTCTGCATTCGAACGTGGGCGCGGTGGTTGCTTCGCCCGTGGACGCCCCGTCACTCACTCAGGGACTCCAAGAACTCATCTGGAGTGGCGCTTACGTCGGCACCATTGTCCCGCCACCAGCGACGTCTCTGCTCAATGCACCGCAATATCTGACGGGGAAGGTGCTCGGGGACGAGGCTGCCGCCTACATCAAACAGAATCTCGGCGGGAAAGCCAAGGTCGTCCTGCTCACCCACGACAAGCTGCAGTTTCTTGCGCCTCGTTTTGCAGCAATGCGAGATTCGCTCAAAGAATTGCCCGGTGTAACCATTGTGGCAGACATCTCTCCGGTAACCGTCGACGAGGCGGGCGGGGCGGCAATGATGCGGACTATTTTACTGGCTGAACCGGAGGTTGATGTGGTGCTGGGTGCCGACACGGTTGTACTCGGGGCGCTTTCCGCAATTCGGGAAGCAGGAAAGGTTGAAGTCAATCAGTTCTTTGGCGGCATCGATGGTGAGCCCTCTGCGGTAGCCGAAATCAAGCAGGGCGGTCCGTACAAAGTCAGCGTAAGCCTGGCTTCTCCTGTTTTTGCCTATGCCATGGGGCAGCATGCCGCTGACTGGCTTGCAGGAAAGAGCATACCCCAGGCCATGGATATTCTTCCAAGGGCGCTGACGTCACTAAATGTAACCGGATACGAGACCGACGTTGCAGATCCGGCGTCCGTGTTCGCCGACCCCACGCGGAGAAAGCAGTACCTTAGAATGTACGGCAATATCTGCTACGACACGCGCGACAAGTATATCAATTTCCCATGGTCTTCAGAGCGCAACTGATCATCTAAAGGGGTGGCCGGTTCGAAAGCCGGCTGACGGCGGGGGCATGCCTGCCAGTCCTCTGAGAAATTCGCCAACGCCATTTGGAAAATCGCGTGAGTGTGTCTCGGAGAGCAGTCCCCATGCGGACTCGGTTGGCACTGCGAACGAACAGCAATCCGGGGCGAGCCGCGGGGCAAGCGGTAGGCCGATGGCCCGGAGAGGACACTTGTGGTCAGTTCTTAATTGAGCGCGGCGCGATCCTCGGCAAGCACGAGCTCGCGATCGTGACGTATTTGCGACCGGCCTCCTCGGCCATGCCGACAGCCTCCGGCAGGGGACGACCCTGGCGCACCTTGGCCAATTTGACCAGCATTGAAGATTGATTCCTGGGATTATGTCCACCATCGGACGGATCATGCAGGAAATCGCGAGGCTGCAAGGCGTGCCGCCGAACATGTCGGTGAGGATCGCAACACCGTCGCCAGTATCAACCCGATTTATCGCTTCAATGATGTCGCCTCGACATAGATTGAGGTCGTCCTCGGCGCCAATCGAGATGGTTTCAATTTGCTCTTGCGGACCGATGATATGTTCGAGCGCCGCCCTGAATTCATCGGCAAGGCGGCCATGGGTTACAAGGACTATTCCGATCATTCAAATCTCGGTATGAGAGACGTCGAACGATGCTGTCGTCGCACCGATGCGACGGGTTGTCTTAAGGTAGGGGCGCAAAAAACACCCAGCCGGCCGCTCCGCCCACGCCAACAAGCCAAATGATGGACAGCCAGAAAAACAAATCGTCTCGGTTTGGAATCAAACTGCGTCGTCTCATGCGCGCTCCTGCCACAAGTTGGAGCGCCATCAACTCTCAACTATTCTGCGGGTTGATGCCTTAGCTCAAGCCCTACATGCGAGTTTTGTTGTCGCTCGCCAATGATTTGATATTTTGGGCCACCGATGGCCGCCAAGGGCTGCCGTGGCGCCGATCTTCGAGTTCGCGACTGTCTTCCGAACACGAAGCGGGGTGCGAAGGCCTTAGGGGGAGACCGCGAGATCGAGCGACATTAAGCAGTGTCGCCCGATGCCCTGATCGCGGCGGCTGTTGCGCTCCGCCTCGATGATCGAACGTGGTGCGGCGGGGCCGGACGCGCTCACCGACCTCGGTGCGATGACCTTCGCTCGAGAGATCACGTTGCAGCCGCGCTGGCGGCAACGAGCTATAACCGTAACCTAACTTGGTCTGCCCTCAGGTTTTACGATGACGTACCGAGGTGGCTGAACGCAGCGGCACGATGTTTTCCGTTTCATGTCGACCTGCGCCAATCTGCATTGAATTGACCAGAAAAGATGCGTCGAGTGAGAGGCATGATTTAAGCGGCAGGTGCGACCTAACCGTTCTGCATACCGTCGGCGTAGCCGCCCCCAATCTTGTTGCCGTCGGGAGCAAGCAGGCCCTTTCCCGGAACATGATTGATCTCCAGCCTAGTGCCGTCGGGGTCCTCGAACAGCACTGAGTAGTAGCCGGGCGCAAAGTCGTCTGGTTGGGGTGCGTGAACAATATGTGCGTTTATTCTCTTCAAAAAAGCATACGCCTCGTCGATGTCGGCCCGCTCACGGGCACGAAAGCAGTGATGGTGCAATCCGACCGAACCTTGGCGAAATCGTTGGCCAGAAAATTCCGCAGACGGAGCATGAATTCCGAAACCGGTGCGGCCGCCTACGCAATAGAACGTGTTCACCGTATCGGCGATGACCGTAAGACCCAGAAAAGGCAATAGCTGCCCATAGAAGGCACGTGCGGTCGCAAAATCTCCAACCGTGATAAACGTATGGGCAACACCATTGATCTGCATGTGTCCTCTCCCTGACTTGATTCCGTCTGGTCACGGCGAACCTACTCCTTCGCCCGCGAAAGCGGACGTTGGCTGACGTGAGCGGCATGCCCGTTTACGCCAACAACAGAAGGCAGCTTCTCATTTGATGACCTCGCCGGCGAGCGCGAGAAGCGTCGGCGGGACCGCGAGGCCGAGCTTCTTCGCGGTCTTGAGATTGATCACGAATTCGACTCTGGTTGGCTGGATGATCGGCAACTCTTCAGGTTTTTCGCCCTTGAGAATGAGCCCGGTGTAGGTGCCGATCAGACGATAGATACTGGGGAAGCTCGTTCCGTAGCTCATCAGCCCGCCGGCCTCCGCCCATTCAGGGTGTGGATAGGCTCCCGGCAGACCACTGCGCGCCGCCATGGCGGTAATTTGGTCACGGCGGCTTTGTAGAAATGCGTCGCCGCCGACATAGAGTGCATCGGCATGCGCACTCGCCAGGTCTGCGAACGCGGCATCGATCTCGCGGCTGCTGCTCGCATTGAAAGCCATCATTTCCAGCCCCAGGTAACCGGCAGCTGACCCTACCTCGTGCAACGTGGCTTGCATCGTTGCGTCGTCGGCGGGATTGGCGAGGACGGCCACGCGCGCGTTCTGGGGCAACAGCTTGCTAAGTAACTCGAGCCGCTTCGCGTATGGTTCGGCATTGAAATAATCGACCCCGGTCGCGTTGCCGCCCGGCCGGGCAAGACTGGTAACAAGACGGAGCTTTATCGGATCATGGCCGACAGCGAAGACAATCGGGATCGTCGTCGTTGCAGCCTTGGCGATGACGGCAACCCGCGATCCGCCAGACGCGACGAGGACGGCCACCGGCCGGCTGACCAGGTTGGCCGCCAATGTCGGCAGGCGGTCGAATTGATCGTGGCCCCACGCATATTCGATCGCGACGTTCTCGTTCTCGACAAAACCGATATCCTTCAGGCCGCGATGAAAGCCGGCAACGTCATTCGAGAATGAATTGGGCGAGGACCTCGGGTCGAGAAACCCTATTACCGGCATGGCCGCGCGTTGCGCGCGCGCCGCGAGCGGCGAAGCTGCTGCCGCGCAGCCCAGCAGCTTGATGAGTTCGCGCCTTCTCATGCAGCCTCCGAACCTCAAGACAAGGGGCATTTGATCTTTGGGTCAATGGCCATCCGGACAATGGCCGTCGAGACAATAGTGGACAGCGGCGCGATCTCCTAGTTTGGACAGAGCGGAATTGGCATTGCCTGGGTCGGCGTTGAGTTTAGGGACGGGGCGCGCCCAAGCCTTTGGTCCGAATTAAGGCGTTCCGCCGCTACACGCGGTGTGCCAAAGGACGAAGAACCATGCCGGGGTATTTAACGGGTCCGCAATCAGAGCGTGCGGGGCATACGCCCTGGAAAAGCCAGCGTCTGTAGGAAGGCGAAAGAACCGCTAAAAAGATATCCGCTGGCGAGAACCAATAGTGCACGCTGACGCTGGATCGAATACTGGGCGAACAGAAGGGCCGCCGTGATAAAATCGGCCGCGCCTAAGACGGTTTGCAAAACCGGAATAAAAGCATCAACTCGGGCAAGCGGTATGTTCGCGAATGGTGCTACCGCAACCGTCGCGACACTCAAGAAGATGACGATACCGACCGCTATTTTCGTTTGCCGCTCGGTTGCCGGCATTGCCGCGATCACCAGCGGGAACTCTTGCTCTTCACTATGAAGATGGTTTTGAGAGGCCGACGTTGCCGAAACCAACTTGATGAACTGGCACCGTTTTCATCTGCTTTCTCAAAGGAAATTCAAACTCAACGATTCACGTTGGTCAATTGGGAAGGCGCCTTTGTGCCCACACCTTGGCTGACTTCGAGGCGGTTCCAACGGCATCATAAGACAGCTGTTGAAAGCGATCCGTCGGAACGTGCTTGCCGCGGGAGACTCGTGCCAAGCCCAGCCAGTCCGCCCGACGCGCTGGATACGTGGTGAGGCGACCATCTGGAGGGCACTGGGCCTTTTGAAACATCCGCAAACGTGTGAGGAATGAGGTGAAGATTTGAGCCACTGAAAACCAGCCCAGAAGGGACCGAGGATCACCAAGGAGGCAACCACCCGCGGAACACTTGTCCTGGGTCTTTAGCCGCGCCGGGCGTTGCGGGCCAGTTGCGCCGACTTCGGGATGGGTGATGTATTGAGGTCCGGCTTGGTTTGTGCGCGGCGAAAACTCCATGTCACCGGAAAGTTCCTAATCATCATGCAGGCCGGCACCTAGCAATTTCTTCAGAGGACCGTGTGAACCCTGCAAAGCAGTGGACAAGCCGTCGCTAGGCAGCATTAATACAGGCCGTTCCATCGGGTCTTGATTGGAAAAACTCATGCAGACAGATAGCTCGGCCAAAGATGCAAGCGAAGATTGGGCTCATATTCTGTCGCACGTGACACCGCAAGACCACGTGGTGCAACTCTACCAAGACCAAGACTTTCTCAATCGCGCTGTGTGTCGCTTTGCTGGCGCGGCATTAGCAAACGGCGAAGGTCTCATTCTGGTGCCGACCACGGAGCACTGGAATGCCTTTCGCCCGCGTCTCGAGGCTGAAGGCGTGAACGTGAAGGACGCACAAGATCGCGGACAGCTGACAATTGTCGATGCGGACGAACTTCTGCCACGCTTCATGCAGGGGGCTTTGCCGGACGGCCCGATGTTCCTCGGGCTTGCCGGCGAAATCGTCGCACAGACGCGGGGCGCGGGTCGCTTTCCCACCGTGCGTTGGTGGGGAGAAATGGTCAATGTGCTTTGGGAGCGCGGGGACGTAGCCGCCAGCATGAACCTCGAGGATTTGTTCGACCGTGTCGCGCACGAGCAAGACATTGCGATCTTTTGCTCTTTTTTGATGGACAACTTCAACGGCGAAATTCATACGCATATGTTGCCGAGGCTGGGGGAGAACCACTCGCATCTTATTCCGGTCGAAGACTACGTGCGCCTAGAACGCGCCGTGGCAGACGCGTTGCGTGAGACTGTTGGCGCGGATGAGGCCCAGGTCCTTCAAACTCAGTTGCTGGCACAATACCAGGCGCCATTCAAAATGCCACGCGCACAGGCATTGCTTCTGGCGTTGCGCCAAACCTTACCCACAATTGCTGCCCCGGTGCTGCAGCTCAGCCGCGAACTCTACACAGGATCGGCCGAGGTAAAATGACCAACTCGCCGGTCGCCGAGAGTACTGCTTGGAGCGAATTTTGCCCAATGTCTGGCGACGACGCGAAGGATCCCTCGACAACAGAAGTGCTTGATGCAGTCGGCGTTCCCATCGTCATTCTTCGCGACTTTATCGTCGTGTACTTCAATCGAGCGGCAGCCGATATCCTCGGCCTTGCGCCCGCGCACATCCAACAATCACCGCGCAATATTTCCATCCTCAGGGAATCTGAAAACCTTGAGCGGTGGTGCGCGGAGGCAATCAGGACTGGCGCGGCGACACAACATGATCTTCGCATCGCGGATAGATCATTCATTGTTCGGATAGCTCCTTCCAAGTCCCGGATCAGCGGGATCGTGCTCACGTTCAGTAATGTAACTGCCTTCCGGGCAAGTCTTGATCAGGCAATTTACGAACGCGAGTATGCCAAGGGCATTCTCAACACGGTGATCGATGCCTTGGTCATTCTCGACGGAAACCTGCAGGTTCTGACAGCCAATCGAGCCTTCTATTCCATTTTTCGCCTCTCGCGCGAAGCAGCACAGGGGGCTCCGCTTGCGCTGTTGAGAAACGGAATCCTGAACCTTCCGCCTCTATTGACGCGACTGAAACAGACGCTTGCCGACGGTCTGGAATTCCCGCCATTCGAGCTCGATTGCGAGTGGCCAAACGTGGGTCGCCGAACCATGTCCCTGCAAGCTCGCCAATTTGCCTTGCCGGGCCGCTCGTCGAAAATGGTTCTGCTGAGCCTTCACGACATCACGTCGCGGAAAAACGCGGAAACAATCAACGCCAGACTCGCGGCCATCGTCGAGTCCTCGGACGATGCAATTCTGACCAATGATATTGACGGCATCATCACGAGTTGGAACGGGGCGGCTCAGCGCATCTTCGGCTATGCAGCAGAAGAGATTGTGGGCATGCCGACCACGCTTCTCATTCCGGCAGATCGGCAAGATGAAGAAGCCGAAATCGTTCAACAGATCGAACAAGGAGAGCGAATTGAGCCGTACGACACCGTACGACAACGTAAAAACAATAGCCTGGTTGATATTTTTGTGACGATCTCAGCGCTTAGGGACACCACCGGAAAGGTCATGGGGGTGTCGAGGATAGCGCGGGACATTACAGTTCGGAAACAGGCGGAGGAAGCTCAACGGCTTCTTGCGAATGAAGTAGACCATAGATCGAAGAATTTGCTTACGCTTGTACAGGCCGCCGTGCATTTCTCGGAAGCCGATAGCCCCGGCGCCATCAAGGCGGCGATCGAGGGACGAATTCAAGCGCTCGCTAATGTTCATACAACGCTTGCGCAATCACATTGGGCGGGAGTGGATTTGCGGAGTTTAGCCATGGACGAGCTTTTTCCCTACTGTCCATATGGTAAATCACGCGCCGAACTTGACGGTCCCGATTTGCTTTTGAAGCCGCAAATGGCGCAGCTGATTGCGATGGTGCTACACGAATTAACAACCAATGCGGTAAAGTATGGCGCTCTCTCGATTTCGCTGGGTCGAGTTCGACTTGCGTGGTTGCACTCCGCCAACGGAAATCTTGTCATTCGCTGGACTGAGATGGAGGGGCCTCCCGTCAAGCCGCCCTCCCGAAGAGGTTTTGGCAGCCGGATGCTCGATCAAGCCATTCGCACTCAACTGAACGGGGATGTGCGTTTCGATTGGCGGACGGAAGGACTAGCCTGCGAGATTGAAATACCCTACGAAGCTGCGCCCGCTTGATGCAGGAACGTGCGACTCTTTCGGCTTAATCTTGCGCTGCAGCTTCACTCGGGCCTCCACCTCCTGCCGCTGTTTTCGCGCAAGGCCACTTGAGGAACCTATCTTCTCCCCAGCCTCTGTTATTCGTCGGCGTGCGCGAACGCACACCCCTGAGCTTCGTTCCAACCAGAGCGAAGGCTCAGGAACGTGCTGCCCTCTTGTGGCGCACCGCGTTCGCCGTTACTGGCTGCGCTGGCCCGTCTACTTGGTGGGGCTCGGGGGCGCCCCGGTTTGCCGCACCAGCGACAGCGCGCGGATCTTCCAGACCGACCCTTCCTTTTCGATCACTTCCAAGATGTTGCCCTTCACCTGCGCCCCAGATTTGTAGCTGCCTTCGTAAGAACCAACCGCGACAGCCGCATTGCCGCCAGCTAGGGCCTCAGCATCGGTTATGGTGGGTTCAATCTTGACGCCCGATTTGCCAAGTTGCTCCACTAACTGATCGGTTTCGGAGCCTGCCTTAATCAGACCGTAGGGATTCACGACCACGCCTTTTGAAGCTTCGATCTCCCTGACCGCTTTTGCGTCGCCCTTGGTCATCGCTTCCTCCCACTTCGAGACAAGTTTCTGCGCTTCCGCCTTCAACTCAGGTTGCGACTGCCCGTATGCGGTCCCTCCCATAGTCAACGCGAGAGCGCTCACCAAGATCGTGCGCAGCATTGTTTCCTCCTCTTGCAAACTGCGGTCCCATCCAAACGATTAGTCGATCAGATGTTCCGAGAGTCACTGCGCGAAGATGATCCGCTGAAGTCGTCTGAAGTGGCGAAGCTGCTCAGGGGCGAGTTGGGCCGGCGAGCGACTGCCTGATCTGCTGGCAACATTGTTAGCAACCATTCATGGAGCCCGCCCTTGTGGCTCATGGACAAGTTCTTGCTTTTTGTTGTGTCGATAAGCGTATTTTTAGCGGGCTGCAGCATATTGCTTCTGCTCACGGCCAGAGTGACCGCAATAACCGGTCTGCATTAATGGCAACGTCGCCGCGGTCCGGCAAATGGCGCATTCGGCGGGGTGGAATGTTGATAATCAACAACGCTCCACGAAACGATATGCAGCAGAAGGTTGGCCGCGATCCGTTCAGCATTGCCAGGTTGAAAGGAAGACACAGCCACCCTCCCGCGCTCCGTCAGGGTTCCCCGTTGCCGGACCGGGCTGGTTCCGAAATTTGGAACCAAGGGAACCCTAAAGAGTTTTTGTTCCAGGAGCCGACGAAGGACGGCCGAGCTGGGAGCACGAGACGTGACAAAATCATTAGAGGACCGATTGGTCCAGCAACGGCAGCGCTGGAAGGAGCAAGCCGATAAGCTCAAACGAGGTCCAGAGCGCGAGGCCCTCTTACAAAAGATTCAGCAGTGCGACGTAGCAATTAAAGACTGGGGTTCCTCGCCGACACTCCGGGGCCCCTCGGTCCGCATTCCGACCGGCGTCGATTTGGCTGACTAGCGCATCACAGCCCCAAGCTTCCTCCGCTAGGGCTGTGTCGCGCGAGCTGGCATTTACTGCTGCTTCGCATCGAAACGCGCGATCTGCTGATCTAATCGCCATAGTTCTATGTCGCGTTGATCAATCAGTTGCTTGGCACGCTCTTTCGCAGCGGCATCGTCAGAGCAAAAGAATTCGACGCGTTCTGCGATATGGTCGTCAGAGCCGATGAAGAAAACTCGATAGCCCTGCATGATCATACCCCATTCAGGTGCGCCCCCGATCACCAAGATTCCACGACATCCACAGTTGCCAAAAGATAGGAATGTGCACTTATCCGTTTTATCCACAGCCCGTCGCGATATTCCAGCTCGTGAGTTCACAATTGAACAGACGAACACGCGAGCGACCTTTGATGGGCCACCACACCGGCTACTACTCGGACGGGTTTTTCTTGCGCCGCCTCCCGTTCGCCGCTCTAATTTACGGATGGGAACGAGAACGACGTTTGTGTGCGACTGCTGTTTCCGGGAAGCGGACAACAACCTCGGATGGGCGCACGTCCATATCAACGGCGCTAGCAGCGGCAAGCAACTCATGCCGGATGACCATCGCGACTTGTGCGAGATCTGCTGGAGCCCCTTGCAAACCGCGATGAAGAAAGTCCACGAAGAGGCCCGGGCCAAGCGAAGCTCGCCTGGAGACGCCTAGCCGGAAGAGGTGACGGCGCAATCCGCTTCGCCACAAATTCGTCTAGGCACGCGGAAACTGGCTCGCGAGAAGTAACGCGCCTTCCTGCTAGCAGCGCCATGACAGCATCGGCTACAAGCCGGCGATGGGGCCTAACCCTGTCCTCCGCGCCCGCAGCGCCGCGCCACCCACTTGTTGTTGGCGCAGATGCCTGTGCCTCTTGACGATCGAGCCGGTCGCGTCGCTGACCGCCTCGATGCGATCGATCCGCTGGCGGATTTCGCCCGTGGTCGCGCGGAGCGAGGCGATGCCGATCTCGCTGTTGGCCACGCTGGCGCGCAGCGAGCCGATCTCCGTGTCGTCTAGAGCCATGCGGAGGTGGAGCGTCTCGTCCTTCAGCTGGGCGACATTTGACGCGATCTGGGCAGCCGTATCGCGCCGGTGCGCCTCGTTCTCGTCGGTGGTGATGCGCAACGCCGCAAGGCCGATCTCGGCATTGGCGAGGCTCGCCCGGAAATGGGAAAGTTCCTCGGCGGTGTCGCTCTGGCTCTGGCGCAGCTTGGCGTTCGCCGATTTGATCTGGACCAGTTCTGCCGCCTGGGCAGCGACGCGCCCTTCGAGCTGGTCAAACTTGTCACTGTCCATGCGCCAGTACATTGAAGGACTCGCGGAGACGGAGTGGGTGCCAACGCCCCACACCATCACGCTGGCGCTCGCTCCGAGCGCCAGACCGATGGCGACACGGAAAGGGGCGGCCGTGCCGCGATGAGGCAAGGCATCCGACGTCATTGCTGATTTACGCATGACAGATCTCCAGTAGTGCTGAATGAAGAAATTATCATCCTCTTCAGGTTGCCAATGTACTAATCGTACAGCGTTTCTTTCGAATATTGATGCCGACGTAGTATTGCGGATCGCGGCCGCGCTCGGGCAACGTCAGGACCCAGAACTGTGGGGAGAACAATCACCGCGCCCGCTTTAGCTTTGGCAACGTGCATTCATCGCAGCGTTCGCGGTCACGGCCGAGTCTACCCCTTTGCTACGGGCCCGCGCAGCCCGGCATTGACGCGTTCCCGGATCATGCAGCGTTCGAACTCAGCGAACACGCCGCAAATCTGGAATAGTCCTCGGCCCGACGACGAGTTCGTCTCGAGCGCTTGTTGGGGCTAATCAGCACCGGTGCACCAGAACAGAGCAATCGCCCTGGTTCAGTGGCCGATCTAAGCTTCGGCCAGACGGCGTGCATGCCGTGGCAGACACTCGCTGCTTGAATTGAGTGGAACCCTAATCTGCTTAGCAAAAGTTAGGGAAACTTTTAAAGGTTGCGCGCAGTCTTGGAAGATACTCAGGTTGATCGCGAAATTGCGTTGTTGGCTCGTACGGCGAGTCGAATTTGCAAAAACTAGAGAACATCCATGCCGAAATTTGCGGTTGGCGATACCGTCGAGAAGGCCGGCGAAAGCCGTGCCGTGGTCGGGATATTTACTACAGATGATGGCGAACCGAGATACGCAGTTGAATTGGAAGGCACCCTCGATTTCGTCGTGGAAGATGAGCTCGTGCCGAGCCAGACGCAGCACTAGCTGGTCATCTCGCAACAGAGCGGCGTAGCAACCGCGTTGGCCCGCGCGGCAGCAAATGAGTAGATCGCTGCGTTGATGATGCCGCCGGCCGCCGCCGGCCACAATGAATGCCATTACAATGGCCGCGAGCAGCCAAACGGGCACGCGTTTTGCCTCTGGTGGCGCATGAACGAGCGGATCTACCGAGGCGATCTTATTGGGCTGCCCGCCTCTCCGAGGCTAACCGTGGACCGTGCCCCTTACTCCGAATGACGCAGTTGCCTGCCTTGCACGAAGCCTGATCCGCTTCATTCGTTCGCGCCTTCGGCCCGAGATTTGCCGCCAACGCGGACAAAAACCCGAGCACACACAGTGCAGTGAGGCCGCAAACGATAAGGCTTAATCCACCTCGCAGCACGAGGTCATTCAATGCACTTCGCCACGGGTATTCTCTGAACATTATGTGTCCCCTCACATTGCTTATATCCAAACTCCTTAAATCGATGTTTCACTAGCTCGATCTGCCGAAGTGTCTGCTGCACATTTTGGGCCGTTCAATTCTGCCAGGCCCTAGCCCAAGGGCTGCGCACAGATTTGCGAACCGCGCCTCATTGCGGCAGGGGCCACTAAGGGCCTGGCGGCAGTTCGGGTCCAACGCACTTGTAGAACTCGCAATTGCCGCGAAATCATTTCTAGGGCAAATCCAGCCATTTTCGTGGGAATGGTGAGGTCCGACTCGGTGTCGCCCGCAGTCTTCGCGCGTCGGACCGGTAATCTTTTTCGCGCGTACTGGCGAAACTCCATCGCCGTGGGACGCCGTCACCCGATGAAGAAATCCGCCGTGAAGAGGGGATTTAAGCAATGACCGACTGGAAGGCTGAACTCCACGTCTTAATTCAACGGGCTAAAGCCCTTGCGAAAGCGAAAAGCCACGATCAGCCACTTCCTAGAAAGATGATCCAGCGCGCGGCGGGCCAGGAGGCGGTCAATTGGGGTGGGCCCGATCAGCCACTCCTCGGAGAAATGATCGAACCAGGAGCGGGACTAGACCCCGTTGATTGGGTCGAGCGCGAGCGCGAAGAAATCGCGGGGCGGGTCGCAAAGTTCAGAGCACACCAGCAAAGTTTGATCCAGCAACGCGAAGACTACGCCGAGTCTACGCTTTTAAAGATTAGAGAGTTGCTCCAGTTCCGCTGATCGTGGCCTCCGATCCCCGCAAGCGGTAGATAATCGCGCGGTGATGCCACCCGGGATGCCTGAGCCGCAGTTGCCGGGGTGAGCTGGCCTCGGGGTCGTTGCGGGGGCAGATCGAAGATCGCTTCGCAGATTTTCTCTACTTCTCTGCGACGTATTCCACAATTGGGGACGTTTATCCGGCCGGCGCTCTCCGCTTAATCTTATCCAAAAAATCAACTGTCCATTTCTGATCGCGTGGCGTTGCGCGGTGCATTCCGCAGTCGATCGGTAACGGATGCAATGACCGTTTCACGAGGCGCGCAAAAAGTAATCTAGATCACAGCTCGTGTGGTAATTGGCGTCAGCGGATTTGACCGCCTGACCTGAAGTTGCACCACGTCTTGTAGGTGGGTCGGTGCAAACCCCGGAACTTTCTGGTTCAGGGTTCGAAGCCTAACGCTTACAACAGCCGCACAGGCGGCTAAGCTCAGGCATCCAAACAACAGAACAAATCGCATGGCCGTACTCCCGAGCTTCGCCGGCGATATTGCGGAGACTCAGGATGAAAGGAAGCCACATCGGCCGTTCAGCTCTGCGTTCTGCAGCGGTTTATTTCTCATCCGATCGCCGCAGCGTTGTTTGTGTCGCGGTAAGCAACTAGCCG
This sequence comes from uncultured Alphaproteobacteria bacterium, assembly GCA_963764155.1. Lineage (GTDB taxonomy): Bacteria > Pseudomonadota > Alphaproteobacteria > Rhizobiales > Xanthobacteraceae > Bradyrhizobium. The sequence goes on from CAVXRI010000007.1 coordinate 304,589, forward strand.
GGCCCTGGCTCTTAGAGGTGGTGATTTCTAAACCACGCTCGTTCTTTTCTAACCCCGATCAGGAAGGTGACCTGGAGACGTTTGCTGCGTCAGATAAAGTGGTGTCGGCACGGATTGTTCTGGCATGCCGCGCCTGCTGCCTCGCTATTTTCAGACGATGTGCCAATTAGAGAACGCTCAGATGGAAAACAACTCTGGTTCGTCAAATCGTCCCAGCCGCCATTCCTTCCATTTGGCAGGGACAAGTTAAAGCACCTCAGCGCGAACCCGCACCACGCCGCGATCCGCAATCCCCAAGATGCGTGCGGCGGCGAGCGAAAGGTCGAGGACGCGGCCGCGAACCCATGGTCCGCGGTCGGTGATGCGAACCACTACTGATTTTTTTGTCGCAGAATCAGTAACGCGAACTCTCGAACCGAACGGCAGCGTGCGGTGGGCTGCCGTTGGCAAATCCCGATTGAACGACGAACCGCTCGCTGTCTTCCCTGACGAATACGAATAGTATGAAGCTTTTCCGGAAAAAACTTTGTTGAAGGATGGAGTAGTAGCTGAGCGATGTTCCGAACGAGGTCGCGAACGAAGTGTCGGCTCTCCTTCAATCGAGGGTCGCGGTTGCAAATCTTGGTTAGTTTGGCCGGGCGGCTCGGGTGCCGGCTCTGCGTGCGCCTTCGGAATAATGGACCATCTCTCATCGAAGGTCTGTGCTGCAGCAGGGTCCACATGTATCCCGATCCACACTGGGACTGTCGCAATCGCGACTATTGTTGAAAACAGACGCATGACCCTCACTCCCTCAACAAGAAGGGATAATTCAGATCATGAGGCCGTGTTCCGACACATGAAGAATTCCCGCGCCGGCAAAGGTGACAAAATACCAACGCTTGGGAACGCTCCCGCAGCAAGCAACGCGCATCTCCGCTCTTTCTTGCCGTCAGAGGAGAAGACGCGCCAGAGCTGGTGACGAAAGTCGGGAGAGGGAGGCAGCGTTGTGACGCGTCGACGCTCGCCGCTGTTTTCGCAACGATGTTTAATTGCGCGCGCCGAAGGTCGTCAGAAACGACAGTGCCTGGTCATTTTGTACAGACTGATCCTGCTTTCGCGTGCGCATTTCCGCCCGCGCAACATGAACGGGCACGACGCGTCGGTGCTTTTGCACGAGCCGATGCGGTACTCGGGCATTCTCCGCAACCTGTGCCGGAAGCTGTTTGACAACCTGTGCCGGAGCATCTTGAACGGTCTGCATGGGCGCGACATGTGCCTGCGCATCTTTCGCTGCCGCCCAGGCCTGGAATTGCCTAAACAGGGCGGATAGCGGCTCACTCTTTTCCGTCTGATCCTTTACGGCGGGCTCCACAGCTTCATCGCGCGTCGGAGCGTCCATTGCGGTTAAGGGCTGAGCGTCGGCGGTAGATCGCACTAAAGCCAGCGCATCGGGATTAAATTGGATTGTTGGCTTCGACTGATCGGTCTCAGGCTGAAGGCCCGAATTGCCATCCAACATAGCCGTGACGTTCGCAAAGAGAATCACTGGATCTGACACCGATAGAATAGCGATAGCGCCCGCTGTCGCGGTTGCAATCAAAATACTCGCCTTGTAAATTCGCGACGAGGTAACGGCTCCGTCACAAGCAGCCACGATATCCCTTTGCTCAATTTGATCCGCGACAACAAGAGGCAGGGGACGGGCCAGATGAAAAAGGCTTTTCGTCGGCATTGGGTGATGCCTCCTCAATATGTTCGTCGACGACTACCCTGCATCGAGGTCCAAAAAGCGGAGGAATTTCGATTTCTCTAGGGCCCGGGAACCGCACTTTGCTTGTAGAAAGCGGGACACAAAGGACTTCGAAGCCCCGGCCGCCAGCTGAGTTCCGGAGTGCCAGCAGCCGTCAATTCGGGGCGGAGGTCTTCCGCAGGGCCGCCTCGACCTCACTAATCGAGCCCTCGAGCATCGCCAAACAAGACTATCGGCGAGCGTGTCAAGATCGAGATTGGAGCTTCGCCGAGTTCCGGTTCGCATTCTCATTCCATTCACATCAGCGCCAAGCAGTGGCTCGAACCATCGTCGCCTGCATCACGTAAGCGGCGACTGCTAGGACCGCGGTGCCTCCGCTTACGGCTTTACATAGCTCCAACCCTTCTCCTGCAGCTCCATCACGCGCACCACGCCGGACTCCACCACCTTCGCCTGCGGGATAATCGGTATGTCCTTGTTTTCCGCCTTGTGCATTTTTTCCTGAGTGTTGCCGCAGGCCTTGAACGATACCTCCGGCGTACTCAGCGCCATCTCCTCGATACGAGCCTTCACTGGCGAGGTGTCGTCGCGCAGCATGTTCAGGCCGGGTCCGAACGTGACCACCTCAATTTTCACCTTCTCGCCGAGCTCCTTGAAGTGTTGCGTAACGTTCGTCGCGTTGTTGAGCGCGAGATTCATCGCGGCAGGGTCGTTCGTATTCACCTGCAGGATTAAACGGTGCGCTTTGGCATCTGGTGCATACCGAGCGATGGCAGCCGTAGGAGATCGCTTCCGCATGTGCGTTGTGGCGACCCGTTTTGTGGACCTTGTCGCAAGGCCCGGCTGATGATTCGCGGGGCTCGCCGTTGACGGCGCCCAGTATATGTCAGGGTTCGTTGTTGTCGGCGCCGAGTATGTGGTGGGGTTGGTCGTGGTGGGCACCCGGTATCGTCCGCCTTCCTCCGCCGCAGCCAACGACACAGCGACCAGAACGCCGATGGCTCCCATTGTGGCTGCCGTCGCAACATGTTGAGACATTATCTTGTTCTCCTCTCAGCTAAGCTCTACCTGCTACGGCCCACTTACACGGTTTGTGCGCGTCCTGAGACGGCGTGGGCAACGACCGGTACTCCGGCGGGAGCTTCGGTCTAGTGCGCCGTTGCGACTTCACCCGGCATTTGCTCACGCCTGGCATTAATCCGAAGCATCACGACGACGATCGCGCCGAGTAGGGAGCAGCCCGCCAGCACCAGAAGACCCGCCGCAAAGTTGCCGGTCAGATCCTTGAGGTAACCCATCGCGTAGGGGCCGGCGAAGCCGGAGAGATTTCCGAGCGAGTTGATCGCAGCAATCCCAGCGGCGGCCGAAGCTCCCGTCAGGAAACTCGCCGGAAGCGGCCAAAACATCGGTGGCATTGCGGAGACGCCGATCTGTGCAAAACAGAGTAGCGCCATGACGACGACTGGATTGGAAACGAGACCCGACAGTCCAATTCCAACGGTGGCCATCAACAATGCCACAGCGACATGACCTTTCCGTTCCATCGTTCGGTCAGAATGACGACCGAGCAGCACCATGCCGATGGCCCCGAACACGAAAGGCAGCGCGGCGAGCAATCCGGTCTGGGCGTCACTGACCCCAAAGCCCTTGATGATGGTCGGCAGGAAGAAGGCCACCCCGTAACTTGCGGCATTGAGACAGAAATACACCAGCGCGCACAAGAGAATGCGAGGGTCCGTCAGTGCTTGTAATAAGGACAGGTGCTCGACGTTTTCCTTGTTTCGCTTTTCGGTGGCTTGCACCCCCTCAAGCCAGGCGATCTCGTCCTGTTGCAGCCAGCGCGCATGGCGCGGCAAATCGGTCAGATAGACCAAGACGCCAATCCCAACCAGAACCGAAGGCAACGCCTCTAGAATGAACAGCCACTGCCAACCGGCCAGTCCCAACCCTGTTACGCCGAGCAACAGCCCGGAAATCGGTGATCCGATGATCGACGAAATCGGGATCGCCAGCATGAACATGCTGATGACCCGTGCGCGGTATACTGCCGGGAACCAGAGCGTCAGGTAGAAGATGATGCCAGGGAAAAAGCCTGCCTCGCAAGCGCCGAGCAGCAGGCGAAGGAAGTAGAATACGCCCTCGGTAGGAGCTCCGGTCTTCGCCGATATCCATGGGATAAAGGCGAAAGCTGCGGAGACGATACCCCAAGTGATCATGATGCGGGCGATCCAGACGCGCGCGCCGACCCTTTCCAGAAAGATATTGGACGGCACCTCAAACAGGAAATACCCGATGAAGAACAAACCCGCTCCCAGTCCGAAGGCGGCCTCGCTCAAACCGAGCGCCTGGTTCATATGCAGTTTGGCGAAACCGACATTCACGCGATCGAGGTATGCGACGAAGTAGCAGACGATCAGGAACGGAATTAGCCGCCACATCACCTTGCCGATGACACGTTTCTCTACGTCATCCATGGTACACCTCCCGCTTGTTCCGAGATCGCTTCGTAGACGAAGAAACACCGCCGCGGCGGAGCAAAATCCAAACCATGCCGTGCCTGAGCGATCATCGTCAGTCGGGGGACGGAACTGACGCTCCGCTCGGCGCCCGTTCGGTTGCAAGGCGCGCTGCAATGTGGGTATAGCCAAGCGAACATACGTCCCATGGCCGCTGTGATTCGAGCCCTTCGAGAGCCCTCAACACGGACGGTTTGAAGATGTTCCTGGATCGCTAGCAACAGTGCTCCGCTAGCGGGGTGGCCGTAGCTCGCCCGCGAACCAGCCAGCGGCATCTGTTCTCATCGGGTCGACGACGACAGAAACCTTTTCTGTACGGTGACAGGTGGAACACTCGAAGGTGTAATCGTCGAAACCGCGCTTGCCGGGGGAGACGCGTGCCAAGCCCATCCTGTGTTTGCAGGTCAGACACATTGGACGATTGCCGACGCTACTCATGACCTTGGTCCCCCTCACGTGGGGATCGTAGGTTGCAGGGTAAGTAGCTGTCGCTAACGTAAGTAAACATTGAACAATCTTGAGGAGCGGTGCCGTACTGTCCGAGCTTGGCACGATGACCGTAGTAGCTCCTTGTGACATGCCGATGTACTGGCCGCTCCGCGCGCATTGGACCGTTCGTCGGCCGAAATTCCACATTGCGTTCAATACTGAACAGACGAGCACGGTGGGTGAGGAGTATCGGCGATGGTGGGCCACAAACTGGCCTGCACGGCCTCACCCTTGAAAGTGTCCCCTCTAGATGCGCCCGGTGGGGTCGTGCCTTACTTCTTGTTCGACGATACGCCGAACCGGAGTTTCCAAGCTCTGTGTTGGTCGACCAGCACGCTACGTTTGAGAGTGGCGGCAATGAGCGGCCAAGAAGCCTCAGCTTCAGGAGTGCCAGCGGTTGCTGGTCGTCCTCGGGCCTCCACGGCTTGCTACTGTTCCCCCGCAACCTCACGAGGGCTACTGCTATCAGCACGTTCAGGCGCTGATCGTAGCTATCGACCAGTACGCCGAAGCCGCGCTCGGCGACCGACAACATTTTCCGAATAGGCCGTACAGCATCGGCGGCAGACAGCGCGTGAATCGATACGCTGATTGCCTTGATCGTCGATCTCATCCCTCCAGTCGGGGGCGGTTCGTCCGGTGCCGTCTCAGGTTCATTAAATCGACCGTGGTGGAACGACTTTTGGTCTCTGTCGGTTTCAAAACTGGTACGGAGAGAATGTCAGATGATTAAAGTCGTCGTTGTAATTTCGGTCCTGGCTTCGCCCATAAGCGCATATGCTCAGGGGAGCGCCGGCACCGGCAGCACCTCGACAGGGATCGGAGCGCCAACCGGCCCGGCAGGACCGGGAATCCGTCGCGGTGGTTGGACGCAGCAGCCCGCGGCAGCAACTAATCCTGTCACCGGACCCAGCAAGCTGAGCACCTCGCAAAGGGATGCAATTCCGCGGCCCAATGCGCGGCTAATCAACGCGCGGCGTTATCCAAAATAGGTTAGGCGCCGCAAGGCCTAGTCTCGCGCCCGCCGCAGAGCGCTCTCGAGCTTTTCTTTCTGCTTCTCCCAACGGGCTTGTTCAGCTTCTGACCTTTTTCGAGTGCGGAGCGCTCGGCTGAGATCGTGGACAAGGTTGTGTTGCTGCCGCTGCGCCCCATTGCTCAGTCATTGATGCGCAGCCGCTTGTCGTTTAGCTTGCGACCGGCAGAAGGAATTGCGGAATGCGCAACTCGATTTGGATAATCTTCGTAAGCGGGGCAATCCTGACCATCCAACCAACACACGCGCAGACCTTCGATCCGAAATATCCGGTTTGTCTGCAGCTCGCGACCATCGGCGGTCTCCAATGGAAGTGCGAGTACACATCGCTCGCGCAGTGTGCAGCATCGGCCTCAGGCCGCGCTGGGTCGTGCATGATGAACCCATACTTCGCGCAAGGATCGGGAGGGGCCTACCCACGGCAACAGCGGCCTTACTAGGGCACGATGCCCGAGAGATGCTGCCGTCATCGTACTCCGGTGGCCTCGTTTGTTTTCCAATGAACGGAATTTCTGATGCGCACGATGGCTCTGACGATCTTGGTGATCACCCCCATGCTTGCCGGCACACCATCACATGCGCAGACCTACGATCCGAGCTACCCCGTTTGCATGAACAGGGGCGGCGGCGAATACTACGAGTGTCATTACAACACTCTCGCCCAGTGCAATGCGTCAGCATCAGGCCGAAACGCCACGTGCTTGACGAACCCGTTCTTTGCGCAACGATCGGGACAGCCCGGCCAAGGGCGGAAGGGGCGTTATTAGCGCGCGACTGAACAACCGGTCGAGCAACGTGCGGCGGATCCGTGCATGCGATATCGTTACGCCATCTGGGCGACGGTCGACATCGAAACGCATCCATCACCCGCACCATCGCAGGATGCTTGCCGTTTTTCACCTTGATCCAATGGTCGCATCGGCCAGGGCGATAGAAACGGTTTTTTGAAACCATGCCAATGGAGGCTCACATCTCGTTACTTCGAACTTTGAGTAAGAGTGTGCATGATGTGCGCGGGGGTCCGGGTGTCATGGGGTAACATTATTGGTGAGCGCGGAGGGACTCGAACCCTCGACCCCATGATTAAAAGTCACGTGCTCTACCACCTGAGCTACGCGCTCACTTAGCCGCGCTGTGTAGGGGGCGCGCCCCCCGGGTCAATAGCGCAACGCGCTCCAACTTGGGGGCAGGGGTGATCTGAATTCCTGTGCTCCCGCCTGCGCTTAACGAACGTTTTTGAAGCTGCGGCGCCAAGTGCATTATCGCGCTTCGCGGGGCACTTCGGGCGGCGCTGGCTGCGAGGGGCCTATCGCCTTCGGCACCGCGACCGGGCGCAAGCCGATCAGCTCCGCCGTTCGGACCCCAGTATTGCTCCAGAACGAGAAGGAGTTGATCCGCGAACTCTCCAAAATGGCGATCGCGACGGCCGAGATGAACGGCAGGCTTTCCAGAACCAGCACGGCCGCGAACACGTAGATTTCGCGAATTTGCCTAAAGCTGTTGGAAGCGACCAGCACGGCCGCGCCGATCAGCAACAGCGCGCCTATAACGGCCTCCCAGAAGGCCTGGAATTCGATCGACACGCGCGACAGGCCGCCCTTGGAAGTTCGACTGAAAGGCAGATGCTCGGTGATCAACCCGTTGGCCACAGCGCGCGACACCGTCCACTGCACCGACATCGCAGCGATCATGGCTCCAAGCATCTGCCCGGTTTTCACGGGTACACGGAGCCGGTACATCACCACAAAATGCAGCAGCGAGACAATGAACGCGGCGATGATCGGCAGGGTGAGGATGCGGTCCGGGATCGCGATGTCGGCAAAGGCAACGATCGGCACCCAAACCAGATTGAGGATCGCAACTAGGACGCCGAGACTTTCAGCCCCTAGCCAGTTCAACCATCCAAGCGAAAATTCGCGCTTTTGATCAGGCGACAGCCGGCTTGCGCCGGGGAGAAAACGCCGCCAGTGCTTCTTTACGATCTGGAAGCCGCCATAGGCCCAGCGATGCCGTTGCTTTTTGAAGGCCTCGTAGGTGTCGGGCAGCAGCCCATGGCCGTAGCGGTGGTTCGTGTAGTGGGTGACCCAGCCCTGCTCGATCGCCGCAAGCCCGAGATCGGTGTCCTCGCAGATCGTATCGCTCGACCAGCCGCCGGCCATGTCCATCGCCGCGCGTCGGATCAGGCACATCGTGCCGTGCACGATGATCGAGTTAGCCTCGTTGCGCTGGACCATCCCGATGTCGAAGAATCCGGCGTACTCGCCGTTCATCATGTAATGCATCAGCGAACGATCGCCGTCCCGGTGGTCCTGCGGAGCCTGCACGAGCCCCACACGCGGGTCGGCGAAGACCGGTACCAGATCCTTCAGCCAGTCCGGCTGCACCACATAATCGGCGTCGATGATGCCAATGATCTCGGCGTCAGCGGCAGTGCGCTCCATCGCGATCCGCAACGCGCCGGCCTTGAACCCTTGAACCTTCTCGGCGTTGATGAATTTGAAACGTTCGCCGAGCGCGCGGCAGTGATCCTGGATTGGCTGCCAGAACGCGGGGTCCGGCGTGTTGTTGATGATCACCACGCATTCGAAATTCGGATAGTCAAGCCGCGCCAGGGCGTCGAGTGTTTGCTTGAGCATATCCGGCGGTTCGAAATAGGCGGGCACATGGATTGAGACCTTTGGATGGGGTCCGGCCACGGAAACAGGGTCCTCGGTCTTGACGATCAGACGGCGCGGGCTGCGGCCGAATGCGACCGCGGCAACTTCCTCTATGCGCGCCATCGCGATCAGCACTAGCGGAACTAATAGGAACAGCCCCAAGGTGAGAGCGAACGCCGAGCCGAATACAAAGTAGTGCCCGGTCCAGTACGCGAACACGGTCGCGATCCAGGCGCCTACGCCGTTGGCGGCCGCCGATAGCAAAAAGGCCTGCAGTACGGTGGGCCCGTCGAGCCGCAGGATGGGCAGCGACATCAACACACCAATCAGCAGGGCGATAGCGGCGAGCTTCCAGTAGGCCTCATCGACAACGGGCCCAGACCAGGCGAATTTAGGTTCACGTGCAGCGTTGAGGATGCCCCAATAAGGACCGACACCGCCTTCGAAAAACTTCCAGGGCTGATCGATCGCCTCGACGATGTTGTATTCCATGCCGATAGCCTCGGCGCGGCTGACAAAATTACGCAACGTCACGGCTTGTTCGAAAGGACCGGGAGTGGCGTTCTTCAGGTTATAACCGGCGCTCGGCCAGCCAAACTCGGCGATTACGATGCGCTTGCCCGGAAAGGCATCGCGGAGCTTCTGATAAATGATCAGCGCCTGGTCGACCGCTTGTTTCTCGGAAAAGCCTTCCCAGTAGGGAAGGATGTGCGCCGCGATGAAATCGACTGACGATGCAAGCTCGGGATGTTCGAGCCAGATGTTCCAGATTTCGCCTGTGGTGACGGGAACATTGACGGCTCCCTTGACGCGCTGAATCAGTTTGATCAGGTCTTCGATCTTCTGTTCGCCGCGGTAGATGGTTTCGTTGCCGACCACGATGCCGTTGACGTTGCTGTTGCGTTTGGCGAGATCGATCGCCGACAGCATTTCGCGTTCGTTGCGGTCAGTGTTCTTGTCGATCCAGGCGCCGACGGTGACCTTTATTCCGACTTCGTTGGCGATCGGCGGTACGAGTTCGACGCCGCCGGTGGACGAGTAAAGCCGGATCGCCCGAGTCAACGGCGCCAGCGTCTTCATATCCGCGCGAATCTTTTCACTGTTCGGGATGTTGTCGACGTCGGGGTGCGCTGTTCCTTCGAACGGCGCGTAAGACACGCTTGGCAAAATACCCTTGAAGTCGGGGGCCTGTTCCTTGTCCCGCAATACCCCCCAAATACCTGCGTGCAGGGCTGACACAAACAACAGAACGGCGACGACGGCGCGCATCGCGACTAAACCATGAGGGGCCAAAACGGCAGGGAAGCGGACCCGTCCCCGAGATCCGACCAAGTCAGCGGCAAGTCATACATATCTCTGCCGCAGGTTTGAACAACTCTTATGATGGCATGGCGAATTTAAGGGCGCGAAGACCCCAACCGACGAAATTCCGGTTGGTTCCTACCAAGAACCGACGCCAGCTGATCAGCTACTTGGGAGGCGCTTGGGCAGGGGCTGCAGCGGGAGTAGGTGGAGCGGCTGCCGGTGCCGGCCCGCCTGCGGGCGTGGCGGGAGGTTGGCTCGCCGCAGCTGGCTGCGGTTGTGCCGCGGGATTAATCCAGCAGGCGTGAACCCGTCCGCTCAGGCTCTCAGGCACCTTGGGATCGATCTGATTGGAAAAACGCACCAGGCAACGGAACGTCGCCTGGACGTGGCCGCCGGGACAGCCAAACCTGTCATACAGATCCAGATGGCGAAACGCCGTATCGAGGTCGTCCCGCCACATCAATACGACCACTCTCCGGCCAAGCCAAACGCATTCCGGGTTTCCGGCGGGACCATTAATGGTCTGCTGCGCTTCGACAAACTCGTCGGTCTTGCGCTGGTTATCCTTGGAGCTATCGGCGGGGTTGCTGGTCCCTGATTTGGACTGTTGATCCTGAGCGCGAACTTCGCCGCTCTGCGCGAAAGCGCTTCCGATACCAAGCAGCAAGGCCAACGCGGGGACCGCAAAGTGGCGCAACGCCAACGTTTTACACTGAACCACGCGTCGATGCATAGATTTCCCGACCTGTTGCCGTGCCGCCGCGAGCGGCTGGTTTGATGCCGATCAAATAGGTCCCCAATGCGGCGGAGACACCTACAGAATCAGATGACGGGTATTTGGGATTTTGTCCAGCAAACTCACAACTTTATCGGTTCGTGGTAAAGCCTCCGGCGCGCAGCCGGGAATCAGGCGGGCATCGGCTCTTGGCAGAGGGCCGGCGACCAGCTAATCGACGGGCGCCCGCCCGGAGGATAGATACGATTTCTCTACGCACGCCGTTGACGCTTCTGGTCATATCTCTGGGTGCGATTGCTGCCGTCTGGTGGTGGCTGGCCACGCCGATCACGCTTGCGCGCGCGCCGATCGATCCCAACGCCAAGCTTTTATGCGTGTCCTACGCACCGTTCCGGGGTGCGCAGAGTCCGCTGCTCCCCACGACGCGTATCCCGCCCGAGCAGATCGCGGAGGATCTCGCCCAGCTTGCCAAGATTTCGGATTGTGTTCGCACCTATTCGATCGAAAACGGCCTTGATCAGGTCCCCGCGCTGGCGGCCAAAGCCGGCTTGAAAGTGATTCAGGGGATATGGCTTGGCAGCAACCGCCTGAAGAATTTGGTGCAGATTTCCACCGGTGTTGCGCTCACCAAGCAATATCCTGAAGTTATCACGGCGCTGGTCGTCGGCAACGAAGTGCTCCTGCGGGGGGAGATGACAACCTCCGACCTAGCCGGAATCATACGGTCGGTCAAAGCGCAGGTTACCGTTCCCGTAACCTACGCCGACGTTTGGGAATACTGGCTGCGCAACCGTGAAATCTACGATGCGGTCGATTTCGTCACCATTCACATTCTTCCCTATTGGGAAGATTTCCCGATCCGCGCAAGATTTGCCGCAGCCCATGTCAATTCAATCCGCCAACGGATGGCGGTGGCGTTTCCAGGCAAGGAAATCCTGGTCGGCGAAACCGGCTGGCCCAGCGCGGGCCGGATGCGCGCAGGCGCGCTCCCGTCTCGCGCCAATCAGGCCCGCGTGGTCTCGGAAATCCTCACTCTGGCGAAGCAGGAAAATTTTCGGGTCAATCTGATCGAGGCATATGACCAGCCCTGGAAGCGCGAGCTCGAGGGAACCGTGGGCGGTTATTGGGGATTCATCGATGCTGCCAAACGAGCCCTGAAATACCCTCCGGGCGAGGCGATCAGCAATTTTCCGCACGGAAATTGGCAGATGGGCACCGGCATGCTGTTGAGCGTTCTGGTGTTTGCTGCGGCGGCTCTGACGCTACGCCGCAGGCCCTGGACGCCGCGATTGTCGGCGTGGGTCGCGGTCGCAATCTCGGCAACCACCGCCGGATCGCTGCTCGGCATTGCGTTCGACAAGATGCTGTATGAAAGCTACGGCGGCGCTGGCTGGCTGCAATGGGGGGCGCTGCTGGCCGCCGGCGTAGCCTCTCCCTTATTGTGCGCGAACGCGTTGATGGCGGGACGCACGCTACCAACATTCCTGGAACTGTTCGGCCCACGGGATGGCGGGAGTCGGTCACTCCTCACGTGGCTGCTGGGATTGGCGCTCGTCGTCACGGTGTTGATAGCGAGCGAAACCGCGCTCGGTTTCGTGTTCGATCCGCGTTACCGCGACTTTCCCTATGCCGCGCTCAGCATGGCTGTGGTGCCGTTCGCGACGCTCGCATTAAATCGTCCACAGGAAGGTTTACGTCCGATCGCCGAAAGCGTGTTTGCTGGTCTTTTGGCGATGGCCGCGATCTATACGCTGTTCAACGAAGGGCCGGATAACTGGCAATCCCTGTGGTGCTGCTCAGCTTATATCCTCTTCGCCGTCACGCTGTGGCGGGCGCGGGCCGTGCAAACCCTAAAATAAGCAGCCCGATCGCAAGTCCGGACAGCGCAATATTATAGAGGACAATCCCCAGTCCCGCCGCGATTAACCCCGCCGTCAGCAAAACAATCGAGGGCCGGATAACGTGAAGCGCTGCGATCACAAGCGCTACAATTCCGAACACAGAGTTCTTGAACAGCGATGTCGCAACCGCGCGGCTTTTGCACAACACGGTCTGCAGCCCGGCGTCGCACGCCAAGGCTACGGTCGAGAATTCAACCGCGAAATAGCGCAGGTAAAGCGCATAACCGACGGTGAAAAAGCCGACGATCAACAAGAACTGCACCTGATACGCGGTCAAGCGGAAAGGGCTCTTTTTCATGCGCCGAATATGATCGGGAATGCGGCGCAGGACAACCCGGTTACGCAGACGGGCTGCCCGACGATAGACGCAATGTCGTCAGAAACACTGAAGCCATGTGATTTCAGCTCGGATTTCGTCTCGTAAACCAGGACGTCACGGTCGCGGGTTCGGGCTTCGGAGGCGGGGGTGGTGGATCGACCCTTTTCGCGTGCCATGTCCGGTGAGCAGGTGCGGCCGGTTTCAGGGCCCCCTGGGGCGAGCCCTCGTCTGTCTTGACGGCGAGGCGCTGCCCATCAAATACGGTTGTCTCGCACGGTCGCCGACTTTCGATCAACGCAGCGCAGATCTTCGCCGCCGCCGCGGCGTCGCTGAGGGGACCCGCCGCCAGCCGGAGTTGCATGCCCAGCCCGGTACTGGCTTCCTTGACCACGATGATCGGGCGCAACTCTGCCAAATCCGAATTCGATTTAATCAGCCCGTACCATAGCGCGCGCAAACCTCCGATCGAGTTGGCGGTTCCGACATCGACCGCGAACTCGGTTCGCTGCACGGCGAGAGTCCCGGGAGGGGAGTTGGGCGAAACATCCGCGGACGCATCGGCAGCTTTCAGCAGGGCGTTTGCGGGCACCTCAGGCAAAGACAAAACGTCTATTTTTGCGAGGGATGGCTTTTCTGGCTCGCTCAGCTTTAACGCGCCCGTGTCGGGCGGGGCCGGTATGGATTTGGAGGCGAGTACCGAAGTTGCCGCCGTCGACTGGGCCGCGATCGGCGACGGCCCGGACGGCATGCTTGAGGGAATCTGGACGGTTGGGGCGGGCGACGGCGGTGTGCTCTGATCCTGGGCTGCAGCGGGCGCGTCCGCGCGCGGCCTGTCGGTTTTGGCCATGATCGAGGTTGTCGCTGCCGCTACGGCCGGAGCAGCCGCCTGAGGTTGCGGCGCCGGTTGCGGGTCAGCCGGTGCGGGAAAAACCGGGCCAGCCGCCGAAGCCGCGACGGAATTCTGCCGTGCGATAGCGCCGACGGAATCCAAGCCCTTTTCAAGTACCGTGAGGCGTGAGTACATCCGGTCGCGATCGCCATTGAGCGTCTCGATGGCGGAAGCCAGCCGCAGCCTCTCATTCTGGCTTTCATTCGCAAACGTCTGCAATTGCTGAGCTTGTCGGGTCAGATCTGCCGCTACAATTTGGTCGCGGCGCCATTCCATTGATGACTGGCTGCTCAAAAGCGCCAACGTTACGGCGCCGATTGCGCCAAATCCCCATGATCCGATCCGCCACAGGGTACGCCTGTCGAATTCATTTTCCTCGGCCAATAATCCAGACAACATGCGGCTGGTATTTTCGGTCTCTAAAATGCCGGCCGATTGGTCGGTATGCTTTGCCATCAAACGTAACCGGCTCCCGCCGAGTCCCCAAATCACCGGGCACATTAACAGGATTGAGCCCCCAGCCTGAGTCCCGGGCGTTTGCGCGGCGGGGAAAAGGCATTATGACGGCGGCGGAGCCATAGCACCATGAAATAAGGATTCGGATGTCAGATCGATCCAACCTTACTGTCGTGCTTGCGGCCGGCGAGGGCACCCGGATGCTCTCAGAGCTGCCGAAGGTGCTGCACCCCCTGGCAGGGCAGTCCCTGCTGGCGCACGTGCTGGAAGCCTCCCCCAAGGGCTCCGCCGCCCGGCTAGCCGTGGTCCTCGGCCCCGACCATGAGAAGGTCGCGGAGGAGGTAAGACGTGTCCGTCCAGATGCAGCGATTTACGTTCAGAAGCAGCGCCTCGGCACCGCCCATGCGGTGCTCGCCGCCCGTGATGCCATCGCCCATCAGGCCGACGATCTGGTGGTCGTGTTCGGCGATACGCCACTGATTTCCCCCGCGACCCTCGAACGTCTGCGCGCGCCCCTGAAGAGCGGAGCGGCGCTTGCGGTGCTCGGTTTTCGCGCGGCCGACCCGACCGGCTATGGGCGGTTGCTGATGGAGGGCGATCGGCTGGTTGCGATCCGCGAGCAAGCAGACGCGAGCCCTGAAGAACGCAAGATTACGCTGTGCAATGCCGGCGTGATGGCCTTCGATGGGCGCAAAGCGCTCAAGATTATTGAACAGATTGGTAACGCCAACAGTAAGGGCGAATACTATCTGGTCGATGCCGTTAGCATTGTTCGAGGTTTGGAATCGGAGGCCGTCGTGATCGAAACCAGCGAAGATGAAGTGCGCGGAATCAATACCAAAGCCCAGCTCGCTGAGGCCGAGATGGTGATGCAGACGCGTCTGCGTCGGGCCGCGCTCGATGCCGGCGTGACCTTGATTGCGCCGGACACCGTATTTCTTGCGGCCGACACAAAATTCGGCAAGGACGTGACCATCGAACCCTTCGTGGTGATCGGCCCCGGCGTCTCGATTGCTGACAATGCCGTCATTCATTCGTTTTCCCACATCGTGCAGTCCGCGATCGGCAAGAACACCTCGGTCGGACCGTATGCACGCTTAAGGCCGGGCACCTCGCTGGGCGAGGGCGGCAGAATAGGAAATTTCGTCGAGACCAAGGCCGCGACGCTGGAGGCTGGCGTCAAGATCAACCATCTCTCCTACGTTGGCGATGCCCACGTAGGCGCCAATTCAAATCTCGGCGCCGGCACCATCACCTGTAACTATGACGGTTTCTCGAAGCACAAGACCATGATCGGAAAGGGCGCGTTCGTGGGCACCAACTCGTCCCTCGTTGCGCCGGTCAACATCGGCGACGGAGCCTATATCGGCTCGGGTTCGGTAATTACCCGCGATGTGCCCGATGACGCGCTGGCGATCGAACGCAATCAGCAAACGAACCGCGAGGGCGGAGCCAAGCGATATCGTGAGGCGAAGATGCGCGACAAAACGCCGAAAACCAGTTAATTACCGCCGTTATTAAGGTTTCAGCTTAACCCTGACGCAATCCGCAATAATAATTGTGTATCTGGCGATCGACGATTCTCGTTATGAGAATTGCGCCTCTATTGTTTCGACCATCTGGGGAAATTGATCCGCATGTGCGGTATTGTCGGCATTCTCGGGCGCACTCCGGTTGCGGAGCAATTGGTGGACTCGCTGAAGCGCCTGGAATATCGCGGCTACAATTCCGCAGGCGTCGCTACTCTCGAAGGCGACCACATCGAACGCCGCCGCGCTGAAGGCAAACTTAAAAATCTCGAGACGAAGCTGCGTGCCAAGCCGCTGGCGGGCCATACGGGTATCGGACATACCCGCTGGGCCACCCACGGCAAGCCGACCGAGAACAACGCGCACCCGCATGCGACCGATCGCATCGCAGTGGTTCACAACGGCATTATCGAGAATTTTCGCGAGCTGCGCGAAATGCTGCAAAAAAAGGGTGCGGTGTTCAAGACGGAGACCGACACCGAGATCGTGTTGCACCTTGTCGACGATCTGATGAGCCAGGGCCGGAAGCCGGTTGATGCGGTCAAGGCAGCGTTGTCGCGACTTCGTGGCGCTTTCGCGCTCGGCTTCATCTTTGCCGGCGAAGACGATCTGATGATCGGCGCGCGTAACGGGCCGCCTCTCGCCATCGGCTATGGCGACGGCGAGATGTATCTCGGCTCCGACGCCATCGCTCTCGGGCCGTTCACCGACAGGATCACTTACTTAGAAGACGGCGATTGGGTCGTGCTGACGCGCGATAGCGCCATCGTCTATGACAAGAACAATGCGATCGTCCATCGCGACGTCATCAAACACAGCGCGGCGACGTCGCTGGTGGACAAGGCGAACTATCGCCACTTCATGGCCAAGGAAATTCACGAGCAGCCGGAAGTGGTCGGCCACACGTTGGCGCGCTACGTGGATATGACGACCGAGCGCGTCGCGTTGCCGGTGCAACTGCCGTTCGACTTCAAGGATATCCAGCGGATTTCAATCACCGCCTGCGGCACCGCAAGCTATGCGGGCTCTATCGCCAAATACTGGCTGGAGCGGCTTGCCCGCTTGCCGGTCGAGATCGATGTGGCCTCGGAATTCCGCTATCGCGAAGCGCCTTTGCGTAAGGGCGATCTTGCAATCTTCATCTCGCAGTCCGGCGAGACTGCCGACACGCTTGCGGCGTTGCGTTACGCCAAGGCGCAAGGGGCTCATACACTCTCCGTCGTCAATGTTCCGTCATCGACCATCGCGCGCGAAAGCGAAACGGTGCTGCAGACGCTGGCCGGCCCTGAAATTGGCGTCGCCTCAACGAAGGCTTTTACCTGCCAGTTGATGGTGCTCGCCGCGAT
Organism: uncultured Alphaproteobacteria bacterium; assembly: GCA_963764155.1. Lineage (GTDB taxonomy): Bacteria > Pseudomonadota > Alphaproteobacteria > Rhizobiales > Xanthobacteraceae > Bradyrhizobium. Next base: position 321,497 of record CAVXRI010000007.1, read on the forward strand.
TGCGGTTGCCGCAGCAAAGGCGCGGGGCGAATTATCCGATACCGATGAAGCAAGCCTGGTGCGCGGGCTTATCGAAATCCCGCGACTGATGGCGGCAACGCTTGCAATCGAGCCGCAGATCGAAAAACTGGCGCGCGATATCGCGAAGTCGCGCGACGTGCTGTATCTGGGCCGCGGCACCAGCTTTCCGCTCGCGATGGAAGGCGCGCTCAAGCTGAAGGAAATCTCCTACATCCATGCCGAGGGCTATGCCGCCGGCGAGCTGAAGCACGGACCGATTGCGCTGATAGACGAGAACATGCCGGTCGTGGTGATCGCGCCCCACGACCAGATGTTCGAAAAAACTGTTTCAAATATGCAGGAGGTAGCGGCGCGGGGCGGCAACATCATTCTGATGACGGATGCCCAGGGCGCGGCCGAAGCCACCGTGGACTCGCTGGTGACGATCGTGCTGCCGGATATGGCGGCGACGTTTACGCCGATAGTCTATGCTATCCCCGTACAATTGCTGGCCTATCATACAGCCGTAATTATGGGCACCGACGTCGACCAACCGCGCAACCTCGCCAAATCCGTTACCGTCGAATAAGTCGCGCCGCTCCAATCTTCAAAAACCTGCTAGTACAGCTTAGCTCAGTTTGCGACGCCGGCCATTCGGCTGACTGGAACCCAAATGAACCGCGATGATTTGCCTCCGACAATAACCGGCGCTGAACCCCCTCCGACGCCAGACGCCCATAGCGGCCTGATGGCGCGTTTCAGGAATTACTTTCTAACAGGCCTGGTCGTCGCGGGCCCGATTGCGATCACGTACTATCTGACCTGGTGGTTCGTGACCTGGGTGGACGGCCTGGTCCGTCCGTTCGTCCCAGTCGCATACCGCCCCGAAACTTACCTGCCGTTCGGACTGCCTGGCTCCGGGCTCATCGTCGCCGTCGTCGCGCTGACGCTCCTAGGGTTTCTTACCGCAAACCTGATCGGCCGGACGCTGGTCGATCTCGGTGAAAGGCTGCTCGGGCGCATTCCGGCTGTGCGCGCGATTTATCGTGGCCTGAAGCAGGTCTTCGAGACCTTGTTCTCGGGGCAGGGGTCAAGCTTTCGCCGTGTCGGGCTGGTTGAATTTCCTTCGCCTGGCATGTGGTCGATCGTGCTGATCTCGCAATCACCGAGCGTGGAAATCGCGAACAGCCTTCCCGGGCAGGAGGAACACATCTCGGTTTTTCTGCCATGTGCGCCGAATCCGACCACGGGTTTCTTCTTCTATGTGCCCAAGAGCAAGATCATCGAGGTCGAAATGAGCGCGGAGGACGCCGCGACGCTAATCATGTCCGCAGGCGTGGTGCAGCCCGGCTCCGACTTACAGAAGAAGCTGGCGGCGCTCGCCGGAACAGCAAACGCCGCGCGGCTGGCGACTTCATCTCCACTGCACGCCGCGCCGGTGAAGGCTGACTAACATCGAGCATCATCCCGCGCCGATCAGCGGCAAAGCCTCGTCCCGTTCGTACAGGTACAGCAGGCATCGCAAAGCCTCGCCGCGGTCGCCTTCCAGCTTTGGATTCTCCTGCATGATACGCAGCGCCTCGTCGCGAGCTTGGGCGATAAGTTGGGCGTGCACCTCGGGGCGCGCGATCCGATAACCGGGAAGACCGCTCTGCCTGACGCCGAGCACATCTCCCTCGCCGCGCAGCTTGAGGTCTTCTTCGGCAATTCTGAAACCGTCGGTGGTCTCCCTGATTACCCCGAGCCGCGCCTTGGACATCTCATTCAGCGGTTCCCGATAAAGCAGAACACAGGTTGAAGCTTCCGAGCCGCGCCCGATCCGTCCGCGTAACTGATGCAATTGCGCAAGCCCGAAGCGCTCCGCGTTCTCGATGACCATAATGGTGGCGGCGGGAACGTCGACACCGACCTCTACCACGGTCGTTGCAACCAGGAGGCGGATATCTCCCGAGGCGAATTGCGCCATCACGCGATCCTTGTCGGTGCCTCTCATCTGCCCGTGAACAAGGCCGACCTTGTCACCGAACCGTTTTTGCAAGCTTTCGAAGCGTGTCGTGGCGTTGGTGAGATGATCGGTTCCCTCCGCTTCGGACTCCTCGACAAGCGGACAAATCCAATAGACCAGCTTGCGAGCGGCGAGGGCACGGCTGACGGCCTCCACTATCTCCTCGAGGCGACTAGCCGGAACGGTGCGTGTATCGATGGGTTGCCGGCCTGCCGGCTTTTCGCGCAATTCCGAAACGTCCATGTCGCCGAAATAAGTCAGGACCAGCGTGCGGGGGATAGGCGTTGCGCTCAGCACCAGCACGTCAACGGCGGTGCCCTTTGATGTCAGAGCCAGCCGTTCCCGGACGCCAAAGCGATGCTGCTCGTCCACTACGGCGAGCGCGAGCGCCTTGAACGCTACATCGTCCTGAACCAGGGCATGAGTTCCGATCAAAAAATCGATTTCGCCGTTCGCAAGCCGCGCCAACAGATCACGCCGTTCCTTGCCCTTTTCGCGCCCGGTCAGGATTGCAACTCGTAGACCAGCTCGTTCCGCGAGCGGCGCAATGGTCTGGATATGCTGGCGCGCCAGGATTTCCGTCGGCGCCATCAAGGCGGCTTGCCTGCCGACTTCGGCTACCGCGGCGGCAGCAAGCAAGGCCACCACCGTCTTGCCGGATCCGACGTCGCCCAGCAGCAGGCGCAGCATGCGAACCGGCTCGCGCAAATCCTGTGCAATGTCGGCGCAGGCCTGCTGCTGCGAAGCGGTGAGCGCGTACGGCAGCGCGTCGATGATCTTTCGCCGCAGGTGGCCATCGCCGGAGTGACGATCGCCCGCGGGCCGACGCAATTGTGCGCGCACCAGCGCGAGCGCAAGTTGACCGGCCAGAAGTTCATCGAAGGCCAGCCGGGACCAGAATAGGCCATCCGGCATGATATCGGTGAGTTCGGTCGGAATGTGCACCCGGTTCAGCGCTTCCCTGATTGAGGGGAATTTGCAGCGGCGGATGACATCCTGGCTGATCCACTCCGGAAGATCCGGCAGCTTCAACAGCGCCTGCGCAATCGCGCGGCGCAATGATCCAAGCGCGAGACCTTCGGTGAGGGGATAGACGGGATCGATCCCGGAAAGCTTGGCAAAGGCTGCTTCATCGACCACGCGGTCCGGATGGACAATCTGGGGCATGCCGTCGAACATCTGCAAGGTCCCGGAGACGAAGCGTTTGGCGCCCACGGGCAGCAGCTTCTCGACATAGCCGGACTGGGCTCGGAAATACGTCAGCACCACATCACCGGTTTCGTCGCTTGCGTAGACGAGATGCGGCGCGCGCGAATTGCGTGGCGGCGTCGGCCGATGCCTATCGACCGTGACTTCCAGCGTGACCACAGTCCCGGGCACGGCATCGCGTATTTTCGGTTGCGCGCGACGATCGATCGCGTTCGAGGGGAGATGCAAAAGAAGATCGACAAGCCTCGGAGTCTCGTCGCGCCCGAGCAGATATCGCAGCAGCTTGTCCTGCTTCGGCCCGACCCCTCCGAGGGTCGTTACCAGAGCGAACAGCGGATTGAGGAGAGCAGGGCGCATTCAGATCTGCGTCAAACGACGATGAATTGGCGGGCGTCGCGGAGTTTACGTACTCTGACCGCCGACTGCCATGCCCGGCGACGACACGACCGCTGATATTCACGGAACAGTGGGGCTGACATTCGTCTTTTCTGTCGCTATATCAACCCCGCCCGGCACGTCCGGGCTTTTGGCGTTTTGATTGAGATGAGGCAATGACGGGATCAACACGATCGAGCGACGGCCTTGATGAGCGCCGCAAGCGGCTTTTGTTTCGGTGTTGGCATCGCGGCACCCGTGAGATGGATCTGATTTTGGGCCGGTTTGCGGATGCCGAGATCGGCAATCTCACCGATCTGGAATTGACGCAGTTGGAAGACCTGATCGAGGTGCCGGACCCCGATCTCTATGGGGCGCTGACAGATGGGGAGCCGCTCGCGCCGAAACATGCGAACGCGCTGTTCGAGCGAGTCAAGGCGTTTCGGGCAGTGGATCACGACGCATGAAGCAGCCCATGCGATCTCCTGCAGCAATGTTGGCGCCCGGGCACGCGTCTCACGCTTGCCAATGTTGCGGAGGGTGCCGAAGGTCTGGTTGTTTCGGATCTCGCCCGTGCCATCGCGGCCCGGCCGAAGCCGCCCGTAATCAGCCTAGCGGTCGTCTGCCGCGATGGTCCGCGCATGCAGCAGCTCGCGCGTTCGCTGGAGTTCTTCGCGCCGGATTTGCCGGTAATGCAATTCCCCGCGTGGGATTGCCAGCCCTACGACCGGGTGTCGCCTCATGGCGGCATCCTGGCGCAACGGCTGACCACGCTGGCGCGGCTCGCGCGGCTTACCGGCAGCGACAAGCCACTGATCGTGCTGACCACGGTGAATGCGGTCGTGCAACGCGTGCCATCGCGCGATATTGTCGCGGCTCAGGCACTCTCGGTCGCGCCGGGCCACGTCGTGCCTATGAACTCGATCATCGGCTGGCTGGAGCATAACGGCTACACTCGGTCCTCTACAGTACGCGAGCCCGGCGAATACGCGGTGCGCGGCGGCATTCTCGACTTGTTTCCAGCCGGGCTCGACCAGCCTGTACGATTCGATTTCTTTGGAGATTCGCTGGAGTCGATCCGATCATTCGACGCGGAGACGCAGCGGACGCTGCTCGACATGCGTTCGCTCGATCTGGTGCCGATCTCCGAGTTTCAACTTGTCACCGAAACCATCCGCCGCTTTCGCATGGGCTATGTCGCCGAATTCGGCGCGCCAGAACGCGACGACCCGCTTTACGAAGCGGTCAGCGAAGGCCGCCGTCATCCCGGCATGGAGCATTGGCTGCCGCTCTTTCAGGAGCGAATGGACACGCTCTTCGAGTACCTCGGGGATGCGCCGCTCGCGATCGAGCCGGAGAGCGAGGAAGCGGCGCGCGAACGCTTCAAGCAGATTGCCGACTACTACCAGGCCCGGCGCGAAGCGCTGGAACATCCCGGCGGCGGCGCGGTGTACAAGCCCCTACCGCCTGATCGGTTGTATTTGACCGAACAGGAATGGCAAAACCGGCTCGGCGAAGCAGCGATCGCGCGACTTACGCCATTCGCATTACCCGACCAGAGCGCCGGTATGATCGACGCGGGAGCGCGACGGGGGCGCAACTTTGCTCCTGAACGGGCTGACAGCTCGGTCAACGTGTTTGAAGCCTTGGTCGCTCATACCCGAGCGTTGCAGGCCAGTCGTAAAAAGGTCGTCATCGCACTGTGGAGCGAGGGCTCGCGCGATCGCATGGCGAGCATGCTGCGAGACCATAAGTTATCAAATCTTACGAGCGTCAACACGTGGCGCACAGTGCAGGCTACCCCTCGAAATGAGACGATGCTGGCGTTGCTCGGCATGGAGTCCGGTTTCGAGACGGATGACGTCGCCCTTATCAGCGAGCAGGATATCCTTGGGGACCGGCTGGTGCGGCCGCGCAAAGCGACGCGCAAGCTCGACAATTTCATCTCGGAAGTAACAAGCCTTGCAACGGGCGATCTCGTCGTTCACGTCGAGCACGGTATCGGGCGCTTCATCGGCCTGCAGACGTTAGAGGTAGGCGGTGCACCGCATGACTGCCTTGAATTGCATTATGCCGCGGATACCAAGCTGTTTCTGCCGGTCGAAAATATCGAGCTTTTGTCTCGCTACGGCTCGGAACAGGCCAATGTTGAGCTCGACCGGCTGGGGGGCAGCGGCTGGCAGGCACGCAAGGCGAAACTCAAAAATCGCATCCGGGAGATAGCCGGCGAACTCATCAAGATCGCCGCCGAGCGGCAACTACACGAAGCGCCAAAAATGCCGGTGCAGCCGCACGTCTATGACGAGTTCTGCGCGCGTTTTCCTTACGACGAAACCGAAGATCAGCTTGGCGCGATCAACGCCACGCTTAAAGATCTTGAGGCCGGCCGGCCTATGGATCGGCTCATCTGTGGCGATGTTGGTTTCGGCAAGACCGAGGTGGCGTTGCGGGCTGCTTTCGCGGTCGCGCTCGACGGCAAGCAGGTCGCGGTCGTGGTGCCGACGACGCTGTTGGCTCGCCAGCACGCCAAAACGTTCGCCGAGCGATTTCGAGGCTTCCCGGTCCAGGTCGCACAAGCTTCGCGCCTTATCGCGCCGAAGCAGCTGACAGAAGTAAAAAAGGGCCTGAGCGATGGTTCTATCGACATCGTGATCGGCACTCACGCGCTGCTTGGCAAGTCGATCAAGTTCCGGGACCTCGGCCTGCTGATCGTCGACGAGGAACAGCACTTTGGCGTCAGCCACAAGGAGCGTTTGAAGCAGTTACGTGCGCAGGTCCATGTGCTTACGTTGAGCGCCACGCCGATCCCGCGCACTTTGCAGCTCGCATTGACGGGCGTGCGTGACCTCTCGATTATCGCTTCGCCTCCCGTCGATCGGCTCGCCGTCCGCACTTTCGTGGCGCCGCACGATCCCTTGATGATCCGGGAGGCATTGCTCCGCGAACGCTACCGGGGTGGCCAGGCCTTTTACGTCGTGCCGCGCATTGAGGATCTCGCGAGTGTCAGGGATTTTCTTGATAAGAACGTGCCGGAGATGAAGGTTGCGGTCGCACACGGCCAGATGCCCCCGACTGTTATCGAGGACATCATGTCGGCGTTCTATGACGGCAAATACGACATCCTGCTTTCGACCACGATCATCGAATCCGGTCTGGACATTCCCAGCGCCAACACGCTGATCGTGCATCGCGCCGATATGTTCGGATTGGCGCAGCTGTATCAATTGCGCGGGAGGGTAGGGCGTTCGAAGCTGCGCGCTTATGCGCTGTTCACACTCCCAGCGCAGCAGAAGATCACGGCTCAGGCAGCCCGGCGGCTGACCGTCCTGCAATCGCTGGAAACATTAGGCGCCGGATTTCAGCTTGCCTCGCACGACCTCGACATCCGTGGCGCGGGCAATCTGCTCGGCGAGGAACAGTCAGGGCATATAAAGGAAGTCGGGTTCGAACTTTATCAATCGATGCTGGAAGAGGCGATCGTCAATCTCAAGGCTGGAGTTGCTGAACCTGCCGCCGACCGGTGGTCCCCGCAAATCACGATCGGGATGCCCGTGCTCATCCCGGAGGAATACGTCTCTGATCTGTCGGTACGGCTATCGCTTTATCGACGGCTGGCGGACCTCGAAACGGATGAGGAGATCGATAATTTCGCCGCCGAATTGCGCGATCGTTTCGGAGTGTTGCCGGACGAAGTCCGATATCTCTTCAAGGTCGCCGCGATCAAGGCGTACTGTCGAAGGGCTAATGTCGAGAAGGTTGATGCCGGTCCGAAGGGCGCCGTCATCACCTTCCGCGAAAACAAGTTCGCCCAGCCTGATCGGCTTGTCTATTTCATCCGCCAGCACGGTCAGGCGGCACGCGTGCGGCCCGACATGAAGGTCGTGTTCTTCCAGGAATGGGAAACTCCGGAAGAACGACTTATCGGCACCACGGAAATCCTGCGCCAGCTCGCCAACCTTGCGGAGAACCGAAAGGCGGCTTAGCCGGTCATCGAGATGCAGTGCGCGTACAACACGGCCGCCGGCGTATTCGCCGACGGCCCTATTTCATTCTCGAAACGATTACTTCGGATACTTGAATTCGGGCGCGGACTTTAGCGCGTCCTTGGTCGTGTTCATCGACGCCAGCCACTTGTCGTTCTTTTCATCGAAGCGAACGTTGACTGATGACGGAGACACCGCGACGTAGCGCTCGCCAATACCCAAAAAGCCGCCGACCGACAGTATCAACGCATCGACCTGATGGTTTTTGATGGCGAGATCGGTGATCTCGCCGACCGACTCGTTGTTCTGATTATATACGTTCAGGCCCTTGAGCTTGGAGCTGAACATTTCGTCCTTGGATACTGTCGAGAATTTAGCTTCCGCGGGCGCATTGCCGGTGGTTTTTGCGTCCTCGGCGAAAACAGGGCTGGCGAGAACCGCAAGCGAAGCGGCGATCAAAGCAAATTTTTTCATGTCGTCCTCCAGTGAAAATTACTTCACGACAACGCGAGGACGGAAATTAAGTTCCGCAAAACTGCTGAGTTCGCTTCAGGATGCCGCGCGGCGTGTCTCGTCGTAAAGACGCGCCAGAAGCGACTTCGCGGTATCCTGCAGCTTCATGGACGCGACCGTGACGGACGGCTCCGTTGTCGCATCGCGTTTGCCGTGCGAAGTGTGGCGCATCACACTGGAAAGCCGACGTGCGATCATGTGAGCGGTACGAGAATCAGTTTCTGCGAACGCGACAATAACCGATCCGTCCTCGCGTGCCGCACCGAAATCCATCTGGCGCATCAACCGGCTGATAATCCGTGCGCCATCAAGCTGCGCACGAGGGTGCGTGGGATCGAAAGCGAAACGGGCGACCGACAATCCGCCACCGCGCGACATTATTTGGTAAACGGCCGTTGCGAAATCGCGATCGAACGCGGCGGATGTAAGCAAACCGGTTCGGGGATCAAGCAGGCCACCGGCATCGATCGCCCGCAGCGTCCGGCTCAGATGGGATTCGAACGCGTGCTGACGGATCAACGGCAGCGCGTTCTCGGCGATTTCGGCGGGCTCTCCCGTAACAATCTCGAGATTAGGCAGGTCATAAGCTGGAGCGACCCCGTGTGATGTCAAAACGACGGGCAGATTGCGGAAGCGCGCGTCTTCGCCGAGCACAGTGAGAAAGGCATCGGTCACGCGCGCGCCGAAACCTTCACTAAGGATGATGCCATCGATGTCGCGGGAATTGAGATGTTTGGCCGCGGCCTCGATGCTGAGCGCGCCGACGACAGCCATTCGTTCACCGAGGGCAACCGAAAGCGCGGGATACGCGGCGCCGCGGCCGACCAGGAGTGCGGTGGCGTCACGCGCAGGATCGGTATTGCCAAGAGCGGGTCGAGTTGCCGGATCGTCGCCGAGCCTGCGCATCACTGTCGCATGGAGCGCCGATACGCGCAGCGCCGCGCGCAAACGTCCGGCCAGGCGATCGGAATTACCTGCGGTCTGCGAGAACGGGATGGCGTTTTCGGGCAGAGCCGTCTTGGGGTCAACGGCGATCAGGGGAAGGTAAGGTTGCCGGGCAGCGATCTGCTTGGCCAGCGCCAGAAAACGCACGTGGTCAACCCCGGTCATCGCCACGACGACGGCGGCCGGTTGCACATGCTCAACCGCCCGCGACGCGTCTTCCCAAGTGGCATCCACAAGTGGAAACATCTGCGCGTCGTGGAGCGCTGCGGCAAACGAAGGGCGCCCGGCATTCGCAACGACAATGATCGGGCCTTGCTGGGACATCTGACTACTCGGATCGACGGGTTTTAGCGCACGGTCTCCGGACAAGTGCTTCGTGAGGAGAAACGGGTAGCGCGATCTTCCCGGATGACGCCCTAAGCGAGCGCCAAATCTAGTTCGCCGATCTTAACGCAGCGTCAACGGGAGGACCCGAAATGGCTTCAGGCTGTTTTAGAGCGATCGCGAAAAGCCTCGACCATCAATGGGTTGAGCCCAAGTTCGGCCAGCGCGTCGCGGGCGCGGGCGTTGTCTTGGGCGCGCCCAGCAAGTCGGTGACCACTCAGGCGATCGGGCAACGCCGTCAACAGCGCACCCGATCCAAGGCGCCTCGCCCATTCCTGCAAGTCATTCGATAGAAACCGATAACCGCCGACCGCAAGGATGCCAGACGGCGGGGCGGTGATACGGATCGCGCCCGTCGAACGATCGAGGCGCGCTGCATATTCGGTGTCCACGTAATCGCGCGGCTGCGGCTGTTGGCTCAGTTGAGGGTCGCCCGCCCGAGGTGCTGGCGCGTAGGCCGCAACGGCTACCATCGGTCCCCTTAAGCCCAGTGTGGCCTTTGGGGTCAGCAGGACTTCACCCGCGATTGAGGATCCCGGAACGTCGCGCGGTGCGCCATGCGGTCCCGGCAAGATCGGGGCTGGTGACCCATCCTGCCCACGCCGGGCGCCAAACAGCCCCGCTTCACCGAACAGATAAACGTCGGTCAACGACGCATTATGGGCGGCCCAGATATCGCTGGAATCGACCTGCTCCGGCGCGCGCCAAAGTCCGACGACATTGCGCAGTTTTGGCATTCGTTTCGAGATGTCGATGTCATTCAGCCGCAGCGTGAGCGGCGCGGGCGCAATCAGCGTATCGCATCCGTTCTCGACGATCTGCTGTTCCAAAACTTCCGCGTCAAAGGGATGATGCAGCGCCATCGTCCCCCCGGACAGCAGCCAAACCGCCATCGAAGAAACGATCCCTGCAAAGGAAGACGGGGCATAGGCCGACATCAGGACAGCGCCCTGGGGCAAACCGCTCTCTAGCGACAGAGCGAGCCCACCCGCAATCAAGCTTAGGTGAGTGCGAGGCACCACACGAAAACCGTCATTCGTCACATCGAACGATATGATGGCTGCTTTTCGGCCATCCTGGACGACTTTCCGCGCAGTAGCGGGTTCACGGGCAAGCACATGGTCGAGGGACGCCATTCCTTCCGGCAAGTCGCGGCCAAACCCGCAGACGTGCCGGATCGAAAACGCCTCGGCCGCTGCGTTCATCGCGAGGTCGGCGTGAATAATCCCATCGATTCTGCTTGTGGTTACAATTGCTCGCGCCGCGGTCCGATTGAGCGCCGCCGTAAGTTCAGCCTGGCGCCACAGCAGCGGAAGAAGCGCAACGACAAGGCCCGCGCGATGTGCGGCAAGCAACGTAAGCATGAACTCGACAGTATTGGGCAATTGAACCGCGATCACCGAACCGACTGGTAGTCCGGACTCCACGAAGTGCGCGGAGAGGGCGGAAATCGCTCGATCGGCTTCACCGTACGTCAAACGCTTCGGCGACTCTCCGGTGACGCGCTGCTTGTTCAATGGATCGAGTAGCGCGTAGGCGTCCGGCCGACGCGAGTTGACCCGTTGAAATAGCGCATCCAGTGTTGGGGGTACGTTGATCGGGGTCACTGACGTCACTTCTGCGAGGGCGGCCGTAGCCACCACGTTTCCGGAAGATACCCGGTTAGGGCGATTGCTTTCGGCCGTTCTACCCAATTCCAGCGCGCAATCCATTGCTGGCCGAGGTTAAACACCGGGATAGCGTAGAAACCCGACATCAGCACCCGGTCGAGGCTGCGCACCGCCGAGATAAAGGGTTCATGGTCACGGGCCTGAAGCATGGCCGCGATCATGGCATCAATGGCCGGGTCCTTTGCGCCCATGTAATTTCGCGTGCCCGCATCGTCCGCAGCTTCACTCCCCCAGTAGAACCACTGCTCGTTGCCGGGTGACAACGACTGATCCCAACGGTTCGCGATCATGTCGAATTCATAGGCGAGCCGACGTTGGTCGAATTGAACAGGATCGACTACGCGCACCGAGGCCTCGATGCCGGCGCGCTTCAGATCGCGCGCATAGGCGATTGCTATCCGCTCATGGTCGCGCGAAGTCACCAAAAGCTCGAAAGCGAGCGGTGCTTTGGTCGAACGTTGCCGCAACACGGTGCCGTCGAGCTCGTAACCGGCGTCGGACAGCAGCCTTAGCGCGCTGCGCAGGGTCGCGCGGTCCCGGCCGGAGCCGTCGGTGATTGGGAGCCGATAGGTGCCGTCGAGAATGGTTGCCGGAATGCCCGGCGCGTACGGCTTCAGCAGCTCACGCTCGCGTTGGTCTGCTGGACGACCATAGGCCGATAGCTCGGAGCCCGCGAAATAACCTCCCGCGCGTGTGTAGAGGCCGAAAAAGTAATTGCGGTTGATCCATTCGAAATCGAACAGCAGCATCAGCGCCTGGCGCACCCGCACGTCCGAAAAGACCTGCCGGCGCGTGTTGAACACCAGGAATTCCGAAGGCTGCGGCATGCCGGTCGTGATCGTCTCGCGGATCACCTCGCCGTCTTTTGCCGCCGGGAAATCGTATCCCTCGTGCCAACGCAAGGGCTCGGTCTCGGTCCGAAAGTCATAGAGGCCGCGCGTGAACGCTTCGAACATGCCGTTGGCGTCGCGGTAGAAATCCAGCCTGACCTCATCGAAGTTCCACAGCCCGCGATTAATTGGCAGATCGCGACCCCAATAGTCGGGATCGCGTGTCAGCGTCACGCTGGCGCCCGGCCTCACTGCCGTCACGCGATAGGGTCCCGAGCCGATCGGCGGCGACATCGAGGTCTCTTCGAAGGTCGACACGTCGGTTGCGTGACGCGGCAAGATCGGCATCAAACCCAGGATCAGCGGCAGCTCACGGTCGGGCGCGCCGCCGAAGTCGAATCTCACGGTCGATCTGTCTAGGGCTTCCGCCTTGGCGACCTTGGAATAATACTGGCGATGGTTGGGACGGCCATGGTCGCGGAGCAAGGCCCATGAGAACAGCACGTCATCCGCGAGGACCGGCGTGCCATCGGAAAAGCGCGCTCGGGGATCGATACGAAAGGTGACGTAGCTCCTTGCGTCGTCGGTCTCGACGCTCCTGGCGAGCAGACCATAAAGCGTGAATGCTTCATCATCGCCACGCGTCATCAGGCTTTCGAGCACGTATCCTCTTTCGAAGCCGTACCCCCTGATTTGCTGGACAGCGATGCCCTTGACGGTCAGCGGATTGAGGCTGTCAAACGTTCCGAGCAAGCCTCGAACGAACCGCCCGCCCTTGGGCGCATTGGGGTTCGCATAGGGCAAGTGATCGAAATTGGCCGGGAGGGCAGGGGTGCCGCGCATGGCGATGGCGTAACTCTCCTCCGCCAAAAGCCGTTCGGTGCCTGTGGCAAACGCGGCTAACGCGACCGCAAACCCGACGATGGCGCGAAGCCGTGTGCACCTAAAAGCGACGAGAAAGCGCAGATTTGATTCGGAACGACGCACCGGGAAGTTTTAGCATAGCCTCCCGGATCGGGCTTCCCGGGTGTGCCCAAGGATGCTTGTTGGCATTGATCTTTTCGTCTGCCCCTGTATGAAGGCGGGCGATTGAGACAGACGGCAGGACCTGTCACTTATCCGCCTCAATTGACCACGAGACAGCCGCGAAAAGCGGCCGGGGGCTGATCTCTGCAGGGGTCCGGGTGCTCCCGTTCAGAAAGGGTTTTCCACGATGAATCTCCGTATGTTGGCCGCGGTTGGCCCGCGTGGGCGGCTTCTCGCGTTTTTGGCGGCAACCGCCCTGTCCGTTCCCTTCGTGCTCAATGCGCAGGCCCAAACCCCGGCGCCAGCCGCCCCGAAGGCCAAGGCCGCCCCGAAAGCTGCTCCTGCGCCGAGCGCGCAGCAGGCCCCACCTGCCCAAGGACAGCAAGCACCCGCAGGGGCCCAGCCCCCGGACCAGCAGGTGCAATTGATCTACGCGCCCTGGACGAAATTCTGCCTGAAAGGGCAGGACGCCAACGCCAAGCAAGTCTGCTTTACCGGCAAAGACGGACGTATCGAGTCCGGACAGCCGGTCATTGCGGCCGTGATCATTGAGCCCGAAGGGGAGCCGAAGAAGATCCTTCGCGTGACGCTGCCGCTCGGCATGCAGCTCGTTCACGGAACCCGCATCATTGTGGACAACAATCAGCCGCAGCAGAGCCCTTACGTGATCTGCTTCGCTAACGGCTGCATGTCTGACTACGAAGTGACCCCGGAAATGCTCGCCAATATGAAGAAGGGCCAGAACCTGGTGGTTCAGGCCATCAACTCCAACGGCGCGCCGCTGACCTTGCCTCTACCGTTGCAGGAAACCGGCGGAAGTTTCGCAAAGGCCTATGACGGACCGCCCACCGATCCGAAGGTGTTTGAAGAAAACCAGAAGAAGCTACAGGAAGAACTGCAGAAGCGCGCCGAGGAACAACGCAAAAAACTGGAAGCCGCTCAGGGCCAGCCAGGCGGCGCGACTCCAGCGGCGAAGTAGCCGCAGTCGCTTTTGAAAGCAAAAAAGGCGCTCCAAGTGAGCGCCTTTTTTATTGAGGGAAGTTGGACGGATTTAATTCAGTGAAGGATTACGCGGCCGATATCCGCCCGATTTGTCCTTGATGAAAATCTCGGAGACCTGCGAATGCCGGATCGGTTCGCCGGAATCGTCGGGCAGCAAGTTCTGCTCCGAGACGTAGGCTACGTATTCCGAATCTGAGTTTTCGGCGAGCAGGTGATAGAAGGGCTGGTCCTTGTGGGGCCGAACGTCCTCGGGGATGGACAGCCACCACTCCTCGGTGTTGTTGAATTCCGGATCGATATCGAAAATAACGCCCCGAAATGAAAAAATCCGGTGACGCACGATTTGCCCGATCTGGAATTTTGCAGTCCGCGCTTTGATCATGCTTGTCGAATAGACCATGATAGTGGCCGATGCTAGTGCCGTTTCCGTCAGTTCCTGATCCTTTGTGTCAGAATCGGCGTATTAGCCATTGTGATACCAGCGGTTTAGATCGAGGTTAAACTTTTCGTCGCCACGATGGCGCGAGACCCTCACGCATCGCGAGCCGCCGGATCGGGCCAACCGATCCGATCAGTTGCAGGCCCGCAGCGCGAACCGATTGCACCGGCAGGAAATCGCTGAGCAGGGAGCGGTTTGCCCAATCAATGGCGAAGATCCGGCTCATGACGTCCGCGCCGCGCGCTGAATTGTAACGCTTGAGCACTTGCGGCGAACCCAGGTCGTGACTGGAATTCGACCGGAGGCCATTGCTTCCCGCGCGATCTCCACGAGTTCGGCGACATCGCGCAATCCCATATTCAAGCCCTGAGCACCGATCGGCGGGATCACGTGCGCGGCCTCTCCCACCAGCGCAATACGATTATGCGCGAACTGCGTGGGCCGCTCGATTTCGAGCGGAAACAGATGGCGTCCTGGTTCGACCTGCATGCGTCCATAGATCGAATGCGATTGCGCCTCCACCGCCTCCGAGAGTTCGTCGTCGCTCAGCGCCGAAAGCCGTTCGGCTTCCCCGGGCGTCGCAACCCACACGACGCTGCATCGCTGACCCGTCAGCGGCACGAATACGCATGGCCCATGCGCTGTATGAAATTCGGTCGAGATATTCCGATGCGGCCGCGAATGGCCGACATTGAAAGTCAGTGCCGTCTGACGCAAATCGCGATGCCGGAATCCAATTCCGGCCGCCGTGCGGCAAAGCGATCGCCGTCCGTCCGCGCCCACCACAAGGCGGCCGGCAAGCTGCTCTCCGCCCGACAGCTGTATGGTGACGCTTGCAGCTTCCGGACTAATCGTAGCCGCCCCGTCGTCGAACCGGCTGAAAATCGGCAATTCCGAAGCGCGTCCTTCGAGCGCGTCTAGCAGCACCCGATTTTCTATGTTGTAGCCGAACGCATCAAGACCGATTTCTTCGCAGGAAAAGCGTACCTCGGGCGCGCGGATCAAGCGGTGGGTGTCGTCGATGAGCCGCATGGTCTGCAATGCCGAGGCTTTGTCCCGGCATCGCGGCCAGACATCCAGCCCTTCCAGAAACTCGACCGATCCGCTTAGCAGCGCCGTCGTGCGATTGTCGGCGTAGGGCGCTCGCCGGGCGATCAGAGCCGTTCTGGCGCCCGCTTGGGCCATGGCGACGGCGGCTGAAAGCCCCGCGGGGCCGCCGCCTACAATGGCGACATCGAAGATTGTGGGCACATCGTTCATCTCGGGACAATTGACATTCCCGACGGCATTTTCAAGCCGTCAAACAGCTGAATTGCTGCTCCGGGATTGCGCGGCGGAACGCCGCAATAGCCGATATGCAAAGCACGGTAAATCCTGATAGCACTTGGCAGTGCCTCCGATATTGCCGCAACTGTGAGTCAGCACTCCAGATCGATGGACCAGGCAACCAAAAGAAATGGTTTGCAAACAACGGCCGCTGCCCGCGCAGCCGCATTGTCCGTCCACATCTTCACCGCGTTGGGTGCAGGTCTCGCGTTGATCGCCATGCTTGAGGCTGTGCGTGAACACTGGGCTGCGACTTTTGCCTGGCTCGGGGCGGCGCTGGTGATCGATGCGGTCGACGGCCCCCTTGCGCGCCGGCTGGATGTCGTACGGGTGCAACCGAACTGGTCGGGCGAAGTTCTCGATCTCGTGGTCGATTTCGTCACTTACGTGTTTGTGCCCGCCTACGCCATAACAGCAAGCGGCCTTCTCTTGCCATTGGCTGCGCCGCTGCTCGGGCTGGGCATTACGGTTTCCGGAGCGCTCTATTTTGCCGATCGCCGTATGAAGGCCGCTGATAATCATTTCCGCGGCTTCCCAGCGCTTTGGAATTTGGCAGCCTTCTATCTTTTCCTGTTACATGCCCCACCGGCGATTTCGACACTTGGGATAGCCGCGCTGATCGTGTTGACGTTTATTCCCTTTCACGTCCTGCATCCGGTCCGGGTGGTACGTTTGCGCTGGTTGACACTCACTTTAATCGGGCTCTGGGCTGCGCTCGGTATATTTGTGCTGAGTCAGAATTTTGATGTTGGCTTGCCCGTCACGATTATTCTCTGCGCCATTGCCGCCTATGTCGTGGGAAGTGATGCAGTGATCAGGCTCGCGAGATCGGTTCGGGCATGATCGAGTTATTCACCAGCGCGGAGGCCTGGGCGGCGCTATTGACCCTGACCGCGCTCGAGATCGTTCTCGGCATCGATAACGTCATTTTCCTTTCCGTCATCGTCTCGCGAATTCCAGAACCACAGGCCCGTCGCGCGCGACAAATAGGGCTGGCTCTGGCCCTGCTGTTCCGCATCCTGCTGCTCAGCCTGCTGGTGTGGCTGATCGGGATGACGCAGGCCGTGTTCACTACCAACGGCATCGCCTTTTCATGGCGTGACATCATCCTGATCGGCGGCGGGCTATTTCTGATCGCCAAAGCGACTCACGAAATTCACGCCGAAGTGGAATCGGGCGACGACGAGCGGGAACGAACGGGCGCTGCGGGTGCATTTTTTTGGGTGATCGTCCAGATAATCGTGATCGACATGGTGTTTTCGCTGGACTCGATCATCACCGCGATCGGCATGGCGCAGGATCTGGAAATCATGATTGCAGCCGTCGTTATCGCGTGTGTCATCATGTACATTTCGTCCGGCCCGGTTGCCCGGTTTGTGGCGGAGCATCCGACCACGAAGATGCTGGCACTCGCGTTTCTGGTGCTGATTGGCGTCGCCCTCGTCGCGGACGGTTTCCAATTCCACATTCCGCGGGGTTACATATACTTTGCGATCACGTTTTCGGCCGCAGTGGAGTTCTTCAACGTCCTCGCCAAGCGCAACCGAAAGCAGGGTTCGTCGAGTTGACAACGCGGCCTCAATGGCATCCGTTTAGTCGAAGAATGAGGGAGAACAGGGATGACGAAGGCCGTGCGCGTGCACAAGGTGGGCGGACCGGAAGCCCTGGTTTACGAACCCGTTGACTTGCCTGCGCCGGGGACTGGTGAAGTTCGTATCCGCCAGCACGCTGTCGGCCTGAACTTCATCGACGTGTATTACCGCACAGGGCTCTACAAGGCACCGCAGTTGCCCTTTGTTGCCGGCAACGAAGCGGCAGGCGAGGTGCTTGCGGTGGGGCCGGGCGTGACCCACTTTCACCCCGGCGACCGCGTGGCCTATTACCACAATCTCGGTGCCTATGCGACTGAGCGGAACATCCCTTGGGAGAAGCTCGTCAAGCTGCCCGACCATATCACGTATGAGCAGGGCGCGGTGCTGATGCTGAAAGGGCTGACTGTTTGGTATCTCCTGCACAAGACCTTCAAGGTGGAGCCCCACCATCGGGTGCTGGTTCATGCTGCGGCCGGCGGCATCGGCTTATTGGCATGCCAATGGGCGAGGGCGCTCGGCGCACATGTGATCGGCACGGTCGGCTCAAAGGCGAAGGCGGATCTTGCGCTGGCTAATGGCTGCGATCACGTCATCCTTTACAACGAAGAGGATTTCGTCGCACGGGTAAAGCAGATCAGCCGTAACGAGCTTTGCGACGTGGTCTACGATGGCGTGGGCAAGACAACCTTTCCGGGCTCGCTGTCCTGCTTGAGGCCTCGAGGCCTGTTCGTAAGCTTCGGCAACGCGTCAGGACCTGTACCGCCGTTTTCCATCTCCGAACTGAACAGTCACGGCTCACTGTTCGCGACCCGGCCAAAGCTCAATGACTACATCGGCAAACGCTCGGACCTCCTGGAAGGCGCCGACACGCTGTTCGCTGCCGTCATCAATGGCAAGCTGCATGTTCCGATCAACCACGCGTATGCTTTGAAAGACGCCGCGAAGGCGCATATCGATCTGGAAAGCCGCAATACGACGGGTGCTTCGATCCTGAAGCCGTGAGTTGCCCCACCCGAAGAATGCCGCGGCATACATCAGGGCATTTCGTCCGGCTATCCCTTTTGATCATACCGCTTTCGCGCGTTGCGCAGCGGGCCGCGTGCCGCCGGCTTTGGTGAAGATCGTATCGAGGCAGTCTATCATTTCGGCGATCTCCTCATGCATCACATTGAGCGCGGGCATGAAGCGCAGCGCCTCGGGTTGGGGTGAATTGAGCAACACGCCAGCCTCAAACGCCTGTGCGACGACGGATGCACCGATCGGCAATTTCAAGTCCAGCGCCAGCAGCAGTCCCCGACCGCGAACCTCGCCGAGACCATGGCGTGCAGACAACCGTTGAAGTTCGCCCTTCAGAAAGAGACCGGCGTCGAGGACCGATCTCAGGAATTCCGGCCTACCAACCTGGTCGAGCACCGCAAGACCTGCCGCACACATCAAGGGATTGCCATTGAAGGTGCCGCCCTGATCGCCGTGCTCGAAGCAGGACGCGCGATCGGTGGCGAGTAGCGCCGCCAACGGCACGCCGCCACCGATACCCTTGCCCAGTGTCATGATGTCGGGCTTGATCCCGGCGTGCTCGTAGTGGAACAGCTTGCCAGTGCGGCCCATGCCGGTCTGGATTTCGTCAGCTATCAGCAGAAGGCCATGCTCTTCGGTCAAGCCCCGCAGCTCCCGCAGGAATTCATCCGTCGCGGGCCATACGCCGGCTTCGCCCTGAATCGGCTCCAGCATCACCGCGATGGTTTTGTCGTTGATCAAACGCTTCACGGAAGCAAGATCGTTCAGAACTGCTTTCGGGAAGCCCGATACCTTCGGTTCGAACAGCGGCTCGAAGGCCTTTTTTCCGGATGCCGACATCGTTGCGAGCGTCCGACCGTGAAAGCCGCCCTGGAAGGTGATGATTTCGAAAGCGCCGTTCTTGTGCAACGCCCCGTATTTGCGCGCGAGCTTGATCGCTCCCTCGTTCGCTTCCGCGCCGGAATTGGTGAAAAACACCTGATCGAAACAGCTCTGCTCGACCAGCGCGTTGGCCAGCTTGAGGCTCGGCGCGTTGTAAAAAGCAGGGCTCGGCGTCAACAACAGGGTCGCCTGTTCAGCGAGAGCCTCGGCGACGACCGGCGGCGAATGGCCGAGACAATTCACGGCCCAGCCCTGGATGAAATCGAGATAGCGCTTTCCCGTGTCGTCCCACAGCCATGAGCCTGCCCCCCGGACAAAGACTGCCGGCGGGCGCGCAGTAATTTCCATCAACGCGTGGAAGGGATGAGTGGCGGTGGTCATATCGAATCTCCTGGTGTTGAAAGGAAAATGGCGCCCAAACGCAAGAAGGCCGCACGTTGCGGGTGCGGCCTTCTCGAAAACGTTGCTGAGTTAGCTGTTCAGCGTAGTCGTCGGACACGGCGCGACCCATCGTCGTCGATCGAGCGACGACGGAAGGTGGCGCGGCGGTTGGTCCGGTCGAATGTCATAACGAGCCCCATACAGCCGAAGTGCGGGCGCTGTCAAGGCATGGCTTGCAAATGGGTCGCCTCACTCCCGCGAGTTACCGGATATATTCGTCAGCAGATCTTGGAGGGGGACGTTGATACGAAAGCCGTCAGCAGGACCTCTCGCCGTGACAGACCGTCTTGCCACGCTGGATATTCTCCGCGGGCTGGCGCTGTTTGGGGTAATGGCCATCAACCTCGTGTTCGAGTTTCGCGTTTCGATTTTCGAACAGTTCCTGTCACTCCGTAAGGCTGCATCGCCGCTCGACAGCGCAATCGAGACTTTCCTGGACGACTTCATATCCCTGAAGGCCTTCGCGCTGTTCTCGTTGCTGTTCGGCGTGGGCCTTGCGATTCAGTTCGATCGTCTTGGAAAGCAGCGGCCGGGGATCCTGCTCTTTCGCCGGCTCGCGGCGCTGCTTGCTATCGGCCTTGTCCACCTGACGTTAGTTTGGAACGGCGATATTCTGACTGAGTATGCCTTGGCAGGTTTGCTAGTGCTTCCATTCCTGTTCGGTCCGCGGTGGTTGCTGGGGACGGCAGGATTATTGTTCCTGGGACTGTATCTCAGTGCTTACCTTGAGCGTTTCGCCCCGCTTCCGGCTCCGAACTGGATGGCCGACCACATTGTGGAAGCCAGACACATATATGCAACGGGCACCTTCTACGAAGTGCTCTCGTTTCGTATCAGGGAACTGCCTGCCATCGCGCCTCTGCACATCTGGGTGCTTCCCCGCACGCTTGCCCTTTTTCTCATCGGCGCCTGCATCTGGCGAACGGGAGTGCTGCAACGAGCATCGGAGAACCGTGAAAGCTTTGCCGTGGCTGCTCTCGCGGCAGTCGGTTCTTACGATCGGTGCAGGTAAATCGCTTGCCACCGTTACGCTCGCCTTCGCCTATGCCGGGTTCGTCATCGTCGTGGCCAGCACACAATTTGGTCTAACACTTTTGGGGTGGGCGGCCCCGCTAGGGCGCATGGCGTTCACGAATTACCTCGCTCAATCCCTGATCTTCGGCTGGGTATTCTACGGGTACGGTCTTGGACTGTTCGGGAAGCTGGGAGCCTCGAGCGCGCTCACGCTCGGGGTTGCGCTCTATGTCGCGCAGGTAATTTTTAGCCGATGGTGGTTGAAGCGATATCTATTCGGTCCTGTCGAGTGGCTGTGGCGCACATTGATGTATGGCACCCTGCAGCCCATGAAGCTTTCTGCGAAGCCAGCCGCGGCGGCGACCCTAAGTCTAAAAGCCTGCGACAGTCCCGTGCAGATCGTACTGATCGGCACCCTCGATCTTGGCCGTTACAATCTCGCCCACACGAAGCGGTCTGCGGCTTGAGAGATAGACCGCCCCATCGATTTCGGGCGCGTCCGCTTTCGAGCGGCCCTTCGTAACGGTTGGACCGACCTCGTCGATAATGACTTGCTGGCGTGTGCCGATCTTGCGTTTTAGCCGGCGCGCCGAAATCTTCTGCTGCCGTGCCATCAGGGCATTCCAGCGCTCCTGCTTGACCTCGTCGGGTACGGGGTGAGGCAGCGCATTCGAGACAGCGCCCGCTACGGGTTCGTACTTGAAACAGCCGACGCGATCGATTTCGGCCTCCTCGAGCCAGTCGAGCAGATAAGCGAAATCTGAATCGGTTTCGCCGGGAAATCCGACAATAAAGGTAGAGCGCAACGTAAGGTCAGGACATTCCTCCCGCCATGTCTTGATCCGCGCCAGCGTCTTCTCCTGCGCGGCCGGGCGCTTCATAGCTTTCAGGATTTCCGGGCTCGCATGCTGGAATGGGATATCCAGATAGGGCAGGATTTTGCCCTCTGTCATCAATGCTATGACTTCGTCGACATGCGGGTAGGGATAAACATATTGCAAGCGCACCCAGGCGCCGAGTTCGCCGAGTTCGCGAGCGAGATCGAGAAATTTCGCCCGGACCTCGCGATCCTTCCAGGGACTCGCCGCATATTTCAGATCCACGCCATAGGCCGACGTGTCCTGGGAAATGACGAGCAATTCCTTCACGCCGGCGCTGACCAGTCGCTCGGCCTCGCGCAGCACATCGTTGGCGGGACGCGATACCAGATCGCCGCGTAACTTCGGGATGATGCAGAAACTGCACCGGTTATTGCAGCCTTCGGAAATCTTCAGATAGGCGAAGTGACGGGGCGTCAGCTTGATGCCCTGTGGGGGAACGAGGTCGAGATGCGGATTGTGAACCGGCGGCAGCGCGCGATGCACCGCATCAAGCACGCTCTCATATTGCTGCGGCCCCGTTATCGACAGCACGCCGGGATAAGCCGCTTCGATCTGCTCGGGTTCTGCTCCCATACAGCCCGTGACAATGACCTTGCCGTTCTCGGCCATGGCCTCACCGATCGCTCCAAGGGATTCTTGTTTGGCGCTGTCGAGAAAGCCGCAGGTGTTAACAATAACGATATCTGCGCCGTCGTGTTTGCGCGCGAGTTCATAGCCCTCGGCCCGCAAGCGAGTGATGATGCGCTCGGAATCCACCAGCGCCTTGGGGCATCCGAGGGAAACAAAGCTGATTTTAGGCGCGGAGGCCTGTTGCATGTTTGATATGCTCGATTGATCGGCAGCCACGAGCTAGTCCCAATTGCTCATAATTACAAGGCTTTGCACCAGCCCCCGGCATGCTATGGAAGCTGTGCGGGGTTGTAAGTAATGAGCGCCGAACAGTCGCCCAAAATCGTGATTGTCGACGAAAGCCCGATCCGCGCCGCAATCCTTGAGGAGGGGCTGCGAGAGGCGGGTTTTGCCGGGGTCGTGCATATCAAGGAAATGCAGAGCCTGCTCGCGCGTATATACGCGCTTGATCCCGACGTTATCTTGATTGATCTGGAAAACCCCAGCCGCGATGTCTTGGAGCAGATGTTCCAGGTCAGCCGCGCCGTGCGCCGACCGATCGCCATGTTCGTCGATCAGAGCGACGCAGCCTCCATCCAGGCCTCCGTCGACGCTGGCGTCTCCGCTTATATCGTCGATGGTCTCAAGAAGGAGCGTATCAAGCCGATTCTCGACCTTTGTATTTCGCGCTTCAATGCCTTTGCCAAATTACAGGATGAACTCGACCGCACAAAGTCGGCCCTGGAAGATCGAAAGGTGATCGAGCGGGCCAAGGGCATTTTGATGAAGCTGAAGGGGCTGAACGAAGACGAAGCGTATGTGCTGCTACGCTCCACTGCGATGCGCGAGAAAAAGAAGATCGGCGAAATCGCGCAATCGATCATCACCGCTTCGGAGATGCTGAAATGACGCCGCTTCGCATCGGGTTTATTCCACTGGTCGACGCTGCTGCGCTCATTATAGCCGTCGACAAGGGATTTACGGCGGCCGAAGGATTGGACGTCACCCTGGTGCGGGAAGTCTCATGGTCGAATGTGCGTGACAAGCTCAATATCGGCCTGTTCGATGCGGCCCACCTACTGGCCCCGGTCGCAATCGCCTCAAGCCTGGGTTTGGGGCATGTCAAAGTGCCGATCGCAGCGCCCTTCAACCTCGGCATCAACGGTAATGCGATTACCGTCTCGCAATCCCTGCATGACGCCATCATCAGCGAGGTCGATGGGGATCGGTTTGATCCGATGGCAACGGCACTGGCGTTGGCACGCCTGATCGCCGCGCGGCGCAAAGGCGGCGCGGAGCCATTGACTTTCGCCATGACGTTTCCGTTCTCAACGCACAATTATCAATTGCGGTTCTGGATGGCGGCGGGTGGAATAGACCCCGACGAGGACGTTCGTTTGGTGGTGCTTCCTCCGCCCTACATGGTGGAAAGCCTTGAGAGCGGCCACGTCGACGGGTTCTGCGTCGGCGCACCCTGGAATTCCATCGCGGTCGATCGCGGCGTTGGTCATATCCTGCATTTTGTCTCGGATATTCTGTTTCACGCAGTGGAGAAGGTTCTCGCGGTAAGGCAAGGCTGGTGCGAAAAGAACGCCGAAACGGTCTCAGCACTGATCCGTGCCATATCGCGTGCGGCTGAATTCATCGAACAGCCGCAAAACCGCGGTGAGGCTGCGCTTATGCTCGCGCAACCGGCGCGGATCGGCGTGGATGCTGAAATCATTCAGCGAACGCTCGACGGTCGGCTAAAGATCTCTCCCGACGGCACCATTCGCGAAAGTAATCGCTATCTCCTGGTCGGGCGTGATGGCGCACTACGACCAGATCCCGTGCAGGCAGCGTGGCTCTATTCGCAAATGGCTCTTTGGGGCCAGGCATCGCTCAGTCCCGACGCGCTCAAGACCGCCATATCGGTCTTCAGGCCGGATCTTTACGAAGCCGCTTTGGGGAGGAGCGGGGGGGCCGCGCCAAGGTTCGGCGCGTTCGCCGGTCCTGCCTTCGATCCGGAAGACATTGCCGGATATCTGGCCGCCCTCCGCCTCAACGACCGGAGCCGCTGACGCCGTCGCTTGGCTCAGGATGCTTAAGCCAAGCAGCGGGCACGCAGTTCCGAAGATCAAAATTTAGGCTGCTGCCTTTCGAAATGGCATGAATAGCGGTCCATTTCGTAAGCGATTGCCCTCGCAAGTCGCTGATTTTACAGTCGTTATTTCGAAGATCGGCCTTGGCACATGATTTGAATAGAGCATTGTCGGCGAGCCGCCACAGAGGTCGATCGCCCTTAGTCCAAAATGACTTCCGCAGCAACGAAGCTGATCGGATCGCTCCGGGATTTCCGACAGGCGCTGCCTTCAACCTCCGAGCGATCGCACATTTTACGTCGTTGCGACCACGTGCATCCGTGGCAGCTGGAGCTTCAACATGGGTCATACAAGGTCCTCAGATTTCGCCGTCTCGCCATTCACGCGGGTTTGGAAGGCTGAGTGCTTCGCATCATGAAGTTGGAAGCAAACACAGCCGCCGACTTCAACGACGAGCAGAAGAGATATCTGGAAGGCTTCATGTCCGGCCTTCAGGTCGCGCGCGTGGGTCGCGCCTTGGGCGGCAGCGGCGACCACAACGGATCAAGGCAAGCCGATGGGGCCCGATGCAGCGCATATTCGGGCGCAGGACAAGGTAACAGCCTCCGGCAAGAAATTGGCAGATCAGGAAAAGTTCAAGCGCGACGAACATCCGTTCGATGCTTATGAACGCCTGAAGGACCAGGCCAGCAGCAACACGCCGCCGAGTCCGCCAGACAATTTCCGTTGGCGATATTATGGACTGTTCTATGTTGCGCCGGCGCAAAACTCGTTCATGTGCCGCTTGCGAATGCCCAACGGCATTCTTAAAGCCTGGCAGCTTTCGGGTGTCGCCGATCTCGCCGACATCTATGGCGGCGGGTACACGCACGTCACTACCCGCGCTAACCTCCAGATCCGGGAAATCGAGCCGAAAAACAGCGTTGCGTTGATCGAGGGCATTCAGGACATCGGGCTTTGCTCGCGCGGTTCCGGCGCTGACAACATCCGCAACGTCACGGGCACGTCGACCGCCGGTATCGATCCGCAGGAGTTGATTGACACCAGGCCATATACCCGGGAATGGCACTATCACATTCTCAACGACCGCTCGCTTACCGGATTGCCGCGCAAGTTCAATGTTGGATTCGACGGGGCCGGCCGGATTGCGGTGCTTGAAGATACCAACGACATCGCGTTCGCGGCGGTCGAAGTAAAGGACGGCTTCGGCGTCGAGCCGGGCGTGTGGTTTCGGCTTGGAGTAGGCGGCATCACCGGCCACAAGGACTTTGCCAAGCATACCGGGGTGATCGTTGAGCCGGAACAGGCGACCAAGGTCGCCGACGCGATCGTGCGAGTGTTCATCGAAACCGGCGACCGTACCAACCGTTTGAAGGCGCGCCTCAAGTACGTGCTCGACAACATGGGCGTCGACCAATTCATGGATGCCGTGGAGGAAAAGCTCGGCCGCAAGCTGGCGCGCGTGCCGATCGAGGCGATCGCGCCGCGTCCAACTGTCGACCGAATGGCCCACATTGGGGTTCACAAACAGAAGCAGGAGGGACTCAACTGGATCGGCGTGGCGTTGCCCGTTGGCAAGCTGAGCTGTGAGCAAATGCGCGGGCTCGCCAGAATCGCCCAAGACCTGGGCGACGCGGAGATACGCCTGACCGTATGGCAGAACTTGTTGCTCTCCGGCGTGCGCGACGAGAACGTGGCGCTCGCGACGGCGGCAATTGAGCAACTCGGGCTGGCCGTCGAGGCGTCGAACATCCGCGCCGGGCTGATAGCCTGCACGGGCAACACCGGCTGCAAATTCGCGGCGTCCGATACCAAGCGACACGCCAACGCAATAGGCGACTGGTGCGATGCCCGCGTGAAGCTCGATACACCGCTGAACATCCATCTCACCGGTTGCCATCACTCCTGCGCTCAGCACTACATCAGTGACATAGGACTGCTCGCGGCGAAGGTGCCGGGCGCAAGCGATGACGAGACCGTGGAGGGATATCACCTTTACGCCGGCGGCGGCTTCGGACCCGACGCTGAGATAGGGCAGGAGGTCTACCGCGATCTCAAGGCCGAGGATGCGCCGAGTACGGTTGAACGCCTGTTGAAAGCCTATCTCGCAAACCGCGCCGCACCGGACGAGAGCTTCCTTCAGTTCTCACGGCGTCACGACGGCGAAGCCCTGCGCGACCTTGCCGAGGCGCAAGCAACCTCATGACGCAGCTGACTACTCCGCCGCGGGTTGAGATCATCCCCGCCAACGCGCCGTTCTCGGAAGCACAACGTCTGTGGCTGAACGGATTTCTCGTGGGGATGCTGGGGCTCGATGGCGCCACGCCGCTGCCGCGGGACCAGAACAATGCTGTGCTTGGCCCGGCGGGCGACGGCGACGACGGCGAAGCACCGTGGCACGATCAGACAATTGGCGATTGCCGATCGCATGAAGCTCGCCGAAGCCCGACCGTTGCGGCGACGCATGATGGCGGCAATGGCGCAGCAGGATTGCGGCCAGTGCGGCTATAATTGCCACGACTATTCGGAGGCTATCGCCAGCAAGAGCGAGGCGCGCCTCAATCTTTGCGTTCCCGGCGGCAAGGAAACCGCCCGAATGCTTAAAGCGCTTCATGAGGAATTGGAAAAAGCGCCGGCGTTGACGGCATCGCCTCTGGCCGCCGCACCGGCCGTCCTCGGAGAACCAGGCCGTTCACGCGACAATCCGGTACCGGCTACCTTTCTATCGCGGAGGCTACTTAACGGGAAGGGATCGGAAAAGGAGACCTGGCACATCGATTTCGACCTATCCGGCTGCGGTCTCGATTATGTCGTCGGCGATTTCTTCGGCATCTTTGCACGCAACGATCTTGGTCTGGTCGATCAGATCATCGCATTGCTTGGTGCGTCCCACACAACGGAGGTAAACGGCAAGACTTTGCGCGAGGCGCTGAGCGAAGACGTTTCGTTATCGCCCGCGCCAGACTTCTTTGTTCGAGTTGATCTCTTTCGTCACGGGAGGCGCCCAACGCGAGAAGGCTCGGGCGCTGGCCCAGGGAGAAGACCCCGATCGCGACGCCGCGATGCTCGATGTCATGGCGGCACTGCAGAAATTCTCGGGTGTCCGCCCACATCCCGAAGCGTTCATCGAAGCACTGGAGCCGTTGCAACCACGGCTGTATTCGATCTCTTCATCGCACAATGCAACTCCCGGAAAGCTGTCGCTGACCGTCGATTCCGTGCGCTACATCGTCGGGAAACGTAAGCGTCTCGGGCTGGCTTCGACCTTCCTTGCCGAACGGATCAGTCCAGGCGATCAGGTGAAGGTCTATGTCCAGAAGGCGCACGGGTTCGCGCTGCCGCCAGACCCGAACACGCCGATTATCATGATCGGACCGGGCACCGGCATCGCGCCGTTCCGCGCGTTCCTGCTAGACCGCAAAGCGACCGGTGCGTCGGGAAAAAACTGGCTGTTCTTTGGCCATCAACGCAGCGATTGTGATTTTTTCTATTCCGACGAATTGAATGCGCTGAAGACGTCTGGCTTGCTGACGAGATTGTCGCTGGCCTGGTCACGCGATGGCGACAAGAAGTTCTACGTTCAGGATCGTATGCGCGAAGTCGGGCGGGAGGTGTGGAGCTGGCTGGCCGACGGTGCGACTGTCTACATCTGCGGCGACGCGAAACGAATGGCCAAGGATGTGGAGCGCGCGCTGGTGGATATCGTCGCCCAATTCGGCGCGCGTTCGACGGATGACGCGGTCAGCTTTCTCGGTGAACTCAAGAAGAAGGGCCGATTGCAGCAGGACGTTTACTAGGTCTTGCACCAACATCCGCGGGTGCTTGCGTGGTCGCTAAAACCCAGCGGTTTACTTGACTCGAATGTTGATCTTTTGTGAAACGATCGGTGGATTGAACGGATAATGCTTGGCATCGCCCAGCACTAACTGAAGCGTATGTTTTCCAGGCGGCAAATCAATACGGGCCTCCGTTTGGCCCGCACCAAAATGAAGGTGCGATTTATCCTGTGGAATTGGTTCGTTCGGGTCGAGCGGTTCACTTACATCAATCAGCAAATGATGATGCCCGCTGTTTTGAAAGTCATCGCCTGCATGGGTCACGCCCATGTTGCGTAGACCGAAGCGACACCAAAACGCGCCTTTAATCGTCGTATTATCCTGCGGCCACACGAAGTAGAGTACGGCATCCTTCGGCGCGGGTTTTCCCTGTGCATGAGCGCCAAACGGAAAAGAAATAATTATTATGAAAAGGGCAAATAGCCGGACGATTTTCATCGGCGCATCCTCCTCCAAACCTCTCTAGGGAGTGAGTGCGACGCGGAATCCGTGAGTTGGGTATCGCACATTAGTATCATAACTGTCGCGGTTCGATGGCCGGACATACTGTGCGTCATTCTTCCACGATCCGGATCGAATGACGTGAGCGCCGCAATCACTTTCGACCCATGCGGAGCCGTCACCCGGAGCGCCCTGATAGCTCTTGTGCCAGCAGTCCTCTACCCACTGATCGACGCCGCCGCCCATATCGTAAAGTCCGAACGGGTTCGGCTTGAAGCTGCCCACCTTGAGCGGCTGCTCGGCCCCCGTTACCTCATTGCAGTTTTTGCAGGCGGCCATCCCGGGTTGGAGCTGATCGCCCCACCAATACTTTGTCTGGGTGCCGCCTCTGGCTGCATATTCCCACTCGGCTTCGCTCGGGAGCCGATATGGCTTGCGAGCGACCCCCGCAAGCCAGGCTACAAACTGCTTCGCATCGGCCCAGCTTACGTTTGTCACGGGTGAATCATCTTTGCCCGTCGCCACGGATGGACATGCCTTGGCAGCAACGCATTCGTTCCATTCGCGAACAGAGATCGGGTATCGGCTGATCGCGAATGGCTTAACCGTCACTCTGTGCGCCGGCTTCTCAGTAGCGTCATCATTGCTACCCATGGTGAAGCTTCCACCAGAGATAGCTTCCATCTGCGGCTCTCGGAACACGGGAGCCGGTTGCGCCGCGGACGATGGCGGCTGAGTTCTGAAGTGCCGTATGCGGCGCAGCTACACTTGCTGGTGGGGCCGCGGGCTGTGATGAGGGTGATGCCTGTTTCAAGCCCGGCACCAGCGGGGATGCTTTCGGCAGCTCCTGCGGGTTAGGCGCCGAGGCCTGTTGGCTTACACTGCCATAAGGCTGCCAGAGCAGATACCAAAGCGCGCCGCTCGCCAGGATCAGCAAAGCAAGGCTCAGCAGAAATAGCAGCACGTTCTCGCGTCGCCTTTTAGTCCTGTTGAAAGCGGACGGATCCGGAAGAACGCGATAGACCCTCACCGGATCGGTGATGTTCTTTACCTTGCGATCCCCGAGCAACTCGTATCCGCACACGACCTTGTGCTTGATTTGCTCGTAGATGCCGCCCGAAATGTAGACTTGGCCGGGTTCGGCGATGCCCTCGAGGCGCGTCGCAATGTTAACGCCGTCACCGAAGACGTCGTCCTCCTCGACGATGACGTCGCCCAGGTTGACGCCGATCCGGTATTCTATCCAGTGATGCTTTGGAATCGATGCGTTTCGTCCGAGCATGTTCTGCTGGATGATTATCCCGCACCGCACCGCCTCGACCGGGCTGTCAAAGATCGCAATAAATCCGTCGCCCGTCGTTTTGACCAGCCTGCCATGGTGGCCTGCAATAGTCGGTTCAATAAGGTCGCGCTCGATCCGCTTGACGCGATTGTGCGTTCCTTCTTCATCGAGCTGCATCAGGCGGCTGTAGCCGACGATATCTCCAGCGACGATCGCGGCAAGCCGGCGCGGTGTTGACTCTCGGGGAGGGTCACCACCTCGGTTCGATTTCAGCTTGCGAACTTCACCCATCGCCTGGGACTCCATACACCGCACAACGCGGTGTTAGGGACAAATCTCGGCTTCGCAGAAATTGAATTCGTGAACAATAGGCTATCATAACGGCGGGGCGTAACAAGCGGGCCCGGCGGTTTAGTCCAACAAGAGTCGCGGGAAGCTAGCGCGAACCACGGTATCACGATGTGAACCGCTTCACATATTTAATTGCTGACCGGACGAATATCGTTCTCGTGCCAGGCAGAGTTAGGAAATTTTCAACTTGAGCGAGAGTTCAACGCAGTACTCCTATCGTTATTTGTGGCGCGGTCTTGCGAGCACGCGCGACCGGTTCTCATATCGTGGGAAGCGAGGAGTTGGAGGGCCAGCGTGAGCGAAGTATCAGGAAGAGAGCGTCAGCGGCTTCATGCAGGGCCGCCGTCTGGAAAGATCGGCGCGCGGGTTCTTCTGGTTGCGCTTTACAGCGCGTTCGCTGTTATTGCGGCCGTGGTGTTCGGTACCTTCTCGGTGCATCCATTCTGACGTGTCGAACCTATTTTCGCCCGGGATTAACCAACCTTCTTGAAGGGCGCAACTTCGATGCCGCTATCGCTTAGCGCCTTACGGACATTTCGGGCGATCTCGACGGCACCGGGAGTATCGCCGTGAATGCAAACGGTGTCGGTGCGCATCTTGATTACCTTGCCAGTCACTGAAACCACTGCGCCGTCCTGCACCATACGTACCACCCGATCGGAGATTTGCTTTGCGTCATGAAGCACCGCACCGGCTTTGCGGCGGGAGACCAGCGAACCATCATCCTCGTAAGCGCGGTCAGCGAATACTTCGTGCACCATCGGCAGATTAGCCGCTTCACCCGCTTGCACCAGACGCGAATTGGCTAGCACCACAAATACGAGACTTGGGTCGACGGCCTTGATGGCGCTGGCGATCGCCCGTGCGGTCGTATCGTCCTCGCAGGCGACGTTCGAGAGCGCGCCGTGGGCCTTGACGTGAGTCACCTTGTGGCCAGCCGATGTCGCGATCGCCTGCAATGCGCCGATTTGATAAGCTACAAGGTTCTCGATTTCCGAAGCCTTCATGCCAGGAATGGGCCGGCGACCAAAACCATGTAGATCCCGATAGCCGGGGTGCGCGCCGATACTGACACCGCGCGCCTTCGCCAGTTCGACCGTTTTGCGCATGATGTCGGCGTCGCCCGCATGATAGCCGCAGGCGATGTTGACGGTGGTGGCAAGCTCGATCATGGCGGCGTCATTGCCCATCTCCCAAGCCCCGAATCCTTCGCCGAGATCGCAGTTCAGATCGATTGTGGTCATGATGTTATGTCCGCTCGCATTGGTGATGGCTTCAGCGATTATTCCTGCGCCAGCGCGTCGGCGGTCATAGGGATTTGCCAGGTCCCGACGTCTACCGCGCTGACGGCGTGGCCGGCGACATTAGCATCGATCAGGGCCTCGATCTTGAGATCGATGCTCCCGAGCGGATGAAGGCGGCCGGGGAGGGTACGCACCAGCTCGGCGAACTTCCGTGCCTCCGATTGCGCTTCGGCGATGCCGATGGCCTGAAAGTGGAATCCGGTTCCGGCCGACAGCTGCGCGAAACGTCCGAGGTCGGCTGAGATGACGGTGGCGATCTTGGGATAACCGCCGCTGGTGCCACGGTCCGCCATCAGCACGATCGGCGCGCCGTTGCCGGGCACTTGAATGCTGCCGTTTACGGTTCCATCGGAAACGATGTTGTGTCCATGCAAATGTTTGATCACGGGGCCTTCTAGCCGGTAGCCCATGCGATCGCTGGTCGGTGAGATCTTCCACTCGTTGTCGAGGAACAGTGCTATCGCCTCTTTTCCGAATTCGTCATCCTGCGGGCCCATCACCACGCGGATCGGGCCGGTTGCAGCGGCGGGGAGGTCGATCCGTTGCTCGGCCGCACCACTCGCGTGCGGCGTGTGCAATTCATCGCCGGCCTGTAGGGGTCGGGGGTACGGACTGCCGAGGCCGGCCCGGGCATTGACAGATAAGCTGCCGAACATCGGCTCGCCTTCGATCCCTCCCTCGATGGCGAGATAACTAAAAGCACCGCCGCGGGTGAAGCCGAGGGTCAGCGTCTCGCCATCCGCCAGCGTCATCGATGTCCCTACTGCAACAGCGCGCCCCTTGATCTCGGCACCGCGTGCTGCACCTGCAAGGGCAACCCGAACCGCTCCGTCGCGCGCTGTAAAGGCCGCGCCGAATGGACCAATCTCTACACCCGCAACGAACAGATCGTTGGCAACGAGGCAATTTGCTGCCGCCAGCGCAAAGCGGTCCAACGCGCCGCTCGGGGTCAATCCGTAGCGCTGAGCGCCCACCCGGCCGCCGTCCTGGACGGAGCTTACGGGCCCGATGTGTGAGATGACGAGCCTGCTCATGACGCGACTAGCTCGGCGATGATTTCGCCGCGCTCCGCGGCGCGATCCTGCTCGGCGAAGGTTTTGGCGTCCACCGGGAAAAACGTTACCGCATCTCCGGGTTCGAGCAGAAAGGTGGGGTCCCGGTGGAGCTGATACGTTCTGACGGCGGTCCTGCCCAGCAAGTGCCAGCCGCTCGGACCCGCGATGCACTGCACCCCTGTCTGTACGCCGCCGACCGAGATGGTGCCGGCCGGTGTCAGCAGACGCGGATTTTGCCGGCGTGGCATGTGCAGGAATTTATCCAGCCCACTGAGATAGGACCATCCCGGGGTGAAACCGATCATGGCGACGCGATATTCACCCGCAACGTGCCTTCTCACGATGTCATCGGGAGTGGTCTTGAGCATTTTCGCGACTTCCTCCAAATCGATACCGTGTTCACCGCCATAGGCGACCGGAAGGCGCCAGCGCCGAGCGCTTTTGAGGGGTGAAACAGGTAATTGGGCTAGCGCAATCAGCTTCTCGCCTAGCTTGTCGAACCCGATCTGGCAGGGATCGTAGTGCACCAATAACGACCGATAGGTGGGCACGGTCTCCGTAACGCCTGAGACGGGTTCGGCAACCAGCGCACGGTCGAGCGCCAGCACTCGTTGATTAGCGGCCGTATCGATGTTTCGGCTGAACTCGACCGTTACGGCGCTGTCGCCGCTCGGCAAGAGGCGGGGTGGGTCTGAAAT
Source organism: uncultured Alphaproteobacteria bacterium (assembly GCA_963764155.1). Classification (GTDB taxonomy): domain Bacteria; phylum Pseudomonadota; class Alphaproteobacteria; order Rhizobiales; family Xanthobacteraceae; genus Bradyrhizobium. Next base: position 354,688 of record CAVXRI010000007.1, read on the forward strand.
AGTGGCCATAGCCTCATCATTCTTCGCGATCCCAAGCTAGCGTGTTTCTCCCCGAAGTGGAATCCGGTTGCGGAGAAATGGACTTTAATCTCAATAAACTAATGCGCGCCTTGCCGATAAGATGGCGTGATCGATCCCGCCTTTCCGGGACTTGACGCGGTGCCCGCGCCCCGCAACATGCATTATGCCATTCAATCCACCGGAGCTTCCCCTTCGATGTCCCTAACACCAGAAGCGATCGCGATCCTGTCCCGCGTTTCAACCGCTACCATCACCACTATTCTCCTCAAGAAGGGGCTACGAAACGTCTGGATGCGCGGACCGCGACCGCTCAAACCGGGGCAGCCACGGCTTGTCGGGCCGGCCTTCACCTTGCGATTTGTGCCGGCGCGGGAGGATCTGGCGACCCCGGAATCCTGGTCCTCGCCAATTTCCACTCGCACCGCGATCGAGGCCATGCCGGCCGGTTGCATCGCAGTTGTCGACGCCATGGGCGTCACCGACGCCGGGATTTTCGGCGATATCCTTTGCGCCCGAATGGTCAAGCGTGGGGTCGCTGCGTTGGTCACAGACGGCGTGGTGCGCGACCTCGAAGGCGTGCTCGGCACCGGCATGGCGGTATGGTGCGATGGGTATGCCGCGCCGCCTTCGGTTGCAGGGCTGACCTTCGTCGGTTGGGGCGAACCGATCGGCTGCGGCGGCGTTGCAGTGTTTCCAAACGACATTGTCGTCCTCGATCAGGACGGCGCGGTTGTGATTCCGCAAGCGTTGCTGGACCAGGTGCTGGCCGAAGGCGCCGAGCAGGAGCGGATGGAAGCCTGGATCGTCAACGAGGTGAACCAGGGAGCGCCTTTGCCCGGTCTCTATCCGATGAACGCCGAAACCAAGGCGCGCTACGCAGCATCGAAGAAATAAGCGCCATTAACACGTACGTTCGCGCAAGAAGGAAAACAGCATGGATGTCCATCTCGCCGGTTCGCGACCCACCCGCCGCGCGCCGAAGGAAAATTTCACCGGCACGGTATTGCAGGACCCGATCAATATGGCTCCAGCGCCTGCCCGCCTTAACTGCTCCCGGGTCTCGTTTGAACCCGGCGCCCGCACCGCTTGGCACACCCATCCGCTGGGACAAACACTATACGTGATCTCCGGCGTAGGCCGGGTTCAGGCCAAGGAAGGACCCATTCAGGAAATCCGACCTGGCGATGTCGTCTGGATTCCGCCGGGCGAGAAACATTGGCACGGCGCGTCTCCGACAAATAGCATGACCCACATCGCGATGCAGGAAGCACTCGACGGCGTGTATTCGAGTTGGATGGAGCAGGTCACCGACGCTGAGTATTCTGCTGCCGTGGGATAATCGGCTCCGAGCGTTAAAGGCATACTGGCGCATTGCGAGATGGAGCTTCTCGCCGGACGCGCTTACTAACGCTTCGTCTCGCGACTTTCGCGGACACCTTTCGTGGTTAGCTCATTGTTGCGATGCGAGAAGCTGGATCACCAAGTAAATGCCCGCCAGAACCACGAAGCCCAAGCCGACGCCGGTGGTCGCGAGGCATGCGAACCGACCCCAGTTTAAACTCTCCCTCGGTTCTGCGTTGTCGCGCGGGACAGAGAGCTTTTTCAAGTAGTGCCAAGCCATGTCAATCAAGCCGGATAGCGTCCCGTCGTTCCGCCCTAGGGCGTTGCGGTGAACGAAGCCAAAGCTTGTTCACTCAAAGTTCTTGTGGGTTGTAGGGCCGCATGCGCTGACCCACGGAACCGAAACCGGCCAAAATGCGTTTTCCGGCGACACGTCAAGGTTCCAAAGGGCTGACGGGAGGTGACCGTGAAACAGTCGAGCGAGGAGCGGGTGGCGGACGAACGGCAGCAACTTCAAAAGCAAGCCGAGAAACTCAGACCGGGTTCAGAGCGCGACGCGATATTGAAAAAGGTTCGACAGTGCGATGTGGCTTCGCACATAGACGATTGGGCTTCATCGTCCGGCCTACGACCACCGACGTAAGGGTGGACCAACGGCTCCCCCTGCCTGATCCAAGAACCGGCGGCGTTGCGTGGATAAAATCTTTCTTTTCGCAATCGTGCTTTGTGTCTGCATTTTAGTGGTCGGGTTCGTAATGCTATTTTCCATGTGAAGGGCCGATGCCTCCATTGCTAGGCAAGTCCGGCTCGCTCCTGCACGAATTGCAAAGCCCCGCGAGATCATCAACGATTGTTGCATGTGGTACGGCTTCTCCCACATCTTTGCGCCGCGAAAGCGAGCGGGAATTACGTCCCGGCTATAGCCCTAATCGCATTTCAGGGTTCCTTACGCGCGTTAGCCAACGGCGGCGCGCCGGGGATGCAGGAACATGGCTACACTAATCGGGGTCATCAGCCCAAACTTGCTCCCCGCAAGCGCATTCAAATACGCGCACTATTCGGCCTCGCCATGGGTCAAGGAATTTAAGGATCAACTTGGGGCGGTCGCCGCAAAGCCCGCAACTCCGGCTCGACTGCGCGATCTGTGAGGCTAGTGTGGCACTCGGGAGATAATCCATTGGCGTTTCTCCCGAGCATTTTGATGCTGACGCTTTTTATGTTGGGCCGTGGCGCGCCTGAGCAGCAACGTGAAGGTTAGAGCGATGTCTCAGTCGTCACGTTCAACGCGGACGCCTAATCACTAAGTCACATCCGCGTCATGATCTTTCCAATTCGCGCAACCGCTCGATTTGTCTTTTAATGATAGGCGGTAATTCCGCCTCTTGCCCAAGACATGCGCGCAGTGCGTCGCCGAATTCTCGTACCAGTGCCAAACGGAGCGCACGGTCCGCCATTTCGATCCGGTTCTGCATTCGCTCAGTTCCGTACTCGGCCCCAAGCGAACCTAACAAATGATGTGCGCGATTGTTTCAACCCGCCGACGTATTTGACGGGCAGAACGGATCACTGGCACGGACCTGCTAAGCGCGCTTGTTCCCGCTTATGTTCCGAGCTGCTGCACGAGCTGCTCCCGTCAATGAACTGAGCCTTCGATCTCCGCCCTTGGCGCGTTCGAGTATTTCGTTCGCGATCTGACGGCGAGCAGCATGGCTATCGGCAGTCGGGACGGACCGACAAGCTCGTTCCAGCGCGACTTCCATGTTGGCTAACGTCCGGGCGTCAAAGCTTTCGGAAATCAACATGATCAATCTCCAAGTATCATTTCGTAGACGCGTTCGCTTTTGAGCAGCGCAGGAACGCTAGGTCCCGGGCGGTGGCTTCTCAATGAAGATTTCGGAAACCATCCACAGATTTCTGACAACTGTGGATTGACCCTCCTGTCGCTTTTATGATCGGGGCGGACCTCCGGCCGGGCAGGGGCATCAGCGAAAAGGCGAGCTCCATCGGCACCCCCAAAGGATGCGGAGGCGATCAGGTCGCGGCTCCTGAGAAGACGCACCGGCTTCATAGCGCTCGTGCTCGGAATAATCGCCTCGGCATTACAGCGTAGCGCGTGATGTTGAAAGGCAAAGCGTCAGCTTCGGGCCGATCACTCTGCCGGGGGCGAAGGAGCCGAGTGGAGGGCTTGCTTCTGCCGCTCCAAGTCTCTGATCAAGCCCTTGATGCGCTCATCAGTAAGGGGGTCGAACAGATAGCCCGTCACGAAGCGGCGGAAATGGGCAATCTTTTTGTCGAGTTCTGCGCACTTGTTACACATACGCTCACCTGCACAATTAGGCGGGAGCGCAAGAACTCTCAGTCACCGATAACAGCCGAGTAACCGGGCGGTGATGCGTGGAGCTTACATGAGAACGTCGAGTTCCCCACCATGAAAAGGCTCACTACGCGAAGCTGAGTTCATGAAGGTTCCCGTATTCTCATCGGTAGCGAGCGAACCGGTGTATCGGCGCCGCACTTTGCCGCACGTGGTGCAGGCGAACAGCGGTTCGAGACGGACAGCCGGACATCGTCGGGCCGTTGCTCGGCGCGCTGATGCGCGTCGAATGGGAACAATGATAGTCGGCACAACTGATCAGGAGATCGCGCATCTCGTACCCGCGCATTTCGCGAAGCTTGATTTTGAGCGCGGGTCATCTTGTGAACATCACATGCAGCATGCCAACGGCTAGGGCAACGAGCCATATCACAGAAATCACCAAAGCCACTGTATCGCGGTTCTTGCCGTGTCTCCTCCAAGGCATAACTAACCGGCCTCGACCTGCGAGCGAGCCCCTTTCACTTTCGCGAAACGTCGCCACAGAAAAAGAGTTCCGATATGGGTCGAGGCGGTCTTGCGACGTCGCACGAACTGAAGGTGTAAGCGGCCCCGGCATGGGTTTCCGACGCACGACGGAGCCGCGAGCTTCCGGCCGCACCGCAACGCGAGAAACCGCTGGGGCGGCGGAACTGCAAACCCTCGTAGCCGTTGCAAGGTCCAAGCATCCAAGGAGGACACGCAAATGATCAAGATCGCTTTCGCCGCCGCGGCAGCGGCAACGCTACTGACGACTGCTGTCGTCACTTCGGCCAAGGCCCAAGGAGTTGATGTTCAGATCGGGCGAGATCGCGATGACGGCTACTATCGCGACCGCGACTACAGAGACCATCGCCGCTACGGCTCCGACGCAACAGTTGGCATCGGCCCGGGTGGCGTCAGTATCGGCAAGCGTTGCCGGATGGAGACGACCACGATCGATCGCGACGACGGCCGCAGGATCACGCGCAGAGAGCGCCGCTGCGATTAGCGGCCTTCGACTGCGGCGTACAATAGCCCGGCCAGCGATTGTGCTGGCCGGGTTTGCTAAGCACCACGTCGGCGGCTGCTGCGTAATCGAAATACGGCCGGACATCCGCGCCTTACTTGCCGCAGCAAACCGTGCAGGCGAACAGCGGTTCGACGACATCATCGGGCCACTGTTCGGCTGATGCGCGTGGAGAGCAATGATAGTCGGCGTAACTGATCAAGAGATCGCACGCGCCTGACGCGTGCATTTCGGCGAGGGTGATTTTTTTGCCATGTACGACATGAGCGCGGGACCGAGGCCCCGCGCCTTGTCATCGTGTACCGGTTTATAGGACTATCGCTGCTTGCCCTTCGCTTTGGTGTCGTTCATCGTGGCACCCGGATTAGTCGATGTCGAATTGGTTGATGACGCACCCTGACCGGTTGTGGTGGAGGGGGAAGTCCCTCCGCCTCCTGCGCCAGCGCCAGCGCCAGCGCCAGCTCCGCCTCCCGCGCCAGCGCCACCGCCAGCTCCGCCCCCAGCTCCCCCGCCACCCGCACCCCCGCCGCCTTGCGCGGACGCCGCTGCGATTGATCCGAGGACTAGAGCAGCGGCCAAAGTGATTCTTGACAATTTCATTTTAGTTCTCCTGTTGAAGACTGATAGCAATTGATTGCCCTCGCGATCCGTTCCGACTGACTCCCTTCGCGACCGGCGCTTGTGTGCGGCGCCGGCACAGGCCAGAGGGCTGGGGCCGCGAGCTTTCGGCCAAGCGGAGCAGATACGCATGGGCGAAAACTCGCGACTTCTACTCGCGCCGAGGGCCTGCGTTCCTAAGTGAGCGCGCTGCTCAGCGCGCGCTATATGCGCTATGCTCGATGGTGCGACGCCATACGGAAGCGGCCCCGGCCATCGCCTTCTAAAAACACGCGGGGGCCGCCGAGCTTCCGGCCTAGCGACAGGGGGGCTGGCCGAAAACCTGCGACCTATGCTCACGCTGACGGCTTGTGTTCCTGAACGGCGGCGCCGGTCACCACGACCCATCAGCAACGCGCTTCATTGCGCGCCAGGGCGGGTTCTTGACCTCCAATGCAGTTATCCCCAGCGCGGTACGACCGCTCTCCGTGCTTTGAGAAACGCCCTCGCATGTCGAGCTTTTATGACGGATTTGATGTAGGGCTGAGGTGATGACGGAGCGTTTAGACCAGATGAACGCTCGGCGCGAGCAGGAGGAATCGAGAACGTGACCATCTCAATGTACGAATCGTCCGTAGGCGTATTCACGCCGTTTCTGGCGAATTTATCTGGCCTTCTGGATCATGCGTCGGCTTACGCCGAAGCTCGCAACATCGATCCGTCGATCTTGCTCCAGATGCGGCTTTATCCGAACATGTACAATCTCGCACAACAGGTCGGAGAGGCCAATCGGCACGCGATAGTCGGCTGCTCACTGCTGGCCGGCCATGTGCCCCACACGTTCAGGGATGGCGATGTCGATTTTTCAGAACTCAAATTGCGCATAGGAACGGCTATTGACTTCATTCGCGGTCTGCCGCGTGCCCGAATTGATGAAGCCGCCGATAGAGAGGTTGTTTTCAGATTCAGGAGCGGAGCGCAGCGAAAATTCACCGGACGGTCACTATTACTTACGTTCAGCGTCCCGCAGTTTTATTTCCACCTCACCACTGTCTACGATATCCTGCGCCACTCAGGTGTCGATCTCTCGAAGAAAGACTTCTTGGGAGCGTAGCGACGGTTAGCGAATGGGATCGGAGCTTAGCTTTCGTCGACGCCGTTGCGCGCCATGCTGATAGCGGCTCGGCCTGCCATTTCGGTCTTGAGTTGCTCAAACCGCTCGCGCGCTTTGCTCTGGCGATCGTCAACGAGCTTGACCGCGTCCTCCCGGCTCAGGGGGCCGCTAGCAGCGGGAGTGGAATGCTCCCCAATCGTCTCGTCCACGTAATACTCGTCATGCTCGGAATGGCGGACCGTCCATTTGATCCGGAGCGCCGCAATCGGTCCGGGACCGAGTCTCGAATATCCATCGGCCTGCGTTGGCGTGATACTGGGGGCCTTTTCAGCCGGCTTTTCATTTTCGCCATGAGATTCCGGGTGATCGTAAATGCTGGCAATTGCCGCGAGCGCGTGATCGGTTGGGTCGCTCTGAGTCAAAATGCTGGTCCCCGGGTTGAGCGCTATCGGGTTGAATCCCTTTGGCTATCGGTTCCATTGGTCCCGTCGAATAAGGCCGAGTTTGGGCTATCTAAGCACGGTCAGCCAAGTACATCCGGATTGATGACGTTCTGCCGGATCGGCTCGCCGTCCAGTGCGCTCAGAATATTGCGCGCCGTCTGCTCGCTCATCCGGTCGACAGCTTCGCGCGTCACACCGGCGACATGCGGGGCCATAATGACGTTGGGAAGCTCAAATAGCGAATGGCCCATGGGCGGCGGCTCCTGCTCGAACACGTCGAGACCGGCCCCGGCAAGTCTGCCCGAGACCAATGCTTCGTACAGGGATTTCTCCTCGACGATGCCACCACGGGCTGTATTGATCAGATAAGCCGTCGGCTTCATGCGCCTCAGTCGCGCCGCATCGAACATTGCAACAGTCTCAGGCGTCTTCGGGCAGTGGATGCTGACGAAATCAGCGCGGGGGAGCGCGGCATCGAGATCAGGAACGGGATCGCAACCCGCCGACCTGACGTCGGCTGCCGGCTTGTAGGGATCGTAAACCAGAACATTCATTTCCATTGCAAGACAGCGCTTGGCCGTGCGCGTGCCGATCCGGCCGAAGCCCACGATCAGCACTGTCTTACCAAAAAGGTCGTATGGCAGTTTGCCAAGCCGGTGGCTCCAGTTGCCGTCCTTGACGATGGAATGCATTTCCGCCGCGCGTTTTGCGAGCACAAGCATCATGAACATCGCCTGTTCAGCAACTGACGGGGAGTTCGCGCTGCCCGCGACCATAAGAGGCACCTTGCGGCGGCTTAGGGCCGGAACATCGACGGCGTCGAAGCCGACCCCGATCCGCGTCACCACTTTCATGTCCCTTGAAGCTTCAAGCTCCGCTTCCCCAAAGCGGGTGGCGCCAAGCGCCACGCCGTGAACCGGAGCTTGCGCCCTCAGCATGGCCTCAAAATCCATCGCTGAAATCATGTTTGGAAATTCTACCAGTTCGATGTCGTCTCGCTCATTGAGGAGAGCACGTCCTTGTTGCGACATCGATTCAGTGACCAGAATCTTGTTCTTGTTGGTTGTCATTCCAGTCTCGTCCCCCCGGGCGTGGTGTGCCGTCAGAGGACGGCACCAGTCACCTCGTTTAGCAGGTGCATGTTGTTGAGGTCCATTGCCAACCGAAACGGCCCGCCATCTTGCGCCCCGGCGTTCGGAGTGACCCGCCCGCAGACGTCGGCACCCTCCAGCGTGAAGTAGACCAGTGTTTCCATGCCCATAGGTTCCGTCACCTCGAGGACGGCATCGAAGCTCTCTACTCCCGGTTCAGGATGTGCCCGTGCTTCCGCAATGTGCTCGGGCCGCAGACCTAAAAGTAGCTTTTCGCTTCTCGGCACGCCCCGATATCGCGCTGCTCGAGCCGGGGGAAGCGGAAACGCGATGCGGTCAGTCAGACGGATGTTGAGTTTGCCGCCGGCCTCTTCGAGGCTGCAAGGTATAAAATTCATGGCGGGCGAACCTATGAAACCCGCGACGAAGCGGGTCGCCGGTTTGTGATAAAGTTCGTTCGGCGTCCCGATTTGCTCGATGCGCCCGCGGTTCATGACCACCACGCGATCCGCCAAGGTCATGGCCTCGACCTGGTCGTGGGTCACATAGACGGTTGTGGTGCGGACCTTCTGATGCACCTTCTTGATTTCAATCCGCATCTGAACTCGCAGCTTTGCGTCAAGATTCGAGAGCGGCTCGTCGAACAAAAACACCTTCGGATTACGTACAATGGCGCGTCCCATCGCGACCCGTTGACGCTGCCCACCGGAAAGCTGCTTCGGCTTGCGGTCGATCAGGTCGGTGATATCGAGCATCCGGGCGGCCTCGGTGATCCGGCTCTTGATCTCGGCCTTGGGGTAGCGCTTGAGCCGAAGCCCAAATGACATGTTTTCCGCAACTGTCATGTGCGGATAAAGCGCGTAATTCTGGAACACCATTGCAATGTCCCGGTCCTTTGGCGGAACGTCATTGACAACGTCGCCGCCGATCATGATGTCGCCGTCTGTGATGTCCTCCAGCCCCGCGATCATTCGTAGCGTGGTGGATTTTCCGCAACCCGACGGACCCACCAGCACAACAAACTCATGATCTGCAATATCGAGATCGATGCCGCGCACCGCCTCAACCTCGTCATATCGTTTGACAACCTTGCGCAACAGAACGTCAGCCATATGATCTCAGCCCTTTGTCGCTCCGGCGGTCAGGCCGGCAATGTAATAATCCATCAGGAATGCGTAGATGATCAGTGGCGGCGCCGCGCCGAGCAGAGCGCCGGTCATGATCTGCCCCCAGTTAAATACGTCGCCCTTGATCAAAGTCGTGATGATGCCGACCGGCAGGACCTGCTGATCCGTCGAGGTGGTGAACACCAGGGGATACAGAAACTGCGCCCAAGATTGTGTAAAGGCGAAGATTGTCGCCGCGATAAGGCCTGGTAACGCGACCGGAATGAAAATGCGGGTCAGGGTCTGAAACCACGATGCGCCATCGATAATGGCTGCCTCGTCAAGTTCTTTCGGAATTGATGCGAAGTAACCGATCATGATCCACGTGCAGAATGGCACCGTCAGCGTCGGATAAATCAGCAGAAGTACATACCAGCGATTGATCAGCTGGATTCCGGTCCAGTCGCCGATCGTGGCAAACATTTTGAATAGCGGGATGAAAAGCAGGCTGTCCGGTATGAGATAGGTGAGGAACACCCCTGTCGCGAGAGTGGCCGAGCCCCAGAATTTCATGCGCGCCAAAGCAAATGCGGCCGGGATGCTGATCAGCATGGTGATGACCACGACGACGATCGAGACGATCGCTGAATTCCAGAAGAATCTCAAAAATTGGTTCGACGACAATAATTCATTGTAGTTGGACAACGTCGGATGGAACACCCACCAGGGATTCGTTGCCGCCGAAATCTCTGCGCTGCTTTTCAAAGAGGTGATCAGCATGTAGATCGGCGGCACCAGCGAGAAGATCGCAAACAGCACGAGGAAGAAATAGGACCAGCGTAACGCCCAGGCGCGATCACGGCTCATGCTGCCGTATTTGATCTTGCGGGTGGGGCCAGCCTTATCGAACGCGATCGTGCTCATCAGGATTCATTCCCGCGTTTGTTGACATCCCGCAGAATGAACACCGCCGCGATCGCGAGTATGGGGACCATGAAAAGCGAGACGCTGGCGCCGAGCGGAATATCGCTGCCTTCTATGCCGACCCGGAAAGCCCATGTTGCAAAAATGTGGGTGTGATCAAGCGGTCCGCCCGCGGTCAGGATGCGAACGATATCGAAATTCGCAAATGTGACGATCAGCGAGAACAACGTCGTGATCGCAATGATGTTGCGCATCATCGGCAGCGTCACGTACCAGATACGTTGCCACCAGTTGGCGCCGTCGATGGCGGCGGCTTCATAAAGCTGTTCGGGCACCGACTTCAGCGCCGCCAGATACATGATCATGAAAAACGGTGCGCCGTACCAGACATTGACCAGGATGACGGAGAAGCGCGCCCACATAGCGTCGCCGGTCCAGGGGATTGGACCGATGCCGAACAGCGAGAGCGTATAATTGAAAGCGCTGTAGGAAGGATCAAACAGCCAAAGCCAGGCGAGCGTGCTCATCGCCGGCGGAATCACCCATGGCACCAGAAGCATGCCCCGCCATTTACGCTGGCCTTTGGCGGGAATGTTGTGGACGAAATGCGCGACGATGAAGCCGATCAGCGCTTTGAAAATCACTGCCGAAATCGCAAATATGCAGGATTGCTTCACAACAAGCCAGAACGTCTCCCGTTTGAACAGGAACTCGAAATTGCCGAAGCCGATGAACTTCTGCATTGACTTGTTCAGGGTAGCCAAATGCAGTGAATAAAAGGCGGGGTAGATCACGAGAGTGGCGATCAGGATAATCAGCGGCAGCGTCATCAGAAAGGCCGCGGTTGATTTCCGCTTGAGCGCGCTTCGCAGGCTTGGCCGCCTGCGAGCGGCAGTCGCGCCGCCCATTCGACTTTGCTGGAATGCGACATCAACCATGATGCAAGTTCCCTGCAGAGATTAATTCGGCCGTGCACGTTACGCGGGCCCGGAAACGCCGGGCAACCTGTAACGAGGCTGCCGCGGCGCTTCTATCCGGCTTAACTCCGCATGAAGCCTTCGCACTCGCCTTCGGCCCAAGAGAGCGTTTTTTCCATCGCTTCGCCCTGATAGTAACGCAAGCACATCTTGGTCAGTGTAGCCTGCGCATAGATTTGCTGAGCAACCTTGGGCGGCGCCGGGGAGGCAGCGATCGACAGGGTCTGCTGGTGGTATGGATCCGGATAGTGATAGAGCGTTCCCTTCGGCGGCTCCGCTTCTGCCCAGACCTTCAACTTCGTAAGCTTTTCAAAGGCTGGCAGATCGTAGCCGCCACTTGCGTTGACCAATTTCTCGATCGAGGAGGGTTGCGACAAATGGACGAGCAAACTCTTCGCAGCTTCCTTGTTCTTCGAGAAATTCCAGGTTGTCCAGAAATAGGGAAGGAAGGGAGCGAAGCGACCCTTTGGACCGGTCGGAAAGCCATGCGTCCAGCACTGCTCGGCGACCTGCGGCGCATCACGTTTCGCCACCGCCCAGGCGCTCGGCGGGTTCATGATCATTGCCCCCTTGCCTGAGACCAGCCACCTGTTGTTGGAAGCATCATCCCACGCGGGGGCATCCGGCGGCAGGAAGGCGATCAGCTTCTTGTAAAACTCCAGCGCCTGTCGAACCGCGTCCGTTTTGATGGTCAGGTTGCCTTTTCCGTCAACGAGCTCTGCACCAAATGCCTGAAAGAACGCGCCGGCGGTATCGACGCTGTCGGTGGTTTCGCCAAGACCGATACCGAAGGGAAAACCACCTTTGTGGCAAGCTTCGGCGGCTTTCAAAAAGGTGTCGGTGGTCCAGCTGTCCGCTTTGGGCGCCGCCCCAAGAGGATAGAGTTCCTGCACGTCGATATTGGCGTATTTCTTCATCAGGTCGATGCGGGAGCAGGGCCCCTTAATTTGGCTGCCCACGCAGGCGGGAACGCCGAGCCACTTTCCGTCGAGCTGGCCGAGATATTTGACCGTGTTGTTTACCTCTCCATTCTGCTTGACGATCGGCTCCATGATATCATTGACCGGTTCGAGCAGTTCGGAGTTGGCGTGAGGCCACCATGTCGGCATCGCCAGAATGTCGTGACCGGATTTTGCTTGGGCTTCGGCAGCGATGGTCAGAAGGTTCTTGTTGCCATTGCTAGTGATGTAATCGATGGAGACCTCGACCTTCTCCTTGGCAGCCCACTCATTGACAAGATCGGTAGAAGTTTTATTCGCACCGGGCACCCAGTGGTCCCAGAAACCCATCGTCAGCTTGCCCGCGGCGTAAGCGCCGCGGACATAGGGAGCAGTGATCATCGCTGCGGACGTCAACGCGGTTGCAGCTACGAATTGACGGCGAGACAGTTTTCTCCGTGTCATAGCGTTCCCTCTTCTGAGCCAAATGTTGCTTTTGTTCTTTGCTTTTGCCTCCGTCTCGCGTCCCGCCGAACCAGCAGGCATGGTCGCCGCGGAGAGATCGTTATGAGATCAGAGCAGAATTGATTGCTTGTGTCGAGAAATCAGGCGCGTACGAGCCTAGAACTAATGTTGGTACAAGAGTTCAGGGATTATCTCTTCGCGAGTTGTGGAGCGCCGATATTGCGTCGCAAACGGCACTCTCACTGGCGCGGCGTAAGTTCGTCGCACTCTGGTTGCGTTGTTGCTAACTCGCTCGCGTTGGGTGATGAGCTTTCTTGTTCGCGGTCGAGATAGAACCCCGGTAGACGGATTCAATCTGGAAACGATAAACTCAACATCGGGAGGATGCTCCGTGAGATCCTTCCCGATCGAGCGTGGAGATTAAATCATGAGCAGTCCGAGGGCGACTACCCGTGCTGGCATAAGGTTGCATTGTTTGCTCGGCGCGGCCGTCGTGCTTCTCGGCACACCGGTGCTGGTGGATGCGCAAGGGCTGGTCCAAGGCGTTCAGCAGGGCGCCCAGGCCGGAAACAAAGCCGCCGGACCTGTTGGTGGTGTGTTGGGCGGAGCGATCGGCGGGGTCGTCGGCGTAGTGACAGGCGTGACCGGCGTGTTCACGGGGAAAAGCGGGCAGCCGGTGGCCGCCCCTGCCGACACCAAACAAGGCGTGGCGGCGAGGCCGGCGAAGGGGACCAAGGCAGCTAAATTCGCGAGGCAACCCCAAATGCTCACGCAAGAGCAGCCGCCGCAATTGACGGCCGAGCAGATCGTCAACACCAGTGACGGAAACATCAATCGAATAAAAGCCGAACTGAATCTCACGTCCGAGCAGGAAAAGAACTGGTCCGGGTTTAGTAGCGCAATGCATTATCTTGGTCATAACGGCGCCGACCGTCTCAACCTTCGAATTGCCCGCGCCAAGCGCGACCCGCCCGACGACATTGTCGAGCAGATGCGAAACGAAGCACAGTTCCTCAACGATCGTGCAGTGGATCAGCGCAATGTTGCGGACGCAGCTGAGCCACTCTTCGCCAGCCTCGATGACAAGCAAAAGAAGATTTTCGTCGAGGAAATGGTGCGCCTCAGCCACGAGCGCGGCCTGGATTGAAGCGATCGGCAATTCGGTACGCGAATAGCTGGGCGCCACACCTCTGGGGTAGGTTGAGGCATGGCACCCAGCTAAGCCACCGCAGCGGCGCGGCTCTTCCATTCGTCACGCAAACATGAAGAAAAACGGTCGGACTTACGCCCGAGGGATGGCTAACTCGCGGCCTTGTCAGGAACTCGCTCTGTTCGCCTTCAAGTGTTGCGTCGACGCGCCAGTTAGCGCACGTCGGCGCTGCATTACACCTGCGGGCTGGCCATGAAAGAGCATCGACGTCAACGAAGCGCCCGTCGGCTCGGGGCTTAGTTTCAGCTCTTTGGAAAGTTCAATTCCACCCCGACGCCGTCAGGATCATAGAGGAAGAACTGCGTATCGCCCGTGCGCGGCACGATGCTTTCGCGAAACTTCACGTTTTTTGATTGCAGGCGCTTGCGCACGCCGTCCACGTCCGTGGCGGCAAAGGCGATGTGATCGAGACGGCCGGTGTCGTCAAATCGTTTTTCCGTACCTCGCACCACGATCCCGTCGCGTGGCTTGCGCGTGCCCATCAAATGCACCGTGGCACTGCCGCCGGAATAGAGCCAGTAGCCCGGAAAATCGAGCGGCGGACGATCGCCATTCTCAAGGCCAAGCACGTCGCAATAGAAGTCTTTGGTTTTTTCCAGATCAGCAGGTTCGATTGTATAATGCTGCAATCCGCCGAGTGGCATAAAATCTTCCTCCTTGCTAAACGAAGATGGGGTCGGCGCTCACATCCGAGCGCCGCTGGTACCAAAATAGCTGCACCGGTTTCAAATCAGTACTTTGTCATCACAGTAGCGGTCCGAAGATTTGCTTTCGAACGTCGCTCACCTTTCCAAGACTATGCCTGCCGAACTCTGGGCGTTGCCAAAACGGTGCGATCGGCCAATTCACGGTCGATTTGTTCGATTGATTTTCCCTTGGTCTCGATCCCGAAGAAATAATAGACAATTCCCGCCATCAAGAACCAGCAGCCGAGATACACAAATGCAGCCGGAATTTGCGGCAACGGAACATCGGGCTTGAGGTAGTTGCCGGAGCCCACGATCAGTGCGAGCCCGACCGGGCCGATGATCTTGCCAATGCCGCCGAATCCATAGGCCGAGCCCATGCCCGAGGTTCTGAGGTGCGAGGGCCAGACTTCGGCTGCGTAAGGGCCGACGATGGCAAAACCGCCGTCAGCGAAGAAGAAGGCCAAGGCGAGGATCAGCCAGAACGCCGAGACGCCCATCCACATGGCGTCGTAGTGGTAACCGGCCACGATGGTCAGGACGCCTGCACCAAACCCAAGCAGGCCCCCTGCGTTGCGCCGCCCCATCAGTTCTGAGAAGAAGGAGAACGATAATCGTCCGATAAAACCGGACACGCTTAGCAAAATCATCATCTTTGCAGCTTCCTGCGGCGTGACCTTCAGCAGCAGCACGAACAGCGAGGGCGCCCACAACGTAATTCCGTAAACTCCGGTCTGCGCTCCGGCATTTCCGAGCCAGGAGACCAGGAGGCTGCGAGGGTGTTTGAACAAGTCGAGCCAATGGCTGGTGACGACCGGGCCAGCGTCGGCGGCGGTCGGCAAGGGCAGGGCGGAAGGCTCCACTTGAAGCGCCCAGGCGAGCGACTTGCGTGCTTCTTCGTAGCGGCCCTGACGACAGAGCCAACGCGGCAATTCCGGGACCCAAATGCGGACGAGCAGCACAAGCAGCGCAGGCAATACACCGACCGCGAATAGTATTCGCCATTCACCGGCTCCTACCATCGCGCCCAGCACAGCACCGAGCCCCACGCCGAGCGGGATTACACAGGTCACGAGACCGCCGACCCAGCCGCGCTCGGAAGACGGCATGAACTCCTGCACCAAGGGCAGATCGACGCAGTAGAGTCCGCCGACGCCAGTTCCCACAAAGAAACGCATAACCGCGAGATAGATCCAACCATTGTCTGGAGTGAAATAGAGCAGGCCCGTCGCGATCGAGAAGTTTAGAACGGTGCCGATAAAGACCACCCGACGGCCGATACGGTCCGCCAGCCAGCCCCAACCATAGGCTCCAATGATAGCGCCGATACCCGAACTCATGAGCACGGTAGCGGATTGACCGAAGGTGAGCTTCCACGGTCCGATCAGGAACGCCAGCACGAAGCCGATCAGGAAATAATCAAAGAATTCCAGGGCGTCGCCGACGATAGCAGCAGTTAGGATTTTGATCTGATTGCCGGTCAGACTCGTCCGTCGATCGAGTATCTCGAACATGGCGTTTCCTCTTGGCGCATGTTCGTTTTTGGACGGGCGTCGCGCCAGCGCACCGCCGTGCCATCGAAGTTAACCCGTTGACACCGCGAACGACAAGCCTGGACGATGCCGAGCAACCCCGGGCCGTGGGGCGTGGCGCCGCGATCGACCCGGCGTAGCAGCCTAGCCACTAAGGTTGTGGAGCCGACTTGTCCTAGAATGAAGTACGCATAGCGCACCGGGTCCGGCTTCTTTTCAGGGGAGGCGGGTAAAACCGCCTTTTTTGTTTAGCGTTTCGCGGTAGTCTTAATGGGCGAGCATCGTTCAAGACAGAAGCAATGGAAGAAAAGCGCAAGCATCCCCGGACAGAAATCGACGAACCAGCCTATGTATCCTCAGGCGGTTCGGTCATGAGCTGCGTGGTACGAAACATTTCCGCTGACGGTGCCGCCATCGAAGTGGAAAATCCGGCCTTCGTGCCCGCGCAATTTCGTCTGGTGATGGCGCGCAACTCCAGTGTTCGCGAATGCAGGGTAATCTGGATCCAGAGGAACCGGATCGGCCTCTCCTTTGTGGAGGATTAGCACGCAGCAAGGCGAGCTTGGTCAGCGGCCGAGCACGTTCGCGATGTTCATGGCCGTAGTCGCTGCCCGCTCGGAGGCATGCTGCGCAGCGAGCCGCGCCATCGCCCGCTCCTTGATCAGCAGATCAATCAAAGCCAGTCGCTTGCTTTCGTCGACCGCTTCCGCCAGCAATTGCTGATAACGGCGGTAATCGAAGCTCACGTCCTGCTTACGCATCTTGCAGCCCCGCCCACGTTGTCGTGCGCAAACTGTTTCCCAATGATGGTATGGGTGCAATAGCGGTCCTGCGCCGTTGCCGGTTCATCCACAGCGATCAGCATCGACAACGTGCACGGGACGCGGTTTTGAAAGTTGGGTTCGGATTTGCTGCATTCGCTCCGCGGCTGCTGCAGATCAGGAGCACACGGCGACGATCGCTAGAAGGTCGAGGGCCGCAGCGCAATGGCACCCAGCATGGCTATCGACGTTTCAGAATCCAAAGACCCAAACGGCAACGATCGTCCCGAGCACGGCCAGTCCGCTGATCGTCCAGCCCGTTACGTAGCCGGCACCGCTCACTTCCGGCTGGTCGACCATGGTATCGTGCCAGGACGTCATAGAAGCCTCCTCAAGCCCACCCCATGGTATGGGTCTATCCCGGAGCTTGAGGGTTCAATGGCTCTCGTCCGTCTCAGTTGCGACAGGCGAGTTCCAAGCGCAGCAAAGCCCCGCGCGGGGACGGGGCCACGGCAACAGGTGGAAGCTGAACGGGGGCAATCCTGGGAAGCGCCGCTCGACTATTAGGGTGTTTCAGTGGGCCAACTCGTCAACGGCTTGCGTGTCTCGCCGTGTGGAAGCGCGTCCAATCCAGCTTGGGATCTCGCGATAGCAGGAGCCTTTCTCATTCATTTCTGCAATCGTCCACCTGCTCGGATAGCGTTCCTTGCCGACAAATACCCAGTCGTCCGGCGCTGGCGGTGGCTTGTCGGGCCATGTCCTCAACCAGGCCGATCTGGTGCCCTCGGGCAGTCGATCTGTTTTCATCCGATACAGATGGTACATTGGCGGACGGATCATCGGTTGCCTCCTACGCAAAACACCATCTAAGCGTCAGCTGAAGTCGCGGCGAAATTAGGAACCCGGCGCGGCCACGTTGTGTCCGCCGTTCAGCATGCCAAAGGCCGTCGGTTCGCTCGTTTGGGGCTGGCAACGTCAGCCTTCTGCTGGAAGTGCGCACGGGTTTGGAACCTGCACGTCATCGGAAACACGTTGATAGCAGCGCTTGGCGATGGCTTTGCGTTTGCGCGGTCGCAGCGAGTTCTGATCCATTGCGAATGGATGACGGTTCAAACAGGGGTTGCATCATGTTGATGCGAGTAGTTGGCGCTCTGGTGATTCTGCTGGCTCTCTCGCCGGCCGCCTCGGCGGGGGGTGGCATCATCAAGCGGGTGTCATGCACCGTCGTTCGGTTTTACGTCGAGAAATATTCGGTATCGACAGCGGAGATGTGGGCGCGAGGCCATGGTGCCACTGACGCCGAGATCGAGGCGGCGCGTCGTTGTCTGAAAGACATGCCCACCCAAAGCGCCCAGGCAGCAGCCCATTGGTGGGCGCAGTGAGCCCCACCCGGCTTGTCGCCGCCTGAGTACGGCTTCAGGCAAACAGGTCATGGACGATAATCGGAATAATTCTTGGCAACGCGTCTTGAAAGCTGGGACGATCGAGTTCGGCGGCGGCGCTATCAGTTGCACGGTTCGCAACGTCTCGAAGCTCGGCGCGGCGCTGGACGTGACCAGTCCGGTCGGCATCCCGGAGCAGTTCACGCTTGCCATCCCGAGCGAAGGGGTCCGGTTGACGTGCCGCATCAAGTGGCGCAAGGAGCGCCAGATCGGGGTTGAGTTCGACTGAGAACGAGCCCCGGAAAATCGGCGCAGCCCACTAAAAACAACTGCTCGGGCGCAACGCGGAGATGGACTCGAGATCCAGAGCGCCGCATGCGACCCTCAGCTTTGAAAGCATGTCCCGAATTTCCAGACATAGTCGCGTGGGCACGGACGGCGAGGCCTGTTTCCGGCAGGGCATTCATTCCGTACATGAGAACCTGCCAGACCGCCCGCCCAGCCATTGACGACGCAACCGCCGTAGGGTGCGTTTCGGCACCCAAAGCCGCATCCGTCTGCGGCGTTGGCGACCCCAAAGGCCGAGAGGTTAACCGCCAGCAGCACTGTCGCGCAAAGGGTCCTCATTCTTCACCATCGGTTGCCGGCCTGCAGTCCGCGCCGCCGGGTGTGAGGTGGATCACGAGTGTGCCGCATGGATGGAGCTCATGTTTATGTCAGGAGGCCGACACTTGTGCGGTGTGCTCACGATCCTGGGTCCAGGTTAGTTCCCCGCAATGACACTCGAACATACGGACGGTCGATCCGAATTTAGGGTCCATCATCTTGTAGACCAACCGGGGCTGAGCGCCGCAATGACACCGGCGGCCCTGAGGTCTCTCGCCAAGTCTTTCGCTGCTGAACAAGTTCATCGAACGAACTCCAGGCTGACATCAGTCGAGAGCAAAGCTTGCGACCCTGTCCTTCTCATAAGTTACTAATCAGACAATGTTTTTTAGATGGCCGAGGGTATCTGAACGGAACATATCGGGAATCTGCTGCCCGGCGGACCTGTCATTTCCGACGTTCAGTTTTGGCCGCTCATGCGAACTTGGATGCGATCAGGCGAGCACCGGGCGCGCGGATGCTTGGTGGAATCGTTACAAACGAACGGCCCCGCTCAGAACCAGCCTCCGTCCACCACGAAATCGCGGGCCGTAACCATCCGACTATCGTCGGCCGCCAACCAGAGCACCATGCGGGCGACGTCCGGCTCATAGAGCCGGTCGGGAATGCATTGTCCGGCACGCCGCTTGGCCTCGGTCTCCGGCGTCACCCAAAGTTCAAGCTGCCGCTGGGTCATAATCCAGCCTGGATATACAGTGTTGACCCGGACGTGGTGCGGCCCCAAATCCCGGGCGAGTCCGCGGGTCAGTCCGATCACCGCCGACTTAGCCGCGGTATAGGCGGGCATGCCGCCGGTCGCGACGAGAAAACTATTGGAACTCATATTGATGATGGAGCCGCCGCCGGCTTCGATCATTCCGTTTTTGATCGCCTGCGCAGCAAAAAACTGATGGCGCAGGTTCGTCGCCATGCGTTCGTCCCAATATTCCGGCGTGACCTCGTCGATTGCATGACGGTCGTCGCGCGCGGCGTTGTTGACCAGAACAGTAAACGAGCTTCCCAATTCGGAGGCCAACCCGACGATTGCTTGACGAAGCTGCCCGATGTCGCGCAGGTCCGCGCATCGGAAGTGCGCCGAACCGGGGCCTTTCAGTCGACTGAGCAATAGCTCGGCCGCGCGTTTGTCGATGTCGATAAACCCGACCTTGCTGCCCTGCGCCACAAAATGCTCTACGATGCTGGCGCCTATCCCGGAGGCTCCGCCTGTCACAAGCACCGCGCGGGCGCTCAGGCTAGGATAAGTTGCAAACTGATCGGTCATGATCAGATTCCGTTTCTAAGATCGAACTCAATTCCGAACACGAGGAGGAGCGGGCGCCGCCGCTGAAACCAATCTGCCCGTGTCAGCCCCTTCAGCTTCTCGCGCTCATTTCCGCTTTCGGAGCTTGCCGGGCGCTTGAACCTGCAGCTCGTGACGCTCCGGCCGCACGTCTGTCCCGAAGCTTACAGAGAAGGACGGTGAGTGACAGGCTTCCGCCGATAACATTTGCGGCGATGATCATCCAGTCACTTCTCATCAGTCCGTAGATCACCCAGAGCCATAGCCCGCTGGTGAGAATGATCAGCATCTTCAGCGAAAGGTCATCGGTAGATCCTGGCGGCCATGCCTTCTTTACCTGCGGCAGATAGGAGAGAGAAGTTAGCGCCGCCGCTGAGGCGCCAATCCAGAAAATCAACTGCATTGTGTCAACGTCCGAAGTGGGAGTTCTGGCTGAACAACCAGGTGCGCCCACTGTTCCTGACTTCCCAATTCGGAAGCCTGTTCCGCAAACTTGCCCGGCCCAAAACCAGTCGACGGTTCGAGTCCAATCGACTGAACGAACCTCTGTTGATGCAGATCAACGGCGCGACGTACGCAAGGTGAAGAAGAGGACCACGATGATGTTTCGGCCAACCGGCCAATCTCACAGGAGAGAGAGCAAATGTCACCCAAAACAGTCATTGCACTTTTCGCGATAGCGGCAATCGGCTTGGCTTCGACAACCGCAGCTTCGGCTAGAGGCGGTCGCGGCGGAGGCGGAGGGTTCCACGGTGGCGGAGGTCGCGCTCACGTCGCTGCCGGCGGCTACCATGGTGGTGGACGTTACGCTGGTGCTTACTACCGTCGTGGTGTTGGCCGAGGTTTGGCGGCCGGCGCAATCGCTGGAGCAGCGATTGGTGCGGGCTACGCCGGTTATGGTTACGGTTACAGCCCCGACGAATCCTATGGCTACACCGAGGGCGGTCCCGTTGCAGATGACGGGTATTGTGCTCAGCGATATCGCTCTTACGACCCCGCCTCCGGGACCTATCTTGGATATGACGGGCAGCGTCACCCCTGTCCCTGAGCTGCAATGCGACGAAAGCTCCGCGTGGGCAAACGCGGAGCTTTTATCATCATGGGACGAGGACGTATCTAACCAACGAAGCTAGCAACCACCACGCGTTATACGGCTCGCCGACGACCCGCGATCAATCCATAGACGAACAATACGATGATTGCGCCGACTACGCCGCCGATGATCCCTGCGCCTTCGCCGGGTCCATACCATCCCAGAGCTTGGCCGAGGTAAGTTGCAACGAAGGCCCCTACAATTCCCAGCACCGCGGTGAGAATGAAGCCCGAGGGTTCGTTGTCGCCCGGCATAATGAACTTGGCAATTACTCCTACGATAAAGCCGACGATGATCGTCCAGATTATTCCCATCTAACACTCCATCTAAAAAAATGAGCTGCGCAGCGGCGGACTAATTGCGCGGTAGCCGGCCGTCCGGCGTATACTTGTCAATTGCTGATGGAAGCTCGCGGGAAAGTCTCGCAAGAAGCTCTTGTTGAGATAGTCCGCTCTGTTTTTCCAGCGCGGCCAGCACGTCCGACCCGATTGCCTGCTTCAATTGAGGAGGTGATATCTCTTTGTTCGGACCCGCGTTGATCCAGGATTGAGCTGTCTCGCCCTGTCCATTCTGACTGAAGGTTTGAAGCAGTTCGTTAAGTCCGTTGCTGAGAAGGGCACCTGCGCTGGCCGTGCCGCCCGCGCCGCCGGTGGTTCCCGCTGCCGGCGCCGCCGAACATCCCGCTCAAACTTCCCAGTAGCCCTCCCAGCCCTGACTGGTCGGCCCCGGTGTTGGGGCTGCTGGTTCCGGTACCCTTGAGCATTTCGGCTATCTTGTCCCGGTTTTGGAAACCCGCAAGCGCGACCATTCCGAGTAATGCAGTCATCGATGGCATACCGCTGCTCATTGTTCTCTCCTCATTTTTTGGAATAAGAACATTCGTCTGACAGCTTCAGCTTTCCTCGCCTTCCGTTTCTCCCGCCTGCCAACCAGATATTAATGGACAGTTGCGAATTGGAGGTTCGGAGCCAATCCCGGCTGCTCCGCCGTTAGATGTCCATGCAAGGCCATTCCCCCAAATAACAACATAAGCAGCAGCGCAGTGAGCGTAATCGTATCAACGTATTTCGGTTGATGTTGACGCATGGCGAGTACTTCTTGGACGGTGGCCTAGAGACTGAACGGCCAACGTAAGGGAGGCTTGATCTGGATCAAAGGCCGGCGCGAGGCCCTCAGTTTCGTCGAAGCCGGAATTATTGGACAGTAATGGTGTCCTCTATCTTCCAGGCACCCAACTTCTTCGATTTATAAATTACGTCGTAGGTGATCTTCTCCTCGCCAGCTTTGTCGCCAGCCGCGAACCGCACGAAGTAACCTGGGATCAGAAACCCCTTACACTCCTTTTGGGACGGCTCGACCTTCGTCTCCTCGATGATGAGTTTCCCGATGGTCGGATTTGAGGTTTGAACGATCTTCGGGATTGGACCCGCTTGGCAGGTTCTTCCATTCATCTGATAGTGCGTTCCGATCGGAACCGTGGCTCCCTTTTTGACGGTAAAGCTGCGCGTCTTTGTTTCTGTCCTGGCATGCGCCGCAACGTTTCCAAGCATTGCTAGCGTCGCGAGTATTGCCAAATAGGCAATTGTTTTCATGGAGTCCTCCGTTGCCGACAGGCGGCGTGCGGTTTCCGTGCTCAGGTTCGCGGCGGCAAGAGATAAAGCGTCATGGCGAAGACGACGTAAACGGTGACGATCAGAGCTCCGAGAAACTAGGCAGAGCGGCCGCTGTTGGTTACGAACGATGCGGTTAGCGCCGCGATCGCCATCATCGCAACGGCGCCCCGCCAGCTGGTAGTTTCAGGTAAGCTGCAGGACCAGATGTATGACCTGCGGATCCCGTGTTGAGCCGCGACGGAATCCGAACTTGTTGAACACTTTCAGCATCCCGGTGTTCTCCGGCAAGACCTCCGCGATCAGTTCTTTTAATCCAGCGTCTCGTGCCAGTCTGGCCAGGTGATTCATCAGGGCCGCTCCGATGCCTTTGCCCTGGTACGCATCGACCACGACAAAGGCTATCTCGGCCTTTCCGGGTTCGACCATGATGTAGCGACCACCGCCAACAATCGCCTGTCGCCCTTCTTCCTCGACCTGTGCGACAAGCGCGACATGATTGTTGAAATCGATGTTCATGAAAAACGCGAGTTCAGTTTCCGAAAAACCGCGCTTGGGTACGAAGAATCGTCGTCGGAGCGACTGAGGGCTGGTTCGACCGATCGCGGCGAGCATATCCTCCCGGTCATCCGATCGAAGGGCACGAATTTCAACTGCGCTTCCGTCGCGGAGACGCTCCATGACGGAATACTCGGCAGCTCGGGCCATTGTCGAGGTCTCGTGTCAAAACAGGAATGACGGCCGTTGCGCGAACGCCGATGGGAGAGGAGCAGCAGCGTACACCGGAGCGTTTGATCTGGATCAAGTCGGCGGTCCGGAAGCACTCGGTAAGTTTCCATGTCCCGTCATACGCGGCCGCCTGTTGCCAGTTTGCCGTGAATCGCGGTTATCGTTGCGACGGTCAGTCCTTCCAATATGGTGAATATGCCATTGCGAGTATTCCGCGAGAGCCAATCGGGTGAACAGATCGTACAGCTGGCAATCCGCCTCGGCCTATTGGCCTTCCTCCTCTACTGGTCTTTCATCCTTATTCGTCCATTTATCCCGATATTGGCCTGGAGTTTGGTGCTTACCGTCGCTCTGTTTCCAGCATTCAGTTTGTTATCTGCTTATCTGGGTGATCGGCCAAAACTTGCCGCGTTGATCATAACTCTTGTCAATCTCGCTATCGTCATCGGGCCTGCGACGTGGCTGGGCCTAGGGTTGATCGACGGATTGCGAAGCTTCGCCGCGCAGCTCAGCGCCGGGACATTGTCCATTCCTTCTCCTCCGGACGGTGTAAGCCAATGGCCGTTGATTGGCCCATACATTCATGGGCTCTGGGATCACGCCTCGATCAATGTCAGGGCCGCGTTGAGCGAGGTCGCCCCACACTTGAAGCCGTTAGCCGGTCCCGTATTCGCGTTTGCGGGTAGCGCGGGCGCTGGTACGCTCAAATTCATTGTGTCGGTAATTCTCGCCGGTTTTTTGTTCACCTCCGGACCACGAGTTGTGGCGGCGTCGAGAAACATTCAGTCACGCGTGTTGCCGCAGAGAAGCCAGGATTTTGTCGCGCTGGCCGGGGCGACGATACGCACCGTGTCCAACGGCGTGATCGGGGTCGCGGTTCTGCAATCGTTGCTGGCTGGAATCGGATTGAAACTTGCAGGCGTACCACATGCGGGCGTGCTGGCTTTCGCGGTGCTGGTCCTTGGGATAATGCAGATCGGGTCAGCGATCGTTCTTATTCCCGTGATCATCTGGATTTGGACGACCAAGGAGGTCGTGCCCGCGCTACTGATCACAGTTTATCTGGTGGTCGTTGGTCTGGCCGACAACGTCCTGAAACCGATACTCATGGGTCGGGGCCTGAAAACGCCGATGCTGGTCATTTTCATCGGTGTGCTCGGCGGAACGATAGCGCATGGCATCGTGGGCCTGTTTATCGGGCCTATCATTCTTGCCGTGGCTTGGGAATTGATGATGGCCTGGATTCGTGAGGAAGAGGCCAGCGCTCCTCGGCCTGAGGTCGAGAAAGCCGCCGTCGAAGGTTAGCCCGCCGCAGAGCCGCACAAAGCGCCTTTTTCGACAACCAGCTTAAGTTTTTTTGTCTTTGTGTCTGCGCGGTTCCGATCCGCGGACTTTGATACCGTTGCAGTAAATCGATGCAAGAGAATTCCCGGCTTGACCTATGTCAAAGCCTTCTTTGCACGCGGCGCAAATCTGACGCCGGGGCCGCAAGGAGTGACAGATTTGAACATGTCAACCGAAAAGCCGGCAATCTCGGGCGACGCGCTGCCCGGGCTCTTTGCATCCGCCTTCGAATATCTGGTGGATACCGGCAGCGCAGCGTCCTGTTCCTCGATGTCATGCGCCAGCGCGGCGTTCAATACCGCGAACATCTGGCCGAGACCGCGCCTCATGTTCTCGACTATGCTGTCGAACTGGTCATCGACGGCAGGAACCTTCAGCGGCCGGTGAACTACGCGCTTGTCGCGCGTCGCTCCTCCGAGCGGCGTGGAAATCGACTAGAAGCGCCGTCCGTTCGTGGTGATCGACCCTCGCGCGGGCCATGGACCGGGCATCGGCGGGTTTAAGGCCGACAGCGAAATCGGCGTGGCGATGAAGGCCGGTCATCCCTGTTATTTCATCGGCTTCCTGCCCGAACCAATGCCTGGCCAGACCATCGAGGATGTCGCGAGGGCCGAGGCGGTATTCATCGAGAAGGTCATCGCCCTGCATCCGGAAGCCGACGGCAAGCCGTGCGTGATCGGAAATTGCCAGGCCGGCTGGGCCGTCATGATCCTGGCCTCGCTACGGCCGGAACTGTTCGGCCCACTCATCATCGCCGGCGCGCCGCTATCTTACTGGGCAGGCGTCCACGGCAAAAATCCGATGCGCTATTCGGGCGGTCTGCTTGGTGGAAGCTGGTTGACGGCGCTGACAAGCGACCTTGGAGGCGGCAAGTTCGACGGCGCGTGGCTGGTGCAGAACTTCGAAAACATGAATCCTTCGAATACGCTTTGGACCAAGCAATACAACGTGTATTCGAAATGTAGATACCGAGGCGGATCGTTATCTCGAGTTCGAGCGCTGGTGGGGCGGACATGTCAGCCTGAATGCCGAGGAGATCCAGTTCATCGTTGATGAGCTGTTCATCGGCAACAATCTCGCGGCAGGGGCGTATCAAGACCTCCGACGGCGAGGTTGTTGACCTTCGGAAAATCTCCTCGCCGATCGTCGTATTCTGCTCGAAGGGCGACAACATCACTCCGCCTCAGCAGGCACTCGGCTGGATCCTTCGAACTTTACGGCGATGTCGATGAGATCAGGTCCTACGGGCAGACCATCGTTTACACCGTTCATGAAACAGTCGGGCACCTCGGAATATTCGTCTCCGGCGGCGTTGCCAAAAAGGAGCACAGCGAATTCTCAAGCAACATCGATCTGATCGATGTGCTGCCACCTGGGCTCTATGAAGCGACCTTCGAGGCGGTATCCGCTGATACTGCCAATCCTGAACTTGCGGGCGGAAAGTGGATCATGCGTTGCGAGCAGCGCTCGCTCGACGACATTCGCGCCATGGGCGGCAATACGTCCGGAGGATGAGCGGCGCTTTGCGACTGCCGCCCGGGTTTCCGAGATCAATCTTGGCCAATTACCGCAATTTCGTGCAGCCGTGGGTGCGCGCCGCGGTAAATCCGCAGATGGCGGAGTGGATGACGCAACTTGCACCCCTTGCGCGTGCCGTACGATGCCTTCGGTGGCGATAATCCGGCCATGAAGGCGGTGGCCCAGACAGCTGAGAACATCCGCGAGAAACGCAAGCCAGCTGCAGAGGACAATCCTTTCCTTGCTCTCCAGGAAGAGACATCAAAGTACATCGTCAACGTGCTGGACAAGTGGCGCGATACGCAGGAAGCGTTGAGCGAGGCGCTGTTCCTCTCGATCTATGGGTCACCCGCGCTTCAGTCTGCGGTTGGGATAGATCCCGAATCGGTAGTCATCGCCTAAACCGGAAATGTCGCGAGGAACTTCGCAAGCGTCTGCAGGCGCGCATCGCGGAGCTGAAGGCGCAGATCGACAAGGGCGGTCTCAGGGAATGCGTCATTCGCGGCCTGCTCTACGTCGGCATGGTACGGGGCATGGTGGACGAGCGGAGCCTGGAAGCGTTGCGGCGGGCTCGAGCGAGCGACGCCGGTTCGCGCCTCACGCTCGCGCAATTCAAGACGATGGTGCGCGAGCAGTTCTTCATGTTGCTGCTGGAGCCGGAGGCAAGCCTCGCGGCGATCCCGAAATTGCTGCCGAAAAACCCGGAGACAGCGTCGAGGCGGCCTAGCCATCATCCGTGACGTGCTGTCGGCGAGCGCCGAGGTCTCCGGCGAGATCGCCAAGCGCCTTGATCGCGTGACGAAATTGTTCGGTGTGACACCAGAGCGAAGTACCGATGGTGCAACCAGCTTCGATTCGAAGGCAAAGGCGTCATAACCTTTTGTGAGACTGATTGGGAGTGGATGATGAGCGTTGCATCAATGGAACCGGGCGAAGCGAGGCCGGGCGCCAAGTACGAACGTTTGATCGCTGCGGCAAAAACCATTCCCGGCGGCTGCGACCATCGTCGTTCATCCGTGCGACGAGAGTTCACTGCGCGGGGTCAGCGACGCCGCAGAGGCCGGCATCATCAAGCCGATACTGGTCGGGCCGCGAGCGAAAATCACGGCGGCTGCGCTCCAAGCACAGCATCGATATCAGCGGCTTTGAAATGAGTTGATGCCCCTCATAGCGAAGGCGCCGCCGCAAAGGCGGTCGAGCTGATTCACGCAGCCAAGGGCGAAATGCTGATGAAGGGCAGCCTGCACACCGACGAGCTCATGCGAAGCGTCACAGCGAAAACCGGCGGACTGCGCACCGACAGGCGCATCAGCCATGTGTTCGTGATGGATGTCCCGGCTTATAGCGAGACACTGTTTATCACAGACGCTGCAATCAACATCTTTCCGGATCTCGATGCCAAGCGCGACATCGTGCAAAATGCGATTGATCTCTACACACAGGCCGGATTTGGTTCGTCCCCCCGGGTTGCGATCCTCTCGGCGGTCGAGACCGTGACAGGCAAAATACCCTCGACTATCGAGGCGGCGGCGCTCTGCAAGATGGCGGAGCGTGGCCAGATCACGGGGGGCCTCCTCGATGGGCCACTCGCGTTTGACAATGCGATCGACATGGAAGCGGCGAGGATCAAAGGGAATAAAATCGGAAGTTGCAGGTCGTGCCCAAATACTTCGTGGTGCCGGATCTTGAGGCCGGAAATATGCTGGCGAAAAATCTGGCTTATTTCGCCAAGGCTGACGGGGCCGGCATCGTCCTCGGCGCGCGCGTTCCCATCGTTCTGACTTCCCGAGCGGATACACCCAGAGCCCGCATGGCCTCCTGCGCCGTTGCAACTCTCTATGCAGACGCGCGCAGGCGTCGGGCACAGATAGCCGCCGCGTGACCGCCATGGATACCATACTGGTCGTCAACGCCGGCTCCTCAAGCGTGAAGTTTCAGGTCTTTTCGCTGGACGGGGATGGCAGGCTGCAAAGAGAGGTCAAGGGTCAGATGGACGGCATCGGCAGCCGTCCACGGCTCCGCGCCACCGGAGGCAATGGCGATACGCTGGCGGATCGCGCTTATCCGATCGAGAACATTCCCGGATGTGCCCGGCCGCATTGCTGGTCGCCAGCACGTGGCTGCGGGATGAACTTCAACTCAGGCCGCTGGCTGTCGGGCACCGGGTTGTCCACGGTGGCCCTGATTATGACCGGCCTGTATTGATCGATCATGGCGTGGTCGCGCGCTTGGAGCGGTTCACAACGCTTGCTCCACTTCATCAACCCCATAATCTGGCCCCGATCCGTTCCCTTCTCGCCAATTTTCCTGCTCTGCCTCAAGTCGCCTGCTTCGACACCGCCTTTCATCGCGACCACGACGATTTGGCCGACTACTACGCCATACCCCGCATTCTCCACGAGGAGGGGGTTAGGCGTTACGGCTTTCACGGACTTTCCTACGAGTATG
Source organism: uncultured Alphaproteobacteria bacterium (assembly GCA_963764155.1). Lineage (GTDB taxonomy): Bacteria > Pseudomonadota > Alphaproteobacteria > Rhizobiales > Xanthobacteraceae > Bradyrhizobium. The sequence goes on from CAVXRI010000007.1 coordinate 383,325, forward strand.
TCGCCAAGAACTTGCCTCGTGTTGCCCCTGAGATCGCCGAAGGCCGCGTCATCATCGCTCATCTGGGCAGTGGCGCTTCAATGTGCGCGATCCACGGAGGACGGAGCGTGGAAAGTACGATGGGCTTTACGGCTCTCGATGGACTTCCCATGGGCACGCGGACCGGCCAGATCGATCCCGGGGTGCTTCTGTATCTGATGTCGGTAAAGGGCATGTCGCCCGGCGATGTGCAGGAGTTTCTCTATCGCGACTGCGGACTGAAGGGACTTTCTGGCGTGAGCAACGACATGCGGGAGCTTCAGACATCGAGCGATCCCAAAGCGGCGTTTGCAGTGGATTATTTTGTGTACAGGGTGGCGCTGTACGCCGGAATGCTGGCGGCCGCACTGCAAGGCGTTGATGCATTCGTCTTCACCGCAGGGATCGGTGAAAATTCTGCCGGCATTCGTGCGAGGATTGCAGAGCGGCTCGAATGGCTCGGCGTGTCACTCGATACGGCTGAAAACGACAAACACTCCCTTCTGATATCGCGAACTGATAGCCGCGTTCCCGTCTACATCGTGCCCACGGACGAAGAGCTGATGATCGCGCAGCACACCTTGGCGCTACTGTGGAACCGCAATTCGTCGTCAGGCTTCAAACGATGAGAAAGCGTCATGACAATCCCGGTGTTTCCAGAAACCAAGGTCGCGCTGAAGGGCCGTAAGGGGCTTATCGTCGGCATCGCAAACGATCAGTCGATCGCTTGGGGGTGCGCGAAGGCGTTTCGGGCCTTGGGCGCGGAACTGGCGCGTGACATATCTGAATGAGCGCGCAAAAAAGCACGTCGAGCCGCTGGCCAAGGAACTTGAAGCATCCATCTTCATGCCGCTGGATGTGAACATCGAAGGCCAGACGGAGATAGGTGTTCGAACGCATCCAAAAGGAATGGGGCCGACTGGACTTTCTCCTGCACTCGATCGCGTTCTCCCCGAAGGAGGCTTTGCACGGGCGCGTGGTCGATGTCGATCGGGACGGATTTCTCAAGACCATGGATGTTTCCTGCTGGTCATTCATGCGAATGGCGCATCTCGCTGAGCCGCTGATGAAGAACGGCGGAACGCTGTTCACGATGACCTATTACGGCAGCCAGATGGTCGTGCAGAACTACAACGTGATGGGCGTGGCGAAAGCTGCGTTGGAATCCGCCGTTCGCTACATTGCCGCTGAACTTGGTCCCAAAGGGATCCGGGTCCATGCGATTTCGCCAGGGCCGCTGGCCACACGGGCCGCCTCTGGCATACCGGACTTCGATGAGTTGATGGATAAGGCGCAAACCAAGGCTCCTGCCACGAAGCCTCGTGAGCATCGAGGATGTCGGCGCGGCGACGGCTTTCCTGGCGCTCGACGGCGCGAAGCTGATTACCGGAAGCGTCATGTATATCGACGGCGGATATCACATCATCGACTGACCAGCGCGTGGGCAGCGCTAGCGAACTAGCTCAGCGGTAGTGCAGGGCGATCAGCTCCGCAACGCAGGCAGGGCGCTGACCGCCTTCGATTTCGATGACGATGCGATAGTTGACCCTCAGGCCGTCGGGAGGGACATCCTCGGCCTCTGCGATGCTCGTTCGGCCCCTGAGACGCGAGCCGGCAGGGACAGGCGCAAGGTAACGAATCCGGTCTGCCCCGTAGTTCAGCGTGTTTCGCAGGCCCTTCAGACCCATCACCGAACGAATGAACATTGGGGCGAGGCTCAGCGAAAGCAGTCCGTGGGCGATGGTCTTGCCGCCCGGCAGCTCTTTTTTTGCCCTGTCCTGGTCAACGTGAATCCATTGCTCGTCGCAGGTCGCTTCCGCAAAGCCGTTAATGCGGGCCTGAGTGATTTCGACCCACTCACTCGCTCCAATCTCGGTCCCGACCGCAGCCTTGAATTGATCGAAGTCACTGAATATCCGCATCTGGGCTCCTGAGAACTTTCGGCACGCTAAATCTTCATTTCAGGAATGGTGGTTGGGGTAACAAGGGTCGCCTCGGTTACCGCAAGGACTTCGGCGACGCTGACGCCCGGCGCCGTTTCGAGCAGCGTCATTCTCCCGCCGGGGAAGCCGATCACGGCCATGTCTGTCACCACCAGGTCGACCGGGCGGGATGAGGTGAGAGGGAGAGCGCATTTCTGCACAATCTTCGATTTTCCCTTTGCGGCGTGTTGCATTGCGACGATGACGCGCTTGGCGCCGGTTACCAGATCCATCGCGCCGCCCATCCCGGGCACCATCTTGCCAGGGATCATCCAGTTCGCGAGGTGCCCGTCGGCATCGACTTGAAGTCCCCCGAGAACGGTTACGTCGACATGCCCGCCACGGATCAATCCGAAGGATGTTGCGCTGTCAAAGGTGGATGCGCCGGGAAGCGCGCTGATCGGCCGTCCGCCGGCGTCGGTCAACATGGGATGCGCCATGCCTTGCTCCGGAATCGGTCCAGTGCCGATTAACCCGTTCTCCGATTGGAAAAATATCTGGATGTTCTGCGGAACGTAGTTCGCGACCAGAGTCGGGATGCCAATGCCGAGATTGACGAGGTCGCCTGAGCGAAGCTCAAGTGCAACGCGTCGTGCGATGATTGATTGAGCATCCATGTTTCACCCGTTTGCGATGAGGTAATCAACAAGCGGCGCCGGGGTCACAACATGGTCGGGTGAGATAACGCCGACCGGGACAATGTGCTCGGCGGTGACGATGACGGTGTCGGCCGCCATCGCCATGACCGGGTTAAAGTTGCGCGCCGTCAGCGCGTAGGAGAGGTTGCCGAGGTAATCCGCCAGAAACGCGTAAATCAGCGCGAAATCCGAGCGAAGCGCCGTCTCCAGCAGAAATTGCTTACCGTTGATCTCGATCTGACGTTTGCCCTCTTCGACCATTGTGCCCGTGCCAGTTGGCGTAAGCACGCCGCCAAGGCCGCATCCGCCCGCCCGAATGCGCTCGACTAGCGTACCCTGCGGGACCAGATCGACGGAAATCTGCTTGGCTAACATCTGCTGCTGCACCTTTGGATTCAATCCGATGTGGCTCGTTGTTGCGGTGGAGACGAGTGAGGCATCGAATAATTTCCCAATGCCCTTGCCCGGGACGGCCGCGTCATTGCTGATGACGCACAGTTCGGATTTCCTCTGCCTCACCAGTTCATCCAGCAGCCGTTCCGGCGTGCCAACTCCCATAAATCCTCCAACCATGATGGTTGCCCCGTTGGGAATCATTGCGACAGCTTGTTCCACGGAAACGGGCTTCATCATGGAAACTCCGGTTAGCAGCTGACGGCAGGCTGGATGCTTGGCCTTGAACGTTGACGCGGGCCAGATGCAGCGCCTTGATTTGCATCAAGGGGCCGCTCGATCGCCCGCGCCTTGACTTCACGATGGTCGGGCTTGTTTCTCCCGCACGCCGATCCCGGCGAGCATTTCTGTCCACAGCTCGCGAACCTGCAAATGCCGGCTTTCAAGTGCCGCGTTGACGGCGTCTCGCACCGGCAGCAGGTCGGAGCTTTTGAGAAACAGGATTTGGGCCTGTATCAGTCGGCTGCTTTCAAACTCAATCTTTCGCAGGGCGAGGGTGAAGGGATCGTGCATCGAGGCTTCATTAGGTAGCAACGCCGCCGGCCGTATCACCGCGTGCAAAGCGTGGCCGAGCGCGGCGATGTCAATCGTCAGCCCCTGAACACGATCGGCGATGCCCACCGGGGACCTTGGTACCCAGGCGGACTCCCACGAAGAGACCAAGAACGGCAGTTCCGGATCGGGCAACCACGAGGTCGCGCCCAACAACAAGGAGACTATTTCGGCTTCCCGAAAGAGTTGCGCATTCAAGTCATTGTGCCAGTTCGGCTTCATTCGCCAAGCCAAGGCAAAAGTAAGTTGCCTTGCCATCGCTCCGTGACAGGACATCAGAAATGCGGCGACGCGTGTTTGCTGCCGGGGCGGCACCCGGCCTACGCTGTCGAGCGGGCCCAGAAACATGCTCATCCTGAGGCTCCATGCGCCGGGATGGCGCGGAGATGATCCTGGCCGGACGGGAAGGGGATCAGCGGATCTCCTGCTCGATCAGGGGCAATCCAGATCGATTGATTGCCCTTCCATCGTTTCGCCAAAACGTCCTCCGCGAAGCTGGAAAGCAGGTCAGCCGTCAACGCCGGCTTTTCGAGCGTGAAGGCGTGATAGGCATGTGGAATAATGACGAGAGCGCTATCTGGAATACGAACACGCAGTGTTTCGTGGAGCGCGCGGGGAGTCAAAAAATCAAACTCGCCGTTCAGGATCAGCGTCGGAACAGTTATTGACGCCAGCTCCGGCGTGAGCGGTTTGAAGTCGAGAAAAGAATCCATCAGGTTCTGCAGGGCATACACATCGTTCGTGAGCCAACCCTGACGTTTCACCGCTTGGAGATTGCCGAGCTGCGGTCCGAGCCACCCATCGGAAAGGTTCATTGGGAGCAGCAGGTCTTGCAGATAACTCGTCCCGCCAAGGATCATGCCGGTGCGTAGCGCGCTGCCGAGCAGCAGGAGCTGAGGCGAGAGCTCCGCAAACGTGCTCATGGCGACGAGACCGGCAAGCCGGCCTGGATACCCTATCGCATATCGCAGCGCGATAAGACCGCCGAAACTGATGCCGCCCAGGAAAACCGGGGCGTCGCCCAGCTGGTCGATGAGCAGCGCGAGCGCGGCTACCTGATCATCCTGGCTGATGAAGAGGCCCGGTTTGTCGGATGCGCCCTGACCGAGAAGATCAAATGTCGCGACACGAAATCCTCGTGCCACGAGCGCGTCACGGTAGGTCCCCCATAGCTCAGCGTATTGCGTCAAACCGTTGACCAGCACATAGGCCGGTCCGCTATCCGGGCCGTCCAATTCATATCGTATCTGGTAGGAGCCGAGAGCAAGGAACGGCATGGCAGCATCCATGGCAGCCTGACGAGGTCGCACGATGTGGATGTCTGATCGGCACGCAGGGCCCTTGAGATAAGTCAATCGTCGCGCGGGACAACCGCCTATTTTTTGAGAAGATCTCGCCAAAGAGACGCCTTCTCGGGAGTGACCCCAATGAAACGCTGCATCCTCAGCCTGCTTTTGTTGCTGGTGACTGCTTCCTTTGCACTGGCCCAGCCATTTACTCGTCGATCATCGCAAGAACAGCACGACGGCCTTAAGCAGTACTACGAGATTCCCAATTTCAAGCTGGGCGGCCGCTATGATCTTGGCAACTCATCGGGCTGGGAATTCGGCGGGGAAGGTGGGAAGACGCTGGAATCGTTAGGCGGGGGCAAGCTGCGAACCGCTTATATCGCGATCGGCACGCCGCGCCGCAACGCGGCAGGCGAAATCACCAACGCTGTGATCATCAACTCATATTATTCCGGCGACTCCACCGACATGTACGAGCAGTGGGTCAAGGGCGCCGCCCTGTCGGGCGGTGTGCCCATCATCGGTCCGGGCAGGCCAATCGACACCGACCGCTACTATGTCATCATGGTCGACCCGCTCGGGACGTGGGGCGCCAGCAAGCCATCCGATGGCCTCGGTATTAAGTTTCCGCAGTATAGTTACTATGACATGGTGCAGGCCAATTATCGGATGCTGCGCGATGGCCTGAAGGTAGCGCGCGCCGCGCTGGTCACGGGCGTCTCCATGGGCGGCACGCAGACCTACGTCTGGGGCGTCATGCACCCGGAGTTCATCGGCGCGCTAATGCCGATCGGCGGCACCACTCAATCGGATGCCGGGGATCCCGTCGGCAACTGGACCTTCCAGTTGATGACGGCTGCCATCGAGTCCGACCCCGTTTGGCAATCGACCAAGGGCGACTACTACAAACTGCCCAAGGAAAAGCATCCGTTGCCTGGGATGGCGTTCGGCTGGTCGGTGCTCGGCCTCACCGGCTATGATTTCGGCTACAGGACCACCCAGAGCTTCAAGTCGGTACAACCGGAAGTCTTCTATTGGGACGCGCCCAACGAGAAGGCCGGTCTCAACGTGATGAAATCGTTCCAAGCTGTATGACGCGGTCGATCTGGTCTGGCGCAACCGGGTAGGCGAAACCTACAACATCAATGATTATCTCGGCCGTATCCAAGCCCGCACGTTGGTGATGCACATTACCAACGACCTCTGGCTCAACTTCAAACTGGCCCAGAAGGCCGTCGATCGCGTACCGGGCGCAGACCTCATCTCCGAGGAGAGCCCGGTCGCCCATTACGGCGTGTTCCCGCTGATCAACAACCGCAAGAACGATCCGAAGTTCGTCGCGTTCATGGACGACGTGGCCAGCCTCGATCGCGCGCAGAAGTTCGTCGATAAGAACTACAGCGTCCCCGGCGTGGCCGAGAACATCGACCCCAAGAAGTCGTTCTGGAAGGGTTATGTGACCTATCCATATCCCGTGAAATACGCTGACGTGAAGGATGGTAACGGCGTGACCTGGCAGACCGGCTACATGGACGAGTACGCCGGCACCGAGAGGAATCCGAAGGTGCTTGTCATTGTACATGGCAAGGGTGCGTTCGGCGGCATGTACAGCAACGTCATCCAGTACGCCCTGCGCAGCGGGCTGCGTGTGATCGTGCCCGATCTGCCGCATTACGGCATGTCGGGGCCTGGCAATCTCGACAAGAGCCCGGCGCGCACCATGCAGGATATGCGCGACGTCGTGCATGAGCTCGTGGTCAATCAGCTCGGCGTCAAGCAGGCGTACTATCTCGGCCATTCTCTAGGCGGCCAGCTTGTCATGGGTTACGCCCTGACCTGGCCGGAAGCAGTGCAGGGATTGGCGCTCGAAGCGCCCGCCGGCCTGGAGGAGTATCCTCGTGAGGTCACGGTCGCGAAGGACAAGAAGGCTAAGTTGTTTGACCCTTCGTTTGCTCGCGATTTCGAGAAGTGGAAGCAGACCTGGGACCAGACCGGTATCTTGGCCACGGAGATCGGGCGTTCAGAGCAGAACGTCCGAGACTTTTTCTATTTTAAGAAGCGTGACCCGGATACAGGCGTCGTTTCAGCGGCCAAGAGTGGCTACTTCTACAACGACAGCCCGGATGCTCGCTTTCACACCGAACAGCGCGTCGGGTTGACCAAGGGCAACCCGAAGGAATTGGAGCAGTGGGCCGACGTCTTCATCTTCGACATCTACACGATGGTGGCGGAGTTGCAGCAGGATGATCCGAAGAACCTTTACGAGCGGCTGACCCAAATCAAAGCGCCGATCTTCCTAGCCTTCGGCGACAAGGAGCCATTCATACCCGGTACTGCCCTTAACGGGCTGACCGACCTCGGACGCGACGTTATCACGCCGTTTATGACCCGAATGAGCAATGCGGGGAACCGGCCGATTCTCAAGATCTATCCAGACACGGGGCACTTCATTCATACGGACAATCCGGTCGAATATTCCGCCGATGTGGTGGACTTCGTGACCAGGGGAACGGTCGACACCAGCTCACCGCTCGGCACCGATCGCATGATCAGGGGCGCCGTGGTCTCGACGTTGCCGGTGGCGCCGACGCCTCCCGGCGCGTCGCCCACGGCTGGCCTGAACAAATAAGGCTCAGAGAGTATGCCGCGGGTCAAGGCGGGCGAGGTTTATCTGGGGTGGCGGGCATGGGGGGAGGGCGATGTCACCGTCGCCTTCATCCACGGCAATCTTGCCTGCAAGGACTGGATCGACCTTGCCGCACCCTTGTTTCCGAGTGGGCTGCGTGTGATTGGAATTGACTGGCGCGGCTGCGGCGAAAGCGATCGCCCGGCATCCAGTCCTGATTATGTGAATTACTCGATGCAACAGCATGCGAAGGATGTGCTGGCCGCGCTCGATGAACTGCAAATACCCTTCTGTCACCTTGCAACTCATTCCACCGGCGGCATCATAGCCGCCCGAATGCTGCTGATGCAGCCCGAGCGGTTTGGTAGGGTACTCGCGCTTGATCCCGTTAGTCCGCTGAGCATGTTTTTCGATGCCGATCAACTCGGATTGTTTCGCGCAATGATGACTAGCCGCGAGATGACGCGGGCCGTGATGGCGACAGCCGCGGTCACACTGTTTGCTCCCGAGAGTCTCGCCCCAAACACCGCACCGCGATTTCGCGACGGTATCGGCGAGTTGCAAGCGTTCTATGAGCGATTGTTGGAACAGACGTTCGGTGTTGCGGAGGGTATCTGGCTAGGCACACCGTGCAATCTCAACCTCGAACGGGAAAGCCGCGAACTGGAACGGCGCATGCCGGAAATCAGGCACCCTCATTTGGTACTTTGGGGGGAGAAGGATGGCTGGATAGCGCAGGCTGACATGACAACAATGGCGACATCAATGCCGGACTGCCGGCTTGTGATCGTGCCAGGCGTTGGTCATTCCATGAACGTCGAAGCCCCGTCTCTCTATGCCGGATATTTCGGTGCGTGGTTTGGGGGACTCGCGCCGGCTTCGCCTTAGGGCTGCTGCGAGACGCGGTTGAGGAAGGGGATGGGATGCCGATCCAACTGCTGGTGGGTTCGTGCGTAAGTGCCGTGAACATTACGATCCATGCGTTGATTACCGTCCTTGCAATACGCGCAGCACGCGCAGCGGGCCTCAGGAGCACACGGCATCAATGGTTACGTCTGGTCGGCATCATGATAGCCACGACGCTGGTGCTGATGGTAGCGCACACGCTTGAAGTGTTCGTCTGGTCTTTTGCTTATGCGATCGTAAACGCCGTCCCTGATGACGCCAACCTCGTCGACTTCGCGTTCGTGAATTACACGACGCTGGGATACGGCGATGTGACGCCTTTGGCGGGTTGGCGCTTGCTGGGGCCAATGGCCGCGATGAACGGCATCTTGATGTTTGGGTGGTCGACGGCAGTTCTCTTCGAGGTTTTGCGAAGAAGCATCGACATTTCCACAAAACCGTCCGTGAAGTCCGATTGCCTATAGGTCCAGTTCGCCCAATCGGAGTTGATCCAGAAGGACGATCTGGCGCTGGGTTGGTCCCATAAAGCCAAGAATGCCTTTGCTATGAAGATATGATAACGCGCGGGACACAGTTTCAAGCGTAAGGCCCAGATAGTCGGCGATATCGCGACGACACATCGGAAGGGCTATGACATCTGCGGCCGTCAGCCGTCGATCCATCTCAATCAGGAAAGCGGCTACGCGTTCAAGCGAAGTCTTGCGGCCCAGGAGCAGCATGTGATCTTCGGCGTGGTGCAGGCTGCTGGTCGTCATGTTGAGCAAGTCCAGCGCAACCAGAACGTCGGTTTCCGCAACGTGCTGTAAGCTGCGCCGCTTCATTAGACGGACGGTGGTGTCTACAATTGCCTCCGTCGTAAAGCGGTGAACCGCGCCGTTTTCCAAACCAAAGATGTCGCCCACGAGATGGAAGGCCCCGATTTGACGCCGACCGTCGGACAGCAGCTTGTAACTCCGAACGGCGCCATCCATAACCTGATAGATGTAGTCCGCCGGCTCAGCCTCTCCGTAAATCTCGCTGCCCCTGCTGTATGCGAATTCGCTCAAGATGACCCGTGAACGGGAAAGCTCACCAAGCTCGCCAAGGGCACTCTGTCTGCTAGCCGCAGCGGCGTTTACGTTGACAAACATGGATATCTCCCTGTCTGAGCAAATCGGTTTTTAGGCAGAAGGTGAAATCTAGCCGGTTGAATAATACCCTAGATGCAAACACGGGTTGCCGGAGGCAAGGCTTTACGACGCCGTCGGCACCCCGCCAATTGGCTTGAGGGCCATTGTCCCATAGGTCATTGTCCTTTGGGGCATATTCGTGAGCGCCGATTTCACGTGCCCGACGATTGCATATTCTGATCGACACAATTCGCTGTTAGTTTTGCGTTGGGGTTCCCATGTCATGATTGCTCGCATCATCGGGCTGATCATTTGGCTGACTGCGTTAGTTGCGTCGATTCATTCGGCGACAGCGGACACGCTCGCGCGATCGATACTGGTCCTCAACCAATCGGAAGTGAGCGGGCCATTTTATTACCAGATATTTTCTGGCCTACGCGCAGCGGTGAACGCCGATACCAGCTCGCACACCACGCTTTATTCGGAAAATCTGGACTTAAGTCGCTTCGACGGCACGGAGTACCAGGAAACGCTTCAGCGGCATCTGAAGGAGAAATATCGCGACAGGCCGATTGGGGTTGTGGTCGCCGTCGGCTCCGCGACCCTCGAGCTTGTGTTGCGCTGGCGCGAGGAGTTGTGGCCAGGAACTCCAATTGTCTTTGCCATGGTCGACGAATCCGGCTTTGCGCAGTTAAAGCCTCCGCCGGATATCACCGGCGCGGTTATTAAGTTGCGACTCGCAGATACGATTGCTGCGGCCCGTGCGGTGGTACCAAACCTCAAGCGGATCGTGTTTGTCGGCGACGCGTGGGACAGCCAGGTTGTTTTCCGGCACTGGAAAGACGAAATCGCGAGCGTGCGAGATCTCAGTGTGACTGAAATCATTGGCCGCACGATGCGGGAGGTGCGGGAGCAAGTGGCCGCGTTGCCCGCAGACAGCGCGATTGTGTACTCGGCCATCTATTCCGACGGGAAAAGCACATATTACCCGCCCTATGCTGCCTTGGCTTTGGTTGCAGAAAAAGCAAACCGTCCAATCTTGGTAGCGTCGGAAACATTCCTGTCCTCCGGCGGCATCGGCGGTTATGTGCTCCTCCCGGACTTGATCGGCGCTGAAGCCGCTGAGCTGGCTCTTCGGATTCTTAAGGGAGAGCCATCATCCAATATTCCGGCGAGCACAAGCAAAGCGGTGAAACCGATCTTTAATTGGCGGGAAATGCAGCGCTGGAACGTGAAGGAGTCCGATCTGCCTTCCGGCAGCGAAATACGGTTTCGCGAGCCGACCATGTGGGAAACCTACAGGTGGCAGAGCATATCTGTCGCGACCCTAATTCTGGTTCAGGCAGGATTCATTTCGATCCTGCTGCACGAGCGAAAGAGACGTAATTTTGCGGAAGTCGAAGCCCGGCATCGGATGACGGAATTGGCGCACGTTAATCGGCAGGCGACCGCCGGAGAATTGTCTTCCTCCATAGCTCACGAATTGAATCAGCCCTTGGGCGCGATCCTGACAAATGCCGAGACTGCGGAACTGATACTGAGCTCTCCCTCGCCGGATTTGAAAGAACTCAAGGAAATCCTGACCGATATCAGGCGAGATGATTTGCGCGCCAACGAAGTCCTTCAACGAATGCGCGGCTTTCTCAAGAGAACTCCGTTTGAGAAGAAAGACATCGACCTCAACGACACCATGCGCGAGGTCTTTGGGTTTTTGACGGTGCAGGCTTCGATGCGCAATATTGCGCTCTACCTCGACGCATCGCCAAAAGCGCTGCCCATCAGAGGTGATCCCGTCCAACTGCAGCAGGTCATCCTGAACCTGATTGTGAACAGCATGGACGCGATGGCCGCGATGCCTTACGGTCGGACGGTTATTGGCCGAACCGAGATCGACGGTGGTTCCTCGGCAGTCATTTCAATATCCGACTCTGGTCCCGGAATTGCGCCGGAAAAGCTCAACGAGGTGTTTGACCCGTTTTTTACGACCAAGCAACAAGGCATGGGCATCGGGCTTTCCATCGCGCGCACGATCGTTCAGGCACATAGTGGACGGATTTGGGCAGAAAATCAGCCGGACGGAGGTGCCGTGTTTCGGCTTTCGTTGCCGTTATCTTCATTCTAGGAGAAGTAATTGCCGGGTCTCATCCATGTCGTCGATGACGATGCCTCCTTTCGAACGGCGATCGAACGTCGCCTGAAGAGGGCGGGCTATGAAGTCGCGACCTATCCGTCCGCTCAGCATTTGCTCGATCGTCCGCCGGATGAAAACGGCCAAGGCTGTATTCTCCTTGACGTGCGGATACCGGGGTTAAGTGGTCCGGAGCTGCAAGAGCGCCTTCGCAAGCTTGGTTCGACACTGCCGATCGTATTTCTCACAGGTTATGCCGATGTCCACACGACCGTGCAGGTCATCAAGGCGGGGGCCGAGGATTTTCTGACCAAGCCGGTCTCGTCGGATGAACTGCTAAGCGCTATTGAGCGCGCGATGGCGCATCACGAGGCGACACGCGATGGGCAAGAGCAAGCTCGACATCGTTCGAGCAAATATTGCAAAATTAACGCCCCGCGAGCAGGAAGTGTTCAAACTCGTCGTGCGCGGCAAGACAAACAAGGTTGTCGGCCGTGAGTTGGGCGCTACTGAGCGTACCATCAAGGCCCATCGGCAAAGGGTAATGGAAAAGATGAACGTTCAATCTTTGGCTGAACTTGTCTCGGTTGCGGAACGCGTCGGTATGTTGGCCGGCTCTTTCTCCGGAAGTGCAGAAGCCAAAGCGAATTGATCTTTGACTGCTAGCCTGCAGGCTCATTGTCCCAAAGGACAATAGGAGAGCCAATGCGCTAGGCGTATCCAGCTTTAACCCAATTTATTTTTCGACCGACTTGAGATGGTTAAAATCGCAAAGGTCTCAGCGAGCCGGTTGATTAGGGCAAAAAGTTCCCAGTCACCCTTATTTATAGTTAGGCCGGGATGACACACTAGGGTTATCAAACGTGTCGAACCGAAAAGTAGTTTTTGTTGTCGACGACGACCCAGGCACGCTCAAGGGGGTGAGAAGGTTGTTGAGTTAACATGGGTACGATAGCGTGCTGTTCCCATCAGCTGCGGCCTTCCAGAATCACGATGATTTCGATCGGGCTATTTGCGTGGTCCTCGATATCAATTTGAACGACGAATCCGGCATCGAGGTCAGACACCGCCTTAAGGCTGCGGGTGTTAATCTTCCAGTGATTTACATCACGGCCGACGATAGCCATGCCGTTCGCATGACCGCAATGGAATCAGGATGCGTCGCCTTTTTGACAAAGCCATTCTCGGCAAAGTCGCTGATCGAGCCGATTGAAAAATTATCGACCGCCCACGGGTAAATTATTTGCGCCCGCGCTTCGATGCGTGAGCTTACGTCACTCGTCGATGGTTTGTTCGAAGATCTGCGTCGGAGCCTCTTGTCGAACTGCTCGGAAATGATCGAGCGGAAGTGACGTACTAACCGTCAGGACGCTGGAATCGACAACTTCCAGCAAGAGCTTTTGCCCTGATTCCATTTCTGCAATCAGTTTCGGATCAGCAACATCGGCAGCGATGCAGGTGTTCGTTAGGCACCAAACATAGGGAATCCGATAGGTCGCTCCCTGATCCAGGGTCAGCTTCACACCCGCCTGAAGATACAAGCCGACGGGCAGGAAAAGTTGGAGCCGCGCGGCTCCTCCATCGCGTTCGATGAGGTCGATGCGAACGGCGGATTGACCTGTTTCAAAGTTGCCGCTGATGGTCGTCC
>CAVXRI010000008.1:0-522542 GCA_963764155.1 uncultured Alphaproteobacteria bacterium
CGGCCGCCCGCCGGGCCGGCACCCGGTCCCTCACCCTCACCGGTGCGGTCCCGTCGCGCGTCACCGGGCGGATCGTGCTGATCGTCTCCGGCGTGCTGTTCGTGGTGCCCCTCGCGGCGACCGCCTGGTTGACGCCGCAGCAGGCGGAAATCGGGCCATCGAGGGTCGCCCACTACGGCGCGATCTTCGACCCGGCGCAGGCCTCGAACTACCAGGATCTGTTCACCGGCCTGCAGAACTCGCTGATCATCTGCGTCCGTACTGCGCCGATCGTGCTGCTGCTCCTCCTGCCGGCGATGCTGCTCGCGGAGCTCCGCTTCCCCGCCACTCCCGCCTCGGTGCTCGAGTTCGTCTGCCTGCTGCCGATCACGGTGCCGACGGTCGTGCTGGTGGTGGGCTTCGTTCCCGTCGTACCAGGTGATGGCGGACTGCTCGGCAGCGACCCGTGGACGCTCGCTTCGCGATCGGCGTGATCTGCTCCCTACGCGTACCGGCCGATCAAGGCGAACGTCCACGCCTCAACCTCACGATCCTGCGGAGGCGGCGCGCTCGCTCGGCGCGGCCTGGCCGTCAACGGTGTGGCGGGTCATGCTCCCGAACCTCCGCCGCGGGCATCCTGGCCGCCTGTCTCCTCACGGTCTCGGTCGTGCTCGGCGAGTTCACGATCGCGAACTTCCTCAAGCAGAACACCTTCCAGACGGCGCTGCTGCTGCTGCAGCAGACCGACTCAACGTCGCGACGATCTTCGCGCTCATCGCGCTGCTGTTCGTCTTTCCTGCTCGTCGTCATCTCCACGGCCGGCTCGATCGGCCGCAAAGAAGGTCATGCCATGACCACCGCTCCCACCCGCGCCGAGTCGCTCGTCGTGCGCGGCACCCCCGTCGAGCTCGTCGACGTCGTGAAGGACTACGGCACCGGCAGCCGCGCGCTCGACGCGGTCAGCCTCGCGTCCAGCCCGGGCGAGTTCGTCGCCCTGCTCGGGCCCTCCGGCTGCGGCAAGACGACGGCCCTCCGGGCGCTCGGCGGCCTCGAGCGATCGACTCGGGACACGTCCGGATCGGGACGAGGATGTCGAGCGGTCGCCAGTGCACCGCCGCGACATCGGGATGGTGTTCCAGTCGTACTCGCTGTTCCCGCACATGACCGTCGCGCGAACGTCGCGTTCGGCCTCAGATGCGCGGGTCTCGGGGAGGCCCGCGCGACCCGCATCCAGGAGGCGCTCGACCTCGTCGGCCTCGGCCGCATGGGCGAGCGGTACGCCCATCAGCTCTCCGGCGGCCAGCAGCAGCGCGTCGCGCTCGCCCGCGCGCTCGTGACCCGGCCCCGGGTCCTCCTCCTCGACGAGCCGCTGTCCGCGCTCGACGCGAAGGTGCGCGTGCAGCTGCGCGACGAGATCCGCAAGCGCCGACTAAATTCGAGCTTGTGATCAATCTTAAGACGGCGAAGACGCTCGGTCTAACCGTGCCACCAGCGTTACTTGCCCAAGCTGACGAGGTGATCGAATAACGAACCTATTAGCCGCGCTGCATGAACCTGATAGGTCCGACTGATGCTTCATTCTAGGGGGTAAAGCGGACCTCTCGGTCAGACATCCGGATTCTGAGTTTGACCCGGAGCGATCATTTGCGCCCCTTTCCTATTCGGTTTGTGCCGCTACAATGGATCACACCGATAGGGCCGGCCCTCGGAGGCGACATGAAGCGGCGCGAGTTCATTACGCTATTGTCCGCGGCGGCCTTAGCCGGTCCTCGCGCAGCGATTGGCCAGACTTCCGCCAAGGTTTTTCGTCTTAGCACGCTTACCCCAGGGCTGCCACGGGACGAGAAAAGTCCGGAGGGTATGACCCTTGTGCGGATGCTGGCGGAACGCGGTTACGCCATAGGGAAAAACCTGACATTCGACGCCCGCGGCGCAAAGGGACAAATCTCCGAACTTCCCCGCATACTTGATGAGACCCGCCCACACTGATGTCATCGTGACCATTGGCTACCGGCCCGCGTTGTTTGCAAAGACCTCCGGCATTCCCGTGGTCATCGCGTTCGGCAGCGGAGATCCGGTTGCGACCGGTTTGGTGGACAGTCTGGCGCATCCAGGCGGCTCCGTCACCGGCATTTCCGACGACGCGGCAAGCATTTCTACAAAGCGCCTGTCGCTGCTTAAGCAACTGCTGCCTAACATGCGCAGCGTTGCCATGCTGTGGAACCGGGATGATCTTGGCATGTCGCTGCGCTACGGAGCGTCTGCGAAAGCGGCGGAGCTGCTGGGCATCGGCGTTCAAGCATTGGGCGTGCGCGAACCTGATGATTTCAACGGAGTGTTCGAGGCGATGGACCGCGAACCGCCCGATGCCATACTGATGGTTTCAGACGTTCTCACGCTCCTCAATCGGAAGCGGGTCTTCGATTACGCAGCTGCCAAGCGTATTCCCGCCATTTATGAGGATCAGCAGTTCGTTCGCGACGGCGGCTTGATGTCATATGGGGCCGATCCGAAGGAGTCTTTCGAGCGCGCTGGCGATATCGTTTCACAAATTTTCAAGGGCGGGCGGCCAGCCGATATCCCGTTTGAGCGACCCACGCGCTATCCGTTCGTGGTGAATCTTAAGACCGCAAAGGCTATGGCACTTGAGATGCCGCCAACTTTGGTGGCACTCGCGGACGAGGTGATCGAATAAGCGGTGGACTTCCGCTCATGACCCAAATCGGACATCGGGCGGCGCTCGGCTTTTCGTCGGAACGTGAACCCCTTCACACTCGTAGTCCCGCGATCGTCCTAGGCTTGATTAGCTGTCCATAGACTGTTCTTAACAGCAGAGGAGGTTGCAATGCGTGAACCAAATCTTGAAAAGTTGAACGCGCTCGTAGGGAAGTTGGTCGGCGATCTCGGCATTTCACTTGGCGGTGCAAGCATCCTGCTCGGCGATCGCCTCGGACTCTATAAGGCAATGGCGGATGGTGCAGTGGTCACTCCGTCCGAGCTTGCCAAGAAAACTGGTCTGCATGAGCGTTATGTGCGCGAATGGCTGTCCGGACAGGCCGCCTCTGGATACATCGACTACCACCCGGAAAAGAACGCGTTCTCACTATCGGCCGAGCAAGCCATGGCGTTCGCCGAAGAGGGGTCGCCAGCCTTTTTTGCCGGTGCATTTGATGTCGTGCAGTCCACCTATCTCGACGAACCCAAAGTCGCCGAAGCGTTTCGAACCGGGAAAGGTGTTGGTTGGCACGAGCATTCGAAGTGCCTGTTCTCGGGCACCGAACGCTTTTTCAGGCCGGGCTATAACGCCAATCTAGTTTCGAACTGGATTCCTGCACTCGAGGACGTTGAAGCGAAACTGAAAGCCGGGGCCAGGGTGGCTGATGTCGGATGCGGCCATGGCGCGTCCACGATTGTGATGGCCAAGGCCTATCCAAATTCAGAGTTCTTCGGATTCGACTACCACCTGCCTTCGATTGAGCGCGCCAAGGTGCAGGCAAAGGAGGCCGGCGTCGGCGACCGCATCACGTTCGCACAGGCAAGTGCCAAGGAGTTCCCGGCGAAAGGCTATGATCTGGTGGCATTCTTTGACTGCCTGCATGACATGGGTGACCCCGTAGGCGCGGGGAAGCATGTAAAGGAAACGCTGGCCAAGGACGGGTCGTGGATGATTGTTGAGCCGTTTGCTCATGACAATCTAAAAGACAATCTCAACCCGGTCGGGTGCATCTACTATCATGCTTCGACTTTCATTTGCACCCCTGCATCGCTCTCTCAGGAAGTGGCCTTGGGGCTCGGTGCTCAGGCGGGAGAACGCAGATTGCGCCAGGTCGCGACTGAAGCGGGTTTTAAGAGGTTCCGCCGCGCGACCGAGACGCCGTTCAACATGATCTTCGAAGTGCGTTCTTGACGGTGCGCATCAGACCGCATGCTGCAGGAGGTGCGGCTCTCAGCGCCGGTCTTCCCGGAACTTCATGGCGTCTATTGGCGGACATCCGAGCTGGATCAAGCAACGTCCGGTTCGGAATTTTAGCAGACGTGGATGCCATTTGTCTCTCGCCGAACGTTCGAGGCTGCTGTAGTTTGGCCGATGCGCGGAATACTCTCTTGGGCGGGTCGGATGCGACGGCGCGATTTCATCACGGCACTTGGTACTGCGGCTACGTGGCCACTCACGGTCCTGGCACAGCAACCAGCGAAGATGAAACGGATCGCTGTCGTTACCCCGGCGACCAAAGTCAGCGAAATGAACGTGAGCGGTAGACCGCATTACCGCGCTTTTTTCGAGGAGCTAAGTCGCCTTGGCTACGTCGAGGGCCAAAATCTTGAGGTGCAACGGTACTCTGGAGAAGGCCGAACAGAACGCTATGCCGAACTGGCCCGCGATGTCGTCAACACGCATCCCGACTTGATCTTGGTGGCCGGCGCTCCTCTGTCGCAAGACTTTAAAATGACGACGACCACAATCCCGATTGTAGCGTTAGCCAACGATCCGATTACCTTGGGACTTGTGACGAGCATCGCACGCCCGGGCGGCAACATCACAGGCGTCACTATCGCCGGGGGATTGGAAATGGTTGGAAAACGTATGGGGCTGCTGATGGAAGCGGTGCCAAAACTGTCCAGCCTCGGTTATTTTGCAGCGGGATCATACTGGGAAGATCCAAGAGGTACGGCAGCACGAGAGGCGGCCAAACGGGCAGGCATTTCGTTGAAGGCTGCTCTGTTGGGCAGCGGCTTCAACGAGACGGAGTACCATCGTCTCTTCAGCTCGATGCAACAAGATCGAGCGGATGCGCTCATGGTATCTGATGAACCCGAGCACATCCCCTATCGTAGGACGATCGTCGAATTGGCTGCGAAAAGCAGGATTCCCACAATTTATGCGTTCCGCGATTTTGTCGAAGTTGGCGGACTAATGGCTTATTCGAGCGACCTACCGGACATCTTTCGCCGGGTCGCCAACCTCATCGACAAAATTCTTGGAGGTGCCAAGCCGGGAGATATCCCGTTTTACCAGCCGACCAAATTCGAGCTGAGTATCAATCTCAAGACTGCGAAAGCGCTGGGCCTTGAAATACCAGCGATGCTGCTCGGTCGCGCCGACGAGGTGATCGAATGATTGAAGCCAATGTCGCCTATTGGCACGAAGAGGAGGTGCTGTTCGCTCCGAGGAGTGCCTGCTTTTGCGAGCAAAGCCGACGCGGGTTTTTCCGGCCCGATATTAGCTGATGACCCGCAGCGGAAGTGGACCGCGTAGGTAACGCGAGCGGTGGTAATGGCTAATTCGTTCTCAGCGGCCAGCGCCCTGCCCACCAGCCTGCCAGAGGCGCCCCAAATGCTAGGCACCATGTGAATTGCGCAACGGATGGCGCGACTATGGCCATCACCGTTGCGAACACCAATGCAAAGACCGGAAAGATTGCCGTTGCCAGCAACTCGGGATTGCGGTGACCTCGCAGCGCCAGAAACCATAGCAGCGCATTCAGGCAGGCAATGACAGTCAGATGGAAGCCGTAGCTTACTGCGACGACGCTATCCAGCCGATACGCGCCGTAAAGTCCGTTCGTCACCGGAAGCATGACGATCGACAGCAGGAACATCAGAGTGAGGAAGACTTCGCCGCGGCTGCCTTCCGGCGCGAACGTGAGCCGCCGATGATGGCTGAGCCAAAACACGCCGGCGACGATAAAGCTGATCATCAGCGCGATGACAGGTTGGGCGTAGGCATTTACAAGGTCTGTCCAGGCCGGCGCCTTCGAGAACCTGCTGGCCTTCGGCAGATCATAGGCGAGCAGCGTCATCGCAACGCCGAAGATGGTGTTGCTCAACGCCTCCAATCGGCGCATCTCGAAAGGACCGCTCTGCTTCAACCTCGTTCCCCCTCAAAGCCGCCGGACATGTTTCGCGGAGCGGGGCCGCTTGAGACCCCGCCCTCTTTCAGCCGCTCGATTATCGGATTTAGAATGCACCTTGTGGGGAAAGTAACCGGCCCATCGCAGCACATTTCCTGGCTTATAGCAAAAGGCGTCAAGAGAGTTTGGTTCACCTAGGAACGGCTCACGCGGAGGCAACTCGGCTTATTTGCGGGATTGAAAGTAGGCGCGAAAACGCGATGATTGCGTTCTGCAAAGGCACCAAGCGGGCACGTCAAACGGTGCAATCAATGTCCGCACTCGGAAGTAAAGCGGAAGTCGGTCGGCGGGACGTCGACTTCTGCTATTGACCCGACTCGGACATTCGTCACGGTTTAACGGCGCACGGGTAGTAAGAGCCTAACTTACGTTCCTCACCGCTGGAGGATTCCAAGAGCCGTTCAGTATCGAGGGATCGCTGTCCTTCGGCCAGTACATCCGCAACATCGCAATGAAGTCGCCCTTCGGGGCAGGAAGCCAGTTAGCCTCCTTGTCCGCGCCCGGTGATTCGTTCTGGAAATAGAGCGTCAATGAACCATCGGAATTGGGCTTGAGATTGTTGCGTGGGCTGACGGTAAACTTGTTCAGCCCATTGGGGACGAACCACCAGCCTTGGTCAATCTCATACATGGTGATCGACCAGAAGCCATCGACCGGCGGCGGCGCGCCCTTGGCGAATGTCAGTGTGTACTTGCTCGTGCCGTTCAACTTCTGTCCGGCAGCATCGACCTCGGTGTAAGGATACACCGCGTCCAGCTGCTGATTGGCAGGCCACCCGAACGCCGCGACCACGGCGCGTTTTAGGTAGTTGGTGCCGTAGGTGCCAAGTCCCTTTGTGACCACCCAACCGTCCACTATCGCGCCGAGGCTGGCCTTGCTGGCCTCGATCTTTTTCAGGGCAGACTGCGGGATATCTTTCAGAGCGGCCTGTACGGCGGGATCGAGGTTGTTCATCTCGAATGTCTTGCCGGGCACAATGCCGATCTTCGCCATGCTTGCGAGTATCGGCGCGTCTTCCGCTGCCGGTGGTGCGGCCCCTCCCATCAGCCTTGCCATGAGGTTGAAATAGCCCCCCGTTCCCATGTCCAGAATGACCGACTGAGGTTTGTCAGTCATGCTGAAGCCCGGATTGGGGTTCACCGGCGGCGCCGAGGGTGTGTACGGCTTGCCCCAGGCGGACAGCGGCGTGATCTTATATTGCGCTTGCAACGCGTTGACGGCCTTGTAGTCCTGCTCAGTGCCGTCGGCGTAGGTCCGACCGAGAATGACCATGTAGCGCGTTGCGATTGGGATGTGCTTCATCCCTTCCGGCGCCGTGCCTTTCCAGCCCGGTCCCGTGATCAAGTAGTTGGCAGCTTTTCCGCCGGCGGTGCGCTTGCTCGGCGATAACTCCAGATCGTGCATCCACAGATCAACCATTTCCATCAGGTAAAAACGGTCGCCCATGTCAGGGGCGCTGAACACCTGCGGTTCGGAAAGGTCAAGCCATGCGAGCGAGTAGAGGGTGTCGGCATTTGGGGCCGAGACGCCACGATAGTCTGCGGGCGGGTAGCGCGGGACATTCGCGAACTGGTTCATCGGCGCGCCCAGTTTCTCGGGCGCAGCTTTGGCGATGTTTGTTCCTTGTACGCGCGTGACCTCGGTCGTTATGAGCGAGTAGCCGTATATGTAAGCATCTTCGGCAATTTTCCGCGCGTCCTCGGGAGTCACTGTTTGTGCGTTGGCAGGCAGTGGCATTCCGCTCAGAGCTGTGATTGCCAAGCTGCCCGCAGCCGCACCGGCGACGAATGATCGTCGGGTCAATTCCATGGCGAACTCCTTCACAACGTTGGAACGAAAGCGGAGATGGAAACCGTAACGAAGGATCAGCGCCCCGACTATGCAAAAACGGCAGCAACATGAGAGTTGGATGAGCTTTCCGTATCTGCATAGCTTTAGGTGACATGAGTGTGACAGACTCCTCCAGCGGGACAACAAACCTCGGGAACGCCTTGGGCCAGCATTGGTGGTCAATTAAATGGATTTGCCAAATGGCCGTGATGCAAGAGGAACACTTGACGGTCGACCAGTGCAACGAACTAACGGAAGCACTGCATGAAGATGCTGCTTGCTTACCGCACGGATCGCAGAGGGAGAAGCTGTTGCAACTGGCGGAGGGTTACCGCCTCCTTGCGGACATGAAAAGAATGGTTCTTCGTAAAGTGAATTGACGTATCCAAAGCGCCGTAAGGCTGCGCTATCAATGATGTCGGTTCTTGATGCTGTGGACGGCTCCTCCACCGGCACGCGAGTGCCACGAAGGCGGACCTTGTTAAGGCCCCCACCATTCGGAGGAGCCAATTATGCAAGCGGTTACGACAATCGGTTTTGATATCGCCAAGTCAGTCTTCCAGGTGCACGGAGTTGATGCCGCCGGGCGGGTGATCATCCGTCGGCAGTTGAAGCGCCGCCACGTTCTGACCTTCTTTCAGAAGCTGCCGCCATGCCTGGTTGGCATCGAGGCTTGCGCCTCGTCGCACCATTGGTCGCGCGAACTTCAGGCAATCGGTCATACGGTTCGGCTGATGCCGCCGGCTTACGTGAAGCCCTACGTCAAACGGCAGAAGAACGATATGGCCGACGCCGAGGCGATTTGCGAGGCGGTTACCCGAGCCAACATGCGGTTCGTGCCAACCAAGACGCCTGAGCAGCAGAGTTGCCTGATGCTTCACCGCACGCGCCATCTGTTCATCCGCCAGCAGATCGCAGTGATCAATTCGATCCGGGCGCACCTTGCCGAGTTCGGCATTGTCGCACCTGTCGGGCGTAAAGGGGTCACGGAACTGCTGCATATTGTTGCCGACACGAACGACAAGCGGGTGTCTGAGGTTGCCCGTGCGTGCCTTGCCGCGCTCGGTACTCAACTGCTCAGTATCAAGAAGCAGATCTTGGAGTTCGATCGGATGATTATGGCCTGGCACCGGTCCAGCCAAACGAGCAAGCGCCTTCATTACATTCCCGGGGTTGGTCCGATGCTGGCGACCGCCCTGGTCGCGAGTGTTGCTGACCCCAGTACTTTCCGATCGGGACGTAACTTCTCGGCCTGGATTGGGCTCGTTCCCAAACAGCATTCAAGTGGCGGCAAGGAGCGGCTCGGCAGCATCAGTAAACAGGGTGACCGCTATCTGCGTGGCCTGTTCGTGGCTGGAGCACTGGCTGTTATTCGCTATGCCAAAATTCATGGTATCGGGCATCGGCCTTGGCTCACGGCGTTATTAGGCCGGCGCCCCACCAAGGTCGCCGCCATCGCGCTTGCCAACAAGATTGCGCGGATGGCCTGGGCCATGATGGCCAAGGGTGAACGATATAGGAATCCCGTCGCACTTGCGCGGTAAACGAGATCGCGCCGGACTTCCGGCGTGATGTGAAGGTTGGGAGGGCGAACAGCACGTAATGCAGAGCCGGTCGATCCGGCGATCAGGACAACCCACTTGTGCCATCGCATCGTCGAATGCGCGGTTTTGACCGGGACCTGATCCGCGGAGGGCATTATGGCCAGCGGTCATGTGAACCGCACTTAAAGGCCGAACACATGGCGGCACCGACCAAGCCTGCGACGTGAAGATTTCCCTTGCCAGCCCGGAGCCGTCCACACATGGCACTTTTCGGACATGCCGAAGTGGTCGCAGTATGTCCGTTCGTAGCGGAGGAGCTGACATCCAGTTGCTGCGTCGCGAGGTCCGAGTTTGACCCCGAACCGGACATTGAACGGGCGGACGATCAGAGCCTAAATTGCCCTGCCTTGCCATCCCAGCGCTGTTACCGTCTGGTTAGAAGAGGGCACGATGCAACGACGCGAGCTTTTCCGGTTTATCGCTGGAGTGGTGGCGATGTGGCCACTTGCACTGCGCGGTCAGAAATCTCCGGTTGTTATTGGGTTTCTCGCCGGTCAGGCGCCGCCAGCGTCACAACCAAATGACGCGCAATATAACGCCTTAATGCAAGGCTTTCAGGATAACGGATTGATTTTGGGGCGGGACTTCCTCTTTGAGCCGCGCTTCGCAGCTGGTGATGACGACCGGTTTCCGGAATTGGCGCGCGAACTCGTCCAGCTAAATGCCCAGATCATACTAGCAAACACCCCAGCCGGGGCGCGAGCAGCGCAACGCCTCAATCCGCCAGTACCCGTTCTGATAACCCTGATGAATGATCCGGTTGGAGCCGGTTTGATTAAAAGTCTTGCTCATCCAGGCAACCACACGACCGGCACTGCCAGCTTGAATGAGGATGTGACGCCGAAGTTGCTGGAATTCCTTCGCGAGATTGTCCCACGTGCGACTAGCTTGGCTGTGCTCTTTAATCCTTTAAATCCCACCAACCCGATCATTCTTGAAAATCTCCGGGCGAAGGCGCACGTCGCCGGGATTACAGTGTATCCCTATGCGTTGAAGCCGCGTGACAATCTTGACACCTTGTTCGTGGCTCTGGCAGCCCAGCGCCTGGACGCCCTTCAGGTCATAGGCGATCCAGCAATCGGTGACCTGCGAGGACGCCTCGCCGCACGCGCCATAGCGCTGGGACTTCCAATCTTCTCAACGAGTACGATAGTTGCCGAAGCCGGCGGTCTCATCAGCTATGGCGCGCCAGTCAATAAGATGCTTTCGCGAATGGGATACTACTAAAGAGGACCCTTGATGGAGCCAAACCGGACGATCTCCCCGTTGAGCAGCCGACCAAGGTGCCCTCGTAATCAACCTCAAGACAGCTAAGGCGCTCGGCATCGAGATAGCGCCGGCGCTACTAGGGCGAGCCGACCAGGTAATCGAGTGAATGTCTGGGCTTGGCACTTGTCGGACATCGAGGAAGCTCCACCGCTGTTGCAGGACGAGCGGACAGGGGTACCTGACAAATCCTCAGCTCAGCGGCATCTTGCGACCGCCGGTCAAAGACGACTCGAGGACAGCTCAGGTCTACTTCTAAGCGCCACACACGGCGTGCATGCCGCTGGGTGAGTCCGCGGAGCGAGGGCTACCCTACTAGCTAGCGTGCACCCAAACGAGTTCAGCGAGCTCTCCTAAGAGTCCTGAGAGGCATATGGAGACCGACGATCGAAGGAGACTGAAAGTCGGATTCCCGCGGCGCAAAACGTTCCACGTTATGTAGGGTGGGGCCTGGGCTAGCATAGTCGGACAGCACGGTTGCAACCGGCCATTGAGCAAGCTGGTCAGATAGTTCACGGTTGCTTCGGCATATCTGCAGGCGGCGATCTGGCCTATTCTCTCGCGCGGCGGTCTTGGACTAACCGGCGCGCGATGGTCGCTGGACGGCCTCGGTTCGGATCACCACCGGGGCCGTTCCTATGCGTGACAAGCGGATTCTCAGAGCGGGCTCAACGCCACTCGTGCTTGAGGTCCGCGTTAAATTGCTCGTTCGCCCTGGCGACAAGGAGTTCTCGCTCCCGGGCATCTTTCGCCAAAATTGGATGTAGCCAAGTGTCGGTCTGTTTGAATTTATGATCGATCTCTGCGACTCGTCGCAAGATGGCGTCAAGCAAGATCGGCGTTGGCGTTTTCTTCCTGAATATCACGGCCACCTCGCTTCCAAAGCGCGAGTGCTGAGCTCACAATCATGATCGCCGCGATTCGTGTCAACGATGATCGGGGCAGCGGATCGATGCCTTCAACAGAAAACGTCCGTTGCTTCGAGGCCGTGAGCGGCGGGCCGACCATGTTCGCCCGCATCGGCGTGAAGCGCGCCTTGAACCGTCAGTAGAGCGGGTGTTTGATCCATCGCGCGGGGGGCAAGCACAAGCTGAAGAGAGACCAATGACCGATCAGGAATTGATCATCACAGCGCTTCGTCAATCCGGCGTGATCGTCGCAGAGCATCTGAAGCCGGCAAACCAGATCGAGGCCGATGAAACGATCGCGCGACTGATCGCCATGCTTGATCGGCAGGATTTAGCAGCAGCCATGAACCGGTTGGGAATCCGGCATGGGCTGCGTGTGGTGCAATAAGATCGAGAGAAGTCTCGCGCTCCCGCCTCATCAAGGGAGATTGTATGCCAGAGTATCGCGCATGCATCATTGGCCTCGACGGTCATATTCTCAAAGCCGTGGAATTTATTTGCGACGACGACAGCGCGGCCATGAAAAAGGCCGAGCAGCTAGTCGAAGCCCGTGACGTGGTGATTTGGGAGCAAAATCGCAAAGTTGCTCGGCTCAAGCGTAGAATTACGCCTGCCTATCTCAACACCGCCGATGCGGGTCGTCAGTGGGCATTGCGGACGGGTCAATAAGAGCCGATTTGATGGCTGGTTTCCCTCCCATTCTGCGTTTCGGTCACAAGATTAGCTGTCGGTATAGATAGGATCCAGTTCAGGCCGTGCGCATCAAATTCAAGGGTGACCTTCGCATTCAATGAACGTTCGATATGTCCCCGATCACTCGATGGCCAAATCCATGACGGGAGGGTGGCTTACGCGCGGCCCACCTTCTTCGACCCATTTCAACACCAAATGGTGGGATGGCGCTTCACTCTCGAACGCCCAAGTAATGTTAACCTTGCCTGCAGGCACCGAAAGGGCCCCGTACTTGATTGCATTTGTCGCGAGTTCGTGGATCGCAAGTCCGATCGCTCGAGCCGCTTCTGCTGTGACGACAATATCGGGGCCGATAAGCTCGACGCGCGAGCTTTCAATGTCCTCGAAGGGCACAAGTTGCTGCCGCATCAGGGCCCCAAGGGGTGCGCCTTGCCAGCTGTTATGAACTAAAACGTTGTGCGATGCGGCCAGGCCCTGCAGACGTCGTCCGAAACTGCGTCCGAACTCTTCCATCGTTGGGGTCGTGCGAGCGGTTAGACGAGAAATCGATTGGATCACGGCAATCAAATTTTTTGAGCGGTGCGATAGCCCATGCATCAGGAATTGAGCATGGTCTTCTGCCGCTTTCCGCTCTGTGACGTCGGCCACAATGCTGACCAAGCGGTGAGCTTCCCGTCCGGCGTGCGAGCAACAACTCGGCCATAGCCCCTGAGCCAGAGAGTGGTGCCGTTTGGCCAAACTACCCGGTACTCAGATGAAAAGGAATTCCAGTTTGTCTGCGAGCGCGTGGAATTCCTGCATCAAATGACGGTCATCAGGATGTAGTGCCGACCAATACTCGTCTTGGTCGCCTCCCACCTGCCCTAGACCGTCGGGAAGGCTAATCCCGAACAGATCCATGCCCTCCGGGGTCCAGAGCCTGGTCTTGGCGACCAGGTCGGTTCCCCAAGTCCCATTCGGCCCGCAGCAAGCGCAGAACGGTAGAGGGCTTGGCTTTCGCGTAACTGCCGATTGGCTTCGGATAACTCTTTGGTTCTGAACTCCAGCGTTTTCGACCCTCAGGCGCTCACTTGTCTCCACAGCCGTGACGAGAACGCCACCTATCCCACTCGGCGATAGAGGATCCGGTACTGGACTGTAACTGACAGTAAAATGCGCCGTCTCCCAATCCATGCCGTGACGGCGAATTGTCAGAGGCCAGTCTTCGGAATAAACGCCAGGACTTTGACCAGCGAGAATAGCTTCCTGTAGCGGAATCAATTCTGAAACGACCTCCGGCCATACAGCGCGAAACGGCAACCCAAGTGCCCAGGGGTGCTTGTCAGCCAAAATGGACCGGTAACCATCGTTATAGATCAGGATGAATTCGGGGCCCCAGCGTAGTGCCATCGGAAAGCCGGATGCAGTCATGATTCCGACGATGAGCTTGAGGCTAGGAGACCAATTCTTCTGAGCCCCCAATGGCGTCCTTGACCAATCGTTGCTCGCGATCAGGCCAACCATTTCATTTTTCGTGGAAACCGTAGTTGGGGGCCGTTTTACTCCGCTGTCATCCAAGGACATATTAGTAACGCCTACGGAACGCCGGGAACGAGCTCATTTGCGTTAATATACAACGGTATTGCAAGCAAGGTCGAGCAGCTTACGCCGCCAGAGCGCGACATGAAGAAGGATTCGGGTTGGACTGTTCAAAGCACTGGGCTTAGACAAGCCAAGCCAATAGGTTCGCGGTAAGCGCAACGAATTTCGCGCGTCATGGCACCTCGCGCACCGACGATGTAGCGCCGAGCGGTCACCAAAAAGGCCAACGAAGACCGGCGCAACAACGACGCCAACCAGATCGAGCGCTACAGAAATGCGCGCCCCATTCGATTAGCATTTGAAGGCGATCATGAGTCTCGAACGCCGAACTCGGAGTTGCAATTTCCGGCGGATGCGACAAGCTTCAGCTTTTAGGCTTGGGGGAGACCGATGATTGACCAAAAAACCGCGCCTTATGCTGCATTCCTATTGCGAATTACGATTGCCGGGCTGTTCATCGCGGCCCTCTACGGCAAGTGCATCCTCAGGCCGATCAGCCTCTGGTGGAACGGACTTGTGAAGGCCGGATACCCGGAGTGGGTGCTCGCCTACACCTTGAGCGCGGAATTCGCATCCGCTGTTCTACTTCTGCTCGGCATCTACACCCGTTGGGTAAGCCTCTACACTTTGCCCATGATGATGGGAGCCACGCACTTCTGGATGGTTCGGAAAGGCTTCTGGTTCGTCGAAGGGGGCTGGGAGATGCCTTTCGTTTGGTCGATCATGCTGCTCACCCAAGCGCTGCTGGGGGATGGCGCGTTCGCGATAAAGGTACCCAGCCTGCCTTGGGAGCGTCGGCTTCAGAAAGCTCCAGCCTAAGCACTCGATGCGGACATAGTCGCGGCGGCGTTACGCGCGCCCGCACGCGAGTCAAACAATGCGATCGTATCGTCGCCGCCGAACGACCATCGCCGGTCGGGGTGCAGAAATTCTGACCCGGCGCGGCCGACCGCTTTGAAATGGCAGGGTTTGCCTATTGCGCCGGGAAAACAAAGGGTATTCCTCGGGGCACCGATTTATCGGCGATTGAACAGGCCAAGAGTCATCCGAAAGAGCCAAAAACCATCCTGAAGAGCCGCGGTTCGGAAGCGGAAAAAATCAAGCCGAGGGGAAGCGCTAACTTCCGCCCGGCTCTAACCCGAGCCAAAGGATGCAGTCCATGACTCAAGCTAATTCGCACAATAGCACACGGCCGCCCCGCTTTCGCGACGTGATGCTTATATAATCGAGCCAGTGCCGCTCGCCCTGACGGTCGCATTCTGCGTTTGGACCGTCTTGATCCACCTTGGGATCTCGTGCGCGTCATGAAGCTGGATCGAGACGATCTCGACACCGCGCTTCACGGAAAGCAGATGGTTTTGGTCGCGCTCGGTGCGGTTGATGAACTGATGAAGGGGAGATATCGCCCCGAGTTCTTTCAGATGCCAGCGCCCAATTCCGAGATGCTCTGCTTCAGCATCTACGACCTCCACAAGCGCGTTGCCGAGCTAAACTGCGCTCTGACCAAAAAGACAAAACAGGAACACAGTGTAACCAAGTGGTCATTGTGAAGATCGGGTGTAACCCCGGGGGACGGTTGCCCGTCAAAGTCCCCCGGTGTCTATCAGAACGAATGAAATTTCGACAAAGTCCACACTGATACATGCGTTGCGACCACCTCGGCCTATTGACTCTGATTGATGGTGGTCCGGAACGGTTGCCCTCGCGGTGCCATGGTTAGGTTCTGAATCTGTTTGCGTGATTTGAAATTCCCCGTTGCCAACGGGATAAGCGCGAAATCCATTCCCTTTCATTGGGCCTCGGTTTCGCGAAATTAGCGAACCACGGCGCTTGTGGCTTGGCCGGCCGAGCGCCCAATGGAGACTTGTCTCCCGATGTCCCTTGCCAGAAACCGGCCATGCAACAGCCTGACCTCGACACGCCCCGCTGCGGTTGGAAGATGCCGTCAGGCTCGCATTCCCGTTCGGGGGGATGACGGTTCGGGCTTGCGGACGTGAAAGCAGATCGCGGCAATCTTGTGATCATAAGATCGCCGGCAAAGAGTTCACGACACTACGAAACATCGAACGAGATGAGGGAACAATGCCGCGCGCAGCAAAGGCGCCAGACTGTGGCTTGAGCCCGAAGAGCGCGACGCGGAGGGAAAACTCGTCAGGCGCGCCGCATGGGTCATCCGGGACGGAAAGAACAAGGTCCGCACTGGCTGCGCTCGAGCAGACCGCGAAGGGGCTGAGCAAGCCCTCGCCGAATACATCGCCAAGAAATACACCGTCCCGCGCGACCGCGGACGTCATCCCTCTCAAATCCTAGTGCTGGACGTGCTGAACATTTACCTGATCGACAAGGCGCCGAAGCATTCTGATCCGACCATCACCAAGGCGCGCGTAATGACGTTGGCCGGCGTGGTGGGGCGAGAAGACGCTGGCGGACGTCAACGGCACCACATGCCGGGAATAC
Organism: uncultured Alphaproteobacteria bacterium; assembly: GCA_963764155.1. Classification (GTDB taxonomy): domain Bacteria; phylum Pseudomonadota; class Alphaproteobacteria; order Rhizobiales; family Xanthobacteraceae; genus Bradyrhizobium. The sequence continues at coordinate 16,231 of CAVXRI010000008.1, forward strand.
GTGGCCTACAGGATAGCGCAGCCGCGGCGAGCGGCAAAGCCGGATGTGACAGGCAATCCTGCGCGAATGGTGACGGCGGCCGGCGCGCGGCGCGAACTGGAGGATCTCCGATCGGCCATCAACCACCATCGTACCGAAGGACTTTGCTCGGAGGTCGTCGGCGTGGCGTTGCCGGAGAAGAGCGATCCTCGGGAGGATTGGCTGACGCGGTCGGAAGCGGCCCGGCTAATCTGGGCGGCTTGGCGCGCCCGTCAGAAGATGGGCGAGGGCATCACGGACCGTGATGTCGGTCGGCATGTCGCGCGCTTCATGCTGGTCGGGGTCTACACCGGCACCCGGCACGGCGCGATCTGCTCCGCGGCGCTCACGCCGGCCGTTGGCCGCGGCTACGTCGATACTGAGAGCGGCGTGTTCTACAGGCGCCGGCAGGGCGCGCGGCAGACGAAGAAGCGGCAGCCGCCGGTCAGGCTGCCGGCGCGGTTGCTGGCCCACCTGCGGCGCTGGAAACGGCTCGGTATCGCGCGCCATGCCGTCGTCGAGTGGAACGGCAAGCCGGTGGCTTCGGTCCGGAAGTCGTTCGCGTCGGCGGCTAAGAGCGGCCGGAATTGATCGCCACATCACGCCGCACATCTGCCGGCACACCGCGGCGACCTGGGCGATGCAGCAGGGCGCCGACATCTGGGATGCGGCCGGTTATCTCGGCATGAGCCCGGAGGTGCTGGAGCGCGTTTACGGCCATCATCACCCGGATTTTCAGAGCGATGTTGCAGAGAGAATGTCGGGACAGAACCGGGACAGAAACCCCGTGAACAAACACGGCACAAGCGCGATGAACGTGACGAAAATCGCCAATATATTCAAGGGGCACAAAGTGAAACGCGCGTTCGGGACGCAGGGGTCGCAGGTTCGAATCCTGCCACTCCGACCAGATATTCATTAGGTTTTTTGTTCTGATTTCGCTCATCGGTCAAGTCGGCGACCGTTTCGGCCACCGAAACGGCCCTGCCAGAAGGGTTCGCCTTTCCCAATTAAATCATTGGGTCTTATCTTCCGCCAATGAGAGCCCCATCATTCTGGCGGGGCTCCATGGACGCGGTACCACCGTTCGCAGACTGATGAAGAATCACACAAAGCTTAACCTCCCGCGGACATGCCGGAGATATGGGCAGCAGAAGGTCGGTCGGTAGTTGCAAAGATCTTCGCGGCGTGGCTTTTCGGCCAATGCCCGCAGCGAAACTTTTCGGGATGCCATGCGGGCTGCTATCGGAAGCTCCGTTCCAGACGATTTCTGGGAATACTCAAATTAGAAGTCAGTGGATCAGCGACGCCTTTCGCTGCGATGTCGGTCGGGTGGTCCTTTAGTAAAAAATTCGACGACGAACGATCACATCGGGCGAATTATTCTTAAATCAACTTCTTGGATGATCCGACGGGCGGCGTCGTCGATCCTACTGTCATAGCGTCTGTCTGTCGGGAGGCGGGCGCCCGAAGATAATTGGCTCGGTAGGCGGCACCGATGAGCAGCTATTGAATTCTACAAGACGTGTCACTTCATTCAGGAGAACTTCGATGGGGACAGAAACGGAATTAAAATTCCGTGCCCCGGGGCACGAGTTGAAGAACCTCGGCTTGGGCCAAGTTCCGGCGGGTAGGATTGGCCCGCGCGCCGAGAGCGATTTGGTGTCCACCTACTTTGATACCGCGAAACAAAAATTGAGACGGCACGGTCTGTCGCTTCGTGTGCGGCAGGTGGGTAGCAAACGCATTCAAACCATCAAGAGCACCAGCGGTGCGCAATTCGGCCGCGGGGAATGGGAAAGCGAGATCGAGGGCGATACCCCTGATTTAGGTAAGACCGACGGGACGCCGATCGTTCGCTTTGTTTCGAAAAAACTTCGCAAAAAGCTTCGACCAGTTTTCCAGACGCTGGTTCACCGCACGACTCTGCCGGTCCACACAGAGAATAGCGAGATCGAGCTTGCCGTCGACCTGGGGAAAATCGTAGCCGGAAGCCGCTCCAGCCGGATTGAGGAATTTGAACTCGAACTGAGTAAGGGCAGGGCGGAAGATCTGTTTCGTTACGCAAAAGCGCTCGAGCGAAAAGCGCAGGCTGAACTCTATCTTAGAACCAAATCCGAGCGGGGCTATGCGCTTGCAGATGGCAAGAACGACGCCGCCCGTCATGCCGAGCCGATCGGGCTCAAAGAAGAAATGGACGTTGACGAGGCGTTCCGCTTGATCGCTCGCTCCACGGTCCAGCACTTTTCCGCGAATTCCGACGCAGTGCGGAACCTCGACCCGGAAGGCGTCCATCAGATGAGGGTCGGATTACGTCGGCTGCGCGCGGCGATTTCCCTGTTCTCTAGCATACTGCCCAGCAGCCAAACTGAAGCGATCAAGACCGAGCTGAAATGGCTGACAAACGAATTGGCACCGGCGCGCGAGATCGACGTGTTCGTCAAAGAGAAGATACAGAAAGCGGCACAGAAGATCGTTCCGCACCGCGGCGGGAAGGCTCTCGAAAGCGAGTTTGCCGCCAGGCGGGAAGCAGCTTTTGAGCGCGCAACGAGAGCTATCAGCTCGGAGCGCTATCGCGCGCTATTGCTCGATCTGCTGGAGTGGATCGAGGTGAGACACAGCGGCTCTCACAATGATGCAACTATTTCGATAGGGAAATTCGCGCCGGAACTACTTCACAGGCGTATCAAAAAGATCGTCAAGGGGGGTCACGATCTGAAAGATCTCTCGGTGCGACAACGGCATAAATTCAGGATCAAGATTAAAAAGATCAGGTACGCAACTGAGTTTTTCGAGAGCCTCTTCCCCGGCAAGCACGATCGAAAACAACTCGCACGACTATCTAAGCATCTGAAAGAGATTCAGGACGCTCTGGGCTCGCTGAACGACTTCATCGCGCATCAGAAGCTGGCGGCGGACGTTGCTCTCAAAACTTCCAAGCAAAACTCTCGCGCCCGTGCCTTCGCTGCTGGTGTCATTCTCGGGCGTGAGAAAGCGGCTCTCAAACCGCTGATGAAGACTGCGGTGAAAGAAGTGACTGCCTTACGCCGGATTTCAGTCTAGGCGCGCGGGCAATTAGCGGCTTTCGCGCCGAGCTGAAGGGCCGGATGGCCGGCACACCGCCTTCCCGCGATCCGATGGCGCGTTGGCGATATTGCGCTAGATCAAGGGTCGGGAACACATTGGCCACGACAATTCGCCCGTGGCCGACGTGTCCTTCCGATGCCCTGTCACCGGCATGAACATCCACCATTGGCTGGACGGTGAAGAACCCTCGGCTAGCGAAGGGAGAAGTATCGCATCCGAATAGGAGACTGTCTATGAACCAAGTACAAGTCGAGCAGAAAAGCTATCAGATGCCGCCGCAGGATGGGTTCACCGTCGCACACTTTCTCACCGTCACCAACGTCGAGCGATCGCTTCGATTTTACGAAACGGTCTTCGGAGGTCGCGTTCTGAGCAGAGGCGACAACAGCGGCGCGCCGGGCTATATCCAGATCGCGAACACGTGGCTCCTCGTCAACGCCGGGGGCGGTCCGACACCCGACAAACCATCGGTAACGCTCAGCGTCCCCGCCGATCCCGACTTGGTCAGCAGCTTTATGAATATCCGCGTTGCAGATATTCAAGCGTGTTATGAGCTTTGGCGAAGTCGAGGAGCCGAGTTCATCACGGAGCCGAAGCCCAAGTACGGCGAGACGCGCTGCTACATTCGCGATCCTGATGGCTATATTATCGAAGTTGGGCAAAGCAACCCGGGCGTTGCTTACGGCTGAACCGTATTCAGCATGGTCTCATATGGAAGATGTGAAGGAGGCTGTGCTGGATGAGACGCAGCCAGAGCCCGAACGGCGACCGCTACAGCGCGATGTCATGGGAACTGAGACGTTTTCGTGATCTGTCGCGCAGGGTAGCCCCTTGCGCGCTCCTTTCGCCCGGCGCACGCTTGCGAGGCGTTTTCACAACACCTTGCGGAGGATGCGACCATGCCAAGGGTCAAGCAAGCTTCGAAGCAGAAACGCACAACGAAAGCTGCCGCCGTGAAAATGCTGGGCGCCGCGGGGCTGGGTCTTTCGCTGGCAGGAGGCGCATCCGCATCCACGCTAGCGACTGCCAACGTTTCGCCGTCAGCGAACGTTCTGCCGCATCAGACCGTCGTTCTCGGTGAAGAGGAAATCACCGACGTGAGCCTGGCGACATTCCATCTCTTCGACAAGGAGAACGTGGGCACCCGTTTCCGACAACTGGCGCAGGGTTGGGGCTGCGCCGGCTGTCGTGGTTGCGGCTGCCGAGGCTGCGGCTGCGGGGGCTGTCGAGGCTGCGGCTGTGGCGGCGGCGGAACCTCCGGTTACGGTGGCGGCGATGCGTCCCAGTCTGGCGGTCAGCCCCAATGATTCCGCCGATCGGGCCGGTGGGATTTGCGGGATCCGTTCCGATAGCCGGTCTTTCGCATGACGGAGTTTTGGAGCGCTCGTCGTAGCATGACGCGGCCGGCGTGGTATTGAGAAGCTGTGCAACGGCAGTGATCAATTGCGCGGATTAAAGGCGGCTTACCACGAGGCCCGCCCGTTTAACACCTAGAATTGAGAGCAAGCCTCGATAGTTCCTCGAGGGCCTCTGGAAACGCCGCTGCAACGGGCGCATTATGGTGAGATGCGGCAGCACGCATTCTTCATGATTGCGGCGGGCGCGATGGTCGCGCTGTCGATATTTGTTGTGTTCCGACCGCATCATGATGGCAGGGTGTCCAGCCCGCCATATACCGGGCTGATCGGCGACCAATGCGCCGCGACGCCCGACACTCCCTCAATACCCGTTGAATACAGTTGTAAGAAACGATGAGCCTGCACAGCGAGGGCTGGTGGTGGTCAGAGTCCCGGCGGAACGACATTCAGCTTAAGCACCCAGGGCGTGCTGGATCGTCGGCACGCAATTCAGTCACCGGATTTTTGTAATCGGGACGTCACACAAGCTGCCTAGATCCGTATGGCAGCTTCGCGTGCTGCGATCGTTCAAGGAGGCCTTATGGCAATTCGGATTTCACGACGGCGCTTTTTGAAAACCGCTGCGGCAACGGGCACCGGCGCGCTTGGGCTAACGGCAATGCCCTATGTCAGCCGTGCCGCCGACCGCCCGCAAATCACCCATGGCGTTCAATCCGGCGACGTCGGCGCCGACGGCGGTGTCGTGTGGGCTCGTGCAGACCGGCCATCGCAGATGATCGTGGAAGTCGCTACAACGGAATCGTTCAACAACGCCAGGATATTGCCGCCGATCGCGGCGCTGCCCGAGAGCGACTACACCGCCAAGATGCTGCTGGAAAATCTGCCCGCGGGGCAGGACATTTTCTATCGCATCAAATTCCGCGACCTCTCGCACGTCAACGTTTCGAGCGAGCCGGTCGTCGGTCGCTTCCGAACCGCCCCCGGGGACCGGCGCGACGTCAGTTTTGTCATGGGGCGGCGACGTTGCCGGACAAGGCTGGGGTATTAATCCCGACGATGGCGGCATGTTTACTTTCGCCACCATGCACAAGCACCGTCCAGATTTCCTGCTCCACTCCGGCGATACGATCTATGCCGACGGCATTATCGCCGGCGAAGTTAAATTGCCGGACAACAGTATATGGAAAAACGTCACGATTCCGGAAAAGGCCAAAGTCGCCGAAACTCTCGAGGAGTTCCGCGCGGCGCACAAATACAATTTTCTCGACGATAATGTGCGCGCGTTCAACGCCGAGGTCCCGATCTTCGTCCAATGGGACGATCATGAAGTCATGAACAACTGGTCGGCATCCAAAGAAATTCCCGCTGCCTACAAAGTACGCGACATCTCATTGCTGGCCGCGCGTTCGGCCCGTGCATTCCACGAGATGTACCCAATGCGGGAGAGTCTCGCTGAACCGGGCCGGGTTTACCGCACGCTCAATTACGGCCCTCATCTTGATGTCTTCATGCTGGACGAACGTAGCTATCGTGGCCCCAATGGTCCGAACCTGCAAACCGCGTACGGGCCCGACAGCTACTTCCTCGGACCCGACCAGCTTGCATGGTTAAAACGGGCGCTGATGAATTCACGCGCCACCTGGAAGGTGATCGCCTCCGACATGCCGCTCAGCATTATCGTCTATGACGACGCACCCAACAAAAAAGGCTCCGAAGCCTTTGCGCAGGGCGATGGGCCGCCACGGGGGCGCGAACTCGAAATCGCCGACCTTCTGCGCTTTATCAAAACGTCGGGCGTTACTAACACCGTTTGGCTGACGGCCGATGTGCATTACGCTGCCGCCCACTACTACAATCCCGATAAGGCGCAATTTCAGGACTTTGAGCCATTCTGGGAATTCGTTTCCGGGCCATTGCATGCCGGGACGTTTGGGCCGAACGAACTCGATAGTACCTTCGGACCAGAACTAAAATTCATCAAGGCGCCGGGCCTGGGCAGACAGAACCTGCCGCCATCCGCCGGCATGCAGTTTTTTGGCCACGTCAAAATAGACGGGACGACCGGACAGATGACCGTAACATTGCGCGATCGCGCTGATGTGGCGCTATGGTCCACAACTCTTGATCCGAAGTTCGGATAATCTGAAATCCGCATTGGCCAGGTGCGCGGCACGATTCCCGAATACCCGGATGGCGCGCATGAGCTCGATTTCCAGCCCGATCATGAACAGCAATGAAGATCAGGCGAACCTCCGAGATGATGCATCGATTTCTGCGACGTGATCCATTCCCATGCCGAATGGACCAATGAAGAACCCGGCGGTAAGCTAGCAGCGGCCGCCGGAAGAGCTGGGTCAGAAGCCCGAGCACCCAGGCGACAAAGACGCATAAGGTGACATAGTGCATAAGTTCGTGCAGTGGGAGGATGGACGAGCAATGTGTCACATCCGGATCAGGCGCGGTTTCATCGTGACATTGGTGTGCCTGTTGACGATGCATGCTCGTGCCGTGCAAGCACAAACCGCTGTTGGCATCGAGCAGAGCTTTTCCGGTTCACTGACGGCGATGCCATCGGAAAATCTCAGCGTCTCCGGGTCTTTCTATATTCCGGTGTATTCGAGCGTCTCAATAAGCCAAGGAAAAACGCGGGCGGACTTCTCAGTAACGCTCAGCATCCACAACGCCTCGGAAACTCGGCCGCTGGTGTTGCGCCGGATCGCCTATTTCGATACGGGCGGGAAAATGGTGGAAAGCTATTTGAAGGATGCAGTGGCGCTGAAGCCGTTTTCGACAATCGAAGTCTTCGTCCCTACTACGGACGTACGGGGCGGAACCGGCGCCAACTTCGTGGTGGATTGGGCTGCCGCCGGAGAGATCGCCGAACCAGTGGTTGAGGCGCTGATGTTCGGCGGGCTCGGCAGCGGACACTACGCGTTCATCAGCCAGGGCCGGCCGGTAAAGCTTGTCGGTAAAAATTAGCCCTCAGCGGCACTCGCCGGCGTCTTCGGCCGCCGGGTTCGAACGCCGCACAAGAATTTCCAAGCCGGAAGCGGTCAGCTAAACGGTTTCATGACAACGATCACTAATCACGGCTGGGTTCTGCGGCATCAAGCGTAGGCCGTCATCGAATAGCGCTCATCACTGGCGGCAGCATCTTGCTCGCCACAAGCCGATGCCCCTCTGGCGTGAAATGGATGCCGTCCGGTTGCAAATACCCGCGCAGCGCCGGATTCCACCACATCGGAATTACTTTGATGCTCCGTTTGCGAAGCTGGTTTTCGATTGCGGCCAATTCGGCCTTCTGGTCTCCCTGGCCTTTTCTCCTGGCGTTCCATCCGCCCCCAAGCTTGTCCAGAAGCACGATCTTGGTCCCGTCCGGCACGGACGAACCGAGTTCGAGCCAACATTCCTGCATTTGTATCGCCGTTGATTCCGGCGTTCGTCACGTGAAGGTTACGGCCTTTGCCGGCGAGCATGCCCTCGAGTTGGGCAGGCCATGCCTCGGAAGTGGTGACACCTCTGCCCGCAACGTTGCTTGCGCCGATTGCCACGATCTGAGCGCCCGCTGGTCCGACCGCAGTGAGCAAGCCAGCAGTCAATAGCACCGCGATCGATGATTCTCTTTGCTGTTGAAATCATGTGAGGTCCGATGGCGAGAGCTGTGAAATCCCGAAGCTGCTGAATAAGCGGTTTTCCCGTTGCGTTGAATGAGCACGACTGGAGATCAGGACCGCAAAATTCTCCACCGGAGGTGCAATTGGTCCATGCCGGTTAGGTGACCGGTCTCTGTCTGTTGGGCGGTAGCTTTCTAGCTTCTTTGAGGAGCGCCCGGTTGGCTTTTAGTTCGGCACGCTTTCGCAAATCATCCTTGACCTTCTCGATCAAGGTTTTCGGTTTACCTGCCTGTTTGAGAGCTGAGCCTGCCAACTAGAGCCTCGCAACTCAAGAACCTCGATCATCCTACAGACTTCGAACTGAAGCTCACAAGGCCCGAATGCTCAAGGGCGGTTTATTCTAGCCATAGATCCGAAAAACTTTTCTATTCCTGCTGAAAATTTCTCCCAGCCACATGATACTGACACATCGTCGCAAGGGACAGCCAATCGAACGACTGAGTTGCGAGGTTTGGGGATAGGCACAGTAGTCGGAGTGAGCATCCTCGGCGCCCCAGGGGGAGATTTAGAACTCCCGCCACGATCGTCTATAGGAACTGACTGCTCCGTGCGGCTCTGCTTTTCCGAGAGAGCTGCTGCAATTGCATCCCGCCGCTGCAGGTCCAGATCTGATTGTTCCGTTCGGCTCTGCTTTTCGGCAAGTGCTGCTTCAACTGCGTCCCGCCGCTGTGATTCCAGATATAATGTGTATTGCTGGTCGAAGTATTTCAACTCATCCGGTGTGGGGTTAGGGCCGGCAATGTCGAACTGGCGGTTCTGGAGGAAGTCATAGTAGGTGTACCCGCCTCCCATCTTGCGCCGGCCAACAAATTGCTGGTCGCACTGATTCCTCAAGTCATTGCCACTGTCTGCAGAGGATGCGGCCCGCTCTGCTCGCTGAGAGCATTCCTCGAAATCCATGGCATTCTGATATGGCCGCCACTGAGCGCCTAGCCACGCTCCTGGGCCAAGGACGCAGATGGATGCAAAGACGAGAAAGGTCAGCCGTGGTTTGCTAGTCACGATTCTCTTCACGCCCAAGAGGGAGAACGCCATCTCAGTAACTGACCATAATGTCACGATTGAAGCTTAAAGCACGCCAAAAGTGAGCTCCTTGATCTCGCTTTGTGGGTGTTCTCAGCGCCATTTTGTTGCGGCGTTGCAGCCCAATGCGTGAGAGGACGATATGAGGCGAGAGGTGCCTCGCAGATCGCTCGATAATCACGCCGGCTGATCGGCCTATAAGTCGATCAAGCCGCCGTCGACGAACAGTTCGGCGCCGGTGGTGTAGGTGGCATCGGCGGCGAGGTAGAGGGCTGCGGCGGCAACTTCGGCGGCGGTGCCGGTGCGGCCGAGCGGAATGCGGGTCTTGGCGCCCTCGATGAAGTTGTCCTTCTGAGCCGGTGTGAGGCCGCCCTTGTCGAGGATAGGGGTAATGATAGGACCGGGGCTGATGGTGTTAACCCGGATGCCGCGCGGCGTCAGCTCCTTGGCGATCGTGCGGCCGAAGGAACGCAGCGCAGCCTTGGTCGATCCATAAATTGTGCTGCCACCCAGTCCTCCGTTCGCGCCCGCTACCGAAGCGGTTAGGATGATGGCGCCGCCGTCTGGAATGATCGGTATGGCGTGCTTGATCAGGAAGAATGCGCCCTTCACGTTGATGTTGAACTGGTTGTCGTAGAAGGCTTCGTCGACCTGCGCGATCGGCGCGAACTTTGCGATACCGGCGTTGACGAACAGGATGTCGATGCGCCCGTGTTTGGCCTTGACCTGGTCGACCAGGACCTTGGTGGCTGCCACGTCGCCGGCATCTGAGACCAATACCTCGATCGCCGGCAGCGCCGCCTTAGCGGCTTCCGCCGAGCGCTCGCTGGACCCGGTAACAACCACGGTAGCGCCTTCGGATTTGAAAAGTTTGGCGGTCTCCGCACCGATACCGCTGGTGCCTCCGCTGATGAGGGCGATCTTGCCGTCGAGCTTGGCCATGAATGTTTCCTGACTAGAGTGGGTTGCTGTGCCCAAGACATGGGGTGCCTCGCGACGCGAGCAATGGCACCGGCGGGACCGAGAAGCCAAGCCTGCAATCCTGCTCACCAGGCTTTTCGGCGCTCGAGACGATCAGCACTGCGTCGCTAACGCGGGAGTCGTGATCGACCTATTCCGAATGAGCCAACGACCGCGAGCACCAAGCCGGCCGGGATCGTGTTTCAGTTTACATTTCCGATGTAAGCCCTTGGTTTGATAAGGCTCATAAGCGCACTCCTCTGCAATTGAAAACCCTGAAAACAGTCAGACTCCTAATCAGCAGCAGGTCTTCTGCAGCCGACACCGGTTGACCGCCGAAACCCCGTGAACAAACGGCGATAATGGCGCCTTGTTTCCGGCATAGATCGTTCCGGTAACACTTCGATCGCCTCTTTTTTGAAGACTTGACGCCGGGACGGCGCGGTAAGCTGCCGAGGGAACGTATGCAAGAGGCCCGGATGACTGATATGGGCGGCGTCAAGAACCGGTTTACGGGTGGCGCAGGTTATGCACCGCTCACCGAACAAACGATCCGGCCATTCCTGCAAAACAGCCCTCAGGCGGGCAACGTCCTCGGCGGACGATCACAAGATTGGTCTGTCCGAGAAGTCGGCGACGGCAATCTCAATCTTGTCTTCATCGTCAAAGGTCCAACCGGCGGCGTATGCGTGAAGCAGGCATTGCCTTATGTGCGGCTAGTGGGCGAAAGCTGGCCACTTCCAATCGACCGCGCGCATTTCGAGCATGAGGCGCTCAAGGCTGAGGCCGCCGTGGTGCCGGATTTGGTTCCAACTATCTATCTCTTCGACCAGGTCCGTGCCGCGATCGTGATGGAGTTGCTGGAGCCGCACATTATTCTCCGCAAGGGTTTGATCCAAGGTATCCGCTACCCAAAGCTGGCCGATGACATCGCCCAGTTCACCGCCCACACCTTATTCTCCACCTCCGATCTCGCATTGCCGGCTGCCAAAAAGCGCGATCAGCAGTCGATGTTCAGTCTCAACGCTGCGCTGTGCGGGATAACTGAGGAGTTGGTGTTCACCGACCCATACCGCATCGCAGAGCTCAACCGCTGGACAAAGCCGCAGCTCGATGACATAGCCGCCGAATTTCGGGGGGATGCACACCTGAAGATCGCGGTGCAGGAGCTGAAATGGATGTTTCTCTCCCGTGGCGAGGCGCTGCTGCACGGCGATTTGCATACCGGCTCCATCATGGTGACTTCGGATCAAACGCGCGTCATCGATCCAGAGTTCGCCGTCTATGGACCGATGGGATTCGACCTCGGCGCCCTCATGGCTAATCTGCTCCTGTCGTATTATTCGCAGGACGGTCACGCCACGCCCGGCGATGACCGGAGAGATTATCAACGCTGGCTTCTTGATACGCTGGAAGCGTTCTGGCGCGTGTTCGAAATCAACTTCCTTGGGCTTTGGAGGGCAGGGGCCACTGGCGACGCGTTCGTGTCGGGACTGTTCGAGGACGAGAACGGTCGCCGTGCACTCGACGCCCACCGCGCCGACTTCATCACACGTCTGCTGCAGGAACTCGATTGGGTTCGCCGGCGCGAAGATGGCGCGGCGCATTCTTGGTCTTGCCCATGTCGAGGATATGGAGTCGATCGGCGATCCCGACCGCCGAGCGCGCTGCGAACGCCGCGCCCTGAGGCTCGCCCGCGAGTTCATGTTGGGCCGCAACTCGATCACCTCGATCGGTGCAGTTCGCCAATTAGCCGAAAGCCAGCCTTAGACTTGCCTTGGAGGCGGTGAACGGAAAATCGTCGGACGGTGTTGACATTTGTGATCGATGGCGCCGATCTTACGCAAATAAGGAGACCGGGAAAACCTGGTCCTTTGGGGAGTTGAACAGCCTGAAAGCTCACCGCTGTGTTGCAAACACCAAGGAGCCCAAATGTCTGACGCCAAAAACAAAATAGAACAAGATCGCCGCGACTTCTTGTTACGTGCGAGTGCACTCGGCATCGCCGGCGCCTACATGGCCACCGCAGGATTTAATCCCGCGATGGCCGACGAGCTGATCAAATCGGAAAAACCGCTGAAGGCTGCGTTCTCCAACGCCGGCCTGCAGGCGACCTGGTGCGCGCAGGGCAAGCAGGCGGCCGAGGCCTGGGGCAAGCTTATGAATGTCGAGGTCACCTGGTTCGACGGTCAGCTCGACGCTGTCAAGCAGCGCGCCGCCATCGACAACATGGCCTCCCAGAAATGGGACTTCGTCGCCATTCAGGCCTTTGGCATCGGCACGCTCGTGGATCCCGTCAACAAGATGATCGACGCCGGCATTCCGGTGATCGATCTCGACACGCTTATCGCTCCGCTCGATACGATCAAGGTCCATACGATGCTGGCGCCGGATAACATCTTCATGGGCGCTTCGGTTACCCAGCAAATCGTCGATGCGATGGGCGGCGAGGGGACGATCATCATGACGCAGGGCGCCCTTGGTCATTCGGGAGCCCAGGGCCGCGCCAAGGGCTTCGAGAAAATCATCAAGAACTATCCAAAGATCCAGGTGCTGAACACCGATCCCGCCGATTGGGATGTAACCAAGGTGGCCCGTATTTGGGATACCCATCTAACAAAGTATCCCGACATCAAGGCCGCCTTCTTTCACAATGACGACATGGCATTGGCTGCCGCCAATGTCATGAAGGCGCGGGGCAAGACCGGCATCATCATCGGCGGCGTCGATGCCATGCCTCCGGCGCTGGAGGCAGTCATGGATGGCCGCATGCTGGCGACAGTGCGCAACCCGTCCTGCCGTATTCATGGCTGGGCTGTTGCGGCGGGCGTCGCCGCTGTTGTCAGCGGCGAAACCACCGGCAAGGGCATTCCCAAGAATATCGTCACCGACGGTCCGGTCATCACAAAAGAAACTGCCCCCGGCATCGCCTGGATGGAGCGACACTTCCTGATTTAGCTTTGGACTGAGCAGGGCGGGACCGGAGAGCCCGCCCTGCTTGCTTCCTCACTCCCCAGAGGAGGAGGGCCATCTCAAACAGACGGCGCAGGACCTGCCCGGTCTCGACTATCAGGGAGCGGGTACGGGCCTAATCGGAATGCTCATCAATGACTCCGCCCGAAACCGCTTCCGCAGGCAGCACCTCGCCCTTGCTGGAACTAAAAAACGTTTCGAAAAGCTTTGGCGGCGTATCTGCCTTACGTGATGTGGATTTCAAAATGGCGCGCGGCGAGATTCACGGTCTCGTTGGCGAGAACGGCGCCGGCAAATCCACCATGATGAAGATCATCGCCGGTGTGCATCATGACTTCCAGGGCCAGATGCTGCTCGACGGGCGGGAGGTGCGGTTTCGCAACCCGCACGACTCGCTCGCCGTCGGGATTGGCATGGTGCATCAGGAGTTATCCGTCGTTCCCGATCTGAGCGTTGCGGAGAACGTGTTCCTCGGCACGCAGCCCACCGTACGCGGAGTGATCGACTGGACTGGCATGGGGAAGGCTGCGCGCCGTCAAATTGCCAGTCTGGGCCTCGACATTGATCCGCGCACCCGCATGGGCTCGCTGCCGGTCGGTGTGCAACAGCTGATCGAACTCAGCCGCGTGTTGTTTTCCGGTGCTCGCATCATCATCCTCGACGAGCCGACATCTGCCCTTTCGCCGCCGGAAGTCGACCGACTATTCAAGATCCTGCGCCAGCTTCGCGACGAAGGCCGCAGCGTTATCTTCATCTCGCATTTTCTCGAAGACGTCCTGGCCATCTCCGACCATGTCACCATATTCCGCAACGGGCGTAAGGTGGCGGCGGTCGATGCTGCAGCGACGAGCAAGGATCAGCTGATCTCATACATGATCGGCCGTGGCGCAAAGGAGCTCTCCGCTGGCGAGAGCGCCGTCCTTCGGGGTGACGAATCCAGGCCCGTGGTTTTATCGGCGCGGCAAGCGAGCCAGGGTAGCGCGCTAAAGGACATGTCGTTCGATGCGCGCGCCGGCGAAATCCTCGGGATCTATGGGTTCATGGGCTGCGGTCAAATCGAGCTTGCGCGCTGTCTATTCGGCAAGCTCGCGCTCGATGGCGGCACGGTCATCCTCGAGGGCAATCCCCTACCGCTTAGCTCCACGGTTGCTGCGAGTGAGGCCGGTATCGCCTACGTGCCCGAGAACCGGCGCATGATGCTGTTTCGTACTGAACCGATTTACAAGAACGTCTCGATTTCGATCCTGCAACGTATCCATCGGCTTTGGCTCAAGCCGCAGGTTGAGCGCGACATCGCCAAATCGCACATCGCCGATCTGCAGATTCGCCCTGCCAAGGTCGAAATGCAGGTCGGACAACTTTCGGGCGGCAATCAGCAGAAGGTAGCATTGGCGAAATGGCTGACCCGTAAACCCAAGGTGCTCGTCCTCTCAGAGCCGACGCGCGGTATGGATGTCGGCGCCAAGGAGGATGTCATCCGCATTGTTAGGGCGCTCCGCGACCAAGGGGTCGCTGTAATCGTGCTGTCGACGGAGCCCGAAACGATTCTGAACTCTGGCCGATCGCGTGCTGGTCATGAAGCGCGGGCGTGTGGTGAAGGTATTCGAAGAAGGACGCGTGGAGAAGGCGGATCTGCTGGCGGCCGCGTGAGCTTGCTGAAGTTGGTGAAAGAATTCAGCGTGGAGAAGAAAAGTGACATGACTGACACGGCGAAAACCGCTGGCAATCGCTTCGATCTGGCGCATTTTCTGCGCAGCCAGTTGCGCAACATCGCGCCGTTGATCACGCTGTTTTCGCTGTTTCTTTTCTTCTCGATCGCCAGCCCGTCCTTCATGACGCTCGGCAACTTCGCCAACATCCTCGCACAGGTTTCACTGACCTCAATCATTGCAGTGGGCCTCACCTTTGTCATTCTCACCGGCGAGATCGACCTTTCAGTTGCCGCCGTCGCCAATGCCATCGGCATCGTCATGGCGTTTTTCACGCTGCAGCCGGAGTACGCCAACATTCAAAACGTGCCGATGCCCGGCATCGTCGCCGTGATCCTTGCACTGATGGCGTGCGGCGTGCTTGGTCTGATCACGGCTTTCGGCGTGACTCGCATCGGCATTCCTTCTTTCATCATGACATTGGCGATGATGCAGATCGCCGCCGGAATTTCCGCCATGCTGGTGCGGGGACAGATCGCCTACAAGTTTCCCGAGATCATCCAGGTGCTCGGCTCCGGCAAATATTTCGGCCTACGCTGGCTGATCGTGGTTGCCGTGCTAGTGCTGCTGATTGCCCATCTCATTCTCACCTACACGCGATTCGGCCGCTATGTGTACATGACCGGCGGTAACCGCGACGCTGCCGAATATTCGGGCGTCAACGTGAAATTCATCATTGGCTCGGTGTTGGTGATCTCGGCCATGCTCAGTGGTTTTGCCGGCATGCTGGGCGTGGCTTATTTCGGCAGTGCCCAGCAGAACCAGTTCGACACATTTCTGCTTGACGCCATTGCCGCAGTTGTGGTCGGCGGCACCAGCCTGTTCGGCGGGCGTGGAGGCATTGGCAACACCATCATCGGTTTGCTGGTGCTCGGGGTGCTCAACAATGGGCTAGACCACGTCAACATCGACAGTTTCCTGAAAATTTTGATCCGCGGCCTCATTTTGCTGATCGCGCTCATCATCAATGTTTATGCGCAGAAGATGCGAGACGCCAGCGCGGAGGCGGAGTGAATTCAAACTGAAGGCGCTCGCGACAATTCGGATACGGTAAGCCCATGAGCAAGATTGTCGTCGTCGGCAGCGCGAACGCGGATCTTATGATCGCGATGCCCGAGCTCCCGAAGCCCGGCGAGACGGTGCGCGGGCATGATTTCCGGGTAGAGCCGGGTGGAAAGGGCGCAAACCAGGCAGCAGCGGCAGCACGTCTTGGCGGCAAGGTCAGCTTTATCGGCAGCATTGGCAATGACGATTTCGGTAGAAGTCTGAAGGCATCACTGCTGGATAGCGGCGTTGAGACCTCCCATCTCCACGTTCGACCATCTTCCACGGGAGTAGCACTGGTTCTAAGCGAAACGTCGGGCGAGAACAGCATCGCCATTGCCGCGGGGGCCAACGATCTTCTGCTGCCGGACGATATCGACGCGGCAGCGGACGAGATTGCCGAGGTTTCGATCGTCGTCTGCCAATTCGAGTCTCCTGTAGCGACGATTGAGCACCTTGTTGAAATTGCGAAAAAACGCGGCGTTCCGGTCCTGCTCAATCCGGCGCCGGCGAGGCCGGTAACGGATGCTTTGCTGAATGGTATCCGTTTTCTGGTGCCGAACCGTCACGAGCTCGCGGGTTTGACAGGATTGCCAACCGGCACGGTTGCGGATCTCGAAGCAGCCGCGAGAGCCTTGCTCGCTCGCGGAGTTCAGACGGTGATCACAACATTGGGGCCGGAAGGCGTGCTGCGAGCCACGTTAGATGGAGCACGCGTGATCCCGGCTCCCGTCGTGCAAGCTGTCGACACCACAGGCGCCGGCGATACATTCGTCGGCGCTTTTGCCGCGGAGTGGTGCAGAACATTTGATGTCGACGCGGCGATCATCTTTGCGCAACGTGCTGCGGCATACAGCGTCACCAGCCGCGGTGCGCAGGCTTCCATGCCCTGGTTGTCCGACTTGAGTGGAATTTGAGCCGCCTCGATAACTTAAATTTGGCGTGTTACGGCCGAACTCTTTTTTCAATCCGACGATCGGGTATGAACCACATGACGGCAACGAGAACATAGACAGCGAATGCAGCCACTGTGTTGAAAAAGGCAAGTGGAATGGCGACAATGTATAGCAGCATTGAAGCCAGTCCTTTTCTGTCGCTGCCCAAGGCGACTGCTAAATTCGAGGATTGTCCGTGGTGAGCAACCAGTAGCCGCGCCAATACGTAATAGGCCAGAGCACACATGAAGAGTACCGCGCCATAGAGCGCGACTGGCCATGTACCGAAATGGTTCTCGCCCATCCACCCCGAGCAGAACGGCACCAGCGATAACCAGAATAACAAATGAAGATTGCACCATAGTATCCGGCCGTCGACCGAACGGGCTGCATGCAGCAAGTGGTGGTGGTTGTTCCAATAGATGCCGACATACACGAAACTTAGAACGTAGCTTACGAACACCGGCGCAAGCGGCCAAAGCTCTGCCAAGCCAGAGCCCTGGGGCACTTTCATCTCAAGCACCATGATCGTGATGATGACCGCGATTACGCCGTCGCTGAAGGCAGTAAGTCTATCCTTGTTCATTGAACCAGCTTCCTGGCAGGCGGACACGACGTCAGCGTGCGCGTGCCGCCGTCGTCGGGAGGGAGGGCGAGAACATCTCAAGGGAGGTCGTTTCAGCAACAAACCTGAGTTGCCAAGGCGGAGGCCCCATATCAGTTTGCAGCAAAATAGCAATTACACAGGGTAGGGACGCCCGGCGGATTTTAGTCACTAATGCGCGACGGCTGGGCTGTCCACTTTGCGTATCAGAGGGATACCTATGACCAGCATCGAGAAAATTCCCCACAACGTCCTACTGGATCTGGATAAGCTTGAGGCGGATGTTGCAGGATCCGTTCCGGGCCGCGTTTCGCCGTCCATGTCAGCACCGGTCCGATCTGGCCCAATGCCGGATTATGTGGAGCATCAATATGGCGTGTCGCGTGTCGGCGCGCTGAGTGCCGAGGCCGTGGTGCGCGACTATGAAGCCGCCGCGAAGGAAATCGAAGCGATGGGCGCCGAACTTGTCGGCGCGGCGCAGAGATGCGAGGCGATGACAGAGGAAGTGCATGATGCGATTGCTTACATGCGCGATACCGCGGCGGCATATCGCGAGGAAGCAAAACAGATTTTCAGGCGGATCGAGGATTGTGCCGTGCTAACTCAGGCTGTTCGCAAAACCTGTGAAACGATCAGACATAAGATTGAACACAGCGATGCTGAGGCGCGCTAGCTGAACGGCCAAGGCGCCGCGGTAGAGCTTGCGACATCACGCTTTTAGCCGGAACGCAACGCGTTGTTGCTAATGAAGCAACTGCGAACCCGGCGACCTTGGCGCCATAGCACGCAATGCGGCATCGCGCATTACGAGCGCCTGACGAAAAGTCGTCGCAAGATCGCGGTAATGTGCCGCGATGTGCTCATATGCGGCTTGCTTCGATCCATCAGTCGTTCCCCCGGCGAGTACGTCGCACGTATCCGCGGCGGCCTGATAATGTTCGAGCCGCTTGTGCCGAAGGCTGGTCATGGAGGTACCCCGTTCTCGACGATCGGAAATTCGTCCAGAGTGCTACCAGCATGCGCTCAAAGGTCGAAATCTCCAGAAATCTTTTCAGCTATCCACAGCGAAAAAGTTCTTGGCGGACTATTTTTCTACTGGGTAGCTGCGTGTCAGGCTTGGGACCCTCTCGAGACTTCTCAAGCCACGGAAGCGCCTATGATTTCTGCAGCTTCTGCCCAGTTTTTGGATCGTTCGACCAAAGCTCTGCCAAGTCCAGCGCGTCTCAGCTGGCCGGAGTTGGGATCAGCCTGCCAGGTGCTTGACCGTCACTGCGTCCGACCATCAACAGGATGCCGCCAATCTGCGGCAAGAATGCCAGCAGGACCAACCGCAACATGGCGAAGTCTTCGCTCGTTGGCTGAAGGACGCCTCTGCTTATCCAGGCGACGACGCGGCTTGCGGAGTTGGTCTGCGGATCGGCCGTCTGCTCGATCGAGCGCATGGCAGTATCGAGCGCCTGGCGGCGTCCATTTACCGTCTCTTCGCGCTGTCTGCAAATAGGCCCAACACCATGCGCGCATTCCCGGTCTCGCGCTGTCATGGCGTCGGTAAGTTCGGCCCGCGCGGTTTCGATCGTTGGCGTCACGCGCGACGCGCGCGCGAGCTTTACGTCGGTGATGTTGGTGCTTGCAAACCCGATTCCCGCGATCACGGCAAAGGCAAAGGTCATTGCCCAGATTGCCCAACCTGCAACCGCTGTCGCGCGGTGGCGTGTCTGCCAAAGCCGGGTAGCAACTGAGGGCACAGCGAGCGCGACGAGATCGGCGGCTACGCCTACAGCCAGAAAGAGCCAGCCGGCGACATCGCTCGATCCGAGGGACTGGGCAAACCAGCCGTTCATGGTGACGCCAACGCCCGCGAGGCCGAAGGCTGCGATCAGAAGCAAAATCTGGGCGGCTTGGCGGCGTGGCGTGACCGCCGGCGTGCCGGATGACGGCAGGGGGATTGTGCTGACGGGCGTGGTAAGCGCTGGAACAGGCGAGGGCAGTGCGACGGAATTGGTCGCCGGCTTCGCAGCGCTTTCCCCTTTCGTTTTTCGTCGACGGGGCTGGTTGACTTGTACGCGCTTCGCAACCGTCCGAGTCCGCTTTGGCGATGGCTGGGTTTGGTGCAAAGGAATGATGGATGCAGAAATGTCGTCAGCCATTGGAACCGCTCCATGAGTTTTGGTCGCGGCGTCTCATCGCGGCTCAAGCTAAAGCCGTCAAAGAATTGTCCAGCGCACTTCGAGTGTTGGGTTTTTTGTTCTCTGAGCCGCTGCTCTGCGGCATGGCACGAGAACCGACCCACACCCTTTCCAAAAAGAACCCGCCATTTGCGACGGGTCCAAGGCTAGGGAGAAAGGCCAAGCTAAGCCGATTTGCAGTTTTTGGATGTGCCACGAATAACACACTGACCGGAATCTCGGCTCAACGGATCACGGTTCGTCATTGGGGGCGGTCGGCGCGACGCTTCCCCACCTGACCGGCGGCGAGTAAACCCGGGTCTTCGGTCAAGGGCTGGCTTGATCAAGATCAAGCCATCAACCGGCTGCGGATATGCTGATTGCAGGCGGAGAATGCCTGAGCTCGTAAATCGCAACAATGGACTCGTTCGCATGCGCTCTGGAGAAGGCGAAAGCCTCCGTTCGATACCAAGCGCCTCCGGCGGGATCGCCCGTCTGGCATGCGCTCGAATGCGCGAAGCGGGCAAGGACGTCAGCGCCGTTATTTCCCGGGCAGGACTGACTGCCGGTCAGGTCGACGACCCGACCGCTCGTCTTCCGGTCCCCGGCCAGATCAAGCTGTTGGAATTGGCAGCCGAAGAGCTACAGGATGAGTTTCTCGGATTTCACCTGGCACGCAGCTTCGACCTGCGCGAGATCGGTCTGGTTTACTACATCATGGCATCTTCGGAGCAGCTTGCGGATGCCTGTCGCAAGGCCGAGCGCTACAGCGGAGTTGTCAATGAAGGGGTCCGTTTGCATTTCAGCCTGGATCGTACCGCATCTATTGCTCTTGAGTACGTCAACGTGGACCGGCGCACCGATCGCCATCAGATAGAATTCTGGTTGGTCACGCTGATACGCATTTGCCGGCAGGTCACAGCTACCCGACTAGCGCCGCGGCAACTGAAGCTCAGGCATTTACGGATTGGCAAGCCTTCAGAAATCGAGGCCTTCTTTGGAAGCGAGGTCAAATTTGACGCTGACGCTGACCAGATGGTTTTTTCGGCTCCCACGGCGTCGCTCCCGGTTGTCGGACGTGACACCTATTTGAACAGGCTGCTGCAGCAATACGCGGAGGAAGCGGCGGCTTCCCGGCCGGGCCCGCGCGCAAACATTCGTTCGGAGGTCGAGCGGATTATACCAGAGCTCCTTCCGCACGGCACGGCCGGAGCCGCGGAAGTCGCGCGCCAGCTTGGGATGAGTTCGCGCACGCTTTCGCGAAAGCTTCGCGAGCAAGGTGCGCCCTACGCCGAAGTTCTGGGACAACTAAGGGTCATTCTCGCCAAACGCTACCTGGGCGATCGCGAGTTGCCGGTTTCCGAAATCGCGTGGCTTTTGGGTTATTGCGAGGTCAGCTCTTTTACCCATGCCTTCAAAAGTTGGACCGGAATGACTCCAACCCAATTCCGATCAGCGGACGCCGCCGGCATCGATAAATGACGAAGCAACTTTCTTTTCACAAAGCCTTTTGGCGCGAAATCTCAAATTCTTGGCGGTCGACGACAAGACTTAAATCTCAGCCTCTGGTTAAAGCTCCGGCGCCACGAGCCGGGGAGTCCGTGGCGCTGCAAGTAGTTCGGCCGAGAGCCATGACACGAACCGATTTGATTTTCTGGCTCTCTCTTGTCTGGTTCGCCGGTCTGTGCGGCGCGGCAGTCTGGGCGCTTTTTTTCATGTGATCTCAAACTTCGCGCCGAGGTTCCACTATTTTAGGAGTTGCAGAAGGCTCTGGCCGGCCTTGCTGGCCAATTCCTTTGCATCCAGTGTGTCGTCGCTGTCCCGATTTGCCGCTTTGAAGCGCTGCTCGACCACCGCGAGGTACTCGTCCTTGGTCAGTGTTCCGTCGTGATCGGGATCAGCGGCGCCGAACTCTTTCGCGCTTAGCCTGCCGGCAAGCTCTCGCTTCTCCAGCGTACCGTCGTGATCGCGATCCAGCTTGTCGAACACTGCAGCGCCTGCCTTCTTGGCCTCCGCGAGGTCGACGGTACCGTCATTGTCCGTGTCCAGCATGGTCAGCGCGCTGGAGCGCGCTTTTCTTGCGAAGGCCGGAAGTTGACTGCCGATCAAGATCGCGGTGGCCAAGAGGCTCAAAACGTTACGTCGCGAGATCATTGAAAATTCTCCTTCAGTTTTGATGATAGCAAGTTTGCCCCGAGGGATGTGCGGGCAGCCATAAGATATGTGGGCTAACGCCTGGACCCGACGCAAGGAAGGGCATTCGTTTCGCGTGGTCATTTCAAATTGCACTTGGTCTCGGGGCGATCCAGACCGAGCGTATCGAGCGTCGATACCTGATGAAGAAAGCCTTCCTGAGGCGACACCGATACAGTGTTTCTGCCGTCGAACAGCAGGATGGGCTGCCGAAGCTGCAAGTTCCAGTCGCGAATGGTCGAGCTTTTGGCCTTTGAAGGCCGCGACCGAAAACTCCGGGCTCTTCATGTAGGCGAGCATCTTGCCGGGATCGCCGGAGGAGGTTCGGCTTGCCGCTTCGCCGATCATGCGAACCGCCGTCCAGACCTGCATGTCATTTGCCGTCATGGATCGCTGGAACTTTCTCGTGAAGCGGTTTTGCAACTGGACGGCGCCCCATTGATCGAAGGCCGCGTCCCACGAAGTGGGCACCAATCCGGCCGAGCCGGCGACGGGGCGAGGGTCCCAGGTCCGGTATGGCAAGTAGCCTGCAAAGACCTCGCTTTCGTCCGCCGCAACAAGCACATCGTGGTCGGGCGCGCCCTGCGTCACGACCGGCATCTGTCGTTGAATCTCGGCGACGCCGCTGTCCGTTCGTCGCGCGCCGCCAACGTCCTTGAATACCCGCTCCTCGACAATTTTTGCACCGAACCGTGTTGCGGCATGGCGTAGTGCTTCGGCAAACAGCCCGTCGTTCTCGTGCGAACCGGTCATCAGCATCCATTTGCGCCACTTTTTCCAGACAAGATACTGCGCCAGCGCGTCCGCGAGCATGGAGCGGCTAGGCGCCACGTGAAAAACATTCGCGCGGCAATCCTGCTCCCGCAGTCGCTCGTCAGTCGACAACGCATTCAGGAAGGTCTCGCCCCGCCCCTTGCCGGCATCGGCCATCTTCAGCAGCCGATCCGCATCGAGGCTCGTCACGATGAACGACGGACCCTGGTCGGCCAGCACCTGCATCGCCGCCACGGGGTCCTCGTTTTCTCCAAGCAATTTGTCGATTAGCGAATAACGCTGGTTGAGGAAACGCCCGGTGGCATTGTCATCCTCGATCGCCAACTGCGCTCCGGCTAAGCCGTCGTTGCTGGCCGGCACGTCGACCAGCGAGATCTTGATCCTCGAAGGCGCTTGATGAAGGTAACCGATCTTGATCTCCAGCGGTTCATCGGCCAGCCCGGCTCCGCCGATAGCGATAGTTGCGAAAAAGCCAATCAGAAGACGGAGCAAGTAAGGTCTCCACTGCAATGGTCGGGCAAGCTAAGGCAATTGCGCCGCAACATCGCCTGACCGGCGATGTACCCGAACGAGCCCGGCGTTTCTTCCCGTTTGAGCTTTGAGGCTATCCTATCTATCGTCTGACGCAAGGAATGGAGCAAATCCGTAAAGGCTGAATTGCTGGTTCTCTTGATCGGGCGAAACGCGTGACATAGGCCGCATTGAGAAGCGAGCGCGACCAAGTCTGACAGATTGGAGAGGTAAGACATGTTCGATTTGCGTTTTATCGCGGCGTTGGGTTCGTCATTGCTCGGACTTGTGATGACGATCGATCGGGCAGATGCCTTTCTCGCTTATGTTTCCAACGAAAAGAGCAATTCAATCTCGGTGATCGATACCGACAAACTGGAGACTGTCGCGACCATCAAGACCGGACAGCGGCCGCGTGGCATCGAAGTCACCCGTGACGGCAAGTTCGTTGTCGTCGCGGTTGGCGACGATGACGTGATCCAGGTCTTCGACACCAAAACGCGCAACGATGCCGGCGATCTGCCGTCCGGTCCGGACCCCGAGCAGTTCATACTCGATCCGGCCGGTAAGCTGCTTTACGTCGCCAATGAAAATGACGCGATGGTCACCATCATCGACATGGAGAAGCGCGCAGCCCTGGGCCAGATTTTGGTCGGCACGGAACCGGAAGGCATGGCAGTCAGCCCGGATTAAAAACCTTGATATGCACCTCCGAGACGACGAGCATGGTTCATTTCATTGACACGACAAGCCGTGAGATTGTGGGCAACCTGCTGGTTGGCTCCCGGCCGCGCTTTTCGGCATACAAGTCCGACGGATCGGAGCTGTGGGTGAGTTCGGAGATCGGCGGCAATCTCGCGATCATCGATCCGGCAACCCGCCAGCTCAAGCAAACCGTAAGCTTTGAAATCCCTGGCTTGCGCTCCGAGGCGATCCAGCCCGTTGGCATCAACATTACCAAAGATGGCAAGCTTGGGTTCGTCGACCTCGGTCCTGCCAACCGCGTGGCGGTCATCGACGGCGTCACTCATGCCGTGCTGAAATACCTGCTGGTCGGACAGCGCGTGTGGCATGGTGCGTTTACCCCGGACGAAAAATATCTGCTGGTTGCCAACGGCGTCTCGAACGACGTCTCGGTAATCGATGTCGCGTCGCTGCGGGTCATTAAATCGATTCAGGTCGGCGAATTGCCCTGGGCCGTCGCCTTCGGTCCGAATTGAACAGCCCGAATAGCCGGCACGCATCAAATCCGCCGTTTCTCATGGCCGGGATAGTCACAGCTCCACTTGGTGGCGATCCATTCCGGATGCTTGCCGATCCACTCGGCGATATAGGGCTGCGCTGCCATCACGCATTGACGGAGCGAACCGTCCCACCCGAACTGGAGATACTTCTCTTCGCAATTGGCCGGATTGGCCACGGCACAGATCGTCAGGATGATTTCAATCATTCCGTTCTGCCCTCTGAGTAAAATTCAAAACAGACACTTACGGTATTACGTGGAACTGTTCTCCTGGTTTCTATTTCGGCAGAAATCGCTATCCGCTAGCGTTGAAGGCGGTGAAAATTCCGGATCAGAGTCTCCCGCGATGCAACTTGCGTTCACGCACAAGCAAGAATGAGAGCTTCGAACTGACCGGCCTTGACATTGAACGCAAGCGTGCAATGTTTCTCACATAAAAAAGATAATATCAGGGAGTGTCACGCCCTGTCGCCGCAGCCGGTACGTTATACTATAACATCGCCGCGCCTTGAATTTCGTCGACGCGCAGCCTCCAAAAGTTTGAGAACTTGCAAGACGGAAGCTAATCCGAGCTCAACCAATTCGGGCTCAAGAAAAAAATCATCGCGCGGAGGAAGGGCAAAATGAAAACACGCGCCGCAGTCGCGTTTAAAGCCAAGCAGCCGCTTGAAATCGTCGAACTTGATTTGGATGGTCCTCGGGCCGGTGAGGTTCTTGTCGAGATCAAGGCGACAGGAATTTGCCACACCGACGCCTATACGCTGGATGGCTTCGACAGCGAAGGAATTTTTCCTTCCATCCTCGGCCACGAGGGCGCGGGCATCGTTCGAGAGGTGGGGCAGGGTGTAACGTCGGTGAAACCGGGCGATCACGTCATCCCGCTATACACGCCCGAATGCCGCCAGTGTAAAAGCTGCCTTAGCCAAAAAACCAACCTCTGCACCGCGATCCGGGCAACGCAGGGCAAGGGCGTGATGCCCGATGGCACGTCGCGCTTCAGCTACAAGGGAGAGACGATCTTTCATTATATGGGGTGTTCGACTTTTTCGAACTTCACGGTGCTGCCGGAGATCGCCGTCGCAAAGATTCGCGAGGACGCGCCATTCGACAAGAGTTGTTACATCGGCTGCGGTGTGACGACGGGTGTCGGCGCCGTCGTCAATACCGCCAAGGTCACGCCGGGCGCCAACGTCGTTGTATTCGGTCTCGGCGGCATCGGGCTCAATGTCATCCAGGGCGCGAAAATGGTAGGCGCTGACAAGATCATCGGCGTCGACCTCAACGATTCCAAGGATGAATGGGGACGGCGTTTCGGGATGACGCACTTCGTCAATCCGTCGAAGATCAGCGGCGATATCGTGCAGCATCTCGTCAGTCTGACGGATGGAGGCGCCGACTTTACTTTTGACTGCACCGGCAACACCACCGTGATGCGCCAGGCGCTGGAGGCATGCCACCGAGGCTGGGGCGTCTCCGTCATCATCGGCGTTGCGGAAGCCGGGAAGGAAATCTCAACTCGGCCGTTCCAACTCGTGACCGGCCGGGTCTGGAAGGGCACCGCGTTCGGGGGTGCCCGCGGACGTACCGATGTGCCAAAAATCGTGGATTGGTACATGAACGGCAAGATTCAGATCGATCCAATGATCACTCACGTTCTCAAGTTGGAGGAGATCAACAAAGGATTTGACCTGATGCACGAAGGCAAGTCGATCCGTTCCGTCGTCGTGTTCTAAATCAAAAACGTCAAACACAAGGAGGATAGGCCTATGACTGTTCATATCCACCCATCGGTTGACAATGGCGTGAAGAAGGGATCAGGCAATTTTGCCGGCGGCACCCTGGTCTGCAAATGCTCCGACAAGCCGGTCAAAGTCGGCATCAAGGGAGATGTCGCCCATAATCACGCCTGCGGGTGCACGAAATGCTGGAAGCCGGATGGATCGATCTTTTCGGTGGTCGCGGTGGTCCCGCGCGACAGCGTTACTGTGCTCGAGAATGGCGATAAACTTGCGGTCGTCGATCCGTCGGCTACCATCCAGCGGCACGCCTGCAAGGTTTGCGGCACGCATATGTACGGCCGCATCGAGAACAAGTCGCATCCCTTCTACGGTCTGGATTTCATCCACCCCGAACTGTTCCAGGAGTCCGGCTCGGCGGCTCCAGGCTTTGCGGCGTTCGTATCCTCGGTGCTGGAGTCAGGCGTCGAGCCGTCAGAGATGGACGGCATCCGGTCGCGCCTGAGGGAACTCGGGCTTGAGCCATATGACTGTCTCTCCCCGCCGCTGATGGACGCGATCGCCGCGCATGTGGCCAAGTCCAAGAGGGCAGCCGCAGCCTGAGCGTCGACGCCTCTGATGCAAGCTCTGCCGGTGGCCACGGCCGCCGGCAAGCAGCCGCCGATACGCTTGTCTCCTGACGATCTGCGGCGCCGGAGCGGAGATATCATGACGCTCGAAACAGTTTCGCAGAACCGCGCACATGGCGGCGTCCAGGGCTTCTATCGGCACATCAGCCGTGAGACCGGGACGGCCATGATTCTTTCGGTCTACATCCCGCCGCATGAGGAAGGCGTCAAGCTGCCGGCGGTCTGGTATTTGTCAGGCCTGACCTGCACGCCCACCAACGTTACGGAGAAGGGTGAATATCGCCGAATTTGCGCCGAACTCGGCTTGATTTTTGTTGCGCCTGATACCAGTCCGCGTGGCGACGGTGTGCCGGGTGATCCCGCCGGCGCTTATGATTTCGGAATCGGCGCCGGGTTTTACGTCGATGCCACGCAGCCGCCCTTTGCCCAGAATTATCGCATGTGGAGCTACGTAACCGAAGAGCTTCCCCAGTTGGTCGCCGGGCAATTCCCGGTCGATGCCGAACGGCAATCGATCCTGGGCCATTCGATGGGCGGCCATGGGGCCCTCACCATCGCCTTGCGTCATCCCGATCGTTACCGCGCTGCATCCGCCTTCTCACCTATTGTCGCGCCTTCGCAGGTGCCCTGGGGCATCAAGGCGTTCACCGGATATCTTGGCAATGACCGCGCGGCCTGGCGCAGGTACGACAGTGTCGCCTTGATCGAAGACGGCGCGCGGTTTTCCGATCTCCTGGTCGACTACGGCGATGCCGATCCGTTCTTGACCGAGCAGCTTCGGCCCCAACTTTTGGAACGCGCCTGTTCGGAGGCGGCTATACCGCTCGTTCTTCGCGGTCACGCTGGATATGACCACAGCTATTACTTCATTTCGACATTCATGGAAGATCACTTGCGTTGGCATGCCGCGCGCTTGACCGCATGATCGCGAAGATCAGGTCATCATATTTCTGGGGAGCAGCGAGAAAATGATAAGACTGGCTTTTGCAACAGCGTTCATGCTGGCTCTCATTCCAGCGGGCGCTGCGGCAAAGGACACCCAGTTCTGGAATCTGACCGCTAATACGATCACTTCGCTGCAGCTTTCGTCGCCGGGCAAGAACGAATGGAGTCGCAATCAGGCGGATAATGACCGCGATCATACCGTCGATCACGACGAGCGCCTGAAGATAACCGATACCCCCACCGGCATCTACGACATCAAATTTTCCGACAAAACCGGGCGCACCTGCATCGTCCCCAACGTGCAGGTCAAGGCCGGTGCGATCTTCACGATTGACGAAAAAGAGCTAAAGAGCTGCGCCAAGTAATTCGTTCGGGCTCGGTTACTACCGGTCCGTTTAGAAATTCGACGCCGAACAGGACCCGGGCCTGCTGGCGTTCGAAATTGACCAGATCGAGCGAACCAACGGTGGCGGGCGCGTGGCCAGCCACTTGTGTACTCCAGGCAGCCGTGATCCATGCGCGCTCGGACAATTTGAAGAAGACTGTCGGCCCAACAAAAAAGCCCTGTCCAGCCAGGGTATCCAATCCAAGTCCATCGTACACACGCAAGTATCGAGCCTCGCCGCCGACAAGAATGCCCGGACGAACTTGAGCCATCGCCGCCATCGCAACGCCGGCTGTGGACGCCTGCGACCACGTCCCGCTCAGTTGCGATCGCGTGGTTTGGGGCTGGTACAACAGGTTGAATGCAGCGACGACCCGATTCGGAATGACCTCCCAATCGGCGGCGGCGACAAAATCGACGCCATATTGGCGAACAGCTTCGCCGGTTACGTCGTCGGATCGGTTCCAATGAGGCTCCGCGCCGACTGCCAGACCGAACGGCGCGGTCGCGCGGTCGAGCAGCCGGTAGCGGATGTCGGCGCCGACCGCTCCAAATCCCACGTAGCGTTGGTCGAGCAGCCCACTCACCCCGGAGATGTCGTAGGCATTGACTACCCCCGTCAACTCGGTTCGGAGGTTTTGTATCGGGACGAATTCCACTGAGAGCGTGCTGGCCCCGGCCGCGTAGGTTCCGCTCCGCTTCGCAAATCGTCCCGTTACGGATCCTTCTATCTCTTTGTCTCCGACGTCACCGACATCGCTTCCGATCGTGAAGCCGAACAGATGTTCGGTATCGATCTTTTGGGCTCGCGCCAGGCTCGGAGAGCAGCACCAGCGCCAGACAGGATGCTCAATCGGGCCGTTCGCTTCGCGACATGCATACACTGAAACTGCGGTTCGCTTCTGTTGCACTGCATTCAGAGTGCGCGGATCTCTATCAGGAAGCTTAGTTCTCCGCAGCCTAGATTGCCACTGATACCCCGGTGCGGGAAACTCAGCGGAGGTTGGCTCTCTTCCTTGGCAGTGGACAATGGGCGCAATTCCCGCATCAATGGCGCGGTGAGGATGATAAACCTGCTTCGCGTTCTCGTGATTGTCTGCCTGGCTGCTGTCACCGCACCCGCGCGTGGCGCGGAGGTCCTGCGCATAGGGCTGCAAAGCACTGGCACGTTTGCCTGGCAATTGGACGTCATCCGCCGCCACGGACTTGCGGACAGCGCCGGGCTCGACCTGAAGGTCAGCCAATTCGCATCGCCGGAAGCAGGCAAGCTTGCCCTCAACAGCGGTACGGTCGATCTTGCCGTGGTGGACTGGCTTTGGGCTGCGCGTGCACGCGCGCTCGGCGCGAAATGGCTGTTCCATCCCTATTCCAGCGCGGTCGGCGCCATCATGGTGAAGGGCGACTCGCCCGTGCGCGATATCAAGGATTTGAAAGGTCGCGTGCTCGGCATTGCCGGCGGGCCGCTCGACAAAAGCTGGTTGATTGTGCAGGCGGCGGCGATCCGCGAGGGCATCGACCTCAAGCAAGCGGCGAGACTCGAATACGGCGCGCCACCTTTGATGTCTCAGAAACTTCAGCAAGGCGAGGCCGAAGCAAGCCTCAATTTCTGGAATTTCTGCGCGAGCCTGGAGACAAAGGGCTATCGCAGTATCCTTGGGGTACGTGAGGCCGAGGCGGCGCTGGGGCTGAAGGCACCCGTCGCGCTGATCGGATATGTCTTTTCAGAACAATTCGCGGCCAACCACCGCAGTATCATTGATCGCTTCATCGCGATTGCGCAGCAGGCAAACGAAATCATGCTGCGATCGGACGAGGAGTGGAATGCTATCCGCCCGCTCATGAACGCGGAGGATGACCGCACATTCAAGGCCTATCGTGATCGGACCCGGGATGGAATGCCGCGGCGGCCGATCGCCGCCGAACAGCAGGACGCCGGTACCCTGTTCAAGGCGCTTGCGAAAATCGGTGGCGCGCAGCTCGTCGGACCATCGGAAGAGCTGGACCCGGCGCTATACTATCGATCAGCCCCCGGCGGAGAATAACTTTGTTCCCGCGGACCCTCTCGCTGATCGCGCTGGTCCTGCTCTGGGCCGTAACAGCCGCGATGGTTCAATCGCGGCTGCTGCCTGATCCGCTGACGATCATTCTCGCGGTGCTGGCGGACATCCGCTCCGGAGAGCTGCCGTTTCAGATGGCCTGTACGCTCGCTCGCGTGCTCGGTTCTTTCATGCTCGCCATGGTGTTCGGCGTCATCGCGGGCTACGTGATGGGGCGATCGAAGACGGTCGATCGCTACGCAGATCCTTGGCTCGTTGTGCTCCTCAACATGCCGGCGCTGGTTGTCGTGCTGTTCGCCTATATCTGGATTGGCCTCAGCGAGACGGCGGCGATCCTGGCCGTTGCCATTAACAAATTTCCGAACGTCGTCGTTGTCGTCCGCGAGGGAGCCCGGGCGCTTGATCCCGAGTTGGACGAAATGGCGAAAGCGTTTCAATTCGCATGGCCGTCGAGGATCCGTGACGTCGTCGCGCCTCAGCTCGCGCCCTATCTGGCGGCCAGCTCGCGTTCCGGGCTCTCCATCGTCTGGAAGATCGTGCTGGTCGTCGAGTTGATCGGACGGCCTAACGGCGTCGGCTTCGTCCTCGGTTCGGCATTTTCGCTGTTCGACATGGTCAAGATACTGAGCTATGCGATCTGCTTCATCCTGCTTATGCTTGTCATCGAAAGCTTTGTGGTGCAACCGCTTGAACGACGCGCAAACCGCTGGAGACGCCGGCCCTCTTGAGCTTCTCATCGAGGCGAAGAGCTATCGTTCGGCAGATGGCACGGCGGTGGAGGTCATTCGTGATTTCGATCTTCGGCTCGAAGCTGGATTGTTCGGCGCGCTGATCGGCCCCTCCGGTTGCGGCAAGACGACCATCCTGAAGATCGCGGCCGGTTTAGATCGGGATTTCCAGGGGCAGGTACGCACCCCAGGATCCGGGCGCCTCGGAATCGTCTTCCAGGAACCTCGGTTGCTACCTTGGCGCACCGTCGAGCAAAACATTCGCCTCGCGCTTCCCGCCGATCAGGTGAAAGTCGATCTCAGGGAGCTCATCGAGATACTTGGTCTCGGCTCTCATCTCGCCCGATACCCGGGAGAATTGTCGCTCGGGCTTGCACGACGGGCGGCAATCGCCCGGGCCTTTGCGGTTCGTCCGGATTTTCTCTTGCTCGACGAGCCCTTCGTGTCGCTCGATGAGGCGGTCGCGGCGCGGCTGCGGGCCGAGCTCTTCGGCGCTCACGACCCGCGTGAACGCGACCACACTGTTCGTCACCCATGATCTAAACGAAGCTGTCCAACTGGCGGACCGTCTGTTCTTTTTGTCCGACCGGCCGGCGCGAATAATCTTGGAGAAGGCACTACCGGGTCCGCGGGGAGCGCGCGCCAGCGGCGTCATTGCCTCGATCAGTGATGAATTGCGCGGCCTTGTGTCGCAAGTAGGCGGTTAATGCGGATTGGATGTTTGCTTCAGGCCAAGATATTTCTTCGACGGGACCATTCCCTTTTAGAGGCGGAATTTTTTTCCGACTGGCGCGGTTGTGCCGACGAGTTAAGATGACAATCCACGCCGGCCGGCGAATGCCGGGACTGCCGGGCAAGCGGAATGGAATGATGAGCGCCCGGTATCTGCTTATTGCATCGACTTCGTTGTGCCTGCTTCCGGGGACTGAACGCGCCCACGCACAAAACGCTCCGCTCGGTGCTCAGGCATTGCCGCCAATCGTCGTAACGGGAACGAAGCCGAGCGTTAAACGCGGCCGCCCAGAAGCCGCGACGCGGGTGTCTCGGGCTGTACCGAAACCCGTGGTGGTGGTTCCGACCACGCCATTGCCGGGCGTCAGCCTCGATCCCGACAAGATACCCGCCACCCTTCATCTCGTGGATGCTGAGCAGATCAAGCAGACCGGGTCGTTAAACATCAGCGACGCGCTCGTGAGGTACGTGCCCGGTGTTATTGTCAGCGAGGTCGCGGGCAATCCGTTTCAGCCGAACGTGCAATTTCGCGGCTTCGTCGCGTCTCCAGTGTCCGGGACCCCGCAAGGTATCGCCGTCTATCAGAACGGGGTGCGTATCAACGAGGCGTTCGGCGACACCGTGAATTGGGATCTGATTCCGACCGCCGCGATCCAATCGGTCACGCTGGTCACCAACAATCCCGCCTTCGGGCTGAACGCCTGGGTGGGGCCATCAAGGTGCAGATGAAGGACGGCTTCGGCTATCACGGTGCCGAGATCGATACGATGGGAGGCTCCTTCGGGCGAATTCAGAGTTCGGCGCAATGGGGCAAGCAGGTCGACAATGTCGCCGTGTACGGCGCGATTGAGGGACTGCACGACGAGGGATTTCGCAACTTCTCGGCGTCAGACGTTCGTCGTTTTTACGGCGACGTCGGCATCAAGAATGATCAATCGGAATTTCACGTCAACATGGGTGTCGCCGACAATAGGTTCGGCGCAACCGCGACCGCCCCGGTTGAATTGCTCCAGCAATATTGGGGCGCGACCTACACCACGCCGCAAATTTCCACAAATCGCGTCGGCTATGTCAATCTCACCGGCAAAGTCGAGGTCACGCCGACCTGGACGGTCGAAGGCGTCGCGCATGCCAGGCTGTTCGATCAACACGTCCTCGACGGCAATCCAACCGGAACGCAGCCTTGCGCGGCCGATCCGGGGTTGCTTTGTTTCGGCGACGGCACTTCGCCCGCGAACGGATTGAACGGCAATCAGCTCGCAAATCCCTTCGACCCCTCCGCGGTCCTGGGGGAGCTCGATCGCACGACCACTCGCTCGACGACGACCGGCGCATCATTGCAGGCGACCAACGCCGATCAGCTGTTCGGGCACAACAATCATTTCGTGGTCGGGACCAGCTTCGACTAGCAGCGTCACGCAATTCGGCGCCAGTGCGGAATTGGGGACCATCGGCCAGAATTTCGTCGTCAACGGTTCCGGAATTTTTCTTGGTCCTTCCGGTAGTCCGGTTTCGATCGGCCCGGTCGCGCTGCGCGCTACCAATCAGTACAGCGGCATCTACGCGCTCGATACTTTTGACGTCACCCAGGCGTTTTCCATCACGGGTGGCGGCCGGTTTAACGTGGCCAATATCGATTTGCAGGACCAGATCGGCACCGCGCTGAACGGCAACAATACCTATACCCGTTTCAATCCGATCATCGGCGCGACGTACAAGATCACTCCCGGCTTGACCGCGTATGCCGGGTATTCGGAAGCAAACCGGGCGCCGACGCCACTGGAGCTTGGATGCGCCGATCCCGCGCATCCCTGCATCATCGCCGCGTTTCTGGTCTCCGATCCGCCGCTGAAGCAGGTGGTATCCCACACGCTCGAGGCTGGATTTCGTGGCACGCAGCAGCTCGACCTCGGTACGCTGAGATGGAAGCTCGGCGCGTTCCGCGCCGACAACACCGACGACATTCTCGCGATTCCCAGCCCGGTGTTGCAGGGCTTCGGCTATTTCCAAAACGTCGGTTCGACCCGCCGTCAGGGCATCGAGGCCGAAGTCAATCTCACGTCGAACAAGATCCAGCTAAATGCGAGCTATACGTTTTTGGATGCGCGCTTCCTGGATGCGCTGCAGGTCGGCTCCAACAGTCCGTTCGCCGATGCCAATGGCAACATCCAGATTCTGCCCGGCAATCAAATCCCGGCCATTCCCCGTCACCGCATCAAGGCCGGCATCGATTATGCCGTTACCGACGCGTTCAAGGTTGGCGGGGATGCGCTCTTCGTCGGCAGCCAGTATTTCGTCGGCGACAAATCCAATCAGGCGCAGAAATTGCCGTCGTATGCCGTGTTCAACGTCCACGCCTCCTATCAGATCAACAAGACATTTCAGATTTACGCGCGGGCCGACAACATCTTTGACAATCGATACGCGACCTATGGAACGTTTTTCGATACCGCCGCCGTTCCGAATTTTTCAAACGGGGGTGCGGCCTTTACGGACCCGCGCTCAGTCAGTCCGGCGCGCCCGCGGGCATTTTATGCGGGCCTGAAGGCCACGTTCTGAACTGCGTCAAAGCGAAGTCTCAACCTGCCGGAACGTTGCGACGAGCCAGAAAGCCGCGCGCCGGGTCGTAAGCCAGAATCGCGCCGAACAGAAACGCAGCTGTGCAGCCCAGGACGACCGCCAGCGAAATCCAGGCAATCTTCCCATACAGCGCAAAGCGAATGAGTTCGGTCGCATGTGTGAATGGGTTGATCTCGCACACGTAATACAGCAGGAGGCTTGATTCCTTGACGCGCCACAGCGGATAGAGCGCCGAAGAAGCAAAGAACATCGGAAAAATAACGAAGTTCATCACGCCGGCGAAATTCTCCAGCTGCTTGATCAGCGATGAAATGAGCATTCCCAATGCACCCAGCATGAATCCGCTCAGCAGCAGCGCCGGGGCCAATGCCAGATAACCGATCGGCGGCGCCTCGATCTCCCAGAACCAGGCGATCAGCAGGAAGACATAGGCCTGCAGGACGGAAACCAGCGTGCCTGCGAGAAGCTTCGATGTCAGTAGCCACCAGCGCGGGAAGGGGCTCACCAGCAGCGTCCGCATTCCTCCGGTTTCCCGGTCATAGACCATCGTCAGGGAAGATTGCATGCCGTTGAACAGTTGTATCATCGCGATCAAACCGGGCGTGATATAGACCTCATAGAGAACATAGGTCTCGTAGGGCGGGATGATCGACACGCCGAGCACTTGCCGGAATCCTGCGGCAAAAATAAAAAGCCAGACTAGCGGGCGCACCAGCGCGGAGATAAAACGCTCGCGCTGATGGATGAAGCGCAGTGCCTCGCGTCTCACGATGCCCCGCATGCAGATGAAGTACTGCGCCAGCGAAAAGCCGTGTAACTCTGTGGCTTGGGTGACTGCCGTCACGTCGCTGCCTCCCGTTCGTTCTGGTCGGCGCCGCCGGTCAACAGATTGAATGCATCGCGCAGATCGGCGGCGCCCGATTTTTCGATGACCTCGCCGACAGTGCCATCGGCCAGCACGCTGCCTTTGTGAAGCACCACCACGTCGTCCCCCACGCCGGCTTCGTCGATTAGATGCGTCGCCCAGAGCACGCCGATTCCTTCCACGGTCGACAGCCGGCGAACGTGGTCGAGAATGTCCGCACGCGCTTTGATGTCCAGGCCGACCGTGGGCTCGTCCAGCAGAAGCAGGCGCGGCTGGTGCAGCAGGGCCCGGGCAATCTCGATACGCCGCATTTGCCCAATCGAGAGATTGCCGACGCGATCCAGGCTACGGTCGCTCATCGCGACGCGCTCCAAAACCTGTGCGATCAACTCGTTGGCCCGCTTGTTGGCGATGCCGTGCAGGGCGGCGTGATACAGCAGGTTCTGCCGCACCGAAATGTCGATATCGAGCGCGCGGGACTGAAAGACGACGCCGAGCTTGCTCAGGGCCGCGCCGGGTTCTTTCGCGACGTCATGGCCGAAAATGCGGATTCGCCCTGATCTGATCGCATACAGGCGCGTGATCAGCGAAAACAGCGTGGACTTCCCAGCCCCGTTTAGTCCGAGCAGCACGGTGAACGAGGACTGGCGAACGGCGAGGCTAACGTCCTTTAGCGCGACCCGCGCGCCATAGCTGGTGGCTGACGTGGTCGACCTCAAGCGCCGGAGTTTGAGCAAGCTCGGATGGCTTCATCAACAATCCCGTAATCGCGCAACTCTCAAGTGTTAGGACCGGAGGATCAAAGGCCTTCCCACCATTTCTTTCCTGCGCAGAATCTCATGCTCGATATCGGCCGTCCAGTCCACTTCATTTCCCTCCCGAAACGTTCCGTTCTGGCCTCACGCCAAAACGAATTTGATCGCAGATGCCTGTCGCCGTCCAAGCTTGACCTCGATTGTTGATCCTGACAAAGTTGGAACTGCTGCTGAGTGAGTTTATTTTAAATACGTCAATTACGGATGGGCCTGTGACAAATTCTCGAATTTTCCTTTTTGGCGCGATCGGGTTCTTAGGTTCGATAGGGGTTGCAAGCGCTCAGGATGCCGCTCTTGGCGAGAAAGTATTTCTCAAGTGCAAAGCCTGTCATCAGATAGGCGAGGGCGCCAAAAATGCCGTTGGGCCGGTGCTGAATGGCATCGTGGGCCGCAAGGCCGGCACTTATCCGGATTACAGCTACAGCGACGCCAACAAGAATTCAGGCCTGACCTGGGACGAGGCCACGCTGAAGGAATATCTCAAAAATCCTCGCGCCAAAATTCCCGGTACCAAAATGATTTTCCCGGGTTTGCCCAAGGATGAGGACATCAGCAATGTCATCGCCTATCTCAAGCAGTTTGGGCCTGACGGCAAGAAGTCCTGAACGACGCGTTCTGGAACCGAAAAGCGCGTGCCGGGGCTTCGCTCCCGGCGTTCGACGCGAGCCGCGAAGGCTTTGACGATGGCCCGCGGCAGGACGGTCCTCCTTTCAGCATTTCTTTTGGCAACCGCGCTCGCCGTGACCGCGCGGGATGCATTGGCTGACGAACTGAACGACTATCCGACCTCGGCACGTGCGGACTATGTCTTTGGCTGTATGAAGGCCAACGGGGAAACCCAGGAAATCTTGCAAAAGTGCTCCTGCTCGATCGACGTGATAGCGTCGATTATCCCTTACGACCGCTACGTGGAAACTGAGACGATTCTATCGATGTCCCAGGTTACGGGGCCGGTCGGCTCCGAATTTCGATCGACCGAAAAGGCAAAGCTTGCCCTGCAGGAGTTTCGCCGCGCCCAGGCCGAAGCGGAAATTCGTTGCTTTTGAGCGAAGGCTGCGAGCCTCGCGTTACAGCATCGACTTCTCGATGGTCCATTCGCCCCTGAACAGATGTTTGCTCGTGTCCATTGCTTCGGCACGAAAATTGGCGGCACCGCTCGGCTTGTAGTTGAAGCGGATGTT
Organism: uncultured Alphaproteobacteria bacterium; assembly: GCA_963764155.1. GTDB lineage: Bacteria > Pseudomonadota > Alphaproteobacteria > Rhizobiales > Xanthobacteraceae > Bradyrhizobium. The sequence goes on from CAVXRI010000008.1 coordinate 53,154, forward strand.
CGGATCTTCCGAGATTGCGATCCCGCCATCCATCGCCACGATGAGATCGTCGCCCTGCCAGACCTTGAGGTTCTCGACGAAGTACGGCGGGATATACAGCCGCGTGAGCTGGTCCATTTGCAGGCCGGAGTTCTGCGGGTGCCGCATCATGAGCTGGGCTTCGGGTGGCCCGCCGGCGTTGGCGCGGAAGGTGCGGAATTTCATCTGCCCGAGCGCGGACCTGGTGGCGTCCGGGTTCGATGCAGCCGGCGCGGAGCATCCCCCCGACGCCTTCACGTACGTCTTGACGCCGTAAAGCTGGCCATCGCTGAGTTCGGCGACGAGGCGCACATAGGAATAGCTATTCACCCGTACACGCGTGGAGATCGAGGTCACGCCTGAACGAGGGCCGACTGTGAAGGTTGCGGCGACAGGCGCGGGATTTTCGTCGATGACGAGGGTTAGCGCCTGCAGCGTGCGCCGGTCATCACCGGCTAAATTGATGCGCATCCCGATCGGCACGATGGCGGAATCCTCAGCTCGCCGAGGCGCATCGAGTATCACCAGTCCCGAACCGTCGAGGATAGGCCGACCTTTGAAGATGTCGCCCTTGATGCTGTCCCAGGTCTCTTCCGAAGGCTGGTCCGCCCCTGCAGGTGCAGTTTGGGCAAGCGCCGCCCGCGGACCGGAAAAACAGAACGTCGCAATCAGCACCGGGATGATCGCTCTGGAAAATATCGACATGGTCGAATTCCACTTTCCAATGAGGCAAGTGAAAAATATATGAAATTTACCGCAGCGGCAAGTTGCGCGGGGGGCTCGAGGCCTTCATTCCCATTCAAGCTCGCCGAACGCCTCGATGACGTTGCGTGAACGGTACTCGTCGAACAGCTTCCAACGCGACTGTTCGCTTCGCCCGGCTTCCTTTGCTGCCTCGGTAAGGGGCGTGCCGCGGGCAATCAGACCACGTACTTCGCTGGCGAGGTGCTCCAGATAGCGTTGCTGGTCTTCCACGGCGCCGCGCCAATCGCTGACGATCGGGCCGTGCCCAGGTACCACGTGTTCGGCCGGAATTCGCAGCAACGCCGGAAGATCGCCAGAAAACCCCGTATGCTGCCATCTATCACCGGCAAATGTTCAATGAACAGCAGGTCGCCGGCAAACAGCGTTGAACTCGTCTGATCGAATACGGTGAGATCGTTGTCGGTGTGTCCGGGCGGCCAGGCCTTGAGCGTCAACACGCGCCTGCCAAGATCGATTTGCATCTCGTCATTTACCACCAGGGTCGGTGGCACGATTTTCACCTCGTCGATCAGCGCATCGCCAAGAACACCGCGAAAAGCCTTAAGGTAATATTCGCCACGCGCCGCCATCGCGCGCGGCAAATTCCGGTGTCCGACAAAGATCGTCCCGTCCTGCGCGAATGCTGCATTGCCGAAGGTGTGATCGGGATGAACGTGCGTGTTGATGATATACCGAACCGGCTTCGGCGTTACCTCGTGTATAGCGGCGAGGAGACGTGTGCCTTCGCGCGTGCTGCCGCCAGTGTCGACCACGGCAACCGCGTCATCTCCGATGATGAATCCCAAATTAGCGGCGTCGCCCTGATTGCCCTCGCGCATCATATCCAATTGACCGATGTGAACGTAAACGCCGGGTGCAATTTCGGTGATCGGCAACGGCACAACTGGCTGCTGAGCGCCCCCGTCTCGCGGAAGCGACATTGAAATTAAGGCAGCCATAATCGCGCCTACGATAGCTGGCGCCCGGCGCGGGCTCTTTATCGCAAGATAATGTCCGCGGATCCGAAGCTTCCAGTTCACCACGTCTTTGATCATCGTTGGTTGATCCGTTCCGCATCTCGACAGCTTCGCAGGAGACGGCCGCAGTGCGGAATGAACTCGCTGAGGTTCTGCTGCGGTGCAATTTTCGTCGACACCGATACGCCACAAATCATACCTTGCTTATGATCGGCTAGTTACTTAAAGTTTTTTTGCTTCAGGCTTCACGCGCGACGGTGAAAAGGGAGCTCCGTCGTAGAAGAATCGAGCTGGCATTATTGGCTGCGCTCACGTTCAGGCTTGTTCGCGAGCTTTGACACGGTGCCGAAAGAATTCATCCAAAGAGGGCGAACGTCCCGTGGAGAATGACTGTTCCAAGGAGCGTCCGCGACCCTCTAGGCAAAAAACCAGGGAGGAAGCGAATGAAAAAATTATTAGTTGCGACAACTACTTCGATCTTCGGCCTACTTGCCGTGCATGGGTTTCCAGCGCGCGCCGATGAAGCGCTGGATGCTGCGGCCAAGGATCCCAAGCAATGGGCGATGCAGCAGGGCGATGACGCCAATACGCGATATTCCAAGCTCAACCAGATCAATTCGTCCAACGTCAACAAGCTGCAGGTAGCCTGGACGTTCTCTACCGGCGTTTTGCGCGGTCACGAGGGCGGTCCTTTGGTGATCGGGGACGTAATGTACGTCCATACGCCGTTTCCGAATGTCGTCTATGCGCTCGACCTGAACAACGAGGGCAAGATCCTTTGGAAATATGAACCCAGACAAGACCCGAACGTGATCCCGATCATGTGCTGTGACACCGTCAATCGTGGTGTCGCCTTTGCCGACGGTAAAATTTTCCTGCATCAAGCCGACACCACCCTTGTCGCTTTGGACGCGAAGTCGGGAAAAGTTATCTGGTCCGTGATGGACGGCGAAGCGGGTAAGGGCCAGTCAGGCACCGACGCTCCGTTCGTGTTCAAGGACAAGGTGCTGGTCGGCGTTTCCGGCGGCGAATTCGGTGTTCGCGGCTGGGTAAGCGCCTACAACATCAAGGACGGCAAGCTCGCTTGGCGCGGTTTCTCGGAAGGTCCGGACTCCGACACGCTGATCGATCCCGCCAAGACGACCGCGCTCGGAAAACCGGTTGGTCCGAACTCATCGCTCTCCACATGGGAAGGCGATCAATGGAAAATCGGCGGCGGCGCCACTTGGGGCTGGTACTCCTACGATCCCCAATTGAATCTGGTTTACTACGGTTCCGGTAATCCATCGACATGGAACCCGGTTCAGCGGCCGGGCGATAACCGATGGTCGATGTCGATATTTGCGCGCGATCTCGACACCGGGGCGGTCAAATGGATCTACCAGATGACGCCGCACGATGAATGGGACTTCGATGGCGTCAATGAAATGATCTCAGCGATCAGAGCATAAACGGCGCACCGAGGAAGCTGCTTACGCATTTCGACCGCAACGGCTTCGGCTACACGCTCGATCGGGCAACCGGCGAATTGCTGGTAGCTGAAAAATATGATCCGGTCGTGAACTGGGCCACCAAGGTTGATATGGACAAGTCGTCCAAAACATATGGCCGACCGTTAGTGGTCGATCAGTATTCAACCCAACACAACGGCGAAGACACCAACTCAAAGGGCATCTGCCCGGCCGCGCTCGGCACCAAGGACGAGCAGCCGGCGGCCTACAGCCCCGATACGCAGTTGTTCTATGTTCCGACCAACCACGTCTGCATGGACTACGAGCCTTACAAAGTCTCGTACACTGCGGGCCAGGCTTATGTCGGCGCGGCCGTTGCGATGTTCCCGCCCAAGGGTGAAACCAACATGGGCAACTTTATCGCATGGGATGGCAAAGCTGGTAAAATCGTGTGGTCTAACAAAGAGCAGTTCTCGGCTTGGGGCGGCGCGTTAGCTACGGCCGGCAACGTCGTCTTCTACGGCACGCTGGAAGGTTATCTGAAGGCGGTCGATGCGAAGACGGGGAAAGAACTCTACAAGTTCAAGACTCCATCCGGCATCATCGGTAACGTCATGACGTACGAACATGGCGGCAAGCAATACGTTGCCGTGCTGTCAGGCGTCGGCGGTTGGGCGGGCATCGGCTTGGCAGCCGGTCTGCTACAGCCTGAGAATGCCGCGGCCTGGCACGGTGCCGTCGACCAAGGCAAGTTGCCGACCAAGGACAAGACCGTCGATACGGCAGGTCTCGGTGCGGTCGGCGGTTACGCGGGTCTGGCGCAGTATACGTCCTCGGCGGAACGCTGACGGTATTTGCCTTGCCCAACCAGTAGGCATGGCAACCGAAGTGATAGGGATCGGCGCGCAGCGGAACAGCTGCGCGCCGATCTTGTTCAAACCCCTGTACTGGATGGAAAACGTGAAGATCAATCAGTGGAAATTCGTAGTCGTTCTATTGGCGAGCGCCCTTGCCGGGGGAAGCGCATGGGCCGACGGGTCGGGCGATCCGGCGGTAGCGTCATCCGATAACGGCAAATACGCGGACAAGGATGGCAACCCGACTTTCAAGGTCAGTTCGGAAGGCGTGGTCGACTGGTACACCTACTCGGGATTTCGCCGTTATCATTCGGATTGCCACGTGTGTCACGGGCCGAATGGCGAAGGATCGAGTTACGCGCCGGCGTTGGCCGATTCATTGAAGACGCTCAGCTACAACGATTTCGTCAACGTCGTAACCAACGGCCGTAAGAACGTCGACGCCGCGAACGACAAGGTCATGCCGGCGTTCGCAACGAATGCCAACGTGATGTGCTTTATTGACGACATTTACGTCTATCTGCGCGCGCGCGCCAATAACGCCATTCCGGGAGGACGGCCGCCCAATCATGAAGACAAGCCGGAGGCGGCCAAGCAGGCCGAAACCAGTTGTACCGGCGCCAAGTGATCCCGGCCTTTGAAACAACGGCGCGGACGCCGCCGCCTCGCCGTTCGAACTTGCGGCCGATTGCGGCTCTGGCCACAAGGCGTTTCGCCGCGATCGTCCTGCCAGTGCTGGTCTGCGGATTGCTCGCGCTTCGACCCGCCGATATTCGCGCGCAGCAGGCAACCGATTCCGGCTCCCTTGAGCTCGTCGACCCCGACGTGTTCCGCGCCTGCGGCGATCCGCGCAACATGCCGTTCTCGAACGAAAAGGGAGAAGGCTTCGAGAACAAGCTCGCGGAAATGTTCGCCGCCAAACTCGGCAAGAAGCTGAGCTACACGTATTTCCCGCAGGCGACCGGATTCGTCCGGATGACGCTTGGCTCGTTCCGATGCGACGTGATTATCGGATTCCCTCAAGGCGACGACCAGGCGCAGGTAACGATCCCTTACTACCGGACGACGTATGCGCTTGTGACCAAGCGGGGAAGCGGCCTGGAAGATGTCAGCGCGATCGGCGACCCCCGACTAAAAGACAAACGCATAGGGATTGTCGCGCGGACACCTCCCAGCACGAATATGGCAATGAACGGCTTGTTGGCGCATGCCAAGTCGTATCCGCTGTTCGTGGATACCCGTACGGATTCCTCCGCCCTGGCTATGATGGATGACCTTGCAAAGGGCGACATCGATTGCGGGATATTGTGGGGTCCGCTGGCTGGCTATTATGCGCAGCATGCAAACCCGCCTCTCGTCGTGGTGCCGCTGGTCAACGAAAAGACAGGTCCGCAAATGACCTACCGTATCGGCATGGGCGTTCGGCCGTCGGATCAGGAATGGAAACGCACGCTCAATCGGCTCATCAAGGAAAACCAGACAGAGATCAACAGGCTGCTGATCAGTTATAACATTCCGATCCTCGACGAGGCGAACGCGCCGATCACGGCCGAAACGCTTTCCGGACATCCATGATCAAGACCGCCGCTCTGTTGGCGCTTGCGGTCCTGTTGGCTGTGGAGGCTCGAGCGGCTGGCATAATCGAACCTGAAAGCTATCGGCTTGAAGATTATCGTGCGCCTACGCCCGCCACGCTGCGTGGCGCCAAGGTCATAGGGACCGAAGAGGCGGAGCAAATATGGCGCGGCCGCTTGGCATCATTTATCGATGTGCTGCCGCGGCCGCCGCGGCCGCGAAATCTGCCGGAGGGCACGCTTTGGCGCGACAAGCCGCGCTCCAACATCCCCGGCAGCGTGTGGCTTCCGGACACCGGATATGGCGAACTCGCGCCCAGCATGGCTGAGTACTTCGCAAAGGGCCTCGCCAAAGCGACGGATGGCAATCGCGCCAAATTGCTGGTGGTTTACTGCCTGGCCGATTGCTGGATGTCGTGGAACGCGGCGAAACGGGCGCTCGAACTCGGTTATCCAAATATCGCCTGGTATCCCGAAGGCACTGACGGTTGGCTCGCCGCCGGCTTGCCGGTCGAAGATGCCGCGCCCGAGCCGCGGCCCAGTGAATAAGCCGAGTTTGGGCTGACGTGTTGGATGGCTAACCAGCCTTCATCGCTTCCTGAATAGCCTTTGCCAAGTCAAACAAGCGCTTCTCGATAAGGACCGGCACGTCGCACACCGAGGATGTTGCTTTGCGGCGCTCGTCGAAAATCCGCATCTGCCACGCTAGCCGGTTCGCGGCGTCCTCATTCTGCGGCTGGCCGACCGTGGCCTTGTCCTGCACTTCTCGCAGCTTCTGCGTTTCCTCGCGTATGCTTTCGGCCATGGCCTTTTGCTTGCGTGAAAAGCGCTCGATCCCGTTCATCACCTGATCGCGTTGGCTGTTCAGCGTCGCATAAAGGGCGGCGAAGAGCGCCTTTGCCTTCTGCTGCCTTTCCGCCTCATTCCCGACCACATAGTCCGCAATCAGTTTGCGAGCTTCCTCCATCGGGGTACGACGGGCGGCGAGGCGGGACACCAGCTCAGCTTCTTTGGCGCCAATGGGCTTCGTCGTGTCGACTGTTTCAATCGGGGGACCTGTCCAGACACTCGCGATCGAAATCCCCGGCACCTTTAACTGCTGGCAAGGCCAGTCCGGATAGCGCGGGTCCAGCGCAAGGCATGGTTGCGCCCAGCATGCCGCTGCCGCAGCAGCCGCAGCGCAGAAAGCAAGTGCGCGCGCCGAAACAAGCACCTCGCGCCTCCTCTGTTTACCGCCGATCCGCTTCGACATGTTCGCGGTTCGTGTCGCCCAGATGCATAGTCAAATTATATTGGCATCCGCGACCGGCGGCAAATTTGAATTGGGGCAAACTCATCGAAGCTGCGGAAATGGCCGCGGCAAAAGTCCGCATGCGCGGCACGCGATGTTATGCGATTTCGGGTTGACGCTTTTGGGTTTCAGGAAGATTGTCGACTTACAGCGTCAACAAATAGGCGTTCATTGGGAGGAAATCATGAAGGGTATCGCGCTGGCCGCTGGCCTTGCGATTGTTTCTCCGCTTGCCGCGAGTGCACAGACGAGTGATCAATTGGTCAAAGGCGCGACCGATACGTCAAACGTCCTCAATTACGGCATGGGCTACAATCTGCAGCGGTTCAGCCCGCTCAAGCAGATCGACAAAGACAACGTCAAGAATCTTGTCCCCGTCTGGAACTACAGTCTCGCGGACGACCGCAGCGAGGAATTGCAGCCGATCGTCTACCAGGGTGTCCTTTACATCACGACGAACAGCGCTACTGCGGCGGTCGATGCAAAGACCGGGCGGCAGATCTGGAAGACCAAGGTAGAATATCCGCCGGAAACCCCGCGGATCGTCTGTTGCGGCATCATCAACCGCGGTGCTGCGATCTACGACGGAAAAATTTTCCGCACGACGCTCGACGCCAATGTCATTGCCCTGGACGCCAAAACCGGAAAAGAACTCTGGCGTCAAAAGGCAGCCGACATCAAGGAAGGCTACTCGATGACGGTGGCGCCTTTGGTCGCCGACGGCGTCGTCCTGACCGGGATATCCGGAGCGGAGTTCGGTACGCGCGGCTTCATCGACGGATGGGACCCGCAGACCGGCAAGCGGTTGTGGCGCACCTATTCGATTCCCACGCCGGACGAACCCGGCGGTGACACCTGGAAGGGCGACACCTGGAAACTCGGTGGCGGCTCGACCTGGATCACCGGCTCTTACGATGCCGAACTGAACACGGTTTACTGGGGCATCGGCAATCCCGGGCCGTTTAACTCGGCGGTGCGGCCCGGTGACAATCTGTACACCTGCTCGGTGCTCGCGCTTGATCCGAAGACCGGAAAGATCAAATGGCATTATCAGTTCTCGCCGAACAATCCGTTCGACTATGATTCCGTGGCGGAGATGGTACTCGCTGACCTCAACGTCGAGGGCAAGCCGACCAAGGTTTTGATGGATGCCAATCGCAACGGCTTCTTCTATGTCCTCGACAGGACCAACGGAAAACTGCTTGCAGCCAATCCCTATGTGAAAGTGAACTGGGCTACCAGCATCGACATGAAGACCGGTCGTCCGGTAGAGACGGACGTCTCCAAGGATGCGCGCGAAGGCAAGAAGGTCACCGTATTTCCTTCGATCCTTGGTGGCAAAAACTGGGAGCCGATGTCGTTCAATCCGCAAACCGGCCTCGCTTATGCCAACACGCTGGCGTTCGGCGGCCACTACAAGACGGAGCCCGCAACGTACAAGGCCGGCGAGTGGTATCTCGGCATGGACCTGACCGATTTGTGGGAGTGGGGTGACGGGCCGCGCGGCCATCTCAAGGCCATCGATCCCATGACGGGCAAGGCGAAGTGGGAAGCGCCAAGTGATATCCCGCGTTTCTCCGGCGTGTTGTCCACGGCGGGCGGGATCGTGTTCTCCGGGCAATTGACCGGCGAATTCGAAGCATTCGATGCAAACGACGGCAAAAAGCTGTGGCAGTTTCAAACCGGCTCGGGGATCGAGGGACAGCCAGTGACGTGGCAGCAGGACGGTGTCCAGTATGTCGCTGTTACCAGCGGCTATGGCGGCGTGTACTCGCTGTTTTCCGGCGATGAACGGCTTGCGAAGGTGCCAACCGGCGGTTCGCTCTGGGTGTTCGCGGTGAAGCCCCAGTAGGCGGTCGCGAGTGAGCAGAGGACATCCAGGATCGGCGGCGGCGCGTTTGGCCGCCGCCGCACTTATTGCAACCGTGTTGCCCGCGACACGGCATGCAATTGCACAACAAGATTCCGACCACGTTGCCGGCGAGCAGGGCAAAGCAATCTACGCCGAGAAATGCTCGCACTGTCATGGTCCGGGAATGCTGAACGCCGGCACGATCACGCCCGACCTGCGCAAGTTTGCCGGCGACCAAGAGCGGTTCGTTACCACCGTGAAGCAGGGCAAAAACGGCAAAATGCCGCCTTGGGGGGATCTGTTGAGCGACGATCAGATTGCGAGCCTTTGGGCCTATATTTCCAGCCAGAGGAAACCATGAGGGTTCTGACACTCTGGTGGAAAGCGATCGGCGCGACGGCGTTGCTGTTCGTCGCCTCAGTGATTCCGGCCGTTGCGGCGGGCGAGACGCTGAGCGTCTGTCTGGATGAGGATTCGCCTCCGCTTTCACTGCATCGTCACGGCGCGTCCGGGAGCGGCTTTGACGTCGCGCTGGCGGAAGCGTTGGCGGCGCGACTTGGCCGGCCGCTCAGAATTCAATGGTTCGAAAGCAAGCTGGATGAAGATTCCAGTCCGGCCCTCGAAGCCAATGCGCTGCTCTCCGACGGCCGTTGCTCTCTCGTCGGCAGTTATGCGCTGACGACGGACTCGCTTGTCGCGCCCGCCGTCAAGACTTCGAAACTTCCGGATTACGAAGGGGCCACCTCCGCCGATCGTCGACGCCGCGTCGCGCTCGGCGTGCTCGCGCCGAGCCAGCCTTACGTCCGTTCGGCGCTAACCGTCGTGCTAGGCCCGAAAGCGCGTGAACGGTCCATCAGTGGGGTCGGCGATCTGGCCGGGCTTCGCATCGGCATCGAGAGCGGAACGCTTGCGGATGCGATCTTGATGACCTTTGGGAAAGGTCGCCTGATCGACGACATTACGCATCTGGTACCCGGCCGGGACGATTTGCTCGGCGCCCTCGAACGCGGCGAGTTGGACGCCACGCTGATCGACCTGCGCCGGCTTGATGCCTACCGCGTTGCCCACCCAAACAGTGCCATCAAAGGCTCCGGCTATTTCTATCCGATCGGCGTCAATCGCGGTTTCGTCGGCCTTGCGAACGACCCGGCTCTCCTCGTCGAAGTGAACAAGGTGCTGTCCGATTTGCAGGAGAAGGGAGCTCTGGCTGAGTTCGCCCGATCCGCCGGTCTCACCTTTCTGCCGCCCCGCGAGCCCGCGATCCTCGGCGACGCCATGATGAAGGCCATTCAGAACTAGGCCGGCGCGCACGGAGAGTGTCAGCCAATTCTCATGCTCCTGTCGCGATGCCGATAGGTGGAGACAAGGGCGTTGAGCCGGTTCCTTCTGCCGGCGACCGTCGCAGCCGCGCGCTCAACGGATGGCGGTGATGGGAACATTCGGTGATTAGCTAAAAACCGCGCCGCAATGTTCCGTTGCAGCGGGGTTAATGGTAACCTTTTTGCCAAAACTTCCGCTGGATTTGCGGTTTTTACCCCCTAAATAAGCGTTGGTTTTGCTTTTGAAGCTTCCAGAAGGTTTTTGATGGTTCTAAACCGCGCTTTTTCTTCCGCCCTTTGCGCGGGGCTGCTGCTGTTGAGCGGTACGTCGCTGGCGGATGAATACCGTCCCGGTGAATTTCTCGGGCTCGATCTTGTCCCCGCGCTGCTCTCGCCAAAGCCGCTCGGGCCGGCCACCGAATTCGCGCCGGTGCCGGTTCAGGCCAAGACCGATCGCAGGCCGGAAGCTGCTGCGGCATTGCCTGCGGATTCAACGTCAGAGCCCCAAGCCGCTGCCCCTAAGCTGGTCGCGAACCGGAAACCCGGGACCGCGCATGCGCGCAACGACAAGCCGCGCGGTGTGGCTCGAACAAGACTGGCGCGGCGCCACAGCGATCCGCTGAACGCCCAAGCCCGGGATGCGAGCGTCCAGGTCTGGCCTTGCAGATCCGGCGGCATCTGCAACTGGAAGCAGTAGGCGAGCAGGTGCGTTCATCTCCGTTTGGCCAACCGTCGTCCGCGCGACCCGCGTTTTTCTTTTGGAGTACCTCATGAACAATCTGAAAACCCAAGGCATCAGCCTGCCGCAGCTCGGGCTCGGCACATTCCGCATGCAAGGCGATCTCTGCCGCGCCGCCGTCGGACATGCGTTGCGCCTCGGCTATCGCCATATCGATACCGCGGAAATGTATGGCAATGAGGAGCCTATCGGTGCTGCCATCGCGTCATCCGGCGTTGCGCGCAAGGAGCTGCACATCACAACCAAAGTCTGGCACGAGAATCTCGCGCCAGATGCAATTCGCAAAGCCTTCGATGCAGAGTCTCAAAAAGCTGAAGCTCGATCACGTCGACCTTTATCTCGTGCACTGGCCTTCACCCGAGATGAATTTGCCGGCCGTTTTCGAAACGCTGATGAAGTTGAAGGAGCAGGGGCGTACCCGCGCAATCGGCGTTGCCAATTTCAATGTCGCTTTGATGAAAACCGTTGTCGAGCAAATCAAGGCTCCAATCGCCTGCAATCAGGTCGAGTATCACGTGATGCTGGATCAAACCCCGCTGCGAAAATATCTTGCAGCGAAATCCATTCCGCTTGTGGCGTATTGTCCGCTGGCGCAAGGTCGCACGGCCTCAGACGAAACGCTGATTGCGATTGGCAAAAAGCACAACGCCAGTGCGGCGCAAGTGGCGCTGAAATGGCTGCTTGATCAGAACGGCGTCGCCGCTATCCCAAAGGCATCGCGCAGCGAGAGCCAGCAGGCCAATCTCGATGCGCTCAAAGTGACGCTCGACGATGCCGATCGCGAGAAGATCGCGGCGTTGCCTAAAAACCAGCGCTTTGTAAATCCCGGATTTTCACCGGCATGGGACTAGAACCTATCTCGGCCAGTAGCTGACTAACGGGTTTATCTGCTCGCGCACGGCAAAGAGAATGGCCCCTTGCGGGGCCATTCCTGTGTCGAGCCTCTTGGTATTGCTTAGTAGTCGTGGCGACGATGCTTGATGATCACCACCTTGTCGTGGTGATGCCGCCAACCCTCATGCCATCCATGATCACGATGCTCACGGAATTCGGCACGGGGGCCCATACGATCGCCATCACGATGCTTGATGATGGTTGTCTCGGCGCTTGCAATGGACGGCACCGCGACAGCAATGGCGCCCAGCGCGGCGACGATATATCCAAACTTCTTCATGTTGTCCTCCTCATAAAAACAGCGAGGATTAAACTTGGTTCGCGGAGGAACGTTCCGCAGGAAATCCAAGAGAATTCTGAACAACTGTTCACCAACGTTCCGCGCGCAACTAAATCAAGCGTCGACGCACATTTAACGCTGAAAACGCATCGTTCTGTCGACCGGGATCCTTAACGATTCGCTGCTGATGTTGCTGAAACGCGCGAGAGTCCCTCGGGGTGCAGCGCCGGGCAACGCTATCCGCATTTGTGCTGCGCCGGCGTGGGATTTCCATTGGAAACGAATTTGCCGTCCTTGATCGTGTATTGCTTCTTGAGGTTACGATTGTAGATCGCGCGAATGGTGCCATCGGGCTGCATCATCAAGCCGTATTCGCGAGTCTCTCTGAGCGTCGGAAAAAACACGCGCAGATGCAGGGTGCCATCGGCAGAAGTCTCGCCCCGTAGAACCTCTCCTTTGTCCTGGGTCTTGCCGAAATTGCGCCGGTAAAGAACGCGGCCGCTTTTGGCAATCTCATAGGCCAGTACAGCGCCCTTGTTCGGGTCGGGCGCAAGCGAACAATCCAGCGACCACGATCCGATCAGTCCCCATTTGCTGACGGTCTCCGCCACTGTTTCCGCCGAGGCTTTAAATGACAGAAACTGGGAGATAAGTAGCGCGAGCGCCAGCCGGATCAAATGTCTGTTCAAATTATGCGAGCCCGATTTTTCAAAAAAAGATGGTTGGCGAAACAAATTGTAGCATGGCAATTCCGGCGCAAATGCGCTGACGCGCGTGATACGCGTCTTGCGGAATGAGCGTCACCGATGCATCATCTCGAAATAAAAAATCAAACGGGGGAACATCAGCATGTCCGCATTGTCACGTCGCCATCTCCTCGCGCTCGCCGGATCGGCCGCCACCGCTTCGGTGTCGGGACGGGTCAACGCAGCCATGGGCCCTGCCGACAAATTCGACCTCGTGATCAAGGGCGGCGATGTGCTCGATCCCAGTCAGTCGTTGAGGGGGAAGCGCGACATCGGCATCCGCTGGGGTGTGGTGAAATCGATCGAGCCGGAAATCGCGCCGGCGCGCGCACTCAAGACCCTCGACGCCTCGGGCAAGCTGGTGACACCGGGCCTGATCGATCTTCATTGTCATGTCTACCCGTATGGTTCAGCCATCGGCATCCCCGCCGACGAGTTGGTGCAGTTTCAGGGGACGACCACCGTTGTGTCGGCAGGTGACGCCGGGGTCAACAACCTTGCTGCGTTACGCCGCTACATCGTGGCGCAGTCGCGCGCGCGAATGTACGCGTTTGTTCACATCGCCAACAATGGATTATCCGCTTTCCCCGTAGCCGAGCTCTACAACATTGACAACGCACAGGTTGAGGCTTGCGCAATGGCCTTGGCGGAAAATCCGGATTTCCTGATCGGGGTCAAGGTGAGGATGTCGGAAAACGTCATCTTCAAGCACGGTCTTGAGCCGCTCAAGCGCGGCATCCAGGCTTGCGAGATGTGCGGCTGGCCGGCGAAGATGATGGTCCATATCGGCGGCGTCGAGACCAAGGAGCTGATGTCGCAGATTCTCGATTTGCTGCGGCCGGGCGATATACTCACCCACGCCTATTCCGGTGCTCCCAATATTGCCGGCGCTTTCACCAATATCGTCCAGGACGGCAAGCTCCTGCCGGCCGCGCTCGCCGCCAAGCAGCGCGGCGTGATGTTCGATGTCGGCCATGGCGGGGGCAGCTTCGACTTTACTGTGGCAGAAGTGGCGATCCCCGCCGGCTGCTCGCCGGATACGATTTCCTCCGACATCCACGTATTCTCGGGCAATTCTCCCGGCATACCGTTCCTGCCCAACGTCATGAGCAAGTTCATGACCATGGGCTTTTCGCTGGAGCAGGTGGTGACGATGACGACCACCGCGCCGGCAAAGATCATCAATCGCGCGCCGAAGATCGGGACGTTGCAGGTCGGCGCACCCGGCGATGTCGCGATCATGGAATTGGTGGAAGGGCCGGTCACGTTTGTCGACACCCGCAACAACAAGCGCGATGGCAAGGCGTGGCTGAAGCCGGTTCAGACCGTCATCAATGGCGTGCCGTTCGGAAGACCCTACCAGGCGCCGTTCGCGGTGAGGTAATCGGCCGGCGACTTGAGCCGCCGATGCTTCGGATTTGGAAGGCGCCGGGCGCGAAACGAACGGCGCGGGGCTATGATCTTGAAGGGTATGGCGGCCCGGGTTTGGCCAGGCCGTGCTGCCCCGCGGATTGATGCTGGCGCGGGGTGTCGAACCCGGCTAATGCTCGCGGCTTAGAGCGAGAGATGATGAGATAATGGCCGATACAATTCAGGAAGTTCTGGATGCCTTTGCTCGCGGCGAGCTGGTCGTCGTAACCGATGACGATGACCGTGAAGGCGAGGGCGATTTGATCGTCGCGGCCTCGCTATGCACCGCGGAGAAAATGGCATTCATCATCCGCCACACCTCCGGCATTGTTTGCGCGCCGATCACCACCGAAGACTCGCGCCGGCTGCGGCTTGACCCTATGGTCGCCCACAATGAATCCAGCCACACCACCGCCTTCACGGTGTCCATCGACTACAAGCCGGACGGCGGCACCGGGATATCGGCGGAAGAACGCGCCTCGTGCTGTCGTGCACTCGCCAATCCGAATGTCGGCGCCAACGATTTCGCCCGGCCGGGGCACATCTTCCCATTGATCGCCCGCGACGGCGGTGTGCTGCTGCGCTCTGGCCATACCGAGGCCGCGGTCGATCTCTGCAAGCTTGCCGGCCTGCCGCCCGTCGGCGTGATCAGCGAATTGATGAACGATGACGGCACCGTCATGAAGGGCGAGCAGGTTGCCCGCTTCGCTGCGACGCACAAGCTCAAGCACGTCACCATTGCCGACATGATCGCCTACCGCCAGGCGCGCGAGAAGCTGATCGAGCGGGTGGCCACATTTACCACGGAGAGCCCGATCGGCCCGCTGCAGGGTTACGCCTACCGCTCACCCTTTGACGAGATCGCACACGTGGCGTTCGTTTATAACGGCGTTGGCGACGGCAGGAACGTGCTGACCCGCTTGCACAAGCCAAATATCGTCAGGGACATCTTCACCGGGCCTAAGCGCATGCAGACCGTGCTTGAACATTTCAAGAAGGCCAACAGAGGCGTGCTGGTTTATTTGCGCGACGGCGCGGCCGGTGTTCCCGTTGCGCCGCTCCCGCAGGAAAAATCCGCGGAGGCGGATCGCAACAGGCAATGGCGTGAAATCGGCGTCGGCGCGCAAATCCTGCGCGATCTCGGCGTGACTTCCATCCGTCACCTCACATCCTCGGTGCACGACTACAAGGGATTGTCCGGGTTCGGCATCGAGATCGTGTCCAACGAACAGCTTGAAGGTTAGAGCGCTTGTCGTCTCCGGCTTTAACGCTGGAACGCGCATTACCGGGGATCGTTCAATACGATTTGCGCTTCTGCGCATAGCGTCTTAATTTAGAACCAATTGCATCAGTTTCGGTACGAAAGGACTTCTCATGAGCGTGCGCCCTCAAGGCAAGGAAAAGCCGTCTCCAGTGAATTTTCAGTGGGACGATCCGTTCATGCTTGACGAGCAACTCACCGAGGACGAGCGCATGGTGCGCGACACCGCGCGCGCCTATGCGCAGGACAAGCTGCTACCGCGCGTGACAAAGGCTTATCTGGAGGAAAAGGTCGATCGTGACATCTTCCATGAGATGGGCGAACTCGGCCTGATTGGCATCACCTTGCCGGAAGAATATGGCTGCGCCAATGCGAGCTATGTCGCTTACGGGCTTGTGGCGCGAGAGATCGAGCGGGTCGATTCCGGCTACCGTTCGATGAATTCGGTGCAGTCCTCGCTGGTGATGCACCCCATCTATGCCTATGGCGATGAGAACCAGCGCAAGAAATACCTGCCCAAACTCGCTACCGGCGAGTGGGTCGGCTGCTTTGGTCTCACCGAGCCGGATGCCGGCTCCGATCCAGGCGGCATGAAAACCCGCGCCGAGAAGGTATCGGACGGTTATCGGCTGAGCGGAACCAAGATGTGGATATCAAACGCGCCGATCGCCGACGTCTTCGTGATCTGGGCGAAATCTGCCGAACACAACAACCAGATCCGCGGCTTTGTTCTGGAAAAGGGCATGAAGGGGCTGTCTGCGCCGAAGATCGGCGGCAAGTTGTCGTTGCGCGCATCGGTGACCGGCGAGGTCGTCATGGACGGCGTGGTCGTGCCGGAGAGCGCGCTTTTGCCTAACGTATCCGGCCTCAAGGGGCCGTTCGGCTGCTTGAACCGCGCCCGCTACGGCATTTCCTGGGGCGCGATGGGGGCCGCGGAGGATTGCATGCACCGTGCCCGTCAATACACGCTGGATCGCAAGCAGTTCAATCGGCCGCTGGCCGCGACGCAGCTCGTCCAGAAGAAGCTTGCGGACATGCAGACGGAAATTGCGCTGGGGTTGCAGGCAAGCTTGCGGGTCGGCCGCCTCATGGACGAGGGCAAAATGGCGCCTGAGATGATTTCGATCGTCAAGCGCAACAACTGCGGCAAGGCGCTCGACATCGCCCGGGTCTGCCGCGACATGCATGGCGGCAACGGCATACAGATTGAATATCACGTGATGCGACACAGCGCGAACCTGGAAACCGTCAACACCTATGAAGGCACCCACGACGTCCACGCACTGATCCTCGGTCGCGCCATCACCGGCATTCAGGCGTTTTCGTAAGGCAGGGACGGCAGACGCGACGCATCCCGGTCTCGTCGCCCGCCACCGGCTCTCGCCCGCGGCCCGTATTTCGGCGGCCGCTAATCGAGGCATCGGAGATGACTGAGTACCCCGCCGTCGCGAGCCATGACGGGTGTAGTGGGTCCGGCGCTACAGCCGGCCGCGAACAGGAATCCACCCATGGCCGATGACGACATTCCCTTTAACCGCAACTTCCCGCTTAAGCCCGGGATCGTCGACGAAGTTCGCCCCGGCGTGCGGCGTGTCCTTTGCGATAATCCGAGCCCGTTTACCTTCACCGGCACCGTCAGTTACATCGTAGGCAAAGGCAAGGTCGCGATCATCGATCCCGGTCCCGACAATGAAGCCCATGCGGCCGCGCTCCTGGATGCGGTGCGCGGGGAAACGGTGACGCATATCCTGGTCACTCATACGCATCGTGACCATTCGCCCAACACCTCAAGGCTTAAAGCAGCGACAGGCGCCACCGTGTATGCTGAAGGCCCTCATCGCGCCTCGCGGCCGCGCTTCGAGAGCGAGAAGCATAATCCTGAGTCCGGCGCCGACCGCGACTTCAGGCCAGACGTCGCCGTGCACGATGGCGAAATGATCGAAGGTTCGGACTGGCGGCTCGAAGCGCTGGCGACGCCCGGCCACACCGCCAATCACCTGGCGTTCGCGTTGCCGGATCGGAAAATGTTGTTTGTCGGCGATCACGTCATGGGCTGGTCAACCTCGATCGTGGCGCCACCGGACGGATCGATGATCGACTACATGGCTTCGCTGGACCGGCTGACGCGGCGCGGTGAAGATCTGTATTTTTCAGGACATGGCCCCGAAATTCCGGAAGCGCCGCGCTACGTTCGGTTTCTCATCCGGCACCGCCAGGCGCGGGAAGCCTCGATCCTGCATCGCCTCGCCAAAGGCGAGGCGGATATTCCGACCCTGGTGCGGGCCATCTATATCGGCATCGACCCGCGGCTTACGACTGCGGCCGGTTATTCCGTACTGGCGCATCTGGAGGATCTGGTCGCGCGCGGCGTAGTCGCGACCGACGGCGACCCGGTGATCGGCGGGACTTTTCGGCTGGCATCTGGATAGACGAGTGAGCCCTATCAGCACGAGCGAGCAGGGCAACCGCGCGGCTCTGTCTGTTGCCTCAGGCTATTTCTTCACCGTCTTGGCCTGCGGCTTGACCGGGATTTGCGGCTTTTTCGCCGACTTGAGATTGTCGGTCTCGGCGGCGGTGCTGATGTCGTCGATCAATTTGGACACGCGTGCGGCATTGCTGCCCAGATCGCTCTCGAAGTAGCGCGATGACGAGCGCACGTCCACGCGCGAGTCCTCGCCATCGGGCGTCACCCGGATCGAGACGTCCTCGCGGAAGCCCATGATCGGCGTTCGAGCCACGGCCTCGATGCGGCCCACGCCGCGCGGCGGCTGCGGGGCACGTTCGTCGATCACCAGCCATTTGCGTTTGTTCACGAGCTGCAACGCGATCTGAAACGCTCTTTGCGCCGGGATTTCTAGTTCGGCCGGTTCGATGTCGGGATACGCCCGGCGCTGCTGTTCGGCGGAATAAAGCCCGGAGTAAACGGCAGTGTTGGCTTCCTCGCCGGTGCGAAGTCGCGCCAGCGCCTCGAAGCGCGGCGGATCGATTGGATCGGTGGTGATGTCATGGATCTTCGGCAGCTTGCGGTATTGCCAGCCGAGATAGGCGGGATAGGCCAGCACCACCATGTCGATCAGCAGCGCGAGGATGATGCGGCTCATGCCGCGCGTTCCGTTCTGCCAAATAGCGGCAAACGCGGCGAACCCCACTAGAATGGAAAGCGCCGCGCAGGCGAGAGCGCCGAAAAACGTCGCGAGCGCCGGCTTCATTTCCAGAAAGCCGAACCGGACGATCAAGATCGAGACAACCACCGCGACCACCGAGAACACCGCAAGATTGCGCGTCCATGTGGCGAGGCTGGAGACGGGTTCCGACTGATAGGGAGCGGAAAACCTGCGGGTCATCGGTCAATCTGCCGGATTGATGTCTTGCCGGTCAAATGACTCCGGCCGCCGGTGCGTTTGAGACCACGGACCTGTAGCGAATTCAAGAGCGGATTAGGGCACTTGCGATTCTCAGGACGCATTGAGGCCCGCTCGCGGCCAAACGCGAAGCAAAGTGCGTCAAACTGCCCGGCCACGCACCCTCAACTTCGCATTAGTGCTCATTGCGGCGATGATGGTGAATACTGGATCGCCCGGTCAAGTGTTCAGCCCGGAGACATAGCTGGCACCTGTTCGGAGACATGACTGACACCTTTGTTTGGGGTCAAGTCGATTGTTGCGACCTGCCTGCTTCCGAAGAAAACTCCGAACCGTCCATCCCGCGTCAGGGGACGGATGGCGAGCCTCTCGCCGCGAAAGGCTTGGGGGACTTTCCACAACCGGCCCTTGAAGCTGAGGTAGGCTTTGGTGGTGGTGACGCGTCGCACGATCTCGTTGCTGTCATATTCGACCTCGGCGATCCGCTCCGGCATGCCGCGCGAACTGGGACGATAGCGATCGGCTGGCACATGCAGATCGAGCGCTTCGTGCGGCCGCTCCAGATTGTAGGTGGAGCGCCAGGCGTCGAGGGCGCGTTGCACCTCCTGCAAGTCCTTGAAACGCTGCGTTGCGAACACCTCGGCGTTCAAAGTGCGATGGAAGCGTTCGTTCTTGCCGCGGCTTTGCGGGTGGTAAGGTCTGGCATGCAACACATCGACGCCGAGCTTGAGCAGCCAGACGCCAAGCCGCGTCCAGCGCGATCCCGAGGGGTCGCCCCATGGCGAGCCGTTGTCGACAAAGAAGGCATCCGGCAAGCCGTAGCGTTGAAAGGTCGCGATCAGGTGATCCTGTACCGTGCTGCTTTGCTGATTGGCGCAGGCCCTGACGCACAGCGCATAACGTGAATGATCATCGATCATGGTCAACGGATGACACAATGCACCGTTGGTCAGCCCCATGTAGCCCTTGAAATCCATTTGCCATAATAAATTGGGCGCCTCCTTCTCAAACCGTTGCCAAGCTGTTGGCCCGCCCGGCGCTGGGCGCACACGGCCATGGCGGCGCAATATCTCATGCAGGGTAGAGAGCGCCGGAGGCTTCAAACCATCCCGTTCGAGGCAACGGGCGATCTTGCGCGCGCCCCATGCCGGATGGCGATCACGCACCGCCAGCACCCGCGCTTCGGTCACTGCATCGCTGCGCTTTGGGCTGGTGTGCGGCCGGCGCGAACGGTCGGCCAAATCGTGGCCGGCCGCCGTTCGCGCCAGCCATTTGTAGCCCACATCGGCGCTGATCCCGAACCGGCGGCACAACTCCCGCCGGTTCACTCCCTCTTGCATTGCCAGCCGGACAAACTCCCGCCGCTGATCCATTACCGACACCTCGTTCCATGGCATGGAAGGCCCCCTTCACCAGAGCTTTCCAGCCAATCATGATGTGTCAGCTATGTCTCCGAACACCTGTCAGTGATCTGTCCGGGCTGAACATCAAGCCGGGCGACGACAAGGGGAAGTAACGCTCGTGCCGAGACGGCGTGTCACCCGATCCCAAACCGGTGCAGTCGCCCGAACCTCACCTCCGTCCGAACCTCACCTCTGTCGTCGCCCGGCTTGACCGGGCGACCCCGTACCAGATGCGGTACGATATCGAGCACCAGGATGGACGCAATAAATTCGAGCAGGAAAGACGCGCAATGCGCGGACCCGCCCAGGATCAGCCGCGCGCTTGATCCTTATGCGGCTGCATTGGGAAAACTATAGGCCTTGAATTGATCGCGCAGCGCCGTCTTCAGGATCTTTCCAGTCGCGGTGTGCGGAATGCCTTCGACGAACACGACGTCATCAGGCATCCACCATTTCGCGATCTTGCCCTCCATGAACTTCAGGATATCCTCTCGCGTCGCCTTCTGATCCTGCTTGAGCTGCACGATCAGAAGAGGTCGCTCGTCCCATTTCGGATGGTGCATTCCAATGACGGCGGCTTCGGCGACGGCGGGATGCCCGACCGCGAGATTCTCCAAATCGATCGAGGAAATCCATTCCCCACCGGACTTGATCACGTCCTTCGAGCGATCGGTGATCCGCATATAGCCGTGCTGGTCGATGGTCGCGACGTCTCCGGTATCGAACCAGCCGTCTTTGTCGAGAATGTTGGCATCGATCCGAAAATACGCCTTCGACACGGCGGGACCGCTCACCTTGAGCCGCCCGAACGTCTTGCCATCCCAGGGCAGATCCTTGCCAGAATCATCCGTGATCTTCATCTGTACGCCGAACGGCGGATAGCCCTGGGTCTGCAGGATATCGAGCCGGTGATCGCCGCTGAGCTCCGCGAACGGGGGCTTCAGGGCGGCAAGCGTGCCGATCGGGCTCATCTCCGTCATGCCCCAGGCGTGGCGCACTGTCACGCCCATGTCGACAAACGATTTGATCATGGAACGCGGCATGGCCGAGCCGCCGCACACCACGCTTCGCAGGTGCGGCAGTTTCAGCTTGTTGGTGTTCATGTGATTGAGCAGCATCAGCCACACGGTCGGCACACCGGCGGTGTGCGTGACCTTTTCGCTCTCAAGGAGTTCGTAGACCGACGCGCCGTCCAGCTTGGCGCCGGGCAGCACCAGCTTTGTTCCCATCGAAGGCGCCGAGAACGCGATACCCCAGCTATTGGCATGAAAAAGCGGCACCACCGGCAGCATCGTATCCGCGGCATTGGCGCCAAGCGAGTCGCCGGTGTTGGCCATCAGTGCGTGAAGCACGTTGGACCGATGCGAATACAGCACGCCCTTGGGATCGCCTGTCGTACCCGACGTGTAGCACATCGCCGCTGCGGTATTCTCGTCGAACGTCTTCCACGTGAACTTTCCGTCCGCCTTCGCAATCCAGTCCTCGTAAGCGACCGCGTTCTTCAGCGTGGTGTTCGGCATGTGCGCCTTGTCGGTGAACACGACGTAGCGCTCCACGCTCGGCAGGCTATCGGCAAGCTTCTCCAGAATTGGTACGAAAGTGATGTCGGTCATCACCACGCGATCTTGCGCGTGATTGATGATCCAGGCGATCTGGTCCGGGAACAGCCGTGGATTGACAGTATGGCAGATCGCTCCGATGCCCATGATGCCGTACCAGGCCTCAAGATGGCGCCAGGTATTCCAGGCGATGGTGGCAACGCGGTCGCCGAGCTTGATGCCTTCGGCATCCAGCCGCTGGGAGACCTTCAACGCGCGATCGTGGATTTCGGCATAGTTGGTGCGGTGGATTGGGCCTTCAACCGATCGCGTCACGATCTCCCGCTGGCCATGAATCTTTGCGGCATGCTCGATAATACGGTGACAAAGCAAGGGCCAATCTTGCATCAAACCAAGCATACGGACGCTCCTCCTGAATGTGCTATTTCTCGTCCCGGGTACTCAGGGACGTGTCATGAACTTTAGCGCGACCAAGGCTAGGCGCAAATGGCCTTGTAGCAACTTGCGGCGTGCTATAGCGGCGATGGTTACCGTGTCGGCCGCGCTGTTGATGGTTTACGTGCAATCCGGGGCGGCCCTGGCGGCACGGAAGTCCGGCGGAGACTTGCCGGGCAGTGGGCAGCTGAAGAACCTGCACCGCGGCCCGAGCGCCCAAGTGCCCTTGCCGCGGCCTCGTCCGGCCGATGCGCCCGCGGCAGGCCCGGCCCGACACGCAGATGACGCAGACTCTGCGGCCGACACAGCCAGCCCGGCCGGACAGGCGTCTCCCGAGCCGCCCCAGGCTTCCGCCTGCCGGCAGGCGCTGACCGAGGACATAGCCATTGCCCCTAGCATTCCCGACATCCATGGCGAGGGCGGTTGCGGCGGGGAGGATTTGGTGCGGCTGGAAGCGGTGGTGCTGCCTGACCAGCACCGGGTTTCGGTGAAGCCGGCGGCAATCCTCCGCTGCGCCATGGCGACCGCGATCGCCGATTGGGTTCGCACCGATGTCGCGCCGCTGGCGGCAGGTGCCGGCGGCGTTCTCAGTGGCATCGATAATTTCGATTCATTCGAATGCCGGGGCCGCAACCGCGTCGCCGGTGCTCCGTTGTCGGAGCATGGCCGCGCGAATGCCCTGGATGTTCGCGCGTTTAAACTCGCCAGTGGCCAATTGATCTCGCTCACCGATCGCAAGGTTGCTCGCGAGCTGCGCGAGAGCTTGCTTCATTCGGCCTGTGCGCGGTTTTCAACGGTGCTTGGGCCCGGCTCCGACGGGTATCACGAGGACCATATTCATCTCGATCTGATGGCGCGGCGCAACAACTACAAAATCTGCCAATGGGACGTGTGGGACCCGCTTCCGCAAATCGCTCCGCTGCTGCCCGCCGAGCGGCCGGCCGATGCGCCGCCGCGCGAGCTTGCCGCCGCGCCGGATGAAGCCGCAGACGGCGGCGAGCCGAATGTCAAATCCGATGCCGCCCCGGCTAATGCCAAAACGAAAAAGCGCCGGAACAACCGGCGCTTTTGATCTCGATGTAGCCTGCACCGGTGCCGTCACCCGAACCCCACCTCTGTCGTTGCCCGAGCCCCCACATGCGTCGTCGCCCGGCTTGACCGGGCGACCCAGTAACCGATGCAGTACGATATCGAGCGCATGAGGTAGACCCAATAAATGCGACCAGTGCTCATTCCGGCGAGGATGGTGAATACTGGATCGCCCGGTCAAGCCGGGCGACGACAAGGGAGGCGCTCCTGCCGCGACGGCGCGTCACCTTGGAGCGCAGGATGCCCCTCCGGGCCTTGTCGACCCCAACGGTGCCGTCACCCGAACCCCACCTCTGTCGTCGCCCGGCTTGACCGGGCGACCCAGTATCCGATGGGGTAAGACGTCGAGCGCCAGCATGTAGACGCAATAAATACGAGCAGCGCTCATTCCGGCGAGGATGGTGAATACTGGATCGCCCGGTCAAGCCGGGCGAAGACAGGGGAGGCGCTCCCGCCGCAGCGTCAATTATTGAACGCTGCTGCCGCCGCCTTGCAAGGCCACCTGAGGATTGTACGGCGAGTCACCGTGGTGTGGCTCAAGCACCACCACGATCGTGCCCGTTTTCACCCGGTTGTAGAGGTCGATCACGTCCTCGTTGGTCATGCGGATGCAGCCGGAGGAGATGGACGCGCCGATGTATTCCGGCTGGTTGGTGCCGTGAATCCGGAACAACGTGTCCTTGCCACCGGAATAGAGATACAGCGCGCGCGAGCCCATCGGATTGTCGGGTCCCGGCGCCACGAAGGTCGGAACGCCCAGCCGCTCGATTTCGCTCTTGGTCGGATGCCAGGGCGGCCACTCGGTCATGCTGCCGATCTTGGCGATGCCCGACCAGGCCATGGCTTCTTCGCCGACGGTGATGCCGTAGCGGATCGCCTTACCGTCATTGAGCACGTAGTAGAGATAGTGGTTATCGGAATCCACCACGATCGAGCCGGCCGCTTCCTTGCGGTGATACTCCACAATGGCCCGGCGGAATGGCTCGGCCACGGGAACATTAGTGTAGCGGATTTTGGCCAATAGTTCCTTGTCGCGCGGTTTGAAATTAGTCTGGTTCGTTGCCTCGTAGGTCGTGGCTTGCATGCAGCCCGACAACATAAGGGCAGCGGCCAGCATCCCCAACTTCAGCTTCAGCGACATGGTGCAGTTCCAATCGACTCTCGCGTTTGGCGGCGCGAAGAATACGCCCCAATCGCCACAATTCAGTTAATCGTATTATCCTCGAAATCCGCCACACTTCCAGCACTCAGACGTCTGTCCCGCGATGCGGGAGGCCGGTTGTGTCTTTTTTGCCGCAACGGTATGGATCACACGCCAATTTTTGGGCAAAACCGGGCCGATCGGTGCTGAATTAAAGCAGCGCCGGATATTCCCGCCGCAAATAGCGGCGCCGCCGTCGCCCGCATAGGATGCGCTTGCCAAAATCGAGCTAGTTCTTGATGGGTAGGCTCTTGCGCCAGTTCTGGAGTTCTCCATGCTTTCGGTGTTCGTTCCATCGGATTTGTCCCTGAAGAAAGCTGCCGTTGGCGACCTTTCCGCGCTGCCGGAGAACGCGGTCTGGATTGATCTCGTCAAGCCGACGCCGGAAGAGGACCACGCGGTGGAGCGGCTGGCGGGAATCGCGGTGCCCACCCGGGAGGACATGCAGGAGATCGAAATCTCCAGCCGGCTCTACATAGAGAACGGCGCGCGGTACATGACCGCGACGCTGATGTGCCAGTCCGACAGCGATATGCCCCGGACCACCGCCGTGACCTTTATTCTCGCCGGCCATCGTCTGGTCACCGTGCGCTACGAAATGCCGAAGCCGTTCGCGCTGGTCGAAAACAAGCTGGGGCGGACATGCTCGCCGATCATCAGCGGCGAGATGGTGCTGATGGAATTGATGGACGCGGTGATCGATCGCTGCGCCGATATTCTGGAACGCGTCGGCGCCGACATCGATCAGGTTTCGCACGATATCTTCGAGCCCGAGAGCGAGCGTCACGGCCACGCCAAGCAATATTCGCAAATTCTGATTGCGATCGGCCGCAAGGGAGACCTGACCTCCAAGGTGCGCGAAAGCCTTGTCTCGATCGGCCGTGTCGTCACCTTCCTTTCGGCCGTGATGGAGGGTGTTAAATGGTCAAAGGACATGCGCGAGCAGCTCAAGACCATGCAGCGCGACGTGGCCTCGCTGACGGACCACGCCTCCTATCTTTCCAACAAGATCACCTTCGTGCTCGACGCAATGCTGGGGGTCGTCAACCTCGAGCAGAATAACATCATCAAGCTGTTCTCTGTCATGGCGGTGGTGTTGATGCCGCCGACCCTGATCGCCTCTGTCTATGGCATGAATTTCAAGTTCATGCCCGAGCTGGAATGGCAGCACGGGTACTCGTTCGCCCTCGTTGCGATGTTGATGGCGGCGGTGCTGCCCTATGTTTTGTTCAAATGGAAAAAGTGGCTGTAGGCGTCAACACCTGTGTTCGCGCCGCCTCAATTCCACCGGTAAAATTTGAGCGTTGCGCTGAACGTTTGAGCGAAATCTTTGTGCGATACGTTCGGCATAGGTCGGTAATCGCCATGGTTGAGGAAGTTTTAATGTCTGCGCGCAACGTCGTCGACTTCGCCCGTTATCAGCATGACCGCGCCGCCGGCAAGGCGCAGGCGATTTCGGCGCGGTTTTGCCGGCATTGCAACGCGAAGCTGTCGGACGGCGAGCGCGAAGACGAATGCTCCAGCGCGTTCAACTTCGAAGCCTCTGACCTTCACGAGGCGCCGCGCAAGTTCGTCCGCAGAATCCTGGACGGTGTTGCGGGTTCGTGAACCATCCGGCCGAAATGCGCGATTGCCGCAAAGCATGTCTGAAGGTTTGCGTTAACCCAGTTCCGCGCAAGTCCGTATCTAGCGGCCCCGGACGATCGTCCTGTTTAGACGTGCTGGCCGCCATTGATGTGGATCTCCGCGCCATTCACGTATGACGACGTCTCCGTGCACAGCACGTAGATGATCCTCGCCACCTCGTCGGGCGTGCCCAGGCGGTGCATCGGGATTTGCTGATCGACGATTTTCTCCGTGCCCGGCGACAGGATCGAGGTGTCGATCTCGCCCGGCGCGATCGAATTGACGCGGATGCCGATGCGGCCGAAATCGAACGCCATCTCGCGCGTCAACGAGGCCAGCGCCGCTTTCGACGTCGCATACGCCGCGCCCGCGAACGGATGCACCCGCGAGCCGGCGATCGAGGTGACGTTCACCACCGAGCCCCGCGCAGCCTTCAGTTCGGCGATCAGTCCACGCGCCATCATGATCGGTGCAAAGAAGTTGACCCGGAAAACATGGCTCCACGTTTCCAGGTCGGTATCGACAGTGCCGAGCCGTCCGCCGCCCTCGGCCTTCGGCGAGATCGCGGCATTGTTGACGAGCGCGTGCAGTTCGCCGCCCTCCAGGCGGTTACGGATTTCGGAAATCGCGCGCGTGGTGTCGTCGTGGTCGGCGAGATCGACCTGGATATGATCCTCAGGGCCGGCGCCCCACGGGCATTCCTCCGGAAAGGCATGCCGCGAGCAGGTGAGGACGCGCCAGCCGGCCGAGGAAAAGCGGATCACGGTGGCGTGGCCGATGCCGCGGCTCGCCCCAGTCAGAAGCATCGTTCGCCTCGGCGTGTTGGCTAAATTCGGCATAAATTTTTCTCTCGTTCCGTCACGTCCGGCCTTGCCGGGCATCGACGTTCAACACTGATGGCGAGTAAAGACGCCGGCCGGGCCCGAAATGGCTTACCCCAGCGATGACGGCTTACCTATGGATAAAGCCGCGTCTTGGCCCATGGCTCGTCGAGCGAGGTACGGCGGAACTCGATGCGGTCATGGAGCCGGAACGGACGGTCGTGCCAGAACTCGAATTGGAGCGGCGCGATGCGCCAGCCGCTCCAGCCGGGTGGACGCGGCACTTCGCCGATCATGTATTTGGCGGCAACGACCGCGATTGCCTGCTCGAACGCGAACCGGCTTTCCAGCGGCTGCGACTGCTTGCTGGCCCAAGCCCCGATCTGCGCCTGCTTCGGTCGTGTCGCGAAGTAGGCATCCGCTTCCGCGGCGGTCACCGGCGACACATTGCCGCGGATGCGCACCTGCCTGCGCAGCGACTTCCAGTGAAACAGCAAAGCGGCCTTCGGAGTCGCCGTGAGTTCGCGGCCCTTTTGGCTGGCGATATGGCTGTAGAACACGAATCCCCCGGCATCGTAGTCCTTCATCAGCACCATTCGCACATCCGGCATGCCCTCGGCATCCACCGTTGCGAGCGCCATCGCGTTGGGATCGTTCGGCTCGGCCTTCACAGCTTCCGCGAACCACTCCCCGAACAGCGCCAAGGGCTCTCCGGCGGCGGTGAAATCACCGGATATTAAGGGACTAGGGTGTTTGATGGAGGTTGTGTCCGTCATGTCAGGAGTTCCGAGTTGCGCCCGCCTGCGGCCCAGAGCGCGTTGCAGCCCCGGTACGGGCTCGCCCAATATAGGGCATGGCGACGCATTGGCCTATCGGCGATGCGCGGGCCGGGTGCCGTTGTCACGATCATTCTGATCGGCTTGGGCGTCGGCGGATGCAGTCTGTCCCGCACCGATGGAGCGTACGCGCAGATGGACGGCCGAGAGCCCACCGGTGCGCTTGCCGTCGTGCCGACCGATGGCGATCTCGCCTTTGCCCGCAATGCCGCCTCGGACGTGCTGAACAAGGGCGACAAGGATTCAAGCCAGTCGTGGGAAAACCCCGAAACCGGAGCGCGCGGATCGGTGACGCCGCTGGCCCAAGCCTATCCCGACGAGGACGGACGCACTTGCCGGGATTTCCTCGCAAGCTATGTCAATGGCAAGACGGAAAGCTGGTTGCAAGGCGCGGGCTGCCGATCCAGCCATGGCCGTTGGGAAATACATACGCTAAAGCCATGGAGGCGGAGCTGAGTTGAGAGGGGCCAATGACCCCGATAACCTCTACGTCCCGTTGCAAAATTGCCACGGAAACCCCAGATGAAGCAGAGCGGGCAGGGTGCCCTGCTGCGAAAGATATGATCCCGAAGGAGATGTGACGGATGCGCGACCCCTATGAGGTCTTGGGGGTGCCGCGGGGCGCCAGCGCTGCGGCGATCAAGAGCGCCTATCGCAAGCTTGCGAAGAAGCATCACCCCGACAACAACAAGAACGACCCGAAGTCTGCGGCGCGTTTTTCCGAGATCAACTCGGCCAACGAGATCCTCGGTGACGAGGACAAGCGCAAGCAGTTCGACCGCGGTGAAATCGGAGCTGACGGCAAGCCGCGCTTCCAGGGCTTTCCCGGCGGTGATCCGCGCACCCGCGGCGGCCCGTCGCCAGGCGGCGGAGGGTTCGAGTCCTATAGCTTCCGGACCGGCGGCGGCGGCGCGGGTGCCGGCGGCTTCGAGGATATTTTGAGCAGCATGTTCGGCGGCGCGGCGGGCCGTGGCGGGCGAGCAGGGCCGGGCGGTGCCTATGAATTCGAGACCGGCGGCATCGGGCTCGATCTCGACCTCAACGTCGCCATGACGGTCTCCTTGGAAGAGGCGGTCAACGGCGTTGAGAAGCGGGTTCGGCTGCCGACCGGCAAGGAACTCAACGTCAAAATTCCGGCGGTGGTCACGGCCGGCCAACAGATTCGGCTGAAGGGGCAGGGCGAAACCGCCCCCGGTCACCGTCCCGGCGATCTACTGATCACGGTCAGTATCGCGCCGCATCCGCATTTCAAGCTCGAGGGCAGCGATCTGCGTCTCGATCTGCCCATCACGCTTGATGAAGCCGTGCTCGGCGGCAAGGTGCGCGTGCCGACACTCGGCAATGCGGTCGAATTGTCCATTCCAAGGAACACCTCCAGCGGGCGGACTTTCCGACTGAAGGGCAAAGGTCTGCCCAAGGCGAGCGGCGCCGCCGGCGACCTGTTCGTGACCACCCGGATCATGCTGCCGGATGGCAACGACGCCGAGCTCGAGGCGCTGATGCAGAAGTGGCGCAGCCATCCCTACAATCCGCGCAGCGATCTCGGCTGACCGCGGCCTCTCGCCGAACCAGACAGGCTGTTTTGGCGAGAAGGCGCGGCCTCGAGAGGGGGACCAGCGCGGTACAAAAACCCCAATCGAGGCCGCTTGCGTCGATCGGCGGATCGAACGCCCCTCATTTTCGCGTGATCAAGTAGTGCGATATTGAGACGCGCCCATGTCTTGAATCCAGATTTTCAATGACCGAATCTAGGCCTCGCTCAGAGCGTTTTCGAGCGAAATGGAGCCCGGTTCGCGTGAAGAAAACGCGTCAAAACAAAAGGCTAAAGTCCGGCCCTGATTCAATCAGAACCGGACTCTGGAGGCAGCTATCCCCCGTTCTTGTCCGTCTGATCGTAAACCAGTCGAGCCACCTGCGTCAGCCGCTCGCGGTCAGTGCTGCCGCTCACCACGTATCCCACGCCACGGTCGGTCCAGAACAGCGCGCCGTCATTGTCCTGCGTCCTGTAACGCATTTGCGTCGTCCCGGCCGCCGCTTTCGCGGTGTAGACTGTGAAGCGCTCACCGGACGCGCTCTCATACATCAAGAACGAGGCCGGTCCGGTCGGGCCAGGCAATAACCGCCCGCCCACGAGCTTGAGGCCCGTCGAATCGAGTTCGGGCGCGCGAACGTTCCAGCCACAGCGCTTGGTCAGCCACTGCTGCAGGTGGGTTCGTTCATTGCCCGGCACCTCGACGGGATGGCGGACCTCGACGACATAAAGCCGGTGCGCATCCAGGGCGTCCACCGTAAAGCTCTGGAACGTCGATGGCGTTGCGGCCGCGCCGCGCGCCAGCCAGCCCGTGCCGCCGCCGGCGACGAAAGCTATGATCGTTGCCGCGATCGCGCCGTACATCCATTTGCGCGGCTGCCGAACCAGTTGGTCGATATCGAGTTGGCGCGGCACCGGTTCGTCGGCAACGGCGTCATACCGGGCATGCAGCATCTCGGCCGTCGCGCGCCACGACCGCACCCGCTCGGCATCCTCGGGGTGCGCGAATAGCCATGCCTCGACGTCGCCGCGGCGTTCTGCCGGCAGCTCGTCATC
This sequence comes from uncultured Alphaproteobacteria bacterium, assembly GCA_963764155.1. Classification (GTDB taxonomy): domain Bacteria; phylum Pseudomonadota; class Alphaproteobacteria; order Rhizobiales; family Xanthobacteraceae; genus Bradyrhizobium. The sequence goes on from CAVXRI010000008.1 coordinate 83,486, forward strand.
CACGTAAGCATGCAATTCGTCTTCCGTGACCGGGATGATGGGATTGGTCATTGTGTTGGTCCCTGTCTAATCATTCGCCGCTGTCTAGTTTGTCCCCGTCCAAGTCCTGATCTCTGTTTCGATCGGCTGGAACGCTTTCCATGCATAAGGCCTGCCATCACAAAGCTTGCCATCACTTCACCCGCCGTAGCGCGGCGCGCTCGCCTTCGAGCGTTGCCTTGACGTGGGCACGGGCGCGCGCGAGGCGGGACATCACGGTGCCGATAGGCACGCCCTGAATGTCGGCGACCTCGCGGTAGCTCAAGCCCTCCAGCATCACGAGCAGCAGCACCGCGCGTTGCTCTTCCACCAATGTCGAAAGCGCGCGCGCAATGTCGCGACCTTCCGCTTCGGTGCCGCTGGCGTCGGCATTGTTATCGAGCAGCGGCATGAACTGCGGCCGCCTCGCGAGCGATCGCCGCCTGTTCTTGTTGAGGTTGGTCAGGATTGTGTAGAGCCAGCTCCTGACGTCGCCTCCGAGAAATAGCCGCTCCGAACGCAGCGCCCGCACCAAGGTGTCCTGCACCAGATCGTCGGCTATATCCGCATCGCGCGCGAGCGCGCGCGCATAGCGGCGCAGGGCTGGAATCATGGCTTCGACACTGAGGCGGAATGCGCTCATTGCAGCTCGATCGGTTTGCTCGGCGCTAACGCCTTCCGTAACATAACACCCGGACGGGCCGGCTATTCCGACAATCAGGGTGGTTGGCAAACATCGTTAATTCAAGGCTCGATTTGACTGTACCGGATCGGAGGGCTGGTGTACTTCCAGCCATCAATCAAAGCTCGATCGGAAAAGCGGATGTCGCAAAATTCGGGACTGATGCAAGGCAAGCGCGGCGTTGTTCTCGGTGTCGCCAATAACCGTTCGATCGCCTGGGGCATCGCAAAGGCGTGCCATGCGGCGGGCGCGCAGATCGCGCTGACCTGGCAGGGCGACGCGCTGAAGAAACGGGTCGAGCCACTCGCCAACGAACTCGGCGGCATCCTGCTCGGTCACTGCGACGTGACCGATCCCGCCACCATCGACACGGTGTTCGACGTGCTCCGGGAAAAATGGGGCAAAATCGATTTCGTCGTGCACGCCATAGCATTCTCGGACAAGGACCAGCTCGACGGTCGCTATCTGGAGACCTCGGCGGAGAACTTCTCAAAAACGATGCTGATCAGTTGCTATTCGCTGACGGCGATTGCGCAGCGCGCCGAGAAGCTGTTGACCGACGGCGGCTCGATCCTGACACTGACGTATTACGGCGCCGAGAAATGGATGCCGCACTACAATGTCATGGGGGTGGCGAAAGCGGCGCTCGAAGCAAGCGTGCGATATCTCGCCGCGGACCTCGGCGAAAAGAAAATTCGGGTCAACGCGATTTCGGCCGGACCGATCAAGACGCTGGCCGCATCGGGGATCGGCGATTTCCGTTACATTCTGAAATGGAATGAATACAACGCGCCGCTGCGCCGTACCGTGAGCATCGACGAAGTCGGCGACAGCGCGCTCTATCTGCTTTCGGATTTGTCTCGCGGAGTTACCGGAGAGGTGCATCACGTCGATGCCGGGTATCACGTCGTTGGCATGAAGCGACCGGACGCGCCCGATATCTCGCTGGCGAAAGAATGATTGATAATCCCGTTGATGCGCGGACTGGATTTCGCGCGGAGATCTCCTGAAGAAATATCCTGAACCTGCGTTGCCGGGTCGGGCCCGGCAATGACGGAGCGCAGCGTGCCTACCATCTACTATATTCGACATGGCGAGACCGCCTGGAATGCGGAAGGCAGGCTGCAAGGTGTACAAGACATCCCACTGAACGATCTCGGCCGCAAGCAGGCGGTGCAAGCGGCTCATGTTCTCGCCGGTCTGCTGACGCGTGACGGCCTCGACAAGACCTCGCTTTCGTTCGTCGCCAGTCCGTTGGGGCGTGCGCGTTCGACCATGGAGCTCATCCGTCGCGAACTCGAACTGCCGCCGGCTGATTACCAGCTCGACGATCGCTTGCGCGAGATCGCTTACGGCCAGTGGGAGGGCGCTACGCTGCCGGAGTGCGAGGCCTCCGATCCCGATCTTTACGCACGGCGCTTGCTCGACAAATGGTCGGTGTGTCCGCCAGGGGGCGAAACCTATGCCATGCTCGAAAAGCGGGTGCGCGACTGGTACGACGGTCTGCGTAGCGACACCGTCGCCGTCGCTCATGGCGGCACGGGGCGGGCCCTGATGGTAGCGCTCGGCATCGAAACACCGGCCAGTTCAGCCGACTTGTTGATGGAGCAGGGCGTGGTTTACGTTTTCGGGGACGGCGGGCTGACGAAATATAGTTAAGGCAACGCTTAGTCAGCCAGCTTTCGTTCCCGGGACCATCGATTGCGATGTAATTGACCCGTTTTCCGCAGGGCCTTACGACAGGTCGTTATGTTGATTTTCTACGAAAATGCGGATTTTTAACGTAGTCGGGCGTACCGTTAGCACATGTCCCACAACACCTTCGGCCATCTGTTCCGTGTCACGACCTTTGGCGAAAGCCACGGTGTTGCGATCGGCTGCGTGGTCGATGGCTGTCCGCCGCTGATCCCGCTCGTCGAGAGTGACATCCAGCGCGATCTCGATCGCCGTCGTCCCGGGCAGTCGCGTTTTACCACCCAGCGCCAGGAGGCGGATGCGGTGAAGATCCTGTCCGGCGTGATGCCGCATCCGGAGAGCGGGGTGCAGGTGACGACAGGTGCGCCGATTGCGCTCCTGATCGACAATACCGATCAGCGCTCCAAGGATTATTCCGATATCAAGGACAAGTTTCGTCCCGGCCACGCCGACTTCACTTATGAAGCCAAATACGGTGTGCGTGATTATCGTGGCGGCGGACGTTCTTCCGCGCGCGAGACTGCGATGCGCGTCGCTGCCGGCGCGATCGCCCGCAAGGTTTTTCCGGCGACCGTGCGTGGGGCGCTGGTGCAAATGGGTCCGCACAAGATCGACCGGGAAAAGTGGGACTGGGACGAGACCGCGCGCAATCCGTTCTTCTGTCCTGACAAGGACAAAGCGGCGTTTTTCGAAAGCTATCTCGACGATATTCGCAAAAAAGGTTCATCGATCGGCGCTGTCATCGAGATCGTAGCCGACGGCGTTCCGGCAGGCCTCGGCGCGCCGATCTATGCCAAGCTCGATGCCGATCTGGCCGCGGCCATGATGAGCATCAACGCGGTAAAGGGCGTGGAGATCGGAGCCGGGTTCGGCGCCGCCGAATTATCAGGCGAGGAAAATGCCGACGAGATGCGGATGGGCAATGAGGGTCCCAAGTTTCTGTCCAACCATGCCGGCGGCATTTTGGGCGGCATCTCCACCGGGCAGCCGGTGGTGGCGCGATTTGCGGTGAAACCAACATCGTCGATCCTGTCGACGCGGCGCACCGTCGACCGCAAGGGAGCCGACACGGACATCATGACCAAAGGCCGGCACGATCCCTGCGTCGGAATTCGCGCGGTCCCGGTCGGAGAGGCCATGATGGCCTGCGTGCTTGCCGATCATTTTCTGCGGCATCGGGGCCAGATCGGTTAGGGCAGGCTCGCCAAGCCTGACGCGTTTCTTCACGCGAACCGGCTCCACTTTCGCTCGAAAACGCTCTAGGTCCTGTATTCCGCTGAGGTGCCGTGATGAATGTAGCCGAGCTGCAGAACATCTCTACCTGGCTGATTGACGGCGCTCGGTCGGCGCCGACGCCGGTGGCGGTGATGAAAGAGATGTGCGAGCGTCTTCTGGCGGCCGGCGTGCCGCTGTGGCGCGCGGGCGCGTTCGTGCAGACGCTGCATCCGGACGTGTTCGGCCGCAGCTTTATCTGGCGGGACGGCGCCGATGTCGTCGTCAACACCGCGAACTTCGATCTCCCCGAATCCCCGGAGTTCACCCGCAATCCGCTGGCGATACTTTATGCCAGCGGGCAAGAAGTCAGGTATCACCTGGACGATCCTGAAAGCAGGCGTTTTCCCTTTTTTGACGACATGCGCGCCGAAGGCGTGACCGATTACATCGCAATACCGCTACGATTTACCGACGGGACTATGCACGCAACGAGCTGGTCGAGCAGGCATCCCGACGGATTCACCGACGCGCAGCTCGATGCATTGCGCGCCATCATGGTTCCCTTTGCCCGGCTCGGTGAAATCTTTGCCCTGCGCCGCACGGCGGCGACCCTGCTCGACACCTATGTCGGCAACCGCGCCGGCGAGCGCATTCTTGCCGGCCAGATTCGCCGCGGCCATGCCGAGACCATGCAGGTTGCGATCTGGCTGTCGGATTTGCGCGGCTTCACTGCGCTGTCGGACCGGTTACCGCCCGAAATCATCGTCGACGTCCTCAATCAATATTTCGATTGCCAGGTGCCGGCGATCCGCAAGCACGGCGGCGAAATCCTGAAATTCATGGGTGACGGTCTGCTCGCGGTTTTCCCGATCGCCAAAGACAACGGCAACATCGGGGAAGTTTGCGGACGCGTGCTGATGGCCGCGCGCGAAGCGCGGGCCAGCGTCGATGCCATGCACTACCCGAGCGGAGAGGCCGTCGAGCGGTTTCGTTTCGGCGTGGCGCTGCATGTCGGAGACATCCTGTTCGGCAATATCGGCGGCAGCAGCCGGCTCGACTTCACCTGCATCGGCCCGGCAGTCAATCTCGCGGCTCGGCTCGAAAAGATCGCCGGACGCCTCAAGCGCACAGTCGTCGCATCGGCGGGGTTCGCCGCGATATGCAGCAATGATTGGCTCGATCTGGGCGAGTTTCCGATCGCTGGCTTCTCGAGGGCGCAAAGAGTGTTTGGACTGCGTGAAGAGCTTGCGGCATAGCTTCCGCTGTGGAACTCGCTCTATTCCTCCGGCTCGGTAGTGAACAACAGCGGATAGCCCTTTGCGCGGCCTGCATCGGTTGCCCGCGTCGCCTTGGTTTCGGCAACGTCCTTGGTGAAGACCGCAACGACGCACACCCCGCGCCGGTGCGCGGTGATCATGACCTTGTGGGCCTGGTCCTCGCTCATGCGGAATTCCGCCTTCAGGATGGTGACGACAAATTCGCGCGGCGTGAAGTCGTCATTGATCAGGATCACCTTGTGCAGGCGCGGTCGCTCGGTCTTGGTTCGAACCCTGGTTTTTGGCTTGGTGACGGCATCGGTCATTCCGACGGCACCTCCTGACATCTTTATCGGGACGATAACTCTTCAGCGTCCGGCTTGAAACCGGAAGAAACGGCTAACTCGAATGTGAATTCGAAATGATGTTCCCACTTTGCGCGGCGCGCTTTGCATGTCACGATCTGCCGATACGACGGGAGGACAGCTCATGCGCTGGTGTGTCTCGATCGGGGCTGTGCTCGTTGCGGGGGCGATGGCCGGAGGAGACGTGGCGGGAATAGCCGCGCCGGGTCCAACGCGCGCTACAACAGAGCAGGTCTCAAGAGACTGGCCGAACGGCCGTCTGGCTGAAAAGGAGGCCACGCCCTCCGTCGATGTCGAACTGGTTCTGGCCGTCGATGTTTCCTATTCTATGGATATGGATGAACTCGCGATCCAGCGTGAAGGGTACGCGCAGGCGCTCATCTCCAAGGAGTTCCTCCAGGCGCTGAAGACCGGGCCGACCGGCAAGATCGCGGTGACCTATTTCGAATGGGCGGCGTCCAGCGACCAGAAGATCATCATTCCCTGGCGGGTGATCGATGGTCCCGAAACCGCTGATGCCGTCGCTAATGAAATCATGAAAACGCCGATCCGCCGCGCATCGCGCACCTCGATTTCGGGCGCGATCTATTTTGCCATGCCGCTGTTTGATGAGAATCCGCATCGCGGATTGCGGCGCGTGATCGATATTTCCGGCGACGGACCCAATAACAATGGCGCACCGGTGACCGGCGCACGCGACGAGGCGTTGGGCAAGGGCATCATCATCAATGGTCTGCCGATCATGGTCAAGGAACCATCCTATTCGACCATGGACATCGACAATCTCGATTTCTACTACGAGGATTGCGTCACCGGCGGCCCGGGTTCGTTTGTGGTCTCGATCAAGGACCGCGACAAGTTCAAGGAAGCAATCCGCACGAAGCTGTTGCTTGAAGTGGCCGGCCGCACTCCGGATCGACCGGTCGTTCGCGTGGCCGACAAGGAGCCGCGCGTGCCCTGCATGATCGGCGAGAAGATTTGGCAGGACAGATGGGGCAGGTGAGTGAGCCGCAAACAATTCAAGGCTCTAGACGCGCGCCTCCAGGATCAGATTAAAGGCGGTTTCGGTGGCGCGGCGGAACCGCGTCAGGCCGCCTTGTCGCGCGACTTCTCGTAGACGTGCTTCACCGGCTTGTGCCCCGAGCGCGAGCCCGACCTCCTGATCCAGCGAAGCCGGTGTGCAGATCATGGTCGACGCGGCATAGAAGACCCGTCCCACCGGGTTGAGATTGTCTTGCAGGCGATCGTTGGCGAAGGGTTCTACCAGCATGCAGGTTCCGTCCTCAGCCATGCTCTCGCGAACGTGGCGCATAGCCCCGACCGGATCGCCCATGTCGTGCAGGCAGTCAAAGAAGCAAACGAGATCGTAACCACCCGCTGGATAGCTCTTCGCCGAGTGCACGTCGAAGGTCACGCGCTCGCCGAGCCCGGCTTGCTTTGTCACCTGTCGCGCGGTTTCAATCGAACCCTCGTGGTAATCAAAGCCGAAAAAGCGCGAATTCGGAAACGCCTGCGCCAGCAGTCGGGTCGATACCCCATGTCCGCAGCCGATGTCGGCGACCTTCGCGCCGCGCTTGAGCTTTTCGACCACGCCATCAAGCGCGGGCAGCCATTCTTGCACGAGATGGTGCTTGTAGCCGGTGCGGAAGAAGCGGGCCGTGCCGCAGAACAGGCATTCGCTTCGCCGGTTCCAGCCGACGCCTTTGCCGGTCTTGAATGCGTCCGTGATCTTCGGTTCGTCAATGAAGCTTGCCGAGACGAGACTGCCGACCGCCCCCATGAAGTAGGGGCTGTCCTCATCGGCGAGCGCGAGCGCCTGCTCGGGCTGCATCGAGAATTTCTCGGAATTGGCGTCGTATTCGATATAGCCGGAAGCCGCTTGCGCCGAGAGCCATTCGCGGATGTAGCGCTCGCTGGTGCCGGTAGCCTGCGCAAGCTCGGAAGAGTTCATCGGCCCTTTCGAGGCCAGCGCCTTGTAGAGGCCGAGCTTGTCGCCGACCAGCAGCAGCGATGCGTTGAGCGCCGCGCCGACGTCGCCGACCATTTTCGCCATGAAGGAGTTCAGTTTGTCGCCATTGACATCCATGATGACCTCCTGTGAGCGGGCAGAATGTTTGCAGTTGTCGATGCGAAGTCTTGCGAAACTGCCGCCGTCCAGAGGGAACAGACGGCAGAACGGCTTTTGCTTCAGTGCTTCATCTATCTAGGTCACTCGGCCACAACGAAAGTTCAACGTCGCACGAATCGCGCGACCAACTCGACATGCGCCGTGTGGCGGAACTGATCGATCGGCGTGACACGCTCGATGGTGTAGCCGCCTTCGACCAGAATGCGCGCGTCCCGGGCAAAGGTCCCGGCGTTGCACGATACCGCAACGACCACCGGCACCTTGCTTGCGGCGAGTTGCTGAACCTGCAATTGCGCGCCTTGCCGTGGCGGATCGAACACCACGGCGTCGTAGTCGCGCAGTTCCGCCGGCATCAACGGGCGGCGGAATAGATCGCGCGCCTCGGCCCTGACCGGCTTTAGCCCTGGTGTTGCGGTTGCAGCCTTGGCCAATGCCTCGACCGCAGCCGCGTCATTGTCGAATGCCGTAATCCGGGCCTTGACCGCGAGCCGAAGCGCGAACGGCCCGACGCCGCAAAACAGGTCCGCGATGTGCTTTGCGCGCCCGCAATGTTCGCTGACGAGCGCCGCCAACCCTTCCTCACCTGCGGCCGTTGCTTGCAGGAAGGAGCCGGGCGGCAAGGTCACTTGCGCCGCGCCGACCGTTATCGCCGGTGGCGCCCGCATCAGCACAAGTTCGCCATGCCGCGTCAGGCGGGCCAGCCGATGTTGCTCCGCAAGCCGCGCCAGCTTCGTAATCATGGCCGGCGGCAACGCACCGGAGCCGCGCACGTCCATGTCGAGGCCGTTCAGGGTGGCGGTAAGCTGAATGTCGAGCGGCTTGCCTGTTGCGATCAGCGGCTCGGCGACCGCCCATGCGGCTTCGATGCCGCCGTTCAGGCCGGGGTCGAGGATCGGACAGCGATCGATCGGAATAATGTCGTGCGAGTTGGCGGCAGCGAATCCGACCTTGAGCACCTGATGGCCGCCGCTGCGCGCATGTAGCGTCATCCTCCGGCGACCGGCGCCGTGGGCATCGACCAGCGCCGCCACCTCGCACGTAAGTCCGGCTTGCGCCAGTGTCTCGATCACGATCCGGCGCTTCCAGTCACGATAAGGCTCGGTTCTGCCAATGCTGGATTGCGCATCCTCCGCAGACTGCGAAATGCGGGCAGAACGGTGCGATGCGTTCCCGGCTGGCGGTTTTGATTTCGAGCACGCGGCGGCGATCGGGATGCCCCGGCGCTGTTTCGACGGCGACGGTTTCGCCGGCGAGCGTGTACGGCACGTACAGCGTCTCGCCGCCAGCGAAAGCTACTCCGTCGCCGCGATGACCGACATGATCGATCAGGAGCCTTTCAACCACGGCGCGCGCCGAGGAAAAATTCGATATTGCCGTCGCCACCGGCGATCGGCGAAGGAAACACTTCAATGCCGGTGCATCCGAGCGAGGCTGCAAAGGCTGCGATATCGTCGCAGATTTCTTGATGGACCATCGCATTGCGGATGATCCCTCGCTTGGAATGTTTGCGAGAAGCTTCGAATTGCGGCTTGATCAAAGCCAGCAGATGCATCGGCGCGGCGGCAAGCGAGAGCGCCACCGGCAGTACGGCCTTCAGCGAGATGAAGCTGACGTCGATGACCACGACATCGGGCCGCATCGGCAGGCGCTTGCCCTCGAAATCGCGGATGTCGGTCTCCTCCATCGAGACGATTTTGGGATGACCGCGCAGCGAGGCATGCAACTGCTCGCGCCCGACATCGATGGCAAATACCAGGCTGGCGCCCTGGGAGAGCAGAACTTCGCTGAAGCCGCCGGTGGAGGCGCCGACATCGAGGCAGACATGATTTTCGATATCGATGGGATATTTCTCAAGCGCGCCCGCGAGCTTGACGCCGCCGCGCGAGACGTAAGGGTGCGCGGGCTGCGCCTGCAAGTCGGCGTCAGCCGGGAGCCCTTCGGAAGGCTTGGTGACCTGCTTGTCGTTGGCGATGACGAGACCCGCCTCGATCGCGGCGCGCGCTCGCGCCCGGCTCTCGAACAGGCCGCGTTCCACCAACAACATATCCGCGCGTTTGCGGGGAGCGGGCATCGTTCGCACCTATGGCGTATTCGAGCGAGGCGCCCCCGGCCCAAGGGAGCTACCCCAGCGGGATCAGTCCGGCCACGCCGTGCGCGCGCGACTGCGTAACGTCTGCGCCTTGCGACGCAAGCCGTATAGACCGTGCGCCAGCCGGGGGTCAGGCCAGCTTGACTGCTTCGACTTTGAAATCCTTGCCCAATGCCTCGAACACCTTGGCGACGATGCCTTTGGCATCCAGCCCGGCGCGGCCATACATCGCGTTCGGCGTGTCGTGATCGAGGAACTCGTCCGGCAGCACCATCGAGCGCATCCTTAAACCACCGTCGAGCATTCCATGATCGGCCAGCGTCTGCATCACGTGGGAGCCGAACCCGCCGATCGAGCCTTCCTCGATCGTGAGCAGCACTTCGTGATCGCGAGCGAGCTTCAGGATCATCTCAAGGTCGAGCGGCTTCATGAACCGCGCGTCGGCGATGGTGGTGGAAAGTCCCTGCGCGGCCAGTTCATCAGCGGCCTTTTCGCATTCGCCAAGCCGGGTGCCGAACGAGAGCAGCGCGATCTTGCTGCCTTCGCGGACGATACGGCCTTTTCCAATCTCGAGGGGGACGCCGAATTCCGGCATCTCGACCCCACGGCCTTCGCCGCGCGGGTAACGCAGCGCGCTGGGCCGATCGTTGATCGCGACCTGGGTTGCAACCATGTGCACCAGTTCCGCCTCGTCCGACGCCGCCATGATGACGAAGTTGGGCAGGCAGCCGAGATAGGCGTTGTCGAAAGATCCGGCGTGAGTGGCGCCATCGGCGCCGACGAGGCCGGCGCGATCGATCGCAAACCGTACCGGCAGGCTCTGGATCGCCACGTCGTGAACGATCTGGTCATAGCCGCGCTGCAGGAACGTCGAATAGATCGCGCAGAACGGCTTGTAGCCCTCCGTCGCAAGACCAGCCGCAAACGTCACCGCATGCTGCTCGGCGATGCCGACGTCGAAAGTGCGATCCGGAAACGCCTTGTTGAAGATGTCGATGCCGGTTCCCGACGGCATGGCCGCTGTGATCCCGACGATCTTCTCGTCCTTTTCCGCTTCCTTGACGAGGCTCTGGCCGAACACGTTCTGATAGGCTGGCGCGTTGGGCTTGGCTTTCGCCTGGGTGCCGGTCGCCACGTCGAACTTCACCACCGCATGATACTTGTCCGCGGAAGCTTCGGCCGGCGGGTAGCCCTTGCCTTTTTGGGTGACGACATGAACCAGGATCGGTCCGTCCTGCATGTCGCGGACGTTCTTCAGAACAGGCAACAGATGGTCGAGGTTATGGCCGTCGATCGGGCCGACGTAGTAGAATCCGAGTTCCTCAAACAGCGTGCCGCCGCCGACCATGAAGCCGCGGGAATATTCTTCGACGCGTTCGGCGCGGTCTGCCAACACCTTTGGCAAATGCTTGCCGAGTTGCTTGGCGGCTTCGCGCAGCGAACGATAGGTTTTGCCGGAATAGAGTCGCGACAGATACGCCGACATCGCGCCGACTGGCGGTGCTATCGACATGTCGTTGTCGTTGAGAATGACGATAAGCCGGGAATTCATCGCGCCGGCGTTGTTCATGGCCTCATAGGCCATGCCTGCCGACATCGCGCCGTCGCCGATCACGGCGATAACATTGTTCTTGCCGCCGGAGAGGTCGCGCGCCACCGCCATGCCAAGCGCCGCGGAAATCGAAGTCGAGGAGTGAGCGGCGCCGAACGGATCGTAGTCGCTTTCGGTTCGCTTGGTGAATCCGGACAAACCGCCGCCCGTGCGCAAGGTGCGGATGCGGTCGCGGCGGCCGGTCAGGATCTTGTGCGGATAGGCCTGATGTCCGACGTCCCAGATCAGCCGGTCGCGTGGGGTGTCGAAGATATAATGAATGGCGGTGGTCAGCTCGACGACCCCGAGTCCGGCGCCAAAATGGCCGCCAGTGACTGAAACGGCGTCGATGGTTTCCTGACGCAACTCGTCGGCGACCTGACGGACTTGCTCAAGCTTGAGCTTGCGCAGATCATCTGGCGTGCGAATCGTATCAAGCAGCGGCGTCTTGGTAGGTGTCTTGGTAAATGAGGTCACGGCGACATTCCAATTTGCAAGTCGGATTCAAGGTCCGACGGGAGATGGGTTGCACAGTTTGAACGCGGCGAAAGCCCAGCCTTCGGAACTGGCTGCGGGGCAAAAGCCCTGTGTTGAAGGCCTAGATGCGCTCCGGATCGGTCGATGCAATATACATCACCTTTGCCGGCTTCACCCATCCCGGTTATTTTGCTAGTCATTTGAAGCACTTGCCGGGCTCGATGAGCATCGGCGGGCTGGTTCCAAATGGCCATAGCACCTGAACCCTTTACACTAAACCCGGGATTAAAGCCAACCCAACCGCCGATCTAGGATGGCCGGTGGTGGCCCGCAAGGTAGGTTTTAACCCCCTCGACGGCCGGAAGGTTCCGTTTCGCCTAATTTAGCGGCACCGGACGAGCAACGGAAACCGCCCGAAATGCCCGCATGAGGGCGGAGCGTCAGCAGGGTAAATTTTGACCGGATGGCTCTATTGAACGTCCAACGGCTCGGTACCGTTCACCTGGCCGTTGGCGTCGGTGGTGATCTTCTCGACTCGGGCCTCGGCCTGCCGCAGCAGTTCTTCGCAGCGGCGTTTCAGCGCCTCGCCGCGCTCGTAAATGGCCACGGATTCCTCCAGCGGCACTTTGCCGTCCTCAAGTCGCTTGACGATCAATTCCAATTCTTCGATCGCGCGCTCGAAGCTCAGCTTCTTGATGTCCACCTGGGTCTGTTCGGCCATATCGATTTCCTGATGCCCCGTTTTCCGGCGCGGAATCAAGCGAATTTTTGCGGGCGGATTGTGGCGGTCTTCACGCGCCCATCAGCGCGCTGACATGAGCCGATACCAACTCTTTCAGGCCTTGCAGGTCGTAACCGCCTTCAAGCACTGAAACAATTCGGCCGCCCGCGCTTCGGTCGGCTACTTCCATCAGTTTTTGCGTCACCCAGCCAAAATCTTCGGCCTTCAAATTGAGTGTGGCGAGGGGATCGCGGTAGTGCGCATCGAAGCCTGCGGAGATGATGACCAGTTCGGGGCTGAATTTCGTCAGCTGCGGCAGAATGACGTTTTCGAACGCGGCGCGAAATTGAACGCTGCCGTCTTCCGAAGCCAGCGGCGCGTTGACGATCGTGTCGTGTTCGCCGCGCTCGCTTGCCGCACCGGTGCCGGGGAACAGCGGCATCTGGTGGGTCGAGCAATACATCACGGTGGAGTTGGCCCAGAAGATATCCTGTGTGCCATTGCCATGATGAACATCGAAGTCGACCACGGCGGCGCGGCCGATGCCGTATGTGCGCTGGGCATGACGTGCGGCAATGGCGGCGTTGTCGAAAAAGCAAAAGCCCATCGGCTTGTTGATTTCGGCGTGATGTCCGGGCGGCCGGACCGCAACGAACGCATTGGGGTGCGCGCCTGACATCACGGCGTCGGCGGCGGCGATTGCGCCGCCCACCCCGCGCATCACAGCTTCCCAGGTGCCTGGCGACATCGCCGTATCGGAATCGAGATAGACCATGCCGCTTGAGGGAGCGATGTGCCGCAGCTCTTCGATGTAATGCTCGTTGTGGCACAGCGTCACCAAATCCAGGCTACCTTCCGGCGCCTCGCCACGGCTAAGCGCGTTGAAGCGATCTTGCGCGAGCACTTGATTGACAGCACGAATCCGGTCGGGCCGCTCGGGATGCCCGGGCGGGGTCAAGTGGTCGAGGCTTGCCGGATGGGTCAGAAGAAGTGTCATACAATTGCTTTTCGTGCGTCGCCGCTTCGTTAGCTAATACTCTAGGGACTGAATGGCCGCTCGGAAAGGGCCGGGCGGCTCAAGCCTTCTTCCGCGCAAAGAACGCCTGGAAAGCGGCAACCGCCTCGCCGGAGCGCATGCGTTCGCCGAACAGATGGCTTTCCTGATCGATCCTGCGGGTCAGATCTTCGGCCGGCAGCCGCAAAAGCTTTCGCGAGATAGCGACCGCTTCGGCCGGCAGCGCACAAATCTCCCGCGCGACTTTGCGCGCTTCAGCCTCGGTATGGCCCGGCGCCACCACGACATTGACGAAACCTGCAACCCGGGCGTCTTCGGCGCCAACCGTGCGCCCCATCACCAGCGTGGCGAAAGCGCGCTGATAGCCCATGGTCCGCGGCATCAGCAGGCTGGAGGCGCCTTCCGGCACGAGGCCGAGATGAATGAACGGCGTCGAGAACGTCGCCGTCTTGCTGGCGAGCACGTAGTCGCAATGAAAAAGCATCGTGGTGCCGATTCCGATTGCGACGCCGTCGACCGCGGCAATGATCGGCTTGACGTTGTGGGCGAGCGAATAAAGAAATTTCGTGGCGTTGGAAGCGCGCGGCGTCGCCGCGTTCGAGGTAGCGTCCTTCAGAAAATCCTCAAGATCGTTGCCGGCGGTGAACACGCCGGAGCCGCCGGTGATGATGATGCAGCGGATCTTCGGATTGTTCTGCGCGGTGTCGATGGCCTCGCTCATCGCGCGATACATTTCCTGTGTAATCGCGTTCTTCTTTTCCGGCCGCCGCAGCATGATAATCCGCGTCGCGCCTTCTTCGGTGACTATCAGGTGGCCTGTCATGCGGCTTGCCCCTTAGTCGCGCCCGGCACGTCGCCGCTGGCGAGTCTCCAAGCCATAGCCTACATCATCTCCGCAGCCCGCCAAACCAGCCGCGACCCCTTTTCAACGGCGGCGGAATGACGCGAAGGGACTACAGATGCAGTTAACGGGAATTCACCATCTCACCGCCATTTCCGCCAAACCGCGCGAAAACCTGGCCTTCTATACCGGCCTGCTCGGCATGCGCCTGGTGAAGAAGACGGTCAACCAAGATGACGTCAGCGCTTACCACTTGTTCTACGCGGACGGGGAAGCCAACCCGGGGACCGATTTGACCTTCTTCGATTTTCCCGCTGCGCCGGAAAAACGCGGCAGCAACAGCATCTCGCGGACCGCCTTGCGGGTCGCCGGCGAGGCCAGTTTCGGGTTCTGGCGCGATCGACTGCGAAAGGCGGGAACTCATGTCGCTGACGACGTCACGGAAGTCGACGGCCGCTTGACGCTGCCGTTTGAAGATCCCGAAGGCCAGCGGCTGGTGCTGGTCGACGACCGCGGGGTGGGTCCGGCGTCGCCCTGGCAACGCAGCACCGTGCCGGCGGAACACCAGATCCGCGGGCTCGGCCCGATCGTGCTGAACGTGCACGATCTCGCGGCGACGGCTGAGGTGCTGACCGGCGTCATGAACATGCGTCGCGAGCGCCAGTATGCGGCTCCCGATGCAGCCGCGCAGGTTCACGTGTTTACGATGGGCGAGGGTGGCCCGGCGGCCGAACTGCATGTGATCGAAAGCAGGGGTCTGCCGGTTGCGCGGCAAGGCGCCGGCGGCGTGCACCACGTCGCGTTCCGCACCCCCGACGAGACGCAGTATCACGCGTGGACGCAGCGGCTCAACGAACTGCGCATTCGCAACAGCGGCGAGATCGACCGGTTCTATTTCCAAAGCCTGTATTTCCGCGAGCCGAACGGGATCCTGTTCGAGATCGCGACCGACGGTCCCGGCTTTGCAAGCGATGAGCCGCTCGAAAAGCTCGGCGAGAAACTGTCGCTGCCGCCGTTCCTGGAGCCGCGCCGCGCGCAGATCGAAGCGGGGTTGAAGCCGCTCGAGTGAAGTTGATGCTGCAAGCGCCGCAGACAAAGCCTTAGCCTTATTCGGTCAGATGGGCGCATCGGGCGAGAAAACGATAGCTAATTGCCGGGAAAGCGCGCACGGTGCGCCGATGTCCCAAACGTCAGACCGACCCGTGCGCAGAAACGCCGGCCTATGACCACGCGCTCGCGACGCGAAACGGTTCATTTCAGGCATTCGTTCCGTATCAAAGGCATCGATCGCCAGTTGCCGGCCGGAGCCTATGAGGTCGTTACCGACGAGGAGATGATCGAGGGCCTTTCCTTTCCGAGCTTCCGGCGCGTGGCCACCATGATCATGGTCCCCGGTGCGCCGCCGCGGCAATCCTCGACGGAAATGATCTCGATCAGTTCGGTTGATCTGTCCGATGCGCAGATCGCTGATGCGAGCGCGCCTCGTGAGTGAAATCCCGATCGATCTCGACAAGCATCGCGGCATGGAGGCGCAGAAGGCGACCGATATCCGCCGCGTTGTCGCCGAGGTCGAGGCAAATGCCAAACTGCTGCGCGATCGCCAGAACGTCGTCGAAACGCAACTGCTTGCTGTGCCGGCCGAAACCTGGCCTGAGGCGGTGGCCAAGGCGCGCTACGTGCTCAATCTTTTTTCGGCCAGTCTGTCGCCATCGGACACGCATCACCGCGACCTCGTGGCGGCAGTGCTGGCCGACCTCACCCGGCTTGCCGGGGAGGGCTGACGAAACGGTCTGGAACGACCGAACAATCCAATCCCCCGCGCGTTCGACACACCGTCGAACGGCTCAACTGAAAGCACCTGATGCAAAATCTCGCGCCACGGCACGTCAAGAATGAAGAATCGCTTCGCCTCGGCGTCGTATCCGGCTGGTACTCCACCAAGGTCAGCGGGACCTTCGTCTCCGGTCCGCATGATTCCGAAGCCGACTGCCTGCGCAAGATTGCGGAAATTGATCCGCCGCCCGTCAAGAACAAGCGGGTGGGTTGAGCAGTGAGGCAAGCCAGATGACGCTCGCGCGTGGCAGCGTCAAAGGTTTCGACCATGACCGGATGGTCATGCTGTTTTCCATGATGGACGGCGACAAGGAAATATCTTGCGCCGTCAGTAGCTCGGCAATGGACGATTTGGAGCGCGGCGTGAAGGCAAGGCCGGATCAGCGCAACGAGCAATTTTTGCGGCTGCGCGACCGCATCGAACAGTGCGCGTCGCGTAAATTTCTCGCCCGCGAGTTCGAGGGGACGCCGCCTGGAATCATCCTGCGCAGCATGGACTTTCGCGGCTGACCCGAGGTGGTGCGGCAATCTAACGGCCGACAAAAATAGATTTGGCCAAGCCTGCGAATTGCGTCTCGTCGAATGGCTTATGGAGGCGCGGCACTTGCCGGTATCCTTCCGGTATCGCACTGGCCGCGCCGGTGACAAAAAGAAAAGGTTTAGCAGCCTGCAACAGAACGTCGGCAATCTGAAATGTCGTATCGCCATCCAATCGAACGTCGAGAACGGCACCGTCAACCCGCTCGCGGCTAAGCGCTTCGAGGGCGTCAGCAACGCGTCCGAACGGGCCCACCGCTTCGCCGCCCAGGCTGCTGATGAGGTCTTCCAGCTCCATGGCAAGAAGCGCCTCGTCCTCGACGAGGAGCAATCTCAGGCCAGTCAATGGCTGGTTCGGCTCGTAGAACCCAGCTGTGATCTGGTCACTCACTATTGCCCCCAGCCTTCAGCGGCAACACGATCACGCATTCGACGCCATCGCGATGAAGCTTTCGCTCAAAAGTCCCATGTAAAAGATGCGGTATGGACCTTTCAAGTATGTCGCTGCCGAAGCCTCGCCGGGCGGGTTCGCGTTCGATTGTGACGCCCGTTTCGCGCCACCGAATGCGAAGCTGATTTTTTTCACTCGGAAAGCTCGGTCGTCCAGGAGATGTCAATATGACCGCTATCCGCGGATAGCGCGCCGTGCTTGACCGCATTGGTCGCAAGCTCGTGGAACGCCATCGATAGAGCTTGCGCCTGCTTCGCAGAAATCAGGAGTTCGGGCCCATGCTGAGTCAGGTTTTCGCCCTCGATAGCGCCGTGCGCCATCAATTCTTGCGCCAGCAGCTCGCGCATAGAGACCGCGCTCTTCTCGGTCTCACTCAATAGCGCGTGGGTGCGGGCGATTGCGGCGAGGCGATCGTCAAAGGACCTCGCGAATTCGTCGAGGCTTTCGCTCCGCGCGCGCGTCCTGCGCGCGACGGCGCGGATGGTCGCCAGCATGTTGTTGATGCGATGCTGAAGCTCGTGCCTGAGTACCCTCTCATGTTGCGCGCGCTCCGCCAGTTCGGCCTGGGCGGTCACACGCTTAAGCGCCGAGGACAGCAGATTGGCATAGTTCTGGAGAAAATCGATATCGTCCTGCGCAAACTTACGAAGCTGCCGCGAGTCGACCTCCAATATTCCGAAGGGCTTGTCCTCCTCGCCACGAATGAGGACGTTGACCGTGCTCTTGACCCCGTGCTGGGTCAGTAGCATCGGAATTTCAAATCGGGTTTCCGTCTCGACATTCTCGCTGATGACGGGCTCACCAGTGCGCAAGGCATGTCCGGCCGCGGAACCCTCATTGGCGGGGATTGTCGCGTGCCCGACAACCCCGGGGGCCCAGTTAACCCCGGCACGCACCAGCAAGGTCTCGCCACCGGGCAAGATCTCAAGCACCTTGACCAGGTCGACGTCTATCGCATCGGATACAAGGCGCGTTGCCTCCTGGAGAAGCGCACCGATGTCATCGACTTGCAGCGCGCCCTTGCCGAATTCAGCTAACGTGGAGACTTGCTTCCGCAGCTTCTTCGCCTCGTCCAAATTTTCGGGCACTTGAATAATCCTGAACTCAGCCACAAGCTCGTAACGTACCGCCGCGTGTCGTGTTCCAAACACGCTCGAACGCATGCCTGCGAGCTGACCGGGCCGCGTCCGCTCCGGGTCATCCGCTGAGCTTCTTTTCGGCCACTGGGCTGGCACGGAACGGCGCTGTCATCGTAAAGGCATCGGGACGAATACCAGCTTCGATGCGGGCCCAGGTCACGGGCGCGGCGATCGGGAAACCCCCGCGGGCGCGGGGCGAATACGCGCCGATCGCCGTTGTGCCTCGTCCATTTCGCAAATAGTCGAGAAAGATACGACCGCGCCGCTTGGCCTGTGCCGAGAGAATATATTGTTCGGGAAAGCGCGCGGCGATCCTCGAGACGAGTTGCCGGGCGATGCGATGCGCCTCGTCGTGTGAAATTGCCCGTTGGAGCGGCGCCATCACATGGACGCCCTTGCCGCCGGTCAGCTTGGGCCAGGGAGCAAACCCTTCGGCAAGCATTAATTCGCGCACTCGCAGAGCCGCATTCGACCACTTTCTCCCACCGCACGTCTTGTCCAGGATCGAGGTCGACGACGAGGCGGTCGGCCCGCTCGAAGTCCTCCACCTTTGCGTTCCACGGGTGAAGCTCGACGGCACCGATCTCGACCAATCCGAGCAAGCCTTCCAGACTGTCCACCCATAGTCGCGTGCCTGCGCCGCCTTCGCGCTTTTCGATCCGGAGCAGGTGGACTGCGTTGGGGATGTTCTTTGGCAACGTTCCCTTGTGATAGAAAGTAGTGCCGTGCACATGACGGACCAGCTTCAGCGGCCGGTGTCCGAGATGCGGCAGGGCCTTGTTGCAGACACGCGTCCAATAGGCGGCGAGTTCCTCTTTGGAAGGTGCCACGGCATCCGGCAGCAGTTGAAGGATGTTCTCGCGCGGCACGCCGATGCGTGGACGGCCGGTCGAGGAAGGAGCCAGGCGTGGCGCCCTTACCTCGGGCAGTTCGAGATCATCACGCAATCCTTTGAAAACAGCTTCTCGCAACAGTCCGTCATCGGTCAACGCGCCATATTCCACCTCGGCCTTCACCTCGGGCTCCACCCAGGTTGCTTTCGGTTTCTTCACCGCGACGCTCAGGGGAGTTGTCCGTCGTATCAGCGGATCAAGCCGCTCGCGCAGTTCACGCGCGCTTGCCTCGGTATACCCGGTGCGAACTTTCCCGGCATAAAGCAGCTTGCCGTCTTCTTGTCGGCCGACATACAACGACGCAATCTTGCGTGGGCTCGCGCCGAGCTTTTCTACGAACGCGACGATCGGAAGCGTTTCGCTCTTTTTGCACTTCAGCTTGATCCAGCTTTCCTGCCGGCCGGAGCGATATGGCGCATCCGCGCGTTTGGCTACAAGGCCTTCCAATCCGAGTTCGCAAGCGTTCCTGAAGACCTGCTCGCCGTCGGCTTCGATATGCTCGACATAGGCGAACGTGTCGGGCGCGCCCTCTAGCAGCCGGGCCAGAAGGCGCTTGCGTTCGATGTAGGGTGAGCTTCGCAGGTCGTAGCCATCGAGATACATGAGATCGAATGCATGGTAACGCACGCGTTCGCTTTTGCGCGATCCCAATTCGCGCCGTAACTGCTGAAAGTCCGGCAGACCCTTTGTGCCATAGACGACCGCTTCTCCATCGATCACTGCGCTGCTTGCGTTAAGTGCGGGCGCAGCAGTTGCAATGGATGAGAACTGCTCGGTCCAATCCAGGCCGGTGCGTGAAAAGACCGTCGTCTCGCGGTGATGGACTTGAAGTTGCGCGCGATAGCCATCCGCCTTGATTTCATAAAGCCATCCAGCGCCGGTTGGCGGCCGCTCGCGGAGCATCGGATCGCACGGTTCGATGTAATCCGGAAAACCGGCCTTTCGCGCGCCTTGCACGTGCGAGACGGAGAGCGGACGGGAAGGACGCAAGCGGACGGCGCACATGAGGATTTAACTGGCGTCGGCCGATTCGTTCCTTTCCTTTCAAAGTCACGGATAAAATCAAGTGGATTGGAGGCCGACCGACATTAACAGCGGTGGATAGCGGCACGGGAACAGTGTGCTGCGCGCAACAAGACTGGCATGAAGCCTGCATGAACTGAGTTGCCGGGTGTCCCTCATGAACCGAGGCCACAATGCTCGTTACTCTTGTCGCTCTTCTCTGCAATGGCCAGCTGTGCCTGGAAAAAATCGTTACCACCAGTGAACAGTCGGGCATCACCATGATGGCGTGCCAGGTGAGCGCGCAAATCGGAATCGCCGATTGGCTTGCCAATGGTCCGTATCACGCGTGGAGATTACAAAGTTACAAGTGCGTGATGGGCAAATACGTCCCAAAAGGCGAAGCATAAAACGGCTGCAACTCTACTGTTGAAGGTCCTCATGGTGAGGAGCGCAGCAACGCCGCGCGTCTCGAACCATGGCGAGGGAGTGTAGGGCGGGTTCAGCCAAAAGCAAACTCCATCAACACGTCGTCCCGGCCTTGAGCCGGGACCCCATACCGCGTGATCTGTCGATCAAGAATCCGCTGGCGGACACTCGCTCTAAAAACGAACGCGGGTGGTTATGGGTCCCTGCGTTCGCAGGGACGACGGTTGATGATTTGATTTGCCCGTCGGGCACACTCAGCGCTTGCGCCGAAAACCTGTCCAGCCCTGCTTCGAAAAATATTTCGCTTTTTCCGAAACCCAAATCAGATGTATCGATGATGCGTCCCGTCCCGGCAAGAGGGGCGTTTCGCGATCGTCACGAACGCGGGGCGGGATGCGGTGGACGCGGCGGTATCGATGAGACGAACGATGCTGGCTGCGGACGGCGAAGTCGTGTGGTCCTGATGCCCCGACGCTGGCATCAAGTTCGTCAAGCGATCGACGGACGACAGTGGCAAAAAAGCCCGGTCACTGGGGAGAGCACGAAGGAAACCGTTAAAACCATTGCGCGGGGAATGCCGGGTCAATCCGGTGAACCTGTGGTGACTAACTCGCCGTGCTTTTTTATTTTCGCACGCGAGGCTGCGGGTGCACCGTGCACCCGGCGTTTCCCGCGCCCTCTATTTGGAGGCAAAGGATTTTACATCAACTCGGGCGCTGATCGCGCAGTGAGGACGCGGAGGCGTGCGTGCACTAGCTTGAATGCGTAACCGGTGTCATCGCCCGGCCCCCACCGGTGTCATCGCCCGCACCCAACGGTGTCATCGCCCGGCTTGACCGGGCGACCCAGTAACCGATGGTGCCAATGAAGCGCAGGGATGTAGACCCAATAAATGGGACCAGTGCTTTCCGGCGACGGTTGTGAATACTGGATCGCCCGGTCAAGCCGGGCGACGACACGGGGAGCGTTGTTGAACCAGGGGAGCGTTGTTGAACCAGAGGCCACTGATCTTCCGAGACGCGGCGAAAGACGAGGTGTCGTTGAAACTGAATTTGCAAAGTAGTCTTTCCGTCATTCCGGCGGTTGGCGGGACAACTAATGTAGATCGCATGTTACGCCAGCAACACGACGTCCGCGCCGTTCACGGCCTCGGCGCTGTCGACCACGGTGCGCTCCAGCGCCGCGGCCTGCACTGTCACGTTTTCGGCGAAGAACCGCGCCAGCGCCACATAGCGCTGCGGATTGGCGTCATCGGCATTGCCGCGAGAAGCCAGCGCCTCGTTGGCAAGCCAGCAGCCGCCGAGCGTCGAGCCGAACAGCCGCAGATACGGCGTTGCGCCGGCGAGCGCGTCGTTTGGCGCGGATGCTATTCGCTCCAGCAGCCATCGGCTGGTGCGATCCAGCGAGGCAAGCGCGTCGCGCAGCTTTGCCCCGGTGGTTCCGAACGCCGGATCGTTCGACGTTTCGACCTGCTTGACGATTCCGGAAAGCTCGTCGAGCAAGGCCCAAACCGAAGCGCCGCCATTGGCGCTCAGTTTGCGCATCACCAGATCGATCGACTGAATGCCGTTGGTGCCCTCGTAAATCGGCGTGATGCGCGCGTCGCGAAGATGCTGGGCCGCGCCGGTTTCCTCGATGAAGCCCATGCCGCCATGGATCTGCACCCCGAGATAGGCGACTTCATTGCCGATATCGGTCGAAAAAGCTTTCGCGATCGGTGTCAGCAGCGCACCGCGGGCGGCTGCATCGGCCCGCACCTTGGCATCTGTGGCGCGCACGGAAATGTCGAGCGCGACGGCGGTCGCGTAGCAGATCGTGCGCGCCGCCGCGGTGAGCGCGCGCATCTGCATCAGCATCCGTTTTATGTCGGGATGAACGATGATCGGGTCCGATCCCTCGCCCTGTTTGCCCACGGCGCGCCCTTGTCGCCGCTCCTGCGCAAAGGCCAGCGCCTGCTGATAAGCCCGATCGGCGATCCCGACGCCTTCGAGGCCGACGCCAAGCCGCGCCTGGTTCATCATCGTGAACATGCATTGCATGCCGCGGTTTTCCTCGCCGATGAGATAACCGATCGCGCCGTCTTGATCGCCCATTGTCATCGTGCAGGTCGGGGAGGCGTGCATGCCGAGCTTGTGCTCGACGCCGCTTGGATAGATGTCATTGCGGGCACCGAGCGAGCCGTCGGCATTGACCAGGAATTTCGGAATCAGGAACAGCGAAATTCCTTTGGTGCCGGGTGGCGCGTCGGGCAAACGCGCCAACACGAAATGCACGATATTGTCCGTCATATCGTGGTCGCCATAGGTGATGAAGATTTTGGTTCCCTTGACGCGATAGCTGCCGTCCGCGGCCCGCTCGGCGCGGGTGCGCAGGGCGCCGACATCAGACCCCGCCTGCGGCTCCGTCAGCTGCATGGTGCCGGTCCATTCGCCGGAAATCAGCTTTTCGAGATAGATCTTTTTCAGCTCCTCGCTGCCATGCGCCTCAAGCGCCTCAATCGCGCTCAGCGTCAGCAAAGGACACAGCCCGAAGGCGATGTTCGAGGCGCTCCAGATTTCCGTGCAGGCTGCATTGATCGCGAGCGGAAGGCCCTGGCCGCCGAAAGCTTCCGGCCCCGACACCGCGTTCCAGCCGGCCGCCGCCCAGCGCTGGTACGCGTCGGGCCAGCCGGGGGCCGTGGTGACCTTGCCGCCCTCGAGCTTGATGCCGTGTTCGTCGCCGACACGGTTGAGCGGGGCCAATACGTCGCTTGCGAATTTTCCGGCTTCCTCCAGCACGGCGGCGGTGATGTCGCCGTCGAAATCGCCGTAATGGCCGGCCGTTACCGCCGCCCGAAGTCCGGCGCCATGATTGAGCGCAACAAGCATGTCATTGATCGGCGCGCGATAGGTCATGGCCTCGGCCTCGTTGGAGCGGAAAGAACAGCGCACCGTCGTCTTCCCACGAAACCGGCGCTGTCTCAACTGTCCGATGCCGTCGCATGGCGCCGAAGAAAGGGGTGAGCCGGGGCGTTTTCGCTGAAATCGAAGCGGGTTAGAGCGGAGCGCTCACCGGTTTTGGAGGCCAACTGCCAATCCGGTTGAACGCAAATTTCCGCCCTCAGGCGGTTGAAATAGCTCACCTCTCTCTATAGACCGGCCTAGCCGGTCGCGGGGGGCACACAGCCATGGTCGGCCAGCCTTCCGGAAAGGTCATTGGGGCGTCGCCAAGTGGTAAGGCAGTGGATTTTGATTCCACCATACGGAGGTTCGAATCCTCCCGCCCCAGCCAGGCAGTCCGCGTTTCGCGCGAAACAATCCTTTGAGTATCCGGGGCATCCACCTGACTTCATCGTCAGCGGAAACGCTGGGCACTTGTTCACGGATTGAGTATATGTTCTCGAAATGTTGCGGATTTGAAAGAGAATGTTCGACCTTATCATTTTTGACTGCGACGGTGTGTTGGTCGACAGCGAACTCCTAAGTTGTGGCTGCCTTTGCGAGGCGCTCGCCCGCTATGGCATCGCGCTTGATATCGACGAGGCGGTCGACAAGTTCGTCGGACGCAATACGGCAGCGGTTCACGAGCATTACGGCGCACTCGGAAGGCCGCTTCCGGAGGAGTTTTCGGCCGAGTTGAAGGCCAGGGTGCGCGAGACATTCTCCGCCTCGCTCTCGCCGATTGAAGACGTCGGCGCCGCGCTCGACATTCTGCGGTCCCCGCTCTGCGTAGCTTCATCCAGCGACCTCGACCGCGTCTCGCATTCGCTGGCACTGACCGGGCTTTCGCAATACTTCGGCGGGCGGCTTTACACCTCGCAAATGGTCAAACACGGAAAACCCGCGCCTGACCTGTTCCTGCATGCGGCTGAGGCAATGCTCGCCGATCCGCGTCGCACGCTGGTGATCGAGGACAGCGTGAGCGGCGTCAAGGCGGCCAAGGCGGCGGGCATGACGGTTTGGGGATTTGTCGGCGGCAGCCACTACGCAGCCCGCGATGGTCGCGCCATTTTGCAGGCCGCCGGAGCCGACCGCGTGTTCGCGCGGATGTCGGATTTCTGGCCTGCGGGATCGGAAGGTTCTGATGGTAGGGGCTGAGAGCGAAAAGTCGCGCCTCGACGAAGCCGCGCGCGCCGGCTGGCTGTATTTCATTGCCGGCCATACCCAGGACGAAATCGCGGGAATGCTGCAGATCTCGCGCGCTTCTGCCCAGCGCCTGGTGTCGCTGTGCCTTGCCGAACGCCTGATCACGTTCCGCCTCGAGCATCCGATCGCCGCCTGTATGGAGCTTGCGGCACGGCTGAAAGAAGCTTTCAAGCTCGCATATTGCGAGGTGGTGCCAAACGATCCTGCGGCGGCGCAATCGGCTGCGGGAATCGCGGAGCGCGCGGCAAACCTTCTGGAATTGGTGCTGCGCAGCGATAAGCCGGTGGTGGTGGGGTTGGGGACGGGAAGGGCGGTACGGGCCGCCGTCGAGCGCGTTTCGCCGATCGATCGTCCCAATCACCAGATCGTCTCGCTCGTCGGCAACATCTCGGCCGACGGCTCGGCAAGCTTCTTTGACACGGTCGGCCGCCTCGCCGACGTTACCAGGTCGCGCCACTATCCGATGCCGCTGCCATTCCTGATGTCGTCGGAAAAGGAACGCGATCAGATGCTGCGGCTGGAGCCGATTTCGAAAGTGCGGGCGATAGCCGCAAGGGCGGATCTTCGTCTGGTCGGACTGGGCCAGATGGACCAGAACGCGCAGGTGCTCGTGGACGGCTTCGTCACTCGGCAGGAGCTTTTCGACATGATGCGCCGTGGCGCTGCGGGAGAGCTGACGGGCTGGGCGTTTGACGAAAACGGCCAGATCATCGACGCCGGCACCAATCGTCGGCTGACCAGCATTCCGCCGCGCGTGCCTGCGGCGGCGCTCACCGTCGGCGCGGCGGTCGGCAAGGCGAAAATTTCGGCGATCAAGGCGGCGCTGAAAGGACGATTGATCAACGGCTTGATCACCGATGAAGCGACCGCCGAGGCCGTTTTGCGCGGTAAGTAGCGGGGCAGGAGTTTCCTCGATCAGAGCGATCTCAGGGCGGGCCTCCCGTCACACCGGGCGCGAACCTGTGGCCGCAAATTCGGCGATGGCGCTCCGAGCTTGACAACTTTTCAGGCCGGTGTGAACATACGCTCAAGGCATGGGCATATGCTCAATGCAGATATGTGGGAGGATACCGTGAAGCTATTCTCTGGCGCCCTGCTGGGCGCGTTTTCCCTATTGGCCTCGGCCCCCTCGCTCGCACAGACGACGCTAACCATCGCCACCGTGAACAACGGTGACATGATCCGCATGCAGGCGCTGACCAATGACTTCACCGCCAAAAATCCCGACGTCACGGTCAAGTGGGTCACTCTGGAAGAGAATGTGTTGCGCCAGCGCGTCACCACCGACATTGCTACAAAGGGCGGGCAATTCGACGTGTTGACGATCGGCACCTACGAGATCCCGATCTGGGCGAAGAAGAATTGGCTTATTCCGCTCGACAATCTAGGACCCAATTATGACGTCGCGGATTTGCTTCCAAAAATTCGCGATGCGGTCTCGGTGTCTGGCAAGCTGTATGCCGCGCCATTCTACGGCGAGAGCTCAATGGTGATGTACCGCACCGATCTGTTCCAGAAGGCCGGGCTGACTATGCCTGAAAATCCAACTTGGGATTTCGTGGTGGATGCGGCCAAAAAGCTCACCGACAAAAGCGGCGGCGTTTTCGGCATCTGCCTGCGCGGGAAGGCGGGGTGGGGCGAGAACATGGCACTGCTGACCGCGATGTCGAATTCTTTCGGCGCGCGCTGGTTCGACGAGCAGTGGCATCCGCAATTCGACCAGCCCGAATGGAAGAAGACGCTCACGACCTACGTCGATCTGATGAAGCAGGCCGGCCCTCCCGGCGCCAGTTCGAACGGCTTCAATGAAAATCTGGCGCTGTTCAATGCGGGCAAATGTGCGATCTGGATCGACGCCACGGTGGCCGCGTCATTTGTGACCAATCCGAAGGATTCCAGGGTTGCCGACAAGGTCGGCTTCGCGCTCGCGCCCAACGCGGGTCTGGGCAAGAATGCCAATTGGCTATGGGCCTGGAATTTTGGGATCCCGGCGGGCTCCAAGAAGGTCGACGCGGCCGAAAAGTTCATCGCATGGGCCACCGGCAAGGATTATGCCAAGCTGGTCGCGGCCAAGGAGGGATGGGCCAACGTGCCGCCCGGCACGCGCACTTCGCTCTACCAAAATCCGGAATACCTGAAGGTGGCGCCATTCGCCAAGCTGACGCTTGCCTCGATCGATGCGGCCGATCCGAACAAGCCGACGGTTAAGCCCGTGCCTTATGTCGGGGTGCAATACGCGGCTATCCCCGAATTCCAGGGCATCGGCACCGCCGTCGGACAACAATTCTCGGCGGCACTGTCGGGTAACATGACGGTCGATGCCGCGTTGGCGGCGGCGCAATCGTCGACCGAACGCGAAATGAAGCGGGCAGGCTACATCAAGTAAGGCATTCGTTTCGCTCCGTCGCGGCCCCTTGCTGGCCGCAAGACTGTGACCATCCGATCGGCGTGACCGGATGGCCCACTTCTATCCCAGGCGATGGAGTTGGCGATGGCAACGCCGCAGACGATCTCAACACAGCAGCTGACCACAACGCCAACGCCACAGGCGACGGCAACGCAGCAGACGCAGCTTCTCGCTCGCGCTCTTCTAACGCCTGCGGTGGCGCTGCTATTCATCTGGATGATCGTCCCGCTGGCGATGACGATCTATTTTTCGACGCTGCACTACAGCCTTCTCGATCCAGAGTTGGAAAGCTTCGTTGGCCTTGAGAATTTTCGGTACTTCCTGACCGATCCCGCGTTTCTGGCTTCGCTGCAAAACACCTTGGTGCTAGTCGGTTCGGTACTCGCCATCACCATTCTGGTCGGCATTCCCGTCGCACTGCTGCTTGATCAGCCTGTCGTGGGTCTCAACATCGTTCGGCTGATGGTGATCGCGCCGTTTTTCGTTATGCCGACGGTGAGCGCGCTGGTCTGGAAAAATCTGTTGATGCACCCGGTATCGGGTTTGTTTGCGTGGCTGTTCCGGTTGTTCGGCGCGCAGCCGATCGATTGGTTCAACGATGCGCCGCTGCTTGCTGTCATTCTGATCGTGTCATGGCAATGGCTGCCGTTTGCGACGCTCATCTTGCTTACCGCGCTGCAATCCCTCGATGAAGAACAGAAGGAAGCGGCCGAGATGGATGGGGCCCGCGCGGTTTCGACATTCGTCTACATCACGCTGCCGCACCTTATGCGGCCGATCACGGTCGTGATCCTGATCGAGACGATCTTCCTGCTCTCCGTGTTTGCCGAGATATTCGTCACAACCGGTGGCGGTCCGGGCCTGCAGACGACAAACATCGCTTTCCTGATTTATTCGCAGGCGTTGATCCAGTTCGACGTCGGAAGTGCATCGGCGGGCGGACTGGTTGCTGTCGTGATCGCCAACATCGTGGCCTTCTTCCTGGTCAGGATCGTCGGACGGAACCTGGAGACCTGAGCCATGGCGCGAATGATGACTACCAAGCACGTGGTGGTGTCGACCGGAGGAGCCTGGCTGTTCGGGTTCCTGATGTTCTTTCCCATCCTTTGGATGATCCTGACCAGCTTCAAGACGGAGCTTGACGCCTTCGCCACGCCGCCGCTTTTCCTGTTCTTCCACTGGACAACGGAGAACTATGCGACGGTGCAGGAGCGGAGCGACTATTTTCATCACGCGCTGAATTCCATCGTTATCGCCGGCGGCTCAACTCTGATCGCGATGTTGATCGCAGTGCCGGCAGCCTGGTCGATGGCGTTTTCGCCGACCAAGCGCACCAAGGACATCCTGCTATGGATGCTGTCGACGAAAATGATGCCGGCGGTTGGCGTGCTGGTACCGATTTATCTGGTCTATCGTGATTTCGGCTTGCTGGACTCGCTCACCGGACTGGTCGTGATTCTTTGCCTAGGTAATCTCCCGATCGTGATCTGGATGCTGTTCACCTATTTCAAGGAGATACCCAAGGACATACTGGAGGCGGCGCGAATGGATGGCGCGACGATCACTCGTGAGCTCGTCTACGTATTAATGCCGATGGCCATTCCCGGTCTGGCGTCGACGATGCTGCTCAATTTTATCCTTGCATGGAATGAGGCGTTCTGGACGCTGAACCTGTCTACGTCGCAGGCGGCGCCGCTCACGGTCTTCATCGCATCATATTCAAGCCCGGAAGGGCTTTTTTGGGCAAAGCTGTCGGCCGCTTCCACGCTCGCCATCGCTCCAATTCTCGTCCTTGGATGGTTCAGTCAGCGGCAGCTCGTCCGAGGCCTTACCTTCGGCGCCGTTAAGTAACAACACGGAGACGAAAGAATCATGGGCCAGATATCGTTGCAGGGTGTGCGCAAGTCGTTCGGGCCGGTTAATATCATCAAGGGAGCAGACCTCGACATCGAGGATGGATCGTTCGTGGTGTTCGTGGGGCCTTCCGGTTGCGGCAAGACCACCTTGCTGCGCCTCATCGCTGGCCTTGAAGACGTGACTGGCGGCAAGATCCTGATCGACGGTCGAAACGTCGTAGACGTTCCGCCGGCCAAACGCGGCCTCTCGATGGTCTTCCAGTCGTATGCGCTTTATCCGCATATGAGCGTTCGCGGCAACATCGCCTTCGGTCTTAAGATGGCGGGTCTGCCGCGGGACGAAATTGATCGTAAGGTCGATGGCGCGGCGGCAACGCTCAATCTCACGCCTTATCTCGATCGCAAGCCACGGGAGCTTTCCGGTGGACAGCGCCAGCGAGTGGCGATTGGGCGGGCGATCGTGCGCGAACCAAAAGCGTTTCTGTTCGACGAGCCATTGTCCAATCTCGACGCTGCGCTGCGTGTTCAGATGCGGCTGGAAGTCACGCGGCTCCAGAAGCAGCTTGCGACTACTGCGATCTATGTGACGCACGATCAGGTAGAAGCTATGACGATGGCCGACAAGATCGTGGTGCTGAATTCGGGCGCCATAGAACAATACGGCTCGCCCCTGGAGCTCTACGAACGGCCGGCCAACCTGTTCGTCGCGGGATTCATCGGCTCCCCCAAGATGAACTTCATCTCCGGCGATGCCGCGAGACAGCGTGGCGCCGCCACGATCGGGGTCAGGCCCGAACATTTGAGGGTCGATGGCGACGGGCAGGGTTGGCCAGGCACCGTATCGGTCGCCGAGCACCTTGGAAGCGATACCTTCCTGTATGTCGATGCCGGTCCGATCGGGATGCTCACGGTGCGCTACGTCGGCGAACTCGATTTGGCAACCGGCGACCCCGTCTCGCTGTCACCGGACCCGGCACGAGTCCATCGCTTCGGTCAGGATGGCCGAGCCATTCGCACCTAAACGACGTGAGCAACTCTCTTTGACCGCGCTGAGGCCGGCCGCGATTGCGGAATAGGCGAACAGGAAAAAGAAACAATGTACCTAGAAAAATTCAAACTGGGCGGCAGAACTGCCGTCGTGACCGGCGCCGGTCAGGGCATCGGGCTTGCCTGCGCGGAGGCCCTGGCGGAAGCCGAAGCAAAGGTGGTGATCGCGGATCGCGATCCCAACTCGGCCGAGCATGGGCAAGCGATCCTCAAGGCGAAAGGCTACGACACTGAAATCGTCATTATGGATGTCACCGATTCCGCGCGGGTTTCCCAAACGGCTGATCAATTGCTCGCCCGATACGGCAAACTCGACATCCTCGTCAACAATGCGGGGATCGCCCGAAGCGAGACGCCGGCCGAGAGCGTGACTGACGAGCACTGGCTCAACGTTATCGACGTCAATCTCAATGGCACATTCTGGTGCTGTCGCGCCTTCGGCAAGCATATGCTTGCGGCCAAATCTGGTGCCATCGTCAATATCGGCTCGATGTCAGGCTTCATTGTCAACAAACCCCAGGAACAATGTTATTACAATGCCTCCAAAGCAGCGGTGCATCATTTGACCAAGTCGCTCGCGGCGGAATGGGCCGCGCGCGGGGTGCGCGTCAACGCGGTGGCGCCAACCTATGTAGAAACCCCGCTGAACGCCTTTGCAAAGAACAACCCGCCAATGTTCAACTCCTGGATCGGCGGCACCCCGATGGCGCGACTCGGAAAGGTGGACGAAATCGCTTCGGTGGCCTTGTTCCTGACTTCCGACGCCGCCAGTCTGATGACTGGAAGTATCGTTCTCGTCGATGGCGGATATACTTGCTGGTAGAGTGTTGCTGGTAGACTTGCGCCGGATCGGGACGGAGCGCGCATGAGCCAAGCCTTTATCGGCGTCGACGTCGGAACATCGAGCGCCAGGGCCGCGGTGTTCGATCGGGCGGGGACACTGTTATCCACTGCCCGCTGTCCGATTGCGATCTGGCATGAGGCCGGCGATATCGTCGAGCAGTCGTCATCGGACATCTGGGCGGCGTGTGCCAGATCGGTTCGTTCCGCCATCGCAGAGGCGGCGATACCGCCAAGTGCAGTGAAGGGCATCGGTTTCGACGCAACCTGCTCACTTGTGGTTCTTGATCAAGGCGCCGAGCCGATCAGTATCAGCATGACGGGCGATAATCGCCGTAACGTCATCGTCTGGATGGACCACCGTGCATCCGCCGAGGCGCGAACGATTAATGACACGCAACATGACGTGCTGCGCTATGTCGGCGGGTGGATTTCGCCGGAGATGGAAATTCCGAAAATCCTCTGGGTAAAGCGACATCTGCCTTCGACTTATCACGCGGCAGGTCATTTCTTTGACCTCGCCGACTATTTGTCGTTCCGCGCCACCGGATCGACCACGCGTTCGGTATGCACAGTGACCTGCAAGTGGAATTTCCTCGGGCACGAGCGACGCTGGAGCGACAGCTATTTTGAACGGGTTGGCCTCGCGGATTTGATATCCGATGGTTACGCACGGATCGGGACGGAAGTCGCCATGCCTGGCGCGCGGATCGGTCGCGGTCTAACCGGACCTGCGGCCTCAGAGTTAGGTCTTCCCGAGGGAACGCCGGTCGGCGCCTCATTGATCGACGCGCACGCCGGCGGCGTGGGTACGATCGGCGGTCGCATGGCAAGCGGCGCCGATGTCGATATGTGCAATCGCCTTGCCTATATCATGGGCACGTCAGCTTGCATCATGGCGACGACGCCCGAGCCGTGCTTTGTGCCGGGCGTGTGGGGGCCCTACCATTCGGCAATGGTGCCGGGCTTCTGGCTGAATGAGGGCGGCCAATCCGCCGCAGGCGCCGCTATCGATCATCTGATCCGGTCTCATCCGGCCTACGCTGAAGCGGCTGCCTCGGCGCAGGCAGCCGGACTTGATGTTTTGGAGTTTCTTGAAACGCGTATCGTGTCCCGGATGGGAGGTGTCGGATCCGCGGCGCTGCTCGCCCGCGACGTCCATGTCTTGCCGGAATTTCTCGGCAACCGATCACCTTACGCCGACCCGGACTCCCGCGCGGTAATTGCCGGACTTGATCTGGACTTGGATATCGGCTCGATGGAACGTCTGTTCGTCGCCGGACTATGTGGCTTGGCCTACGGACTCGCCGATGTCGCTGACGCATTCCGCTCGCACGGTGTCGACAGCAGCATGATGGTCATCAGCGGTGGTGCAGGGCGCAGCCCGTTGGTACGCCAAATCATGGCAGACACCACGGGTTTGACCGTTGCGCTGCCGCGGACGTCAGAGCCGGTGTTGCTCGGCGCGGCGATGTTGGGAGCGGTAGCGGGCGGCGCCTTCGACTCGGTTCGCGATTCAATGGCTGCGATGTCAGCCATCGGACGTTTGAGTGAACCGACCGCGCCCGGATTGAGGGACTTCCATCGCTCGAAGCGTCACGTTCATGAATTGCTACGCAAACTGGAGCGAGACGCTCGCAAAGCCATGCATCCAATGGAAATTGATCGCCCGCGCTAATCCGGAAAGGTCGACCCGATGCTACTAAGCTGCGGAGACGCCTTGATCGACTTCCTGCCGGTGAAATCCGCCGACGGGCGGGATGCGATCGTGCCGGTCGTAGGAGGATCATGCCTCAACATCGCGATCGGAATGGCGCGCCTCGGCGGCCCCGCAGGATTTGTCGGCGGCATTTCGACCGATCTGTTTGGACGCATGATTGTCGACCACGCAGAAGCCTGCGAGGTCACGCTCGAATACGCGACGCGCAGCGCGCACCAGAGCACGCTTGCTTTTGTGCGTTCTGTCGCGGGCGAGCCGCAGTACGCATTTTATGATGCGGACAGCGCGTCGCGAAACTGGATTTATCGCAGTGGTTCCATTCCGTTCGGGGCAGTCGATGCGATTCATGTTGGTTCAACAACGCTCGCAAACGAGACCGGCGCATTGCAGACCTTCGCCTTGGTGAGAGAGGCGCGCAAGTCAGCTACCATCTCCTTCGACCCGAATTGCAGGCCCAATCTCGTCGACGACAAAGCCGGATATCTTGCGCGCATGGCCGACTTTGCCGCCGCCGCGGATATCATCCGCATGTCGGATGTCGATTTTGGTTACCTGTATGGCGACGACGATTATGCCGGACGTGCGCAGTCGCTGATCGACGCTGGCGCAAGTTTGGTGGTGGTTACGTGCGGGATACGCGGAATTCGAGCTTGGCACCGCAAAGGGGCGCTGGAAATCGAGGCGCCTAGGGTAGCGGTCGTCGATACGATCGGCGCAGGCGACAGCTTTCAGGCCGGGCTTCTGTTCGCGCTGCACGCTCTGGGGCGGATCGGCGCCGGCCCGCTGCGAGAGGCGGCCGCCGGCGAACTCCGACGCGCCTTGTCCTTTGCAGCGGTCTGCGCCGCTTTCACGGTTGGAAGGGCGGGTGCCGACCCGCCGCGGCGCGCCGATTTAGGTGCGGAAGTGTTCGATTCTTTGTTGGGGCAAATCACTTAGAATGCCTGTTTGGCACTGCCTTGCCAGCCAGGCAGTTGCTTCTGAAATCAGAGAGGTCCTATCGCCATTGTTTTTCCTCGACGGTCCACTGAGTGCCGGGCAAACGACCGGGCTTAAGAAAGGCGTCCACGACGTTAGCAAGCACGTGCGAGGCGGAATTTTCAAAGCCGTTGGCCGGTAGCGCCTGACCATACGCAATCGAACCTGTCGAAAAGACCGCACCATTGTTCGGGGCGGTAAAGTAGGTCATGTCTGCACGGATACGATAATCAAGAGAGCCGGTCAGACCTGCATATGCGTAAAGCAGTTCCTCCGTTACGAGCACGTAGTTATCGGAGTGGCCGCCCGAAGAGGCGATAATTTTGGTATGCGGCGGCGTACCCAAGCTGAGGTCATACCGATCCAGTTCGACTCCGGCGGCAGCGTTGTAGGCGAGGCCCTGATCACCGAAGATTTCGCCCTCGACGCCGTGCGTGATCCAAGACACCGTTCGATGCCAAGCGTCGGGCATCTTGCGATAAGGAGCGGATGTTTCGAAGCCTTCGGCGATAAAGCCGACGCCAGTCAGCTTCTGAGGTGCTCGACCGCGATTTCGCCACAGCCCGCTCTTTTCGCCAGTAGTTTGCAAATAGTGTTCGCCCGGCTTCGCCGCCCATGCGCGCATGCCGGAATCGAGTTTGCGAACCTCCATGCAAGCTGCGTTCTCGCTATCGAATCCAATGACCCAATAATAGCCGTTGCCTCCCATGTAGATCAGTCGTCCCCCACCGGCTACATAGTCCTCCTGGGCATCAAGCATCCGTTCCGAGACATATTCGGGGTGCGTCCCGGTGATCACACAGAGATAGGGACGAAGAAGGTCAAAGCCTTCACGATGCAAATCCTCATCCGTGATGAAATCGCAGTCGTAACCCATATGGTGGATCCAGGCGACGATGGAGAGGTCGGCTGGAAATTGCCAGGTTATGTTCATGCTCGACATGCGGTATTTCGGTCGCATGTTGATGATCGGCCGCAGATAGGAAGAGAAGCAGACGCCGGCGTCATCTTCGTAATGATCATAAGTCGACAGCCCGTATTCTCGGTGCTCATATGTTTCGACATCGAGATCAGTGACGACAGGTGGCTGGCCCGTCATCGGCTGGATAATTTGTGCATCGAAACTCAAGGATTCGTTAGCGTAGGCAAGGTAGCTCGCGGTCGGCACAAGGAAACAGAGCTTGGCGGTCGGCTTGGCTGGGCGGACAACAAAGACGATGTATTCCTCGGCAATTCCCGTACCCGGTCCGATCCTCAACCGCATTGCATAAATGCCGCTTTTCAGGCCGGTCGGCACCGTCATCCATTTAGTTGGCTTCCAACCGCAATCCGTAACGGCATCCAGGTGGAATTCGATGCCGCCGAACTGAGATGGATCGATCCGAAAGCAATCGTCTTTGCCCCGCCAGTCCCAGCCCGTCATCGCGCGGACGGGGTGATTGACACCCGTCGCGTTGAGGCGGTGGGGCCCGGTGTCGATCACTTCGTTACCGACACCATCGGCCGTGTAGCCTTTGGAGGTGTCCCAATAGGCGAGGACCGAATCGGTGGGCGGCAATTCGCCTCTTCGACAAGCATCAAATTCGGCTTGGCTCAATGTTCTGTTGCAAATGGCGGGACGATCAATCTTCCCGACATAGAGGTCGTTGACAAACGAGCCCCGGAGGGCGTGCTCGTCACGCGCGCCCGCAATGAGGAAAGGCACGTCGGGTTTGTTTTCGGGCTCGAACCGGAACCGCTGGAGAACCCGGCTTGCGAAATCGTAGGGGACAACCTTGCCGACGAGAGAGTTATAGCGGTTTAGCACGCCCTCCTGGTAGAGCTGGGCGTGACCAGTTCGCCGGTCATAGGAAACCCCGACCAGATACCAGGCCTTGGCGACTAACGGCAGCTCGGCGGTCACGTAATCGACTTCCGACCCGTTGCCAACCCAAAACTCAAGATGCCCGGCCGGATTTATGCCGATCGCATAACCGGCATTTCGCCGTGTGTCCCAGCGACCCAGGATGGTCTGGCGGCTTCCACGGCCGGGCAGTGTTGGCCAGATGAAAGCCAGCAGCGAGAAATTACCGGAGACTGCAAGCTTGTTTTCGGGGTCAGCTACTTTGAGAAAGCTGCCAAGCTGAGTGAATTGCTTTTTGACTCCCCACCGTCCGTTAAGAGGGCTGTCCACCTCCACCTCAATATGTCCAGGACCTGCCTCGTGGGTGTCTCCATGAATTAACCTGACCATCTGGGCGTCGGCCTCGTTCGCCCCATCGCAATTGACATGAAACGAAATTTCGTCGCCGGGCCGAACCGAAATGCGATTGGCATATCCAAATATCTTTTGTTGGGCCATTGCTACTCCGTCAGATCGCTGATGTGGCGAAGGAAAGCTCCGTGCTGCGCTTGCCGCTCCGTCGGATAGCGTTCGTGGCCGAGATAGCGCGGCCGTTCGCCCCGTTTGCCCGCGAAGGCAATAAGCCGAAAGCTGCCATCCCCTTCGGCTTTGACAGCGTATTGTTGAGGGAGGGGACGGCGTACGCACCAGGCTAAAAGCCGCGCCAACGCCTCGCTGGGGTGACTCGCGTCCCCGGTGCGATGCTCCTCAATCAACTCATCCGTCAGGACAGAACGTAGATATGCTCGTGTCATCCGATCGAAATGGTCGCGAACCTCAAGATCCTTGTTGGGTTGACTGCTTCCTTCTGCCCCGAACATCTGCCACTCCATCAGCTTTCTAAGAGATCGTGAATACGGCGCATAAAGACCGCGTGATAACCTTCATCAAGCGTCTTGAATTCCCGGTCGTCGACCAGGCGTGGTGAAACGCCGCGAACGCCGGAAAAAGCGATGATCTTGTACGGTCCCCTCGGGCTCGCGCTGTGAAGGGCATACTTGTCTTCCATTTTGGCGCGTCGAAAATAGAGCAGTACGCGTTCTAGCGCCTCGGAGTGCTGCCCCAAGGGTTGACGCCGGTGTTCCTCGATGATTTCCGGTTTAATCAGTCTTTTAAGATAATCGCGCTCCATTTTGTCGAAGCGCTGAAAATACAACTTGTCTTTGTCATCACATTCAGTCGCCTCCTCAGGCAGCGCCTCGCCTCCCTTCTCGGTCCGCGTTGATCGCCATTCGCCGCGCTTTTTTGCACGCCAGACGTTGAATTGCCGCCGAATGCCAAAAAAGCCGTTGTTGAGGAATAAAACTACGCCAAGCATAGCAGCGCCGATGATCAGGTAGCGCCAGGGCCCAAGTTCTAGAAGAACGTCCCGCAAGAAGATCACGATCAGCGTGCCGAGCACCGCGCCCTCCGCCCGGCCGATTCCGCCGATTGTGATCATTGCGAGCCCAAGCAGGACGGTTTGGAAATCGAAAATCGAGTAGGCCACCCCTCGATATTGAGCCGCATAGAAGCCGCCGATGAATCCGAGCGCGACCGACGTAACCAGAAAAATAGTTATCCGCGCTCGTTTGTAGTCCACCCCGCAGGCGGCAGCGAAGGCCTCATGCTTTTCAGGCGCCATCCGCAACACGCGGCCGAGACGCTTGCCATTGATGAATCGAAAAATGAAGAGCGATGCGACAAGCAGCGAAAGCGAGGCGTAATAGGCCACCATCGATTGTGTGTGCGGAGGCCAGCTTTGGCTGATGAAGGAGTCCGCTCCATACAGCCCACCGGACGCGGCGCCAAATTGTTTCGAGGTCGTGAAGAATACCCTGAACAGTTCGTTCAATCCAAGCGTAAGCAGAGCGTAGTAGAAGCCGTCAAGCCGAAGCGCGGGCACGGCAATCAGTATGCCGAACCCTAGTCCGATGCCGGCTCCGATCGGAGGCATGGCATACCAAGGCAAGCCGGCTCTGATGGAAAGGAGAGACGTGACGAAGGCCGCCGTACCGACAACGGCGTAGGTTGCCAGGGAAAAGATAGAAGCTGTGCCAATGATGACCGTCCAACAGACATTGATGGCGGCAAAAATTCCGAAAGTCGCTCCGGCAGTCAGCAGCGCATTCACGTGAGCTTGCGGGAAAAGGAAAGGGCCGATGACAAGGATCAAAATGCAAAGCATCCAGTAAATCGGTCGGCGGTCGAGTATTTTCTTCTCCGGAATCGCCGTCTTGCGATTGTAATGACCTTCAATCTGGAGAAGATTTCGTCGCGTCGGCCACCAACGCAGGCGCTTCCAGACGCGACTGCCGTGATGCGGCCAAATCATAAAGTATCTCAGCCGGCCGAGTGGGTGGGTCGGTACCTTGAACTCGGTATTAGCAAGCCAAGTCTCGCGCGGATTTGGGACGTGGACGGACGGAGCTTCAGCGTTGACGTTCGCCGTGCCCCAGACGGTCAGCGGATTTTTCCAGATGTAAGGCTCGGAGGGGTTAATATCGCTCATGATCACTGTTCGCGTGCCTTGTCGACCAGCCCCGAAATGCCGCGTGGCCGAATGATCAGAACGAGGATGATGAACAGAAATTGGGTCATCAGGACGTACTGACCGCCGAGGAACTTGTTGGTGAGCGCTTCAAGAAGACCAAGGAGAATTGCCGCGATCACGGCTCCCTGGACCGATCCGAGCCCGCCACACAGCGCGATGGATACGCCCTTGATAAGCGGGGTGAGCCCCGAAAATGGGGAGATGTAATAAGTCTGCGAAAGGAGGACTGCAGCCAGACCCGCCATCGAACCCGTCAGTCCCATTACGTAGATGCCGGTGCGGCGAATGCCAATTCCGACGATAGAAGCCGCGTGCGGGTTCATCATCATGGCTCTGATTTCGAGTCCTCTCCTGCTGGAGCGCATCCAGAGCACGACGGCGATCAGCATGGCTACCGAGCATACGACCGTACCGATCTTGTCCGCGGTAAGCGTAATCTCCAAAAACTTTATTCTCCATCTTCCGAACAGGTCCGGCAGTGATTTTGACGTCGGCCCGAAAGCCATGAGGAAGACCTGACTGCCAATCAAGCTGATCGCCAGGGTGGCTATCATCCCTCGGGAGGTGAAGGCAGGTTTGTCATGGAGCGGAATGAAGACGAGCAGGCAAACAATGATCCCGCCAATTGCTCCGGCGAAAATGCCGGTGGCGGCAATCAGAAACGGGCTCGTCGGCATTCGCCCCGCAACCAGCCACGCCGCGTAACCGGCAAAGGAGAAAATGAAGCCGTAGGCCAAGTTGACTAGCCCGAGACTGGACCAAGTGATCGAAACCGCTATGGCGAGAAGGCCATAGATCGCGGCCACGGTGACGGCATTAATGATGACAAAGGCGATGTCCATGCCTACCGCTCAATGGCCAGCTGTGAGACGAAACGAAGATGAGGC
The DNA here is from genome assembly GCA_963764155.1 of uncultured Alphaproteobacteria bacterium. Taxonomy (GTDB): domain Bacteria; phylum Pseudomonadota; class Alphaproteobacteria; order Rhizobiales; family Xanthobacteraceae; genus Bradyrhizobium. Next base: position 122,134 of record CAVXRI010000008.1, read on the forward strand.
CTCCCCCTTTAATTTTCCGGCGTGCATACCGATGATGCGATCAACCTTTCCTTCAAGAAGGGCAACGTTCTGCTCCGCGATGAACATTGCACTATCCTTGAGGTCTATTGCGAGCAGCGCGCCCATCACCGCCATGCCGATTTTCGGTGCAAGCCCAAGTGATGGTTCATCCGCCAGATAAAGCTTCGCGTCCGCCATAAGGCCACGACCGATCGAGACCATTCGACGCTCGCCCCCGGAAAGTCGACCGGCCGGCGTCTTCATGAGCATTCGCAAAGGTTCAAAAATGCTGAGTACGCGTTCCTTGCGCGCCTTACGCGTGCGCCACGCCTCCGGCGTGAAGGCGCCGAAGTCCAGGTGCTCCTCAACTGTAAGTCCTTGGAAAATTTCGTCGCCTTGGGGCATGATGGCTAATCCCTGGCGCACGATTTGATGGGTGTAGCGCCCCGGTCCTTGGCTTCGGGTTCGACCGATTTGCTTACCGTTGAGAAAAATGGAGCCGCGTTGCCAACCGGTGAGACCTGCTATCGCGTAGAAGAGCGTCGTCTTTCCGTGGCCGTTGAGTCCGACAATCCCAACTCTTTCCCCGGGTTGGATAACGAGATCGAGATCGTGGATGACCCTCAGTGGCCCGTAACCGGCGGACAGGCCCTCGATTTTAAGTACTTCGGTCATGATGGACTCAATGCATTTCAAAATAGGCAGCGCGGACGGCGGGGCTGTCGATAATATCGGCGAGTTCACCTCGTGCGATGATTTCGCCGGCATCCATCACGATCACCCGGTCTGCAATGGACTCGAGAAGCTCGATCCGGTGCTCAACGATGAGAACCGCGACGTTCATTTCCTTCGATAACATTCGCAGAATTTGATCGATTTCATCGATTTCGGCATTAATGAGCCCCGCGGCCGGCTCGTCCATCAACAAAATCTTCGGGCGGCGCATCAGCAGAGCTGCCATCAGCAGCTTGCGCCTTTCAAAGGTTTTGAGGCTGACAGTTGGAAGGTCGTACGGTGCGCGGAAATGAACGAGATCGGCGCCGTATTCGGCATCAAAGCGGGTGAGCCAAGGGCGGAAGGCTTGACGAGCCGCCTTCATGGTTTCACCCACCGTCAAATCTTCAGGCACAATTGGGGTTTGATAGGTGCGTCCGATTCCGAGCCGAGCGCGTTCAAAAAGGGAGAGGTTGTTGATGTCTCGCCCCTCCAAGTAAACCTTGCCGGTCTTGGGACGATAACGCCCCGAGAGGATTTCGAGCAGACTTGTCTTGCCGGCGCCGTTAGGCCCAATGATCCCCAGGACTTCGCCCCGATAAAGCTCCAGGCTGATATTCCTCAGCACTTCGCGCCCGCCCAGATCCAGCGACAGGTCTTCGCAAGAGAAGAACGGCGCCTCCGGCATGGCTTCTTGGCCTTTTACTCACCACCAAGGAGCTTTGCGAAGCTTCAATTCGGCAATCTCGTTCGGCCAGATGATTTTGTGAAGGCCGTCTTGCACCTGCACGTAAAGTTGGCTCATTCCCTTCTCTAGCTCGCTTGCTTGATTGCCGAACCCGTTGTCCGGGTAATGTAGTGCTTCCTGGAATTCATTGTTCATGTTCATCATGCCGCACACGCCGCGATATGGATTTTCACGGATCCACTTGCAGTTTGCATCGAAATCTTCTGGATTCTTTGTCGCTTCCCACGATCGCTTAAGGTACTGGACGATATCGTAACCGTTGCCGGTATAGACGAGACCCATGTTGCCGACGAATTTCGGAAAACGCTTCAGATATTTCGCGCGGAAGTCTTGTCCAATTTTGTCACCGTAAACTCCCAGCACTGTGCTCCAGCAAAACCCTTCGGTTGCCGGTCCACCAAGTTCGAGGAATTCAGGCTGCGAAGGGCCGTACTGTAGATAGACTATGGCTCCCGGTACTGGATCGGCTGAGAATTGTTTGCAGAATGCGGCATATTCGGCAGCGACCCAGTGATCGATCATGATCGCCCCAGCGTCCACCTCTTTCAGTTTTTGGATAACGGGGCTCCAGTCGTTGACGGGGTATTGGATGTCCGTGACCGCCGCGAGTTCGAATTTGTATTTCGGAATCGACTCCCGAGCCGCCTTGAGGATTGTCTGACAATAACCAACCTGCTCGGCGACAATGTGGATTTTGCGGTTCTTGGGCTTCCAAGCCCCTGTCTCCTCCATCTTCGTCAGCCACAACGGGTAGGTCCAGCCGTAGTTGACCTCCGAAGGATCAGTCTGAAGGACTTGGCTGTATTTCTTGGGATCAGCCTTGTAGGCGAGGGTGGCATTCCGCTGCGTATTTCCTTGCAGATAGGGGCACTTGTACTTGACGGATTCATCCATGGCGGGAATTGGGGCGAACAGAAAGGCGTTGGAGATAGCGTGAACCTTTTTGTCTATGCAGGCGGCAATGGCCTGGCGGCAGCTTTCGGGAGACAGTTTGTCTACGTCTGGCACGAACGACTCAATCTCGCGGCCAAGCACGCCTCCGGCGGCATTGATTTCCTCGATCGCCATCGTGGTGCCATTTAAATGGTCCGTATCATCGGCCACGCCATATGGTGTGGAGAGCGAAGAGGGGACGCCGATCAATAACTTGGGCTTGTCTGCCGCGATGACCGCTGGCGCCGGAAACCCGGCAACTGCTGCTGCACCGGCAATACCGAGCTGCATGGCCCTGCGTCGCGACACTGGAGGGTTGGTCGCGACGGCCTTTCCTTCTCGTTCACCACCCAACGTCATCTCAACCTCCTGTGTTGCGAATTTCGTTACAGCGCGGACGATGATGTACTTCCGATGCTCTCCTGCTCAGGCGGAAAAAGACTAGAGCAGAGAGCCAGAAGAAATCAACCATAAAGAACAATTATTTCTTGTGAGGAAACACGGGTCGCCCGCTCAACAATGCTCTCGATGCACCGGTGCTGACAAATGGTGCACAAAAGCGGGACAGGAATTCAGGTCCGACGCCAAAATGCCTAGACCGCTTGTGAGGTGAAGATCGGATCAGCGGGAATCAGGGCGAATGAAAATTTCGCTCACGGCTAAGGCCAATCGGTGCTTGAGCGCGCCGATCGTTCAACGTTATCCGTCCGTTCGTGGATAGCAAATGATCGATAAAAATCGGATTGGCAGCTTGACCATCTCCTCGGGCCCATGGGGCGCATCGGCGTCGAAGAACAGGCTGTCGCCCGGTGCCATCGTGTATCTCATTTCGGCGTGGCGATAGACCACCTTGCCTTCCAGCATGTAAAGAAATTCGATTCCGGCGTGTTGGAAAAGCGGGAAGACGTCGGACTCTTTGGTCAGAGTAATCAGGTAAGGCTCCACCACCACTCTTGAGGTCTGATCATCGGTATATCCAAGAAGATGATACTGATGTTTATTGCGTGTACCGCGTCTTTCGATGGCAAGACCCTTTCCAGCCTTCACGAAACTGGCGGACCGGCGTTCCTCGAAACGGCGGAAAAAGCTCGTAACGGGAACATTCAACGCGCGCGAAAGCGCCTGCAACGTCGTAAGTGATGGCGACGTGTTGCCGTTCTCGATTTTCGAGAGCATGCCCTGTGATATTCCTGTGGCGGCGGCGAGATCGGAAATATTGATTCCGAGCTCCGTTCGACGCGCGCGGACCTCGCGGCCGATAGCAACCTCCAGGATGCTGTCGCGCGCCTCGGTAAGCGCATGCGGATCCTGGCTGTTCATCACTCTGGCGGATGCCAGGGGAGCTTTTACGCCTTGCGCGCGCTTCCACTTCGCAACGTCCGCAACCTCTTTGCTCGAGGCGGACGATACATTTCGATCCCGGCGGGTCTTCCTTAACATGTGCACTCTTTTGGTAGTCAGGACAGCAAGCTCGTAAGGTCGCCCGCGCGACCGCCGAACTCTTCGGCGGCGTCCTTGAGGCAGGCTAACATGTAGGCCGAAGAGGCACTATCGGCCAGGACATGAAAAACGGGACCGAGCGGCCTGTCCGCCCTCACCACGATGGAGTTCAGGCGCGCGACGGATGTCTGAGCAACGGCAAGATCGCCGAAGGTTTTATCGCGAAAATCAACGGCGCAGATCTTCGAAAGCATTTCCACCGTCCCGGGGCCATGCAGGCCAAACCATGCATGGCTGTGTCGGCGCGGCAGCGGATAGGTGCGCTCGCTTTGTTCGATATGCCACGACTTCTCCAGTTGGTCGAGCGCCCCAGCTCCGCCGACGAGCGGACCAAGTAACAGAACTTCCGTGGCGGCGAGCACGGTGCAGAGCGAGCCATCGGTCTGCCAAAAGGCGCGGTTTGGCTGGTTTTTGCAGATGACGCCGCGGGCTTGCATGGCGGCTAATGTTTCGCGTCCCTTGAATCCAAGCCGCGGCTGGCTGGACAGGTCGACAATCGTGAGCGGGGAAACTGCCACCTACAACTCCTGACGCCTATTTTCAGGATCATAGAATGGCGTGGCCACGACTTCGGCATCAATCAAACCGGCGGAATCGACACGAATTTGGAAGCGAGTGCCCTCGATACAGCGATTGGCGGGAAGATAGGCGAGCCCAACAACTTTGTTGAGCGATGACGAAAAAGCGGCAGAAGTTACTCGTCCTGCAATTTGATCGCCCTCAATGACCAGATGGCTTTCCTTCGGGCATGGCGCAGTTCGATCGACCAAATTGAAACCGATCAGCTTTCGAACAATCCCCTTTGCAAGCTGCATATCGACCGAGCGCTTGCCGAGATAGGAGGGTTTGCTCTTTGAGACCGCCCACATCATGTTTGCTTCCGCCGGGTTGGTCAGACCGTCGGTGTCTTGACCGATGATGATGTGTCCCTTCTCGAGGCGCAGCACCCGCTGGGCCTCGACACCGAACGGCCTGATATCGAATGGGCGGCCAGCGCTGATCAATTTGTCCCAGAGCGCGGCTCCATGCGCTGACAAACAATGTATCTCAAAGCCCAATTCGCCAACGAAGCCGACGCGCAACACGCGCACCGCGATGCCGGCGATATGGCCGATCCGAACGCCGAGATAAGGGAAGGCTTCAGCCGAAAAATCGATATCGCTTTCCAGGCTATTGAGCACTTCGCGGGAAGGCGACCCTGCAATGTTCATACCGGCATAGGCGGCAGTAACATTCGCGATGTCCACGTCCATCATCCAGCGTTGATTCCAGAAGCCCATCAAGCGATACACCTGATCGACCGCGCCTGTTGTTGCAGTCACGTAGAAATGGTGATCGTGCAACCGGCAGGCCACGCCGTCATCAATGATGACGCCGGTTTCGTCGGTCAAAAGCGCGTAGCGCGTGCGACCGACCGGCTGCTTGGCAAAGTTGAAGGTATAAAATCGATCCAGGAAGTCTGCCGCCTCGGGTCCGCGCAGTTCCAGCCCCCCCAGCGTGGACACATCGATGATACCGAGGCCCTTTCTGACCGCGTTTACTTCGGCCTCGATCGAGTCAGCGCTTGCGCTTTTCGCACCGTAGTAAGCCGGCCGCATCCATAAGCCGGCCGTCATCATGGTAGCGCCTAGTGCAAGATGCCTTTCATGCATGGGTGTGAGGCGTCTCGGTTCGAATCCACGGCCTGCAAGGTGAGCGAACTTTTCAGGCACGAGAGGCGGCCGAAATGTAGTGGTCCCGATTTGCGCTGCAGTGCGCCCGGTCTCGCGCGCCACAATGCGTATGGTGTTCACGTTGGCGTGCCGGCCCTGGCCGGGGCCAAGACCGGCGGTTGAATAGCGTTTGACCAACTGTATGTGCTCGTAACCGGCTTTGACTGTATCAGTAATGTCGCGCACGCTGATATCTTCGTCCAGATCGACAAATTCATGGCTTCGTTGGGAGCCGGTGATAGGCCACGGATGCGCGATTTCCTTGGCGGTGGGGTCATCCGCTGCGGCCAGCGGACGCAACGGCGCACCCAATGCCCGCTGAGCCGCGGCCGTCCCGGCTTGGGTCGCATGTTTAGCGGCAAGAACTTCCGACCAGAGACCTGCGACAGAGCCTGCCAAAGTCACCCCGGCCGGTAATTGTTGCGCCTGATGCATCGCCAGCTCGTCATTATAAATGACCTTTGCGCCGGGGTGACAGGCCAGATTGATGGCGGGTGCATAGCCACCGCTCATCAGGACAAGATCACAATTGATCCATTCGAGCGCTCCGCGCCGATCCTGGTCGAGGATTTTGGCAACAGCCACCTTCTGGACATGACCCTTTCCCTTAGCTGCCACAACCGTCGAACCGGATATCACGCGTATATTGCGCGAGCGGAGGAGGGCAGCCCGGGGCGCCGCTTCTGCGGTGCCGAAATCGACAATCGCCGCAACCTCGATACCTGCTTCAAGTAAATCCAATGCCGCGTCGTAACCAAATCGGTTGGCGGTCACGACCACCGCGCGATTTCCGGGTCTGACGCCATACAGCCGCATTAGTCGCTGAGCCGCATCCGAGAACATGATCCCCGGCAAATCGTTGTTCTCAAATACGATCAACTGGTCGAAGCTGCCGGTTGCAAGCAAAGTTTGTTTGGCGCGGATCTTGTAAAGGCGATTATGCCTGACGGCCGATAACCAATTCTCGTCGAATAAGCCGGTCACAGTGGTATCTGGCTTGATCCGCAAGCCACTAGTCTTGTGCGCGCGGCTTACGAGTTCGGCGCGTAGCGAAACGGCTGCAGCTCGCTCGCCAGCGTGGCGGCCATACAGCAAAGACCCTCCTGGGACGGGCCATTCATCGAGCAGGAGCGTGTCCGCGCCGGCAGACGCGGCCGCGATTGCCGCGTTTAACCCTGCCGGACCCCCGCCAACGACAAGCACATCGCAAAACAGATATTGCTTGTCGTAGTAGCTATGAGAGGCCTTCGGATCCAACGAGCCAAGTCCGGCAAGTGCCCGTATCGGCTTCTCGAAAAATTTCCACGCGCCGCGCGGGCGAAAAAAGGTCTTGTAGTAGAACCCGACGGGCAGAAAACGGGAGAAAAGACCGATAGTGGCGAGCCAATCCCTGTCCACCGTGCCGATGCGGTTGACCGATTTGACCCCGATTTCCTGAGCGATCGGGTGCCGGTCTCCGCGAACGTTCGGCTCCGAGCCGACCTGGACAATGCTGTTTGCATCATGACCAGCCATTGTCAGCACGCCGCGCGGCCGATGATACTTGAAGGAGCGTGAGAGGACATGACGTCCAGAGGCGATCAAAGCGCTAGCGATGACGTCGCCCGCGAAGCCGTGGCACGCCACTCCATCGAATGTGAAAGTTAGCGGGGCCGCGCGGTCAAGCAGTAGACCCCAGCCCGCCCCGTCAAGTCTTCTGTTCGGCGGACTCATTGTTGACGCCCGAAATAATCGGCAACGCTCATCGTCCACAGCACCTCATCGGTGAGCGTGTTCCGGCGAGCGACGAAAAGATAATTGCTCGGTGCGTGCAGCCACCATTCCTCGACTTCACCGGCAAGATTGTCTTCCATGAAAAGATAATTTGTCCACTCCAGATCAGAACAGTTCGCTTGATCCGGGATGTCCTTGATCTCCCCCATCCAGACAAACTCCTGGATATTGCGGGGACCGTTAAGCGGGCAATGCATGATCTTCACGAGCAGCTTCCCTTAGTGTCCGACCGAGGCGGCGCCCTTTTCGCCGACGAGATCGAAGTTGTTGAACCGCTCCAGCGTGAAAGGCTTGAGCAACTCGGGCTGCTTGCCGGTTGCGACACACTCTGCCATTCGGAAGCCGCACACCGGCGTTGCCTTAAATCCCCAAGTGCCCCAGCCGGCGTCTATGAAGTAGTTGTCAACCGGCGTGAGGCCCATCACGGGAGAAAAGTCCGGCGTCATATCCGCGATCCCGGTCCATTGCCGCAGTACGCGCAACTCCGCCATGAACGGGAATAATTCAAGCATGTGCGCCATTAATCCTTCTTTGAAGTCCAGCGTCGAGCGCGATGAATAGAGCCCGTAAGGATCGGTCGCGCCGCCCATGACCATTTCCCCCCGCGCGCTTTGCGAAATGTAAATGTGCAACGAGCCCGAGACCACAATTTGATCAAGTATCGGCTTTACCGGCTCGGAGACGCAGGCTTGGAGTGGGATCGTCTTGATCGGCAGTTTGAAACCCGCAAGCGCAGAGACACGGCTCGATGAGCCCGCGACTGCCTGGACCACTTTCCCGGCGTGGACGATGCCGCGGCTCGTTTCAACTCCAATCGCGCGATTGCCTTTGCAAACAATACCTGTGACCTCGGTATCAGTATGGACCTCAACGCCTTGTGCCATGGCGGCCTTGGCATAACCCCAGGCGACCGCGTCGTGGCGCGCAATCGCACCTGGAGGGTGGTACAGCGCGCCCAAAATGGGATAGCGAACGTCTTCGGAAACATTGATGGTCGGACACAGCCGTGCCACCTCGTTCGTGTCGATTACTTCGGAGTTGACGCCAAGGTGCTTGTTCACCTCGGCGCGCCAGCGTGCCGTACGCATTGCGGCATCAGTATGCGCCAGCGTGAAATGCCCGCGTTCACTGTACATGATGTTCATGTCGAGCTCTTGGGACAGCCCGCGAAAGAGTTCGACCGATTCCTTGTAGAACGCGACGCCCTCAGCCGTGAGATAATTGGCGCGCACGATTGTCGTGTTTCGCGCCGTGTTGCCTCCCGCAAGCCATGTCTTATCCAGTACGGCGACGTTTGTGATGCCGTACCGAGTTGCCAGATAATAGGCGGTCGCCAGACCGTGGCCGCCGGCGCCAATAACAACCACGTCATAAGTCTTTTTCAGTTCCGCCTGCCATTTCAGTTGCGGGCGATCCTGACCAAAGACACCGTATTTGAGGAGAGCAAAGGGCATCGTCGTCCGGTCCGAAAGCAAAGAGAAAGTTCGCACAGTGGATGTATATTCTCAAGAGTGAATATTGTTTCTTACTGTTGAACTCATTCAGCAACTTTGCTAAACTTCCTCGAGCGTGCAACGGAGCTGAAGCGATGTGCGGAATTGTTGGGCTTTTTCTCAAGGACCCATCTCTCGAACCGGCTTTGGGCCAGATGATGTCGGGCATGCTCACAACGCTTGGCGATCGCGGGCCCGACAGCGCAGGCTTCGCGGTGTTTGGGTCGGGGGAAGAAGGCACCTCGAAAATCACCATCCAGTGTGATGATCCAGTTCTGTTCGACGGTCTCGATCGGACCTTATCGGATAATGTTGGCGCGCCGGTCTCGCTTATTCGCCGTGACAGCCACGCGGTCCTCCGGACCGATTTGAGCCGGGTTGAACAGTTGAGACATACGCTCACGACGAAATTTCCGCAGATCAGGATTATGGGCGCGGGTGAGCGAATGGAGATTTATAAAGAGGTGGGATATCCAACTGAGGTCGCCGATCGCTTCGCCCTTTCGAAGATGATCGGCACTCACGGTATCGGCCATACGCGGATGGCGACCGAGTTTGCGGTAACGACAATGGGAGCCCACCCCTTTTCAACGGGCAATGACCAATGCTTGGTGCACAACGGGTCGCTTTCGAATCACAACAATCTTCGCCGCGAACTCGAGCGTCAGGGCCGCAGCTTCGAAACGGAAAACGACACCGAGGTGGCGGCTGCGTATTTATCTTCGTGCCTTGATCACGGAATGAGTTTGGGCGATGCCTTGAAGCAGAGCCTCGAAGATCTCGATGGGTTCTACACGTTCGTAGTCGGAACGCGAGACGGGTTTGGGGTTTTGCGTGATCCGATCGCATGCAAGCCGGCGGTAATGGCGGAAACCGATCGCTTCGTGGCGTTCGGCTCGGAATACCGCGCCCTGGTGAACCTGCCGGAAATCGAGAAAGCAAGGGTCTGGGAGCCGGAGCCTGCGACCGTCTACTTCTGGGAGCGGTGACTGTGGAGTCATTCGATCTGGCAGGCACACGGCTGCGTGAACTCAACCACGCCCTGCACAGATTGCAGGAAACGAACCAGTCGCGTTGGGAGATCACCAATCCACGCGGCGCTCATGCTGTGGCGGTCGGTGTAAATGCGCCTGTCGATATCAACATTCACGGCAGTGTCGGCTATTACTGTGCCGGCATGAATTGCCAGGCCCGCATCACCGTGAATGGATCCGTTGGGCCGGGGGTCGCGGAGAACATGATGTCTGGCGAGGTCATCGTCAGGGGCGATGCCAGCCAGTACGCGGGTGCGACGGGCAGGGGCGGCCTGCTAGTGATCGAAGGCAATGCCTCGTCACGTTGCGGCATCTCGATGAAGGGCATTGATATAGTGGTCCAGGGCAGCATCGGCCACATGTCCGCATTCATGGCCCAGGCCGGCAATTTGGTGGTCTGCGGAAACGCAGGAGACGCGCTAGGAGATTCGATCTATGAGGCCAAGATCTTCGTGCGAGGTAAGGTCAAAAGCCTTGGTGCGGATTGCGTCGCGAAGGAAATGCGCCCCGAGCACATCCAGCTCGTGAGCAAGCTCCTGGCGCGGGCAGGGGTTCCAGACCTCGATCCGCGGGACTTCACGCGATACGGCTCCGCGCGACGGCTCTATAATTTCAACATTGATAACGCGGATGCATACGGCTAGCTCGCAAACATTGTTCAGGCATATCGAATGTCCTACCTCAATCCACCGACAGTGCCTCGCAAATCCGCAACCTTCGACGACTATACTCTCTCTGAAATTCGCCGGGCCGCTCAGACTGGCATTTATGACATCAGGGGCGGCGGGGCAAAACGCAAGCTGCCGCACTTCGATGATCTTTTGTTTCTTGGCGCCTCGATGTCTCGCTATCCGCTGGAAGGCTATCGCGAGCGATGCGGCACCGACATCGTTCTGGGCTCGCGTTTCGCCGAACAACCGCTTCGTCTGAAAATCCCGATTACCATAGCCGGCATGAGCTTTGGCTCGCTGTCGGCGAATGCCAAGGACGCGCTCGGCAGAGGGGCGAGGGCAGCGGGAACGTCCACCACAACAGGCGACGGTGGCATGTCTCCCGAGGAGAGAGCGCAATCGAAAACGCTGGTTTATCAGTATCTGCCGTCACGCTACGGCATGAATCCTGAAGACTTGCTCAAGGCTGACGCGATCGAGATCGTGGTTGGTCAGGGGGCCAAGCCCGGTGGCGGCGGCATGCTGCTTGGCCAGAAGATTACGGATCGGGTCGCTGCGATGCGAACCTTGCCGAAAGGCATCGATCAACGCTCCGCGTGCCGTCATCCCGACTGGACCGGACCGGACGATCTTGAAATTAAGATTCTTGAGCTGCGCGAGATCACCGATTGGAAAAAGCCGATCTTCATCAAGGTCGGCGGCGCGCGTCCTTACTACGACGTCGCGCTGTCGGTGAAAGCCGGTGCGGACGTGGTGGTTGTGGACGGGATGCAGGGTGGCACGGCCGCCACACAAGAGGTTTTCATCGAGAATGTCGGGATGCCAACGCTTGCCTGCATCAGGCCGGCAGTGAAGGCTTTGCAGGACCTCGGAATGCATCGGAAAGTGCAACTGATCATCTCTGGCGGCATTCGAAATGGCGCCGATGTGGCCAAGGCGCTCGCGCTCGGCGCCGATGCCGTATCGATCGGGACTGCGGCACTAGTCGCCCTGGGTGACAACGACCCGAATTCACGAAGATGAATACCGCGCGCTCGGCACAACGGCCGGTGCGTATGACGATTGGCATGAAGGCAAGGATCCGGTCGGAATCACAACGCAAGATCCGGTGCTAATGGCGCGGCTCGATCCCGTTGTCGCGGGCCGCCGTCTAGCGAACTACCTGAAGGTCCTGACGCTGGAAGTGCAAACCATCGCGCGCGCTTGCGGCAAAAACCACGTGCACAATCTTGAGCCGGAAGATCTGTGCGCGCTCACCGTTGAAGCTGCCGCAATGGCGCAAGTGCCACTTGCCGGAACCGATTGGATTCCGGGGAGAAGCGGACTTTGACATCATTTTAGTTCCTAGCAACGAGACAGCGTCATGGCCCAGGATCTGGCTAGCTTCGCGAAGGATCGCGGCATCCGTTACTTCATGATCTCGTACACCGATTTGTTCGGCGTTCAACGCGCCAAGCTGGTCCCGACGGCGGCCATCGCCGATATGCAAAGGGAGGGCGCCGGTTTTGCTGGCTTCGCTACCTGGCTCGATATGACGCCGGCTCATCCGGATTTGTTCGGCATGCCGGATGCTTCGGCCGTGATCCAATTGCCCTGGCGCAAGGAGGTGGCGTGGGTGGCTGCGGACATAACCATGCAGGACAAGCCTGTTGCCCAAGCGCCTCGTATCGTCCTGAAGAACTTGGTGAGTAAGGCGGCACAGCAGGGACTTCGTATAAAGACAGGCGTGGAGCCGGAATTTTTTTTGATTGACGCCGAAGGCGGCCAAATCTCGGACGGCAGGGACAACGCCAGCAAGCCCTGCTACGACCAACAGTCTCTGATGCGCCGCTATGATGTTATCTCGGAAATCTGTGACTACATGCTTGAAATGGGCTGGCAGCCCTATCAAAACGATCACGAGGACGCCAACGGCCAGTTCGAAATGAACTGGGCATTCGACGATGCGCTCCTGACCGCCGATCGCCACTCTTTTTTCAAATTTATGGTCCGCTCGGTGGCTGAAAAGCACGGGCTTCGTGCGACTTTCATGCCTAAGCCGTTTGCCAACCTGACCGGATCGGGCTGCCACGTCCACGTCTCCGTGTGGGACGCGGACGGAGCCCACAACAAGTTTCATGACGATGTCGACGAAATGGGGCTGTCTAGGCAGGGCTACAATTTTCTGGGCGGCATTATGAAACACGCCCAAGCGATTGCCGCGATCACAAATCCGACCGTCAATAGTTACAAGCGCATCAATGCGCCTCGTACGCTATCGGGCGCGACGTGGTCACCGAACACGATAACGTGGACAGGCAACAACCGCACCCACATGGTGCGCGTGCCAGGAAAGGGCCGGTTTGAACTGAGACTGCCGGATGGCGCGGCAAATCCCTATTTGCTCCAGGCTGTCATTATCGCAGTAGGGCTGGACGGCATCGCGTCAAAATCTGACCCCGGAAAGCGCTACGACATCGATATGTACCAGCTCGGTCATACCGTGACCGACGCGCCGCGTTTGCCGCTGAATCTGCTGGACGCCCTTCGGGCCTTTGACAAAGACACGAGCTTGAAGGCGGCGCTGGGCGACGAATTCTGCAAGGCTTATGTTGAACTGAAGATGCAGGAGTGGAACGGGTATACCTCCCACTTCACCCAGTGGGAGCGGGATGCCACCCTTGACATCTGAGGGTTGTCCTTGCCGCATTCAATTGCGTCGCGATCGGATACTTCGAGCGGGCCGGCGCGGGGGGCGCGAAAGCAATTCGGCATGGCTCTCTCGACCTCGGCCCGATGCGACCTCGTTCTGGAGTCGCGTCGGTCGATATGCCGTAACAGGGTCAGGTGGCGCAATCGGTTGCGTCACGCGCGATTTGAGTTTGCCGCAATGTAACGTAAAGTTGGCCCAGCATAACGAAAAACGGTTCAAGTCAGTTCATGAGCCTCAGCGAAAATACGGATGCTCCGTGGCGGGTCGGGGTGCTTTTCTCGCAAACCGGAGTTACGTCGGCCGTCGAACAATCTCAGCTGAATGCGACCCTGCTCGCAATTGAGGAAATTAATGCCGCGGGTGGCGTGCTTGACCGTATGGTTCAGCCCGTCATCTACGATCCCGAGTCCAATCCGAAACAATTTCGATTGTTAGCGGAACGTTTGTTTCAGGTCGATCGTATTCGGCTTCTGTTCGGCTGCTACATGTCCAGCACCCGTAAAGCGGTGTTGCCGGTGGTGGAAAGTCACCGCGGGCTGCTGTTTTATCCAACCCTCTATGAGGGATTCGAGTATTCCCGGCACTGCATCTACACCGGCGCCGCGCCGAACCAGAATTCGCTTCAACTCGCGAAATTTCTGCTGTCCACCTACGGCAATCGCTTTCTGCTGGTTGGTTCAAATTACGTCTATCCCTACGAATCGAATCGTTTGATGGCCGATTTTGTCATGCAGGGTCGTGGCAAAATACTGGACGAGATCTACGTTCCGCTCGAAGCCGGGCCGCGGCATTTTGAGAAGGTCATTAGTCGCATCAAGAAAACATCTCCGGACGTCATTTTCTCGACCGTGGTCGGACGAGGCACGTCGGTACTTTATGAGGCGTATCGAGCGGCCGGATTTGACCCGACGAAAATGCCGATCGCGAGTCTAAGTACCAGCGAAGCCGAAGTTGCCGAAATGCATTCCGAGGCCGCGGAAGGACACATTACAGCGGCGCCATTTTTCGAAACCTCTTCTTCGGCCCCTGCACGTCGTTTTGTCGCCAGTTTCAAGGAAAAGTACGGCCCCGACGCTCCCGTCACGGCGGCGGCGGAAGCAGCCTATTTCCAGGTGCATCTCGCGATGCGTGCGCTTGGCCGGTGCGGTTCGGACGACCCGGAGAGTGTGCTCAAGGAGCTTCGCGATTCCGAGTTCGATGCACCTCAGGGCCGAGTTCGGATCGATCCGGAAAACAATCACACCTACTTGTGGCCGCGTATCGCGCGGCTCGACAAGTTCAGTCGGTTTCAAACGGTCTGGAATCCTGGTGTTCGGATCAAGCCGGACCCGTACTGTGTTGTGCAAAGCCTCGACGATTGGTCGGTCGATGACCTTCAAACGATAAACCGTTGAGGCTTCGAGCGCTGGAGTAGGATGGTGGCGATCCAAATCCTTCGCGATCTGCGCGGGTTGCGCGTTCAGGTCGTGCATCCACCGGATAACGAACGCGGGAGGCTGGTCGAGCATCTGCGGCGTATCGGCTGCATGGTAGAGATGCAATGGCCGGTGCCGGAATGCTGGAGCGAGAGTTGCGATGTGATGCTGCTGGCCATCGAACACGACGTGCGAGGCGACATTCAGCGTCTGCTGAAGTCCGGCGACGGAGTGCCGCCGACGCTCATCGCCATCGTGGGCTACGAAGATCCGTCGACGCTGCAGTTGGTGTTGGAAGCCGGGGCGGTCGCAGTAATTGAGCGTCCAATCAGACCATTCGGGCTGCTCACTAACCTGACAATTGCACGCAGCATCTGGCTCGAGAAGCGCGAGACCGGCAAGCGGATACGCAAACTCGAGCGCAAACTATCAGGACTTCAAAGAATTCAGAAAGCCAAATCAATTCTGATGGATGGCCAAGGCATGAGCGAAGCCGACGCCTATGAAAGCATTCGCCGTCAGGCGATGGCGAAACGATTGTCGATGGACGAAATGGCGGCCGCTATCATCCACGCAAATGAAGTGTTGCAGTACCGTACGAAAGGTGTTTAGCTTTCGGCTGCCCGCGGCGGGACGGTGACGTTGTGCTCGCGGTTATTTGCCAGACCACCAGTGCCGTTGGTCGGGCTTGGCTAGGTAAGCCCGAAAGATCCGTGAGGATCTGTCGGGCTTTTTTGTTCTTGGCGGCCGAGAGTTCGGTGCGGTTCGCAGTGAGATCCGTCGGCCTCGGGGGAAATTGGAATATTTCAGTTTGGGAACGGGTCGGTTTGCCTGCAGTTGCGGAGCAGCCATACAGGAGTGTCACGATGTCGATTGATCGGCGTAAATTCTTGAAGACCAGTTTGCTTGCGACAACCGGAGCGGTTGCATCGCCTTACATCATTCCAACTTCGGTGCGCGCCGCGGGATCCGTGAGCGTCGGCGTGCTGTTCTCATTGACTGGCGGTCTTTCGATTATCGAAAAATCGCTTCATGACGCCACGTTGATGGCCATTAGCGAAATCAATGCCGCTGGCGGTGTGAAAGGCATGAAGATCAACGCGATCGTTGAGGACGGTGCGTCGGACCCGAAGACCTACAACGAAAAGGCCTCCAAGCTCGTAATCCAGGATCGCGTGCCCACCGTGTTTGGGTCCTACACTTCGGCGAGCCGCAAGGCCGTTCTTCCGGTGTTCGAGAAGCGCAACAATCTATATTTCTATCCTACCTACTATGAAGGATTTGAGTGCTCCAAGAACGTCGTCTACACGGGCGCTGTTCCCAATCAGCAGCTCTCTAATTTCATTCCGTGGATCATCAAGACACTAGGCAAGAAGAAGTTCTTCATTGTCGGCTCGAACTACATCTATCCGCGTGAGATGGCGAAAGTTTCGAAGATCCTGATCGAGAAGAACGGCGGCGAGTGGATTGCCGACGAGTATCTCGAACTTGGCCATTCCGAATGGGGTTCGATGGTCAACAAGATCAAGGGATCAGGTTGCGATGTAGTGCTGTCAAACGTTGTCGGTGACTCCGTCGTTGCGTTCTACCGCGAATACAAGAATCAGGGCCTAACCCATGACAAGTTGCCGATCTGCGCGACGGTGACCTCTGAAATCGAGATTGCGGCCATGGGCCCGGAATATGCCGTTGGAAGCTTCACTTCTTTCCCGTATTTCCAGGCTATCGACACTGACCGCAACAAAGCGTTCGTTGAGCGGTACCGCGCCTTCGTCAAGGATCCGAAAGCGGTCACCCATCATGCGCTCGAGTCTTCTTACTTCCAGATGTTCCTGTGGAAGCAGGCGGTCGAGAAAGCCGCGGAGGTCACGCCCACTGCCATTAGGGAGGCTGTGAAGGGACAGGAGTTCGATGCTCCGAATGGCCACGTCAAGATCGATCCGGACAACTTGCATACCTACTTGACGCCTCGCATTGCGCAATGGCTCCCGGACGGCCAAGGCAAAATCATCGATGCGTACAAGGAGCCAACCATTCCGCTTCCATACGTGGCTTACGGCGAAACCGAGAGCAATCTGTTCTGCACCGCCAAGGGTCTCGACACCTCGAAGCTTAAAATCTGAGCCGAGATCAAAAGGTTCTACCGCGCAATTGCGCGGTAGAGGAGGTGACGAGGGTTGATTCCGAATGCTTGAAGTCTTGTTCATCGGCCTGAGCCTTGGCTCAATTCTGCTGCTCGTGGCGCTTGGTCTCGCAATCACTTACGGCGCAATGGGCGTGATCAACATGGCCCACGGCGAAATGGTCATGATTGGGGCTTACGTTACGGTGCTTTCGGGCATTTGGCTGGGCGTGAACATTTTCTTTGCTATTCCGCTTGCGTTCATCGTGACAGCGCTCATCGGATTAGGAATTGAGCGTATCATCGTTCGGCGACTTTACGGTCGTCTGCTCGATACCTTGCTGGCAACCTGGGGCGTTGCGATTCTCATTCAGCAGGCAGTGCGGCTGGAGTTCGGCCTGTCCTTTTTCGGCATTCATGTCCAGGGGCTTGGACCAGGGCTGCAGAACGTCAGCGTCCCCGCGGTCCTGCAAGGAACGTTTATGCTCGGCGGAGCGGAGATCAACCGATATCGCGCCTTCATCATTCTCGTAACCGCGATACTTACTGCTGCAACCTGGTTGATCATGTACCGGACGCCGATCGGCATGCAGGTGCGCGCCATCATTCGCAACCCCAAGATGGCCGCAGCCTGTGGCATCGACGTGGGGCGGACCAATGCCATCACCTTTGCATTCGGCTCCGGTCTCGCAGGGATTGCGGGCGTGATGATGTCTGGCTTCAAGACGGTGTTTCCCGACATGGGCACCCCGATGGTGGTCGACGGGTTCATGGTGGTGGTGATGGGCGGCGTAGGTAGCCTGCTTGGATCGGTGTTTTCCGCGGGCATCTTGGGTGAAATCGACGGGGTCGTCGCGGCCGGCACCAACGACATTCTGGCACGAGCAGTGGTGTTTGCCGTGGTGATTATGATCATCGTTCTTAAGCCAAAAGGCCTCTTTTCCTTGAAGGGGCGGTGAACAATGTCGGCGAGAGTGCGCCCGGAAGTCGTGATTTACCTGGCCTTCTTTGTACTCATCATGTGCGCCCCATTGTTGCTCGACCCGTTCTGGCTGAACCGTATCGCCAAATATCTCGTTTTCGGAATGCTGGGCGTCGCGGTGGCTCTCTCGTGGGGGTACGCCGGCATTCTGAACCTCGGGCAAGGGCTTTTCTTCGGCGCCGGCGCGTACATGCTGGCGATGTCGCTCAAGCTCGCCAGCCCGACCAGCCTTCAGCAAGGTTCGGATAAGCCGGTCCCAGACTTCATGCTATGGAATGCCGAGCCGGGAGCACCCACCGAGCTCTGCTGCATAACAAAGGCATCCTTCCTCTGGCTCCCGTTCCAGCATCAATGGTTCGGTGTCATGATGGGGCTGGTGTTGCCGGTCGCGATCGCGGCTGTTATCGGCACCATCGTGTTCCGGAAGCGCATCTCCGGCGTCTTCGTTTCCATCATCACGCTCGCGCTCGTGCTTCTCGTCCGGCTCGTCGTCATTGATGCGCAACCGGTCACGAATGGGTTCAATGGGCTGACAGATCTTGGCTGGTTCAAGATCGGGGATTTCGAGTTTGATCCCTATATCGTGCCAACCTATTACTTCGTCGCAATTGCGCTCTGTGTGGTCCTGACCTGTGCAAGATTGCTGGTCGAAACACGGGCGGGGCTGATCCTTCAGGCGATCCGGGACGAGCAAAATCGCGCACGCTACCTCGGTTTCAACGTGCCGCTTTATCAAAGCTTTTTCTTTGCGGTGTCGGCCGGCATCGCCGGGCTGGCGGGAATGTTCTACGTGATCGTGTCTGAGTTTGCTTCACCGACTTTCATGGATCTCACATTTTCGATCACGATGGTCGTTTGGGCGGCGGTCGGCGGTCGTTCCTCCATCCTTGGCGCCTGTATCGGCGCCATTGTTATCAACATGATCTCGGCGAAAGTCAGCGAAACAGAAGGTTTTGCGGAGGCCTGGAAGGTCATCATTGGCTTGATCTTTGTGCTTGTCGTTCTGTATCTGCCGCGCGGTTTCGCAGGGCTCGCACATGATTTTGTAGATCGCATTTTCAGCGCCCGCAAAGTCGCACCGCAGCATCGGACTGAGGTTTCCGACACCTCACAACTGGCGGAGTGAGTGGATGGCACAGATCGCGCTCACCATCGATGGCCTTGGCGTCGACTTCGGCGGCTTCAAAGCCGTTCACGGTGTCTCGTTGACGGTCGAAGACGGCGAACTTCGGGTGCTTCTCGGAGCAAATGGCGCAGGCAAGACAACTTTGATGGATCTTGTTTCCGGGAAGACGAAGAGCACGGAGGGAAGGGTCTTTCTTCATGATGCTGAAATCACCAATTGGGAAGAGCATAAAATCGCGCGCGCCGGCGTCGGTCGGAAGTTTCAAATTCCGAGCGTGTTCAAAGATTTGACGGTGCGTGAAAATCTCGAAGTCGCGAGTTGCCGAAATCCTGGCGTGCTGGCCAACCTTCGCTTCGGTTTCCGCAAAGAGGCGCAAGATATCGATGATGTGCTTGATCTGATCGGTTTGAGCGATGAGTCAAATCGACTTGCCGCCTACCTCAGTCACGGGCAGACGCAGTGGCTGGAGCTTGGGCTTCTGATCACCCAAAATCCCAAGGTCATTTTGCTCGATGAGCCGACCGCGGGCATGACGCAATCGGAGACTCTCAAAACCGCTCAAATCGTGAACAGCCTAAAGGGCAAGCATACGCTGCTCGTGGTGGAGCACGACATGGCTTTTGTTCGTGAGATAGCCGAACGAATTACCGTTCTGCATCTTGGACAGGTTCTCGCGGAAGGCAGCGTGGAGCAGATTGAAACCGATCCAAAGGTACGGGCAGCCTATCTCGGTTCAAAGGGGATCGGCTGATGCTGAAGCTCACCAACGTCGACAGCTACTATGACCGCAGCCACATCCTGCATGCGGTATGTCTCGACATTCCGATCGGGGAAGTGACCGCTGTCCTGGGACGCAACGGCACCGGCAAGACAACTCTTTTGAAGACACTGATGGGCCTTACTGATCGTATGGAGGGCCAAATCAAGCTCGACGGGACGGAAATCGGAAAGGATCCGACATTCCGCCGCGCCCGCACCGGGATAGCCTATGTCCCTCAAGGGCGAGAGATCATCCCGGATTTCACCATCAAGGAAAACATCCTTCTGGGTGCGTTCGCCCGCGAAAGCGGTAAGCGGGAAATCCCCGAGCTGGTGAAAGAGCTATTTCCCTATCTGATAGACAATCTCGATCGGGCGGGGGGTCTGCTTTCCGGCGGGCAGCAGCAACAGCTCGCGATCGCTCGCGCGCTTGCCGCTGATCCGCGAATTATCCTGCTCGATGAGCCAAACGAGGGAATTCAGCCCTCCATCGTCGAGGAAATTGAAGCCGTTATCATTCGTCTTAACAGGGAAGTCGGCCTAACCGTCGTCCTGGTTGAGCAGAATGTTTCGTTTGCACGCCAGGCAGCGCACCGCTTCGCCATGATGGAGAAGGGGAGGATTGTCACGTCCGGCGTGATCACTGAGCTTAGCGATGAGATGGTCCACCGGCATTTGGCGGTGTGATGCAGTTCATCGCGGGGCCGGCCCAACGACGTGCCGGGAAAAGATGTTTGAACATCAACCAGCCGCAAGGAGAGCGACATGCTGCACGGCGATATCTCATCAAGCAATGACACGGTCGGCGTTGCCGTCGTGAACTATAAAATGCCTCGGCTTCACACCAAAGCGGAGGTTCTTGCCAACGCCAAAAAGATTGCCGAGATGATGGTCGGCATGAAAACCGGGCTGCCGGGAATGGATCTCGTCATCTTCCCGGAGTATTCCACGCATGGCATCATGTACGACTCCAAGGAGATGTACGAAACCGCATCGGTCGTGCCCGGGGAGGAAACCGAGATTTTTGCGGAAGCCTGCCGCAAGGCGAAAGTGTGGGGCGTCTTCTCGCTCACCGGCGAGCGTCATGAGGATCATCCGAAGAAGGCCCCTTACAATACGCTCATCCTCATGAACGATAAGGGTGAGGTGGTCCAGAAGTATCGGAAGATCATGCCGTGGGTGCCAATTGAAGGCTGGTATCCAGGCAATTGCACCTACGTCTCGGATGGCCCGAAAGGTCTCAAGATCTCTTTGATCATCTGCGATGATGGCAATTATCCGGAGATATGGCGGGACTGCGCTATGAAAGGCGCCGAGCTGATCGTTCGCTGCCAGGGCTACATGTATCCGGCAAAGGATCAGCAGGTTGTCATGGCAAAGGCGATGGCTTGGGCGAACAACGTCTATGTAGCCGTGGCTAACGCCGCCGGCTTCGATGGCGTCTATTCCTACTTCGGGCACTCGGCGATCATCGGGTTTGACGGCAGGACGCTCGGCGAGTGTGGCGAGGAAGAGTACGGAATTCAGTATGCGCAGCTTTCGAAAAATCTGATCCGTGATGCGCGGCGTACCGGACAATCCGAAAATCATCTCTTCAAGCTCGTGCACCGCGGCTACACCGGCATGATCAATTCCGGTGAAGGCGACCGCGGCATTGCTGCGTGTCCTTACGAGTTCTACGGTAAATGGATCGCCGATCCGGAAGGAACGCGCGAAATGGTAGAAGCTTTCACCCGCAAGACGGTGGGAACGGACGAAGCCCCGATCGAGGGGATTCCGAACAAAGTAGCCGCTCACCGTTAGCTCAACGCTAGCTGCCGCGCCGGTGCGAAGCCGGCGCGGACTCTTGAAAGTGCGATCGCACGTCTTGGAAAGGGCCACGCCCGATGTTGCGCATCGATCACGTCTTGGGCAGCCGTATGGAGTCCGCTTACTCGGAGGAGATTCATCGCCTCGAGCATCGCGGAGCTGTCGACTTCGTCAATATCCCAATTGCCGATCTGGCGCGGCGCCGATTGCTGGCTATGACGCGCGGGGGCGAGGAGCTTGCGATTGCCTTGCCGCGTAATGAAAAACTTTTCGACGGGGCTATTCTGTTGATTGATACCGAGCGTGCGATCGTCGTTCGCGCGGGGACCGAACGTTGGATGCGCCTTCAACCGCGTTCCATCAGCGACGCGATCGAACTCGGTTATCACGCCGGCAACCTGCATTGGCGGGTACGTTTCCAGGGCGAGGTTTTGTTTGTTGCGTTGGACGGACGGCCCGAAGACTATACCGCCCGGCTCGGAGAAATGATTTCCGCGCATCGCGTCGCCGTCAGCATTCTGGAAGAAGAGGAACGCGAGGGCGGGCGCGCCGAAACGAGCGGCCAGATGTCTGACGGCCCATCCGCGCCAGAGAAGCACGTCCACCATGGTAGTCGCTCATGACGCTGTCGATATTGCATGCGATCTGGCAGGCCGATGGAACGTTTCCGAGCGGGTCGCTTTGCGTTTTCCTACGGGATTGAGGGTGTCGTCGCACTGCGCCCTAAGCTGGATTAGAGCCGGGCTTGCTGAATTGTTGAGCCACGATAATCCGGCAACGTTGGCTGACTTGTGACCGGATAGCGCTGGTGCAAGGCATTTCGCGCCGCCGGCGATCTTGATGCACTTGCCGATATCGATCGTAGATGTGGAAGCGTCGACATTCGGCAGCACGATGCGCGACGGCTCGCGGCGTAACGGCGGGTCCTTTCTGGCCTCGCATGCGAGGCTCGGGGATGTGACGGCGCTGCGCCTGCGTGAGGCCGTCCGCTCGGGCGCCTGCCTCGGCCACATTGCCGTCATGCAGGGAGCGGTCTGGCAGGCCATGGGCCTTGACGACAATGTCGCGCAACTGGCTTCCGCCTACGGGGTGGCCTCCGGCGTCACCGCGGCGGCGGTGCGGCTTGGCGCGATCGGCGCGCTGGAAGGCCAGAAGATCCTGCGTGCACTGCCTTCCCTTGATCGAGAGCTCTGGTTGCTCAACCGGTTCCGGACGACGCGGAACTGTCTAGCTTCGTTCCATTTCTCGAGATCGCCGCCGCCCGGCACGCGCGGGCCGATCTTCGTCTTTTCGCCAATTGAAAGGCTCGACAATGCTGCTGACACCTACCGAGCTCGAACGCTTGACCATCTTCACCGCCGCCGAACTGGCGCGCCGGCGGCGCGCCAAAGGGCTGAAGTTGAACTATCCAGAGGCGGTTGCCATCATCACCGATGAAATTCTGGAAGGCGCGCGGGAAGGGCGCTCGGTGGCCGATCTGATCGGATATGGATCGACGATCCTTTCGACCGATGACGTGCTGTCCGGCATTGCCTCGATGATGAACATCATTCAGGTCGAATGCGTGTTTCCCGATGGCACCAAGCTTGTGACCGTGCACGAGCCGATCCGCCCGGCGCCGGGCACCGAGGCCGATCCCGAACATCCGGGCCGCATCACCGCCGTCGACGGCAGCATCGATCTCAATGCGGGCCGTCGCTCGGTCACCTTGAAGGCGCGCAATACCGGCGACCGGCCGATCCAGATCGGATCGCACTTCCATTTCTTCGAGGTCAACAAGGCCATGGAGTTTGACCGCGCCGCCGCCTTCGGCATGCGGCTCGATATTCCCGCGGGCACGGCGGTGCGCTTCGAACCCGGAGCGTGGAAGGAAGTAACGCTCGTGACCCTGGGCGGCCGGAGCGAATTGACCGGCCTGAACAACCTGACCAATGGGTCAAGCTCGGATCCCGCTGTGCGCGACGGCGCGCTCGAACGGGCGAAGAAACGCGGCTTCAAGGGGGCGTAGTGAAATGGCGAAGATCGACCGTCATGACTACGCAGCACTTTACGGCCCGACCACGGGCGACCAGGTTCGGCTCGGCGACACCGCGCTGACGGCGGTCGTCGAAAAGGATCACGCCGTTTACGGCGACGAATGCCTGCACGGCGGCGGCAAGACCCTGCGTGACGGGATCGGCATGGCCGGCATTACCAGCGCCGAGGGCGCGCTGGATTTCCTGCTGTGCAACGTCGTCATCATCGATCCCGTGATCGGAATCGTCAAAGGCGACCTCGGCATTCGCCACGGCCGCATCGTCGGCATCGGAAAGGCCGGCAATCCGGCGATCATGGACGGCGTCGATCCGCGCCTGATCGTCTCCAGCGGCACCACGGTGCGCGATTGCGAAGGGCTGATCGCGACACCCGGGCGCGATCGATGTTCACGTTCACTTCGACAGCGCCGGTCTGGTCGAGCATGCGCTGGCGAGCGGGATCACCACGATGATCGGCGGCTCGCTCGGCCCGATCACCGTCGGGATCGATTCCGGCGGTCCCTTCAACACCGGCAAGATGCTGCAGGCCGCGGAAGCCTGGCCGATGAATTTCGGCTTTCTCGGGCGCGGCAATTCGCATCGCGTCGCCGCCGCTGGTCGAGCAGCTCGAGACCGGCGTCATGGGTCTGAAGCTTCACGAGGACTGGGGGTCGATGCCGGCGGCGATCGACACCTGTCTGCGCGTGGCCGACGAGCACGATTTTCAGGTCCAGATCCATACCGATACGCTGAACGAGTCCGGCTTCGTCGAGGATACCTTGGAGGCGATCGGCGGCCGCACCATCCATATGTACCACACCGAGGGTGCAGGCGGCGGCCACGCGCCGGACATCATCCGTGTCGCCGGCGAGATGCATTGCCTGCCGTCATCGACCAATCCGACCAATCCTTTCACCGTCAATACCTTCGACGAACATCTCGACATGACGATGGTGTGCCATCATCTCAATCCGGCGATCCCCGAAGATGTGGCGTTCGCGGAAAGCCGCATTCGCCGGCAGACCATCGCAGCCGAAGACGTGCTGCATGACATCGGCGCGATCTCGATGCTCGGCTCCGACAGCCAGGGCATGGGCCGTATCCACGAAGTGATTTGCCGCACCTGGCAATTGGCGTCGAAGATGAAGGAGCAGCGCGGCGCCTTGCCGGAGGACCGCGCCAGGCTTCGGCGACAATGCTCGCATTCTCCGTTACATCGCCAAATACACCATCAATGCCGCGCGCACGTTCGGGATCGCCGATCACGTCGGCTCGCTGGAGGACGGAAAGCTGGCCGACATCGTGGTCTGGCGGCCGGCATTTTTCGGCATCAAGCCTGAGCTGGTGATCAAGGGCGGCTTCATCGCCTGGGGCGCGATGGGCGACAGCGCGGCCTCGCTGATGACCTGCGAGCCGATACTGATGCGTCCGCAATGGGGCGCGTTCGGCAAGGCGCCGGCGGCCTTGTCCGCGTGCTTTGTGCATCCGCTGGCGATCGCGCGTGGTCTGCCGGAGGCGCTTGGCCTTTCCAAGAAATGTCTTCCGGTCGGCGGAACACGAGAACTGTCGAAGCGCGACATGCTGTGGAACGATGCCTGTCCGAAGATTTCGGTCGACCCCGAGACTTTTGATGTTTTCGTCGATGGCGTGCTTGCCACCTGCGAACCGGCTCACGAAGTGCCGCTCGCCCGCCGCTACATGCTGAGGTGACGATGCGGCACGCTGATTGCCGAAATAATTCTGCCCGCGCCCGGTTCGCCGGCCGCCCGGGTCGGCATTGGCGGGCCGGTTGGATCCGGCAAGACCGCGCTGATCGAAGCGCTGATCCCGGAATTGCAGCGTCGCGGCGTCGATCTTGCCGTCGTCACCAACGATCTCGTCACCAAGGAAGACGCCGAACGGCTGCGCCGCTCCGGCCTGATTGATCCCTCGCGGGTATCCGCCGTCGAGGCCGGCGCCTGCCCGCACACGGTGATCCGCGAGGATCCGACGCTTAAACATCGCAGCCGGCGACGACCTCGAAGCCAGGTTTCCCGGCGTCGAATTGATCTTGTTCGAGTCGGGCGGCGACAATCTCGCATCGACCTTCTCGCTTGATCTGGTCGATTGGTGGATGTTCGTGATCGACGTCGCGGGCGGCGACGATATTCCGCGCAAAAAGGGCCCGGGACTGCTGCGGTGCGATCTGCTGTCGTCAACAAGATCGATCTGGCGCCTTATGTCGGCGTAGAACTCGAGCCGATGCTGGCGGAGGCAAGACGGGTGCGCGCCGGCCGGCCGATAATCGCCACCAATGCGCGATCCGGCGCCGGAATAGAGGAGGTTGCCGATGCAATTCTTGCCGCAGTCCTGTTCCGGACTTGAAGCCGGCCGCGAGGCGGAAGTGTGCTGGTTCGCCGAACTTGCCGGCGGACGAACCATGCTCCGCCGCCAGCACGTCGGATATCCCTTCCACATCACGCGTGCGTTCCATCTCGACCGGATGCGGCCCGATCTCGCGACGCTTTATCTTCAGTCGACTTCCGGCGGACTATATGCCGCAGACCGGCTGGAGCTGGATCTGACGGTTGGTGCCGGCGCGGCGCTTCATCTGACCACGCAGGCATCAACCGTCGTTCATGACGGGGCGAGGATGGTTCGACAATGCGCCATGCGGTGACGGTGCGATGACGCGCATTCTGCGCGATCATTTCCGATCCTTACATGCTTTTTCCCGGGGCCAATTTGCAGGTCGCGACCACTGCGACCGTCGCCGCCGATGCAATCTTGATCATGGCGGAAGGATTTGCAATGCACGACCCGCAACGTCGAGGCGGATGTTCGAGCGATTTTCCACCGAATACCCGCATCATGAGGGACGACGGAAAACTGCTGGTTTTCGACCGCGGGACGGTGAATGGCCACGAACTGTCTGCAAGTTGCGGTGTGCTTGGTGGAATGACAGCCGCCGGTTCGGTTCTCATGATCGCCCCGCCGGAACTTTTGGCCGAGATCGCCGAGATCGAGGCGGCGGCGGATGCATGCGGATGTCTCACGGGCGTAACTTCGGCGCCGAACCGCGCCGGGCTCGCGATGCGATTGCTGGCGCCTGACGGCGGCACGCTGATCCGCGGCATCGAGGCGGCATTCCACATGGGCGCGCGCGCTGCCCTCGGCGTCGATCTAGCTCCGCGCCGCAAGTGAACTTTGACTGGAGTTACCGCCGCGCCAGTCGAAAGTACAATTCAGACAGCCGGGACGGCAAGTCCTCGACGCGCGGCACCAGCATTGTATTGCCGCGTCCGAAAATACGTATGGCGGAGTTCATCGCGCTTGATCCCAGCACCACGCCGAAACCGTCGATGCCGCGAGCCCGCAGCCCTAGCGCCGCACGCCGCGCGTCCTCAACCAGCTCAAGAGGATCGGCAACATCGATGTCGGAGGGTTCGCCATCGGTCAGGACAATGACGAGTTTGCGAAAGCTGCGAGCGCTGCTGATCAGTTCACCCGCGTGACGAAGGGCCGCGCCGAGCCGCGTGGAAAGGCCGGAGGATAAGCCGGCAAGCCGTCCCACACACGCCCGGTCATAGGGCTCACCAAATTCCTTTATCGTGGTCACCTCGACGTTGTCGCGCCCGTCCGAGGCAAAAGCGAGCATGCCGAACGGATCCCCGAGCGTGCTCATGGCCTCGGCGAGGACCGCTACCGCGAGCCGCTCAACCTCGAGGATTGAAGCTCCGGAGGCGAGCCGATCGCGCGTAGATTCCGACACGTCGAGCACCAGCAGCACAGCAAGATCGCGATGCCGGGAGCTTGTGGACCGAAATACGCGGGGGTCAGGTTCCTGACGCATTCGAAGCGCTATTCCGGCGTCAAGCAGGGCATCCAGGTCGAGGTCATGGCCGTCGAGCTGCCGCTTCAACCGGATCATTCGGCCAACCCGGACGCCGCGAACCAGCCTGTTGATCCGGTTACGCAGAACCTCGGCACGCGCCAGCGCTTCTTCTACAATGCGCGGATCGCCGGGTCTGGCCGCAACCTCGCGCACCGTCGTCCATTCCGGGCGCTCGACCCCATGTGCGTGGTCCCATTCCGGATATCTCGCAATCACGATGCCGCGCTGATCTGGACCGACAGGCCGCGCCCGGCCGGCATCGGTTTCGTTGTCAGGCAGATCCGGTTGGATGGAAGTTTCATCGGGATCCTCGCGCTGCTCCTGGCGAACGGCGTCGATGGCCAGGTCGATCGCGTCACCAGATGAGGGAGCATCCTCGCCGAAATCCCATAAGCCCAACCCATCGTCGCGATAGACGGGCTCGACGACATAGGTCTTGGCGTTGAATTGGATCCGCATCTGGCCGAGATCGTTGCCCAGCAGCATGCCGACTTCCCGGCTGATTGCAGGATCCTCGAGCCTTTCGCGTCGGCTCTCGAACATCCAGCGTCCTTTCGCAACGAAATTGTCATCGTCGTGGTAAGACGGATCGAATAGAGCACGGGCGAGCCGCGCAAAAAGGGCAGGCGCTGTGGCAATTCCGACGGGGGCAGCAACGTGGTAGGTTTCCCACAGCTTGCGCAATCCCGGCAGCTTTCTCATCGCCAGGTGTTCGATGCGGGCGTCCTCGACCAAGCCGACCAACGCCATCTGCATCGGTTTCAAGGCGCCGACGAGAAATCGCTGGCCGCCAAATAGAAGATGCGCCTGCGTGTGAGCGGCAGCAGCGCGGTACAAGGCGTAGGCAGCGTCACCCTGTACGCCGCGATATATTTCGGGCAAGCGGATCAGCGGCCCCGCAATCCCCGCGCGGCGTTGCAGTGCTTGGTCGTTGTTAACCGGAAAACTGCGCAGCAGGGGCGGACGGCCCCACAACGCGGTCACGAAGGCCTTGGTCTGGCGTTCAGTCTCAGCGAACCCGACACCGGCGCTGGATCGCTCCAGCAGCCGCTGTGCAAGCTCGTCCTGGAGCAGTAAAAAATTTTAGTCTTTTGCGATGGTCCCCGGCAGCCGCCTTAAGACCGGCTGCGACGAAGCTCTCGAATGCGTAGATGTTGGCCGGCGACAGGATATCACCCATTCGCGTCGCAATCGCTTCAACCAATTCCGGCGCCCTCTGCGCGAGGTCATCCATTGTGCGCCACCAGCGCGACAGGCTAGCACCGGCTCCGAGCTGGCGGCGCGCTACGGATGCCGCGACGATCGTGGCTGCCGTGCTTTGTGCACCGGAATGGCGGCAGATATTCGCAGCCATGTGCGAGGCCGCGATTAGCGGTGCCATGCCTTCTTCGGTCGGCTGCCGCCTGCTGAACTCCCAGAACGCCACCAGGCAAGAAGGACCGGCGTTGACATCGGCAAGTGCCAGCACGCCTGCCGCCCAGGCTTCAAGTTCATCAGCGCTAAACCGATCTGCAAGATTGTCCCAGGCCATGCGGAATAGGGGCTGTAATGCCTCCCGTTGGCGCATGAGCAGGTGAACCCGACGAACGGCTCCCGCTGGTTGCGGGGAAATCACACGTAAGGAGACCGGTGCAGCGCTCAACGGATGCAAGCCTCGATAGCGGCGCTGAGGGCTTCGCGGACATCGTGATTGTCGGTTATCGGGAGAACGATGCTGGATCGCACGGCGGCTGCCAACGGAAGACCCGCCCGGACCAACCGTCCCGCGTGGATCAGCATACGAGTGGATGCGCCTTCATCGAGCCCATGACCCTGAAGATTGCGCGACCGCTCAGCGATCGCTACCAAGGTCGTGGCAAGCTCGACATCTGTGCCGCCCTCGCGTGCCACGATCGCGGCCTCGACAGCTGCCGGGGGATAGCCGAAATCAATCGCAAGGAAGCGCTGCTTTGTGGATTCTTTCAGATCCTTGACCGCGCTCTGGTAGCCGGGATTATAGGAGATGGTTAGCTGGAAATCGGCGTGGGCGGCCACAATCTCGTTGTGCTTTTCTAAAGGCAGAATTCGCCGCGCATCCGTCAGCGGATGGATAACAACCGTGGTGTCCTGGCGAGCTTCGACGATTTCATCCAGATAGCAGATCGCGCCATACCTGACCGCCAATGTCAGTGGGCCATCGTGCCAAACGGTTCCGTCGGGCTCGAGCAAGTATCTCCCGGCCAGGTCCGACGCGGTCATGTCTTCATGCGCTGCTACCGTGATCAGGGGTTTACCTAAACGCCATGCCATGTGCTCGACAAAACGGGTTTTTCCGCACCCCGTTGGCCCCTTCAACATGACAGGCAAGCGCTCAGCGAAAGCCGCCTCGAATACCGCGATCTCGCCGGCCACTGGCTGGTAGAAGGGTTCTGAAAGGATTCGATAAGCATCGAGAATCATGCGCATCTCCACGGGCAGAATTGCGTGGGATGGCGGCTCGCTGACGACGCCTTTCCTCCCCTCCGCAGCGGGTTCGGCAAGCATCGCCTATGAGCGCGCCACAACACCGGAGCGCGCGGAGAAACAGGCGTATTTTCTTCAAACGCCTCGAGTTCATTAGACCGCCAATTGCAAGTTTTCACAAGTGGAAACACTGCCAACCGGCGGCTCTCACAGGACGCCTATTTAGGGCCGATGGTTTTCACGCGCCGGGCGAGTTCGGCGAGGATCAACTCACCTTCGGTGTCCGCGTGAAGCCGCCCAGAGCGTGACATCAAGCGAGATCGAACCGCAGCGTTCCAAGCTTTTCGATCCGGCTTGTGATCTTGTCGCCCGCCTTGAGCCAAATCCGCGCCTCCGGCGGCATGCCGATAATCACGCCCGAAGGAGTTCCGGTGAAGATAATGTCCCCCGGCTCGAGCGCGAAAAGCTTCGATGTGTAGGAAATGACCTTTTGTGGATTGAAAATAAACTTCGAGGTGTGGGACGATTGCCGGGCTCGGGTCTCGTCGTTGACGAACGTTTCGATGGTCAGATTGTTCGGATCAACCAGGTCTGACGATACAAAATAAGGCCCGATCGGAGCAAAGCCGTCCAGGGTCTTGCCCACCATCCATTGGCCGCCCTTTTCCAACTGCAGGTCCCGAGCGGAAAAGTCATGCCCGATGGCATAGCCGGCGACATAATCTAGGGCGTCCGCTTCCGAGACGTTGCGCGTTGTCCTGCCGATGACGACCAAAAGCTCGGTCTCGTAGTCGAATTTATAAGATACCTCCCGAGCGGGAAGCTTGATGGTGCAATTGTGAGCGGCGAGCGTGTTGTTGTATTTATTGAAGAGGATCGGTTCCTTGGGAAGCTTCTCTCCGGCCTCTTCGGCATGCTCTTTGTAGTTCAATCCGACGCACACGATCTTGCCGGGATCGGTGAAAAGGCGTCCGAACTTGATGGCTTCTTCATCCCTTAGAAATTCATTTCTATTTCGCGCCATGTCGACCAGACGCTCGAGCGGACCAGGGTCGCCCGAGGCGAGTAGATTTTCGAGCGTAACAGGAGCATCGATATTCAATGCTTTTCCTGCCGCAGCGACGTCCAGCACCTTGTCGCCCAGTTTCACTCCGAGCGTTTCGTTACCATCGGCTTGCATCATGGAAAGCAGAGTGAGCCCACGGAGCATTCGCTGATTTCCCGGGGCCTGAGAGGCTGCCTTCCCCACGGTGGATTTGCTGAGTGCTGCACCGCTTACACCTGCCGCAACGGCCGTCGTGATAAAATTCCGACGTGTTGTCATGTTTGGCTCCCTTGCTCATCGTCGTCGGCCTTCGAGGCCATACGCACTGGTTGGTTTTAGTGACTTCGACCGATTCCACCCTGGGTCCGCGAACTAACTGAACAATTCTGCTGTGGCATGTAAAAGAGATGTTTAAATCCCGGTTTTGTTCAAAAAATCCCTGATCGTTCAGAAGCTTTCCCTCTTAATTTGAGTAGGGAATTTTAGCAATTCAGCCCGTGTGTCTCGGGCCTCTTTCTCAATGAAACTGCCCGTGGAGCCTCGAAATCGAAAGAATTCCCTTTGCAATTTGCTGTTCGCATGGAATTTGCGTGGAGGTGGGCTCGATCAGCACTACCGGGCCGCTGGATCGCACCCAAGTGAAGACAGGAATTTAGGTTGAGCGAAATCTTTCGGCAATTTTTCAGCGATGGCCAGCTGGTGTTCGATATAGGCGCCAACGACGGCCAGTTTAGTGAGAAGCTACTAAACTGGGGCGCGAGGGTGGTTGCTGTTGAGCCGCAGCCGATCTGCGTTGAGCAAATGAAAGCGAGGATCGGCGGACATCGCGCCCTCTTCACCGAGAACTGCGCTGTCGGCGCGACCGAAGGCAGCGTTGAAATGTTCATTGCCTCTACCGGCTCGCAAATTTCGAGCGGGTCGAGGGAGTGGATCGATAGCGTAAAAAATACCGGACGCTTTGAGGGCACCGATTGGACGCAGACCATTACGGTGCCGATGACCACTCTGGACGCGCTGATAGCCCGTCATGGGCAACCGGTATTTTGCAAAATCGATGTGGAAGGGTTTGAGTCAGACGTGCTCTCCGGTCTGAGCCAAGCGATTTCGACGATCTCGTTCGAATATACGCCTGAGCATGCCGGTGCCGTGGCTAGTTGCGTGCGAAAAATAGCAACTCTTGGAACTTACCGGTTCAATTTCGCGGGACACGGTTGGGAGACCATGTGCTGGCCGGAGTGGTTGAAGGTCGAGGAATCGATATTGGCTTTAAAGGCGCCGGAGGACGAAGAGCTTCGCAAGGGCGGTGATGTTTATGCAAGGCTTGATTGATTTGCGCTGACTGGAACAGTGCCAAGCCGCGAGATTGCTCGGGCGCTGCACAGCGATCAACTCCTGCGGTTTTGCTGCCGCGCAGCAACATCGCTACCCTGATGCTCCCGGGTGAGAGAGCCAGCCGTCATCCCCATTTTGACAAATGCAACGCAAACACCGGCCTGTGAATTCGGCCGTGTTCAATCTCTGCTAAGGTACATTCATTCTGATCAGCCAAACGGGCCGCATGGGCCGTGCTTGCGTGTTCGCGAGAGCCGGCGGTTACGGCAGCGAAGGGCAAATAATAATCAACAGCATTGAAGGTTGAGACACCATGACCAACGTGAAGATCAATGGCCAGGAACACAAATGGGACGGCGACCCGGATCTTCCATTACTCTGGTTTCTTCGTGACGAAGTCGGATTGACCGGCACCAAATTCGGTTGCGGCCAGGCGCTTTGCGGCGCTTGTACTGTCATCGTCGACAAGCAAGCCGTCCGCGCCTGCATCACCTCGGTCTCCGATGTGGCCGGCCGGGAGGTGACGACGATCGAAGGCCTGCATCCCACGGGCGATCATGCGGTTCAGAAGGCTTGGCGCCAGGTCAACGTGCCGCAATGCGGCTACTGCCAGGCCGGCCAGATCATGCAGGCCGCCGCGCTGTTGATTGAAAATCCAAAGCCCTCGCACGATCAGATCCGCGAAGCCATGGCAGGCAATATCTGTCGCTGTGGCTGTTACCAGCGGATCGAGAATGCGGTTCACCTCGCTTCGACGGGGGTCTGACCATGAACATGCTCAGCAAGCCAAATAAACTTCGCGGTTTCGAAAAACACATCAAGGTCGAGAACGTTTCTCGTCGGACTATATTGAAGGGCCTCGGCATTGCGGGAAGCTTTGTGCTTGCCGCTCCGCTCACTTCGCGCCCGGGGTTCGCCGCTTACGAGACGGGTGCAGGCAAGATGCCGCACGGGACCGTGGTGGACCCGCGAGTGTTCGTGGCGATCGCGCCCGATGGAATCGTCAGCATCGTTGCGCACCGCTCCGAAATGGGCACGGGCGTTAAAACCAGCTTGCCGCTGATCGTGGCCGAAGAGATGGAAGCAGACTGGTCGCGCGTTCATGTCCAGCAGGCGCATGGGGATGAAGTCAAATACGGCAATCAGGACACCGACGGATCGCGCAGCACTCGCCACTATTTGATGCCCATGCGGCAGATCGGTGCATCGGCGCGCACGATGCTCGAAGCGGCCGCCGCCAAGCGCTGGGGCGTACCAGTGACCGAAGTGAGGGCAGCCAATCACGAAGTGGTCCATGGCGCGAGCGGACGC
Organism: uncultured Alphaproteobacteria bacterium; assembly: GCA_963764155.1. Lineage (GTDB taxonomy): Bacteria > Pseudomonadota > Alphaproteobacteria > Rhizobiales > Xanthobacteraceae > Bradyrhizobium. The sequence continues at coordinate 155,636 of CAVXRI010000008.1, forward strand.
CGCATCGGCTTCGGCGAGTTGGCTTCCGATGCCGCCCAGCAGCCAGTGCCGAGCCTGGATACGCTCAAACTAAAGGACCCGAAGGATTTCCGCTATCTCGGCAAGGGCGAGATCGGCATCGTCGACCTCCGCGACATCACGGTTGGCGCTGCGCGCTATGGCGCCGACATTCGTTTGCCGGGCACGAAGTACGCCGTCATTGCGCGGCCGCCAGTAACGGGCGGCAAGCTGGTGTCCTTTGATCCGACGGATGCAATGAAAGTTTCCGGAGTCGAGAAGGTCATGGAAATCAGGGGCTGGCCTTGGCCCTCCAAATTCCAGCCGCTCGGCGGCGTTGCGGTGATTGCGCGCAACACGGGTGCGGCGATCAAGGGGCGCGATGCCCTCAAGCTCGTGTGGGAGGACGGACCAAACGGGAAATACGATTCCGCCGCTTATCGCAGCGAACTCGAAGAAGCTTCGCGCAAGCCAGGCTTGGTCGTGCGCAAGGAGGGCGACGTGGATGCCGCTCTAAAGAGCGCCGATAAGGTGATCGTCGGTGAATATTATTCGCCGCACCTTGCCCATGTCAGCATGGAGCCCCCGGTCGCGCTCGCCAACGTCAAGGACGGCAAGGCTGAAGTCTGGGCACCCGTACAAAGCCCGGGCGGAACACGCGAAGACGTTGCAAAGACACTCGGCTTCCCCGAAGAAAACGTCACGGTCAACGTAACGCTGCTTGGTGGCGGGTTCGGACGAAAATCGAAATGCGATTTCGCTCTGGAAGCGGCCCTGCTTTCGCAGGCGCTTGGAACGCCGGTACAGGTGCAATGGACCAGGGAGGACGACGTTCGTCACGACTTCCTGCACACCGTCTCCGTGGAGCGCATCGAGGCCGGCCTGGACAAGAACGGGAAGGTGGTTGCTTGGCGCCATCGCAGCGTGGCACCCAGCATCGCCTCGACGTTTGCCGCGAATACCTTGCATCAGGCGGCATTCGAACTGGGCATGGGGTTGATCGATCTGCCGTTCGAGGTTGCTAACATCCAGTGCGAAAATCCTGAAGCTGCCGCTCACACACGTATCGGCTGGTTCCGTTCAGTCTCGAACATCCCGCGTGCCTTCGCCGTGCAGTCGATGGTCGGCGAACTCGCGCATGCCACGAACCGGGATCAAAAGGACATGCTGCTGGAGCTCATCGGCTCGCCGCGCATCGTCAGCCTCGCTTCCGTGAAGGATCCGTGGAATTACGGCGAGCCATACGATAGCTATCCGATCGACACCGCGCGCCTTCGCCGGGTGGTCGAACTCGTCGCGGACAAGGGCGGCTGGGGTCGGAGTGTGCCCAAAGGGCACGGCTTGGGTATCGCTGCACACCGAAGTTTCGTCAGCTACATCGCGACGATCGTCGAGGTCTCGGTTGGCGACAAGGGCAAGCTCACCGTTCACCGGGTCGACACCGCAATCGATTGCGGAACATACGTGAACCCCGAACGCATCGACTCGCAGATGGAGGGCGCCGCGATCATGGGCCTCAGCCTTGCTAAATACGGCGAGATCACCTTCAAGGATGGTAAGGTGCAACAGGGTAACTACGACGATTACCCCGTGATCCGGATGGACGAGTCTCCGACCGTAACGAACGTGTATATCGTTCCGCCCGGTCCCGATACGCCTCCATCAGGCGTTGGCGAGCCTGGCGTTCCCCCGTTCGCGCCGGCGCTGATGAACGCCATCTTTGCTGCAACGGGTAAACGCATCCGGGCATTGCCTCTCGGCAAGCAGCTGGAGGCGTGACGCGGAACGTTAACAGGAACAGTTCGTTCACATTGGTCGAGAGGAGAAGATCAATGAACAACAAGTCCATGGCGATCGCGGTATTGGTGCTGTCGAGCGGTTTTCTATTTGAGGTTCAGGCGAGCGCCCAAACCAATTCTCCGCCACCCGCCAGCGCATCGCGACCCGCTAAAACTCCCGAGCAAACATCGGTTCCAAGCAATAGCCCGCCGGCCACGACGACGCAGACCACGGGGGACGCCAATCCGGATCGCACCGTCAAAAAAATGAATGAAGACGCAAAGAAGAAGGTGGAGACCGAGGGGAAATAATCCCCGGACCAGGCTGGTGCCGCTTCATTTGGGTTAGGAACGATCCAAATGATGAAGGGTTTTGCGAGCACGGCAAAACATGCCGCCACCAGAACAACAGGATTCTCTGATGAGCAATTCAGTAAAAGACATATTTGTCGTCGGCCTCCGGAACGCACATGCGATGGAAATCCAGGCGCGGGAGCTTATGGAGCGCCAATCGGAACGGATGGACGAATATCCCGAGGTCAAGGCCAAGGTCTCTGCGCATCTGCGGGAGACCAATGAGCAGTTGAACCGACTTGAACGATGCCTCCAAGCCTGCGGAGAAAGCACCTCCAGCCTCAAAGACACCACACAATCCGTCGCGGCAAATCTGCAGGCCATGGCGCATTCCATGGCGGGAGACGAAATCCTGAAGAATACATTCGCCAACAATGCTTTCGAGCATTTCGAGATCGCAGCCTATAAGTCCCTGCTGGCGCTATGCTCGGCGGCAGGCGTGGAGTTCGGCGCGAGCGCCCCTTGAGGAGTTGCTGCACGAGGAAGAGCGGATGGCCGACTGGATCGACAAGAACATCGGCAAGGTCACGATGGAATACGTCAGCCATCAGCAACAGGCTGCCTGACCGGGCGCCCGACGGCGGCACTATCTCATCACTGCTGGAACAGCCTTATCGCGCGCGCGACGGTGCCGCTGCTTTCGCCTTCAGGCTGCCCGTCTTGCGAGCGCCGATGTGGTTTTTCGTAGCTGCCGATATCCGGGAAGCGCCAAGCCAACCAGCATCGCGGTCACACAGACGGGGTTGGGAATCGAAGGGATCAACGCGAGCGACGAACCCCACATCAGAGACCAGCCTGCGACGAACAGGATTTCGCCGCCCCAGAAGAGGTGCGTGTCCCGGACCTGACGCGCCATCCCATACCTGAATGCGCGTCTCGCAGTGGTTATGACGCCGCGACGTTTCATGTGAGCTATTTCAACGTGTAGAGAAAGGCGGTCATATCGCGAGAAGTCCTGCTGCGAAATGCCCATCGCCGGCATGGCGTTTCCGGGCAACACCTTCTGCGGGTTCTGGAGCCACAGCGACATGTTGTCCGGTGAATTATTGAAAATCCCCGCTATGTAGGTTCGAGTGCCGACATGCTGCAGGGGAGGGCCGACATTTCCATTCGCATTGGCTATATCGGGAATGGAGTGACATCCGCCGCAACCATATTTGTTAATCAGCGAAGCGCCGCGGTGTGCATCGCCGCTGAAGTTTACAATCGAGGAATTGTCTTCTTTGTCGCAACCGCCCAATAGCAGACCAGCGAGCGAGACCATGACGATAAGTGAAACTCCGCGCCTCGCAGCCCGGATGGCTCGCTCCTCGGCTTCCTCGAGCCATCGAAGGAATACCAACGCCGCGGCGAGAACGTAGGCGGCTCCGGCCGGAATCCACATGATGAGCCCTGCGAGTTGCTGATCTTCCAGCAGCGTAAGCCCCCACTTCACCACGCCGTCGGCATGGCCGGGGTACAAGGGACGCGGCGAGAAGATCATCAGTGCGCCGGGCAAGCCGCTCAGAACGGCCGTCGAAACGATCAAGAGGAAGAGTCGGTCCGCGCTGAAGCCTGCGCCGTTGGCCGTGAGGGGACAAGACAAGCGACCAGAACATCAGTGAGCTCACAAAGAAACTGAGATGCTCCAGAATGTGCACCCAATTTCTATCGAGCGCCCATTGGTACGGTCCAGGCGAGTGCCAGAACACGAAAGCACCACAAAACAGCGACCACACGATCAGCGGGTGCATGAGCATCTCGTAGATCCACTTGAATTCTGGAAACCCAAAACTGTGCAATCAGCTTGCGAGAGGTGCGCGGCAGCGCTCTCAAAAACACCATGGGGCAGTCGCTTAAAACCAGCAGCGGCGGTCCACCCAGCATCAGCAGAAGATGCTGGGTCATGTGAACCGAAAAAAGGTCCGCACTGATCGTGTCGATGGGCGATTGCAGCGCGAGAAGCAAGATGGCGATGCCGCCTGCAAATGCGATCGTGCGAGCCGGCGAGATCAGTTCAGTTCTGCGTTCGAGCATGGCGCGGCGGATACCGGCGGCGTACCACCCGGTATGCGATGGCCAAGGGGATCAGTGTCGAACCATCCGGCGTCCAACCGGTAACGAGCGGGCTGCCGAAAGAATTCACATCGCTGTTCCCGTGCGCCGCTGCTGACGCAGGCAGCGCGAGAAACGAAACAATCAGGGGCACTCTCGCGTTCAGCCGCATATTGGAAGTATCCAAAGTCCAACAAAGTCGAATGCCACAGCCACGAAAAATCCCGCTCCGATCATCAACCCCCAACTGGCAAGAAATCGGGTGCGGCCTTCGCCGGTTTCGACCATCGGCGAGCCGTGCTCTGCCGCTTCCTGCGCGCTCGCCTGCCAGTTGCGATAGGCGAGCGCCGCCGCGGCGGCTGATATAGCCAAGGCTGCAACATCGACGACAATCAACAGCAGCCAAAGCTGGTCGAAGGACGGTGAGTTCTGGGGTGTACGGTCCGGGTAGCAGGCGCGACTGGAGAATGCGTAGTTCACGACCAGATGCGCCGACCACGCAAGCGGTGGCGCAAAGGTTACCAGGATCAGTTCTAGCAGCCTCACGCGCTCGCGATGCGGGGCGGGGTGCGCGGTTTGGTCTATGGTCGCGTTATGAGCCATGACGCAGTCCGAGATAGGGGGTTATGTAGAGGCAGAAGAACACGGTCAGCCACACGGCATCCACGAAATGCCAGTAGATGGCGCCGATTGATACCGGAGCACTGCGCCGCGGTCCGAAATAGCCCATTGCCGACCAAACCGTGAGCGGCAGAAGCATGAGCAATCCAAGCACCACATGGCCCATATGGAAGCCGGTCACGATGTAAAACATCGATCCATATGCGCTCGAATTGATTGTGAAAGATTTCGACTTCCACTCGAATATCTGGACGACGACGAAGATCACGCCAAGAAGAAATGCTGCACCGAGCCCGGCTGTTTGCTTGAGACGGGCTCCTTCATGAGCGCCGCGCTCACCGAGCCAGACGGCCACGCTGCTGATCAGCAATATGATCGTGTTTGGAACGGCTAGTTTGAACGTCGGCATTTCCGCCGGCCACAAGGCCCCATGCGGCTGCACCGCGAAATAGAAATAGCCGAACAGCAGATACGCGAACAGCGCCGCTTCGGTGATAATCCCGGCGATCATTCCCCACCACCCGGCGGCGTAGGACTTCACGTTTCCGACGGGAAGTTCGCGCTGGGGGATGGAAACGATGCTCATCCCGGCCTCCTTTCGGCGAGTTCTGCCCGCGGCCAAATCCAAATGAGCTGAACGACTAGTCCGATAAGAACCGCCGCAATCACAATCCACCAAAGCTTGACAATCATGCCGGCAAACACCGCCGTAAGCGCCAAGGCAAGCAAGAGGGGCATGATCGAGTCCTCAGGCATGCGCAGAATGGCTTCGGGCTGCGCGTCCAGCGTACTGGTAGCGAGCGCCTCCTTGCCGTGGTCGAGCGGCATACCCTTGCCGAGATCAGACCGATAGGGTCCTTCGTCCAGTCGACGCTCCCACAGGGGCGTGCGGGTGGCGAGGGTGGGAATGACGACGAAGTTGTAGGGAGGCGGAGGGGAAGGCGTTGTCCATTCAAGCGTTGCCGCATCCCATGGATTTGGACCCGCGATGACTCCCCGGCGCAAACTGATCACGACGTTGAGGATGAAGAGAAAAAATCCCAGCGCCAGCACATATGATCCGATGGTCGTAATCAGGTTCAGCGTGTCGAGCCCCATTCCTTCCGGGTAGGTGTAAATCCGGCGTGGCATGCCCAAGAGGCCGCTGATGTGCATCGGGAAAAATCCGAGATTGAAGCCGATGAACATGAACCAGAAATTCCAGCGTCCGAGCCGCTCGTCGAGCAGGCGACCAAACATTTTTGGAAACCAGAAATAGCTCGCGCCCATGACGGCGAACAGGTTCCACCCGATCAGCACGTAATGGATGTGAGCCACGACGAAGTAGGTGTCGGTGAGCTGCCAATCCACTGGAACGGACCCGGTCATGAAGCCGGAAACGCCGCCGATCACGAACACGATGATGAAGCCCGCGAAGAACAGAAAAGCCGTGTTGACAACCGGTCGTCCGGTCCAGATCGTCGCAAGCCATGCAAACGCGGACACCGCACTTGGGATCACAATGATGATCGAGACCGCGCTAAAGAAAGCGAGCGCAATACTGGGGAGTCCCGTCGCGAACATGTGGTGAAGCCACACGCCGAAGCCGAGCACCATCGTCAGCACGGTCGCAAGCGCGACCGCTGTATAGCCGACGAGCGGGCGGCGGCACAGGACGGGGAGAGCTTCCGAAACCATGCTCACCGCCGGAAGAACGATCACGTACACCCAGGGATGTCCCCACATCCAGAACAGATGCTGCCAAAAAAGCGGTTGCCCGGCAGGAGGCTGATAGAAATGCGTTCCGAACTGTCGGTCCATCCACAGCAGAAAGAATGCCAGCGTGACGCTCGGCATCGCAAACAAATTGCCGACCGAAATCGTCAACGTGCCCCAGCTGAGTATCGGCATTCGATTGATGGACATGCCGGGTGCGCGCATATGCAGGATGGTCACGACGAAATTTATCGAACCCAGGGTGGTCGAGATTCCCAGCATGATGTTCGCCAGCGCATAAAAATCGATATTCAGACCGGGATTGAATGTGCGTGAGGCGTAGGGGACGTAGTTGAACCACCCGTCGTTCGGGGCGGAGCCGATTGCGAAACCGACGTACAGATAGAGTCCGGAGAACAGGAAGACCCAGTAGGTGAACGCGTTCAGGCGCGGCATCGCCATGTCCCGAGTACCGAGCACAAGGGGCTGCAGGCAAACACTAAAGCCGGTAAGTATTGGAAACGCGTACCACAGGATCATGGTGGCGCCGTGCATCGTGAACAAGCGGTCGTATTGCTCTGGGGTGAGAAAGGACTGGTTCGGCCACGAGAGCTGGATACGGAAGACCAGGGCCTCTATCCCGCCGACAATCAGGAAGATGAAAGCCGTCACGATGTAACGGAGTCCAATCTCCTTGTGGTCGACCGACGATAGCCAGCCTATCAGCCCGGGCTTGGTCTCCCATAAGCGCGTGAAGCCTTTCGGCAATCGGCGATTCATAGTCGCGCGGCGCCGATCGGGGAACGCGATCATACTCCGCCGCCGTCATCACGCGCTCCTACTTCAGGCGTTTCGACATACTCCCGGACCGAAGCCATCTTCGGGCCGGACAGATCAAGTCGAGGCATGAGATTTCCAGGTTTGAAGTGCTGAGGATCGGCGAGCCAGGCTGCGAGCCCACCTTGATTGTTCGGCACGGTCGCCGCGCCGATCGTTTGACGGCTCATCAGGTGAGTAAGATCCGGGCCGACGACACCTCCCGCAACCGTCCCTCTGACGGTGTGGCAAATGCCGCAATTCGTGGTGAAGATGTTCTGGCCTTGCTGCGCCGAGCCGGACAGGTTGAAAGCTGCCGGTTGCAGCTGCTGGGTCCGCCAACGCTCGTATTCTTGTGCTGTCGAGGCGACGACTTGAAACCCCATGTGCGCGTGTTGCTCACCGCAATACTCGCCGCACTGGCCTCTGTAGATGCCCTGCCGTTCAGCTTCGATCCACGTGTGGTTCTCCTGCCCAGGAATCAAATCGGTCTTGCCGGCGAGGGTGGGCACCCAGAACGAATGGATCACATCGGCGGTTCGCAGCTTGATCTCAACGACCTTGCCGACGGGAATGTGGATCTCGTTGGCGGTTGAAAATTCCTGGGACGGATCGTCGGCGAGATAGCGAACTTCCCACCACCATTGATGGCCGGTGACTTGCAAGCGAAGGGCTGGAGCGCTGGGTTCTGTGGTGGTGTCGGCGAGCGTGACGAAGGTCCAGATCATGGTGACGAACAGCACGATCGTGGTGATGCCGACGCCGATGTAAATCCATCGAGCTCCGCCTTGGGGCCGCTCGACCACAGCTTCCCCGGGCAGCGAGGGAGCCGCAACCTCTCGATGTCGCCGAATGCCCGCAAGCAACAGGCCGGTTACGATGAGGATGACCAGAATCGAAACGGCAGTCGTGAACCAAGCCAATTTAGAGATCGACTGCGCCCGGATCCCGTGTGTAACGAGATAATTGAGAGGAGCGTCGGCCTGCGCGGCCCGCGGAAGCAATGCAATGAGCAGCACGGCCTGCAGAATCGGGACTAGAACGCGGGCTCTGGCGCTGCGGAAAAGGCGGCCCTCGAACGTCACAGAGCCCAATGTGAAGTTTCTCGGCACCCTTTGCTCCGCTTGTTCACACCGGCTAGGGCTTTTGGCCCATGCTGAACTTCTTTGTGTCTGACCAGGGGTCGGTCGTAGTGGTCTGTTCCGTCGGTACTTGCTCTATCGCGGGGGAGAGGGGCGAGGCTGCGAATGTGCGTCCCCATTCCTGGCTTGGTTCGTTGCTGATTTTTCCGATGTAAGTCACAAGATCCCAAATGACGGAATCGGGCAGCACAGCGCCCCATGCGGGCATGCCGCGCGGCCTTCCCTGGTAAATCGACAGGTAGATATTTTCGGGTTGCGAGCCGTAGATGAAAACGTTGTTACTCAGGGCTGGCCCCATGCCGCCGCCGCCATTCGGAGCGTGACAGCCGACGCAGTTGAAGTTGATGAAGTATCTCATTCCGCGTTCGAGCGCCTTTGGATCGCCCTGCGCGGGGTTTTTGATGGCGGGCGCGCTCGGAATGCCGCCAGGCGCGAGATGGGACACGGGGACTTGCATGAAGACGCCGAGCTCGCCCGTTTCCTACTGCACTCGCCGAAGTCGGGCCGAACGGAAACGGTCGGCTGCTGAGCCTCCTGGGATTGCGGCAAGCTCTGCTGGCCGCGAGCCAACCCTGTTCGCGACAGCAAAAATCAGCAAAGACGCCAGCACGGTTTGAAAGCCTCGCATCATCAGTTTCCCGCGGCTGTCTGTTGAATTTCAACGAGGGGGACGCCGTAATCTCTCAGCAGCGTTGTGATCTCCTCGCGGTTTTGCGAAATGAGCGCGTTCAATTGATCCCGCAACTGATCGTCGCCCTTGCGAACACCCATCGCGATATCGAACTTGAAAACCTGCGGAGCGAATTTGTCGCCGTCCTTGATGGGCGTAACTGTCAGCGGCACTTTGGAGTTCTTCGCAAAATATCCGCCCAATGGTCCCCAGGCGGCCGCGACGTCGATCTCGCCGCTTTCAACTGCTTCAATGAGCCGGGCGGGTGGATTAGGCTCTCGGTAGTCGCCGTAGATCGGGTAACCGCGAACGTTATCGACGATCCCCCGCGCGCCCAGCGCATGCGCCGGCGGCGGATTGTTGCCGTCGTCGCCAATCAGATGCACGCCGATTGTCAGCGTGCGCAGGCGATCATCCATGATCGACGCAAGGTCGAGGTGACGAGCCTGCTGCGAGACGAAAACGTACGTCGACCGATAATAGGGGACCGTCGTCTCGACGATGTCCGTACCCGATCGGCACTCCCATCACCAGCTCGCACTGACCAGCGTTCAATGTATGTCGTATGAAGCCGCGTCTCTGGGCCCACCAAACGTAGGAAAGCCTCTTGCCGAGCTTTTGCGCCAGCAAATCGGCTAGCTTGTTTTCGAATCCCTCCTTGGCGCTGTTTGAGAACGGCAGGTTGTTGGGGTCCGCACAAACTCGGAGCTCGTCAGGTGCGGCCGGCTCGGCTGCTCCTGGCTGCGCCAGCAGCGCAAGAATGGCGGTCAGAGCCGCGACATTAGCGAGGCGCGGCATTGTTATTGCCTTGCGAGCCAGAACCGGAGGAGGGGTTTTCCGCGGCGGAATTTGCGCGAGGGAGTTTGAACACGAGTAGTTCGCTTCCCCCGGCGGTATAGAACGGAAGGTCCTGCGTGGCCCCCGTAAACCCCAAGGCACTGTTACGCACCCGAGGGTCCACTTCTGCATTTGCGACGACGCCGGGCCAGCCGCCCACGCCGGACAGAATCGCGATGTATTGCTGTCCATCCGAGCCGCGATACGAAACCGGCTGTCCGATGAAGCCGGAGCCCGCGCGAAACTGCCAGAGGACATTGCCGGTTTTGGCATCAACGGCTTTGAACAGCCGATCCATCGTTCCGTAGAACGCGACATCACCGGCGGTTACGAGCGTGCCTGTCCACACCGGAAACTTTTCGTGGATCTCCCAGACCTTTTTCTTGCCGACGGGATCCCAGGCCATGAACTCGCCCCGATAGCCGCCGGGGCCTGCGTACATATCGACGTCGGCGCCCACGAAGGGCGTCGCTGCAATGTAACCGACCTCCGAGGCCTTGAAATTCATGCAGAGGTGCTGATGAGGTACGTAGAGCAGTTTAGTGCGGGGCGACCATGCAGTGGGCTGCCAGTCTTTGGCGCCGGGAGCGCTCGGACAGATGTTGTCGATCGTCTTGCCGAGGACGGGCGTCTTTTCATCGTTGGGGATGATCTTGCCGGTCTTGAGGTCGACGCCTCTGTAGACATTCATGAAATCATAAGCGTCGGCTGAAAGCACTTCACCCGTCGTGCGGTCGATGACGTACATGTAGCCGTTGCGTCCCGGGTGAATCAGCACCTTCCGATTTGCGCCGTTCACCTGTAGGTCTACGAGTACGTTTTCGTTGATCTCGTCATGGTCGAACAAGTCGTGAGGATTTAGCTGATAAGCCCACTTGGCGTGGCCGGTGTCGGCATCCCGGGCAAAGATCGTCGTACTCCAGAGATTGTCGCCGCTCCGTTGATTTGCATTCCACGGGCTGGGATTCGCTGTGCCGTAGTAGAGAAGGTTCAGCTCCGGATCATAAGAAATCCACCCCCAGACCGTGCCGCCTCCGACCTGCCACCGGTCGGCGGGCCACGTTTTTACACCGAGGTCCTTGCCTCTGAGGTTTTCATAAAACGGCTTGAACTCGTCGCCGATTAGCACGTCCTTGTCGGGACCGGTGGAATACGCGCGCCAGGCAATTGCGCCTGTGTTCTCATCGAGAGCCGTGAGCCACCCCCGAACGCCCATTTCGCCGCCGCTGTTGCCAACCAACACCTTTCCCTTCGCGACCACCGGGGCCATGGTGATGGTTTCGCCCCGGTTGATTTCGCCGAGCTTGGTGTGCCACACCTCCTTGCCGGTGTTGGCATCGATCGCCACCGTGTGATTGTCCAGCGTGTTCAAAAAGACTTTGCCGTTGTCGAAGGCGAGGCCGCGATTGACGACGTCACAGCACGCCACTCCCGCAGCCGCCGGCTCCGGCCGGGGCGCATACGACCATTTCAGTTCGCCTGTGGTGGCGTCAAGCGCGAACACGCGATTAGGGTAAGGGCCTGCATAAGGGCTGACGACGTACATAGTGCCGTCGACAATGATCGGCGCCGCCTCCTGGCCGCGGTCAACGCCGACCGAAAAAGTCCACGCAAGCTGCAGCTGCGAAGCGTTCGTCGTGTTGATCTGATCGAGGTCGCTGTAGCGCGTATTGGCATAGTCCCGCGCGGGCATCGGCCACTGCGCGGGATCCTTCATGCGATCGGCCAACGAACTACGATCGGCTGAATTTGGCGAGCTTTGTGCAAGGCATGCGAGAGGAAGATAAGCCAAGAAGGATGCGAGAACGATTCCGAGGGGAAGTCTCTGAGGAGCCCGCACTAACATGTGTAAATGTTCTCCACGACGTGCGAACACCACATTCGCGCGGCGAGCGGTCGGACCGTGGAACATAGAAAGCCCATTACCGGCAGTCGGTTCCTAATCGGTTCCTAAAAGGAGAGCGATTATCCTGCGTTGCGATCGCTAGCGTACCGCGCTGCCCTCGACGCCGGCTCCGAGATCAACCGCGATTTGATCCTCCTTGCCGTTGCATTTCGGATGCCCGAAACCGGACGTGCTTTTTCCGTCAGGGCCGATGTCGTAGATAATTGCGTCCTTCATATTGGGGCTTACGCCGGCCGGCACTCGATCCAGACCGAGAAAGTGGCGCACGCGCCACGCCACGTTGTGGTCCGCGCACGAGCTGTCTCCGCTCACGCCCAAACCGCCCGCCACGCCTTTGTCATCGTAGAGCGCAAGCCCGCCACCGAATACAATGACTCCGCCGACCTGCTTTCCAACCATTGGATCTTGGGCCGTTCCGAACTCCTGAGATGATCCGGCATAGATTACGTCAGGAGCTGCGGGATTGCCCAAAGCCGCGCCGAACAAATATCCGCCGGGCTGCGCTGCAGCGTACAAATTCGCAGTAGCCATCGCCTTTTGCTTGACGCTGAAAGCGTTGGCCGTATTCGCCTTTTCCGCGGCAATCGGCCGGCTCCCTAGCCATTGATCGTCCGCGCTTCCGCCGCTGTACGCCACCGCACACACGACGCCCTGTCGATTGACGATCGCGGCCCATTCATTGTTATCGAGCCCGCCGTTGCTTGGACCGCCGCTAGCTTTGACGCTTTTTTTGAGGATGTCCATCAATCGGTCGTGGTCGACCGGACAGGAAGCAGTACTCGGGCGACCTCCGTCCTGGGCAAGCGACATGCCGGAACCGCTGGACAACACGGCCGCGAGAACGGCTGCTGATGCGATGGTTCTGTTCATGAGCGATCTCCGAAAATGCTTCGCCACTGATCAAGATGAATTTGATTCAAAACGCTTCTGCATAATCTGGCAGTTCAATGGTGGTTCCCTGTTGTTACGGCAATCGTTGCCGATTGCCTTCCGCTGTCCACCGCCCCACGGCGAGGAACAACCGGAAACGGCCGGGATTGACGCTCGCACTCGCAGTGCCGATCTGCCCGATGCTGATTGCGAATAGAGGTATTGTTGCGCGAGAGAAGAAGGGAAAAATCAGAGCTCCGGCCACGGGAGCCGCGGTTACAAAAAGCTCAGGGTGATCCTCAATCATCGGTCTCTTCGTCCTGTCCTTTGGGGATGCTGGCTCTTTACCTCTTTCGCGAATGGAAGAATTCGGATCAGAACGGGCTGATATTTCTCGCGAGAGATGACAGGCGGGGCGAGCAACTCGGAGCCATCCTGCAGGCGATTTTTCCCGACTGCGCGTCGATGTTTTTGCCGCGGTTGGACGCACTACCCTTCGACGCGGTAGAACCATCCTGGGACATTGCAGGCAGGCGCGCGTCGGTGCTGCGACGGTTGGCTGTAGGACGGCGACCCATTTTGATAACAACTGTCGAAGCCGTCGGTCAGCGCGTGCCGGCGCCCGGCCATTGGAAGATTGCCAGCCTGCATGTCCGTAAGGGAGGGGCATTCGACGAAAGCGCGTTTGAGAATTTTTTTGTTCAAGCGAGATATCAGTTCGAGGACCGCGTCGAAGCTCCCGGCGAGACGGTCTTTCTTGGTCAATCCATCGAGGTTTACCCGGCGGGCGCGCTGGCGCCTATGAGAATTGAATCTGAGGCCGGGCGCATCTCGGGAATTGGTGTCTACGATCCGGAGAGCCAGCGAACCGTTGCCAGCCTCGAGGAGGTGATTCTGGACCCCATGTCGGAATGGGCAGAGGTCACCACTGCTGCGGATGATGGGAAGAACTTGGCACTTTGCAACAGCACCATCTTCGATTATTTGCCGACAGCCAAGCTCCTCGCGGATTTCCGACTCGAAGCGCGCGTTGCGAACTGGGTCGAGCAGATAGACGAGGCGCGGCGAGATTCATCAGGGGGTACGCGTGACGCCTTTCTTTCGGCAGATGAGTGGAAGACCACTTTAAGGGATAGAAAGCCAAGGGTGCTGCCGCAATCTTCATCCTTTGAGGAAGTTCCTCGATTTGCCACTGCAGCTTTTCCATCAAAAGCCTTGCGCGCATTTTTATTGCAACAGGAGAAGCTTGCACGGAGCATCGTATTTACCGCAGCAAGCGAAGGTGATTTGCGAATAATGGACCGCCGGGCCGGCGGCGCAAGCGAGCGCTGTGCGGATTGGAACGAAGCAACAAGACGGCGTCGCGGAAGGACGTCGCTCATTGTCGATTTCGATCGGGGTTTCGCGATTTCTGGACGCCAGCCAAAAATTGTCGTTAGCGCGCCCGATCTGCTGGGAAGTCGAGCATCTCACCAGGATGCAGCGGCTCCGATTGCCGCCGGGCGAGACATCGCCAGCGTGACTCCTGGCGACGTCGTAGTGCACGTCAGCCGTGGCCTCTGCATCTTGCGTGGACTGGAAACATTTTCTGCGCCCGGACTTCCAGAAGGCGAAATGGTCCGCCTGGAGTTTGCAGATCAAAGTGCGGTTCTTGTCCCAAGTGAAGAACTCGCATCGATCTGGCGTTATTCTTCCGATAGTGCCGCAATAACGCTCGACAATGCGGACGGCAGTTCCTGGCAACAGCGACGCGCCGAAGCCGAACAGGAGATTGCAAAGACCGCTTCTCATTTGTCGGAGATCGCCACGGACAGGGCAAGCCGCACGGCTCCGAAACTCCTGCCGCCCGCTCAAGAATACGAGCGCTTTGCCTCTCGTTTTCCCTACTTCCCAACGGCAGATCAAAGCCGTGCCATCGAGGACGTGCTGGAGGATATTTCGTCAGGCCATCCCATGGACAGGCTTGTTTGTGGCGATGTGGGTTATGGCAAAACTGAAGTCGCTTTGCGCGCGACCGCCGCAGCCGTGTTCGCCGGCAAACAGGTGGCGATCGCGGTTCCGACGACGGTCCTTGCTCGCCAGCATCTCGAAACGTTCCGAAAGCGGTTCGCGCCATTTGCAATTCGCGTAGGTCATCTGTCCCGGTTCGCTTCCGCTGCAGAAGTTCGTGATGTCAAGAAGTCGCTGTCTGATGGTTCACTCCGCATTGTGATTGGGACTCACGCACTCGCTTCGAAAACTGCGCAGTTTTCAGACCTGGGATTGGTCGTCATAGACGAAGAGCAGCGGTTCGGGGCAGCCGACAAGGCCAAGCTCGCGAGCCTTGCCGAAAACGTGCACCTGCTAACGATGACGGCTACGCCAATACCCAGGACATTGGCCGAGGCCTACGCGGGCCTGCGCTCGATCAGCGTCATTCTGACGCCTCCGGTACGAAGGTGGCCGGTCAAAACAACTGTCGAGCCGTTCAGCGAGGCAAAAGTCGCCGCCGCGCTTCGGCGTGAACACGCCAGGCGAGGCGGGTCTTTCGTTGTTTGTCCCCGGATCGAGGACATCGCTCCGATGCAGCAGCGTCTCGCCACACTGGTCCCCGAGTTGAAGCTAATCGCGGTGCATGGCCGGATGCCTGCCGGGCAGATTGACGAGGCGATGATGAACTTCGTGCAAGGCAAATCTGACATTCTCCTCACAACTAATATCGTGGAAAGCGGTTTGGATATTCCCCGTGCCAACACCATCGTCATCTGGCGTCCGGAAAAGTTCGGCTTGGCGCAACTTCATCAGCTCCGCGGACGTGTTGGTCGAACCGCGACGCGCTCCTTTGCATATTTCCTGACGGATCAGGCAAATCCTCCAAATGCGACATCCAGGCGGCGGCTGAATGTATCGGCCGAACTGGCCCGGCCTGGCGCAGGCCTGGAGATCAGCGAAATTGACCTCGATCTCCGCGGCACTGGAGATTTTCTGTCTCGGCGACAATCTGGTCACGTGAAGGCACTGGGGCCGGCCTTATACCGCCATCTGCTGCAACGTGCGTTTCGGCAGGCGAATTCGAAAGCCGTGGGCGATGATCGACCGCAACTTCATCTTGAGGTTCCGGCCTTTTTGCCGAAAGGCTATATCTCGAATGAGGGCGCGCGCCTCGATATTTATACCCGCATCTGGAAATCGGAAGCGCAATCTGATGTTGAGGAGGTGGAAGATGAATTGGAGGAACGCTTCGGAGAGCTCGTTGCCGAGGCACGCAACCTTATCACGCTCGCAAGCATCGAGCTCGACTGCCGTCGTTTGGGAATTCTGAAGCTCGAGGCCGGCCCGGATTCGCTTGCAGCGACCTTGCGCGACAGATCGCGTATCGGCCGAGCACCGCGTCCCCTTCCGCAAAAACAGCGCGTCAGCCGGCCACAGAAGAAGAGCGGGTCGCGTGAGGTGTTAGCCTGGAAGGACGAAAGGCTGGTCTATCGCCGCGCGACCGACGAATCCAATCGTCTTAACGCAGTCCGCACGTTCGTCGACATCATCGAACGCAAACTAAGTGCACGATAGCGAGGCACACCATCTTCTTTCCCGGGCCTGATAGGGCATGCGCCCGACCTGGTCGGCGAGCGAAGGTTGGCTCTTAGCGTTTCATCGGATCGTCCGCGCGCTGACGCAACTTGGTCGCTTCGTTTAGTCTCTGTTTCTCTTCGCTGGAAAGGCGGCTTGTCTTGATCACACCGTATGCAATCACGATGCCAAGCAAAAGCGCACCGGAAAACCACAACCATAGCAGCCCGTTAGAGAGATAATTCATCATCGCAACAGCTCGTCTGATGTTGCCGGTTTAGATTGACATCGTGAAATGGCGCTCAGCTGGCCCGCGCATAGCCCTAATGCGTGTTGCTTCGCTGCCATTTTTCTAAATCGATATCCGGTCGGTTTGGGTCGACTTGATCTTTTTCCGGATTACCCTTCCACGGCTTATTCGTCTGTTTCGTATTAGGCCAGTCGGTCTGCTCGCGCGGGTCTTCCTTCGGGGTCTCTTTGCTCATCGGTTCCTCTCACAGCAGGGATGAGAGAAACCGCTGACAGCGTTCGCCGTTCCTCAAGGTCTCCGGGACCACGCAACGCGGTCGACCTCGCTAGGCCACGCCCGCTTTCTTTCGCATTTCATCGATGAGCTTGGAGGCTTGCGCCTTGGTGAGCGTTTCATCGAAAGACTCGGGGCAGTGGGCCTGCTCGCATAACGTCTTTAGATAAGACGCTTGGGCGCCGGTCATCGGCTCGTCGCCCGACACCCAATCATCCGGGTCCTTTAGGGTGTTGGACGTCGTGTCGGCCTTCCCGTTCATATCCCGCTCCTCGGTCCGTCCAACGCTTCAGTTCACGGAGTGTTCCAGTTGCTCAGAGCGGCTTCGGCGGATGCTCGGTTCGCGGATGGCGTTGATGGAGGAGCCGCGCGAGGCCATGACGAAGCTCGGGCCGATCGCGCATGGCGGTTTCGAATAGCGCTTCCTGAATGTCGCGCGGCATGGTGCCCCAGACATCGATAGCTGCCTCGCCGAGCAGCAGTGCGAAACCTTGTTGCTCGCTCATGTCCTTCCTCCGCTATGTGGCTGGGCTCGGAATGGCCCAGTTCCCGCGAACTGCCCCCGACGCACGAAGTGCTTCTTATACACGGAGTGATGGGCGCCTAACCCAAACCCGCCAGAGAAGACCAGAGCTACGGTTTCCGTTCCGTCCATAGAATTCCTTCGTGTCGGAGAAAGGCGTTTGAAAAAATCGACTTGGTGGCTGTCGGGCTGCTCAGGAGCGCGTGGTCATTTAACTCCGGGACCACACTATTGTGCCGATCGCTCTGGTCGGAATGCCAAGCGGCTCGTGAGAACAAATTGGAACTATCATCCAACGCGGGCATTTCACGAGGCGCGGGGCGACCGATGACGCTTTTTGAAAGCGGAATCACCAGCACGAAACATGATGCGAGATGGTCGAATTCGCGCTGCCAAGGAATTCTCGGGTCACCACTGGAAAGACCTGGCCGAAACCCGCCTCCGCGGATTTGCGGGAATTCAAAGTCTATCGGTGGAATCCGGACGACGACCGCAATCCAAGAATTGACACTTATTTCATCGACCTCGGCGATTGCGGGCCGATGGTGCTGGATGGCCTGATCTGGATCAAAAGCAATATTGATTCCACGTTGACCTTTCGTCGATCATGCCGCGAAGGCGTCTGCGGTTCCTGCTCCATGAACATAAACGGACAGAATACGCTTGCTTGCACCAAGGCGATGGAAGAGGAGGGCGGACAAGCAGTCAGGATCTATCCTCTACCGCATCAGCCTGTTGTCAAAGACCTGGTTCCCGATCTGACGAATTTTTACGCGCAACTCGCTGTCGTGGAGCCTTGGCTTCAGACCAAAAGTCCGACGCCCCAGAAGGAGTGGCGCCAAAGCGAGGCGGACAGGGAAAAACTCGACGGCCTTTACGAATGCATCCTTTGTGCTTGCTGTTCGACTTCGTGCCCGAGCTATTGGTGGAACAGCGAACGTTTTCTTGGTCCCGCAGCGCTTTTGCAGGCCGGCCGGTGGATTAAAGATAGTCGAGATGAGGCCACAGGTGAGCGGCTGGACATTCTTGAGGACCCGTTTCGCCTCTATCGATGCCACACCATCATGAACTGTGCAAAGGCTTGTCCGAAAGGACTAAATCCGTCGGAAGCGATTGCGGAGTTAAGGCTTATGCTGGTGGAACGGAAGCTCTGAAGCGTCTTGCGCGACGCGCTCGCAGCAATGGGCGCTGACGGGTTGGAGCATCTTCGGTTCATCCGCCATCGAGAAATTCATTTGGAACAGCCTTAGTCAGCCCCTGTTTGTCTCCGTGAGCGCGCCGACCGCATACTCTCGGGACGCTGCGGTTCAGCATCCCGTAAACCAAGCCGGCAAACTGGGGAGCCTGGCCGTGAATCGCGAAATCGTCTCAGACGAGTTGATCAGAAGACTTCAGGCGACTTCCGTGCTGGATGAGGAGGACGTTCGGGCGATTCGGTCCCTCCCGCTGGTCGTGAAGCGTTTTCGTGCCAACGAAGTGATCGTTCACGACGGTGACAGGCCGTCAGAGTGCTGCCTGGTGATGGAGGGGTTCTGTTTGCGGTCCAAGACGACTTCCGATGGCCGTCGTCAGATATTGTCCATCCACATGCCGGGTGACATTCCTGATCTGCAAACACTGCATCTGCATCTGATGGATCACGACCTCGCCGCCGTGACCGACTGCACGCTGGGATTTATCAACCATGCTGCTTTAAGAGAGGTAACTCGTCGCAGGCCCGGCGTTGCCGAAGTATTCTGGCGAGACACCCTGATAGACGCGGCGCGATTCCGTGAGTGGATTGTGAATGTCGGACAGCGTCCCGCGCTTACTCGGCTTGCGCACATTCTGCTCGAAGTCCGCGAACGCTTGAAGATCATCAACAAGGTTCGAGGAGATCGGTTTGAAATGCCGCTGACCCAGGAGCAACTTGGAGATGCGATGGGGATCACGCCAGTCCACGTTAACCGAGTCGTCAAGCAGTTACGGGACGAGGGGGTAGTTGAATTTCAACGCGGCGCCGTAACTGTTATCAACGAGGACAGGCTGGAGCAGATCGCCGACTTCGACGATCTCTACCTCCACCAGGCGCCATTGGCCTAGTTAAGGCGAACCGCTCTCAGGCGTCCTCCTGCTCTTCCTCGTCTTGCTGCTCCGCTTCCAGATTGATCACGGACGTGGCCAACTCGCTCAAGGTCTGGTCGGTAGCTTCCTCTTCCTCAAGCGTGGCCTGTAGCAACTTGGCCGCGTCGGACATGCCGAGTTCGTCAGCCCAGGTTCGCAACGTGCCATAGCGCGAGATTTCGTAATGCTCGACGGCTTGCGCAGCGGCCACAAGCCCCGCGTCGAGCGCAGGCATGCCTTTAAACTCCTTCATGATCTCGGCGCCTTCCTCGGCGATTCCGTTGATAGCCTCACAGGGCTTTCCGCGAGCGGGCTTGCCAATCAGTTTGAACACTCGATCAAGCCGTTTCACCTGGCCCTCAGTTTCTCTGAGGTGCTTGTTGAACGCTGCCGCCAGATCCTTGGAGTGCGCGGCCTTGGCCATCTTTGGCAGTGTCTTGATGATCTTGTTTTCGGCGAAGTAAATGTCCTTGAGCGTTTCGTGAAACAGGTCGCTCAGCCTCTTCTGCGGTTGGCTTGTACGCCGCCGCCCATTCGATTTCGACTGCTTCTTCGTGGTTCGCCTTGCCATAACGTCTCCTGTCAGCGCTGGGGAGGGAGACAGGTGTCACCCGTGGTTCCCGCAAAAATCAAACCTTGCGTAGCGCCGAAAGTTCCTGCCGCAGGCGCGCTCGGACTTTCTTCCTGTCCTACAGGAACGACGAATTGCTCGCTCGATTGTCGTGCGGTCAATTGAAAGGACCTTCGCATGAGATTCACGACCCTCGCCCTGAGCATCACCTTGGCAATCACTGCAACGCTCGCTCTCGCACAGGGAGGCGGCGGAGGCGGTGTCGGAGGGAGTGGAAGTGGAGCCGGCGGCGCTGCTAGCTCGACTGGTACATCGGCCGTGTCCAGCGGTTCCGGAACGGGGATCAATGGGACCAGCGGAGCGGGCGGCGGCTCCACGACCGGCAGCAATTCACCAAGTTCTGGATCCATGAACTCCGGTCAAAATTCAAGCTCCAGCACCGCCGCGGACGTACCGAGCACGGGCGGCACGGGTGCTGACTCGAATAAAGGAAACAATCATTAGGGATTTTCTCATCCAGGTTCGATCCCAATTTGATTTACGTAGGACGTCTGCCACTAAACGATGTCTCGCACTTAACAGAGACAGCGCTTCGTACGACCCTCGGCTCCAGATATGAAGGTCAAACTCGACTGTCTCATTATAGGCGGCGGACCAGCCGGGCTGATGGCTGCTATCTACGCGGCACGCTTCAGACGCAAAGTGCAGGTCATCGATGCCGGCCAAAGTCGCGCGTCGTTGATACCCCGCAGCCACAATCTCGCGGGGTTCACGCATGGTCTGTCGGGATCCGAACTAATCGCACGCATGTCGCGGCAGCTCGCCGACCTTCAAGTACCTATCGTGAAGGCAGAGGTGACTACTCTCACTCGAAGGATCGGGGGATTTCGTGCGGCATGGGACAACGGCGAAGCTTGCGCTCCAGTTGTAGTTCTTGCCTGCGGAATCGTCGATATCCATCCTCCTTTCGACAATTGGCGTGAAGCTGTAGAAGATGGCTTGTTGCGCTATTGTCCGATCTGCGACGCCTTTGAAGCACAAGGAAAACGGATCGCAGTGATGGGTCCGTTTAAACATGCGGCCGGAAAGGCCGTCTTCCTCCGTGGGTATTCGAAGGATGTCACCTTACTCGCAACCGACGAGGACACTGACCCCCCAACAAGAGATCGCCTGTCCGGAGCGGGCGTGACGGTGGTCAACGTGCGAAGCCCGCAACTAAGGCGCTCTGGTAACAGCGTGGAGGCAGCTCTCGAAAGCGGTGAAATCGCGGCGTTCGACGTGCTCTATCCCGCAATGGGCGCCAAAGTGCGCTCGCAACTGGCCGTCTCCCTGGGCGCCGTGCATAACGAGGCGGGGTTTTTGAAAGTCGATGAGCGCCAGCGCACATTGATACCAGGTCTTTATGGCGTCGGTGATGTCGTAACCGACCTTCATCAGATTGCCGTCGCGTTCGGGCACGCCGCGCTGGCCGCCTGCAACATCCACAACAGCCTGCCCCCAGCTTTCGCCTGAGCAATGGCCACGGCCGCATCGCAAGTCCGCGTTCCCCTGGAACCGCTAGCATCTGAGCCGATTGTCCCCTGAACATCTGACCATGGGAGAGCAAACATGAAACGCCTTTTGATTGTCACCGCTGCTTTGGCACTTGCATTCTCTTCTGCTGCGGAAGCGAAGGGATGTATCAAGGGCGCGGTCGTCGGAGGAGTGGCTGGGCACATGGCTGGCCACGGTAAGCTCGGCGCGGCTGCCGGGTGTGCCGTCGGTCACCATGAAGCAAACAAGGCTGACGCGAATAAAGCGAACTCGACGCAATCATCCCAAGGCCAGAAATAAACCGGCCGATGGGTGCGGCCGCGTGATATGGCCGCCTTTCAAAGTGAAACAGGGGATTTCGCGCCAGCTAGCACTTGGCTTCAGCTGCGATGTCTCAACGAGCGATTGCAATCGTTGGAAATTTCAGGAACCGTAGATCCTCGGGAAAAACGCAAGTGAAGGATCCTACGAGATGACCTTTTCGCTCTACGACGCGACGGTTGCCAACTATCTCCAGATACTCGGGGGCGTCGGCGGCTTTCTTGAAAAAAGCCGCACACATTTCCAGGAGAAGGCCATCGATTTGGCCGAAATCGTCGAGACCAGACTTACGCCTGATATGCTGCCGTTGCGTTTTCAGATCGTCTCGGTCGCGCATCATTCGCGCGGCGCTATGGAGGCCGCAAAGAGTGGCGTGTTCGTGCCGCCGTCCGGGAAAGCGGACCTAGACTTTGCAGGGCTTCAGGCGCTTGTAGCCGAGGCTCAAACCGCGCTTTCGGAACTGACGTCCGAGGCTGTGAACGCGCTCGCCGGTCGCGATGTCACGTTCAAGCTCGGCGACCGCGCTCTCCCGTTTACAGCGGAAGGCTTCTTGATGTCGTTTTCGTTGCCCAACTTCTTTTTTCACGCAACAACTGCCTATGACATCCTTCGCCACAAGGGCGCGCCGCTCGGCAAACGCGATTTTATGGGCAGGTTGAAACTGAAAGCATAAGCCCAGGCGTTAGTACGAGAAGCAGAGCCCGGTTATCGCCTTTCCCAGGTCCGGTTAGCTGCAATCTCAGGTAGTACGGCTCTAGCGACCCGTCGACCGGAGCCTGTTTCCATGCCCCTGCAAATTCGCTCTACTAGGCGGGCGCGGGCGAAGCTGATAACGATCGTGCCCTCACACAGTAACTAGGGTCAGGTATTCGCGATGGATAACCGCAGTGACATTTGGCTTGGCGTTGACAGCATCAAGCCGCGGTTCGTTGCGTTGAGTGATAAGGTCTGGGGGATGCCCGAGGTCTGCTACACCGAGGCGCGCTCTTCCGCCGAGCACCTCGCCGAGTTGCGACATCAGCGCTTCCGGGTCACCGAGAATGTCGCCGGGATCCCGACGGCCATGATGGGTGAATGGGGTGAGGGTGGTCCCGTCATCGCTTTTCTTGGCGAATACGATGCGCTGCCGGGCCTCAGTCAGGAGGCGGGAGTGGCGGAGCCTCGTCCTCTAGAAGCAGGAGGTCATGGGCACGGCTGCGGCCATAATCTGCTCGGCTCGGCCGCGCTGCTTGCCGCTACCGCAGTAAAGGACTGGTTGGCCGCACAGAAGATACCCGGCCGAGTGCGCTATTATGGCTGCCCGGCGGAAGAAGGCGGCGCGGCGAAAGCATTCATGGTGCGTTCCGGGGCTTTCGAGGACGCCGACATCGCCATCACCTGGCATCCTTCCAGCTTTTGGGAGGTCGTGGTGACGCCTTCGCTGGCAAACACGCGCGCTGATTTCATTTTCACCGGACGGACCGCGCACGCCGCGGCGGCACCTCATCTAGGTCGCAGCGCGCTGGACGCGGTCGAACTGATGAATGTCGGCGTAAATTATATGCGCGAGCACATGCCCAGCGACGCTCGCATTCATTACGCACTGCTCGATACCGGCGGTATCGCGCCCAATGTCGTCCAGGCCCACGCCCGGGTTCGGTATTCGATCCGCGCCCGGGACCTCCCCGGCATGAACGAACTGGTGGAGCGCGTCCGCAAGGTGGCGCAGGGCGCGGCCCTGATGACCGAAACCGCCGTGGAAATGCGGATTATCTCCGCGGTCTCGAATCTGTTGCCCAACGCTCCGCTCGAGGAAGCCCTGCATCGGATCATGGAGGAGCTCGGCCCCCCGCATTTCGACGAAACGGATAAGCGTTTCGCCGAGAAGATCCGGACCACGTTGACCGAGAAGGATATCGAGACTGTCTATTACTCGATCGGCATGGACCCGACCGACCGACCGCTTGCCGATTTCATCGTTCCGCTGAATGCCAAGCGAAACCCTCAAATCGGCTCGACCGATGTTGGCGATGTGAGTTGGGTCATACCCACGGTTCAAGTCCATGCTCCGACCGTGGCGATCGGCACGCCCTTCCACACATGGCAAGTGGTGGCGCAAGGCAAGAGTCCGGCCGCTCACAAAGCCATGGTGCAGGCCGCCAAGGCCATGGCGGCTCTGGGCACCAAGGTGTTGACCGACCCTGACCTGATCGCCGCTGCCAAGGCCGATCTCAAGAAGCGTACCGCGCGCACGCCCTATGTCAGTCCGCTGTCCCAAGACGTTATACCGCCTTTGGACATGTCCCTGGCCTGAGGGTTGTCGCGTTTCCAGCCGAGCGGCTCCCGCTTCGTAATAAAAATCCGACGGAAGATTTGGTGATTTTATTTGCAAGTCAGGGCCTGCCGCACCGCACTTTGGGATCGGAATTGCCGAAGCGGTGTGCGCCGGAGCGAGCTTCTGCACAACCGACAGCCAAAACGGCCAGTGGCGCTCACCCCCCAAGAAGTTGACCTGCGTGAGATTTGGTGTGCTTTAAAGCCAGGGGTTGCGGGCCAGTGGCCAGTTGCGGCGACCCGGCGACGAGGAGGCGATGATGCTGGACACCGAATTGCGAGCCATGATCGACCACGTGAAGGACGGGCACATGGATCGGCGCGCCTTCGTTCAGCGATTGATCGGGCTTGGCCTCACTGCGCCTATGGCGACGCAGATCCTCGCTATCGGCGGCGTGGCCATGGCCCAGAGCTCCATTCCCTACAAGCCAACCAAGCGTGGCGGTGGCGGCCCGCTGAAGCTGCTTTGGTGGCAGGGAGCAACCCTGCTCAATCCGCATTTTGCCACCGGCACTAAGGACCAGGACGGCTCGCGTCTGTTCTATGAGCCGTTCGCGAGCTGGGACCCCGAGGGCAATCTCAATCCCATTCTCGCCGCCGAAATTCCTTCAATTCAGAATGGTGGCCTTTCTGCCGACGCTAAATCCGTGACCTGGAAGCTCAAACCGGGCGTCAAATGGCACGACGGCAAACCCCTTACTGCCGACGATGTGGTGTTTACCTGGGAGTACGCCCGCGATCCCGCCACCTCGGCGCTGACTGTTCTGATTTACCGCGACCTTACGGTCGAAAAGCTCGACGATCTCACGGTTCGCATCGTGTTCAAGAACCCGACACCGTTCTGGGCCAATGCCTTTGTGGGTGCCTACGGCTGCATCCTGCCCAAGCATCTGTTTGCTGACTACAAGGGCGGCAAATCCCGCGAGGCCCCGAACAACCTGATGCCAGTCGGCACGGGTCCCTATAAATTCGTCGAGTTCAAGCCGGGCGACCTGATCCGGGGCGAGATCAACCCCGACTACCACATGGCGAACCGCCCGCACTTCGACACGGTCGAACTGAAAGGCGGCGGCGATGCGGTGTCGGCCGCGCGTGCTGTTATCCAGACCGGTGAATATGATTTTGCCTGGAACTTGCAGGTAGAAGACGAACTGCTGCAGCGCCTCGAAAAGGGCGGCAAGGGCAAGACGATCACCGCGGTGGGCGGTGACATCGAATTCCTAATGCTCAACAACACTGACCCGAACACGGAGGTTGACGGAGAGCGTTCCTCGATCAAGACCAAGCATCCGCTGTTCTCCGATCCGGCCGTGCGAAAGGCGCTTGCGCTGCTGGTGGACCGCGAAGCGATTCAAAAGCATATCTATGGCCGCGCCGGACGCACAACCTCCAATTATCTCAACGGCCCCGAACAATTCGTCTCAAAGAATACCGCATGGGAGTTCAGCATCGAGAAGGCGACGAAGATACTGGACGAAGCCGGGTGGAAACCAGGAGCGGACGGTATCCGCGAGAAGGACGGAAAGAAGCTGAAGCTGCTGTATCAGACCTCCATCAACGGCCCGCGCCAGAAGACCCAGGCGATCGTCAAGCAGGCCTGTCAAAAGGCCGGGATCGACGTGGAATTGAAATCGATCGTCGCCTCGGTCTTCTTTTCTTCCGATGTGGGCAATCCCGACACTTATGCCAAATTCTACGCCGATATGGAGATGTTCCAGATCGTCATGACGCAGCCCGATCCGGGCCAGCACATGCGCCGCTATCACTCCCGGGAGGTGGCAACCAAAGAGAACAAGTGGCAAGGACAGAATTTCGCGCGGTGGATCAACAAAGACTTCGATGAGGCGGTTGATGCAGCTGAAAACGAAACCGATCCGGTCAAGCGCGCGGCCCTCTACATCAAATGCAATGATTTGATGTGGCAGGACACGGTGGTCATTCCGGTGATGCACCGCCTTAAGGTCGAAGGCTATTCCAGTACGCTGCGTCCGGTCATTAGCGGCTGGGCCAACGAAACGGACAATATTCAGGATTGGTATCGGGAGGCGTGAGGACGGCCGCAGAAGGGTTTCTCCCTCATGAGTCAGTATATCCTGCGCCGCCTCCTGATCGCGATCCCGAGCTTGCTCGGAATTTCGCTTGTCCTGTTCACCGTTCTCGCGCTTGCGCCCGGTGACCCGTTCGGGGAATTGGCGAACAATCCAAACGTGCCCCCACAAGTAGCGATGGCGCTTCGGGCCAAATTCGGTCTCGATGACCCGATTTATCTTCGCTACATGCACTGGCTCGTGGCCATGGCGTGCGGCGATTGGGGATTTTCCTTTGTCAGCCGCGTGAACGTGGACACGCTCATTCTCCAGCGCGTCTCGACGACCCTTTATGTGATCGGCTCCGCGCAACTGCTCGCCTTGATGATTGCGATTCCGGTCGGCGTTTATGCAGCGACCAGGCCCTATTCGATTTTCGATCAGATCGCCAGCACGCTCGCCTTCATCGGGTTTTCGCTGCCGACGTTCTTCACCGGCCTGTTATTTATCCTGATTTTTTCGGTAAAGCTGGACTGGCTGCCTTTTGTCTATTCGACTGACATCAAGGCCACCGGCTTACGATGGCTTTTCGAAGAGGTACGGCAAGCCATCATGCCGGTCATGGTGCTCGGCCTGTTTCAGGCGGCCTCGATGACCCGGTTCGTGCGCTCGGCCATGCTGGACGTGATCCGGCTCGATTACATCACGACGGCGCGTGCCAAGGGTTTGGGGCAGGCGAGGGTCATCGTGAAGCATGCGATGCGGAACGCCATGATTCCGGTCGTTACTTTGATCGCGCTGCAGATGCCTGCCGTGTTCGGCGGTGCGATCGTCACCGAGCAGATATTCCGGATTCCCGGCATTGGTTCCTTGCTGATCTCCTCCATCCTCTCCAATGACACGCCGGTCGTGATGGCGGTTACTTTCGTGTTCGCTTGTCTTGTGGTGCTTTTCAACCTCATCGCGGATGTGCTGTATGGCCGGCTCGACCCTCGCATCTCGCTCCGCTGAACGGCGCGGCTATTCGCCATGGCGCGAGACCTGGCGGCGCTATCGTCGCCACAGGCTTGCCGTGATCAGCGCAATCCTGCTGCTGATCTTAGCTGCGGCTGTCGTCATTGGCCCCAATCTCTGGCGAGTTGCGATTAACGAGATCGATTTCACTGCGCGTCTTGAAGGCCCCTCGCTTGCCCATCCCTTCGGCACCGACGATCTTGGGCAGGATATTCTTGCGCGCATGATGTACGGCGGGCGCATTTCCCTCGCCGTCGGACTTGCCGCGATGACGGTGTCCGTGATCGTCGGTACGCTGATCGGAGCGCTTGCAGGCATGTCACGCGGTGCGCTGGGGCATGCGCTGATGTGGCTGACTGACCTCTTCCTCTCCCTCCCACAATTGCCGCTCCTGCTTCTTCTTATTTACCTGTTCCGGGACGGCCTCAAGGCCATGTTCGGACCTGAGGGCGGCATTTTCATTTTGATCGTACTGGTGATTGGCGGCCTGCGGTGGATGCCGGTTGCCCGCCTGGTGCGCGCCCAATTTTTCTCCCTGCGCGAAAAGGAATTCGTGGAGGCGGCCCGCGCGCTCGGTGCCAGTCCCGCGCGGCAGGTGCTGCGTCATATCCTGCCTAATGCGGTTGGACCCGTGATTATTGCCGGGACCATCGATGTCGCCGCCGCGATCATCGCGGAATCGAACTCTCTCCTTCCTTGGTCTGGGCTTTCCCCCGGATACCCCGACCTGGGGTCGACTGCTCTTCGACGCAAAGGACTACCTCGATATTGCCGCGCATTGGGCCTTGTTTCCGGGCGCGGCTATCTTCCTCGCGGTCGTGGCCATCAACTTCATCGGCGACGGGTTGCGCGATGCTCTCGACGCGCGGCGAGTGATCTGATGGGGCCGCTGCTCGAAATCAAGGGCTTGAAAACCCACTTCGCGACCGACGGCGGCATCCTTCAGGCGGTCGACGGCGTGGACATCGTCATCAACAGAGGTGAGACGCTCTGCCTGGTGGGCGAATCCGGCTGCGGCAAGACGGTCACAGCCATGTCCATCTTGAAACTCATCGCCATGCCGCCGGGCCGCATTGTCTCGGGTCAGATCATGTTTGAGGGGCGCGATCTGGTGCCGTTATCCAGCAACCAACTGGATGACATCAGGGCCAAGGAAATCGGCTTCATTTTCCAGGAGCCGATGACCTCGCTCAACCCGGTTCTGACAATCGGCGAGCAGATCGCCGAGAGCCTTCGTCGTCACGAGGGTCTGTCAAGGAAGGACGCGCTCGCCCGCACGGTGGACATGCTCAAGCTCGTGCAAATCCCCAATCCGGAAGGCCGCGTGCAAGATTATCCGCACCAATTCTCGGGCGGCATGCGTCAGCGCGTGATGATTGCCATGGCACTTGCCTGCAAGCCCAAGCTTGTGATCGCCGATGAGCCGACAACCGCGCTCGACGTAACCATCCAGGCGCAAATCCTTGATCTCTTGCAGGACATGAAGGAACGATTTGGCATGGCGGTGATGCTGATCACCCATGCCATGGGCGTGGTGGCCGAGACCGCGCAGCGCGTTGTGGTCATGTACGCCGGCAAGGTGGTGGAAGAGGCTGCTGTCGAGAGCTTGTTCGACAGCCCGAGCCACCCTTACACGCAAGGCCTGATCCGTTCAATTCCGCGTATTGACCTCCACAGTGCGCACAAGACGCGGCTGGAGGCCATCGGCGGCTCCGTGCCGAGTCTGATCAATCCCGCGCCCGGCTGTCGCTTCGCGCCGCGCTGCCGCCATGCCTTCCGCCTCTGCACCGAGGAAGAACCTGTTTTGCGCGAGATAGCACCGGGCCATCGCAAGGCGTGCCATCTGGAAACGGCGCCATGAGCGAACCGCTGCTGCGCGTCACCGATCTCAAAAAGCATTTTCCGGTCAAGGGCGGCCTGTTTTCACGAGAAGTTGGCCGAGTTCATGCGGTGGACGGGGTCTCGTTTACAGTCAATCGCGGAGAAACTTTGGGGCTGGTCGGCGAATCCGGTTGCGGCAAGTCCACCACCGCTCGCTGCGTGATGCGACTGATCGAACCTAGCGCAGGTGAAATCGTTTTTGACGGCCAGGATATGGTGAGCCTTCATGGGGCCGATCTGCGCGCTATCAGGCGCAAGATGCAGATCGTATTCCAGGATCCCTTTGCATCGCTCAATCCGCGTATGACTGTCGGAGATATCCTCGGCGAAGCCTTGATCATTCACAAGCTAGCTGTCTCGGCGAGCGAGCGGGACGACCGTACAGCAAACTTGCTTGTCAAAGTGGGGCTCAAAGGCGAGCACATGCGCCGCTATCCCCACGAGTTTTCCGGAGGCCAGCGCCAGCGCATCGTCATAGCCCGCGCACTGGCGGTGAACCCCCAATTCATCGTATGTGACGAGCCGGTTTCGGCGCTCGATGTTTCCATTCAGGCGCAGGTGATCAATCTTCTGGAAGATCTCCAGGCCGAACTGAACCTCACCTACTTGTTCGTCGCTCATGATCTATCTGTGGTCGAACACATTTCCGACCGCGTGGCCGTTATGTATCTTGGCCGGATCGTCGAGCTGGCGAGTGCAAGCGATCTGTATCGCAACCCGCAGCACCCTTACACGCAGGCGTTGCTCTCAGCGGTGCCGGTGCCGGATCCGAAAGTGAAGCGCAGGAGGATCCGCCTCCAAGGTGACGTGCCTAGCCCGATTAACCCACCCAAAGGCTGCCATTTTCACACGCGCTGTCCCAAGGCTGAGCCGCGGTGTCAGCAGACCGCGCCCGAACTGAAGCAAGGCAGCGATGGTCACATCGTGGCCTGCCATCTCGTTTAATGTGCGTGGACAGCCCACGAAGAGCGATGAAATTGGGGTTATTCGTATTCGGTTGACCATTGACGACGCTGGACGGTCTGGGACCGAGGTCTGCGACGACAATCCGGAAATTAAAGGCCACAATCAGGAGAGGATAATTTGGATTTCTCCCGCGTAGCGGGAGTTTGCCTTAAGGTTGAAATTATATGAATAAATCCGCTAAAGATGTGCTGAGCCGACCCCATGTCCTCGCCCGTCCGCACGGCATCTTCACCCCAATTAGGCTCTGAGAGGGGTTGACCTGCATCACCGTCGGCCCCAAGGGGGAGGGTCGATCTCGTTCGGCAGGTGAGCACCGGGAGGGAATGGCCGGCTTCGGCGCTCAATCTTTGCCGCTCAATAAGTAGAAAAGGCCCTATAAAACTGTGTAGAAAACGCCAAGACCTATTCAGTTCGTATATTCTCACCCTCGGCCCGAATCAAAGGAGACACGATGCCTACCCAAATGTCGAAGTCGCAGCTGATTGAAAAGATCGCAACCAGCACCGATCTTTCCAAGCGCGATGTGAAAACCGTCATGGAAACTCTGACCGATGTCGGTCACAAGGAACTAAAGAAAAACGGGATCTTTCTAGTTCCGGGCTTCGCGAAGTTCGTGGTCATCAAAAAACCTGCGACAAAGGCGAGGAAGGGCACTAATCCCTTTACGGGCGAAGAGATGATGTTCAAGGCCAAGCCGGCTCGGAAGATTGTACGAGCGAGGCCCGTCAAAGCGGCCAAGGATGCTGTCTAGCTCTAAAGACCCTTCGCAACCATCGACTGTTTTAGTCCAATCACCATCGGCTTGAATGATGTCTTGTATCGGCGCAGGACGAATAGGCCATGACGCCGCACTGGGACCGCGCTGAGGCGCAGTCCCAGTTGTGTTCATCTCCTTAGCGGAGATGGCCCTGCTGTCTCCACATCAACTGGAGACACCGCATGCTCCAGGGTTCGAGCCACCAACATCGCCGACCGTTCATCCAGATGCGATCCGTCATTCCATCGTAACTCCTTCCGGGGAAGGTCGATGGTTACCCAGAAGGATGGGTCAGGAAAGGCCGCGTGAACGATGTCCCGGGTGACGCTCGCAAAGGTGGAGTTCTCCAGCTCTTCCGGATACGGGAGCTCAAAAAGCAGTGCTCGCGAATTTCCCTGGTCAAGATTTGAGATCAATCGCTTCAGTGTGTCGACGTTCTTCCTCGTGGCCTGCTCCGGATTTTCAGCGATTGCCTGTTCTAGTGCCCTTGCGAGATAGATGCGGTTGTCGAATTCGGCCGGCGGCGCCGCGGTTACCGCGCGCTATTTCAGCATTGAGCTGAGCGTGACTTGGCGGCGCGTGCAACCAGTTCTCATAGACTGCAACCGCAAACCGGATCGGCCTGAAGAACCACGGACCGCCGGCTTTTGTGCCTGAAAATTTTAGCACCAATTCCTGATCGACCGGCCGCGAGAGGTAAATAATAGGTCCGGAAAACGATCGCGGCAAAAGCCCAAATTGCCACGGTGTGAAGCTCAATCGCCGCGGTCCCCCGCGCTTTGCTGAGGGGACGCGTATCAACTTTCAACGTCATCACCAAATCGGTCGAGACGTGCGCGAGGTGCGCAACACTTTCAGACTCTCCCGATAGCAGGAACTCGGGCACCGGATTGCCTCCACTGCTTGCCCAGCCTCCCGGTTCGCGCGTGTTGAAAAGGTAGCCGGCCCGCGAGCAGGCACGACGACAAGTGGCCGATCCTGAACAGCCGTTCAGCAACATTAAATCAGCAATGACTTTGCTGGCAGCAATTGCTTTCCGCAACTTTTGGTTCCTTTGCCCGTTGCATGGGCAGGGCGATGTAGAAAGGAAAATCAGATGAGAAAAATGGCTCTGGTTTGCGCCACGGCAGCTACGCTTGGCGTAACTTCTGTGGCTGCACCGGCCCCGGCTGAAGCACGAGGCGGGTTCGGCCCAGCGCTTGCGGGCGGGTTGCTTGCAGGTGCCGTGATCGGCGGTCTTGCGTCAAACGCTTGGGGCTATGGATACGGTCCCGGCTATGGGTACTACGGGCCGGGATATGGCGTTGGCTACGCACCGGTCTATTACGGCGGATACGCCGTCCCATATGCTGCCCCGTATTACGGGTACGGCTATGGGTGGCGGCGCCCCTTCATTCGGCGATCGTTCGCTTACTATGGTGGACCGCGTTATTATGGTGGATGGCACCGGCGCTGGCATCACTATTGGTGAGGTGCAAAAATCGAACGCTCCTGCTCGGTATCGTGCCGAGCAGGAGTTTTTTACAAACGATATTCGATGAACCCGTCGAGTTCCGCCGGAGAGGCGCACAGCTCAGGATGTGAGCGGCAGGCCGACACGGCCGAGGCCGGGGAATTTCAACGCAGGGCGGCGAAAATCAACGCCCAACACCGCGCCGAAAACGTTTAACTCGATGCCTTCGACCCAACCGACCGTTAGCCCAAGATAGCCGCCGAAGGTGAGATAAAATCCCGAGCGGGAAGGCGTCAGCCCGATCCATTCGCCCTGATACGGATAGTCTTTACCGATTGCGGTGGGCGGCAAGACGGCTTTCAGTTCTGGAACGGAATTGAGCGCTGCTTGGACGAACGTATTTGAGTTCGGGCCGGGCCAAGCACTGTAATCGCCGTAAGCACGGAATTTGTAATTGTCGATCACATCACGAATTTTGGGAATTAGCTGGCTCGCTTCTTCTCCGTCAACCGCGACCACCGTCTCGGGGAGTGCGCCAAACCAGCGTCCGTCGGCGGCGAACCCGTTCGCCCGTATCGGCTCGCCCCACGCCGTATAATCGTAACGAGTGTAGCGCGGCGCGCCCTGTTCCTTGAATACGATCCAGCTATGAACCGCAAAGATGCCGCGCCAGCGTACGGTACGTGCGGCGAAAACACGGATCAGTGCTTGCGGATGACTGTCGGGCGAGGGCAACAGCCCCGCGCTGGAGCGATCGGCCGTTTGCCAATTTCCTCTACGTTCGCCCGAAAGATAATTTACCGCCGACATCCCGATCGGGACTGAAATGAGCAACAGGAGCGCAAGCACAATTTTTCTCACAAGCATCAGTTTGGATCGAGGGGGAGGGGACCGGCTCTATATAGTCGAACGTCGAATTTTTGCCAGTTGAGGCCGGAGATGATCCGACGCTGAGGACCGGCGAAGCTTCCTGAATGTCACGCGGCGGCATAGGTCTGGCGACAAGAGGAAACGGCGTGTAGGGGTATGTATCGGCGGTGTCGCGAGCGGTTTGTTTGTCAGCCAGGACGACGCTTCACCGATTAGTGGACGACGTCAAGCTTGACCTTTGCGACGCCCCCTTCAACCATTCCTAGCGTCTCTGCCGCAGAATAGGAGACGTCGACAACTCGTCCGGGAACAAACGGACCGCGGTCATTCACACGAACCGTCACGGACTGTCCATTTGTGACGTTGGTCACACGTAACCGGGTCCCGAACGGCAGGGTAGGATGTGCAGCAGTGAGATCGCGCGAATTGAATTTTTCGCCACTCGCGGTCTGTGTTCCCTCCGTGTAGAAGCTGGCAAGTCCATGCGATGCGATCTGCGTCTCCGCTGGACTCGAATTCAGTGCGGGCCGGGCAGGTGTATCCCTTGCCGCCACCGTTCGATGCGTTACGAGAGGGCTCCTGCGATCGTGCTCCAGCGAGGCTTCACGACGGGGTGAGAGCAATTCGGATTTTTGGCTGACAACAGAAGATTGAGCGCAGGCCGCGAGGCAAGCCGCTCCGAGAACGAGCGCCAAAATTTGAACGAGGCTCCTGACGCGAGCCGGTGAAACCAG
Source organism: uncultured Alphaproteobacteria bacterium (assembly GCA_963764155.1). Classification (GTDB taxonomy): domain Bacteria; phylum Pseudomonadota; class Alphaproteobacteria; order Rhizobiales; family Xanthobacteraceae; genus Bradyrhizobium. The sequence goes on from CAVXRI010000008.1 coordinate 189,491, forward strand.
CGACGGTTGCAACTCCGTGTGGTTTACCCGGACCGGATTTCTTGCGCAGTCGATGGAGGACATATTGTACCCACCTCAGCTCAACGGGAACTCCGACAAGCAATGAAGGCGGAACCATGACCCACTCCAAATCAGCTGGGCGTCGACACCGCATTTCCAGTCGCGTGTGTTGATTCGGTCACAACATGCGAAGCACAGCGGAACATGAACAACGGTCGACCGTTCTCAGGTCTGGAGAAAGTCGCGGTTCTTCCGGTCAATTAAAGTCTTCCGCGGGGACGGGACGTGGTGGCGGGCTTCCATGACCTAAGGAAGCAATCATAAGAGTTGGTAATGACGGAGCCAGCAGAGGCCGGCCAATCTGAATATGGCAGCGCCAATCCTTGGTTGATCGCGGTGCTCGTGGCTGTTGCCACTTTCATGGAGGTTCTCGATACGACCATCGCGAACGTCGCGTTGCGATACATTTCCGGTGGACTAGCCGTTAGCAGCGACGAGGCCTCATGGGTGGTCACCACCTATCTCGTTGCGAACTCGATTGTTCTGTCTGCAAGCGGCTGGATCGCGCAAATGTTCGGCCGAAAAAACTTCTTTCTCGTCTGCATCGCATTGTTCACGCTGAGTTCGCTGCTCTGCGGGTTCGCGTGGAATCTGCAGTCACTGTTGGTCTTCCGCATCATGCAGGGGCTTGCTGGCGGAGGGATGACGCCGGTCGCACAGTCTATCCTTGCGGCGGCTTTTCCGCCGGCCAAACGTAACCAGGGCTTTGCGCTATATGGCATCGCTGTGGTGGTTGCGCCGGTGGTTGGTCCGACACTCGGCGGCTGGCTGAGCGACAACTTGTCCTGGCATTGGTGCTTTTTAATCAACGTCCCCGTTGGCCTGATCTCCCTCATCCTGATTTACTTCGTCATTCCAAGCTCGCCGGAGAAGCAGCGAGAACGTCAGAAACTTTGGGCCGAGGGTCCAAATTTCGATTTTGTTGGGTTCATCCTGGTCGCTACCTTCCTCGGTACGCTCGAGGTAGTTCTGGACAGAGGTCAGATCGAAGACTGGCTTGGCTCGAACGTGATTACGGCCTTCAGCGTTGCGTCGGTGACGGCCCTTCTTCTGTTCATACCTTGGGAACTCAGCCGTTCCCAGCCACTGATCGATGTACGCATGCTCGCCGGTCGCCAGTTCGGAACCTGTTTTGTTATTATGCTCGGCACCGGGGCGTTGGTAATTTCAACTACGCAGGCGCTGCCGCAACTGCTTCAGGATCAATACAACTACACAGCCACGCTTGCAGGCCTTGCCATCTCACCCGGTGGGGCAGTGACGATGGTCATGATGGTTATCGTGGGGCGCCTCGGTTCCGTTCAGCCCAAATATCTGATCGCGGCGGGCGCCATCATCGCCGGTTGTGCTATGTTTGACCTGCTCAGAATGACTTCTAATGCTGATTTCTGGTTCTTTGCCTGGTCGCGCATCTATCTCGGCCTCGGACTTCCGTTGATCTTCATCCCGATCACGGCTGCCTCGTATGACGGGATTCCTCCGGAGAAAACCGATCAGGCTTCCGCTCTGATCAATCTTGCGCGAAACTTCGGCGGATCGATCGGAGTTTCTTTGTCTCAGACGGTGCTCGCCCGGCGAGAGCAGTTTCACCAAGAGCGTCTCGTCGAGCATGTCGGTTCCTGGAATCCCTTTTACGTCGACACACTCAATCAGGCGCAAAATTATTTTGCGGCGCATGATTCGAACGGCGCGTCGTCTGAGACCGCGGTTGCCTTTGTCGGTCAACTGGTCCGGTCCCAGGCGTCAATCCTGGCCTATATTGATGTGTTCGTGTTTCTTGCCGCCGTCGCGGCGCTGCTGGTGCCGCTGGCACTCTCATTGCGCTCGGTTCAGCGAAGTCCCCGAGCAGTGGCAGGGCACTGAAGCGGAATAATCCGGGAGCAGCGGCCGGTCAGAGCAACGGCTTCATCGCACAAGCCCCCGCCGCACTCCCGGGCTAGCTTGCGGCTTGGGTTGACTGCGCGTCGTGAGCCGCTCCCTGGCGGGAGCCGGGGCCGTCAATCGTTCGCCCGTGAAAAGTCTGAGCGAAAAGTAATTGATCGTCGCGCGCAATCCCTCGTCCAAGGTGATCCGCGGGCTCCAGCCGAGTACATCTCGGGCGCGAGATATGACGGGTTGGCGACGTTTCGGATCATCCTCCGGCAGTGGATGATACTCTATTGCAGACTTTGATCCCGTTTGAGCGACAATGAGATTGGCGATCTGTTTGACGGTCTGCTCGTTCGGGTTACCGAGATTGAACGGGCCGGTGATCTCCGGGGGACTTTCCATCAGCAACTGAAGACCGGTCAGTAGATCATCAATGTAGCAAAATGAACGGCTCTGCGACCCGTCGCCATAGATGGTGATCGGCTGGCCTTTCAGCGCTTGAACGATGAAATTGGAAATGATCCTGCCGTCATTCTCCAGCATGCGTGGACCATACGTGTTAAAAATGCGTGCGACCTTGATTGTGGTGCCATGGACGCGATGGGAATCGAACAGAAGGGTCTCTGCGGCGCGTTTGCCTTCATCATAGCACGCGCGGGGGCCGACTGGGTTGACGTTTCCCAAATAGGTTTCGGGCTGCGGGTGAATTTCAGGGTCGCCATACACTTCACTCGTCGAGGCCTGAAGCGCCCGTGCGCGCTTTTCGCGGGCGAGCTCAATGACGTTTCCGGCGCCGAAAATGCACGTCTGCAACGTCCCGATGGGGTCGCGTTGATAGTGCCGGGGAGAAGCAGGGCAGGCGAGGTTATAAATGCGATCAATCCGGCCGGCGATCTCCAAGGGATCGCGGATGTCGTGCTCGATGAACTCGAAATCCGAATGGTTCAACAGCGGCCGAACATTTGAAAATGATCCCGTGATGAGATTGTCGACACAATATACGCGATGACCCTGTTGAATCAGTTTGTCGCACAGGTGCGAACCTATAAAGCCGGCGCCTCCTGTCACCACAACGCTCAATTTCGAGGCGAAGCCCATTGTCGCTCCCTTCCTTCCTCGACGGCTGACGCTGGTGCCTACTGCCATTGAATCCGTCGCCGCGCGTCCCCTCCCACGAGGTACAAACGATTATTGCGCGCGAGCGTTCCTGCGCATTCCTGATCGACATGTTCCAGATGATAGTTGTTGCGCGGTCGATATGGTTCAGCCGCAAAACAGCGCGTCATCGGCATTGCGAATGCCGAAATTCGCAAATTCATTAACCTGCTTTATACAGCCTCTATAGAAGTTATATTTGCGGGCCGGCTGATTACCTCTTTTACCAAGCGTTCAAACTCTATCGCGCGAATTTCAGCCGTGTGGTCCTTCAGCACGCGTTGGTGCGCAGCAGCGGCAATCTGGCGGCGCCGTGTTTCCGGCAACTTGGAAAGAGTTTCCACGACATCGTCGGTGCTCCTGGCGAGAAGAATTTCCTGCTCTGGAACAAAAAACGAGTTGATACCCGGCCAGATGTCGCTGATCACGGGGACGCTGCATGCGGCTGCTTCGAACAATCTGACACTCGGCGAATAGCCGGCCGCCACCATGCATTTCCGCGTGAGGTTCAGCGCGTAACGAAGCTCGGAATAGAAGTGCGAGTGTGAGCCAGGCGGAAGATGCTCGATATGCTGCACATTCTCGGGCCAGCGGATGTTCTTGGGATATTGCGCGCCCGCCACGATGAACTGTTGCTCGGGAAGCCGGCGGGCGGGCTGAATCAAAAGCCGGTCTAGTTGCGACTGTCGATCCTCGCTGTAGGTTCCGATATAGCCGAGCGCCCACTTCGTCTGAACACGAGCCGGTTTGTGGACCTCTGGGTCGACGGCGCAGTAGAGCGCGTGCGCTCGCGGGCTTCCGTAAATGCTGGTGATCAGCTCGAGCGTCGGACCGCCGGTGAACGAAAGATAGAGATTGAACCGAGGGATAATCGACGGACTGATATATTCCGCGGTGTTATCCGCGAGCATGCTGAGCGTTACCGGCGTATCGATATCGTAGAACGCGGTGACGCCGCGCGCGGTGCTGGTGATCCAGTCGCCAAGTGCTGCACCATCTGGGACGAATGAGCCAAGCAAGACAACGTCGGCGGCCGCTACCAGCGCGCCGTAATTCTGCGAGACGTGCTTCAGTGAATCGTAGAGATGGATTCGGCAATAGGGCGAACTTGTCAGGTCCCTATTGTCCCGATACCAGGGCATGTCGCGCTCAAGGAAGGTGATGCGGTGACCTCTGGCCGCGAGCGCCTTGATCAGTGCACGATAGGTCGTGGCATGGCCATTACCCCACGAGGAGGTAATGGAAAGTCCGAACATGACGATGTCGAGCTTCATTCCGCTGCCTCTCTGCTGCCGACGGCAAGGTCGAGAACCTTGACCACCTGCTGAGCGCGCTGAGCGTAGGTGTGCTGGTCTAGAATGCGACTTCGAGCCGCCCGGCCTATTTGCCGCGCCTGCTCGAGCGTCAGGGCCTCAAGAAGCCGGATCACATCCTGGCCGTCCCTGGCGACAAGGATTTCCGTTTTCGGCTCAAGAAAGGTTTCGATGCCGTCCCACGCGTCGGTAATGATGCACGCCCCGGTGCCTGCCGCCTCGAAAATGCGGGTCGGTGGAGAAAAACCGAACCGGGCCATACTCTCGCGATTGATATTCAAGGTGGCTAACCCCGAGCAAAAGAACGTATTGTGTTCGCCGCTTCCGACATGGCCCGCCACGGTCACATTGTCCGCAACCGTCTTGCCCTTTTCCCATCCCGATCCGCCAAGCAGGAAGCTTCGGCCAGGAAGACTTTGCGCCGGCAGCAAAAAGAATTCATCGACCCTTGCCTCGCGATCAGGAAGTCGGTTGCCGAGGAAGCTGAGATCGCAGAGGTAGTCACGGCGCGGGGGAACTGGATAATGGGTCTGCGGGTCCAGCGCGTTATAGACCGGCACGCACTGCCGAGCTCCGAACTGGCGATAGCCCTCGATGACGGGATCACCGCCGCCATAGGTCAGGACCATATCGTAACGAGGAATGGCCCGGCGCAGATGATGCTGCGGGTCAGCGGTCATGCTCTCGAGAGTGGCCGGAGCGTCAACGTCCCAATACACCGTCATCCGCGTCGGGCTTGACAGAGCGGAGACGGCGATATCCAGCGCTTTGTCAAATACGCCAACGCCGCTGGCTTTAGTGATCATATCGGCGCTCGCGGTGGCGTCGTCCAATGCCCTGCGCCATCCGTCTTCGGTCGCGGGATAGACGACGACGCGCGCCCAGTCCGGGTCCGCAATGTCCCGATGCTGCTGACGATCGAATGCGTCCGGCTCGTAAAATGTGATCTCCTGCCCAAGTGCTGAAAGCGCCTTTAGCAAGCCGCGATAGTAAGTTGCCGCGCCATTCCAATAGGATGACACCAGGCTGGATCCGAAGAAGGCAATCTTCATGACGCGACCATTTGTTCGGGTGCACGGCTTTGATCGGCGCGCGATGAAGTTTCCTTTGCGCCGAGTTCTCCGATAATCGCCAGCAACTCCCGCACGCGATGAGCACATGTGTGACGCGCGTGGATCGTCTGCAAACCATTCTGCGCGATCTCCGCGGCGAAGTCGCCGTCGCGCAGGAGCTTCCGCATCGCGGCGGCTGCGGCTTCACCGCTTTTGACTTTTACGAAGCAATCCGACGGAAACAGTCCCTCGGTGTCGTCCCAAGGCGCGCTGATAAGCGGAATGGCGCAGGCGAGAGCCTCGAACATTCGAATGGTGGGAATGCCGGGAAGCGCTTCGACATAGGGACGGCGAGGCACATGCATGGTCAATCGCGCGTGGGCGAAGGCATCGGGCGCGCGATGATTGGGAAGCCAGCCACGGAAGTCGATTCCGGCGCTGTGCAGTCGTTCACGAGCCTGTTCGGGGTATCGTACGCCGTATATTCGCGCGGTTAGACCGGTATCTACGATCGGCTCGACAAGAAATTCCTGCAGTTCTCGATCGCGTTCACCGTCGCCCCAGTTTCCGATCCAGATCAGGTCGACTTCCTTTGCCTCTTCGGGCATCGGCCGAAACAAGAAAACGTCGGCGGCTTCGTGCCACGTGAAGACGCGGCGCCCCCAGCCGAGCTGTTGGTACACCCGGCGCAACACCTCGCCGAACGCAAGTACGCCGTCGTAATCTCCCAAATTAAATTCGCCGATCTGGTGGGAGGCCGTCACTGCGCGATGATGCGTATCGTGGAATAGCAAAAGGAATTCGCCGCCGTTGCGGCGCTTTAAGCCAAGAGCTTCGATCAGCGCCGGATTGTTCCACTCGTGAGCAATGACGACATCCGCCTGGTGCAGCACCTCGTCCAGGTCGAGGGTTGCCGGATCGTAAATTTGCAGGGTTGCGCCCGGCACGAGCAGCGCTGCCTCTCGCAGAGTATCGTGTCCATTATCCTGAATCGCATTTAGCCTACTCCAACCGTCATAGGGTTCACATACCGCGACCTCGTGTCCAAGGCGGAGCAGCTCGCGAGCAATGCCTCGCAGGAAATGCGCATTTCCGTGATTCCAGCACGACGCGAATGAATGATAGAACATCACGAATTTCAAAATCGGACCTCCGGCAGGGTTTGGTTACGCCCGGTCCTTCTTGCGTGTTGGCCAGCTGCTAGATCGAGATACAGATCACTGTACGCACTGGCCGTTTCCCGAAGCGAATAGCGTCTTGCCCGCTGCAAGGCGCGCCTCTGCAAGTCTTTGCGAAGCGCACCGTTGCGCGTCAGTGAATTAAGCGCGGCTTGCCACTCGTATTTGTCGCGTGCATCCACAAACAGTGCGGCTCCCTCCCACAATTCGCGAAAGCTCGGGGCGTCCGACAGAACGAGGGCGCAACCGGCCGTCGCCGCCTCAAGAACCGTGAGGCCGAACGGCTCGTACACCGCCGGAGAAACCAAGATTGAGGCGCGCTGCATGATCTCCAGGAGTGCAGCATGGGACAGTTCGCCTGATCCCTCGCTCTGCGGCGGGACCTCGTGTTGTTGGTGATCGCAACCAACACTGCGAGCTCCGATGGTCTGGATCGGCCATGGTACCCGCGGCGCGATGTCGAGCAGCAGTGAGAGGTTCTTTGCTTCGTCCCACTGCCGGCCGGCGGCGAGAATGAACGGTTGCTTCGTCGCGCCGGCAATGTGTTCTTCGATTCCGTTTGGGATCACCAGGCCGGAACTGCCTGGCTTGTAGAGCTGGGCTATGGTGTCGCGGAAAGTGCGCGTTGGCGCGACCCATCGTTCCGCCGCTGAAAGGCCCGCGCGGACGTTACCCATGTAAGCGAGCCAGCGCAGCTCGGTCGGCTCTTCGCCCCGACACGCACGCCACCAGGAGCGCACGCAGGAATGGGCAACTACAAGAATGGGGGCTCGCCATCCGCTCAGAGCCTCGCGGTAGCTGTTCAGGTGCACTATGTCCGGCTTCACCCGGTCTTCGATTGCAACGAGCTGATCGGCCGCACGATCCAGGTCGCGCCCCTCGGGATCAAGCCATTCGAGGGCGAGATCGGTGGTTTCGATGGTCAGGCCGCTGATATTCCTGACCGCGTCAAGCTGATCGCTGCGCGGTGCAGGACCCAGCGTCACCAGGCATACTTCAAGCCCCTGTCGGCATAGCGCCCGGGCCAAGGTCGAGGCAAAGACCCAGACGCCACCGACTGCATCGGCCGTCATCAAGACGCGCAGTCCTCGACCTGGTGGGGTCATGGCATCAGCTCCGGGACCTTTGGCGCAGAGAGCGGTGCGAAATCACGTGCGGGCCTCCAGCAATTCGGAGGCGGATGGGGCGGCGCTGACGTGACTGTCGAGCCAGCGTTCGATGCGGCGCAAACCGTGCCGCACGGAGACCTGCGGCTCCCAGTCGAGCGCCTTCGATACCGCTCTGATATCGGAGACGTACCACGGCTGATCTCCCGGGCGCCATGCGGCGAAGCGCACTTCGGATGGTTTCCCGCGCATCTCGGTGATGAACCCAAGCAATTCCCGAAGGCTGATCGCGTTGGTAGGTCCGCCTCCCAGATTGAAGATGCGGCCACGAACCCCATCAACGTTGTCGAACGCGTTGATCCACGCGTTGACTGCGTCATCGACGAAAAGGATGTCGCGCACCTGATGACCATCGCCGTAAATCGTGATCGGCCGTTCCCGGATGGACTGGATCAGAAAATGCGCGATCCAGCCTTGGTCTTCGTTTCCGAACTGCCGAGGGCCGTAGATACAGCTCATCCGCAGCACGACCGACCGCAGCTCGAAGACGCGCGCGTAATCACGGACATATTGGTCCGCCACCCCCTTCGAACAGCCGTAAGGGCTGTACAGGTCAAGCGGCGTATCTTCTCCGACGCCGTGAAGAAAGCGCATTTCATCGGGCACGTAGCGGCCATCGGCGCGATGCACATTGGGTCCGTCGAGCAACTTGCCGTAAACTTTGTTGGTCGAAGCAAATACGATGGGAGCATGCGGATTGCGCCGTCGTATGGCTTCGAGGATATTCAGCGTTCCGCGACCGTTGATCTCGAAATCCGAAGTTGGATCATCAAGGCTCGTGGTGACGGCGACCTGCGCGGCGAGATGCATCACGCCGCTCGTGGCCGAAACCAGTTCGTCGACAGCATCAACATCGCGCGTATCGGCGATCTCGATCGAGACCTGATTGCCGTATAGCTCCTTCAGCCACTCGGCGTTCTTCCGGGATCCCGGCCGCGAGAAATTATCCATAGCCACGACGCTGCGACCGCGCGCCGCAAGGCCGGCTGCGATATTGCAGCCGAGAAATCCGCAGCCCCCCGTCACGAGGATCCGATCGGAAGCGGCTTTGATGGTTGGGCTGGCTGTGGTCATGCGACCAATCCTCGATGTTCCAGCTCGCGCGTAGCGGCTTCCACCGAATCATTTGCGGCCTGGCCAGCGAGCCATTGCGCGAGCTGGCCCATTCCGGTTTCGAAATCTATTTTCGGAGAAAAGCCGAGCCGCGTACGCGCCTTGGTGATATCTGCGAAACAGTGCCGGATGTCGCCAGCGCGATATTTCCCCGTCACCTGGGGACCAAGATGCGGCCTGCCTATAACGCGAGCGAGATCGATGGCGACCGAGTTGATCGTGCGCCGCTCCCCCGAGCCGATGTTGTAGACATCTCCGTTACCGTCCGGAGATTCCAGTGCAAGCTTGCAAGCGTGAGCGACATCCTGCACGTGGACGAAATCCCGGCACTGATTGCCATCTTCAAAAATAAGCGGGGGGCGATCGTTGAGTAGTCGAGAGGCAAAAATCGAGAGCACCCCGGTGTAAGGGTTCGAAAGCGCCTGCCGCGGCCCATAAACGTTGAAAAACCGCAACGCCAGTGTGGGAATGCCGTAGGCCTTACCGATAATCAAGCATTGCCGTTCCTGATTATATTTGCCCAGTGCATAGATAGAGCTCAGCGAAGGAGACTTGCTTTCCGGAGTTGGCAACGGGCTCAACGCGCTACCATCGCTACCGATGAGGTCCCATTCGCCGCGCCGGAGTTGTTCAAGGGGCCGTTCTTGCGGCTCGACGTTCTCCCCGTTGAGGCCGCGGGCCAGACCTTCGCCGTATACGCTCATCGAGGATGCGCAAATTAGCTTCTCGACCGGGCGCGAAGCGAGCGCTTCAAGCAAAACGGCGGTCCCGAGATCGTTTGTGCTCGTATACGAGATAATTTCGTACATGCTCTGGCCGACGCCGACCGCGGCGGCCAGGTGAATGACGGCATCAACACCGGCCAGCGCGCGCTCAACCTTGATCTTGTTACGAACGTCACCGACGATCAACTCGGCTTCCCTGCGGAGATATGTCGGTGGCGTGCTTTGCCCGTGGACCTGCGGAGTTAGGGCATCCAGAATTCGAACGGAGTAACCGGACGACAGCAAAAGGTCGGCGACATGGGATCCGATAAAACCTGCGCCGCCTGTTATCAACACGAGTTTTGACATCGTAACTCCAGAAATGGTCGTTGTGCCTCTCTGGGAGACGGGCGGAATGTCTTGTTCGCCAAGCCGGCTTCCAATTGCACCGCGCACGCAGCTAATACTGAGCGGCTTCCAAGCGAACGCGGAGTGAAATTGTTTGTTCCTGAATTCGTGAACGCGCGTATGCGTCGAGTTAACCTATGATATCAAAGCATGCCGCGTGCAGACCCAGCTGAGATCGGGGGCAGCGCCAAATGCGCTGCAACGGCGGCGGCGACGTCAGCGAAGCTTTCACGGCTTCCAATTGACCCTCCGATGACGGAGGGTCCGAAAAGCAGCACAGGGCACTTGCTCACGTGTGTGATCAGTGCCTCTCCAAGTCGGATCGCAGCCATGGTCGGCGGTGATAATGATGAGATCGTCTGCGCGCATCATGGAATGGATGGCGGGTATTCGAGCATCGAAATCTTCCAGCGCCGCGGCGTATCCTGCCGGATCACGTCGATGGCCATGGATCGAGTCGAAGTCGATGAAGTTTGCAAACAGGAGCCCGCCGTCGCGCAGCCTGCGAAGTCCTTCTAGCGTCCGATCGAACAACGCCGCGTTGCCGTGGGCCTTGAGTACCTGTCCAGTGCCGGAATGCGAGAATATGTCGGCGATCTTGCCTACAGTAAGTACGTCGCGGCCTGCTTCGGTGGCGCTATCGAGCACCGTTGGAGAAGGTGGCGGCACGGAGTAGTCGCGCCGGTTTCCAGTTCGGACGAAAGCCTCGCGCTTTGAACCTTCGAACGGTCGTGCGATCACCCGCCCGATCCGAAGCGGATCAACCATTTTTCGTGCGATGGCGCAAATCTCGTAGAGCCTCTCAAGCCCAAATGATTCCTCGTGGGCCGCTATCTGAAATACGCTGTCGGCCGAAGTGTAACAAATCGGCTTGCCAGACCTGATGTGGGTCTCTCCCAGTTCGGCGATGATTTCGGTACCTGACGCATGGCGGTTGCCGAGGATGCCGGGGATTTCGGCGGCTTGGCAGAAGGCCGTGACGAACTCCGGTGCGAAGCACGGTATTTCACGAGGGAAATAACCCCAATCGAAACAGACAGGCACGCCGGCTATTTCCCAGTGGCCCGAGGGCGTGTCTTTCCCTTTGGATAATTCGGCCGCGCAGCCATAACGAGCCCTTGGAGCAGCTTGCCGCTCAAGTCCAGGCGGCACGCGACCCGTGGCCTGCCGACATGCTTCACCTAACCCCAGTTCGACCAGATTGGGCAGTCGCAGCGGGCCCTCACGCAGCGATATACGATTGGCTTCGCCTCGTGCGCAGGCCTCTGCGATGTGGCCAACGGTGTCGGCTCCCTCGTCACCGTAATTCGCCGCATCGGGTGCGCCGCCGATGCCGACGGAATCGAGCACGAGGATAAGGGCGCGAGCCATGTTGTTTCCCGTTCGCATCCCAATGGCGACCATAACTCGCGATCACATTGAACGTTCCTGCGCCGTCGACTTCCGCAGGAGAAAGCCCGAGCCGTCCCAAACTGAAAACTCTTGGAGCGCGCTATGTCGCAAGCTAAAGCCTGTATCTGCCGCAAGGCGCTGAAGCTCTCCAAGATTGGTCGCCGCGTCGCGGCCATAAGCGAAATTCAAGATGAGCAGATGACCGTTGCGTCGCAAGAACTCGTGCTGCCTCTTCGATCTGGCGCTGCGCGATCCCGGACATCACAAGATATGGAAATACGTCGACGGCGACAATGACATCGAGGCAACCGTCGCGAAACATGGCCAGGTCACGCCCCGAACCGAGAATGAGATGTGAGGTTTCGCAAGCGACACAGCGCCCGCGCGCCGTCTGCAGCATGCGGACCGAAACGTCGAGGCCGAAGACGGTTCTGACGTGCCGCGAAACAGCCTCGACAATGCGGCCGCTGCCGCAGCCGAGGTCGAGTACAATAGCCTCGGGTCCCAGCAGTCCCCATGACTGCATCAGCTGCACGATTTCGTTCGTCGCTGCGCGCAGTAGATCCGCGCGCCCAAGACAATATAGCGCAACACTGGCGTCCCCCGAGGCGCTGACGGCAGAGTTCGAACGCGGCGCCCCAAGTGTGTGGCGCCGGGCAGGGATCGCTGGCTTCGATGTGCTCGAATGTACGCATCACCGCCTTGACGTGTCCGGTATGCGTCTGGCGTCCCGTCCCAGAGTTCGCGCATGCGTTCAAGCCGCAGGAAGGGTTCGTTCCCCCTGGGAAGGCTATGCCGTCGGAGAGCCGTGTCCAAAGCCTGACTGACATCTTCCGCGTTGGTGGCAGCCATGATCATGTGTGCCAATGCGACATTCGCCGGCGTCAGACCACGTGCGCAGCGAAGGGCAGGGTCGATCACTGAACGAAGGCGGTGCTCAATTTCCTGTTGCGATCTCCCGGACATCCTCATGTCTGACGATTGAAAATCCGCTGTTTATTCCAATGATCACGCGCGCCCCATCCGTATTTGTAAGGCTCCCTGCCGCGAAGAAAATGAACTGTGCGGACGCCTTGCCGCGCGGCCTCGACGATGGCGTGGTCCAGTAGGATCACGCCCGGAGATTCATAGGCGTAGGCAGGCTCGAATCCGGTGAGGTATGCGTAGGATTGATCACGGTGCTGCAAACCATAATAGGCCGCGGCAATATGACCGTTGATTTGCAAAAGATAAAACCGGAGCAATCCAGCCTGCATCAAGGCGGGCAGAGCATCGCGATGAAATTGCTGCACATGGGGGTCGGCCAGAACACCCGCTTCGCCGCGTGAATTCCACCGACGTTGATGAAGCGCCGCAAGCATGTCGAAGCTGTCGAGCGCAGAATCGGTATCTGCTGCGACGATTTGCATCGGGCCTCGTCGTTCGACGCGATGACGGGCGCAGCGGATCGAGCGATGCTTTCTTGCCGGAAATATTCTTGCGGACTCATCAAACTTGTCAGGCAGGCTGAGGGAGGGGCACGCGCTAGCGCAGCCCTCACTTTCATCGCAACCGGGCGGCGCCGTCATACGGAGCGCATGGGCGTCAGGCGGCAACTCGGTGAGTTCGAGCACATCCCAGAAGCGGGCATCGGCTAGATTTGAACTTAGCACCGATAATACAGGGTGCTCCAGGTTCGGTGCGATCAGGAAATCGTAATAGTCCGTCAGCGGGAAGCCCATCGGCCGGACGCGCCGTTCCTGCTGACCTTGTTCCAGGTAAAGCGGTGCGAGCCCAACTAACTGGCCGTTGAACTGAACGATGAACACGCAGGCTTTCCCCGGCGCGAAAGTCGTCCACCAGGACAGCAGCCATGCTGGTGACTGGAACGGGGTCGCGTTGGGCGAACTTCGCCACAGCTCCCACCATTGCGGCGCAATCGATTGGAGCTCTGACGTCTCTCCAATCATCCGACATGTGAACGGGCCTGTCATGCCGCACCCGCCGCGGGAGTCCGGCTTAGCGTCTGGTAGACGGATAGGTAACTTTGCGTCATTCGTTGATGCGAAAGCCGCTGGCGCGCCGACTGACGGCAGGTCTCCGGACTGATTTCCGAGATACGCCCGATCGCCGTTGCCATTTCAGCTTCATCATCGACCAGGAAGCCGGTTCGGCCGCTCTCGATGGTTTCCGTGAGGGCTCCGCGGGCGAAGGCAATCACCGGCGTGCCGCTCGCCAACGCCTCGCGCGCGACCAGCGAACTGGTCTCCGATGCAAGGGAGGGCACCAGCACGCAGCGGGCCATTGCGAGCAACCGTCGCTTGCGAGCGAGCCCGACTGGCCCGACGAAACGACGCCACCGATCGAGGCCCGGTTTGATCACTGTCTCGAAATATTGTTGGTGCGCGGGGTAGGGAAACACTTCGCCGGCAATCAGAAGCGGCATTCCCGCGTGCTTGGAAGCCTCGATCGCAACGTGCACGCCTTTTTCGGGGCAGACGCGCGCCAGCATCAATGCGAAATTGCGTTTGACGCCAGGCGTCGTGAAGAAATGGTCCGCGACGCCGTTTTCGATTGGAGGAAGCATCGATGCAGTTGGCCGCGAGCTCTCATGCTGGGATCGCGAAACACAATTGAACCAGGTCTTCACGCGGCGCACGGAAAAGGCCTCCTGCGGATACCAATCCAGCGGAAGATGCAGTGTCACGAGAGCGGGTGGACCGTTCGGTGGCAGGTAGGTGTGAAAATCAATGCCATGCAGGTGAATCAGATCAACAGGCCATCGGGCAAGCGCCAGCGCGATGGCATCGCGATGCCGGCGTTGAGCATCCCTGATCTTGGCTTGTGTCAGACTGCCCGAGACTCGCGGAACAGCAACGTGGATGCCGCTCGAACGGGAGCCCTCGCAGGCAATCAGAATCGAGCGATGTCCCGATCGTTGAAGCGCCTCATCGAGCTGCCAGGTCACTTGCTCCGCGCCACCAACTGAATCGGGGCCCACCGGTGCCAAAGGATACGCAACATTGAGAACGGTTAGAGCCATGAGCCATCAGCCAAACCGAAGTGTTCCAGCGCGGCGCGGGCATGCACGATCCACTGCTCGGGAGTGAGCCCCCAGTTGTAGCGTTCGTAGAGAACCCGCCCTGAGTTGGGCAAAGAGAGAAAATCATACGTTGGCGCCGGTCGGAAATGTTCGGCCTCGACGTCAAAGGCCGATAGTGTCCTGCGTTGTGTTGCGTGCGCCGCCAGCATGAGGCGTTTGCGTTCTCGTTGCTTCGGATTCAGCGGAATCCGAAGTGCTGCATCCGACTCTCGACTAAAGCGCTGCGTTTGCCAGCCAACGTCCGCATCCGCTGCGCGATAGAACGGCATTTCAATCACGGCCAATTCCTGCCCGCGACGACTCCGCAATGCGGAGACGATGTGCACGGCAAAGGCAGTGGCGTCATGGTCGGGGTGGCCGCCTTCAAACGCATGCGTCAAAACCACTTCGATATTGCGAGCCGTGACAAGGGAATCGATCTCACGCGCAATCGACGTGAGGTCAAGTGCCGCCGTTTGGTCGGAGAAGCCGAGCTCGACAATTTTGCTTGTCGCTACGTCAGCCATCGCCAATGCGTCACGTAGTTCGTGCGCGCGGGCGGCCGCATAGCCGCCAGTGCTGCGGTAACCACTCGCCCGGGCGTCGGAGCCATCAAACGGCGCGCCGTCGGTGACCACCACGATCGTCACATTTCGGAGCCGACCGAGTTGGGCTCCGCATCCGACGGTTTCATCGTCGGGGTGGGCCACGATTACAGCCACTTCATCCATAAGAGCGCAGGTGCCGTCAGGGTCTGCAAGTCTGCGGAGGAAGTCGTCGCTGACCAGATCCTTGTGGGCCCTATGCCGATCGGCCACTACCATGGTGCTCTTCCCGTCTAGTCGGCGCTAGCCGATGACAGCAGCGGCCTCACATCCATTCGAGGGCTGGCGTAGCGGCGGGTCATCGCGGCGCAAAATTCAGCGAATTCCTCCGGCGCTTGGGGAGCGCTGGTGTGGTGAGGTGCGATGCCGCGATGCTCGGGCGTGAAGCAAAACGTCAGCGTCACATCGAATTCAGCAAGCGCCCGCATTTGCCGATCAAACCAGGCAAGCGCATTTGGACGAAAACTGTCGGCCCAGGAGAGACCGGTGCGGATGTATCGCACACCCAGCCGCCTGAGCCACGAAACGGCATCGTCAAGACGGTGGTCCTCGAAATGAAACCACTGGCAGATGCCAAGCGCGGGTGCGTGGCGCGGAAAGCGTTCAGCGGCGAGTTTCGGCGATCCGTCTTCGCGAAGCAGCCCCATGGCAAAATGACGATAGTATGAGGAGCCTTCGGCCTCCTTGTGTCGTGTCGTGGCTGGCCAAGCTCGCGGCAGGTCGTAAAGACTGTACCAGTGGATGCGTGGCGAGCGATCGATCAACAGCTCGGCCGTGCGATCGAGACCCCAGGCCTGAAATCTCCTCGGCCCCGAAGCTCGATGCGCCAACCTCTGAAACCCAGACGGGAAGATTGGTAACGCCCTGGATATCCCGGAGTTTGGCTGGCCATTCGTCGATCTGCCATAGATTCCAGTCTAGCGGGAATCCGTGAACCGCTACCGCATCGACGTGATCGAGCACGCCCTTTCCGATCATGTTGGCAATAAAAATCGGATCGATCGGCGAGATGCCTCCGAGCACACGGGGAATGGACGGGTTCGCTTGCGCTATGGCTTTGCCTGCACTTATCGCCATTTTCGCAAACAGGCTCCAGTCGGGATCGATATCCGGGTCCCAATGCGATTTGTTGTTGGGCTCGTTCCAGATCATGACTGCTTCAATCATTTCGTGCCGTCCCTTGCCGGATACACAGCGCCGACTCCCGCTGGGGCATCGACCCGGCGGCAAACGTAAACTTCCGCTTCGGGGTGCAACGCTATTTCGAAACCGCTGCTGCGCAGCATCGCTTCGACGCAGGCGCGATTTGGAATCCACCAATTGGTTGGATCGTCCGCATATCGGTTTTCGACAAAATGCAATTTGGGATATCCCGGACGGTCGAAATGCTCATCTTCCCAGAACCCATAGTCCTCGTCGACCGGATCGACGACGCTGCTGCCGCGCTGCATCGATTGGAACACAAGCAGGTTGCGGGCGACATGCTCGTGAATCAAATCGAGCGCGAGAAGCGGATGCCGTAAATGGTAGAGCACCCCGAGAAACAGTACGATGTCAAAGCGCTCGCCCAGCTTACCCACGTCGTAAACAGAGATGTTGCGAAACTCGATATCGAGACCGCTTACCTCGGCGGCAAAGCGCGCCTGGCGCAGATAGTCGTCATCGGAGTCGATTCCGAGCACGCGCGTGGCTCCGCTGCGTTTCATCTCGATCGAATAAAATCCGGCATTGCAGCCGATGTCGAGTACCGTGCGCCCCTCGACCTCCGGCAAGATCGACGGAGCAAACCGGCGCCACTTGACGGACGGATAGTCGCCGAGAAAATGCGTGGGAGCGGTTTTTATTCCACCGAGCTCGAGGTTGTGAAACCAGGGTCCAAGCTGTTCGACTTGCGTTCGGATATCGTCACTCGTGTAATCCCGCTTGCTCATGACGTCCGGGCCTCGTCGTTAAGGAGCGATGACCGGTGGCTGGATCGGTTGCGAAGTGTAAAAAAAGGTTCGCCGGCCTGAGCCGATGCGCTTTGCACATCCTCGAGCAGGCTCATAGCTGCCCGGTAACCGTGCAAGGTCCCGACGTCGACGTAAGCCTGGCCGGCTTTCACCGCGGCGGCTTCACCTCCCTGAGCCAGATAAGCGTTCACCAAGGTCCCGAAATATTCGTCCGTCCTCTTTCGCAGCCACCATAGCTGCCGCAGCTGCTCAAACACATGCCCCGGCATCTTGAACGCGCCCCAGATCCAGTTGGATGCCGGACTCGGCTGCTTCACTTGGATCTCGCGCACGCGATCCCCGTCGAGAACTACGGCGTCAAAGAATTCGGGTCGGTCCACCGGAAACAGCAGGAAGGACAAAATGTCATCCGGCAGCGCGGCTAGCCCGTTTTCAGGAAACCAAACGGTATCGGGCAAGCCCACCACGACCCGTTCATTGCGGTCTAAGATCGGCTGTGCGGAAAACACCGCGTCACACAGCCCGACGGGCTGCTGCTGAACCACATAGACGATTGGTACGGAGCCATAACTTGCACCGAAATACTCCATGATGTCTGACTTGCCCGGCGATATCACGAAGCAGATCTTGTCGGCGCCCCCGCGAATCATGCGTTCAATCAAGTATTCGCTGACCGCGCAGGGGCGAGTGACGCCGTCCTCGCTTCGACTCCCGACCGGCAGCAGCTCCTTTGAGAATGCAAGCGGTTGGATCCGGCTTCCACGTCCAGCTGCGGGCACAATTCCCCACATGCTCACGCCCTTTCCAGTTTCTGCATCGGCGAGGGCCTTGGCGGTCTTGAGGATAGGGCGGTAATCAACTCCTCAGCCCGTCGTTCCGACGTGTGCGCGGCAAGCGTGTGCTCGCGACCTGCGGTCGCGATACGCTGAATCTCAAGGTCGGACAGCTCGAGCGCGGCAAGGACGTCCGCCGTGTCGCGCGCAATCAGGATTTCATCCCCGGGTCGGAAGAACGCATCAAGCCCTTCCCAGAAATCAGAGATCACGGCCACCCCGCAGGCAGTCGCTTCGAACAACCGTCCCGATGGGCACCAGCCCAGATCGGCCATAGGCCGCCGGGTGACGTTCAGGGTGAGACGGGACGAGGAGAAGAACTTCGGGTGCTCGGTCGGGGGCAGGTGGCGAACGAAAAAAATGTTCGGGCACCATGGAAAATTTTGAGGGTACTGCGCGCCACCAATGACAAATCCGAGGTCCGGTCGCTCCCTTGCGGGAGAGATAAACAAGGCCTCGAGCGCATCCTGTCGATCGGCGGAGTAGGTCCCGAGATATGACAGCGCGGATCGATGCCCGGACGCCGCATGGATGGGACGATGCACGTTCGGATCGACGTGGCCGTACAGCGGGACGACGCGGCGTGCGCCGAGCTCGTCGCGCAAGTAATCGAGCGCGGCGCCACCGGTGTAGCTCAGTATGAGATCGAAATCCGCCAGTCCGCGTACTCCGAGATAGGGGACGGGATCGCCGCGGCTGAGCCGTGAGAGCGTGACCGGCGTGTCGAGATCATAGAAGACGCTGAGGGCGCGTCCGGCGGATAGGATCAGCTCGGACGCCGCAAGGGCATCCGGGTTATAGGACGTCACGATCGCCGCGTCCGCTTCGCGGACCTCCCGCTCGGCCTTCGATCGCACGCTACTCCAGTCATCATAGATCACAAGCTCGCCGCCGGGGAGGGCGGAGAGATCGCGGTTGCTGGCATAGTACGGCGTATCGTGTTCAAAGAAGACGACCTTATGTCCTTGCCGGATGAGAGCGGAACAGAGCCCGCGCCAGAGCGTAGCGTGGCCGTTTCCCCATGATGAGCTGAATGCAAGGCCGAAGACGACGATTTTCATGGCGCAACCGGCCGGTTCAAAGCGATGACTTCAATGCCGTCCCGATCAATCGCGAAAGTGCTGATGGTGGCTGGCGCAATGTCCACGCGGTGAAAGTCGTCGAGGGGAAGATTCAGCGCGTGCAGTGCGACCGCGCGGATGACTTCCGCATGGCTGCACAAAGCTACATGGCCGTCCGGCATGGTCGAGGCTACGCGGTTAAGATGGTCAACCGCGCGCGTCTGTAACTCCAGCATGCTCTCCCCGCCGGGCGCGCGCACTGCGCCTCGCGTGGTGTTCCACAGAGACCAGAGGGGGTCGTCATCGAGAGCCGCAAAAGACTGCCCGGTCCATGCTCCTGCGTCGAGCTCGTCCATGCCCGCTGAAATCGCGATCTCCAACCTGAACCGCTCTGCAATTGGCTTGGCCATTTCCTGCGCCCGCAGTTGAGGGCTCGAACTCCACGGCATCGACGGGCTCGAGAGACAGATGGTTGGCTACCCGCTTAGCCTGATCGCGGCCCTCGCTGTTTAGCCGCACCCCCGGCATACGTCCGACCAGGATATGATCGATGACATCATGGCTGCCGTGCCTTATCAGCGAAAATCTCGTCATGGCGAAGTCCGGTTCAGCCATTCCCCGCAATGAATTCCAAGGTCCGGCCGCGGGCCTCGTGATCGGAGAACTGCTGCGGCGGGGACTTCATGAAGTAGCTTGATGGTCCCACCAGGGCTCCGCCGATGCGACGATCGAGCGCGAGCTTGGCGCAGCGCACGGCATCGATGACTACTCCGGCCGAGTTGGGCGAATCCCAGACCTCGAGTTTCATTTCGAGGTTGAGCGGCACGCCTCCAAAGGTGGTGCCCTCCAGCCGGATGTAGGCCCATTTGCGGTCATTGAGCCATGGCACGTGATCGCTGGGGCCGACGTGGATGCTGCCGTCCACTAGCGGGATGTCGAGCTGGCTGAGCACGGACTGCGTCTTCGAAATTTTTTTGGACTCCAGCCGATCTCGCTCCAGCATATTCTTGAAATCAGAATTTCCGCCGAAGTTAAGCTGATAGGTGCGATCAAGCCGAACTCCGCGCTCCCGAAAGAGATTGACCAGCACGCGATGGAGGATAGTCGCGCCAACCTGGCTTTTGATATCGTCGCCGATCAAGGGTAGTCCGCGCTGCTCGAAACGGCTACGCCACAGCGGATTCGATGCAATGAAAACAGGGATGCAATTGATGTAGGCGCATCCGGCCTCTAACGCGCGGGTCGCATACCACTCGCTCGCCTGTTGCGACCCGACGGGAAGATAGGAAACGAGTACGTCCGTTCGGGTGTTTACAAGGCATTTGGTGACGTCCACGGGCGATTGGTCCAACTCCTCGATATCATCGCGCAGGTAACGACCCAATCCGTCCAGCGTAGGACCGCGCTTGACAGTAATTCCAGTCGGCTTGGCTTCGGCAAAACGGAATGTGTTATTGGGTTCTGCGTAGATGGCTTCCGCCACGTCACGGCCTACCTTTGCTGCGCTGATGTCGAACGCTGACGCAATCTCGATGTCGCGAATATGATAGCCGCCCAACTCAACATTCATCAGGCCGGGGAGTGGTTCGTTGGCGCGAGCGTCGGCGTAGTGAGTGAGACCTTGCACGAACGACGAGGCGCAATTTCCGACGCCGACTATACCGACGCGCACCTTGTTGGATTGCTGTTTTCGCATCGCAGGCCCGGCCAATGCAGAGGAATTCTGCGAGCCTAAACGCGGGTAAAGGATTGTTTGTTCCTGTTCTCAGCCGCTGACGGCGTGCCCGTCAAATTCGGTACGAAAAACCGGCAGTCATATCGTCAACAGCCGTTGCGTGGAGAGGGGATGAAGATGAAGAAGATGATGCTCGCGAGAAGAAGATGAAGATGATGATGCCGATGCGGACAAAGAGATCGAGATTAAGGGTTGGAAGAGCCGGTCAGGAACGGTTGCCGCACTTATCGAATTGATGGGTTGACCTCGGCATACGACGACCTAGGTCGTGTGCGCCGATCCGAGCGATGGGTACAGCGATAGGTAATGATGCGTGACATAAACAGAATTGAAGGCGTGGAGACAGGCGATGTCCAAGAGTTCATACGACGACCGATCACAAGAAAATTCAACGCTGGGCTGAAGAACGCGGCGGCAAGCCGGCAACCGTCAAGAGAACAAAAACGGGCGATGAACCGGGCATACTTCGCCTGGATTTTGAACCGCGCGATGAAAATCTTGAACCGATCGACTGGGAAGAATTCTTCGAGAAGTTCGACAAGGAGGATCTCGCATTCCTCTATCAAGACCGGACCGAGGCGGGCGAGCTGAGCCGATTTCATAAGTTCGTCAATCGGTCGTCCGCGGATTGAAGCCGAGAGGTTAAGCGAACGCTTCACTTTATCTGCCGTAGATACGGTCCAGTACGGCCGCGACCTCTGCGCATCGCTCTACGGTTGGGTCAAACTTCTCGCCCGAAGCAAGCCGACGCGCCCAATCCACTGCAGCGCGCCCGAACCACGCATCGGGCGGTAAAGCCAAGGCTTCGCGCGCCGTACCGCGATATCGCTCCGCGACGAAATCGTAGAACGATCCGTTGACGTTTCGCATCGCTGCGCCGCCACCCGTGCCGTAAAAGGCAGCGCTGATGACGGCGTCTTGCCCGGCCGGCAACCGCCACGAACAGCTCAGATGAACCGACGTGCCGCTTTCGAGGTCCAGAGTAGCGATAGCATAATCTTCAGCCTGTTGAACGCCTTTGGAAAGCGGCTCGCCGTTTGCGAATAGCCTGGATGAGGTTCGAACCACGACCGGAAAATCCAGCGCCCAGAGAGCCAGGTCGACAAGATGAACTCCCAGGTCGATTACGCAGCCGCCTCCTGAAAGCGCCGGCTCGTAAAACCATGGCTTGTCCGGACCGTAGGCGTTGTGAAACGTCAGCTCCACCGCGTAGATGCGTCCTAACTCGCCGCTCTGCACCAGCTGCTTGATTTGGCGCATCGCTTCGGTGAACCGATAGGAAAGGTCAACCGCAAGCAGCCGGTTCACTGAGCGCGCGGCATCGATCACCGCGCGGACTTCCGCGGCGGCGCGTCCGAGCGGCTTCTGGCAGAAAACTGCCTTGCCGCGCGCGAGCGCACGGGTCGCTTGCTCCGCATGCAACGCCGTTGGGGTAGCAATGACAATGCCGTCGAGATTTTCGTCCAAAAGATCATCTAGCGTGCTCACAGCTTTGGCGTGGGGAGCAAGCTCGGCTGCCCGGGCGATCATCGCTGAGGAGGGATCGGCGATGGCGGCAAGGTTTACCGCGCCTGAAGTCGGCGATTGCCTTCATCCGGTGATGTCCAATCCAGCCAACGCCGAGAAAGCCAACACGAGGACGGATCGTTGCTGACGGATGGCGAACGTCGGCCAGCGCCTCTGTCATGTGCAGGTTACCAGCGCTTTGAGAAAGCCATCCGGACGATCACGAGTGGCGTTCAGCGCGTCGGCCAGTCGATCGAGAGGGAAGCGATGCGTGTACAACGGAGCTGGGTCTAGTCGGCCCGTTGCGACAGCATCGATGGCATCTCGGATTCCCTGCATATAGACTTGCGGATCACGCTCGTGCGCATTGATAACGTCGATGCCGCGCCAATTCCATAGCTGCATGTTCACCTGTCGCGGTCCATCCTGGTGGTAGCCCGCGATAATCAAGCGGCCGCGCTCACGGGTGAGTTCGGCGGCGAGTTCGAGAGGACGTTGCTTGCCGACCGCCTCGATCACCCGATCGCACAAGGCACCTTCTGTCAGCGCTTGCACGCGCTCGATCGTGTTGCCGTTATCCTGCATTTGTAAGCACTCGGCTGCGCCCATCCGGCGAGCCATTTCCAACGAAAATGGGCGTCGGGAAATCGCGACGACCCTTGCGCCGGCGTTGGCGGCCAAGCGTGTAAGCACCGCACCGAGAAAGCCAATGCCGACAATTGCGACCGTCTGGCCGGCGCTGACGTCGCTTCTTCGAAAAATATTCAGGGCACACCCGAGCGGCTCACCTGGAAATGGCTGCTCGTCCAGTATTGCCGGAACCCGCACTGTGGCGCTCGCCTCGGCAACGTCGTATTCCGCGTAGCTGTGATAAGACAATGCGGCTACGCGATCTCCAATCGAAAAGTCCGCGACATCCTCGCCGACCGCATCCACGATCCCCCACCCCTCATGGCCGAGGCCGCCCGGCGCGGTAGGAAATTGCACCCACTCCGGACCGGCCCAAACCGAAAGGTTGGATGCACAGACGCCGCATCCTTGCAATCGGATGCGCACCTGACCGCGACCTGGCTGGGGCCGGGGAACCGAGGTCACGCACGCGCGCCCCGGCCCGGCTATCACGACGGCTCGCATGGTTTGGAGAGAAGCAGAAATTCGATCCATCGGGGGTGCAACCGGGTGAACTGGATTGCCCAACCCGCTACAGCACCGCAGGTTCCAAAAAATGAACTCCGGAGTTCCCGTCGCGAAACGTCAGTTTCGCTTGCGAAGTAATTGGACGATAACCTCGGCGCGGCCTGTGCGCTAGCTGATGCACGCGATCAGTTGGGTTCGCCGCGCTGCTAACGTTTTGCTTTCTTCCTGGCGGGAGAGCTTCTTCCGACGGCGGCTAGCGCCGACATGCGACTTGCCCTCGCGCTCCTGCTGAGCAGTCTGGCCGCGCGCTTCCTTTCGTTTCGTTTTCGCAAGATTGCGCTTGTTCTCGCTCTTGCTCTCGTATTTCGACGCGCCGGCTTCCTTTAGCGCGATCGCGATGGCTTGACGGCGGTTTTTGACCTTGCCGCCTTTGCCACTCGGGCCGCGCTTCAGTTCGCCATGGGCGAATTCGTGCATGACCCGGCCGGTGGTCTTGCGCTGACTAGGGGAGGTTTTTGGCATGGTGAAATCCCATCAAACTGTTGCCCCAATGACGGAACTCGCGCCCCTTGCATGGGTTCCGCCAAGGAAGGGAGGCGTCTTCTTCTCGCGCTGCGGCGTCATGTGTGATGGGTCGGGCGAACCGGGAACACCGCGCGGCCCGAGCGCCCGGCGTTGCTGGTCGTCTTCCGTCTCTCGCCCATCCTCGTCCAACGCTCCATTTTTCTTCCGGTTTGGCATCGCCGTCCTCATGCAGATGAACCAACAATATGGTCGCCTGCGTCAACCCTGACGCCTCGCACTGGTTTCTCTGGAGAGCTTTGCGACGAACCAAAAACGAAAGCCCCGCACGGCGGGGCTTTGTTTGTTCGAAACTTACTTTCCGGTCGTACCGGCGTTGTTTGTACCGGGCCCAACGTTGCCCTGACTTGACGGATTGGCCGCGGTGCCGGATCTGGTGTTTGACTTCATGTTGGCGCCGGTCGTCGTCGATGAATGACTCATTGACTTGTGAGTTGTCGTCTTGTGCGTCTTCGCTTCGACGGCGAAGGTTGAGCCGGCGAGTCCAGCCGCGACGAGGGCTGCGATCGCCAATCTTGTCTTCATCATGCTGAAAACCTCCCGTTGGTCGGATCATGGGAACAAATAACGTATCCGCGAGAAAAGAGTTCCTGTTCAGCATGGGGAACCAGAATGTGTCGGAGGGGACGAAGCTCAGTCTTTCGGTCGTACACCCGGGATCGTACCCAGACGATCCAAGAAAGCTCGCTGCGCCTCATTGATCTTTTCGCGCGCCGCGCTCAGGTCAAACCACTCGGCGCGGTCGATCTCCGGGAAGGATTGCCGCTGAGCGCTTCGTGGCGGCCATTCGATTTCAAAGGTATTGCTTCGGATTGCCTGGACATCGACATCTAGCTCGGCGGCAAAGGCCTCAACGATCTTGCCGCCACGTTGTCGAATTTCACCCAACGAGGTAAGCGACCCGGCGAACTCAATCCCGAGTTCCTCGGCAAATTCCCTTCGCGCGGCGCTTTCGGCCTCTTCATCGGAAGAGAATTCTCCTTTTGGAATTGACCATGCGCCCTGGTCTTTTTTGCGCCAGAACGGTCCTCCCGGATGAACCAGAAGCACCTCGATGTTACCGTGCTTCGTCCGAAACGCCAGGATACCTGCACTTCGCGTTGGCATGATCGCTGCTGCCGGAATCGTCTCTGTCCCGTCTCCGCAATTCCGTCCCCAGGAGGCGCCAAAACGTGCGGCGGTCATGGCAGAAGTACGTCGACCGCCGCTTGATTACCAGAGCTTGATCGCAGGGAAATGCATCAAGCCGCCGTTCCGGAGGTCTCAAGAGCGTTCGTGCCGTGCGAGTGAGTTCGTCTCACGTGCTGCGCAAGCAGGTGCGCCAGTTGCTCCGGATGAGTTCGAAATCATGAAGTGAGAGGCACCGGGCATGCTGACCGCGAAGGCTTTGAGGCGTTGGGCAAGCAACTCGTTAGCACGCTTCATTGCAGGATGGCTTTTCTCGCCCCAAACAACGAGAGTCGGAATATTGATCTGCGAAAGTGAGGCGAGCGCTAGCGGAAACCCGTCTGCGCTAGCCCAATCCAGAAGGTTCACCGCTGTTGTCTTCACCGCGTAATCCCGGACGCGCTGGGGCCAACTGGCGAAGGTGCCGGGTCCAGCGAAGAAATCAATCAAACCCTTGATGGCCGCGGCCTCACCTGCATGGAATGCCTCGAAATAGCCGGCCTTCATTTCCTCGAAACAGCTATAGTGCTGGTGCTCGTTGCTCGATCGCAGGATCTGCTGCGCTGGCGCCTCAAGTATTCCGAGGCTGAGCAACGGCACCTTTTTCCTGAGCGCGACGGTCAGTGCGATCAGGCCCCCGAACGAGTGTCCGACGAGATGTACCGGGCCGTTCGCATGGCGAATGACGC
This sequence comes from uncultured Alphaproteobacteria bacterium, assembly GCA_963764155.1. Classification (GTDB taxonomy): domain Bacteria; phylum Pseudomonadota; class Alphaproteobacteria; order Rhizobiales; family Xanthobacteraceae; genus Bradyrhizobium. Next base: position 215,229 of record CAVXRI010000008.1, read on the forward strand.
TTTCAAGAACCTCGGCCTCGTGGGCGATGTCGGGATGGATCTGGGTCCGGCGTTCGGCCGTTCCGCCGTACCCGAGCAGACTTGTGGTCACGCACCGCAAGCCGCTTCCCAAATGGGACATGACGGGTCGCCAGGCGCTTCCGGTGCTGCAGGACCCGGGGACTAGCACGATGGTTGGTCCGACGCCGCTCTCATCGTAGTCGATGTATCCCTGCCTGTCTTCGATCATGGTGCGCGACCTCTGCTGATTGATCTCGATCTGCGAACTCCAGGTCAAACCGAGTTGCGCCGCCAGGGCAGCAACATCGAAACGGCCTTGCGGTATTGCCGATATTCGTCACCAAGCATTTCGATTAGGTCCCGCTTTTGCAGCAAGATGCCTAAGAAGATGCAGGCCGTGGTCACCGCCGCAAAGAGGAGGTGCCCTAAGGTCATCGTGGGCGTTGCCCAGAACGCGATCACGGAGCCGAGATAGATCGGGTGCCGCACGAATTTGTCGAACAGCGGTGTATGGAAGCGCGGGTCGCGCACGAAGCTGCTATTGACCTGATGCCACCCGAACACCTTGAAATGATCGCTCAGGAATGCGCTGGCGAACACGATGATCCAGCCAAACAGTGACAGCATGGCGATCGTTGCAGCGGCGTCTGGATTGCTGACTTGCCAGACGATGACGGGTATCGGACGCCACTGCCAGAACAGCAACATGAGGGAGAAACCAGAGAACAGCGCGTAGGTGCTCCGCTCAACCTGCTTTGGCACATATCGCGTCCACCATCGCTTTAATTGTCTGCGCGCCGTCAAGCTGTGTCGTACAGCGAACAGCGTTATCAAAAGCAGGTTCACCGCGATCGCTTCGGCGACAGGCGATTGCGGCCCTGTATCGATGTCCTTGGGTACTACGAATCCTGAAACAAAACCGACGGCATAAGCAATGCTGGCGAGGAAAGCTAAATACGCGATCACGCAGTATAACAACGCTATGAGTTTGGTCATTCCAATATCCCGCGATATCTGAGTTGAGTAAGTCGATCCGTGTCAGACCCGAGCCGGGGGCGGCGATGGGCGGGGTCACAATTTCCGTCCGTGCAACATGCCGGAACGGCGCGCCGAATACTTTGCGTTGCGCTTGAGTTATCCGTGAGATGGTCCTGATTATTTCTTGAGAAGTGATACGCTCAGGACGTGCTGCCGCCAGTATCGTAGAAAGGGGCGGCTTCGGTGCGCAGGACCGCCCTGGCAATGTGATTTTCTCTCGGGCGCAAGGTTAGGACTGATGGTGCAGGGCACTCCGAAGGCCGAAAACAAAGGGATCACGGCCGTCTGGCCGATCTTTCGCTCACTGGCCTCTTACCGGCCAGGTTATTTGCCGGGCGACCTCTTGGCCGGTCTCACGCTTGCCGCGATCGCTATTCCCGAGCAGATGGCGACGGCGCGCCTTGGCGGATTCGCTCCGCAGCTCGGATTTTTTGCGTTTATCGCGGGATCGCTCGGCTTCGCGATGCTGGGCAGCAATCGGTTCCTTTCGTGCGGCGCGGATTCCACCATCACCCCAATATTCGCGGGCGGGCTTGCGCTGATGGCCACCTCCGTCTCGCCGAACTATCAGGCGCTCGCAGCCGCCTTGGCACTGATGGTTGGTGTCATTCTGGTGGTGGGCAGCCTGTTTCGTCTCGGCTGGATCGCCAATTTACTGTCGATACCGGTGACGGTCGGATTCCTTGCCGGCATATCCGTGCACATTCTGGTCTCGCAATTGCCCGGCGTACTCGGGCTGGCGGCGCCGAGCGGTCCGATGCTTCAACGCATACTAATCCTTGCCCGACACATCGGTGAGGCCAACGGCTATACGATCTGCATCGGGCTTGCCGTGCTCGCCATCGTCACGGCTTCTGAGGCCGTAAGCGCCAGGATTCCGGGTGCGCTGATCGGGTTGGTGGCCGCGGCCGGCGTGGTCGTTGGTGCCGGCCTGGAAAGCAAAGGCGTGCGGGTTGTCGGCACGATCCCGGGTGCACTGCCCACGCTCTCCTTTCCAAGCATCGCCCCTGAGCAATGGGCGCGCCTCGTCCCGCTAGCTCTCCTGATTGTCATCGTCGTCATGGTGCAAACGGCTGCGACGACGCGCTCGTTTCCCTCCGATCCGGACAAGCCTGCGGATGTCGACCGCGACTTTCTCGGAGCGGGAGCCGGCAGCATTCTGGCAGGCCTGTTCGGCGCGTTTCCGGTAAATGCCAGCCCGCCAAGGACGGGCATCGTTTCCGAAACCGGTGGGCAGTCTCAATTGTCCGGGCTTTTTGCGGCGGCTATCGTAGCGGCGTTGCTGGCGTTCGGCGCCACGTTGCTGCAGCATGTACCTGACGCGGCGCTGGGCGGTGTGCTGCTGTTCGTCGCGCTCCGGATCATTCGCGCTCGCCAGATCGTCAAGATTTATCAGGAATCCTCCGGTGAGTTTCTTCTGATCGTCGCGACGGCGGCCGCGATCATTGTGCTGCCGATCGAGCAGGGCGTTGCCGTTGGGATTGCGCTCTCACTGCTGCACGGCATCTGGACCACGACACGCGCCCGGTTGGTGGTTTACGATCGTGTGCCGGGCACCACCATCTGGTGGCCGTCCAGTCCGCACCTTGCGGGTGAGCGCCTTCCGAAGGTGATGGTTGTAGGACTCCAGGCACCGTTGTCGTTCCTCAATGCATCAGGTTTCAGGGCCGATGTGATGCGCCTGCTGAACGCCGCGACCTCCAAGCCGAAACTGCTCGTCGTGGAAGCCAGCGGTATTCTCGAAGTCGATTTCACCGCCGCCCAAATCTTGCGCGATCTTGTGAAGGCGTGCCAGGCGGAAGGCGTCATTCTGGCCATGGCGCGGCTTGAATCTCCCCGGGCTCAGCAAGCGCTTGAGCGGTTCGGAATTTTCGACGTGCTGCCAAGGGACCATGTTTTCTACAGTGTCGATGAAGCCGTTCGTGCGTTAGGCGGCTGACCGTCGCGATAAAGCAGCGGCAGCCCAGCGTGTAAGCTCCGCCCATAGAGGAAACTATGTTTAGATCTCCAATTCCCGCGATTGCGACCCTGCTCCTGTTTGTAACAGCCATGAACAACACAACACGCGCCGAACCGGCGCGGCTTGAGGGCAGGGCGGCTTTCGGCGATTGGCAACGCGACAAGCCCGGCACGATCCGCCTGATCAGGCCGGATGATATGCCGAAACCCGGAGCAACGGCTTCAGCGGCCAAGTTCCCCCGCGTCGTGCCCAAACCCCGCACCGCTACTCCCAACGTCCCGACCGGATTTAAGATTGAGCTCTTCGCCGAAGGATTAAGCGGGCCCCGGATCGTGAGGGTCGCTCCCAATGGCGACATTTTCGTCGCCGAGACTGGCGCCAACCGCGTCCTCGTTTTTAGCGCATCGGATCGAACTTCAGGCACGAAGACGGCCCAGATCTACGCGACCGGCCTCAATCATCCGTTCGGGATTGCGTTCTTCCCGAGCGGCGATGATCCGCAGTGGCTCTATGTCGCAAATACCGACAGTGTCGTTCGTTTCGCTTACCGCTCCGGCGAGCTGAAAGCGTCCAGCCCGCGCCAAACCGTCGTTGCAAATCTACCGCATGGTTCGGGCCATTCGAGCCGCGACATTGCATTTGCGCCGGGCAATGACCGGATGTTCGTTTCGGTAGGGTCGGATAGCAATGATGGCGAGGGCATGGGCAATCCTCCGGGCGGTCTTGAGGCGTGGAGTAGTCGGCACGCGCTCGGGGCCGGCTGGGGAAACGAAAACGATCGCGCAGCGGTGCTGGCCTTCGATCCCGACGGGAAAAACCAGAAGACGTTCGCGACGGGAATTCGCAACTGTGTCGGCCTTGCGATCCAGCCTCAAAACGGCGAGGTTTGGTGCTCCACCAATGAGCGCGATGGGCTCGGCGATGACCTCGTGCCCGACTATGTCACCAGAGTCCGTGAAAACGCGTTTTATGGATGGCCATGGTTCTATATCGGCTCCCATCAGGACCCGCGGCACCTCGACGCGCGGCCTGACCTCAAGGACAAGGTTACGACACCCGACGTTCTGCTGCAGGCGCATTCGGCCTCGCTTGGAATGACGTTTTACGACGGAAACAATTTTCCGGCGGAATACCGCGGCGACGCCTTTGCCGCCGAGCACGGCTCATGGAACAGATCGAGTTGCACCGGCTACAAGGTTGTGCGCATACGATTGAAGGATGGCGTTCCCACCGGCGAATACGAGGACTTCGTTACGGGCTTCGTTATCAACGACAACCAGGTCTGGGGGCGCCCAGTTGGTGTTGCGGTCGCCCGCGACGGGGCCCTGCTGGTTTCTGAAGACGGCAACGGAACGATCTGGCGGATCACTCACGAGTGATTTTCGTGGGAGTTGGCACTGTTGACCCGCAGCTCTAGCCTCGCCGGACGCTGGCGCCTCCGTCCACGGGCAGCGTCACGCCTGTTATGAAACTGGCTTCGTCGGAGGCGAGAAAAAGCGCCGCGTTCGCGACATCCCACCCTGTGCCCATCTTCCGTCGCAAGGGCACCTTGCTGTCGCGTTCAGCCGCCACCTCGGCGCGGCTTTTCTTGAACTCGCGGGCGCGGGTATCGACCGCCATCGGCGTGTTCATCAGGCCGGGCAGGATGACGTTGGCGCGAATGCCATACTCGGCGTTCTGATACGCCAGTTGCTCGGTAAACGAGATCATTGCCGATTTGGTGGCCTTGTAGGCGACGTACGGGTATGTCGTGATCGCGGCCATTGAGGAGATGTTGATGATGACGCCGCTTTTCTGCTGACGCATGGTCGGGATGACGTGCTTGGCGGATAGGATGCAGCTCTTGAGGTTAATAGCCACGCAGCGGTCGAAGGCTTCTTCGGTAAGATTGAGCAGTTCGGCGTCACCGCCGGCAAGGCTAACCCCCACATTGTTGTGCAGGATATCGATGCGGCCCCAGCGCTTGTGGGCTTCCGCCACCATCGCTTTGATTTCGGCCTCTTTGGTTACGTCGGCCTTGAACGCCAGGGCGGTGCCTTGCCCGGCCGCGATCGCCTCGGCAGTTTCTTGCGCTGATGCGAAATTGTGATCCACGCACAGTACGTTAGCCCCTTCGCGCGCAAAGGTCAGTGCCGTGGCGCGGCCATTGCCTATGCCCTCGCCGGGACTTTGGCCGGCCCCCACGACAATGGCGACGCGATCTTTCAAGCGCATATCAGTTCACTCCCGGATCAAGTAACTGCAGCAGTGCGTCTCGTTGCGATGGCGCCTTACCGATCTTCATTGTGCCAAATACCCGGACAAATGCACAATACAACGTGTAGCCTCTCCGGGGTTTTCGAGCCGACCGTTTAAGCGTTACAATGCGCCGTGCTGGGTAGGAACCGCCAAACTGACGGGGAGTTTGTTTTTTCACACTTGCGTCCTCCTCGCCGCCTGCCGCTGCCGATCAAACTGGCCTGCCAATGAACATCTTCGATCCGCAAGGACCGGTGGCTGCTGCCGACCAGACCATTCTGATCGATAGCGTCGTCATCATGTTGGCCATCGTCCTGCCGACCATCGCTGCGGTTCTTGCGTTTGCGTTCTGGTTTCGCGAGTCAAATCCGCGCGCTGCCTATCGTCCGGATTGGGCTTACTCCGGACGCATCGAACTCGTGGTCTGGTCCATCCCCGCGCTTACGATCATTCTTCTCGGCGGTGTCGCTTGGATCGGCTCCCATCAGCTCGATCCGGCGAGACCAGTGGAGGGCACGGGAAGCCCGATCCGGATTCAGGTCGTATCGCTCGACTGGAAATGGCTGTTCATCTATCCGGATCAGAAGATTGCCACCGTGAATTCGTTGACCGTGCCTGCGGGCGCCCCGCTGCACCTCGAACTGACCTCGGCAAGCGTGATGAACGTTTTCTTCGTACCTCAGCTTGGAAGCATGATCTACACCATGAACGGCATGGTCACCCGATTGGAGCTCCGCGCCGACAATGAGGGCAAATACCAGGGCTTGGCGGCGCACTTTTCAGGTGATGGCTTTCCCGACATGTTGTTCGACGTTCACGTGGTATCTCAGCTTGCGTTTCCCGATTGGGTCGCAAGCACGGCCCGCAGTGGGCAGGTGCTGAACGCGGACAGCTACCAGAAGCTCGCGCAGCAGACGCTCGCCAGCAGCAAGCCGAGCTATCGGCTTGATGATCCGGGGCTGTTCGAGGCGATTGCGACCCAGCGGATTCCGCCGGGGCCGGGCCCACACATCACTTCCGAAACCGCGCAGTCCTACATCGGAGCAAGCGATGTTCGGTAAGCTCAACTGGTCGGCGATACCCATACATGAGCCGATCCCGTTGTTTGCTGCCGGACTGGTGCTGTTCGCTATCATCGCGGTTCTCGGCTGGATCGTGGTGAAGGGTTATCTGCCTTATCTCTGGCGCGAATGGATCACCAGCGTCGACCACAAGCGTATCGGCGTGATGTATGTGCTGCTCGCGCTGGTTATGCTGCTGCGTGGCGGCACCGATGCCATTATGATGCGAAGCCAGCAGGCGATTGCGTTTCAATCGCCGGGCTATCTGCCGCCCGAACATTACAACCAGATCTTTTCCGCCCACGGCACCATCATGATTTTCTTCGTGGGCATGCCGTTCGTGATCGGCTTGATGAACCTGATCGTCCCGCTGCAACTCGGCGTGCGTGACGTGGCGTTTCCGACCCTCAATTCCGTGGGCTTTTGGCTGACGGCCACCGGCGCGCTGCTCGTTAACGTTTCCCTCGTTGTCGGCGAGTTCGCTCGTACAGGCTGGCTGGCTTTTCCGCCGCTTTCGGAAATGACCTACTCGCCCGGGGTCGGCGTCGATTATTACGCATGGTCGCTCGAAATCTCCGGAGTCGGCACGCTGGTCGCCGGCATCAATCTCGTTACAACCGTGCTGAAGTTGCGCACCAAGGGCATGACGTATTTGCGCATGCCCATGTTCTGCTGGACAACGCTTGCCTCTAATCTCCTCATCATCGCGGCGTTTCCGATCCTGACCGCCACTCTCTCGATGCTGCTGCTGGACCGCTATCTCGGTTTTCATTTCTTTACGAACGAGGCCGGCGGCAATGTGATGATGTTCATGAACCTGATCTGGGCGTGGGGCCATCCAGAGGTCTACATCCTGATCCTGCCGGCATTCGGGATATTCTCCGAAGTAGTATCGACCTTTTCCAGCAAATCGCTGTTCGGCTACCGCTCGATGGTGCTCGCCACCATGGCGATCTGCATCATCTCCTTCATGGTGTGGCTACATCATTTCTTCACGATGGGCGCGGGTCCCAACGTCAACGCCGTGTTCGGGATTGCCAGCATGATTATCGCCGTTCCAACCGGCGTGAAGATCTACAATTGGCTATTCACGATGTATGGCGGGCGCATCCGCTTTGCCACGCCGATGCTCTGGGCGGTCGGCTTCATGGTTACCTTCACCATCGGTGGCTTGACCGGCGTGCTCGTCGCGGTGCCTCCGGCGGATTTCCTCCTGCACAACAGCATGTTCCTGGTGGCGCATTTTCATAACGTGATCATCGGCGGCGTGTTGTTCGGCGCCTTTGCCGGTTTGACCTACTGGTTTCCGAAAGCATTTGGTTTCAGGCTCCATGAGGGATTGGGCAAGACCGCATTCTGGTTCACGTTCGTCGGGTTCTACGTCACGTTCATGCCGCTTTACGTAGCGGGTTTGTTAGGCATGACCCGGCGCATGCAGCATTACGATGTTGCGGCATGGCGGCCGTGGATGATCATCGCGGCGTTCGGCACCGTTCTGCTGGTGATCGGAATCGTTTTTCAGGTTCTGCAGCTCGCCCTCAGCATTCGTGATCGTGAGGAACTGCGCGACCGCACCGGTGATCCCTGGGATGGACGCTCGCTCGAATGGGCGACGTCCTCGCCGCCGCCAGTATTCAACTTTGCCGTTTTGCCAGACGTGGAGGGCGAGGATGCGTATTGGCAGCTGAAGGCCGATGCGAAACAGCGGCAACTCGAGGACAAGGAGCCGGAGTACAGGGACATCGAAATGCCCCGCAACTCGCCGACCGGGTTCGTGTGCGCGTTCTTTGCGACCGTCATGGGGTTCGCGCTGATCTGGCATATCTGGTGGATGGTCATCGTCGGCGGGGTTGGCGCGTTCGCAACTTTCGTGGTGTTCGCGTGGCGCGACCAGGATGAATACGTCATCCCGGCGGCGGAGGTCGCGCGGATCGACCGTGCCAACATCGCGGAACGTCGCTACGCGGCTAAGATGGCGGGCAGCCCATGATGGCCACGATCGTGGGACACGGCCACGCTGATCCGCATCAATTGGGCGCGATGCAGGGCCTTGAAACACCGCATGAGGGACCGGCGCCGAAGAGGATTGTGACCGGTTTCGGCTTCTGGATTTTCCTGCTCAGCGACATCGTGATGTTCTCCTGCTTCTTCGCCACCTACGCGGTGCTGGTGAGGCAGACGGCGGGAGGGCCAAGCGGCTCGGAGTTATTCAATCTAAGAAGCGTCGCGTTCGAAACCGCTTTCCTCCTGCTATCCAGTTTCACCTGCGGCCTTGCGAGCATCGCCGCCGGCGTGCGCAACAGGACGTGGTTTCACGTGTCTATGGCGGTTACCTGCGTATTCGGGCTCGGGTTTCTCGCGTTGGAGTTTCGCGAATTCGCAGATTTGATCGCCCGTGGCGCAGGACCCACCCGAAGCGCCTTCCTGTCCGCCTTTTTCACGCTGGTGGGCTGTCACGGCCTGCACGTCTCAGCCGGCATTCTCTGGCTCCTCACGATGATGGCTCAGGTCCAGGCCAAGGGCTTTCGCGCCGACATCCAGCGCCGCTTTCTTTGCTTCGCGCTGTTCTGGCACGCGCTCGACATCATCTGGGTTGCGATTTTTTCGGTGGTCTATTTGATGGGGAGCGCGGCATGAGCGATCAAGCCCAGCAATTGCCCGATCATCACGACGTGGCGCCTGGCGATGAGGAAGAAGGTAGGATCGGTGCACGCCTGCTCGGGTATGCGGTAGGCCTCGGGCTTGCCATCCTGCTCACGGCGACCTCGTTCTTTATCGCCGGCACCGATCTCGTCTGGCAGCCTAGCATCCCGGTTGCCATCACCGTTCTGGCGATCGCGCAGATGGGGGTCCATCTTGTATTCTTTCTTCACATCACAACGGGGCCGGATAACACGAACAACGTGCTGGCGCTGGCCTTTGGTCTCCTGATCGTTTTCCTCGTGGTGGGCGGATCGTTATGGATCATGAGTCACCTCAACCAGAATATGATGCCGATGGATCAGATCATGCAAATGCAGAGATGATGCCGTCGATGCAGTCATTGGCTGCGGTTCGCCCGGCAGTTGTACGCCCTGCGAAAGCCTGCCGCCTGCGCATCTTCTTCAGAACAAAACCAGCGGTCCGGCTTCGCCAGGGCCGGATACGTGCGGCAGCCCTGTAAATGATAGACCCCCACATTCCCCGTCAGCCGGGCGCGCAGCGCAAGTTTGCCTTTAATACTGCAGCCGTCCGGCATGGCCGGATGAACTGGAAACAGCACTTGGCGTATTTCGAGATCTTTGTCTGACCGGCAGGCTGCGCCGAGCAGAGCGCCATCTTTCTTTCCAAGACGAAACTCCTCGGGACTGACGAAGCAGCCTTTCCACAAGCCTCGGCGGTCGCTTTTTGCGCCGTCTTCATCTTCCCTGAACGTCACGGCGGAGGGATCGGCAGTTTTGGCGAAACCCTGACGGACCAGTTGCCGGTTCAAGCTCGTAGATTCACCCTCAACCATGCAAACGGCGAGGTTACGTTTCCGGAAGGTCTTCGCAGCGCCGAGGTTCTCGCAGCGCACCGCGCGTCCGCCGATCAGTTTTGTCAGTTGCTCACGTGCTTCAACGCCGCACGTCCAGGCGTCGGCATGGTCATCAAGGCACATCTGATCGAGTTCCGGCCCATCGATGCCGTCAAGCCGATAACTCATCGCGCCAAGCTGAATTGTATTTGCGTCCCGGACGGTCGCATTCGCCGCGCGCGCGGAGCCAACAGGGACAGCAAGCGCGATCAGGACCATGAAAGCATAGACTGGTGGAATGACCCGAATCGACATGAAGTTGAGTAGCCGCATCCGCCCTCGCATGTCCTGTCTGAACCCTCCCTGACATCAGCAGAGAAGGCCAGCGAAATTGTTGCGGCGTTCGCCTCGACGATCTCGGATATCACGTCTTTACTCGCAGGCCCGTCTAATTCTTTCGGTTAATTCGGCAAAGGGCGAGTTGGTCGACGCCGCTGCGGGCCGATTTACCCGGTAAGGGTAGAGAAGGAGCGTTGGCCGATGTGGCGCCGAATGCCCTGAATTTCCGGGCCTGTCGCTCGGCCCTCTGCATCGGCTTGCGTTCGGCAAGGCGCGTTACCATCTGACGTGCGAAGGAATTCGCCATGTTGGATATTACCGCAGATGTCGGCGATCGCGGTTTGTCGCCGGAAGAAACCAATCCCGCTCCAGTCAACGAGCAAGGCCTCATCGACGCTTATTCCAACGCCGTGATCGGTGTGACGGAGCGCGTCGGACCCGCCGTCGTCCGTGTGGAAACCGGGCCGAAAGTCCGCAATGCGCGCGAGCGTGGGGGCCTGGGCTCCGGGATCGTGATTTCACCTGATGGCCTGGTGCTGACCAACAGCCACGTGGTCGGTTCGGCGAAAGAGATCAGGCTGCGGGATACCGAAGGCGTCGTCACCGACGCGCGCGTGCTCGGGGTTGATCCCGATACCGATCTCGCGCTGTTGCGCGCGGACGGCGCGCGATACATGCATTACGCTTCCCTCGGCAACTCGAAGACGCTGCGCCGGGGCCAGCTCGTTGTTGCGATCGGTAATCCCCTGGGTTTCGAGTCGACGGTCACCGCGGGCGTGGTGTCGGCGCTCGGCCGCTCCATCCGGTCGGTGTCGGGCCGTACTATCGAGGACGTGATCCAGACGGATGCCGCGCTCAATCCTGGCAATTCGGGCGGGCCGCTGGTGTCATCCAGCGCCGAGGTGATCGGGATCAACACGGCGATCATCAACGGAGCGCAAGGCATCTGCTTTGCCGTTGCGAGCAACACGGCGCAATTTGTGTTGTCCGAAATCATCCGCCACGGCTACGTGCGGCGCGCCTATATCGGTGTTGCCGGCCAGACCGCGCCGATCCCGCGACGGCACGCCGTCATCGCGGGCGTCGAGAACAAGATGGGTGCGCTTCTCGCGCAAATCGAACCGGAAGGGCCGGCCGCGCAGGCGGGCCTTCTACCGGGAGACGTCGTGGTCAAGCTGGATGACGTCGAGATCAACGGGGTTGACGACCTTATCCGTGTCCTCGATCGCGACCGGATTGGCCGCACTCTGGCGATGAATGTGCTGCGCCTGGGGCGGTTGCGCGCGATCGACATTCACCCGATCGAACGCAAGCCGTCAGCTCGACAAGGTTCGGCTCCGTAGCAAGTCGTCGCTCCCGACGGTAAGCTTTTCCGACTGCCCTTCACGGAGCGCCTTCAGGGCGTCGCTGACCGAGGTTGAAGTCGCTCAACTAATAAGCAATTTGCACGTCATTAAACACGCGCGGCGAACAACCATGAACTCGTTCGAGCAGCAAGCCGCTGAAACCTCAAAAGATTCCTGAAGTCCGCGACTACCGACGGTATTGTACACAATGGCACGACCCTTGCTTCGTTCAGGGCGAGAGTTCTTTCGCCCGAAGCGGGGTGGTCGTGCCGAACTCAAGACGCCACAGGACAAGCACCGTCGCGGCAGAGCCAGAGCCGATCGAGCTTGATTGGTCGACAACAGCGCTCGTCATCATCGACATGCAGCGCGATTTTATGGAGCCGGGCGGGTTCGGCGAAGCTCTGGGCAATGACGTCTCCCAATTGGCGCGGGCGGTGAGGCCGATCGGGGCGGTCCTGACGGGGGCCCGCGCGATAGGGATGCTGGTCGTGCATACCCGCGAAGGACACGTGTCCGACTTGTCGGACGCGCCGCCGGCAAAGATCATGCGCGGCGCGCCCAGCCTTCGCATTGGCGATCCCGGTCCGATGGGGCGGATACTGATCCGCGGCGAGGCCGGCCATGACATCATTCCGGAACTATATCCGTTCGACGGTGAAATCGTCATCGACAAGCCGGGCAAGGGCGCGTTCTACGCGACCGAACTCGGTTCGGTTCTGAAACAATACGGCATCGAGAATTTGCTGGTGTGCGGCGTGACGACCGAGGTCTGCGTCAACACCACCGTGCGAGAGGCCAATGATCGCGGCTATCGCTGCGTCGTCATCGGCGACGGTTGCGCATCCTATTTCCCGGAATTCCACGAGATGGGCCTCAAAATGATCAAGGCCCAAGGCGGCATCTTCGGCTGGGTCTCGGATTCGGCCGCGGTTCTCGAGGCAATGACGTCGGAGACATCAAGCAGTTTGGCAGTGGGAGCAACAGGATGAGTGGGAGGATGACGGGAATTGCCGGTCAGTCCGGCTTCAAACCGGTACTTTGGACGCCAGGCGACTGGAATGCATTTTTCGGATTCGGCACCAACATCCTCGTCAACATGCTGGTGCTGACCGGGTTGCTGCGTTTTGTGCTGAAAATGCCTGACACGCTGGTATTCGGTCGCATCCTGCCGGCACTCGGCCTGATGATGTGCCTTTCGACGTTTTACTATGCGTTCCTCGCCTATCGTTTGGCGCAAAAGACCGGCCGTACCGATGTTTGCGCGCTGCCGTCAGGCGTCAGCGTCCCGCATATGTTCATCGTCACCTTCGTGATCATGCTGCCCATCACGATCAAGACGGGCGATCCCATGAAAGGCTGGTCCGCCGGGCTGGTCTGGGTCTTCTTCCAGAGCTTCATCTTGATGATCGGCGGCTTCATCGCGCCCTACATCCGCCAGATCACGCCGCGCGCCGCGCTGCTCGGTACGCTCGCAGGCGTCTCCGTGACCTTCATTTCGATGCGACCGGCACTTGAGATGTACATGACGCCGCAGATCGGCCTGGTCTGCTTTGCCATCATCCTGGTGAGCTGGTTCGGCGGTGTGAAGTATCCGAAAGGCATTCCCGCGGGACTCGTTGCTATCGCGACCGGCATGATCATCGCGTGGGGGTCAAACCTGTTCGGGCTTGGGATCGGCGGGTTGAGTATCAAAGGGCTCGGTGATGCCTTTGCGAGTTTCGGCTTCTCGCTGCCAATTCCGGCAATCGGGCAGGTCTTTTCCGGCTTTGAATTCCTCGGCATCATTCTTGTGACGGCGATCCCGTTCGGCATCTACGATCTCGTCGAGGCCATGGACAACGTCGAAAGCGCGGAAGCCGCCGGCGACGAATATCCGACCACGCGCGTTTTGACCGCCGACGGCGTCGTAAGCCTCATCGGCTGCCTGATGGGCAATCCCTTTATCAACGCGGTCTATATCGGCCATCCCGGTTGGAAGGCGATGGGGGGCCGCATCGGCTATTCGGCCGCGACCGGGATCATGGTGGTGGTGCTGTCCTGGTTCGGCATCATCTCGGTGCTGCTGGCGCTGGTGCCTGTCGTGGCGATTTCGCCGATCCTGCTTTATATCGGCATGCTGATCGGCGCACAGGCGTTTCAGACCACGCCGATCAAGCACGCGCCGGCCATCGTGCTTGCATTGACGCCGCACCTTGCTGCCTGGGCCAAGCTGCAGATCGACACCATGCTCGGCTCGACACTCAACGCTGCCCAAACTGTCGGCGCGCTGTCGCCGGACAAGGTGGCTGCGGTGAAGACGGCCGCGATCGCCTCGCTGCCTCAGCAAGGCGTGCTGTATCACGGGCTTGAGGTGATGGGCGGAGGGTCGATTCTCGCGGGGCTGGTGTTGGGTGCGATCGGCGTGTTCGTGATCGAGCGCGATTTCGCCAAGGCCGCGCTTTTTGCCCTTGCCGGCGCGGTGCTCACCTATTTCGGTTTCATGCATGGGGAGGCCGTGGGACTGGGCGGCGGATTAGGTGTCACACCGCCCGTTGCACTCGCCTATGCCATCGTCTCTGCCGGACTATTCGTGTTGAGCAGAGTGGCTGCCGGCGAGCACCAGATGTCGCGCCCGGAGATGCCGCTCGCAGCGCCGGCGGAATAGCCGTCCGCGTCGTGAGTTCGATTAGCCGGCCGGCCGGTAGGCGTTACCCGCCGGCCGTTCCGTTTCAGGGCCGCACCGCGGGCGCTTCCATCGGCATCCCCTTTGCTCGCGTCATCAGGTAGAGTTCGAGGTCGACCAATTCCGGCGCGCCGAACTCATAGGTCTGCGCGCGAATTCCCGTAATGCAGCTACGCAAGCGGCGCTGCAGCGAGCCGAGAGACTGCCACTCCAGCCGGTAAAGCGGATAGCCGGTGGGATGCGCTTGCGTGATCGGCGAGCCTGCAAGGCGCTTGTCCCAATTGTCGTCGTGGCAATTCGTACAGCCCAAATTAAGTTGCCCTTGCCGTTGCACGAACAGCTCGCGGCCCTTTGCGATGAAAGGCGCAAGCTGCGGATCGTCACCGGCGGTGATTTCAACACCGCGCGATTGCTGTGCGATAAAGGCCGTGAGCGCCAGCAGCTCGCGGAACTCGTATGGCAGTGGCGTTGCCTGCTGGTGCCTCATGCGGCACAAATTGACGCGTTGTTCCAGGTCGACGGGACCGCCAAGCGTTTTGTCGAAAGCGGGATAACGGGCCGCAACGCCCTTCATGGTCATGCGCGCATCAGCATGGCATTCGAGGCAGGCCTTATCCGCAGAGCCGGCCTTGCGCTGCCAGAGCGCTTCGCCGTCAAGCACCCAAAGCATCCCGGGATTGGCGCTATCGTCTTTTTGGATCGCCTGCGTTCCGGGCGCCATAAACGTGAAGCCTGATCGCCGCTCGGATTTCGGGATCTCGGCCGCGCAGAGGGAGATACCCGTTAACAGCAGTGCCGTGGCAGCGATTGTAGATCGAGCCTTCATTCGACAGTAATCGAGGCTGAGGCCATCGTGGAAAATCCCTGGTCCCCGATCCACTCGAATTCGAATTTTCCGCTTTCGTTGGCAACCGTGAAAAACGAAATGAACGGATTGGCCGCGATCGCCGGAAACAGATCGGCACGGAAAATCTCGGAGCCATTATAGCGGCAGCTAAAACTCGTGATGATGTCGCGCGGCACGACCGAGCCTGCCGCTGTGCGGCGATAGCCCGTTTCCATGATGTGCGACGTCAGCGCCTTGATCTCGATGATCTCGCCGCGTTTCGCCTTGGCCGGAACATTGATCAGCGCCGAGGCCATCAGATCACCTCTTCTGTACAGGCAGCTAACGTCACCACCACATCGGCGCTGGCCGACCAGAACGAACCGTCGGATAAACGCGCGATCGCCACCACCTTCTGGCTGTCGGCAAGCCGAATGCGGGTCGAAACCTGCGCTCGACCCGCCTGCGGACCGAGATAGAAGTTGCCGATGTTCGGCTGTGGATTCTTCTCGTTGAAGACGTGAATGCTTTTGACGTGATCAACCGCTGTCATCGGACTGGCCACGCTGATTGTTATCGGCACGGTGTTGCCGTTTTCCACCAAGGGCGGCACGTCGAGCTTGACCTTGCCGGTCCGCACCTCGGCCGTGCCGACCACGTTGCGAATAGCCGATGCGAGCATTGCGGGGGTGGCGTCCGCTGATGTCACGAGCGCAACAGGCATCGTCCCGGCCACCGCTGCGCTTCCGGCAAGGGTCAGGAACCGCCGGCGGGTGGATTGATCTTGCTTCGACATCGCTAGTTTCGTCCTTTTATTCACGCAGTGTTGCAAGATAGGCCACGATGTCTTCGATCTGGCTTGCCGATAAAATCGACTTGCCGCGCCAGTTTGGTCCGACGCGATTGAGCCCGTCCACGCGATAAAAGGCGGGCATGATGGTCACGGCATTGAGCCGGGATGGATCAACCAGCCGGAGCCGAAGTTGGCTTATGGTCCAGCGGCTCCCCGCGCCGGCGAGGGTGGGTGCGAGGTCTCCCTGAAACCTGGTTTCCGGAAACGGCCCGGAGTGACAGAGGATGCAGGTGCTGGCCCGCTCAAGCACCAGCGCGCGTCCTCGCGCCGCATCGCCCGGCTCGCCGGTCAGTGACTCCGGAATTCCGTCTGCAACGACGCGATAGGGCCGCAGTTCCTGCGCGATACAGCCGAAGGGCAGGCCCGACACGCCCGTGATAAAGTACGCGATGAGGATCGTGCGCCTAACCAAAGGTGTCCACCGTGATCGTCTTGAACCAATTTTGCGCCATTTCCGCTTCGTGCATCCGCACCTCGCGCGGCGCACTCACGGGACTCGTGCCGCCCCCTTCGATGACCTCGGCGAACAGGTCCGCCCTTGGCTCATAGCTTCCGGCAAGCGAAAACGCATAACCGGGGGCGACGGTGTTGTAACAGATCCCCGTCAACCGGGACTTAGCGGGCGCTTCGCCGGACATCAAATTGGCGATCGCGGCGGCGCACGCCTTTGCTTGCGCGTTAGCGGCGGACGCCGACTTCGGAATGCCGCCGCCAAGGCAGGCATCTCCGATCACGTGAACGTTTGGCGCGAGCTTGGAGGCGAATGTCAGGGGATCGATAGGACACCAGCCGGTGTTATCGACGGCGCTCGCGATCTCGGCGATCCGGCCGGCCTTCTGAGGCGGAATGACATTGGCGACCTGGCACTTGTAATTGCCGAACTCGGTGACGATCGTGGTGGTCGCCGGATCAACCGAGGTGACGCGGCCTCCTTGCGAGAGCGATACCCGTTCGATGATGCCGGGATACAATTCCTTCCACGCATTTTCGAACAACCGCTGCTGGGGTATGGCGTCCTTGGCGTCCAGTACAAGCACTTTCGAGCGCGGTTTCCGGGCCTTCAAATAATGGGCGATCAGGCTTGCGCGCTCATAGGGCGCCGGCGGACACCGCGACGGGCTCGCCGGCACGGCAAGCGCAACGAGACCGCCGTCCTCCATGGCTTCGAGCTGGCGCCGCAACAGCATGGTCTGCTCGCCGGCCTTCCATGCGTGCGGCATTCTGGCCGATGCCGCCTCATCGTAGCCGGCCAGCGCGTCAAACCTGAGATCGATTCCGGGAGCCAGCACCAGACGGTCGAAGTTCACCGAGCTGCCGTCGGTGAGTGTGATAGCACGCCTTGTCGTGTCTATTTCCGTCGCCGCCTGGATGATGATCCTTATTCCCGCCGCGGCGATGCCGTCGTACCCGAATTGCTGGGCCTCCATTTCCCGCAAACCGGCAATTACTTCGTTGCTGAACGGGCAGGCCGTGAAGGTCCGGTTCTGTTCTAACAGCGTCACATCCAGTTTCGGATTTATCCGCTTAAGCTCCCGCGCACAGCATGCGCCGGCAAAGCCGCCGCCTATGACGACAATTCGTGCGGCCGACTGTGCGCGCGCGACATGGGGGAATAGCAACGAGCTTGCAGACCCCGCGATGCCTGCGACGACGTTTCTACGCGTCACCCGCTGCAGCGCGATCATCAACGTAAATCCCGAAGTTTGCGGCGGCCGCAACCGGCCGCCGCATGCCGTGTCAGGCGAAGGTAATGTTCTGGTCTCTCAGCGGCACCGAGCGGATCCGCTTGCCGGTCGCTGCGAAAAAGGCATTGAGCACGGCCGGCGCGGCAACGCTGATGGTCGGCTCGCCGACGCCGCCCCAGAACCCGCCGCTCGGCATGATGATGGATTCGACTTTCGGCATTTCACCGATCCGCATCGAGTTGTAGCTGTCGAAGTTAGTCTGCTCGATACGGCCATCCTTGACGGTGCATCCGCCGTAAAACAGCCCCGTCAGGCCATAGAGAAACGAGCCGGCGATCTGACGCTCGATCTGCGCCGGATTGACCACGTAGCCGGGATCGGTCGCTGCAACGATTCGGATCACCTTGACCTTGTTGCCGTCGGCCACCGAGATTTCCGCAGCGCCCGCGACGTAACTTCCATAACCCATGTGCTGGGCGAGACCGCGATAGACCCCTTGTGGAGCCGGTTTATCCCAACCGACTTTTTCCGCCACGGCGTTGAGCACGGCAAGGTGCTTTGGGTGCTTGGACATCAACTTGCGCCGGAACTCAAGCGGATCCTGACCCGCGGCGTGCGCGAGTTCATCCATGAAACACTCGAGATAGATCGCATTCTGGTTGACGTTGACGCCGCGCCAGAACCCCGGAATGATGTGCGGATTGCGCATCGAATGCTCGACCAGGAGATTCGGGACTGAATATCCGATCGCAGCGTCGCCGCTCTCGTTGAGGCCCGCGAAGGTGGCGGAGTCCTTTCCGTTGACCAGGGCTTCCGGGCGCAGGCTGAACAGGATCGACTGTCCGGATATCCGTATCTGCAATGCCGTAAGATTGTTGTCGGCATCGAACGCACCCGTCATCTTGCACTGGGTGATCGGATGATAACGGCCGTGCTGCATGTCCTCCTCGCGTGACCACAGCAGCTTGATCGGCGTGCCCGGCATCTGTTTCGCAATTTCGACCGCCTGCCGCACATAGTCGGTCTGCCCGCGCCGGCCAAAGCCGCCGCCGAGCATTTGCTTGTGAACGTCGCATTTGTCGGCAGGAAGGCCGGAGGCTTCCAGCACAGCGGCGAACGCCGCCTCGCCGTTTTGCGTACCGCACCAGACCTCGCACTTATCCGCAGTGTAGAGCGCGGTTGCGTTCAGCGGCTCCATCGCGGCGTGATTCTGGTAGGGATAGTTGTAGACAGCCTCGACTTTCTTGGCCGCGCCCGCGAGCGCGGCCTTGGCATCACCATTCTGGTTGCCAACATAGGCCGGCCCGGAATTGAGACCTTCCTCGAGCCACTTCGCGATCGACGCGCTTGTGACCTTGGCGTTCTCGCCTTCATCCCAAACGATCGGCAGGGCCTCGAGCGCCGTCTTGGCGTGCCACCATGTATCGGCGACCACGGCGACGGCGCTGTTGCCGACCCGCACCACTTTCTTCACGCCCTTCATGCCCAGAATTTTGGCTTCGTCGAAACTTTTCAATTTGCCGCCGGTAACGGGGCAATCCTGGATCGCAGCGTTCAGCATGCCCGGAAGCTTGACGTCGATGCCGTAGGTCATCGCTCCCGTGACCTTGTCAGCGGTGTCGAGCCGCTTCAGCCCTTTACCGGCAAGTTTCCAATCCTTGGGATCCTTCAGTTTGACGTCGGCCGGCGGTTCAAGGCGCGCGGCGGCTTCGACGACCTTGCCGTAGGTCGTGGTCTTTCCCGAAGGGCTATGTGTAATGATGCTGTTCGCGGCCGAGCATTCGCCGACCGGGACTTTCCATTCGTTGGCGGCTGCCTGGATCAGCATCATGCGCGCCGTCGCGCCGCCCTTGCGAACATAGTCCTGCGAGGTCCGGATGCCGCGGCTGCCGCCAGTAGAGAACTCGCCCCACGCCCGCTTGCGGGCGACGCTCTGTCCCGGCGTCGGATATTCGGTGGTCACCTTTGACCAGTCGCACTCAAGCTCTTCGGCGACGAGCTGGGCAAGGCCGGTGAGGGTGCCCTGGCCCATTTCCGATCGTGCGATACGGATCACGACCGTATCGTCAGGCCGGATCACGACCCAGGCATTAACCTCCGGCGAGCCGTCCCCGGCGCGTACGATGGTGGGACCGCCGAAGGGAATGTCGAGGCCGAGCGCCAGACCGCTGCCGATCGCCGCGGTGCCGATCACAAAGGCGCGGCGGTTCAGTTTAGGGTTGATGTGCTGGTTCATGGCTGCGTCCTCAAGCGTTCGCGGCGGCGTGGATCGCCTCACGCACCTGTTGGAAGGTGCCGCAGCGGCAGATGTTGGTGATTGCCTCGTCGATGTCGTTGTCGGACGGCTTTGGGTTATCCTTGAGCAGTGCTGCTACCGCCATGATCATCCCGCTCTGGCAATAGCCGCATTGCGGAACGTCATTGTCGACCCAGGCCTGCTGCACCTTGTGCAGCGTCGCGCCGGAAGCCAGACCTTCAATGGTGGTGATCTGCTTCCCGACGGCGTCGCTGACGGGGACCCCGCAAGAGCGCACCGCAACGCCATCGATATGGACGGTGCAGGCGCCGCATTGTGCAATGCCGCAACCGTATTTAGTGCCGGTCAATCCAGCATTTTCCCGAATTGCCCAAAGCAGCGGGGTGTCGGACTCGACATCCACATCGAACGTTTTGCCGTTTATGTTGAGGTTTGCCATGCTTGCATCCTTGAAGAATCGAGTTCGCGCGAGGGGCCGGATGCTAGCCGGAACCCGCTTCTCTTCAAGTCAATATTCTGCGTCTACGGAGAGGGGAATAATCGGGGCGCTCCGGCGTTACAGCGCCCCGTGCAGCCAGCAAGCATGCGCGGGCCCGCTCTCATCCAGAGGGCACAAGCTATTGAGACCGCGCGACGACACCCTTACTCCCGCCGGGCGCGGCGTCTTAATACGCCCGGCTTGGCGCTGCAGATGAAGCCGACTATTCGGCGCTGCTGACCAATTTGATGCGAGGCTCGGCGGTCTCCGTCAGGCTGCGATACGCGGCAAGGTAGTCGAGCGCCATTCGGCGCGCGGTGAACCGCGCCTCGAACTGTTGCCGGATCGCATGCCGGCTTAACTGCGACAGGCGCTTGACCGAGGCTACTGCGCTGATCTCGTCCTCAACGATGAAACCAGTCAAGCCATCGTCAATGATCTCCGGAACCGAACCGCGGTTGTAAGCGATAACGGGTGTCCCGCACGCTAAAGCCTCGATCATCACAAGGCCAAACGGTTCGGGCCAATCCAAAGGCAATAGCAATCCGAGCGCTCCGCTGAGAAACTCCGGCTTCTCATGATCGCCGATTTCGCCGACATATTCGACAAGAGGATTGCCGCGGATGATGGGGCTGATGACCTCATCGTAATATTCCTGGTCGGATACGTCGATCTTTGCCGCAATCTTGAGCGGAATGCCGCAGCGGGTGGCGATCTTGATCGCGCGATCCACGCCCTTTTCCGGCGCAATCCGCCCGAGCACGGCGAGATAGTTCTGGCTCATATCCTTCGGCGTCAGCAGTTTTTCCGGAAGGCCGTGAAGGATGGTCCGCACCCACCGTGCCTGCGGTACGGGACGCCTCTGTGCATTTGAAATTGAAATAACGGGAACTTTGGAAAACGTGTTGAACACTGGTTGGTGCTCAGGCAGGTCCAGCCTGCCGTGAAGGGTGGTCACAAAGGGAGTTGGTTGGCGGTAAAACAGGGAGAACGGATAATAGTCGAGGTGAAAGTGCAAGAAATCGAACTGCTCCTCGTCACATTTCTGCCGCACCAGCTCCAGCATGACCATGTGAAGGGCATTCGGATCGCGAACGGCTCCATCGAGGCGCAGCGCCCTGGGCCACATCGCGTCAAGTTTGGCTGAAGTCTGCGAGTCGCCGCTGGCGAATAACGTCACGTCATGTCCCAGCGCGACCAGTTCTTCGGTCAGCCAATGCACGACCCGCTCGGTGCCGCCATAAAGCTTTGGGGGAACAGCCTCCGTTAGCGGAGCAACCTGCGCGATGCGCATGTCACACTCTCCTTCCTGGGATCATGGATGAAGCCCCCCGTTCGCGCCGTCGCGCCGACAAGGGGAACGTTCCCGCATCCGCGAAGTTCCCCCTTAGCAAAAGTTACTTCTTCGACATGGTCATGGTGATGCCACTTCCACGAACCATATTCGAAAGTGGACGGCATGCTTCCAGTCCAATTGCGTTTTGGCGGAAATGCGACGGGAACGGGCTTTGACTTTCGTCGTTCAGACTGCGGGCAGCGCATGCCTGCGCTTCTACTCTTTCGACGGATTTGCAGTCATATGGATCACCTCTCAGGCTATGCGCATCGCCCATTTCCGTTTGCGCTCCGCTACATACGGCACCGGCTCGCGGCGCACCTCGTCATATTGATCGCCGTTGCGGCCGCAGTCGCTTGTTCGGTCGGTACCCAGTACGGGCTCAAATTTCTGGTCGATAGCCTGTCAGCCGGGCCTGACCGCGCGGGTGGCGTATGGCTGGCATTCGTTTTCCTCATGTCGCTCATTGCTGCCGACAACTTGCTGTGGCGGATCGCGAGTTGGACGGCGAGCTTCACATTCGTCGGAGTTACCGGCGATTTGCGGCGAGATATATTTCGTCATCTCACGGGCCATGCGCCAAGTTACTTCTCGGACCGCATGCCGGGAATGCTGACCAGCCGTATCACCGCGACCTCGAACGCCATCTTCACCGTCGAGAATATGTTCGTGTGGAACGTTTTGCCGCCGTGCATCGCGACGGTATCGGCGATCGCCTTGATCGGAACCGTCAGCCTGCCAATGTCGGCTGGGCTGATCGTGATTGCCGGAAGCATGGTGGTGGCCATGTTCAAACTCGCCGCCGCCGGCAAACCGCTGCACGATGACTTCGCCGACAAGGCGGCTGCCGTCGATGGCGAAATGGTTGATGTGATCAACAACATGCCGCTGGTTCGCGCGTTTTGCGGCTTGAACCACGAGCACGATCGGTTTGACGCGACGATCGGCAAGGAGCTCGTGGCGCGTGGACGCAGCCTGCGTTATCTGGAAAAGCTGCGGCTGACCCACGCGGCTGTCACGGTCGCGCTGATCATCGCTCTGCTGGCCTGGGCCATCGCACTTTGGCAGCGCGGCGGCGCGACCACCGGCGATGTTGTGCTCGTCTGCACGCTCGGCCTTGCCATTCTCAACGCGACCCGCGATCTCGCCGTCGCGCTGGTCGATGTCACCCAGCATGTCGCCCGTCTGACTGAGGCGATTGCGACGTTATTGCTGCCGCACGAGCTTCGTGACCATCCGGAAGCGGAGCCGCTGGTTAAGAGCGGCGCTGCGATAGCTTTCAACAACATCTCATTTCAGTATCCCGGCGGGCTCAAAATCTTCGAGCGATTCAGCCTTCGGCTGCAACCGGGGCAACGAGTTGGGCTGGTCGGCCAGTCGGGCGGCGGCAAATCCAGCCTCTTTACGTTGCTGCAACGGTTCTACGACGTCGACGATGGCAGCATCACGATCGACGGTCAGGATATTTCGAGAGTCACGCAGCAAAGCCTGCGCGAAGCGATTTCGGTGGTGCCGCAGGACATCTCGCTGTTCCATCGCTCGATCATGGAAAACATCCGTTATGGGCGTCCCAGCGCCAACGACAACGAAGTCTTGCGTGCTGCGATCGCTGCCCGCTGTGATTTCGTGGAAACTTTGCCCGAAGGGCTACACACCATGGTCGGCGACCGCGGAGTGAAATTGTCCGGTGGTCAGCGACAGCGCATCGCTATCGCGCGCGCGTTTTTAAAGGATGCGCCGATTTTACTGCTCGATGAAGCTACGGCTGCACTGGACAGCGAGTCGGAGGAGGCTATCCGCGAAGCGCTTGGGCGTTTGATGCGCGGTCGCACGGTGATCGCCATCGCGCACCGGTTGGCGACGCTGCGCAATTTCGATCGGGTGGTCGTGCTGAAGGCCGGGAAGATCGTAGAAGATGGCCCGCCTGATTGCCTGATGCAGGACCAGGGACCGTACCGCGAGCTGGTTACGCAGGAAATGAGCCGCCTCGCGAAGTTCGCCGCGTAAGATCAGGCGGTAGCGCCACATTTCTGTGCGCTTGGCGAGGCTAGGGGGAAATCGCTCGAGGTCAGCATGGCAGCCGAAACCGTAACCCAAATTATCTCGACGTCGCAGACGATTGCGCCGGTCGCCGAGCAGCCGTTCTACATTCCGATGACGGGGCCCGCCGCGCGCCCGCGGCGCTCGCTGAAGCACAACGACACATTCATCGTGCTCGACAGCCACGGCGATATCGGCGCATCCGCCGGCGGGCCGGACGGCCTGTTTCACGCCGACACTCGTTATCTCGCGCGTCTCGAATTGGTACTCGACGATTTGCAGCCGCTGCTACTGGGCTCGAATCTTCGCGACGATAATTCCGGGTTGACTGTCGATCTCACCAATCCGGATATCTATAGCAACGACCGGCTCGTGTTGCAGAAGGACCTGCTGCATATCGTGCGCACCATCTTTTTGTGGCACGGGACGGCTTATCAGCGGATCGCTTTGCAGAATCATGGCGACCGGCAGGCGAGTTTCGATCTGACGCTACTGTTCGACAACGATTTTGCGGATCTGTTCGAAGTGAGAGGCGAGAAGCGCGCGAGGCGGGGCACCGGCAGCAGCAGAGTGCTGGCCCCCTCGGATGTGCTGCTCGAGTACAAGGGACTTGATGAGCGTACGCGGTGCACAGCCCTGCATTTCGACCCAAGGCCGACGCGAATTGCCGCGAACGGGGCAACTTACCATTTCGATCTGAAGCCCCAGCATATCAGTTCTTTGTTCGTCGCCGCTTCCTGCAACAAACCGGCCGGATTCAAGCCCTCGCGCTTCTTCAAGGGCCTGCTGGCGCATCGCCGCGAGATGCGCCGGTCGAATGTGGGCGCCGCCAGCATTGAAACAAGTAACAACATTTTCAACGAGGTCTTGTGCCAATCAATGGCAGACCTCAACATACTGATGACGGATACGCCGCAGGGGCGATATCCCTATGCCGGCATTCCCTGGTACTCGACGACATTCGGCCGTGACGGCCTGATCACCGCGCTGCAGATGCTGTGGGTCGACCCTCGGGTTGCCAAGGGCGTGCTGAAACGGCTTGCGTTTCACCAGGCCAAGACGACCGATCCGTTATCTGACGCGGAGCCCGGGAAAATTCTGCATGAAATGCGCGGCGGCGAGATGGCCGCGTTGCGCGAGGTGCCGTTCGCGCATTACTACGGCAGCGTCAATTCGACCCCGTTATTCGTGCTGTTGGCCGGGCTCTACGTCGAACGGACAGGCGACGAAGAGACGCTCGCCGAGCTCTGGCCTTCGATCGAAGCCGCCCTGCGCTGGATAGATGGACCGGGCGATCCGGATGGCGATGGGTTCGTCGAGTATCAGCGCGCCTCCGAGCAAGGTTTGGCGAATCAGGGTTGGAAGGATTCCTATGACGCCATCTTCCATGCCGACGGCCGGCTTGCCGAGGGATTGATCGCGCTTGCGGAGGTGCAGGGCTATGTGTTCGCCGGCAAGCAACTGGCGGCTCGTTGTGCCCGGCGGCTGGAAAAAGCCGGACTGGCGGAAAAACTCGATGCTGAAGCGAAGCGGCTTGCCCAGCACTTTGAAGAGGCGTTTTGGTGCGAGGAGCTTGGCACCTATGCGCTGGCGCTCGACGGCGCCAAGCGTCCTTGTGCGGTGCGCACCTCCAACGCCGGACAACTGCTGTTCAGCGGGATGATACGCGAGGACCGTGCGCGCAAGGTCGCGGCCGATCTGATGCGGCCGCATTTCTTCACGGGGTGGGGCATCCGCACCGTTGCGCTTGGCGAGGCCCGCTACAACCCGATGTCGTATCATGACGGGTCGATCTGGCCCCATGACAACGCGCTGATCACACTCGGCCTTGCGCGTTATGGACTGAAACATTCGGTCGAGCACGTGTTCAAGGGCTTGTTCGACGCCGCTACCTACATGGACCTGCGGCGGCTTCCTGAATTGTTCTGCGGCTTCCGTCGGGAGAAGCATCGTGGGCCGACGCTCTATCCCGTGGCCTGTGTGCCGCAGGCATGGGCGAGCGCAACGCCGTTCAGCCTTTTGGAGGCAGCGCTCGGGCTCGAGTTCGATGTGAAGCGCGGTGAAATACGCCTGCGCAACCCGCGCCTCCCGGCTTTCCTGAACGAAGTAATCCTGCGCGAACTTCAGTTGGGGCCTTCAAGTGTCGACCTTCGGATCACCCGCCACGGTGACGAGGTGTCGCTCGAGGTTATGCGCACGCGCGGCCATATTCACGTGTCCATCGTACTCGCGCGCTGAAAGCCGCTTCGGCGGAAGGAGGACGCATGCGGAGCAAAGGCAAGTTTTTCGTCGCGATTGCGTTTGCGGTGTTCACGGCCGCCGCATCGAACGCGGACAATGAGCAAGGCGCGTCGCCGGCAAAGCCCGTCGCCGCGCCACCGGCCGCGGTTACTCCCGTTGCTCCAAAGGAGCCGGCGCCGCCGCCCTCTGTCACCATCATTGGCGCGAAAGAGGCGTATGGCGTGCTGGGTCGCGACGTGCGCAGCCCCGCCAATGAGGACATGGGCCGCATTGTCGATGTCATCGTCGATCGAAGCGGCGCCGTGCGGGCTGCCGTGATCGATTTCGGCGGCTTTCTCGGAGTGGGGAGTCGTAAGATTGTAGTCGAGTGGAACGCGCTGCATTTCGGGCACATGTCCGAGAAGGGCGACAGCATTACCCTCGAATTGACGAAAGAGCAGGTCAAGGCTGCGCCGGAGTACAAGGAGGAGGCGCCGATCGTCGTACTGGGTGCGGCGGGCAGCCTCCAGCCGCTACAGTTCGATCACTAGATGCGGAGAAGTGTTCTGGCCGCTCCTCCGTCCCAGTCCTTTGATCGGATCGACCGAAGTCTTCCCGCGATGCCCGGGGCGGACAACGTGGTGCCGCGGGATCGGCAGCGTTTCCGGCGAAGTTCGCGCCTTCGCGTCAAAGCTTGCGCGGGCTCGACTGGTTTATCTTCTTCCTTGCAGACGTCCAGACCGGCTTCGGTCCGTTCGTTGCAGTCTATTTGACGACCCAGAAGTGGACGCAGGCGCAAATCGGCTTCGTACTGTCGATCGGCGGCGTCGTCGGGCTGCTCGGGCAAATGCCCGGCGGAGTGATCGTGGATGTGGCGCGATCCGAACGGCTGGTCGCGAGCTTTGCCATTGCGACGATCGGAATAAGTGCACTTGTCTATGCGGTATGGCCGATCCTTCCCGTCGTGATGACAGCCGCTACGCTGCACGCCGCCGCGAGCTGCGTGCTCGGCCCCGCAATCGCCGCGATCAGCCTGGGCCTGGTCGGCCCCTCGGCGATTGGAGAACGGCTGGGACGCAACGCCCGTTTTGCTTCGCTTGGTAACGGCGTTGCTGCGGCGGTGATGGGTACCTGCGGTTATCTGTTGTCGAGCCGCTCCGTCTTTCTCGTTACCTTCATTTTGGCTATTCCGACGCTGCTTGCGCTCGGGCGAATTCGCGAGCAGGAGGTCGATGTCGCCTGCGCACACGGCGCGCTGCCTCGCCAAACTGACGAAACAGCCACGAGCATTTTCAGTCTTGTACGGAACCGGGCGTTGCTGATTTTTGCCGGCAGCGTGCTCCTGCTGCAGCTTGCGAACAGCGCAATGCTTCCGCTGATGGCGGGCGTGGTTACGAGCCGTTCAAGCAAATGGGCGCCTGTATTGATTGCGGCTTGCATTATAGTGCCGCAGGCTTTTGTGGCGTTGATGTCTCCGACCGTCGGAGCCAAGGCGCAGGTGTGGGGACGACGGCCGCTGCTGCTTGCCGGGTTTACCGCGCTGGCGATCCGCGGATTATTATTTGCGACCGTGCGCGATCCATACGTTTTGGTCCTGGTGCAGATATTGGACGGCATCACCGCGGCGGTGTTCAGCGTCATGGTGCCGCTGATTGTCGCCGATGTCGCCTTCGGCAGCGGGCACTTTAATCTGGCGCAGGGTATTGTCGGCACTGCGACCGGTATCGGCGCATCGCTCAGCACCGTGCTGGCCGGCTACGTCAGCGACCAATTCGGTAGTAGCGTTGCCTTCACTGGACTTTCCTGTGTTGCCGCTATCGGGCTTACCCTGGTCTGGCTGGTCATGCCGGAGACGCGGCGAGCCGCGGGCTGAAGCAGCCCTTTGCATCTGATGTGCGCGCATCCTGCGTTACCGGTGGCGAAAGGAAATGGTGCGTCTGGACGGGAGCGGCACGAAACCGCCATTGACGCATGTGCGGCCAAGGCGTTGTGCAAGTGTCGTTTTGCGCGGCGGGCAATCCCAGATTTTACCGAACGTTCAGCTATTCGAAATATGGTCTCCTGCCGGCCAGAAAGACCCTCCAAACGCTCAGGATGAGCGATGCTCGAACCAAATCTCTCCATCGCCGATGAAGTCGAAGCAGCTATAAGTCTGGGCTCAGACGAAAAGCGCGTCGAGACGATCCAGCGCATGACAGGGCTCTTTCTGTCCTCGGCCCGCTCCCTTAATGACAAGCAACTCGACATGTTCGGGGACGTGCTTGAGCGCCTCGTCAAAACCATAGAGCTTCGTGCAATCGCGAATGTGAGCGCCCGGATCGCGTTGGCAGAAATGAGCTCGCAGCTTGCTGGCGTTGCAAAGGCTCCGCCTCGCGTGGTGCGCCGCCTGGCAAATCACGATGAGATAGCCGTCGCCGGTCCGGTTTTGCTGGAATTGGCCCGTTTAAGCACGGAAGATCTTGTCGAGATTGCAAAAACCAAAAGCGAGCGGCATCTCTTGGCCATCTCCGGCCGCTGGTGGCTGAAGGAAATTGTCACCGACGCGCTGTTGGCGCGGCGTTATCCGTCCGTTAGCCGCCGCCTTGTCAGCAACCCCGGTGCCAGAGTATCCGCAGCCGGATTTGCCATCGTTGTAGGGCAAGCGGAGTCCGATCCGGAATTGGCGGTCGAGACCGGAATCCGGCTCGATTTGCCCGCGGAGCTTCGCCGCCAATTGCTGCGTAGCGCCACCGAAGCTGTGCGTTCGCGGCTGTTGTCGCGCGCGCCTGCCCACGTTTTGGAGGAAGTCCGGAGCGCGATCGCGAGCGTATCAGCGGGCATCGATCGCGAGATGTCCAAGGTTCGCGATTTTGGCGCGGCAAAACGTCTTGTAACGACCCTCAAGAAAAACGGCCAACTTGAGGAAAGGACCGTGTTCGGGTTCGCCAAGCAACGAAAATATGAAGAAACGGTCGCTGCGCTTGCCGAATTGTCGCAATCCAGCGTCGAGATCATTCGCCCCTTGATGCAAAGCCTTCGCGATGACGGTGTACTCATTCCTTGCAAGGTCGCCGGCCTTACTTGGGAGACGGCCAGCGCCATCCTGGAGAGTTGTTTTTCCACCGGCTCGATCGCTCCGGATCAATTGGCCAAGGCCAGGCAAGAGTTCGCCGCTCTAACTCTCGATGATGCGCGGCGCTTGCTCGGCTTTTGGCAGGCCCGATCAAGTCCCTCGCCGGCAACCGTGAATTAATCACCAGCGCTTTAGCATCTGATTAAGCATGCCGGAGTGTTGTCGGTCGGATTTTACACCTCCTTGATTGCAAAGCGCTCCAATGAAGCAGCAATTTGATCAAACATATTTTTTTCGTTTTTAAAGATCGGCTACTGAGATGGCTGAACCGAAGTCCTTTCTCGCGGAACTGGAAGATGCGGTATCCAGAGGAACCGCCGAAAGCTGCTTAAGAGCCCTGTGGCACGCCACCGACATTCTGATCGCGGGGCGGTATTCCGAAGATCAGATATGGACCTTCGGCGAAATCATAGGGCGGCTCGCGGAGGAAATTGAGATCAACGCGCGGGTTCGGCTGGCGACCAAGCTTGCTCCCAGCAACAATGCGCCGTTCGATGTGATCAACAAACTCGCCTTTGACGATCTCGATCGATGTTGCGGGGCCGGTGCTGCGGACCTCGGAGCGGCTGGACGTCAAAACGTTGGTCGCCAACGCAAGATGCAAAGGCCAGCAGCATCTGCTTGCCATCTCCAAGCGAAAAGCCATCCCTGACGCTGTCACCGACGTTTTGGTTGTCAGAGGGTCTGGAGAAGTCGTCGCCTCCGTCGCCGCAAACCGCGGCGCCCGGCTTTCGAGCTTCGGCTTCCTGCATCTGGTGCAGCGCTCGGAGGATGACTCCATTCTCGCGGAGCATGTTGGGTTACGAAGAGATATTCCGCGGCATCTTTTTCATCAATTGATCTCCAAGGCGTCCGACGAGGTGAGGAGAAAGCTCGAGCGAGAACGCCCTGATATGGGGAGCCGAATCCAAAACGTGGTCACCGATGTGGCCGGCACTATTCATGCAAAGTTTGGACCGGCGTCCAAGAATTACTTTGCCGCGAAAAGGACGGTCGGAAAACTTCATCAGTTCGGCGCTCTAAACGAAGATAAAGTTTTTGAATTTGCGCATTCGCTCAAATTCAACGAGACCGCGGTTGCAGTATCATTGTTGTGCGCCCTGCCGATCGACGTTGTGGAACGGGCTTTGGTCGATACGAACAGGGAACTAATCCTGATTTTGGCTCGTGCCCTGGACCTCTCCTGGACGACGACGATGTCGCTGCTGTTTCTTGGAGCGCCCAATTGCCGGATTACTGCGGGCGATCTGGAGAAAATGAAGGGTGAGTTTCTACGTCTGAACGTCGCGACATCAAAGCAGGTTTTGCAGGTCTATCGATCCCGCAAGGAAGCGGGGTCAGAGCAAGTCGGCGCGGGAGCGGAGCGCTACACCAACTATTCCCTTTGAGTTGATTGGGCCACGCACAAGCGGCCCTGAACTCCGCTCCGCCGGACAAACCCGTCCATCTCTGTCGTACCAACCTTCTCCCTCCAAAAAGCAAGAGGCGCGCGTACCCGGCCCTCGGGAAACGCTTCCCTGCGGAGCCGGGGCCCTCTAGGGTCTCCGGCAGCCTTAGATGACGAGCGGCAGCGCGCGAGGGAGTTTTGTCGATGACCGTAACCGGTGAGGATCAGGGGACATCGAGAAAGGGTTTTGCGGGCCTTCGCGTGCTTGATTTCTCGACCACGATTGCCGGTCCGCATTGCGCGCGGATGCTCGCCGACCTGGGAGCGGAGGTCATCAAGATCGAGACCGCGGAAGGCGAGACGATGAGAACACGCCCGCCGCTGCGGAACGATTGCAGCACAGCTTTCGGCCAGCTCAACGTCGGCAAGAAAAGTCTCGTACTTGACCTGAAGTCGCCGGATGGAGTTGAAGTGGTCAGGCGGCTCGTCCTCAGCGCGGATATTCTTGTTGAAAATTTTCGTCCCGGCGTGATGCGACGCCTCAGGCTCGATGAGGCCACGCTTAGGCAGCTCAACCCGAAACTGATCTATTGTTCGATTTCGGGATACGGCCAGACCGGGCCTTCGGCCGAACTGCCGGCGTATGCCCCGGTGATCCACGCCGCGTCCGGCTATGACATGGCGCATTTGGCCTATCAGCCCGGACGAAGTCGGCCGGATTACTGCGGAATTTATCACGCCGATGTTGTCACGGGGACCTATGCGTTCGGCGCAATCGCGGCGGCGCTTTATCAGCGGCAGCTCACAGAACGAGGCCAGCACATCGACGTCTCGATGCTTGAATCCATGCTGAGCCTGACCTTGAACGAATTGCAGTGGTCGCAATTCGAGGTGAAAGCGCTGCAGCGTCCGATGTTCGGCCCGATCGAAACTGGTGATGGCTACGTTATGGTGGCGATCGCCAGCGAAAAAACCTTCCAAAACCTGATGAAGGTGATCGGTCATCCGGAATATGTGAGCGATCCCCGTTTTGCGCTCTATGCCGACCGCCGCGACAATTGGGCTGCGTTGATGGATCTCGTGGAATCATGGTCGCGCGCCGTCACGACTGAAAATTGCCTTGCCGCTTTGAATGCCGAGGGTGTTCCGTCCTCCGCCTATCGCACTGTCGCCGAAGCGATGGCCGATCCGCAGATCGCGCATCGTGGCGCACTGTCCGAGGTCGCGGACGCCGGCGGCTCGTTTAAAGTTCTGAACCTGCCGTTCCGAATGTCGGAATCCGACGTATCGCCGGGAAAAAAGATGTCGACGTTGGGTGAGCACACGCTTGCACTGCTCAACGAGACCGGGCTTTCGGCCGACCAATTTTCCGGAAACAAGCTGTTGGCGAAGCAGCGATAACGGAAGTACGGTTCGGCCGCGCTCGTCCCCGCAACAGATACTCAATCCGCTGGAGGATGACCGAGGCTATCCCGATGCCGGACCCTGATGTGCGGCCGGGCGAAACCATGCCGGCGGGGGAGCCGCCGTCGCCGAGCCGCCCGCCCAGTATGCGGCTTGTCATCACCCGCTGACGTAAATATTGAAGACACGCTGCCGCGGCAGTGGCAATGTCGTCCAAGAACAAAAACAACGGGGAGTGAAGATGAAAAGTTTCCAGGTTGCCGATTTCAACGCCCCCTTGAAAGAGGTGGATCAGCCGACGCCGCAGCCTTCGGGAACCCAGGTCCTGATCAAGGTCAAGGCGGCCGGCGTATGCCATAGCGACCTTCATATCTGGGAGGGCGGTTACGACCTTGGCCATGGACGTAAGCCGCTCTCTTTAAAGGACCGTGGCGTGTCGCTGCCGCGGACCATGGGCCATGAGAGCGTCGGCGAGGTGCTGGCGTTCGGGCCGGATGTGAAAGAAACCGACAAGAGCGATCTCAAAATCGGTGACGTCGCGCTGGTCTATCCCTGGCTCGG
Source organism: uncultured Alphaproteobacteria bacterium (assembly GCA_963764155.1). GTDB lineage: Bacteria > Pseudomonadota > Alphaproteobacteria > Rhizobiales > Xanthobacteraceae > Bradyrhizobium. The sequence goes on from CAVXRI010000008.1 coordinate 247,531, forward strand.
CTGCGGCAAATGCGAAATCTGTCTCGCCGGCGATGAGAACATGTGCCTGAAGCCGAATTCGCTCGGCGTCTACTGCGACGGCGGTTATGCCGATCACATGACCGTGCCGCATCCGAAATATCTCCTCAACCTCAGAGGTCTCGATCCCGTCACCGCCGCGCCCTACGCCTGCTCCGGCGTCACCACCTACAGCGCGCTGAAGAAGGTCGAGTTCGCTTTCAATACTCCGATCGTGATTTTCGGCGCCGGCGGCCTCGGCCTGATGGCGCTATCGCTTTTGAAGGCGATGGGCGGCAAGGGCGCCATCGTCGTCGATATCGATCCGCGCAAGCGCGAAGCGGCCGAGCAGGCGGGCGCGCTGGCGACCGTCGACGGCAAGGCGCCCGATGCCCTGGAACAGCTTGCGAAAAAGGCGGGTGGACCGATCCGTGCGGTGATTGATCTCGTCGGCAACGCCGCGACCGCGCAACTCGGATTCGACTGTCTGAGCAAGGGCGGCAAGCTCGTCATGGTCGGGCTGTTTGGCGGTGGCGCGCCCTGGGCGTTGCCGCTGATCCCGATCAAGGCGATCACCATCCAGGGCAGCTATGTCGGTAATCTCCAGGAGACGCAGGAATTGCTCGAACTCGTCCGCACCAAAAAGGTCGCGCCGATCCCGGTGACGCCGATGCCGCTCGCCAAAGCCAATGAGGCGCTGCTCGATTTGCAGAAGGGCAAACTGGTCGGGCGGGCCGTGCTGACGCCCTAGGCTTTGTCGTTCATCCCGTTTGCGAGGAGCAACGCGACGAAGCGATCCGCCAAACAGCCCGTTTGCTGGTACGCTGGATCGCTTCGCGGAGCCTGTCATCGGGCGGGCATCCGCCCGACCCGTTGGCTCGCATCGACGATCTTCTTCTCCGTTCTCATTCCGTAAGGGAATTCATGTCAGCGAACAATGCACTCCATATCGCCGTGCTTGCGGGCGACGGTATCGGTCCCGAAGTGATGGCGCCTGCACTGGAAGTGTTGCGCAAAATCGAGGCGACGTCCGACCTCAAGTTCCGCTTCAGCGATGCGCCTGCCGGAGCCAATAATTATCTGGCAACCGGGAAGTCGATGCCGGAAAGCACCGTCCGTCTGTGCGAGGAGGCGGACGCGATCCTGCTCGGGGCCTGCGGGCTTCCGTCGGTGCGTTACCCCGATAACACCGAAATCATGCCGCAAGTGGAATTGCGCTTTCACTTCGATCTTTACGCGGGCGTGCGCCCGGCGCGGCTCATTCCGGGTGTGCCCAGTCCGATTGTCGGCGCGGATCAGCGCGGTATCGACCTGGTGGTGATCCGGGAATCCACCGAAGGCTTGTTCGCATCGATGGGCAAAGGTGTCGTTACCGAAACGGAGGCGCGCGAGACGCTGGTGATTACGCGCAGGACTTCGGAGCGGCTGTTCGAATTTTCGTTTCGATTGGCGGAACGCCGCAAGGCGCGCGGCCGTTCAAGTGGAGGACTAACCTGCGTCGACAAGGCAAATGTGTTCAAGGCGTTCGCGTTTTTTCGCGAGATGTTCGATGAAGCCGCCAAGCGCCATCCCGACGTCAGGGCTGAGCGGCTCTATGTCGATGCCTGCTCGGCGTTGCTGGTCAAGCGGCCCTGGGACTTTGACGTGATGGTGATGGAGAACATGTTCGGCGACATCCTTTCCGACATGACCGCCGGCCTGATCGGCGGCATGGGCATGGCGCCATCGGCCGATATCGGCGACCGGCATGCGGTGTTTCAGCCCTGCCACGGCACCGCGCCCGATATCATGGGGCAGGGGAAGGCCAACCCGACCGGAATGATCCTTTCTGCGGCGATGATGCTCGACTGGCTCGCAGACAAGCACGGACTGGAAAGCGCGACCGAAGCGGGTGAGCGCATCGAACGCGCGGTCGACAAGGTCTATGCCGATGGCATCAAGCCGATGGAATTCGGCGGCCGCAACGGCACCGCGGATATCGCAAAGGCGGTGCTCGCGGCGCTGTAGGCGAGAGAGGGACCTGCGTTTATCGTCCCGTGAACCGCGGTTTGCGTTTTTCCATGAACGCGCGCCGGCCCTCGCGGAAGTCTTCGCTGTCCATGCAGTCCATGCCGATTTTCTGGATCGCATCCATGTCGCGATCGCCGGGATCTTTCAGCACCTGTGCGATCGTGATCTTCGCGGCCTTGATCGCGAGCGGGGCGTTACCGGAGATGGTGCGGGCGATCTCGGTTGTTGCGTTCCACAGTTCGCCATCCGACACCACGCGATCTACCAGCCCGATCCGCAATGCTTCCGCTGAATCGATCCGCATGCCCGTGTACATCATGAGGCGAGCCCATGACGGCCCGACCAGCGAGACCAGGTGACGCAGCCCGTCGTAACCATATGCGATGCCCAGCTTGGCCGCCGGAATTCCGAATTGGCTATTCTCCGCGGCGATGCGGATGTCCGAGAGCATCGCGACTTGCATGCCGCCGCCGAGACAGAACCCTCGAATGCACGCAATGGTCGGTTTGGGGTAATCCGCAAGCAGGGCGCGTTGCGCGGCGCTACGCCTCGAATATTCCTCGGAGGCTTGCGCATTGTGCCGGGTCTTCTCGAACTGGCTGATATCGGCGCCCGAAACGAATGCCTTGTCGCCGGCGCCGACCAGAATGACGACGCGCACCGTTGGATCATCGCGCAATTCGATTAGCGCATGGCCGAGGCCTTCCCACATGTCGAGCGACATGGCGTTGCGCTTTTCGGGATTGTTGAAGGTAATGACGCCGACCCCATCACTGACGCTCTGCAGTATTTTGCCTTCGGCGAAAGATTTCCGGGTGTGTTGAGGGACGTCAAGCATCGGCAGCACTTTCGAAAACAAGAACGCGTCGTTCAAGGATTTGTTGATCGAAGTTCAAGGATTTGTTGATCGAAAAACAAGACGGGCACAACGGGCCTGAATTTGCCGGTCGCGCCTCGGCGCTGCGAACTTAGATCGCAAGGGCCGAAATTCAGGTCGACAGGGCTCTCGAAGCCTATTCCTCGTTGGCGGCGATCGACTCCATCAAGGACACAAGCTGACGCTGAACCGTCTGATCCTTGATCTTGCTGTAGGCGCGCAGCAATCTGAGGCTGAAGGCACTGTCGAGAAACAGCAGGCTTTCGACTTCGCGCGCCTTGTTGTCGCCGTCATAAAAGAAGGTAACAGGCACATCGAGCGCGGTGGCGATCTGCTGAAGACGTGCAGCGCCGACGCGATTGACGCCTTTCTCGTATTTTTGGACCTGCTGGAAGCTCACGCCGAGTTTGTCGCCAAGTTCGGCTTGTGAAACCTTCTGTTCGACCCGGCGCAGCCGAATTCGTTTGCCGAGCTCTATGTCAGGCTTGCCGGCACTGCGCTGTTTCATCTTCTTTGCAGACGATTTGTTCATTCTGATCCTACCGTCCTTCGGTCGAAAATCCCCCGAAAAGATGGGTCAGGGGTTCACCCATATAGGCAGCCTTGAATTCGCGCGGGTGCACGAATTCGTCCTTGAACCATGGATATTTTGCAGGATCGAAGGCCTCAATCAGCCAGTCGATCATATGCCGCACTCTTGGAATTCGGCCGGTGCTCGGATGATAGGACAGCCATATATCAAACGGCCGACGAAGCTCAATCTCCAGTGGAATAATTTTTCCACCTAGCGCGCAGGCATAGGTGGGAAACACGCCGATCCCGGCACCATTGGCGACCGCCCAGTAGTTGGCGCTGCTGACGTTTGTGCGCATCACCAGCAGGTCACGCTGCGCGAAGCCGGGAAATATGCTGTCGAAAGCCTCCTTGGCGGAAGCCTGATCCGCGATTTGCATGACCAGGCGATGCCTGGTGAGTTCTTGCAGCGTTGCCGGTGCGCCGCTGGCGTCGATGTATTTCTGGCTGGCAAAGAACATCAGATGCATTCGGCCTAGCCGGACGAGCTTGACGTCAAGCGTCTCTGGACGAGAAAGGTGGATCGCAATGTCGGCCTCGTGCCGCGAGACGTCGGCGGAGCGCATGGCGCAGTGCAGATCGACGAGGATGTTCGGAAATGACTTTTGAAATTCAACAAGCCGAGGGGCAAGCCAGAATGTTCCCATGCCTTCGGTCACAGCGACCCGAACTTCGCCTGAGAGGGAGTTGGCCATTGAATTGCTGGCGCGCCGCAAGTCGAACGAAGCAGCTTCCATGCGTTCGACTGCCGAAACGACCAGAGTTCCTTCGTCCGTCAAACGCGCGCCATGAACGTCGCGTGTGAATAGGGTGGCCCCAAGCTGCCGCTCGAAATCATCGATGCGTCGCCGAACCGCGTTGATCGACAATCCAAGCCGTTCGGCTGCGGACCTGAAGCTTCCGCTGCGCACGACTTCCAAAAATATACGGGCAGCATCCCAATCGGTGAGATTGCCGAGCGCGCCCTTGCGTTCCTCCAAAGGAACGCCCCTTTCCGCTGCCAGATGCATACAACGCCCTTCCGCCCGCTAAACTTGGCAGAATAATCGGTGAACTACAACCTGACCGGGTTTTTCGAACCCGGTTTGGCGTGTATACCGTCTGCAACGGTATCATGGGATGCCAGACAGTGCGGGCTTTAGCCGCTCGCGCCTGAACAGGGGCAAAAATTGACCTCCGTCGTGCGCCTTCGGAGCTGTGCGAAATCACCGAATGTAACGGTGATGGTGCTGCGCGACCCGGGCCGGAAAGGTCCGGCCAAGCGTCAGGGCGTTGCGCTTTCCGAAGCCGGTCGCATTCCGAATAGATCCCGTCGCATGATCGAGGAATTTTGCCGCACGAATGTAGGACGTGTGGGCGTGCTGAACGAGTTCGCCGTTTCAAACCTTCGAGCGCGACCCCCGCTGGACGAGGGCTTCGTAACGGCGTTCGAGCGAGACGGCACGTCGTGCCATTCTTGCGAACCCTTTACCCGCGTTCGCGAGGTGCATCGCTGTTCGAGAGCGTCAGGCTTCTATCAAGAGGTGTTTGAATCGACCAAGAGGTTCGCTTCGGATGCTCCTCGCAAGCTAGGGAATGGGAAACAAGCTGGTGGCTAACTCAGATCAAGCATTGGTGTCGGTTCTTGCTACTCTCGAGGATTGCCGGGCTGCGCTCATCGGCGGTAGCAGCCGGGAAACGGCTCAATTGTTGTCGCTGGCCATTCTGGATCTGCGCATGAAGCTCAACCACATCAGTGACGCAGAGCTGAAGGCCTTGTGCGAAGAGATGATGCCGGAAAATGGACCGGGCGAGAGGAACGCTCAACACGCCCTGCGTCGCCGTCCGGCGCTAAGGCTGGTCAAGTAATCGCCGCTTCCGTGACTTCCGCAATGCGCTTCCCCCTGGAGCTGCCGACATCGCTGTTTGCGACGTCGTAAACCTGCATTTCAGGCCGCGCGATGCCGCCTTTGTGATGGATGATTTCATCCAGCATCGGTATGGCTTGCGCATGGAAAGTTTTTCTACGCAAAGCTGCCCATTCGCCGACGCCGAATCTGTTGCGGGTTTCGCTTCATCCGTGAGAGAAGGCCGGCTCGGTCCGCCGCTATCGATGTTGGAGCCCCGGACAGATCAAGGCGCGGCACGATCAGGGATGGCAGCGACGGCATGATTCAAAATGTTTCGATCCCGGCCGCGCTGATCGCCGGCCTGATCAGCTTCCTGTCGCCCTGCGTGCTGCCGCTGGTCCCGCCGTATCTGATTTACCTCACCGGCGCCACGATCGAACATGTAGCCAACGACGAGCCGGCAGCCTCATCCAGGCGCGCGGTGATGATATCGGCTCTGCTATTTGTACTCGGATTCTCCACGGTGTTCGTCGCTTTGGGCGCGAGCGCTTCCCTGATCGGGAGCTTCATTCGCGTCTGGTCGGCCCAGCTGTCGATCCTCGCCGGTGTCGTCATCATCGGCATGGGCCTGCATTTCCTTGGTCTGACGCGAATTGGTTTGTTAATGCGGGAGGGCAGGTTGCCGATTCCGAAGCCGGTTGGCTTGTGGGGCGCCTACGTGATGGGATTGGCATTTGCGTTCGGCTGGACGCCCTGCATCGGCCCGATACTCGCAGCTATCCTGTCGATCGCCGCCGCCGAGGCAACCGTCGCTAACGGAGCCGGTCTGCTCGCGGTCTATTCCGCCGGGCTCGGGATTCCGTTTCTGATCGCGGCCTTCATGGTCGAACAATTCTCTTCGATCTTTTCGAAATTGAAGCGGCATCTTGTCAGTATCGAACGCGCCATGGGCGTGCTGATGATCATCACCGGCATCGGCTTTCTCACCGGCGCGGTAACGAGCGCGAGCACGTGGCTGCTGGAAACGTTTCCGGCGTTACAGAGCTTGGGCTAGCCGGCTTCCGAGTTCAGATCAGTGCGATCTTGGATCGACGTGGGATGGCAGGGACATCGGCGCGGCGCAAAGCTTCGCCGCCCCGCCATGACGATTACCTGTTGCGGGCATACGCCGAAGAAATGCGCATCCGTCATTGCGAGCCAACGGGTCGGGCGAATGCCCGACCGATGACAGGCTCCGCGAACCATCCAGAATCCCACCTCTACAGGACTCTGGATTGCTTCGTCGCTTTGCTCCTCGCAATGACGTGAAGCGGCCGCTAAACGTTGCTGTCGGTGATGGCTGCGTAAACCATGGTGCGTAGCTCGCGCCGGATCGGATAGGCGCTCGACGGCAGCACCTGCGTCATGAAGATGGTGATCAGCTCTTCCGCCGGGTCGATCCAGAACGACGTGGTCGCCGCACCTCCCCAGGAATACTCACCGACGCTACCGGGGATCAACGTCTTTGCGGGTTCCACCGTCACGGAAAACCCGAGGCCGAAACCGATGCCGTCATAGGTCGCCTCGCTGAACAGCGATTCCGATATTTCCGACAGGTAGCCTCCGCCCGGCAAGTGGTTCGATGTCATCAAGGCCAGCGTCTTCGGACTGAGAAGGCGAACGCCCCCGAGTTCGCCGCCATTGATCAGCGCGCGGCAGAAGGTGAGATAGTCGGCCGCGGTCGAACACAGACCGCCGCCGCCGGAAATGAAATCCGGTGGCGAAAGGAAGGAGCTCGTCGTGGGATCATCCTGCAGCGTAAGACCTTCCTTGCGCTGGTTGGCATGAAAAATCGCGTCGCCTTGCGGGTAGGCCGAATAGCACGCGGCGAAACGATGGGCTTTGTCGGCCGGGACGAAAAAGTCAGTGTCCTTCATCCCGAGCGGATCGAGGATACGCTGCTTTACGAATTGCTCGAAGGGCATGCCGCTGATCTTGCCGATGATGTAGCCGATCACATCGGTGGAAACCGAATAGTTCCAGGATTCGCCGGGCGAGAACTCAAGCGGAAGGTTCGCCAGATCCTCGATCATGGATTCCAGCGTTCCGGCCTTGATCGATCTCACCGATTTGTTTCGCGCGATAAGCGGCGTCGACATTGGACCGCAGCTGGAAGGCGTAAGTCAGTCCGGAAGTGTGCCGCAACAGGTCCACGATCAGCATCGGCCGCGCCGGCGGCTTGGTCAGGAATGCCGGCGCCGTCCCGGCCACGAACACGCCGAGGTCCTTCCACTCCGGAATGTATTTATGAACTGGCTCATCCAGCGCGATGCGGCCTTCCTCGACCAGCATCATGAACGCCACCGAGGTGATCGGCTTGGTCATGGAATAGATGCGGAAGATGGTATCGTCCTTGACCGGCGCCTTGCGCTCGAGATCGGCGAAACCCTGTACCGAGCTGTGGGCGATCTTGCCGCGCCTGATAAACCAGAAGGCGGGTTCCCGGAAAGCGGCCGGCATCGATATAGCGGCGCTTCAGATGTTCTTCGATGCGCTCGAAACCGGCCTTGGACATGCCGACGGATTCGGGTGAGGCAGGGGTCGGGGCTAGCATCGAGACGATCTCCGGGCTTTGTCGGGAAGTGGGTGTGATAGCCGAAACCACCCCCTGTTCCAAGAGCCTTCTGCTTACGCCATCGGGCTCGCTAGTATAGGATAACGGTCCACATCGCGTAATCCGCAAGGACAGCCACATGCCCGATTTCAACGATGCCGAATTGACTGCCGCCGTGGTTCGCAGCTTCGCGGAGACGCCGGTTCCGCGGGCCAAATTCCTGATGGAAGAACTGGTGAAATCGCTGCACGACTACGTGCGCAAAACCGATCTCAGCTTCGACGAATGGGGCTACGCAATCGATTTCCTGACCCGCGTTGGACAGAAGTGCACCGATACACGGCAGGAGTTCATCCTGCTATCGGACGTGCTGGGCGTATCCATGCTGGTGGACGCGGTTAATCACCGTGAACGCGACGGCGCGACCGAGACGACGGTGCTTGGTCCCTTCTATGTCGGGGAACACAAGCAGATGCCGCACGGCACCGACATCTCGGCCGAGCTGGCGGGCGAGCGGATGTTCGTGCAGAGCCGTGTCACTGATCTGAATGGCAAGCCGCTGGCTGGGGTGCCCGTCGACGTCTGGCACGCCGACGATGACGGCTTTTACGATCTCGCAGAAACCCTCTTATGAGACGCACGGCCCGTCATCGAGGGCGCGGTTCGTCACCGATGCGGACGGCCGGTTCTTCTTCCGCACCATCCTGCCATGCAGCTATCCAATCCCGACCGATGGCCCGGTCGGCGAAATGATCCTGCAGACACGGCGTCACCCGATGCGCCCGGCGCATATTCATTTCCTTGTCAGCGCACCCGGCTATGAGCCCCTCGTCACCCACGTGTTTATCGGTGGTGATAAATATCTCGATTCCGATGTGGTGTTCGGAGTGAAAAACGATCTTGTCGCCGAGATCGAAAAGCGCACCGACGCGGCGATGCCTGACGGCAAGGCCGCGCCGCAGCCCTGGCACCTGATGACTTATGATTTCCGTTTGAAGCCGGGCAAAGGAGTAGCGCCAAAGCCGCTCGGTACGAAGGTGAGCGAGGAGGCGTGAACGCGGCGGCTGCAACGCAAGCGCCTCAAGGCGCGATCAGCGCGAGCCGTGCAGCATGGCGAGCAACACAACGATGATGCATGCCAGAATGACGGTGGTGCACTTCCAGAACAGCAAGGGGTTGCGTTGGATCAGGGGCGTGACGGCGGAATTGAGATAATTCGCATTCGGCTGACGCAGGTCGAAGATGTATTCCGACAAACTTTCGTAGCGCTGCATCGGGTCCGGATGCACCGCCTTTTTGAGCGCGCCGTCGATCCATGCTGGAATTTCGCGGCTGTCGTCGAGAGCGGAAATATACTTTAGCCTGGTAAACTGCGCTTTCGTTCTTGCTCTCGCGATCTGAGAACCATACGGCAGATTTCCGGTCAGCATCTGATAGGTGATCACTCCAAGCGAGAACATGTCGGAGCGCGGCGATCCGCTTTCACCCGCCAGGCATTCCGGCGCGGTGTACTGGGCGGTCCCCAGAATGTCGTTGTCGTCCGGGGAGGGGGCAGCTTCGACAACGCCCGCGATTTTCGTCGAACCGAAATCGATGATCGTGGCTGTTCCAGTCTTATCGATCAGGATGTTCTCGGGTCTTATGTCCTGATGCAGCATCTCCTTGCGGTGAAAGGCGCGAAGCCCCTTCGCGATTTGCTCGACGATCCCGCGCACTGTTTCGAGACCAGGTCTCGGATTGTCGATCATCCATTGACTGAGGGTTTGTCCGTCGATGAATTCGGTCGCGACATAGAGGTAGTTGCGTCGTCTCGAATGCAAAAACGGCTTCAGGACATGCGGATTGTCGATGCGCCGGGCAGCCCAGTCTTCCATCATGAGCCGCTTCAAATAGGCCGGGTTCCCACGCAGGTCGATCGAGGGGATTTTTAGCGCAACCAGCGCTTTGCTTTCGGAGTCGACCGCCAGATAGATATGGCTTCGGCTGCTGCCGTGCAGTTCTCTGACAATTGTATATCCATCGAACGACATCCGCGCATCCAGTAGCGGAGGAACCGGCAGTTCAGATGCCTGCCCGAAAAAGTCGCTTGCAGGCGTATCCGGTACTTCCTCGATCCGCACGATCTGGACTGTAAGGTTGTCCTGGCTACCCAGCCGGAATGCCTCGTCGACGATGCTCGTTGCGGCCCGGTCCAGGTCCTCGTCGCGTTGATCGCTTCGATGATGAAGCGCGCGCCGACATGCTCGTACGCTCCGTCGGTTGCCAGAAAGAAAACATCTCCCTTTTCGAGAGGGATAGCGTGGTAGTCGATTTCCAACTGCGAATTGATCCCGAACGCACGACCGAGATAGCTTCGCTCCGCTGAAATCACCACACGATGATCCTCCGTCAGTTGCTCGAGAGCATTGCCGGAGATGCGATAGATGCGGCAGTCACCGACATGGAAAATATGCGCTGTCGCCGATTTGACGACCATCGCGCTCAAGGTGCAAACGTATCCCTTGTCCTTGTCGTGAAGAATACTGATCGCCGGGTTTGAGAATGCAGCCACGAGTTCGCCGCGGCCAGCACACGCTGCACCGAAGTTTTCACAGACCAGGAATTCAGAGGTGCAGTAATAGTCGGTCAGGAGGGTCTTGATGACCGAACTCGCTCGCGACGTGGCTGACATTGCTGCTGCTGATCCCGTCGGCCAGCGCGATAGCGATGCCCTTTCAGACTTCGCAGCGGCTCATCCGGGATCAACGCTCCATGAAAATCCTGATTGGTCGGTTTGCGACCTTTGTCAGAATGCTGCCCGATCGATACTCGCAATTCGCGCGGCATGGATAACGCCAAGCAAGGGAGCCTCACCTCGCAGGCAAGGCTCCCTGGTTGTAGCCCAAATCAGGCGGCGCGTACCTTGGCTCTGCTCAGTTCGCGCTTCGGCGCCGTCCGCACGTGCGTGGCGTACAGGGTCAATCCGGTGAATGACAGGCCGCCAACCAGATTTCCGAGGACGGTCGGAATTTCATTCCAGATGAAATAATCCATGATCGAGAACTTCCCGCCCATGATCAGCGCCGAGGGGAACAGGAACATGTTCACCACGGAATGTTCGAACACCATCGCAAAGAACACCATGATCGGCATCCACATCGCGATCACCTTGCCGGGGACCGAGGTGGAAATCATCGCTCCGACCACGCCGGTGGAGACCATCCAGTTGCAGAGCATTCCGCGGATGAAGAGCGTGAGCATGCCGGCGGCGCCGAATTTCGCGTAACCGAGCGTGCGGGCCTCGCCGATGCCGGCGATAACGGCGCCGACCTTATCCGGCGGGGTTGAGAAAGCATAGGTGTAGACGATTGACATCATCACGGCCACGGTCAACGCGCCGAGAAAATTGCCGATAAAGACAAGGCCCCAGTTTCGCAGAACGCCTCCAACGGTCACGCCCGGTCGCTTGTCGATCAACGCCAACGGGGTCAACACGAACACGCCGGTGAGCAGATCGAAGCCCAGCAAATACAGCATGCAAAAGCCGACCGGAAACAGAACGGCCCCGATGATGGGGTAACCGGTCTGCACATTGATTGACACGGCGAATGCAGCAGCCAGCGCGAGGATTGCGCCCGCCATATAGGCCCGGATTACCGTGTCTCTCGTCGACATGAAGATCTTGGATTCGCCAGCGTCCACCATCTTGGTGACGAATTCTGAAGGCACGAGGTATGACATTGCAGTTCCCTTTGTAGTGGACTTGAGAGCACGGTCGTCTGCGCTCGCGTGAGATGCTTTCCGCTAATTCTCGCCTCGGACCTCGCGGGCTTCAGCAGAAGGAATTCGCTTGAGCACTTGCCTTGCCTCATCGGACATTCTGGTTTGTTCGGCGCAACCGATCGGAACGAGAACGTGCGATCCTGCGCTCCCGTGCGATGGCGACGATTGCCAGATTTCTGATGAAACGATTTCGTCCTCGGGTCTTAGCCAGCGACGGCTAAAACACCCGGTGGACCGCTGGTCCTCGTTGACCAGCCCCCTCGATGAAGCAATCAGCATGCCAATAAGCGGCGGATTTCGGTGAAATCCCCAGAAGCTTACGGCTTGGCGTCAGACATCTGCTTGGCTTGCCACCTTTGAGAACAGCCCCGGAGATACCGACAGGATCGGCTGCTCAATTCTTGTGCGTCGCACAAAAAGTGAGCGACCCGGCATTCAAGAAATGAGCGAATCGCAAGTTTTCGATGCGTCCGCAGTCATGCGACGACCTCTAACTCATTCAGTAGCCTTCGGTTTTGTCCAGCAATGGCTTGGCATGGACCTTGAATAACTGAAGCCGACGCCACCGACGCCGTCACTTGAAACATCACTCATCCGAATTGTGACCCGTCGTCCTGGGAGCTCCCCGGAACGCGGGTCCATGCCGTCCACCTGCATCCAGGTCAGAAAGGGAAAATCCAATGAGCGCGCAACATCCGAGCTGGATTTCGGACTGGAGACCAGAGGACAAGGCGTTTTGGGAATCCACCGGCAAGTTCGTAGCCCGGCGCAACCTGATCTGGTCGATCGTCGCCGAGAATATCGGGTTTTCGGTCTGGCTTATCTGGAGCATCGTCGCGACCAAATTGCCGCAGGCCGGCTTTCACTACTCGACCGACGAATTGTTTCAGCTCGTGGCGCTGCCGGGCCTGATCGGCTCCTTGATGCGCTTTCCCTATACCTTCGCCGTCACCACCTTTGGCGGCCGCAACTGGACGATCTTCAGCGCATCGGTCCTGTTTATCCCGACCTGCGCGCTCGCTTATTTCGTGAGCCACCCCGAGACGCCGTTCTGGATGATGCTGATGGTGGCCGCTACCGCCGGACTCGGCGGCGGCAACTTCGCCTCGAGCATGGCGAACATCTCCTTTTTCTATCCGGACCGGATGAAGGGATGGGCGCTCGGCTTGAACGCGGCCGGCGGCAATATCGGTGTCAGCAGCGTGCAATTGTTGACGCCGATCTTGATGGGTGTCGGCGTCATCAACCTCTATCAGGCAACGCCGGTCGGAAGCGTCTATCTGCAGAACGCGGGACTGATGTGGCTGCTGCCGCTCGCCGTCGCGGTGTTCGGCTCGGTGTTCTTCATGAACAATCTCACCTCGGCAAAATCCTCGTTCAGGGATCAGCTTGCCATCGTCAAGCGCAAGCACACCTGGATCATGTCCTACATCTATATCGGTACGTTCGGGTCATTTATCGGTTATTCCGCCGCGTTTCCGCTTCTGATCAAGACCCAATTCCCGGCGGTCACGATCGCGATTGCATTCCTCGGGCCGCTCGTGGGCTCGCTGGCGCGGCCGCTGGGCGGGTTGCTGGCCGACAAGGTCGGCGGCGCGATCGTGACGTTCTGGAATTTCATTGCGATGGCCGCGGCCACGATCGGCGTTCTCTACTTCGTCGGGGAAAAGGATTTCACCGGTTTTCTTGCGATGTTCCTGATCTTGTTCGTCACAACGGGAGTTGGCAACGGATCGACTTACCGGATGATCCCCTCGATCTTCCGCGAGGAAAACCTGCACAAGATAAAGGGCGGCGGCGAAGCCGGCCGGGCGCTGGCGATAAAGACCGCCGGCATCGAGAGCGGCGCGGCGCTTGGGTTTATCGGCGCCATTGGGGCTTGCGGCGGCTATCTGATCCCGAGCGGCTTCGGCAAGTCGATCGCCATGACCGGCGGACCGCAGCTGGCGCTGGTCATCTATCTCACGTTCTACGCGAGCTGCCTGGCGCTGACCTGGTGGTTTTACCTGCGCAAGAGCCCGGTGCAGGCGGGTGCACCCAGTCTCGCCGAAGCGCGCGTATAGCGTCGTCCCATGTTGTTTTGCTTCGTCCCGCAGCCGGGACGAGGAAATCTCGAAGTCGCGGACGCATAATAAGCGAGGATATCCCGTGAGCGAACCGCTGGTCATTGTAGGTAACGGAATGGCCGCGGCGCGGCTGGTCGATGAACTGGCCAGCGTTGCACTCGGCCGCTACGCCATCGCGGTGATCGGCGCCGAGCCACGGCTTGCCTACAACCGCGTGTTGCTGTCGTCCGTGCTCGCGGGCGAGACGGCCTCGCACGAAATCGAACTGAAGCCCGCGGCATGGTGGCGTGATCGGGGCGTCACCTTGAAATACGGCTGCGTTGCCACTGAAATTGACGTCGGCCGGCGCGAACTCAAGATCGCCAATGAGGAGAGCATCGCGTTCTCAAAGCTGGTGCTTGCCACCGGCTCGACGCCGCTGCGGCTTGATGTCCCCGGCGCCGGGCTCGCCGGCCTACAAACGTTTCGCGACAGCCGTGACGTCGATCTTTTGCTCAGTCTCGCCGCGCAAAGAAAGCGCGTGATGGTGGTCGGAGGTGGACTGCTGGGACTGGAAGCGGCTTACGGCCTCGCCAAGGCGGGTGCGCCGGTGACGCTGGTTCATCTGCTCGACCGCTTGATGGAGCGCCAGCTCGATGCGCCCGCGGCCGCACTTTTGAAATCGCTTGTGGAGCGCAAGGGCATACAGGTTCTGCTGAATGCCAATACCGCGCGCATACATGGCGTGTCCCGTATTGAAGGCGTCGAACTCGCGGACGGGCGGCGGATCGAGGCCGACGCGGTAATTTTCGCGGCCGGCATCCGGCCGAATGTCGGGATCGCGAAAGAGGCCGGCTTATCGGTCAATCGCGGCATCGTGGTCAATGATTTCCTGCAAACCAGCCAGGCGGATATTTTCGCGCTCGGCGAATGCGCCGAGCACCGCGGCATCTGTTACGGGCTGGTCGAACCGGCATACGAGCAGGCGCGGGCGCTGGCGCGACATCTCGCGGGTGTCGATGCGCTATACGCAGGCAGCATCGTTTCGACCAATTTGAAAGTCTCCGGCGTCAGCGTGTTTTCCGCAGGCGACTTCATGGGCTCCGATGGAAGCGAAGCCATCGTGCTGAGCGACGCCAGGCGGGGCACTTACAAGAAATTGGTCATAGCAGACGGCCGACTGACCGGCGCGGTCCTGGTTGGCGATATCGCCGATGCGCTCTGGTATCTCGAATTGATCCGAAGCTGCGAGCCGATTGAGGCGATCCGCAGCGACATGATGTTCGCCCGCTCGCTCGTCATACGGGCAAAAGCGGCATGATCGCTTTGCTCGCCGCGACTTCACGCCACACCATGTTTCAGCCCATCTCTTTGCGCCTGATAGCGTGGCTCACATGAGCGCCGCCGGGTCCGCGACGCGCACCACTTGCCCCTATTGCGGTGTCGGCTGCGGCGTGTTGGCGACGCCGGACGATCGCGGCGAGGTTGCGATCTCGGGCGATCCCGAGCATCCCGCCAATTTCGGGCGGTTGTGTTCAAAGGGCTCGGCGCTCGGTGAAACGTTCGGGCTTGAGAGCCGTTTGCTTTACCCAATGATCCGTTGCGGCAAGGACGTGATGGAGCGGGTAGCCTGGAGTGACGCGCTCGACCACGTCGCGCATCGCCTCAAGCACATTATCGCACGCGACGGCGCCGATGCGGTCGCGTTCTATCTCTCGGGCCAATTGCTGACCGAAGACTACTATGTAGCCAATAAGCTGATGAAGGGATTCATCGGCTCTGCCAACGTCGATACCAACTCGCGACTTTGCATGGCGTCTTCGGTAGCGGGTCATCGCCGTGCGTTCGGCGCCGACACCGTGCCCGGTTGCTATGAGGATCTCGACAAGGCCGATCTTCTCGTGCTGGTCGGCTCCAACGCGGCGTGGTGTCATCCGGTGTTGTTCCAGCGCATGGTCGCCAACAAGGTTAAGCGTAGCGCGCGCATTGTCGTGATCGATCCCCGCCGGACGGACACCGCCGAAGACGCCGACCTGTTTCTGGGTCTGAAGCCCGGCACGGACACCGCGCTGTTCAGCGCCTTGCTGGTGCACCTCGCCGATCACGGCGTGCTTGATGCCGGTTACATCGAACGCCATACGACCGGCTTTGCGGATGCATTGGCAAGGGCTCGCAGCATCGCCGGCAGCATCGGGGCGGCCGCTCTGGCGACCGGGCTTGCGGAGGCGGACATCGCCGCTTTTTTCCAGATGTTCCGTGACACGCCGCGTGTGGTCACGATGTATTCGCAAGGCGTCAACCAGTCGGCGCAGGGCACCGACAAGGTCAACGCCATTCTCAATTGCCATCTGGCGACCGGGCGGATCGGCAAGCCGGGAGCGTCGCCGTTTTCGCTGACAGGGCAGCCCAACGCGATGGGCGGGCGCGAGGTGGGCGGGCTCGCCAATCAGCTTGCGGCACACATGGGCTTCACGCCGCCGGAGGTCGATCGCGTGCGCCGGTTCTGGAAAGCACCGCGCGTCGCCACCCGCGAGGGGCTGAAGGCCGTCCAGATGTTCGAGGCGATCGCGCGCGGCGACATCAAGGCGCTGTGGGTGATGGGCACCAATCCGGCGGTGTCGTTGCCGGACGCCGACATCGTGCGCGAGGCGATGAAGAAGCTCGAGCTGTTGGTGATTTCGGAGAATGTTCGCTCCAACGACACCGTCGATGTTGGTGCGCATGTGTTGCTGCCCGCGCAAGCCTGGGGCGAAAAATCCGGAACGGTAACGAATTCTGAACGTCGCATCTCGCGCCAGCGTGCGTTTGTCCGCCCGGCCGGAGAGGCCAAGCCCGACTGGTGGATCGTGAGCGAAGTGGCGAAGCGGTTGGGCTTCGCCACCGCGTTCGATTTCCGCTCGGCAGCGGATATATTTCGCGAACATGCCAGCCTCTCGGCCTTCGAGAATGCTGGTATCCGTGATTTCGATATCGGCGCGTTAGCGTCGCTATCCGATGAGCGCTTCGATGCGATGTCGCCGGTGCTGTGGCCCATGCGATCGGGCGCTAGCGGGCCGCAGCAGCGCTTTTTCGCCGATGGCGGTTTCTTTACCACCGACACCAAGGCGCGCTTTGTCGCGCCGGAAGCTCCCGCGCTGGGAACCGAGACGACGGCTGGACGTCCATTGCGCTTGAACACCGGCCGCGTCCGCGACCAATGGCACACCATGACCCGCAGTGGCCTCAGCCCGCGGCTGGGAGCTCATCTCCCGGAGCCGTTCGTGGAAATTCATCCCGAGGATGCGACACGGTTCGGCGTCGCCGATGACAGCTTTGCCCGGCTCGTCACCGACTACGGACAATGCATCCTGAAAGTCGTCGTCAGTAAACGCCAGCAGCGGGGTATGCTGTTTGCCCCGATCCACTGGAGCGGATCCAGCGCCTCAAACGCGCGGGTCAACGCGCTGGTGGTGCCGCTTACCGATCGCTTTTCCGGCCAGCCCGAAGCGAAGGCAACGCCGGCCTCGATCTCTCCTTACGAATACGTGTTTCGCGGCTTCGCGTTGTCGCGGGCGCCGTTGCGATTGCCCGATCATCTCTGGTGGGCGCGTGTCGCCGTCACCGGCGGGTTTGGCTACCTGTTCGCCGACAACGCCGACCTAACAAGGTGGCCGGATTGGTTGGCGTCTGTCGCGGGCAGCGATCTCGCCGAATACAGGGATCTCGGCGGTGGCGTCTATCGCGCGGCATCGTTTGCCGAGGGCCGGATCGAGTTAGCCCTGTTCGTCGGTCCCGCACACGACGCGGGCGATTGGGATGTGGTGAAGAATATATTTGCCGCCGACAGCCTGAGCGACGATCAGCGCAGCATGCTCCTGTCGGGCAGGTCGACCGAGGGTTCGGTTAGCGCCGGCCCCATCGTTTGCGCCTGCTTCGGCGTCGGCCGCACCACGATTTCCGATGCGATCGCAACCGGCGCACGATCGATTGCCGAAATCGGTGCGCGTCTGAAGGCGGGCACCAATTGCGGTTCGTGCCTTCCGGAAATGAAGCGGCTGATCGCGCAGACCGATCTGCCGCGCGCCGGAGCCGGCCACGACCAATTGGCGAGCGCTGCCAACTGAACCTGCCGCCTCCTTGATGCCCTGGCCTGATTTCATTTATGGTGCGCCACTGCTTTTATGACAGGTGCGCCCCAACCAAAATGATGTATCTGGAAACGCCGCCGCGCCTGATCGAAACCACGATATTTTCCCCGATGCCCGATCGGTTCAGGCGCAAGGGCGTCCGCACCGAGTGGGCCGATGCCAATCGCCCGGGCCAGCCGACCGATTGTTTCATCGAGGGACCCTCGTTCGACGCTGCCGGTAATCTTTATCTCGTCGATATCCCCTTTGGACGGATCTTCACGGTCACTCCCGATGGCGAGTGGAGGCTTGCGTTAGAATATGACGGCTGGCCCAACGGGCTGAAGATCAGCAGGGAAGGGCGTGTCCTTGTCGCCGATTACATGCACGGCATCATGGAATACGATTTAGCGTCGGGACGGATGCGGTCCTTGCTGAGCTCGCGAAACTCCGAGTCGTTCAAGGGATGCAACGATCTGCACATCGCGGCGAATGGCGATATCTATTTTACCGACCAGGGGCAGACCGGGCTACACGATCCCACCGGCCGCGTGTACCGGCTTTCGACCGCCGGAAGGCTCGACTGTCTGCTCGACACCGGCATCAGTCCCAATGGGCTGGTGCTGGATCCCAACGAAGCCGTTTTGTTTGTCGCGATGACTTCGCGATAACGCGGTCTGGCGGTTGCCGTTCATGAAAGACGGCAGCGTGTCGAAGGTTGGCCGCTTCTGCTCGATGTTCGGACCGAGCGGTCCCGACGGATTGACGATGGACCGGGCTGGTCGTCTGTTCGTCGGCCATGCTTCGCTCGGGCACGTTTTCGTGTTTGCGCCCAACGGCGAGTTGATTGCGCGGATCAAATCCTGCGCCGGCGGCGCCTGCACGAATGTCGCGATCGGCGGCAAGGACCACGACCGCCTGTACATCACGGAATCCGCATCCGGCACCGTCTTGGTCGCCGACATCAGTGAACTTAACTAATCATCCCGCGTTAGAGCGAAACATGAGATCCCAGCCATTCGGACGCAACGGTCCCGAAGTGCCCGTGTTTGGGCAGGGAACCTGGAATATCGATCGCGGCGATCGCAAGAGCGCCGTCGCCGCTTTGCGTCGCGGCCTCGAACTCGGCATGACCCACATCGACACCGCTGAAATGTACGGCGACGCCGAACTTGTGATTGCGGAGGCTATCGCGGGAAAGCGCGACGAGGTTTTCCTGGTCTCCAAAGTTCTTCCGAGCAACGCCTCGCGGCGCGGCACCGCCTCCGCTTGCGAGCGTTCGTTGAAGCGGCTGAAGACTGACCGGCTCGATTGCTATCTGCTGCATTGGCGCGGATCGTATCCGCTTGTTGAAACCGTGGCGGCGTTCGAGGAATTGGTCAGCAGCGGCAAGATACGGTCATGGGGCGTCAGCAATTTCGACACTGAAGATCTCGATGAACTGCTCGATCTGGCAGGCGAGGGCAAGATCGCCTGCAATCAGGTACTGTATCATTTGCAGGAGCGCGCCATCGAGCATTCGCTCATTCCGTGTTGCGAACGGTATGGAGTCGCGGTGGTTGCCTACTCGCCATTCGGCCACAATGACTTCCCGTCGTCTCATAGTCAGGCGGGCAAAGTGCTCGACAGGATCGCGCAGGCACACAAGGCGACGCCGCGCCAGATCGCGCTGAGTTTCCTGACGCGGGAGACGTCGGTATTTGCAATTCCAAAAGCATCGAGCGCGGACCATGCCGCCGAGAACGCGGCTGCAGGCAAGATAACGCTCGATGAAGGCGAGATCGCCGCGCTCGATAAGGCGTTTCCGCGGGGCGCGAAGCCGCGCAGCCTGCCGATGCTCTAGTGATCTTCGTTGCGGGGAACCAAGACTCTTCCTCGAACGACGGTCGCTCGAGTTGGCAGGTCAGACGTAATCAATACACAGTTCGTGACCAACTGTTTCACTCGTGAGCTCAGTGGCCGCGCTGCGCCAGGTCGCGCATATCGGCATCCTGTTTTCGGGTCTTGCCGATCTGCGGCATTTGTCGTTTTTGAAGCTCTCCCCTGATTCGATCAGCCGAGTTTCGCCGTGACCCCGCCCTCCGCCGCAGCCACCAAATTCGACCGTGCGCCTTTGCCGCAAAAGAAATCGGCGGCAGCACGTGGACCGGCGCGCGCCGATCGGCCTTTCAAGGGCATCGCGCTGATCCTGGGATCGACGGTGTTCCTCGGCACCTCGGACGTCACCGCGAAATACCTCTCGGCGACATTGCCGGCGATCGAGATATCCTGGATCCGGTTCCTGGCATTCGCACTGATGATGAGCCCGGCGATGGTCCCGGGGTCTCCGATCTTTTCGATGGGCACGAGCCGCCCCGGTCTGCAGTTGATGCGCGGCGTCGCGCTGGTATCATCGTCGCTGTTTTTCGTCTCTGGGTTAAGTTTCCTGCCGATCGCGGAAGCCTCCGCGACAGGTTTCGTTGCGCCGCTGTTTGTGACGGCGTTGTCGATCGTTTTCCTTGGGGAGAGCGTTGGCATACGCCGCTGGCTTGCGACCGCGACGGGATTGATCGGCGTGCTGATCATCCTGCGCCCGGGCACCGGCGCATTTCATCCCGCCGTGTTTTTCCCGATCGTCTCCGCCTTGGGCTGGGCGTGTACACTGATCATGACTCGCATGATGAGCGGAACGGAACGCGCCCTCACCACGATGGTTTATTCGTCGATCGCGGGTCTTGGCGTCTTGTCGGTGCTGGTCCCGTTCGTCTGGGTCACGCCGAGCTGGCATGACATTCTCTTCGGCATGCTGATCGCCATTGCCTCCACCGCGGGGCAATGGATCGTCGTGCTTGCATTCCGTTATGCCGACGCCTCCGTGCTCGCGCCGTTTTCCTACACGCAGCTTGTCTGGGTCAGCGTTCTCGGTTTCCTGATTTTCGGCGAAGTGCCTGACATCTGGACCGTGACCGGCGCCGCGTTTATCGTCGCCAGCGGCCTCTACACCGCGCACCGCGAGCGATTGCGGCACTCGCAGCTTCCCCTGCCGGCCGAGCCATCGCCGAACGCCTGACATAGTGTTGGTAAAGCAACAATATGGCGGTCTCAAAGGCGATCAGTTGAAACCTGAAAGTCGAGAACAATTGCCTACGAACGAAACTAAGCGGTTTTGTCAATGCCACCCTTTGGTGTGCCCTGCAAAGCCATGAATTTCTCGATCAGCGATTGCTCCGCTTCAATCTGACCCGGAACAGCATAGGCAGAAGCTTTGTCGGTGGCCAGTAGCTGTTGAGCTTCTGCCATATAGTTGTGGAGCTGGGTCGGAGGTTCCGGTGTCGCGACCAACTCGCCGCCCACCAGTCGAGGGAGCGGCAGCGTTAACCTGAGCACGGCGTGAACGTCGTCCTCCGATATTTTGCCTGCATTGAAAAGGTCGTTCGTCGTTTTGGTCAGCTCGCGCGAAGTCATCGACGTAAAATCGTAAGTTCCGCCTGGTGAGGCGGACGCTGCACCCGAAGCATTCGATGCAGACGTATTTATTGTCGAAGCAAGCGGGGACGTGGCAGATCCAGAACTGGTCCTGCCTGACGCGAAGGCCGACAGATTACGATAGGCGGCCCCCACGTTTGAGACGTTCATCGTGTTCTTCACTCCATAAAGCCGAACAGATCGCAAGCTCCTGAAGCCGTCTGCTTCAGACCACGGCCGAGCGAACTCAGTGCAGCAAAAGGTGTGCCACTCAGGCGAGCGCGCGGAGTTCCGTATTTCTTGCCCGAGCGCACTAGAACAGTGCGAT
The DNA here is from genome assembly GCA_963764155.1 of uncultured Alphaproteobacteria bacterium. Classification (GTDB taxonomy): domain Bacteria; phylum Pseudomonadota; class Alphaproteobacteria; order Rhizobiales; family Xanthobacteraceae; genus Bradyrhizobium. Next base: position 269,095 of record CAVXRI010000008.1, read on the forward strand.
TCGAATTGGTTGCAGTGCTCCGACAGACGCTAAGCTCGGAAAATATTGCCGGGTTGGGGAAACTTTTGCATCGACATGCGCTTCGTCCTCGATTCCCGACGGCAATCGGAACGGTGGCGGTGACGCGCGGGGTAGGGCAACGGCGCCAGCGGATTACCCGCGAACCGCAAGCGACTGCGCCACTCGCAGCTTCCCCTGCCGGCCGACCCATCGCCGAACGCCTGACGTGTGTTGCTCGCTCGCGCGGGCCGGTGCAAGGGCATGCAACAAGCCATGCTGACTTCCCGCTAGTTGCTCCATCCTTCGAGACGCGGCGAAGACGCCGCTCCTCAGGATGAGGCTTCGAGACGCGGCGAAGACGTTGCTCCTCAGGATGGGGTCTTTGCTTTTAAGGTCCTCATGGTGAGGAGCGCGGCAGAGCCGCGCGTCTCGAACCATGGCCACGAATTGCGTTGGCAGGGTTTACGAAACAAACGCGATCAACACGTTGTCCCGGCTGTCGAGTGATTTGCCCGGCGGGCAAAATCAGCACCCGCATCAAAAACCTGTCCAGCCCTGCTTCGAAAAATAATTCGCTTTTTCCGAAACCCAAACCAGAGGTATGGATTGTGTGTCCCGTCCCGACAAGAGGGGCGTTTCGCGATCGTCACGAACGCGGGCGGGATGCAATGGACGCGGTAGCGCGCGAAGACGAACGACGCTAACGCGGACGACGAAGCCGTGTGGTCCTGACGCCCCGACGCTGGCGTCAAGCTTGCTGAGCGATCTGCAGGCGACGGTGGCAAGAAAGCCCGGTCGCCGAGGAGAGCACGGAGTAAGTCGATAAAACCATTGTGCGGGGAATGCCGGTTGAGCGGTGTACCTGTGGTGACTAACTCGTGTGTTTTCTTAATTTCACACGCGAGGCTACGGGTGCGAGCTGCGCGCCCGGCATTCCCTGCTCCCTCCTTCTCGAGGGAAATTCGTATCAGCTCGGGCGTTTTCGCGCCGCGGCAACGCGGAGGCGTGTCCGGTCTCAGGGGCTTCGCAAAATCACCGGGTTGCCCCAAGCACGCGGGATTGGTGAGGCCGGGACCTTATCTCAGCTGATTGCTTTATCTCCCCGAACTTGAGATGTTTTGGCGAACGCTGAGCAACTGGATTCAGGCCAGAGCCGCTGTGCAGGGAGGACCGCCATGCCCATCGAAGCCGCCCGCCTTGAACTGTTGTCCGCGCTCGCCCGTAAAGTGCTGTGGCTGTCCTCCTGGACCATTCATCACGCCAATCATATTCGCCCCCATACGGACGGCTTGAAGGTCGGGGGTCATCAGGCCTCGTCCGCCTCGCTCGCGACGATCATGTCGGCGCTGTATTTTGGAGTGTTGCGGCCGCAGGACCGTGTCGCGGTGAAGCCGCATGCCAGTCCGGTGTTTCATGCGATCCAGTACCTGTTCGGGCATCAGACCCGCGACAAGCTGGAAAATTTTCGCGGATTGAACGGCGCGCAATCCTATCCGTCGCGCACCAAGGATACGGACGATGTCGATTTCTCCACGGGCTCGGTGGGTCTGGGTGTCGCGCAGACCGTGTTCGCGTCGCTGGTGCAGGACTATGTCAAGGCGCACGGCTGGATGAAGGATCGGCCCGAAGGGCGGATGATTGCGCTGGTCGGCGATGCCGAGATGGACGAAGGCAATATTTTCGAGGCGCTGCTGGAGGGCTGGAAGCACGGCTTGCGAAACACATGGTGGGTGGTCGACTACAATCGCCAGAGCCTAGATGCTGTCGTGCGCGAAGGGCTGTGGGCGAAATTCGAAACGATGTTCCGCAATTTCGGCTGGGACGTCGTGATCGTGAAATACGGCAGTCTGATGCAGGCGGCGTTTGCCGAGCCCGGTGGCGAGGCGCTGAAGCGCTGGATCGACAATTGCCCGAACGCACTCTATGCGGCGCTGTGTTTCCAGGGCGGCGCGGCGTTCCGCAAGCATCTACAGGACGACATCGGCGACCAGGGCTTGGTGTCGCAGCTGATCGAGCGGCGCAGTGACGACGAGCTGCTTGATCTGATGTCCAATCTCGGCGGCCACGATATGGCCAGCATGATAGAGGCGTTCGAGGCGATCGATCATGACCGGCCGGTCTGCTTCATCGCCTACACGATCAAGGGCGTCGGCCTGCCGTTCCAGGGCCACAAGGACAATCATGCCGGCTTGATGACGGTGGCGCAGATGGAAAAGTGGCGCGCCTCGCAAACTATCCGCCCCGGTCATGAGTGGGAGAAGTTCGAAGGTCTGTCCCGGGATGCCGCTGAACTGGAGGCTTTCATCGCCAACGCTCCATTCAATCGCGAAGGCCGGCGGCGCCTGAGCGCCGATGTCGTCGAGGTCCCGCAGCAACTGCCGTTCAAGGCCTCGCCGCAGATGTCCACCCAGCAGGGCTTTGGCCTGGTGCTGAACGAAGTCGCGCGCGGCGATAGCGCGCTCGCCTCGCGTATCGTCACGACCTCTCCTGATGTGACGGTGTCGACCAATCTCGGCGCCTGGGTCAACAGGCGCGGTCTGTTCGCACGCGCCGAGAAAGCCGACCTGTTCCGCAGCGAGAAAATCCCATCGACCTTCAACTGGGACGCCTCGCCAAAAGGTCAGCACATCGAACTCGGCATTGCAGAGATGAACCTGTTCCTTTTGATGTCGGCGCTCGGGCTGTCGAGCTCGATCAATGGCGAACGGTTGCTGCCGATCGGAACATTGTACGATCCATTCATCGAACGTGGTCTCGATGCGCTGAACTATGCCTGTTATCAGGATGCGCGGTTCATGGTCGCGGCGACGCCGTCAGGCATTACGCTCGCGCCCGAAGGCGGCGCGCATCAATCGATCGCAACACCTCTGATCGGAATGGCGCAGGATGGTCTCGCTTCATTCGAGCCGGCCTTTGTCGATGAACTCGCCGCTATCATGAGCTGGGGTTTTCGGCACATGCAGCGCGAAGCCGGCGAGGGCGGATCGGTCTATTTGCGGCTTTCCACGCGGACAATCGAGCAGCCGCAACGGATCATGTCGCCGGATTTGCAGCGCGAGATCGCGGAGGGCGCCTATTGGCTGCGCCAGCCCGGTCCGAACTGCGACGTAGTGGTCGCCTATGCCGGCGCGGTCGCGCCGGAAGCAATCGAGGCGGTCGGGTTCATCGGCGAGAACCGCAGGGACGTCGGACTAATGGCAGTGACTTCGGCCGATCGCTTGCACGGCGGCTGGACCGCGGCGCGAAAACTGCGGCGCGACCGGCGTGGGCTGCAACATCTCAGCCATATCGAAAAGCTGCTGGGGACGCTGCCGCGCGAGTGCGGCATCGTCACCGTCATTGACGGCCATCCCGCCACCCTTGCCTGGCTCGGCAGCGTCCGTGGCCATCGGCTGGAAGCCCTCGGCGTCGAGCATTTCGGCCAGACCGGTACGATCGACGAGCTGTATCGCCATTACGGTCTTGACGCGAACGCCATCATCGACGCGGCCGAAAGCCTCACGTCCGGCGCGCCGGTGCGGCATCGCAAGATGGCGGTGTGATTTTGAACCAAGCGATTGCTCGTGCGGCTGGCGTGCGCGCGCACCGGGACCTTGTCGGCCCGGCGTTCGCCGGGGCGACAAGCACCTTGCGCCCCTTACATCGCCGATCTTATATCCAACGCGCCTGCTGCACTGCGGCGTGCCGCACATCGCGGGTTCAATTCTCCCGGCTTTCATGCAAGGATGTCTGCCGAACGCCCCAATCCCCTTCATTTGTCCCGTAGTAAGAGGTTCACGATGGTCAACCGCATGCAATTTTATATCGATGGCGCCTGGGTAGATCCCGCCGTCAAGAAGTCCACGCAGGTGGTCAATCCCGCGACCGAAGAGGCGATGTATGAGGTGGCGCTGGGCTCCAAGGCCGATGTCGACAAGGCCGTGACGGCCGCGAGGCGCGCGTTCGAGACCTATTCCCAGACGAGCCCTGAAGAGCGTATCGCGCTGCTGGCCAGGATTATCGAGGTTTACAAGGGCCGCATGAAGGATATCGGCGCCGCGGTGTCCGACGAGATGGGCGCGCCGCTGCCGATGGCCGAGAAGCTGCAGGCGGGGGCCGGGCTCGGCCATCTCGCCTCCACGCTGGAGGTCCTCAAGAACTATCGTTTCGAGGAGCCCGTCGGCACGGCCGTGGTGCTTCGCGAGCCCGTGGGCGTGGTCGGCATGATTACCCCGTGGAACTGGCCGCTGAACCAGATCGCCTGCAAGGTCGCGCCTGCGCTCGCCGCCGGCTGCACCATGATCCTGAAGCCGTCCGAATTCACGCCGACCTCAGCGCTGATTTTCGCCGAAATTCTACATGAAGCCGGGGTGCCGAAGGGTGTTTTCAATTTGATCAACGGTCTCGGCCCCGAGGTCGGCGCCGCCATGAGCGAGCACCCGGGCATCGACATGATCTCGTTCACCGGCTCCACGCGCGCCGGCGTCGATGTCGCCAAGCGCGCCGCGCCGACAGTCAAGCGCGTCAGCCAGGAACTCGGCGGCAAGTCACCGAACGTCATCCTCGACGACGCCGACCTGACCAAGGCGGTCACCGGCGGCGTGATGCACATGTTCAACAACTCCGGGCAGTCCTGCAACGCGCCGTCGCGGATGATCGTGCCGCTTTCCAAGATGAAGGAAGTCGCAGCAATCGCCAAGGGCGTGGCCGACAAGACCAAAGCCGGCGATCCCAAGGCGGAGGGCACCACCATCGGTCCCGTCGTGAACCGCGGCCAATGGGACAAGATCCAGGCATTGATCCAGAAGGGCATCGAGGAGGGCGCGACGCTGGTCGCTGGCGGCCCCGGTTTGCCGGAAGGCGTCAACAAGGGTTTCTATGTTCGCCCGACCATCTTCGCCGACGTCACCAACGACATGACGATCGCGCGCGAGGAAATCTTCGGGCCGGTGCTGACCATCCTCGGCGCCAAGGATGAAGCCGATGCGGTCAAAATCGCCAACGACACGCCGTATGGTCTAGCCGGTTACGTGTCCGCCGGCAGCGTCGACCGGGCGCGCAAGGTCGGCCGTCAGATCCGCGCCGGAAACGTCAACCTGCAGGGCGTGCCGAACGATCGCACCGCGCCGTTCGGCGGGTACAAGCAGTCCGGCAATGGCCGCGAATGGGGCAAGTATGGCATCGAAGAATATCTTGAAGTGAAGGCCGTCGCCGGCTTCAACGCGGCGTAAGCTGTCAAACGTCGTTGCGGAAGCGAAGCAATCCAGTCTTCGAGAACTGGATTGCTTCGTCGCTGACGCGTTTCGCAATGACGGAAATTTAGCCCCCGAGCGCGCCTTGCGTGTTCACATACAAGGCGTAAATCGACTGGCTCGCGGCCATGAACAGGCGGTTGCGCTTCAATCCGCCGAAGCAAAGGTTGGCGCAACGCTCGGGCAGGGCGATGCGGCCGATCATGACGCCATCGGGTGCGAACACCACGACGCCGTCCAGTTCGGGATCGCCCATGCCCCAGCCGCACCACAGATTGCCGTCGATGTCGCAGCGCATGCCGTCGGGCGTGCCCGGGCCGGCGCCGATGAACACGCGTTTGTTCGAGATCCGGTCGCCGGCAGCGGACAGGTCATAAGCAAGGATCTTGCGGTTGGGAACGCCTCGCAATTCCACCACGTAAAGGATTTTCTCATCCGGCGAGAAGCACAGCCCGTTAGGTCCGAGCACGCCTTCAGCAACGATGGTGGTTTTCCCGCTCGCGCCATCGATCCGGTAAACATTCGCGTCGATCTCAGCTTCGGCCTGGTAGCCCTCGTAGTTGCCAAGCAGGCCGAAAACCGGATCGGTAAACCAGATCGAACCGTCGGATTTCACGACGACGTCATTGGGCGAGTTGAGCCGCTTGCCGTCAAAGGAGTCGACCAGAACCGTGACCGAGCCGTCATATTCGGTTCGGATCACGCGACGGCCGCCATGCTCGCATGTGATCAGCCGGCCCTGACGGTCTCGGGTATTGCCGTTGGCGAAGTTGGACGGCTTGCGATAGACGCTGACCGCCCCGGTTTCCTCCTCCCACTTGAGGATGCGCTGATTGGGGATGTCGCTGCACAACAAATATCGCCCGTCACCAAACCATACCGGGCCTTCGGCCCAACGCAAGCCGGTGGCCAGCCGCTCCACCGCGGACAGTTTCAGCCAGTATTTTTCAAAGCGTGGATCGAGGGCGTGAATAGCCGGATCCGGATAAGAGGTCGCGGCACGCCAACCAGTGGAGTGCAATACTGCCTCGGACATTGGCTGTTCTCGTTGTTCTCTAGGGCCGGCCATTTGCTACCATCCGCGTATGCCCGCAGCAAGCAACTGATGTTCCCGCTGCATCGCGCCTGGCGCGGTAGTTGTGTCGAGGCTCTCGCTTGCCGCGCAAACACCCTCGCGCCATACTCGCCCGCAGCCGCTACATGAGGCAAGAAATGGCACGCATTTTGATGACCGGCGCCGCCGGCGGAATCGGAACATCGCTACGGAAGCTGCTGCCGCCGATGTATCCGGATCTGTTGCTGAGCGACGTCAAGAAACCTGCCGATCTCGGCAACAACGAGAAATTCAAGACGGCGGAACTGTCCGATCTAGCAGAGGTCGAGGCGATCTGCGAGGGCATCGACGGCATCCTGCATTTCGGCGGGTATTCCGTCGAGGGGCCGTGGGACGATATCCTGCAGTCCAACATCATCGGCTGCTACAATCTGTTCGAGGCGGCGCGCAAGAAGGGCGTCAAGCGCGTGGTGTTTGCCTCTTCAAACCATGCCGTTGGTTTTTATCCGCGCTATCACCGGATAGGCACCGATGTGACGCCGCGGCCGGACAGCCGCTACGGCGTCAGCAAGGTGTTCGGCGAGGCGGTAGGCGCGCTCTATGCCGACAAGCACGGGCTCAAGGTGACGAGCATTCGGATCGGTAATTTCGGCGACAAGCCACTGGATCACCGTCGGCTGTCGATCTGGCTCAAGCCGGAAGACCTCGTGCAACTCTGCCGCATCGGGCTTGAGCATCCCGACATCCATTTCGAGGTTCTCTATGGCGCTTCCCACAACGAACGTTCGTGGTGGGACAACCACCGCGCCTACGACCTCGGCTATCGCCCGACCGGGCGTGCCGAAGATTTTCGCGAGCATGCCTTTGCCGAACAGGCCAAGCTTCCGCCGGATCCGGTCGGCGACTTTTACCAGGGTGGCGCGTTCTGCAGCATGGAGTTCGATGGCGACAGGACCCGCATTATCGACGGGAAATGAATTGTCTCAAGCGCGCACTTGCGGCGCTGGAGCTGAAACCATAGCACTGTCTCGTGCTTTCGTTTCCGGACCTCGCCAATTCGGCTCGTCCCGGAATGAGAATTGTCGAAATAACAGGAAGACTAAAATGGCCGACGGACTTCGCAAGGGACTGACAAGCTACGGCGATGCCGGCTTTTCCTTGTTTCTGCGCAAGGCTTTCATCAAGGCGATGGGCTACTCCGACGATGCGCTCAATCGTCCGATCGTCGGCATCACCAATACCTACAGCGATTACAATCCGTGCCACGGCAACGTGCCGCAGATCATCGAAGCCGTGAAGCGTGGGGTGATGCTGACGGGCGCTATGCCAATGGTGTTCCCGACCATCTCGATCGCCGAAAGCTTCGCGTTCCCGACTTCGATGTATCTGCGCAATCTGATGGCGATGGATACCGAGGAGATGATCCGCGCACAGCCGATGGACGCCGTTGTCGTGATCGGCGGCTGTGACAAGACCTTGCCCGCACAGATCATGGCCGCGGTCTCCGCCGATTTGCCCACCGTGGTGATCCCCGTTGGGCCGATGGTGGTCGGCCATCACAGGGGCGAGGTGCTGGGCGCCTGCACCGATTGCCGCCGGCTTTGGGCTAAATATCGCGCCGGCGAAATCGATGAAGTCGAGATCGAGGCGGTGAACGGCCGTCTGGCTCCCTCGGTCGGCACCTGCATGGTGATGGGCACAGCTTCTACCATGGCCTGCATCACCGAAGCGCTTGGCCTGTCCTTGCCAATGAGCGCAACGATCCCTGCGCCGCATGCCGAACAATTCCGCTCCGCCGAAGCGAGTGGCAAAGTCGCCGCGGCCATGGCGGTCGCGAAGGGGCCCCGGCCGAGCGAACTACTGACAGCAGCCTCTTTCCGAAATGCGCAAGTCGTGCTGCAGGCAATAGGTGGTTCGACAAACGGCTTGATTCATTTGACCGCCATCGCCAATCGCTCGCCGCATCGCATCGACCTCGAAGCTTTTGACAGGCTTGGCCGGGAAGTGCCGGTCCTGGTCGATCTGAAACCCTCGGGCGAGCATTACATGGAGCATTTTCATCACGCGGGGGGTGTCCCGAAATTGATGGCGCAACTCGGCGATCTCATCGATCTCGATGCCAGGATCATCACGGGTAAAACGTTGCGCGAAATTGTCGCGGGCGCGGAAGAAGTGCCGGGCCAGGACGCGATCCGGCCGCGCAACGATCCGATCAAACCGGAAGGCGCAATGGCGGTGCTGCACGGCAATCTCGCGCCGCGCGGCGCCGTGATCAAGCACTCGGCGGCGAGCCCGAAACTTTTGCAGCATACCGGCCGGGCCGTGGTGTTCGAGTCGGTCGAAGACATGACGTTGCGGGTGGACGACCCTGCGCTGGAGGTGAACGCCGACGATATCCTGGTGCTGCGTAACGCCGGGCCGAAGGGCGCGCCGGGCATGCCGGAAGCAGGTTACCTGCCGATCCCGAAGAAGCTGGCGCGCGGCGGCACCAAGGACATGGTTCGAATTTCGGATGCCCGGATGAGCGGAACTGCATTCGGCACCATCGTGCTGCATATTACGCCTGAATCGGCCGTCGGCGGTCCGCTGGCGCTGGTGAACGACGGCGACATGATCCGGCTTGACGTCGCGAACCGAAGGATCGATCTGCTGGTCGATGCAGCCGAGCTTGAGAAGCGTCGCGCCGCGCTCACGCCGGCGGCAACGCCGAACTGGGCCAAACGCGGCTACGCGCATCTTTTCAACGAGACGATCCTGCAGGCCGACGAAGGCTGCGACTTCGATTTCATGCGCGGCAGGGGGAAAGGATAGGCGACAAGCCCATGGTGACGAGCGCGTCTTCTCGCAGATGCGTTGCCCGATGTTCGATTGACATTCAAATGACCCCGATGGGATGATGAAAGAAAACATCCGAGGGGGAGAGACCATGGCAGGCTGGAGCAGGCTTCTCGGTGCGGTCCTTGCCGCATCGACCATCGTCATCAGCGCCGTCGCCGGAGCGCAGGAGGCGAAACATTATCGTTTCGCCTACGATCAGCCCAAGACAACCGGCTATGGAATCCTGGGGGATATCTTTAGCGAAAAGCTCAAGGAGTTGAGCAAGGGCACGATGCTGATCGACCAGTATCCGGGCGCGCAGCTCGGGCAGGAGCCGCAGGTCCTGCAGTTGGTCAAGTCGGGGGACGTCGAGTTCTGCATTTCCTCATCGGCCAATGCCGCAACGCTGTCGCCCCAGGCTGGCGTCATGTCGATGCATTTCCTGTTTCGCTCGGAAGCGCACCTGATCAAGGCGATCGCCGATCCCGAAGTCTCCAAGGCGGTCAAAGCGATGATCGCGGAGACGGTGCAGGGCGCCCACGTGATTGCCCTTTCGACGCTTGGTTTACGCAGCATGTATTCCAAACGCGAGATCAAGAAGATCGACGACGTCAAAGGCCTCAAGGTGCGCGTGCAGGCGACGCCGACCGAGGACACGACGTTTCCGGCTTACGGCGCGCAGATCGTGCACATGCCCTTCGGCAGCGTTTACACCTCGCTGCAGACCGGTGTCGTCGATGTCGCGGAGAACGGGGTTAACGTTTATCTTGCCAACAAGCACTACGAAGTCGCGCCGGTTCTTTCGATGACCGAACATGAGGCGAATAACAGTCTGGTCTGGGTGAGCGACAAGCTCTGGAATAGTTTGACGCCGGAGCAGCAGGGATGGGTGCAAGCCGCCGCCGATGAGGTCAACAGCAAACAGCCGGCAAAAGCCATCGAACTTGAGCATCAGTCGCAGGAGAAGTTGAAGTCGATCGGCGTGAAGATCGTCACCGACGTCGATAAATCCGGCTTCTCCGCGGTTGCCGATCCCTTGCTCGACAAGCTCGCCAAGGAACTTGGCCCGCAGTCCGAGAAGATCAAGAATCTGATCCGGGCGATCAACTAAAGGCCATGGACTTGATGGTGCTCAATTGACAATCCCGTAACCCCGATGGGATGATCCCGACAAACCAAAAACGCGAAACAGGGGGAGTGATGAAGAGTCCGGCCAGAATCCTGAGCGGCTTGATGATGTTGGCGGCGATGACGTTTGCTGCCAGCGCGAGCGCGCAGGAAGTCAAGCATTACCGCTTCGCGCACGATCAGCAGCTCAACTCCGGCTATAGCATCGCTTACGATATCTTTGCGGCGAAGCTCAAGGATTTGAGCAAGGGTACGATGCTCGTCGACCAGTATCCCGGCGCTCAGCTTGGCCAGGAGCCGCAGATCCTGCAGTTGGTACGAGCGGGTGATATCGAATTCGCGATTGTCTCCTCCGCCAACACCTCGACGATCTCGCCCCAGGCCGGCGTGATGTCCTTGCATTTCCTGTTTCGATCGGAAGAGCACAACATCAAGGCGCTCGGCGATCAAAAAGTGTTCGAGGCGATCAGGGATATGATCGACGACACGGTGAAAGGGATTCACGCGATCGCCCTCGGCACGCAAGGTTTCCGGCACATGTACGGAAAGAAGGAAGTGCACAGGGTCGAGGACCTCAGGGGATACAAGGTTCGCGTGCAGGCGACCGCAACCGAAGACACGATGTTCGCGGCTTACGGCGCGCAGACCGTGCACATGCCGTTCGGCAGCGTGTACACATCGCTGCAAACCGGGGTGGTCGATTTCGGCGAGAACGCCGTCAACGTCTATCTCATCAACAAGCACTACGAAGTAGCGCCGGTCCTGTCGATGACAGGGCATGAAGCCAATAACGCCATCGTGTGGATCAGCGACAAGCTCTGGCAAAGCCTCAGCGCCGAGCAGAAGCAGTGGGTCATGACTGCGGCGCACGACGTCAGCGAGCAGGAACCAAAGCGTGCGTTCGATCTCGAGCGCTCGGCGGCCACCAAGCTCGAAAAGATGGGCGTCAAGATCGTGACCGACGTTGACAAGCCGGGGTTCCAGAAGATTGCCGATCCCTATCTGGACAAGCTTGCCAAGGATCTCGGACCTCACGCTGAGAAGATCAAGAACCTTGTTCGGGCAATCAACTGAGCGTGCGCCAATCCACTGCATCGTGCTGCCCGGTCTTGTGCGGGGCTTTCGGCTCTTCACGTTGCGCGAGTAGGACGCGGACTGTCGGGGTGCCCAGCGCGGAGCGGCCGTTTGTGCATCTAATCGCCCATAGCTCAGAAACGCGCATCTTTGCGGAGCGGGGATAATGATTTCCGACAAACTGGTATTGCGCAGACAGCATCACCTGAAATGGCGGGCGTTGGACGGTCTCGAACTGGTCTTGATGATCATCTGCGGAGTGCTGTGCTTCGGTTTCTCGATGTCCGTGACCGCCGACATCGTTACGCGGACCATCGGCCATCCCTGGCTGTGGTTGCAGGAGGTGACCTCCACATTATTCATCTACGCGATCTTCATCGGCGCCGCCGTCGCCACCCGCCGTAACGATCATCTGTATCTGACTGCGATATCAGAAGCGATGCACGGCACGCCGCGTCTCATCGTCGAGGTGATCATCCGCGCCGTCGTGCTCGGCGTGGCGGCCTGCCTGATCTGGTTTGGCTACCTCAACTATCTCAGGGGATTTGGCAGCTTTCGCCTGCCGTCGGGCACGCCGATCGCATCGCTTTATGCGGTGATCCCGCTATCCGGTGTCTTGATCGCGCTGTTCACCGTTGAGCAGCTGGTAAACGGAATTGCGAATGGCTTCGACCACCCCGAACCGCCCGAAGAGGACTTCGTGATCCCTCCTGTCGGCGGGATCAAGGTCCAGCCGGGTTCCCGCACGTGAGCGCGCCCGTCATCCTGGGCTTGATGTCGTTCTGTTTCCTGTTCTTCGGCTATCTCGGGGTCCCGGTACCGTTCTCGTTGCTAGGCGGCGTCTTCATCGGCGCGTTTTTGGCCGACGTCTCTCTTGCCGCGATAATTCAGAAGATTTTCGACGGCGTGGATTCCGAAGCGTTGCTCGCAATCCCGTTCTTCCTTCTGGTTGGTGAACTCATGAGTTCAGCCAATGTCGTGGTGCGCATCGCCAATTTGTCGCTGTCGCTGGTCGGCCATATCCGGGGCGGGTTGTCGCAGGTGGTGGTCGTGTTCAGCATGTTCTTCTCTGAAATGTCGGGATCGACCACTGCCGACGTAGCTGTGATGAGCCGCGCGTTGGGCGGGCCGATGAAGCGGGAAGGTTACACGCCTGCCTTCATCGCGGCCATTATCGCTTCGGCTTCCACCATTGCGGCATTGGTGCCGCCGAGCATTACCGCAGTGGTCTACGGCGCGGTCGGCAACGTTTCGATCGCCGGCCTGTTCATGGCGGGTGTGGTGCCGGGCTTCATGATCGGCTTCGGCCTGATGATCTATTGCTACTTCTTCGGCCCTTCCGGCATGAGCAAGCCGCGCGCGCCGCTCAAACAGATCGTTTTCGCAACCGGTGACGCCGCGCTTCCGCTTATGATTCCGGTGATCCTGCTCGGCGGCATCCTCACCGGATGGTTCACTCCGACGGAGGCCGGTGTGGTCGCGGTGATCTGGATTATCGTGATCGTGATTCCCGCTCTCAATCGCGGGCACATCAAAAAAATTCCCTACGATTTCTGCCTGGCGGGGCTCATTTTTTCGCTACCGCTGATTACGATTGGAGCAGCCAACGCTTTCGGCTGGATGCTGGCTTACCTGCGTGGCGCCATTGTCATCGCCGACTGGATCACCTCGATCGCTGGCAACGACCCGCATCACATCATGCTGCTGATGGTCTTGCTATTCACGGTCGTCGGCGATTTCATCGAGCCGGTTCCGACAATTATTATTTTCATGCCGCTGGTGAACGCGTTGACCCAGGCCGGGGACATCAACGGCGTGCATATGGGCGTGGTGCTTATCGCGACGTTGGCCTTTGGACTGATCACGCCGCCGTATGGGCTGGTGCTGTTGATGGCCTCGAAATTCGTCGGCGTCAGTTTTGGCAAGGCACTGCGAGCAGCGTTGCCGATCTATGTCGTGTTCCTGATAACCATCACCTTCACGATCTACTTCCCGCAGGTGGTGCTGTGGCTGCCGAAGCATGTGATTCCCGAATTTGTCGGCTGCTTCAAGTCGCCGGCGGGAACGGGTTACATCTGCCCGCCTTGAACGCTTTCGGCATCCCAAGGCTATGTCGGGGCATTCACTCCGAAGGCTCGCAATTGAGGAGCCGATCGCGCCGATCTTATTTCTTCTTGCTGGTAAATTTCTTCACGGCAGCGCGGAATTCGTCAGTCTGCATGCAAGCGATGATCGCATCGCGTTCGGCATCGAGCTGCTGTTCGATCGAAGTTACCGGTGCACTGTGAATTAATGCCTTGGTCGCGGCCAGCGCTCCGGGCGCATTTTGGGCCAACCGAACCGCCAGTTCGCGTGTTGCGGCCTTCAACTCGCTTGCGCCAACGACCTTGACCACCAAGCCCCACTGATGAGCCTGTGCGGCGGTAAAGCTGTCCTCTGCCAAAAAGATTTGCAACGCGCGTCGGGCGCCGACGCTTGCGGCAAGTCCGACCGTGCCGCCGCCGTCAGGTGATACCCCGAGTTTGCTGTAGGCCGGGGTGAAGCGGGCGTCCTCCGCGGCAATACAGAGGTCCGCAACAAAGGCCAGCGACAGGCCCGCCCCAGCCGCGGAGCCGTGCACGCTCGCCAGCACGATTTTTGGCATGCGACGCAGCGTAGTGATGAAGGCATGATAATGTTGCAGCAACTCCCCGACCACGGGCGCAATCTCGTCGGCAGCCGCCGCAGCCCCTATCGTCTGTAGATCGCCACCGGCGCAAAACGCCCGGCCTTCACCTTCGATCACGAGCACCCTGATGTCGGCCGACGCCTCTACTTCGGCGCTGAGCTGCTCCAGCTTTTTCGCGATCGAAAGATCAATCGAATTGAAGGCGTCGGGGCGATTAAGCGTGATTGTCGCGATCGACCCGTCGATCCGCAGCAGCGCCGGATCGGCGGGAAGCGAGACGTCGGGATTGGCGGATATCGGCATTTCAGCGGCCTCGGAGCTTGGCCTGCACTTAATCGCAGAAGGGCAGACGTGACAATCCCAAGTGAACTCGGCAAAATGCAGAAAAGCACTGGCCGAGCTGAGGCATTCGGCATCGAAACGGCTGGAACCGGGAGCACGTGATGCCCATGAATACGACGAACGACCATCCGGTTTCTGCCGCCGTGGCAAGACGGGTCGCGTCCGGTGAATCCAATTGCGCTTTGAACACCGCTTGCGCGGCTTTCACAAGTTGCCGTCTCGAATCTCGCCGGTGTGACGAATGACAACGGGTTCAGTTCTGGTCGTCGGCGCCGGGCACGCAGGCTTTCAGCTCGCGGTCTCCTTGCGTCAGCACGGTTTTGGCGAGCGTATCGCCCTTATCAATGACGAGGGGCATCTGCCCTATCAGCGGCCGCCTCTTTCGAAGGCCTATCTCAAGGGCACCGGCGGGCCCGACAGCCTGATGTTCAGGCCAGACAAATTCTATCGCGATCAGAACATCGAACTGATTTCGGATCGTGCCGCCTGGATTGATCGCACCGCGCGCCAAGTGAGGCTCGCATCTGGTTCGTCTCTCGATTACGGCCACCTGGTGCTCGCCACTGGCGCGCGCAATCGCCTTCTCGACATTCCGAACGCCAACCTGCCCGACGTGCGATATCTGCGCATCCTCGATGACAGCGAAGACTTGCGACGGCGGATTGCCGCGAGCCGGCATGTGGTCGTCATCGGTGCGGGGTTCATCGGGCTGGAGTTTGCGGCGACGGCGCGGATCAAAGGGCTTGAGGTCGACGTCGTCGAACTTGGAAGCCGCGTGATGGCGCGTGCGGTGACGGCGGAGGTCTCGGATTACTTTCAACAGCGCCATGCTGCGGCGGGCATTCGCATTCATCTGGGCGTACAGGTTACAAGCATCGAGAGCGATGGCAAAAAGGTAAGCGGCGTCAGCCTGAGTGATGGTCGGCATATCTCGGCGGACCTTGTGGTAGTCGGCGTCGGCGTCCTGCCTAACGCGGAACTGGCGGCGGAGGCGGGGCTGCCGGTCGCCTCGGGAATTATCGTCGATGACCATTTGTTGACAGCTGATCCTGACATTTCAGCGATCGGCGACTGCGCGCTGTTTGCCAGCCCGCGCTTTGGCGGATCGCTGAGAATGGAATCGGTTCAAAACGCCACCGATCATGCGCGCTGCGTGGCGGCGCGTCTGACCGGCGATGCCAAAGCCTATGACGGCCAGCCATGGTTCTGGAGCGACCAGGGCGACGATAAGCTTCAGATCGCCGGGCTCACCACCGGTTACGATCGCGTCGTGGTCCGCGGCGATCCCGCGCAAAAAGCTTTTTCGGCATTTTGCTACAAAGCAGGGCGGCTCGTCGGTATCGAGTTCGATCAACCGGGCGGGAGATCATATGTTCGGCCGTCGGCTGCTGGCCGCCAATGGCTCGATCACGCCGGAGCAGGCGGCCGATCCAGGCTTCGATCTCAAGAGCGCTTTGGCTTCAGCCATCGGTTAGCGACTTTAGACCCGCGCCTCGAATTCCTGCCTGACGGCTTCGATGTCAGGAAGCGTTGGCAGTCCGGCTTCGTTGCCGAGGCGCTGGATTTTGTAAGTCGATGCCGCGCGCGCGAACTCGAAGTGCTCATGCCAGCTTTTGCCGGGGTTGGCGAGATAGGAATAGACATAAGCGCCGTGGAAGACATCCCCGGCGCCGTTGGTGTCGAGCACGCGTTGGCGCGGGATTGGAAGCGCGGGAAGCTCGTGAACGGCTCCGGTCTCCTCATACCAAAGCAGCCCGCGTTCTCCCATCGTGACCCCGCCGACGCGGCAACCCCGGCTCTTGAGATAATTCAGCATCGGCTCGGGGGTCATGTCCATCTGTTCGCATAACCGCTCTGCGACGATCGCGACATCGATAAACTCCAGAAGCTCGTGGGTGTTCGTGCGCAACCCGCCGCCATCCAGCGAGGTGAGAATGCCGGCCTCGCGGCACAGCCTCGCGTAGTGAATTGCAGCATCCGGCTGATGGCCGTCGAGATGCAGCGCGCGGCAATTTCCGAGGTTCAGCAACGGAAAGGGGTGGATGTGCTGGTCGTCGCGGCATCGCACAATCGCGCGCTTGCCGTCGTTCGGCATGATGAATGACAGCGAGGAGGAGTTCACCTTGCGAGCATGGATTGAAATGCCGTACTTCGCGCTCATGTCCTGAAACATTCGGCCCAACCAGTCGTCGGCGATGGTGGCGATCAGGTCCGGCACGATGCCCAGCTTGGCGCAGCAGAACGCCGCGGTCACCGCATTGCCTCCGAACGAGACCGCATAGGCCGACGCGACATGTTTTTCATCCCCGGTCGGCATATGATCGGTGATAAAAGTTACGTCGATATAAGTTTGTCCGATGAAGAGTGCCTGCATAAGAATGTCCGTCGTAATACTGATGTAGCGATTGTGGTCACCGCAATCGGTCGTAGCGTTTGGGGTTACATTAGCATTGGTCCTGTCAGCATATCCGTTGAATTATTTGCAAGCCTGCCGCCCGTTTCGCTTGAGATCAGAATGGGGCGGGACTACGACCTTGTTACAGCACCGGTCTGAGGTCCGGGCGGACAATTCGAGGGGAGGGATCGATGACCGTCTATTCCGGTCCGGTGTTCGACATGGCCGCGAACCAGTTCAACGTGATCGCCAATCATCTTGAAATTCCGATGGACGAGCGCGACCGCCTGCTGCTGCCGAAGCGCGCGGTCACCGTCTCCTGTCCAATCCATCGTGACGACGGCACCGTTGCGGTGTTTGAAGGTTATCGTGTGCAGCATCACCTCACGTTGGGTCCAACCAAGGGCGGCACGCGATTTGCGCCGAGCGTGGATATCGGGGAGGTCGCCGCGCTTGCCGTCTGGATGAGCTGGAAATGTGCGCTTGTCGGTCTGCCTTACGGCGGCGCCAAAGGCGGAATCAATGTCGATCTGTCCAAGATTTCCAAACGCGAACTCAAGTCGCTGTCGCGGCGCTATATGCAGGAGATGATCCCGTTCGTCGGGCCGCATACCGACGTGATGGCGCCGGACATGGGTACCAACGAACAGGTGATGGCCTGGTTCATGGACACCTACTCGATGTATCAGGGTCGAACGGTGACAGAGATCGTCACGGGCAAGCCGGTTTCGTCCGGGGGCACGCTTGGTCGGCGCGAGGCTACCGGGCGCGGCGTCGCTTATCTCGCCAACCGCGTGTTGAAGGAATTGTCGATCAGTCCCGGCCGCGCAACTGCTGTGGTTCAGGGGTTTGGCAATGTGGGCTCCTATGCCGCATTCGAGCTTCATCAGTTCGGGCTCAAGGTAATCGCGGTGAGCGATCACACCGGCGCGCTTCACGACCCCAAGGGACTCGACATACCGGCGCTGATGCGGCACGCCGGCACGCACGGCAGCATTGCCGGGTTTTCCAACCAATTGCATTTTGATCCTGAGCAGCTTCTTACCTTGCCGTGCGAGGTGCTGGTGCCCGCGGCGATGGAGCGGGTGATTAATGCCGGGGTGGCGGAAAAACTGAAATGCCGGGTGCTGGCGGAAGGCGCCAATGGACCGACCACGCCGGATGCCGATCTGGTGCTGGAGAAGCGTCAGGACGAAATCTTTCTGATTCCGGATATTCTCTGCAATTCCGGCGGCGTGGTGGTCAGCTATTTCGAATGGGTGCAGGATTTGCAGCAATTATTCTGGGAAGAAGAGGAAGTGATGCGTCGGGAATATCACATCCTCGATCGCGCGTTCGATCAGATGGTGACGCGCTCTAAGGCCGACAACATCCCGCATCGCACTGCCGCCATGGCGATCGGAGTGGAGAAGGTGCGCGCCGCCAAGAACACGCGCGGACTGTTTCCGTGATTATCGGGCTCGATCACATCGTCGTTCTGGTCGGCGATATCGCTGCCGGCGCTTCAACCTACCAGACGTTGGTTGGGCAGAAGCCGTCCTGGCAAAGCAGCGGCGATGGCGCCGAGCGCGTGTTGTTCACGTTGGACAACATGTCGTTGGAGCTGATGTCGCCACATGGTTCCAGCGTGGCGGCCGAGCGGATACGCGCGGTGCTTGCCGCGCAGGGCGAGGGTCTGGCGAGTATCTGTTTCCGGACTGGCGACATTGCGAAGATGCACCGCCGGCTGGAGCGGCTCATGATGAAGCCGGAGCCGGTGGCCGAAGTCGAAAGCCGCGATGCGGTAAGCTCGGCCACGCTTTCATGGAAGCGAACCCGCGCCGCCACCGAGGCGACGCGCGGGGTGAGGCTGTTTTTTCTCGAGCTTGCGCGCGACCGTCCGCGTTCCAATCCGATCGCCGCCGCGCCGATCACGGCGCTGGATCACGTCGTTGTCGCTACCGCCGACGCCGAGCGCGCCGCCGCGCTCTATGGCGCAAGGCTCGGGCTCGACATGGCGCTCGATCGTTCGCATCCCGACTGGGGCCGCTTAATGTTCTTTCGCTGCGGCGATCTCATTGTTGAAGTGGTGCACCGACCGGGCAAGGACACCGAGGGTAACGACAAGCTATGGGGCATGAGCTGGCGTGTTGCGGACGCGGATGCAACGAGGGCACGTCTGCTGGGAGCCGGTATCGACGTCTCCGAAGTGCGCGCCGGCCGCAAGCCGGGGACGCGGGTGCTGAGCGTGCGCAACGGCACCTGCGGCGTTCCCACCTTGCTCGTCGAGCCATCTTTACGGAAGCCATGAACTTTTCATCTATCGATGACCACAATTCGACGAACAGATCATTCATTCTCAAAGCCGCGGACGCATGCTAAATCCGCGTTTCCGATACGACGAGTGAACCGTTTGGCCAAGGCTAAGCAAACTTTGAAATGGCAGCGCGACCCCCAGGGCATGCGAATTCGCATTCTCGAGGCGGCCAAGCAGGAATTCGCCGCGCATGGTCTTGCCGGGGCGCGGGTCGACCGCATTGCGGCCCATGCCGGCGCCAACAAGCGCATGCTTTATTACCACGTCGGCAACAAGGAGGATCTCTATCTCGCGGTGCTCGAAGCGGCCTATGAAAAAATTCGCGTGGAGGAGCGCGGGCTTGATCTCGAACACCTCGATCCCGCCGAAGCTATCGAGCGCCTGATCGACTTCACCTGGAACTACTTCATTCGCAATCCAGAGTTTTTGGCGCTGTTGCAGACCGAGAACCTGGCGCGGGCGCGGCACCTGAAGCGGTCGACGAAGGTCAAATCGATGCATTCGCCTTTCGTCGAGATGATCCGCACTGTGGTGAGGCGTGGCGTGGAAAGCGGCGACTTCCAGGCGGCGGTAGATCCGGTACAGCTCTACATTTCGATAGCCGCCCTGAGCTTTTTTTATCTTTCCAATAGCGCCACGCTCAGCGTCATTTTCGGCCGCGATCTCCTGAAGAAAGAGGCAAGGGACGAGCGGCTCGGGCATATGGTCGCCCTGGTTTTGGCGGCGCTGACGGGCAAATCTTCGGCGACCTTCCGCAGAAACAAATCGCGAAAGCCGCGGTCACCGATACATCAGACGGTTTGATTTCCTCCCGCGCCACGCCAACGTGAACCAAAGCCGCGACGGACCGCTCTTGCAACCTCATGGTGAGGAGCGCGCCCTGCGCGCGTCTCGAACCATGAGGCCCCGCCAATGGCTTCGTCGTTCGAGACGCCGCGAAGGGGCCGCTTCTCAGGATAAGGTTCCGGAGCGCTCAGGCATTCGCGCCACACGCACTTCGGAACCCCACTTAACTTGTCAAACAGCGTCGTTCGTTCGCAGGCACACCTTCGCGATCTCGCGGCCCGATGCGCCCGAGTTTTGGCCTGAGAAGAACATCCCGCCCTCGCAAATTCAGAGGGCGCAGGGAATGCCGGGCGCCCGCCGCGCCCGTAGCCTCGCGTGCAAGTTATAAAAGCACACGAGTATAGTCACCACGGTCACACCGGAAACGCCCGGCATTCCCCGCGCAATGGTTTTACGGCTTACTTCGTGATCTCCCCGGTGACCGGGCTTTTTTGCCACCGTCGTTCATCGATCGCTTGATAAACTTGACGCCAGCATCGGAGCGTCAGGACCACACGACTTCGCCGTCCGCAACCTGCATCGTTCGTCTGTCGATGCCGCTGCGTCCACCGCATCCCATCCCGCGTTCGTGACGATCGCGAAACGCCCCTCTTGCCGGGACAGGATGGGGCGAGTTTGTAGAGATGATTTGCCCGACAGGCAAAGTGGAATCTTTTTTCAAACAGGGCTGGACACAAAATAACGATTTGCCCGTCGGGCAAAAATGCAATGGCGGTAAGGCTGACAATAACGTGTGTGAAGCCATTCTTGTCGCCAGAATTTCCTGCTCAAGGCAGGAGTTCCCGCTCACGATGGCGGTTGACGGCGCGTGGTGCGCGCGGACGGCCGCCACTCTAAAGCCCAGTTTTCCCCAGACCATGACCGAAGCAAAGTCGCATCGCCGCACCTTGGTCCTGTACGAAGAACGAGGACCCCCGTCTTGTCGAGACAAGCAATAGCGTCTGTATTGATCCTGGCGGCAACTGTGGCCAACGCGCAAAATACTAAGTCTGGACAGTCGCAACCCCCAGCCGTGGACAGCGCAAATGAGACGCGGCCATTCCTGTTCGATGGGCGAATGAAAGGTGATGGCGACCGTCAGCGAGCGCTCACTAACCAAGATCGTTTCAACGGTGGCATGGTGATGCCATCGAAAGCAAACCAGCCCGTGCGCGAACAGTGAGCCGGCCGACCCGCTTACGAAAATCTTCTCTACCTCGCTCACGTCGCGTCGGCAGCGCGTGTCCAGCACCGCGCGGATGCCGGACGACGGCAACCGCGGCAGCGCCGCGCCGTTCCACCGCAGGGCGGTAGCTTTAAGGCTCGAATTGTGGATTTGTTTCGAGCGCAGCGGGTTCAGGAATGATCGCGGCTTATCGCTGCGGCGAGTGAGTGAGCCGAGTGGAACGCTTCCTTCTGCCGCTCCAAGTCTCTGATCAACCCCTTGATGCGGTCATCCGTGAGCGGGTCGAATAGATAGCCCGTGACGAAGCGGCGAAAATGGGTGATCTTTTTATCGAGTTCTACACACTTGTTACACATGCGCTCACCGGCACAAATGGGCGGGAGCGCAAGAACTCTCAGTCACCGATAACAGCCGAGTAACCGGGCGGTGATGTGTGGAGCTTACATCAGAATGTCCAGTTCCCTACCATGAAAAGGCTCACGACGCGAAGCCGATTTCATCGAAGGTTCCCTTTGTTCCACGACCCAGGCGGGGTGCGGCAACGATCCGCAGCACGTACGATGCGAGCGCGTCAGCGTGATCGCGACGGATCGCTCGCAGCAGCGGCGGTTGCTCCGCATAGTCGAAACACGGCCAGACATCTGCGCCGATCTTGCCGCACCCCGTGCAGGCGAAGGCGGTTCGTGATCGGACAGCCGGACGTCGTCGGTCCATCGCTCGGCGCTCATGCGCGTCGAGTGGCTGCAATGATAGTCAACGCAACTGCATGGCGCGCCGGTCTGTCCGCCAGGCAACTATTTCCCGTGATCAGGCTTCTCGATGCATTTTCTATGTCGGTTTGCGGCAAAATCAGAAGCCCCTTCGACGCCCGTAAGCTGTAGGACTTTCCCTGCGCCGCACTTTCCGTTGTCCACCAACACGACCTTTCCCGGACCGAGTGTGCCGCTATGTGGCTCTGCCGATAGGTATCGAGCATATGCAGTGGATGTGAGGCATATGAGAAGAAGTGCGAAAGCGGTCCTCATGTGATTTCTCTCCTCGCGCAAGATCAGCCGCGTGGAAGACTATGCCTAATGCCCGGTACGGTGAAGCGGAAGGAAGGCGGCTCACCACGACCCATCCTCAACCCGCTGCATCGCGTGCTCGAACATTGCAGGCCCGATCTCGGCGACCAGGTGACCGCTGAGCTGAATGCCGCCCTGAGCACTCGGCGGACCGGGACAGGTGGGTAGCGCGCGCCGCGGCGGCATCCGCCCCTCCACAATTGATGTCCCTCGTTCGCGCGGCCGCGAGGACCCATTCTCAGTTTTGTTCGTTGTGAAGCATGCGAGGCCACGCAGGGCTATGCGAGCGCCGGCCCGATGGCCTTTGCCGGTGCGGCTGGAACAGTTCGGCGCGTCGCGGAAAGAGGCTGGACAGTATTTATCCAACGGGTTAATTTCTGTCCCAACAAATAGACGATCAAGGAGAGAAGCGTGGCCGAGCCGAAGGGCAATGGCAGCGTATCGCGGGCGCTCAATGCAGCCTGGGTGCGGCCGTTCCTGTTCCTGATCTTCATCGTCATCGCATGGGATCTGGCGATTCGGCTGTTCAAGATTCCGCCGTACCAAATTCCCGCGCCGGGCGATGTTGTCGCGGTGCTGCGGAGCGATTGGCCCGAGTTACTGCGGCAATCGTGGCCGACGACCTACGCCACGATCTGCGGGTTTCTGCTTTCGGCCGCGTTCGGCATTCCCGTTGCCATGCTGATCGCTGGATCGAAGACCATCGAGAGTTACGTTTATCCGTTACTGGTGTTCTCGCAATCCGTGCCGAAAATCGCGATTGCGCCATTGTTCGTGGTCTGGTTCGGCTTCGGCATCATTCCAAAAGTGATCTCGGCGTTCCTGCTCGGGTTCTTTCCCGTCGTCGTCTCGGCAGTGCAGGGATTTAAATCGGTCGACCCCGATATGGTCGATCTCGCGCGCGCGATGCAGGGCAGTCGCTTCCACGTGTTCTGCGCGGTCAACCTGCCGAATGCCATGCCGGCGATCTTTTCCGGCCTCAAGGTCTCGGTGACGCTGGCGGTCGTCGGCGCAGTGGTCGGCGAATTCGTAGGCTCCAATTCGGGTATTGGCTACGTGCTGCAACGCTCGATCGGCACCTTCGATCTGCCGACAATGTTCGCCGCATTGGTCATCCTGGCGCTGCTTGGCGTCATCCTGTTCTGGATCGTCGACCGGATCGAGCGGCTGGTAGTTCCCTGGCATGTCAGCCAGCGCGAGGAGATCATTTTCACTTCATAAAGACGAACGAGAAAAAGCGGCCGCCAAGGCCGGAGCACAGGGATGGGAGAAATACACATGATGCGATTGCTGGCGGTGGTTTCGCTCGCGTTGAGCTGGATGGTGTCTACGGTAGTCCCGGCTTCAGCTGCCGACAAAGTCGTGTTGATGCTGAATTGGTATGTCTATGGCGAGCACGCGCCGTTCTATTACGGCAAGGCCAAGGGCATCTACGCGGCCGAGAATATCGACCTCGAAATCCAGGAAGGCCGCGGTTCGGCGGCCACCACGCAGGCGGTGGCCGCGAAAACCGCTGATTTCGGTTATGTCGATATCCCCACGATGATGCGCGCGACGATAAAGGGCGCGCCCGTGATCGCAGTGGGCGTGCTGTTGCAGACCAGTCCCATGTCGGTGATGGGCTTTGTGGACAAGAACATCCGCAAGCCTGAAGACATCAAGGGCAAAACGGTGGCGATCACGCCGGCCGATTCGATGACCCAGATCTGGCCGCTATTCCTGAAAAAGACCGGCTTGAAGGAAACCGACTTCACCACCGTCGCCGGCGATGGTCAGACCAAGCTGAACGCCGTCATCAACGGCCAGGCGGACCTGCTGCTCGGCTATGTCATGGATCAGTCGATGAAGATCAAGGACGCCACCGGCAAGGACGTCTACCCGATCAAATTCGCCGATTACGGCATCAACATGGTTTCGTCCGGGATCATCGCCAATACCGATTACGTCAAGACGCACGCCGATCTGGTGAAACGTTTCATGTCGGCGACTACGAAGGCGGTCGAGGCCGCCGAAAAGGACCCGAAAGCCGCCGCACAGTCCATCCTCGACGCCAATCCGAAAGGCGGCAAGATCGACACGCTGACACAAGGGTTCGAACTGACGATCCCGCTGTATCGAACGCCGGAAACAAAAGGCAAGCGCCCGTTCCAGGTGACCGATCAAAACATGTTGGAGACCGTCAATTTGATGGTCGAATATGGCGGCCTCGACGCAAAAGCCAAGGAAAATCCGAAAGCGTTCTACACCAACGAATATCTGCCGAAGTAACATGAACCCTGCGTCTAAACCAAACCCCACTGGTCAATCGCCCGCGCACCTGCACCTGGTCTCCGATCGCGCGGTGGGAGGCAGGCCGGGAATAAAGCTTGCCGGCGTGTCCAAGACATACCGGTCGCGGGATGGTGACGTGCCATCCTTGCTTCCCCTGGACTTTCACATCAACGAAGGCGAGTTCTTTGTCGTCGTCGGTCCGTCCGGGTGCGGAAAGTCGACCCTGCTGAAGATGATCGCGGGCCTGCTGCCGCCCTCGACCGGTGAAATTCTGGTCGAAGGCGAGCAGGTGACGAAGCCGCACGGCAATGTCGGCATCGTGTTCCAGAACGCGCTTTTGCTGCCGTGGCGCAATGTCCTGGCCAATGTGATGCTGCCGATCGACATGAAGCGCCTGCCGCGCGAGCAATATCTGCCCCGGGCAAAGGAGCTGTTGAAACTGGTCGGGCTCGAAGGTTTTGAAAAAAAGCTGCCGTGGCAATTATCCGGCGGCATGCAGCAGCGGGCCTCGATCTGCCGGGCACTGGTGCACGATCCCAAGATCATGCTGATGGACGAACCGTTCGGCGCGCTGGACGCGATGACGCGCGAGCGGATGAATGTCGAGTTGATGCGCATCCAGCGTGAGACCCGAAAGACCGTGCTGTTGATCACGCATTCCATTCCGGAAGCCGTCTTCCTCGCCGACCGCGTGCTGGTCATGACCGAGCGGCCCGGCGCTATTGCCGCGATCTACGATGTGCCGATGCCGCGCCCGCGCTCGCTCGACGCGATGGCCGATCCGGCGTTCACCGAACTGGTGCAGCGAATCCGCAAGCACTTCTTTACGCAAAGCGCGCTGGATTAGGGCAACACACCCATGCCGCACCGTCTCGCCGTGCGCGACATTTCATTTTTCGAACGCCCGGTTCGGTTTTCCCGGCCGTTTCGATTTGGCGCGGTGATGATCAACGCGACGCCGCAGGTTTTCGTGCGCGCCGAGATCGAGGTCGTGGGCAGGGGGACCGCGGTCGGCGCCAGCGCCGAGTTGCTGGTGCCGAAATGGTTCGACAAGCGCCCACACCTTGCGCCCGATGAGACTGTCACCGAGTTGCGTCGCGCCCTGGGAATCGCGCGAGAGCTTTATCTTGCGCGAGCCGGGTTTGAGACCGCCTTCGAGTTGCACGCCCGCTGCATCGGACCCCAGGTCTCGGCCTGCGCGAAACAGGACATTCCGCCGCTCGCAGCCGGCTACGGGTCGGCCGAGATCGATAAAGCCATTCTCGATGCGCTGCTGCGCTGCGCGGGCACCAGTTTTTTCGTCGGCATGAGCGGGAATATCGCGGGCATAGATGCGAGGCTGTCGCCCGACCTCGGGCATAACGATGTTTCGCAATTTCTTTCCCAGCGCCACCCACTGGAGCGCGTCGCTGTCAGGCACACCGTCGGCCTCGATGACAAGATCGAGGGCGAAGGCGGGGTGGCGGATCCCAACGAGAACTCGGGCGCGCGCTATTTCAAGCTCAAGCTGAATGGCGATCCCGATGCCGACATTCGCGCCTGATGCGGATCGGCGCTCAGCTCACAAGCTTGCCCTATGATTACCGCGTCACTCTGGATGCCAACGAGCAGTACGCTGATCTTGCCGCGCTCGGCATATTGCTCGAGCGGCTGGAGCGGAGTAGCCCGCTCGGACCGATCGCAGCCAAGCTGCTCTATATCGAGCAACCGATGCCGCGAGACGTCACGATGCAGTCGCCGCTCGGCGAATTTGGCCGCCGGGATTTCATCATCGACGAAGCCGACGATAGCTATGACGCCTTCCCTGAGGCTCGTGTGCTCGGCTATCGCGGCATCTCCTCAAAATCGTGCAAGGGCATTTACAAGTCGATCGTCAACGCGACGCGCGCCGCGAAGTGGAGCGCCGAGCGGGAGAAATTCTTTGTCACGGGAGAGGACCTGACTTGTCAGGCGGGCCTTGCGGTGCAGCAAGATCTCGCGTTGGGCGCGTTGATCGGTGTCACTCATGCCGAGCGCAATGGCCATCACTACGTCGACGGTTTCGCCGATACGCCGTTTGCTGAAGCGTCGGCCTTTATGTCCGCGCATCCCGATCTCTACAGAAGCGACGGCAACCAGGTTCGGCTCGCGGTTCACGAGGGAGATCTGCTGACGGGATCGCTGGCGTGTCCCGGTTTCGCAAGCGGCGTGCATCCGGACTGGTCGGCACTCTCGCCGCTGGGGCAATCCAACGCAGGAATTCTTCAGGAGCAAACGATATGACGACCCAACGCCTCGGCCTGATCATGAACGGCGTCACCGGCCGCATGGGGCTCAACCAGCACCTGGTTCGCTCGATCATTGCGATCCGCGACTCCGGCGGCGTCAAGCTCGGCAACGGCGATCGCGTGATGCCTGATCCGATTTTGATCGGCCGGGACGCGAGCAAGGTCGAGCGTCTCGCCAAACAGTTCAACGTGCAGCGCTGGACCACCGATCTCGACAAGGCGTTGGCCGACAAGAACGATGCGGTATTTTTCGATGCGGCGACCACGCAGGCGCGTCCATCGTTGCTGACCAAGGCGATCAATGCCGGAAAGCACGTCTATTGCGAGAAGCCGATTGCGACCAATCTCGAAGAGGCGGTGGCGGTCGTAAGGCTCGCCAACGCCAAGGGCGTCAAGCACGGCACGGTACAGGACAAGCTGTTCCTGCCGGGACTGAAGAAGCTGGCCTTTCTTCGGGACTCCGGCTTCTTCGGCCGAATGCTCTCGGTGCGCGGCGAGTTCGGCTATTGGGTGTTCGAGGGCGACTGGCAGGAAGCGCAGCGGCCGTCGTGGAATTATCGAACGGAGGACGGTGGCGGCATTATTCTCGACATGGTCTGCCACTGGCGATACGTGCTCGACAATCTCTTTGGCGAGGTGGAAAGCGTAACGTGCCTCGGCACCACGGACATTCCGGAGCGCTTTAACGAGAGCGCCAGGAAGTACAAGGCGACCGCCGACGACTCCGCCTATGCGACTTTCCGCCTGAAGGGCGGGGTTATCGCTCACATCAACATGTCCTGGGCGACGCGGGTTTATCGCGATGACCTCGTCACGTTCCAGGTCGACGGCACCCTCGGCTCGGCCGTGGCTGGCCTGACCGATTGCGTCATCCAGCCGCGGCAGGCGACGCCGCGCCCGGTGTGGAACCCCGACGAAAAGCGGCTGCATGATTTTTATGCCGACTGGCAGAACCTGCCGGAGAACACCACCTACGACAACGGCTTCAAGGAGCAGTGGGAAATGTTCATTCGCCACGTCTGTGAAGACGCTCCCTACAAGTACACGCTACTGGAAGGCGCCAAGGGCGTGCAACTGGCCGAATGCGCGTTGCAGAGCTGGCGCGAGCGGCGCTGGATCGACGTCGCGCCGATAAAGCTATAGGCAAATCAGGGACGAGATCATGAACAGGCCCGTATTGCCCAATCCCTCATCCCCATCGTCTTCGCTGACGGTGAAATTGCCAAGGCCGGATCGGTCGCTCGAAACATATCGTGTCGCCGCAACGCGGAGTTATCCGTCAAAGCTGGAGGGGCCACTGAACCGCGTAGCTTTGTCCGCAGCCCACGTGGTCTCCGATCCGCTGGCTGACATCGATCCCTGGCTCTCGGCCGCGATCGATTGGGACAAGACGATTGCTTTTCGGGAGCACATCTGGGATCTCGGCCTTGGCGTCGCCGAAGCCATGGACACCGCGCAGCGCGGCATGGGGCTGGACTGGCCGACTTCGCTGGAATTGATCCGGCGCTCGGTGAACGCTGCAAAGGCAAGAGGCGATGCGCTGGTGTTCTCCGGGGCCGGTACCGATCACCTCGCGCTGGAGGATGCCGGGAGCATCGATGACGTGATCCGGGCGTACGAGGAACAGATCGCGGCAATCGAGAAAGCCGGTGGCCGGATCATCCTGATGGCCTCGCGCGCGCTCGCGAAGCTCGGCCGCCATGCCGACGATTACGCCAAGGTTTATCATCGCGTGCTCTCGCAAGTAGCCGAGCCCGTGATCATTCATTGGCTCGGGGACATGTTCGATCCGGCGCTGGCGAATTACTGGGGCACATCCAGTCTGGATGCCGCCATGGATGTCGCGGTCGGCATAGTCAATGCCAATGCCGCCAAGGTCGATGGCGTAAAAGTTTCGCTGCTCGACAAGCAGCGGGAGATCGATATGCGCCGGCGGCTCGATCCAAGAGTGAAAATGTATACGGGCGACGATTTCAATTACGCCGAATTGATCGCGGGCGACGAGCAGGGTTTTTCGCACGCGTTGCTCGGCATCTTCGATGCCATCGCACCGGCGGCGTCCTATGCGTTGTCGCGGCTTGCGGTTGGCGATGAGGCCGGCTTCCACGATGTGCTTGGGCCGACGGTGCCGCTGTCGCGCCATATATTCAAATCGCCGACGCGCTTCTACAAGACCGGTGTGGTGTTCATGGCCTATCTCAACGGCTATCAAGATCACTTCACGATGATTGGCGGCCAGGAAAGCACGCGCTCGACGCTGCATCTGGCCGAGCTGTTCCGCCTTGCCGACAAGGCGGGATTGCTCGCGGATCCGGATCTCGCGGCACGGCGCATGAAGGCCGTGCTGGCGCTGCGCGGCATCGAAACCTGATGCGGGATTTCTCTCTCGATCATCGCTGGTTGTCGCTCAACACCGCCACTGTCCGCAAGCAGGGCGATCTCACAGAGATCATCGACGCCTGCGCGCGACACGGCATTCGCGCTATCGATCCGTGGCGCGACCAGGTCGCCGCGGTCGGGCTTGATCGTGCGGTGCGCGCTGTGAGGGACGCCGGGCTCGAATTGTCGGGTTATTGCCGGGGCGGGATGTTCACTTGCGACATCGCGCAGCGTCTTGCTGTGCGGGACGACAATCGCCGCGCCGTCGATGAGGCAAAGGCGCTCGGTGCGTCATGCGTTGTGCTGGTCGTGGGGGGATTGCCGCAATACTCCCGGCCGGGGAGCCTCGCCTCCAAAGACATCGCACAAGCTCGCGCGCAGGTCGACGATGCAATCGCCGAAATGCTTGCCTATGCGAGACAGGCCCGGATGCCGCTGGCGATCGAACCGCTTCATCCCGCCTATGCGGCTGATCGCGCCTGCGTGAACACCACCAAGCAGGCGCTGGATATCTGCGACAGGATCGACCCAGAGCGCAGCGGTCAGCTCGGCGTCGCGCTTGACGTTTATCACATCTGGTGGGATCCCGAACTACCGGCCCAGATCGCGCGGGCCGGCAAGGACCGGATCCTGGCCTTTCACGTCTGCGACTGGATGGTGCCGACCAGGGATATCCTCAATGACCGCGGAATGATGGGTGATGGCGTGATCGAGATCAAACGGCTCCGCGCGGCCGTCGAGGCGCAGGGCTTTGCCGGATACTCGGAAATCGAGATTTTCTCCAACGACTGGTGGCAAAAACCGATGGACGAGGTCTTGCGCACCTGCATCGAAAGGCACCGCTCGGCGGTTTAGCCTTTGATAGCTAAAGTTTTATCGAAACAGTTGCGAGGCGGTAAGCCAAGCTGTTTTACGCGGCTTCAATCGGTATGGATCACGCTGCTCGGAAGCGTTCATACCAAGAGGCAATCATGCGCATCGCGCTGGCGATCTCCCTTCTCATCGCGTCGCTCTCAACCGCGTCGGCCCAGTTTGCGCTGGATCATGGTCATGCAGCGGATGCGGTCAGGGCAGCCAACGCGACGCGAGACGCGGCTGCCGCGAAAGCCGCCGCCATTGCATCCGGGGCCAGGCTCCTGCCCAGTCAATCAACCGATTTCAATGTAAACGGCCGCGCAGTGGTTCGTGCCATGCCCGGACGAACCCCGGAAGAGCAGAAGGCTGACAAAGAAGCGCAAAGCGTGTGGCAGGCGCGTTGCCGTCCCACGGTGACCGAAGATCGCGACGGCATGCGCAGAACGCAATACGCCGAAAGGGACTGCGATCTTTCTCGCTTCAACACGGCGGGGATTCCCTAGCGGCCTCTCCCGTGCAGACCTAGATGGGCGTGCTCCGGTTTATCAGACACGGCACGCTTGAAAATCCGCGAAAGCGAACGCGGCCGCCCCGCACCGGCTTCGCACTCAAGACATAATCCGGAAACCGCGAAAGAAAGCGCGATATCGCGATCGCGCCCTCCAGTCGCGCCAGCGCCATCCCCGCGCATTGGTGCGCGCCGGTGGCGAAAGCGAGGTGCCGGTTCGGCGTGCGGCCGATGTCGAGCCGTTCCGGATCGGCGAACTGCTGCGGATCTCGATTGGCGGCGCCGATGCATAGAGTGACCGGTGTGCCGGCCTGCAGTGTGACGCCACCAAACTCCACGCGCTCGCGTCGTCATGCGATTGCCGAGCTGGTTCGAGCTTTCGTACCGGAGCACTTCTTCAATCGCGGTCCTGATCATGTCGGGGTTCTCGATCAGCCGCTTCTTCTCAGCCGGGTTCTCCGAAAGCGCCACAAGTCCGTTGCCGATGAGATTGGTCGTGGTCTCGTGGCCCGCGTTGAGCAGGAAAATGCAATTGTGCAGCAATTCCTTCGACGTTAGTCTCTCGCCGCTACTTTCGCCCTGGATAAGCCGCGTCAGCACGTCGCGCTCGGGATTGCCGGGTTTGGCACGTCTGCGCTCGACCAGCGTTTCCAGATAAAACAGAAAATCCTTCACAGCCTTGTTGCCGCGCGCAAACGCTTCGGCGCCGATGACGGGTTCGAGCGCGCCCAAAATCGCCAGCGACCAGTCGCGTAACGGCTCGCGCTCGTCATGGGGCACATCGAGCAAGTTGCCGATGACTTCGATCGGAATAGCGGCTGCAAAATCCCCGATCAACTCAAACTGCTGCTTGGCGGCGATGCCGTCGAGTAGCCGGTCGACCAGCGCGATCAAGTCCGGCTCCATGCCGGCGATTGCGCGCGGCGACAGCGCACCCATGATGAGCCGTCGCACCCTTGTATGCGCCGGCGGGTCGTTGAATACGAGGCTCGTGGTGTGGTGCTCGTAGAGCAGGGAGTCGCCGTATTTCGGTGCAAACTCCTTTTTCTTGTCTGAGCTGAACGCCGTGGTGTTCTTGTAGGCGGCGACCAGATCGTCGTAGCGGGTCAGGAAATAGGACCCGTTAGGCAGAGCCTTGACCGGCTCGTGCTCCCGCAACGCACGATAAGTCGGGTAGGGATCGACGTAGAATTCCGGCGTCAGTTTCTCGAGATTGAAGCTGGCCGCAAGCTCTCGCATATCCAAATTCATGCTGTCATACTCTTTGCGAAGACGGATATGCCGTTTTTGCTCTTTCGTAAAACGCGCGGCCGTCTACAGTCCCACGACTGTCTCGCCAGCCGACTGGAAATGCAATGCACGCCCGTTCCGACGCACGCGCCGAAACCACGGCCTCCTGGCCGGAGGACATCTTTGCAATATTGCAGCGGTTCGAGGTCCGCCAGGTCCCCTATGTGCCCGATGCCGGGCATTCGGAGTTGATCGAACGTGTGCTGGGCTCGTCTTCGATGCGCGGCATTGCGCTGACCACTGAAGAAGAAGGGGTGGCGCTGCTTGCCGGGGCCTGGGCGGGCGGCCAGCGCGGGGTGCTGCTGATGCAGTCCAGCGGTGTCGGGAACTGCATCAATATGCTGTCGCTGACGCAGATCTTTCGGTTTCCCTTCCTGACGCTGGTGACGATGCGTGGCGAGTGGGGCGAGTTCAATCCGTGGCAGGTGCCGATGGGCTCAAGCACTCAGGCCGTGCTCGAAATGTCGGGAGTCAAGGTGCTCAGGGCCAGCGATCCCGGGGAGGTGCGTGAGGTTGTCGAGGCCGGGGCAGGCCAAGCCTACAACGCCTGCACGCCGACGGCCGTACTGTTTTCGCAACGACTGATCGGCGCAAAGGTCTTCACGAAATGAGCAAAGCGAATCTCTTGGACCGGCGGAGCGTCGTCTCCAGCCTTCTGGCAAATCGCAAGGATGCCATCGTGGTCGGAGGATTGGGCGCCTCGACCTACGACATCGCCGCCGTGGGCGATCACGATCGTAATTTGTACCTGTGGGGCGCAATGGGTGGCGCGGTCATGATCGGGCTTGGGCTTGCGCTGGCGCAGCCGAATCTGCCGGTGATGGTCATCACCGGCGATGGCGAAATGCTGATGGGGATGGGAAGCCTTGCGACCGTCGGACTGCAAAAGCCGGCCAATCTTTCCATCATCGTGCTGGACAATGAGTGCTACGGCGAGACCGGCGGGCAGATGAGCCATACCGCTGTTGCGGCCGACCTCGTCGGAGTGGCGAAGGCGTGCGGTATCAGCGATAGCAGGGCGATGACGACGATGGCCGAAGTCGAGGCTTTTGCGCCCGGCATTCAGGAGGTTTCGGCGGGGCCGCGCTTCGCCAGCATCAAGATCGACGCCGCCAATCTTGAGCGTGTGTTGTCCAACCGCGACGCCACCTTTATCGTCAATCGGATCCGGGGTTCGCTAGGGTTCCACCCCATTTAGGTCTGGGCGATTGTGCTCGGCCAATTCTTGACATCCGGCAGGTGAGTGATTACTCACGTGCCCCATGTCCACCTTGCGCATGACCGGCGATCTGCGCCGGCAGTTAATTCTTGGCGCCGCTAAGCGTTGCTTTGCCCGCAACGGGTTTGCGGGGACCACGACCAAAAGCGTCGCCGCGGCTGCCGCCATTTCGGAAGGACTGCTGTTCAAGCATTTCCCTTCAAAGGCAGCACTTTACGCGGAAATCCTGGCTGAAGAGTGCGAGGCCGATCCGGATCTGGCGCATCTGCTCGGTCAGGAGCCCTCGACCGGGACATTGGTGGAACTGGTGCGGGGGATGGTCCGGCACTTCGTGCAGATTTCGGATGGTCCGGATCATGAAGAAGCGCAGCGGCTTCGGCTGATGCTGACAAGTCACCTGAGCGACGGGGAATTCGCGCGTCTGCTGTATGCCAAGGTGGAAAAGCTCATCGGGTCGGTGTTTACGGCTTCGCTCGATAGCGCGGTGGCTTCGGGCCAAGCGTCGCGTATCGGGGGGCAGCCGCTCAATCTTTTCTGGTTCGCCCACCACACCGTGCTGATGGCCGCGGTGTCGAGGCTCCCAGCCGTGCCGTGCCTTTCTTACGGTGATGCGGCCGATCTGCAACGCCAGCTTTGCGAATTCATCCTGCGCGGAATTGGACTTGCCGAAGCCGCAATCGCTTTGCATCTGGATCGCGAATTGTCGCCGGCACGGCCGGTAACGATAGAAAGTGCATGATATGAACATTGCGACTGAACCCAAAATGTCGGGCAAGCCGATCATCGACAAGCGGAGCACGCGGCCCGTGCGCCCGGTGCGTTGGTTCGTCATCGTGGGGCTGGCGTTGGCGCTATTGGTCGGGGGGCTGGTCGGATTCAACGCGTTCAGAAGCCACATGATCGCGCAGTTCTTCGCCAACAATAAGCCGCCCCCGACCAATGTCACTGTCGCCGAGGCTACGTCCGAGGTCGTCCCGAACCTTCTGACCGCGGTGGGCGATCTCGCGGCGGTGCATCAGGTGAATGTGACCTCCGACGTCAGCGGGCGGATCACCGACATCATGTTCACCGCCGGCAGTCACGTTAAGGCGGGTACGCCGCTGCTGCAGCTGTTCGATGCACCCGAGCAAGGCGATCTCGCGAATTTCAAGGCGCAGGCCACCGTCGCACAGCTTTCGCTCGATCGCGCCAAGCAGCTGGCCGCGCGTCAGTTCGGTCCGCAAGCAACGGTCGACCAGGCCCA
Source organism: uncultured Alphaproteobacteria bacterium (assembly GCA_963764155.1). GTDB lineage: Bacteria > Pseudomonadota > Alphaproteobacteria > Rhizobiales > Xanthobacteraceae > Bradyrhizobium. Next base: position 303,207 of record CAVXRI010000008.1, read on the forward strand.
AGCGGCTTATGACCAGGCTGCCGCCGGGATAGCCAAGACCGAGGCGATCATTTCCCAGAAACTGGTGCGCGCGCCCTTTGAAGGCGAACTCGGCGTTCGACATGTCGAACTCGGACAATATCTGACCGCGGGAACGCAGATCGCCACCTTGACCGATCTTTCCGAGCTCTACGCGAACTTCACCGTCACGGAGAAGGACAGCGGCCATCTCAAAGTCGGACAGATCGTGCGTGTCGCGGTCGACGCTTATCCCGGCCGCAAGTTCGAGGGCAAGATCACCACCATCGAGCCGCAGATATCCACCGATACGCGCAACATTCGCGTCCAGGCGACGATCGCCAATGCAGATCACATTCTGAAACCCGGCATGTTCGCGACCACCACGGTAGTGCTGCCGGACAATCCGCCGGTCGTCACCATTCCTGAGACGGCGGTCGACTACACGCTGTACGGAGACTCGGTATTCCTGATCACCGAGAAGAAATCCGACGACGGCAAGACCAGCCTGACGGCCGAGCGAACCTTTGTGCAGACCGGCAACCGGGTCAACGGTCGCGCTGAAATCCTCAAAGGCCTCAAGAAGGGCGATCGAGTCGTTGCGGTTGGGCAGCTCAAGGTGCAACCGGGAGCGGCCGTGACGATTTCGTCCGATCCAGCCCCGACGGTCCCGGCAAATCCGCCGCGCTACTGAGTACATCGCGGCCGGGCGACAATCCCGGGACGAAGATCAACGAGCCTCAACTAGTCGAGACGCCTGTAATGGCCTTCACTGATATCTTCATCAAGCGCCCGGTTCTGTCGGTTGTGGTTAGCCTCTTGATCCTGTTGATAGGGTTGCGGGCTGCGACCGTGCTGCCGATCCGGCAGTACCCGAAACTGTCGAACACGGTCGTGAACGTCACGACCAGCTATCCAGGCGCATCGGCGGATCTGGTGCAGGGCTTTATCACCACACCGATCGAGCAGGCGGTCGCCTCGGCCGAAGGCGTGGACTACATCACGTCTTCCTCAGTGCTCGGCACCAGCACGATTCAAGTTTACATCAAGCTCAACTTCGACCCGAACCAGGCGTTGACCGAGGTTCTCGCCAAGGTGAACTCGGTCAAGTACCTCATCCCCAGGGAATCCAACGATCCCATCGTCACCAAGACGACCGGCCAGACCACCGCCGTGATGTATCTCGGCTTTTCCAGCGAGGAACTCTCGGGGTCCGCAATATCGGACTATCTGACGCGCGTTGTGCAGCCGGTGCTGTCGACGGTGGATGGCGTGGCCTCCGCCGACATTCTGGGCGGACAGACATTTGCGATGCGGCTGTGGCTCGATCCCGCGCGGATGGCCGGTCGAGGCGTGTCGGCGAACGACGTATCCGTAGCCATCGCCGCCAACAATTTTCAGGCGGCTGCCGGACAGGCGAAAGGCTATTTCGTCGTTTCCAACGTTTCGACCAATACAGATCTCCGGAATCTCGATCAGTTCAAGAAGATGATCGTCAAGGCCAAGGATGGTGGCTTTGTGCGGGTTGAGGACATCGCAACCGTCGAACTGGCCGCGCAAAGCACCGATGCGAGCGTTGCGTTCAACGGCGAACACGCGATCTTCATCGGCGTTCAGGCGACGCCGCAAGGCAATCCGCTGACGCTGGTCAAGGGGGTGCGCGCGCTGTTTCCGGAACTTGAGCGCAACCTTCCACCCTCGATGAAAATGAAGGTGGCCTACGATTCCACCAAATTCATTCAGTCATCGATCGACGAGGTGGAAAAAACATTGGGCGAGGCGGTGCTGATCGTCGTCGTCGTGATCTTCCTGTTCCTGGCCTCATTCCGTTCGGTCATCATTCCCGTCGTCACGATCCCGCTCTCGTTGATCGGCGTCTGCAGCCTGATGCTGATGGCTGGATTTAGTTTCAATCTGTTGACGCTGCTGGCGATGGTGCTCGCGATCGGCCTTGTCGTCGACGATGCGATCGTGGTGGTGGAGAACATCCACCGCCATCTGGAGGAGGGCAAGCCGCCGATGCAGGCATCGCTGCAGGGCGCGCGCGAAATCGTCGGCCCGGTGATCTCGATGACCATCACCCTGGCTGCGGTCTATGCCCCGATCGGTTTTCTCGGCGGCCTGACCGGTTCTCTGTTCCGGGAATTTGCATTCACGCTCGCGGGCTCGGTGATCGTGTCGGGCATTATCGCGCTGACGCTGTCGCCGATGATGTGCTCGGTATTCCTCAAGAGCGCCGAACAGGGACGGTTTGCCAGACTGGTCAACAGGGTGTTCGGCGCGATGACGCGCTGGTACGGCCGGCAGCTCGATCGTTCGCTGGATTATCGTCCAGTCACGGCGCTGTTCGCGCTGACGATCCTCGGCCTGGTCGGCTTTCTTTACACGCACATCTCCAAGGAGTTGGCTCCGGAGGAGGATCAGGGCATCGTGTTCTCGGTGATCAAGGGTCCCAAATACGCCAACATCGATTACCTCGATTTCTACGGTGAAAAGCTCGACAAGGTTTTCGCCAGCTTTCCCGAAACCGATCTTCGATTTGCCTTGAACGGCATCAACGGCCCGCAAAACGGCGTGGCCGGCATGCTGCTCAAACCATGGGATGAGCGCCAGCGTTCCTCGATCAAGCTGAAGCCGCTGGTGCAGGCGCAGCTCTCGAAAATCGAAGGCGTCAACGCGTTCGCGTTCAACTTGCCGCCGCTGCCGGGCGGTCCGGGCGGGCTGCCCGTTCAGATGGTGATCAACTCCACCAGCAGCTTTCGGACTGTTTATGAGCAGATGCTGAAACTGAAAGATGCCGCTCGCAAAAGCGGATTGTTCATCGTCTCCGACAGCGACCTCGATTTCAACCAGCCGGTGGTGCGCGTGAAGATCGATCGCTCAAAGGCGAGCGATCTCGGCATCACCATGCAGGGTATCGGCAACACGCTCGCAACGCTGCTCGGCGGCAACTATGTCAACCGCTTCAACCTGGAGGGACGTTCCTACCAAGTGATCCCGCAGGTGCCGCGTGGCCTGCGGCTGTCCCGGAAGCGCTTGGCGGCTACTACGTCCCGACCACCACGGGCCAGCAGGTGCCGCTGTCGACGGTGGTGTCCATCGAGACCGGTACAGATCCGAACGCGCTGACCCACTATAATCAGCTGAATTCCGCGACGTTCCAGGCGGTGCCGATGCCCGGCGTTACTGTCGGTCAGGCGGTCGACTTCCTTGAGGGCGAAGCGAAAAAACTGCCGGCCGGCTTCGGTCACGATTATCTGGCGGACTTCGCGCCAGTACGTGCAGGAAGGCAATCAGCTTGCGATCACTTTCGGCTTCGCGCTGATCATCATCTTCCTGGTGCTGGCCGCGCAATTCGAAAGCCTGCGCGACCCGCTGGTCATCATGATCAGCGTGCCCATGGCGATCGTCGGCGCCTTTATCCCGCTGTTCTTCGGCTTGGCGACCATGAACATCTACACCCAGGTCGGGTTGCTGACGCTGGTCGGGCTGATCAGCAAGCATGGTATCCTGATGGTCGAGTTCGCCAACGAGCTTCAGTTCAATGAGGGGCTGGACCGGCGCGCGGCAATCGAGATGGCGGCGCGGGTCCGGCTTCGTCCGATCCTGATGACGACCGCCGCAATGGTGACCGGGTTGCTGCCGCTCCTGACGGCTTCCGGCGCGGGCGCCGCAAGCCGGTTCTCGATCGGCCTCGTCGTTGTGGCGGGGATGTCGATCGGCACGCTGTTCACGCTGTTCGTGCTGCCGGCAGTCTATGTAGCGATCGCGACTGATCACCGGGCGAGCGAGTTCAAAACGGGCCAAGGAAATGTCGGATTTCGACTCGGGCAAGGATTTGGGCAAGGACTTCGATAAGGATTTCGGCAAGGCCCTCAGGCCAACCTGAATTCTGGATTCGGTTTTGAGCGGCGGTGGCGTTCTTTGCCCCGCCGGTTCGTTTCGTTTCGTTGCTCGGGCGGCAGTGTGTGGGGCTCTATGTCGGCACCACGCTCGCGGCATTCCATTTGAAGCAAAAGCTGAAAAGCGTCGGGGCGTGCGCCTTGCAACATGAGTAAAGGGGCAGACTGTGACGATAGCTGAATTTCCAGCCGGCAATTACCGGTTTATCCCGGCCGTATTTCAATACTCGAGCGGCGCCGCCGCGGACGCCGGGTTCGAGGTCGAACGCGTCCGCTTCAATACTCTGCTGCCGCTGGCCGAGGGTTTTGCGCAAGCTGCCAAGCACATCCAGGCGGCAGGGCGAGCGCTGACCTCGTTCTGCGCCTGCGAACTTCGTTCCCCGGCGGCGTTCACCGAAGATGGATTTCGGAAATTCAACGAGCATTACGTGAAGACGCTTGCGCAATGGGGCCTGTTTGACGGTTCAACGAATCCGGTCGCGCGCAGCAATGTGTGTCCGGAGATCGATCCGCCGTCCGAGCCGTCATTTTATGCGTTTTCTTTCGTCCGCCCGAGTTCGAGCACCAGCCCGTCTTTCGTGATCGCTGGTGGTGCCGAGTTGCGCGAAGGAGCCGGCAGCTATCCCGAGCGCATCGTGCGCTACCGCGACCTCTCACCCGACGGGATAAAGGAGAAGGTGCGCTTCACCACGCGCGCAATGGAAAGCCGCATGGCCGCATTCGGGTTCGGCTGGAAGGAGACGACGGGAGTACAAGCCTACACCATCCATGACTTCCATCCGGTACTATCGGAAGAACTCGTCCGCCGCGGCGCCGCGCGTTCGGGGCTGACCTGGCACTTCGCGCGCCCGCCGGTGATCGACCTGGAATATGAGATGGACTGCCGCCGCGTCCTGCGCGAGATCGTCGTCTGAACGCTGCTCGGGCAATCGGCTGTGGCGGCGGGTTCGGATTAGACTTCGGATTAGATTTGGGGCTCAGCGCTGCCGCGGGTCCAGCGCATCGCGCAACCCGTCGCCGACCAGATTGAGCGACAGCACCACCAGGAAAATCGCAAGTCCCGGCCAAATCGCCATCCATGGCGCGTTGGTGAGGAAGCGTTGTGCGGCATTGAGCATGCTGCCCCAGGAGGGCGCCGGCGGCTGCTGGCCGAGCCCCAGGAATGATAGCGCGGCTTCCGCGATGATGGCGGCTGCAATGGACAACGTCACCTGCACCAGCAGCGCCGGCATGATGTTGGGCAGAATATGGAACAGCGCGATCCGCCAGCGCGGATTGCCCATGGCCCGTGCGGCCTCGATGTAGTCCTCGACCTTGACGCTCATGACCTGAGCGCGAGTGAGCCGCACGAAGATCGGCGTGGTGGTGATGCCGATCGCGATCATTGCGTTGCCGAGGCTCGGGCCAAGGAACGCGGCGAGCGCGATGGCAAGGATCAGGAACGGGCAGGCCAGCATGGCATCAGTGATCCGGCTGATCAGCGCATCGATGAAACCGCCGCGATAACCTGACAAAAGCCCGAACGGAACGCCGATCCCGAGTGCAATGCCGACCGAGATCGCGCCTGCGAGCAGCGAGGCGCGGGCGCCATAAATCACCCGGGTCAGGACGTCGCGGCCGAGATCGTCGGTGCCGAACCAGTGTAGCGCCGAGGGGGACTTGCGCACCAGCGTCCAGCTCGTCGCGATCGGGTCGTAGGGCGCGATCAGTGGAGCGAACAGCGCAAGGGCGATGAAGGTTGTAATCACGATTAGCCCGACCACCGCGCCCTTGCGCTTGAACAGGCGGCGCAACGCGCGACGGGCGGGGGTTTCCAGCTCGTGATCGATGCCGGCGACGGAAATTGCGGTGAGGGTGGCGTCCGTCATTCGCGTCAAGTCCTGAGCCGCGGATTGACGAGGATATAAGCGATGTCGGCCACAAGATTCAGGCTGATGTAGATCGTTGCCGTGACCAGCACCACGCCCTGCACCACGGCGTAATCCCGATTGAAGACGGCATCGACAATCAGTTTGCCGAAACCCGGAACGGAGAAAATCTGTTCGGTCAGCACCGCGCCCGACAGCAGCGTGCCGAGTTCCAGCGCGCCGAGCGTGATGACCGGCGTCAGCGCGTTCCGCATGGCGTGCTTGAGAATGACCGAGCGTTCGGGAAGGCCCTTGGCGCGGGCGGTTCGCACGTAGTCGCTCTCCAGCACCTGCAGCATGGCGCTGCGGGTATGCCGCATCAAGATCGCCGCGATGGCGTTCCCCAGCACGAACGCAGGCATGATGGTCGAGGCGAGGCTCGCGCGCCAGTTCTCAAAGAGCGGTACGTAGCCCGAAGCCGGCAGCCAGCCGAGCTCGATCGAGAACAGGAAGATCAGCATGATCCCGAGCCAGAAATTCGGCGTCGAGATGCCCCACAATGCGAAGAGGTTGGCGCCGTAGTCCCAGGCCGTTCCCTTCTTCACCGCGGACACGATCCCGGCGGGGATGCCGATAAGAAAGGCGATCACGATCGCCATCGACGCGAGCTGCAACGTGACCGGCAGCTTCTGCTCGATCAGGTCGCGCACCGGCACCTTGATGCGAAGCGACTCACCGAAGTCACCGGATAATACGCCCTTGATCCAATAGACGTACTGCACCGGTACCGGCTGATCGAGTCGGTATTGGTGCCTGATCTGCGCGATGACAGCTGGATCGCGTTCCTCGCCGGCCATTACCATTGCCGGATCGCCCGGCAGCAATTGCTGCAGCGAGAAAATCAGTATCGACACGAAAAACAGTGTCGGGATCAGCTGGACGATGCGGCGCGCGAGGAAGTTCAGCATGGCTTAGTTTCTTCGTGGCGCGGCACGCCAACAACGCGCCGCGCAACCTGGCCGCAAATGACATTGCGCGCTCCGGCTCATTTCAGCTTCAGCCCGACGACACGCACGAGGCCATCCGGCATCTGCTTGTAGCCCTCGAGCTTCGTCGTGTGCGCGATCAGGATACGGCGATGGAAGATGTACAGGATGGCTTCATCTTCCATCTCGAGCCGGGTCAGTTTCTCGTAGAGCGCCTTGCGCTGCGACATGTCGGTGACGAGCCGCGCCCCCTCGAGCGCCTTGTCAGCCTCGGCATTGCTCCAGACGCTATAATTCTGCGGCCCGTCCGTGTGCAAGAAGATATAGGAATTGCCGTCCGGATCGATCCGCCCGCTCCAGTTCAGCAGGAAAGCCTGGTATTCGCCGGCTTCGGCCTGTTTGAGCGAGGTCGCGAACTCGGTGACCCTGATCTTCATGTCGAAACCGGCTTCCGCGGCCATCGACTGGACCACTTGGGCGACCGCTTCGGTTTCCGCGCCTTTCGGTACCATGAAGTCGATGCTGACCGGCGGCGTGACGCCGGCCTGCTTCAACAGCGCCTTGGCTTTTTCGACGTCGCGCGCCCGGATTGGAAACGCCTTCTGGTAATAGGGATGATCGGGATTGACCCACTGATTACCAGGAATGAATTCGCCGTTGAACACCACCTGATTGATGGCTTCGCGATCGATCGACAGATCGAGAGCCTGACGCACCTTGGCCGATTGGCTGAGCGGCCCCTTGGTCTTGTCCTTGCCGATGTTGAGCGTGATGCCTTGATAACCAAGCTCGATTGCGGTGGAGAGCTTGAGGCGGGAGTCAGCGCGCACATCCTTGATGTCGGTGGCGAGCACGCGCTCCATCAGGTCGAGCCCGCCGGATTTCAGGTTGGCAAGCCTGACGGTGGCATCGACGATCGGAAGGAACACCACGCGATCGATGAAGACGTTGTCCTTGTTCCAGTAATCGGCGAATTTCTCGAACACGATCCGATCCTGCTGCACGCGCTCGACGAATTTGTAAGGACCCGCACAAACCGGATGCAATCCGAACTTGTCGCCTTCGGCCTTTGCCGCCTTGGGCGAGACCATCATTCCGGCGCGGTCCGTCAGCTGCGGGATCAGCGGCGAGAACGGCGACTTCAGCATCAGTTTGATGGTGAGGGGGTCGATCACTTCGACGTGGTCGAGTGATGCAAGTTCCGGCTTGCGAAACGATCCCGGGAACGTCAGGTGCCGTTCCAGCGAAAATTTTGCGGCTTCGGCGTCGAATGGCTCGCCATCATGAAATTTCACGTTGGGGCGCAGCTTGATCGTGACTTCCTTGCCGTCGGCGGAGGTCTCGTGGGATAGCGCGAGCTGCGGCACCACGTTGAGCTTTTCGTCGATGTCGAAAAGCTTGTCGCAGAACGAGGCGAATACGATGCGGCCGACATAGGTGCGGGCCATTGTCGGATCGAGGACGTCAGGATCTTCGGCAAGACCGATGCGCAGGGTGGTCTGGGCATGCGCCGCCCCATGCACCGAAATCAGCGAGAACAGCAACGCTGCTGCCGATACTGCCAAACGCACGATCTTCATCAAAGCTCTCCCGTTAAACACGTTCACCCTGCCGAGGGCAGGCTGCCGAATGTACCAACCCCGGAGCGCGCCGGAGCTTCCTCCGAACGGCCAAATGCTGCGACCAGGCGTTCCAGCGACGGCGAAAAGGCTCCGTCGGCCGGAACGATGCCGTCGGCCGGCGGCAATTCCGCCGTGCGGTGGCAGGCGGTTGCGTGTCCCGTGCCGTCCCCGAGCAATTCCGGCGCTTGCGAGCGGCACAGTTCGATCGCGTATGGACAGCGTGTATGAAAGCGACAGCCCGACGGCGGATGGAGTGCGCTCGGTATTTCGCCCTGCAGCAGCATGCGGCTGCTTTTTGCCCTGGGTTTCGGCACGGGGATCGCGGACAGAAGCGCGCGGCTGTAGGGATGGCGGGGTGAGGCAAACAGCGCCTGTGTCTCGGCCATCTCCACGATGCGGCCGAGATTCATCACGGCGACGCGATCCGCGATGTGCTTCACCACGGCGAGGTCGTGCGAGACAAAGATATAAGCGAGGCCAAGCCGCTCCTGCAGGTCGCGAAGCAGGTTGAGGATTTGCGAGCGGATCGAAACGTCGAGCGCGGACACCGGCTCGTCGCAGATGATGAGTTTTGGTTCTACCGCCAGCGCGCGTGCGATGGCGATACGCTGGCGCTGGCCGCCGGAAAATTCGTGCGGGTAACGCCGCGCCAGACGCGGCTCCAGCCCGACGAGACGCAGCAATTCCTCGACGCGCTCGCGCCGCCGTGCAGGCGGCACGAGGCCGTGCAGCGCCAGCGGCTCGGTCAGGATCTGGTTCACCGTCATCCGTGGATTGAGCGACGCGTAGGGGTCCTGGAAGATGATCTGGGCCTGACGTCGGAAGCTGCGCAATTCACTTGCATTCAAAGCCAGCAGATCGCGGCCCTCGAACTGGATGCTCCCGGCGTCCGGCTCGATCAGCCGCAGCACCAGGCGGCTCACTGTGGATTTTCCGCAACCGGATTCGCCGACCAGCGCCAGCGTCTTGCCGGCCTCGACGCTGAAGCTCACCCCGTCGACCGCTTTGACGTAAGCAGTCGGCCGGCTGAACACCGATCGGCTGGCGACAAAGTGTTTGACCAGACCTTCGACCTGGAGGAGCGCCGTCACGTTCTGCATCACGACACCAGCCTTTCCAGCGGCGCCTTGATGCAGCGCGACCAGTGACCAGGGCTCAGCGCAACCAGCGGCGGCGGCGCCTGGATGCAGGCTTCCTCCACAAAAGGGCAACGCGCGGCGAAGCGGCAGCCGGGCGGCGGGTTGGTCATGTTCGGCACCATGCCCTCGATGGTGGCGAGATGGGCCGTGCGCCGGTCCAGCCGCGGGATCGAGCCGAGCAGGCCAACGGTGTAGGGATGCTGCGGCGAAGCGAACAGTTCGTCTACTCCGGCGCGCTCGACGATCTCGCCGGCATACATCACCGCGACCTCGTCGCAGACTTCCGCCACCACGCCGAGATCGTGAGTGATGAGAATGATCGCGGCGCGCCCCGCACCCTTTAACTCGCGCATCAGGTCGAGGATCTGCGCCTGCAAGGTCACGTCCAGCGCGGTGGTCGGTTCGTCCGCGATGAGCAGGCGGGGGTCACAGGCCAGCGCCATCGCGATCATCACGCGCTGGCGCATTCCGCCGGAAAGCTGGTGCGGATATTCGTCGACGCGCCGTTCCGGCGAGGGGATGTGGACGCGGCTCAACAGCTCGATCGTGCGCTCCCGCGCCTGACGCCGCGATCGCCGCGATGACGCAGGATGGTCTCGATGATCTGGTCGCCGATAGTGAAGCTCGGGTTGAGCGAGGTCATCGGCTCCTGGAAGATCATCGCCAGGCGGTTGCCGCGAAGCTCGCGCAAGCGTTCATCCGGCGTATCGAGCAGGTCGAAGCCGTCGAAGCGGATCGAGCCAGTGACCTCGGCGGAGTGCTTCGACAGCAGGCCCATGATCGCAAGCGAGGTCACGCTCTTTCCGCATCCGGATTCGCCGACCAATCCGAGTGTCGCGCCATGAGCGACGGCAAGGTCAACGCTATCGACGGCATGGGTAACGCGACCATCGTCGCCATGAAAGAGGACGCGCAAGCCTTCGATTTCGATCAGCGGCGGCGCGGTCATTTTTGTTTCTCAGTCGCAGCCGCCATTGCGCTGTCGATGAGGCCGCGATCGGTGATCCCTGCCGGATTTTTGCGGGTTGGCATGAACTGACGGAAGTGCACCCAACGTTCGCGGCTCACCCCTTCGAGGCGCTCGAGTTCGGCCAATGGATCGCTGTGGTCGTCGACGCGCAGGTCGAGCGCCGACCATTCTTCTTCGCCATGGATCAGAAGCGCGGCTGATTGCTTGCCGCGCTTGTCGCCCCCGGCCGCTTCTCCGGCACGCAAGGCCGCTATCAGGCGCTGCGCAAAAGGCAAATGCTCGTTCGCCAGATAAGAACGTGCCGTGTCGTCCAGTACGCGCGGATCCTTCAGCATGTTGCCGGCGATCGGAAAGATATTTGTCTTCGATGTGCCCGCACCAATCGACGCATTCGCTGCCCGTATGCGCGGCAATCCGGCCGCTTGCATCCATGACATGGAGCTGCCGGCTTTCGCGGCCGCCATCGCTGGCAATCAGGGTGTCCACGATATCGCGCGGAGCTTTGCCCTCGCGCAGCATCCTGACCCCGTCGATGCCGTAGTAGGGGTTGACCAGCGCCTGCGTGGCCACCGCGCCGATCCCGGCGGCGATATGCGGCACGCGCGCACCCACGGCGAAAAACCGGGTCGCCACCGCGATGCCTAACTGGCCGGTGACGCTATCGCGAGCGATGATCGACCAGGTCATTTATCGTCCGGCTGCATAGCCTTGCATACCGCGCGGATTGGCGGCGGCGCGGCGGCGGCGGCCCAGCTTGGAGGCGGCGGTGATGCGGCCTTCCGACCAATCGGGGCCGGTTTCAACGATATGGCCGCGCCGCTGCAGCTCATCCCTCGTCGCCTTTGGCACGCGGTTTTCGACCACAAGCACGCCGGGCCGGGCAGTGCGCGGCCAGAACGAAATCGGGAAATGCTCCGAATGCCATGCCGGCGCGTCGATCGCTTCCTGCAAGTTCATCTTGGCGTGCACATGACGCAGGAAGAACTGCGTGATCCATTGGTCCTGCTGATCGCCTCCGGGCGATCCCCAGGCGAGGTACGGTTCGCCATCGCGCAACGCCATCGTCGGGCTCAGCGTGGTGCGGGGGCGCTTGCCCGGCGCGAGTGCCGCTGGGTGATCTTCCTCAAGCCAGAACATCTGCGCACGGCTACCGAGGCAGAAACCAAGTTCCGGTATCACCGGCGATGATTGCAGCCACCCACCCGACGGGGTGGCCGAAATCATGTTTCCGGCCTGGTCGATGATGTCGAAATGCACGGTGTCGCCGCGCACTTCGCCGAACCGGCCGACGGTCGGCTCACCGGCGCCCATCGCGCCCACGGCCTCGCGACCGCCTTCAGCGCGGCGCAGCTTCACGATCGACCCAAATCCCTCGACAGAGCCGGGGATGAAGTCGAGCGAGGCGTTGTCCGAAATCAGCTTGCGGCGCTCGTCGTTGTAGGCATCCGACAACAGCGTTCCGATCGGTATTTCCGTGAATTCCGGATCGCCGTAAAACTTTTCGCGATCGGCATAGGCGAGCTTGGCGCACTCGACTTGCAGGTGAATGAACTCGGGACCGGCCGGGTCGAGTCCGTCCAGCTGGAATCCCTTGAGCAGCGCGAGCTGCTGCAGCATGACCGGACCCTGGCTCCAGACTCCGGCCTTGCAAACGGTATACCGGCCGTAATCATAGGTCAGCGGGGCTTCGATGCTCGGCTGCCAGCGCGCCATGTCGTCGGCGGAAAGCACGCCGCGATGCGGCGAGCCGCTGACGTCCATCACCTCTTGCGTTCGGCAAAACTTGTCGATCGCTTCGGCAACGAAGCCGTGCGACCAGGCTTTGCGCGCGCGCTCGATCTGTGCGACGCGATCTGAACCTGCGCTTTCCGCCTCTGTGAGGATACGGGCATAGGTTTCGGAAAGCTGCCTGTTGGTGAAGAGCGTGCCCGGCTTGGGCACTTCGTTGTTCGGCAGGTACACCGCAGCCGAGGTCACCCAATGCTTCCGGAACAATTGCTCGACGGTTTGGATCGTCGCGGAGGCGCGCTCGACAAGCGGATAGCCGTCCCGCGCGTAGGCGATAGCGTGCTCCAGCACCTCGCGCAGGCGCATCGTGCCGTAATCGCGCAGCAGCAACATCCAGGATTCGAAAGTGCCGGGCACGCAGGCGGCCAACAGCCCGGTGCCGGGCACCATATCGAGACCCTCGCTGCGGTAATGCGCGATGGTCGCGCGGGCCGGGGCGGGGCCTTGGCCGCAAATCACCTCGGTGCGGCCGCGCTTGGTGTCATGCACGATGATGGGGACGTCGCCACCGGGACCGTTCAGATGCGGCTCGACGACCTGGAGCGTGAAGGCCGTTGCGACGCCTGCGTCAAAGGCGTTACCGCCCTTTTCGAGGATGCTCATCCCGACTGCGGTGGCGATCCAGTGCGTGGAGGTCACGACACCAAAGGTGCCTTCGATTTCCGGTCGGGTCGTGAACGGGTCGGGATTGATGTTACTCATGGGGGCCCATCGTTGGGCTGCGGCCACGCTCCGGGCAACAGCTAGCGTTCATCTGTAACATTTGCATTCGGTCGCGGTAAATCCACGACATCAGGCGGCAGCGGAGGCGGTGTTGACGGCGTGACAGGCGACGCCGTCGATCAGTTCAGGGCTCCGTTCGCGGCAGAGGTCGAAGGCGAGCGGGCAGCGCGGGTTGAAGGCGCAACCGGACGGCGGATTGATCGGATTGGGAATTTCGCCCTTCACCGGAATCCGCTGCCGGCCGGACATTGCGAGATCGGGCACCGCGCCCAACAGCATCTTTGTGTAGGGCATGCGCGGGTGGCTGAACAGTTCGCGCGCTTCCGCGATCTCGACAATGCGGCCGAGGTACATCACGCCGATGCGGCTTGCCATGTGGCGGACCACGGCGAGGTTGTGACTGATCAGCAGATAGGTCAGGCCGAACTTGTCCTGCAAATCGCGCATCAAATTGAGGATCTGCGCCTGTACGGAGACGTCGAGCGCCGAGGTCGGCTCGTCGCAGACGATGAACTCGGCTTCGGAGGCGAGCGCACGCGCAATCGCGATCCGCTGCCGTTGCCCCCCGGAGAACTCGTGTGGGTATTTCAGGCGATCATCGGGGTGCAGGCCGACGAGGTTCAGGAGTTCGCCGACGCGTTCTCCAATCTGGCGCTCGCCCTGAATCAGGTCGAAAGCGCGGATCGGCTCGGCAATGATCGCGTCGACCCGGAAGCGCGGATTGAGGCTCGCATAGGGGTCCTGGAAAATCATCTGGATACGGCGTCGCAGCCGCTGGCGCACCTGGGATCGCCGTGCATCCGTCATCGAGACGCCATCGATGACAACTTCTCCGGAGGTCGGCGGCAACAGACCGACAACCATCCGAGCGACGGTGGTTTTCCCCGAACCGGATTCGCCGACAAGAGCGAACGTCTCGCCCTTTCGTATGTCGAAGGTGACGCCGTCGACAGCTTTAAGCAATTCCAGATGACCGCCTTCCAGCACGCGGTTCAGCCAGGGCTTCGAGACATCGAATACCCGACGGAGATTTTTGACCTGGACAAAGGAGCCGCTCATGCCGCGCTCTCCTTTGCGCCGGCATCATAGAGATGGCAGGCCACAGCTTGCGCGCCATGCCGGATCGGCTCGGGCCGCTCGATGCGGCAGCGGTCGAAGGCGAACGCACAGCGCGGGTTGAAAGAGCAGCCCGGCGGGATTGCGGACAGCCGGGGCATCGAGCCCGGAATCTGCACGAGGCGCGCGGCGTCCCCGGCAAGCGTCGGGATCGCGCCCATCAATCCCTTGGCGTAGGGGTGCAGCGGATTTCGCACGACGTCCTGTACCGGGCCGATCTCGGCGACGCGGCCGGAATACATCACCGCGACGCGGTCGCAGGTTTCTGCGATCACGCCCATGTCGTGGGTCACGAGCATCACGGCAGTTCCGTGATCGCGCCCAAGCCGCTTGATCAAGGAGATGATCTGGGCCTGAACCGATACGTCGAGCGCGGTAGTCGGCTCGTCCGCGATGATCAACTCCGGCTCAGCGCAGATTGCGAGCGCTATCACGACGCGCTGGCGCATACCTCCCGAGAATTCATGCGGATAGGCATCGATGCGTTTTTCGGGCGCAGGAATCCCGACCTCCGCGAGCAGATCGATGGCCCGCTTTCGCGCGGCCTGCTCCGAGAGGCTGGTATGCGTTCTGATGGTCTCAACGATCTGGTCGCCGACCCGGTACAGCGGATTGAGGCTGGTAAGGGGATCCTGGAATATCATCCCGATCCGCTTGCCGCGGAGCCGGCGCATCTCTTCAGCGGGAAGATGATCGATGCGCAGCCCCGACAGGTAAATCTCGCCGCCGGAAATGCGGCCGGGGGGATCGATCAGGCCGATCACAGCGAGACCTGTGACCGATTTTCCGGCGCCGGACTCGCCGACCACGCCCAGCACTTCGCCCTTGGCGATATCAAAGGAGACGCCGTCGATGGCGCGCAACATGTGGCGGCGGGTGGCGAACTCCACCTGAAGATTTCGCACGGAGAGGACGGGTTGGGTCATCGAAGCTTTGGATTGAGCGCGTCGCGCAGCCAGTCGCCGAGCAGGTTGATGGAAACAATAAGCGCGGCCAGCGCAAGGCCCGGAAAGGCGACGATCCACCATTCGCCGGAAAACAGATAATTGTTGCCGATCCGGATCAGCGTGCCGAGCGAGGGCATGGTCTCGGGCATGCCGGAGCCGAGGAAGGATAGCGTCGCCTCGGTAATGATGGCGAGCGCGAGATTGATGGTGGCGATCACCAGGATGGGCCCCATCGTATTGGGAAGCACGTGGCGCAGCATGATCACGGGCGCGGGCAGGCCGATGAGTTGCGCGGCGGCGACGTAATCCTTGTTCTTTTCCACCATTACGCTGCCGCGCACGGTGCGCGCATATTGCACCCAAAAGCTCAAGCCGATCGCGAGCACCAGTACCACCAGCGTGCTGATCGCATCGAGCCGATTTCCGAATACCGACTTTGCGACACCGTTGACCATCAGCGCGATCAGGATGGCCGGAAAGGTGAGCTGCACGTCGGCAATGCGCATGATGAGGGTGTCGACGGCGCCGCCGACATAGCCCGCGATCAATCCAAGCAAGATACCGAGCGCGCCGGAGAACAACACGCCGAGAACGCCGACCAGCAGCGAAATACGCAAGCCATAGAGGATCGCGGAAAATACGTCGCGGCCCTGCTCGTCGGTGCCGAGCAGGAACGGGCTCTGGCCATCCGCGCTCCACAGCGGCGCAATGCGCGAATTCATCAGCTGGAGTTGCGCCGGATCGAACGGGTTCTGCACGGAAAGAAGCGAAGCGAAGATCGCAAGCAGGAAAAACAGGACGGTCACGCCGGCGGCGATCATCGTGATGCGCGACCGGCGGAACGAATAGAACACGTCGCTTTCGACAATGCGTCCAAGCCACGCGACCGGGGCAAAGCGTGCGCGAGATGCCATCAATTCGGCTTTGTGTGGTGCGACGGCGTCGCTCATGCTCATGCCGGACGGCTGATGGTCGACCGCAAGCGCGGGTCGACGATGGTGTAGAGGATATCCACCACGAGATTGATGGTGACGAAAATCAGGGAAACCATCAGCAGGTATGCCGCCATGATCGGGATGTCGACGTTTTGCACCGCTTGCACAAACAACAAGCCCATGCCCGGCCATTGGAAGACGGTCTCGGTGATGATCGCGAATGCAATAACCGAGCCAAATTGCAGGCCGGCGACCGTAATCACGGGAACGAGTGTATTCTTGAGGGCGTGACCGAAATGGATCGCGCGGGTGGTCAGGCCGCGGGCGCGCGCGAAGCGAATATAGTCGGTGCGCAGGACCTCAAGCATTTCGGCTCGCACCAGCCGCATGATCAGGGTCATCTGGAACAGGCCGAGCGTGATCGAGGGCATGATCAGGGCCTTCAGCCCCGAGATCGTGAGCAGTCCCGTCGTCCACCAGCCGATCCGCACCACTTCGCCGCGGCCGAACGAGGGCAGCCAGCCCAGCACGACTGCGAACAGATAGATCAGGAGAATGCCGATCAGGAACGTCGGGAGCGAGATTCCGATCAGCGACACAGCCTGGAAGACTTTCGCAAGGGCGCTGTCGCGCCTGAGCGCGGAATAAACCCCCATCACGATCCCGAACACCATCGCCAGGATGGTGGCGCAAGTGGCAAGCTCGAGTGTCGCGGGCATCCGTTCCACCAGAAGGTCTGCGACCGGCAGTCGGAATTGATAGGAGACGCCGAACTTGAAACGCGCCGCATTGCCGAAGTAACGCGCAAACTGCACTATGACGGGATCATCGAGCCCGAGCGAGTGACGGATAGCGGCGCGCTCGCTGGCCGAGGTGTCGATCGAGACGATCTGGCTGACCGGATCGCCCGCGAAGCGAAACATCGAAAACGCGATAACGCCAACCGCGATCATGACGCCGATTGCCTGGATCGCTCTGCGAAGAGTGAAAGCGAGCATCTGATCCGTTCACTTCTTGTCTGGTAAGGCGTGCATCAAGCATGCGCTAAACGAAAAGTCCCGGAGGCGAGACGCCACCGGGACTTTACTGATGAGAGCGCCTTACTCTTCCTGTTTGGTTGCCCAGTACAGGAGAACCTGGTTGTCCGCGCGCTGGGTCAATTTCACCTTTTTCGAGATACCCCAGGCGAGGCCCTGCTGATGCAACGGAATATAGCCCCAGTCCTTGGCCTCAATTTCAAAGGCTTGCTTGATCATTTGATCGCGCTTTGCCGTATCGGTCTCGAGCAGGATCTTGTCCGAAAGCGCATCCAGTTCCTTGTTGCAGTAGCCGCCGAGATTGGCCTCGCCGCGCGAGGACTTCGGATCGTCCCGGCAACCCAGGATGTCGTTCAGCACGTTCTGTGAATTGAACGTCGCCGGGGTCCAGCCCAGCAAGTAGAAGGAGGTCTGGTATCCACCCGGCTTCAGCACCTTGGCGAAATACTGCGCATTGGGCTGCGCCAGCAGGTCCACCTTGACCCCGATGCGCGCCAGCATGCCAACGACTGCCTGGCAGATCGCGGCGTCATTGACATAGCGGTCGTTGGGGCAATCCATGGTGACTTCGAAGCCGTCGGGATAGCCGGCTTCGGTCAGCAGTTTCTTCGCGCCGTCCGGATCGAATTTCGGACGCGTGAAGTCCTTTGAGAGCGCGAATAATTGCGGCGCGACCATCAGCGCAGAAGGCGTCGACAGACCGCGCATGACCCGGTTCTTGATCAGATCGACGTCAATCGCCTTGTAAAAGGCTTCGCGGACCCGAATGTCCTTGAACGGGTTCTTGCCTTTGATGTTCGAATATAAGAGCTCGTCGCGCAATTGGTCCATGCCAAGGAAAATCGTGCGCAGTTCCGGCCCGGTCTGGGCGATCGCGATCCCGCTGTCGTTGACCCTCTGGATATCCTGAAGCGGCACCGGCTCGATCACGTCGACTTCGCCCGACAGCAGCGCGGCCACGCGGGTCGCGGCGGAGGCAATCGGCGTAAAGATGATTTCCTTCAGATTGTGTTCGGGCTTCCGCCACCAGTTCGGGTTCGCCTTGAATACGGTCTTTACGCCCGGCTGATGGCTCTCGATGGTGAAGGGGCCGGTGCCGTTTTCATGGAGCGATGCATAGCTCGGCGTCGTCGCGGAAGCCGGGGTCGGTGCGACCGAATTGTTTTCCTCGCACCATTTCTTGTCCATGATGAACCAGCCGTCCCATTGCGAAATGAGAATCGGATTGGGCGAGTTCAGCATCACGTCGACGGTGTAGTCGTCGATCTTGACGAACTTCGCATCGGCCGGAACGTTCGTCAGGAAGTTGGAGCCTTTGGCGCGGATGCGGTCGGCGGAGAAGATCACGTCGTCGGCGGTGAAGGGGTCTCCGTTGTGGAATTTGACGTTCTTGCGCAAATGAAAGCGCCAGCGGGTCGGCTCCGGAGTTTCCCAGCTTTCCGCCAGTGCCGGAACGAGCTTCAATTCCTTGTCACGGGTTACCAGGCCTTCGTAGACATGGGCGTGGTGCGCAATGGTGGTGGTTACTTTGAGTGTATATGGATCGAGCGATTTAAGCTCACCCTGGTTGGCGTAGCGCAGGGTCTGGGCCGATGCCGGCGACATGATAAATGCGGCGAGCGAGATCGCAGCTGCCGCAAACAAGCTTGGACGTACCGACATTCTCACGTTCTCCACTGTGCCGCGTCGCGCATTGTCGTGATCTCGACGGGCTGATACCGATCCATGTTGCCAGAGTTTGGCGACCGTTCAAGCGGGCATTATGCAAAACCCGCGCCGGTTTGCTTAGGTCTGCCGCAATAATTAGCTTGAGTTTAGGGTGCTGGCAGTGCCGCGTCTCATTCGCGTTTTTGGAGTGCCGGGATGGCGGAACTTAAGGCCGATGTTCTCGTGTTGGGCGCGGGGATGGTCGGGGTCGGTGCCGCACTGCACCTGCAGCAGCGCGGGCGGGACGTCATCCTAATGGATGAGCACGCGGGCGCCGGCGAGGGAACCAGTTTTGGAAACGCCGGCATCATCGAAAGCGCCTCGGTCTTCCCTTACATGTTTCCGCGCCATTTCCGCGATATCCTGAAATACGCGATGAACGGCGCGCCGGAGGCGCGCTACGAACTGTCGGACTTGCCGGCCTTCATGCCCTGGCTGCTCCGCTATTTCCTCGCATCCTCGCCGGATCGGGCGCTGCATAGCGCGATGGCCGAGTTGCCCTTGATCCGGCGCAGCCTGCTTGAGCATGAAGCCCTTGTTGCAGAGGCGGGCGTGCCGGAATTGCTTCGGCGGACCGGCTGGCTCAAGCTATTTCGCTCAGACGCGACGCTCAAGAGCGCCGCTGAAGATCTCGAGCGGGCGAAGCGCTACGGCGTCGAGGGCGAAATCCTCGACGGCAAGGCGATAGCGCTACGCGAGCCCAATCTGACCGGCGAATTCTCCGGTGCGGTCTATTTTCCAGCACCGGGATTTGTCCCGGACCCGGGCGGATTGGCCAAGGCCTACGCCGCGCTGTTCAAGCGCAAGGGCGGACGCTTCGTCGTCGGCGATGCCAGGACATTGCAACAGGATCGGGGCGGATGGCGGGTTCGCGGGGCTGACGATTTTGTGAGCGCGCGTGAAGTCGTCGTGGCGCTCGGCCCCTGGTCCGACCTCGTGTTCAAGCCGCTCGGATATTCCATACCGCTGAGCGTCAAGCGGGGCTATCACCTGCATCTGGCGCCGCGCGGCAACGCCGTGCTTCATCATCCGGTGCTCGATTCCGACCTTGGCTATCTGCTTGCACCGATGAACCGTGGTATTCGCCTGACAACCGGCGTGGAGTTCGCCCGCCGCGATGCGCCGGCGTCTCCAATCCAGCTCCAGCGGGCGCTGCCGCGAGCGCACAAGCTGTTTCCGCTGGGCGAGGCGATCGACGCCAAGCCCTGGATGGGAGCGCGGCCATGCCTGCCGGACATGCTGCCGGTGATCGGCAAGGCGCCGCGTCATGCCGGCCTGTGGTTCGACTTCGGTCACCAGCACCATGGGCTGACGCTGGGCCCCGCTACCGGCCGCCTTTTGGCGGAGATGATGACCGGCGAGACGCCGTTCGCCAATCCCGCTCCGTTCGCGGTTGAGCGTTTCGGCTGACGGTAGAAGGAAGGGCCAATAGTTGTCGCGTCAGGTCGCTTGCGTCTCAGCACCGCTCGCGGTGATACTGGGGTGAAATCTGTCCAAAATCTGTCCAGTAAGATCAGGAGCGGAGATGAAGGTAAACGTCGAAATAGAATGCACGCCTATCGAAGCGCGGCAATTTTTCGGACTGCCGGATGTAGGGCCCATGCAGCAGGCCGTGATGGAAAAGCTGCAGCACCAGATGACGGGCAACATCGAGAAAATGTCGCCGGAATTGCTGATGCAGAGCTGGTTCACCTTCGATCCGAAATTAGCCGAGCGCTTTCAGGATATGTTCGTGACCATGGCGGGACTTGGCTCACCGCGCAAATAAATATTGTTGTCACCGGACACCCCCTATGTCGTCGCCCGGCTTGACCGGGCGATCCAGTAAGCGATGCCGTACGATGTCGAGCGAATATAGACCCAATAAATGCGACCAGTACTTATTGCGGCGATGATGGTGAACCCTGGATCGCCCGGTCGAGCCGGGCGATAACAACTTCTTCCTCACAGCCCCTGACAGAAGTGCCAACCGCAAGCCAGCTGTCGTGGCCCGAACTTCGCCTATGATCCATTAGATCCTGCGCTAACGCGAAGAATACCGATGTCATTTTAGTCCTTGCGCACCGTTTGCCATTGCATATGCGCCAGCGGAACGGGCACAATCGGCTCACGAGAAGCGCCGCCAAGGCGCCCTGTATTCACAGTGGGAGGAAGCCATGGCTGACGCCAAGAAACTGTCGTCGCTGGACGCGTCGTTTCTCTACCTCGAAACTCCGGAAATGCCGATGCATGTCGGGAGCATGGCGATCTTCCGCCTGCCTGACGACTACAAGGGCGACTTCTTCGAAGAGTTCAGGGCTATGATCAGCTCGCGCCTCCACGTCGCGCCGATCCTCAAGGTGCGACTGGAGAAAGCGCCGCTCGACATCGACCATCCCTCATGGGTCGAAGACGATCAGTTCGACATTGACCGTCACATTTTCCGCGCCAGCCTGCCGGCCCCTCGCGATCGCGCAACGCTGGAGCGCATCGTCGGCTGGATGCATGCCAAGCTACTCAATCGCGCTCGTCCGCTTTGGGAATTCTATGTCTTTGAAGGCATGAAGGACAACGAGATCGGGCTTTATTCCAAGATGCATCATGCCTGCATCGATGGCGGCGCCGGCGCTGCGCTCACCAGCATGATCTACGATATCTCTCCGACCCCACGCCAAGTCGAGCCACCGGCAACGAAAGCAAAGGTCGCACAAGAGCCGCGCGATATCGCCGCCAACCTGCTCGACTCCTACCAGCAGCTCTGGAGTCAGCCGCTTGGCGGCGCCTCGGCCGCCAAGAGCATCGAACTGCCGCGCTCCGGAAAGAGCGACCTCGGCTCCATCCTGTTCGACAACGCGATGTTTCAGATCGAAAGTGCGGTGAAATTCGCCGGTAACATTCCCGGTCTGCTCAAGAGCGTCTCCGACGTGGTCGGCAAGATATCCGATCCGAAGTCGCGCGACAGTCTCGCCAGCATGATGTCGCCGCCGAGCATCCTGAACAAATCGATTTCGTCGGAGCGAAGTTTCGCCGCTGTGTCGATCCCGCTGTCTCGGGCAAAGGCGCTGGCCAAGCAATCCGGTGGCAAGCTCAACGATGTGGTTCTCGCGCTCGCCTCCGGCGTGGTTCGGCGCTGGCTTTTGGAGCGCGGTGCGCTGCCATCGAAATCGCTGACTGCGGCCGTGCCGATTTCGCTACGCGAGGAAGGCAATACGGACTCCAATAATCAGGTGTTCGGCATGATCTGCTCGATCGCAACGAACGTCGAGGATCCGCGGACCCGGCTTGAGACCATCATCACGCAGTCCAGCAAGTCCAAGGAAATGTCCCATCCATTGCGGGCGCTGATGCCTCAGGTGTCCAATGTTTCGATGCTCGGCGCGCCCATCCTGGTCCAGATCCTTGCTCTGCTGTACAGCCGTTCAAGCCTTTCGGACGTCCTGCCGCCGACCGCCAACATTACGGTCTCCAACGTCCCGGGGCCTCGGCAGACGCTCTATGCGGCCGGCGCGGAGTTGCTGCATATTTTCCCGGTTTCGATTTCGACCCACGGCCTTGCGCTGAACATCACGGTGCAGAGCTATCGCGACCAGCTCGATTTCGGCTTCATTGCCGGAGCCAATATCATCCCGCACGTGCAAGGGCTTTGCGACATGCTGCCGGCCGAATTCGCAATCCTTGAAGCGGCGTTCGCGCCGCCCGGGAACCTCAAGAGCGCGTCGGGTTAGCAAGCCTGATGCGGAGTTGGACGGCACCTCAGCGCAATCTGGTTCGCTGGCGTGCCGCCGCCGAGATCATGCTCAACACCGGGATGACTGACAATGATCGACATGCCTCCGCTACAGTTTGCCCCGACCAACGGAATTCGCATGGGCTATTACGAGGCGGGTCCGAAAAGCGACGCGCCGCCTATGGTTCTCTGCCATGGCTGGCCTGAACTCGCATTCTCCTGGCGTCATCAGATCAAGGCGTTAGCCGAGGCCGGGATCCGGGTGATCGCTCCGGACCAACGCGGTTACGGAGCGACCGACAGGCCGGAAGCGGTGGAAGACTACGACATCGAGCATCTGACGGGTGATCTTGTCGGGCTGCTCGACCATTTGAACATTGAAAAAGCGATTTTCGTTGGCCACGACTGGGGCGGCTTCATTGTCTGGCAAATGCCGCTGAGGCATTTCGATCGCGTGGCCGGCGTCGTCGGCATCAATACCCCGCACACCGAACGCGCCCCGTCCGACCCGATCGAGCTGCTACGCAAACGCTTCGGGGAGCACATGTATATTGTGCAGTTTCAGGATCCCGGACGCGCCGCCGACAGGATCTTCAACAGCCGGGTCGAGCAGACCTTTGACGCCTTCATGCGCAAACCAGTGCCGCGCGGCGATGTGTCGACAGAGCCGCCCATAGCCGGGGTCGGCGCTTCGCCCAGGCTCAATCTGGCCTTCCCGCAGATGATTGCCAATTATGACGCGAGGCACGATCCGCGCACGCCGATCCTGTCGGCGGACGAAAAGAAGGTGTTTGTCGATGCCTTCACGCAGTCGGGCTTCACGGGCGGCATCAACTGGTATCGAAACATGTCACGCAACTGGCAGCGCTCCGCCGGGCTCGACCTCACGGTGCGCGTGCCCTCGTTGATGATCATGGCCGAGAACGATCACGTGCTGCCGCCGTCCTCGGCCGACGGCATGGAGAAACTCATCCCCGACCTCGAGAATTATCTGGTGCGCGACAGCGGCCATTGGACGCAGCAGGAAAAACCGCAGGAGGTCAGCGCCAAACTGAGCGAATGGCGTAGGAAGCGGTTCGGCTAGGAAAGCGCGGAGCGTCGACGCGTCGGGCTTTTCAAGGCGAAAAACTCCTGAACCGTTTCGCTCGCTCGTAAATCGACGGCTCGGATCGAGATCAGGCAGGGGGACGAATTTCGCATGGCCTTCAAAAACCGATTGAGTCCGATCCCGCAACCCGCCACCAAGCCGGTGGTAGGCAACATGCTGTCGTTGGATTCGACGGCGCCGGTGCAGGATTTGGCGCGGCTGGCCCGCGAACTGGGGCCGATCTTCTGGCTTGATATGATGGGCGCGCCGCTTGTCATCGTTTCAGGCCACGATCTCGTGCACGAGCTCAGCGACGAGAAGCGTTTCGACAAGGCGGTGCGCGGGCCGTTGCGCCGCGTGCGCGCGGTCGCAGGAGACGGCTTGTTCACCGCCGACACGACAGAGCCGAACTGGAGCAAGGCGCACAACATATTGCTCCAGCCGTTCGGCAACCGCGCGATGCAGTCTTATCACCCGAGCATGGTCGATATCGCCGAACAACTGGTCAAGAAATGGGAACGGCTGAACGCGGACGAGGAGATCGACGTCGTCCATGACATGACCGCGCTGACCCTCGACACGATCGGGCTATGCGGGTTCGACTATCGTTTCAACTCGTTCTATCGGCGGGATTATCATCCTTTTGTCGAGTTGCTGGTGCGTTCGCTCGAAACCATCATGATGACGCGCGGTCTGCCGATGGAGCATCTGTGGATGCAGAAGCGGCGGCGCGACCTTGCCGCCGATGTCGCCTTCATGAACAAAATGGTCGACGAGATCGTCGCCGAACGCCGGCGCAACGCCGAAGCAGCAGCGGACAAGAAGGATATGCTCGGCGCGATGATGACCGGCGTCGATCGCGCAACGGGCGAGCAGCTCGATGACGTCAACATCCGCTATCAGATCAACACGTTTCTGATTGCGGGTCACGAGACCACCAGCGGGTTGCTGTCCTGCACGCTCTATGCGCTGCTGAAACATCCCGAGGTGCTCAGGAAGGCCTATGAAGAGGTCGACCGGGTGTTCGGCCCGGAAACTGAAGCCAAACCGACGTATCAGCAGGTCACCCAACTCACTTACGTCACGCAGATTTTGAAGGAAGCGCTGCGGCTATGGCCGCCGGCGCCTGCTTACGGCATCTCGCCCTTCACTGATGAGACCATCGGTGGCAAGTTCAAGATCAGGAAGAACACTTTCATCACCGTGCTGGTGCTCGCGTTGCATCGCGATCCCGGCGTCTGGGGACCGAACCCGGACGCGTTCGATCCGGAAAATTTCAGCCGGGAAGCCGAGGCCAAGCGGCCGATCAACGCATGGAAGCCGTTCGGGAACGGTCAGCGTGCCTGCATCGGCCGCGGCTTTGCGATGCATGAGGCCGCGCTTGCGATCGGCATGATCCTGCAGCGTTTCAAGCTGGTCGATGTCCATCGCTACCAGATGCATCTCAAGGAAACGCTGACCATCAAGCCAGATGGTTTCAAGATCAAGGTTCGTCCGCGCGAGGACCGTGATCGCGCCGCCTATGCGGGCGCAACGCCGGCTCCGGCTGCATCAAATCCCGCGTCGCCCCGCGCACAGACCAGGCCCGGACACAACACGCCATTGCTCGTGCTGTACGGCTCGAACCTCGGTACGGCGGAGGAACTGGCGACCCGCGTCGCCGATCTCGCCGAGGTCAACGGATTCGCGGCGAGGCTCGCGCCACTGGATGAATTCGCCGGCCGATTGCCGAAGCAGGGCGGCGTGCTGATTTTCTGCGCATCCTATAACGGCGCGCCGCCCGACAACGCCACCGAGTTCGTCAATTGGCTCCGTGCGGATATGCCCAAGGATGCGTTCGCGAAGGTGCGCTATGCCGTGTTCGGCTGCGGCAACAGCGACTGGGCCGCGACGTATCAATCGATCCCTCGGTTGATCGACGAGCGACTGTCGTCGCACGGCGCTCGCAGCGTCTATGCGCGCGGCGAGGGTGACGCGCGCAGCGATCTCGACGGGCAGTTCGAGAGCTGGTTCGCCGCCGCAGCGCCTGCGGCGGTGAAGGCATTCGGGCTGGATTCGAATTTCAGCCGCAGCGCCGATGATCAGCCGCTATACAAGATCGAGCCGGTATCGCCCACGGCCGTCAACGCGATCGTCGCGCTCGGCGGCGCGGTGCGGATGAAGGTGCTGGCCAATGCCGAGTTGCAGAACAAGGCTGGCCCCAATGCCTCCAACCGCTCCACCCGCCATATCGAGGTGCAACTGCCCGCCGAGATCGCCTACCGCGTCGGCGACCATCTGAGTGTCGTGCCCCGCAACGATCCAACGCTGGTGGATTCTGTCGCGCGCCGGTTCGGCTTTTTGCCGGCCGACCAGATCCGGCTACAGATCGCCGAGGGGCGACGCGCACAATTGCCCGTGGGCGAGGCCGTATCGGTAGGGCGGCTGTTGACCGAGTTCGTCGAACTGCAGCAGGTCGCGACTCGCAAGCAAATCCAAATCATGTCGGAGCATACGCGCTGTCCGGTAACCAAGCCGAAACTGCTCGCCTTGGTCGGTGACGATGCCGCCTCGACCGAACGCTATCGCGCGGAAGTTCTCGGCAAGCGCAAATCGGTGTTCGATCTTCTGGAAGAGCATCCCGCGTGCGAACTGCCGTTCCACGCCTATCTCGAAATGTTGTCGCTGCTCGCGCCTCGTTACTATTCGATCTCGTCATCGCCGTCGGGCGACGCGTCCCGCTGTAGCGTCACCGTCGGCGTGGTGGAGGCTCCCGCAAACTCCGGGCGCGGCATCTACAAGGGTATCTGCTCGAACTATCTCGCGAGCCGCCGCGAGGGCGATACCATCCACGCGACGGTGCGCGAGACCAAGGCCGGCTTCCGACTGCCTGACGACATGTCTTTGCCGATCATCATGGTCGGTCCTGGCACTGGACTTGCGCCCTTCCGCGGTTTTCTGCAGGAGCGCGCCGCGTTGAGGGCAAAGGGCGCGAACCTCGGCCCGGCGCTGCTGTTCTTTGGCTGCCGGCATCCGGATCAGGACTTCATCTATGCTGACGAGTTGAAGGGCTTCGCCGACAACGGGATTTGCGAGTTGCACACCGCGTTCTCGCGCGGCGACGGTCCCAAGACCTATGTGCAGCACCTGGTCTCGGCGCAGAAGGAGCGGGTCTGGGGCCTGATCGAACGGGGCGCGATCATTTATGTCTGCGGGGACGGCGGAAAGATGGAGCCCGACGTCAAGGCGGCGCTGGAGTTGATCTATCGCGAGCGCAGCGGCAACGATGCGGATGCGGCGCGGCGCTGGATCGACGAACTCGGCGCCAACCAGCGTTACGTGCTGGATGTCTGGGCGGGCGGGTAAGACTCCGGCCAGGCGAATGATGAGCCGTCGTTCCCTCGATTACGCCGCCTTCGCACTCGCTCCATGCGCATGCTTGTCGATCGCATCGATGATCTGTGGCCACATCGGGATCGGCAGCGCGTGGCCCATGCCTTGGATCATCAACAGCTTGGCGCCCGGAATCGAAGCCGCGGTGTCCTTGCCGCCCTCGGGCCGCACCAGCGGATCGACGGTGCCGTGGATCACGAGCGTCGGCACCTTCACCGCGCGCAGCCGTTCCTTGCGACTCCCGGATGCGAGGATCGCGCGAAGCTGACGGCCAACGCCCGCCGGGTTGAGTCCGCGCTCGAAGGTACGCTCCGCGCGTGAGCGATCGAGCGCTTCATCTTGCGGAAAGCTTCCGGCGCGCAGGATCTTCCAGGTCTGCGCGTAACGCTCGAGATACTCTTCCTTGGTGAGCGGCGGCGGGGCCATCAACATGGCCGATGCCTCCCGGGTCGGCGGTGGAACCTTCGGATTGCCCGTTGTCGACATGATCGACGTCAGCGAGCGCACTCGCTGCGGAAACAGGATTGTGGTTTCCTGCGCGATCATCCCACCCATCGACACGCCGACCAGATGCGCCGATTTGATGCCGAGCGCGTCCATCAGCCCGATGGTGTCCTCGGCCATGTCGCGCAGCTTGTAAGGCGCGGCGATCGGGATTTTGAGGAAGCGCAGCTTGAGCAATTCCACCGGCGTCAGCCGCTTGCCGCCGATCATCTTGCTGGATTTGCCAATGTCGCGGTTGTCGAAGCGAATGACGCGAAATCCCCGCGCCGCAAGCTGCCGGCAGAAATCATCCTCCCAATGGATCATCTGGCCGCCCAGCCCCATGATGAGCAGCAACGGGTCGGCGGCCGGATCGCCGAAAATTTCGTAACAAATATCGATGCCATTGGCGCGGGCAATCTGCGGAGGCTCGTGAGCGGTTACGTTCACCTGAAGCATTCCTTTGCAAAAGGTATCCTGACGCGGACTATATGGCACGGTTTCCTGCCGCGCAGAAGGTGTCCTGTCCCTGCCGGCGGAGCGCGACACTCATTCGTTGACCGGCTCGCCGCAACGGTGTGGTATGGCCGAAAAGAAGATGCGTAAGCGCTCATGATGGTGGAGGGAGCGGATGGCCGAGAAGAGCAACGATCCCGTGGTTTTGTGGCAAGCCATGATCGGCGAAATGGAAAAGAGATTCAATTCCTTTGCCAATCAGGCGATGACAACGCCGGAATTCAGCAAAGCCATGAATCAGGCGGGCGGAACTCGCTGCGGGCGCGCAAAAGCAGCTCGGCGATATGATGGAAAAGTATCTGGTCGGCATGAACCTGCCCAGCCGGGCGCAGTTGGTGGGGATGGCCGAGCGGCTGCAATCGATTGAAGGCCAATTGAGCGAAATCAAAGCGCTCCTGCATGAGATGAACCGCAACTCCGGCGCCGAAAAGGGCGGACCTGAGGCGGCGCCGCGCCCACCGCGCACCAAAAAACCTCCGCCTCGCGACGGTGAGCAGAAATGAACGGCTCGCCGGGGCTAGAGCTTGCATTGATCCCGGAGCGGATCAGTCCGAAGTGCAGCGCGCAATCCAGCGCAGCATCAAGGGCGTGGAATATTTCTCCACCTCTGGCCCCTCGCTCGGCTCCACGCCAAAGGACATCCTGAACGTCCGCGGCACGATGAATCTTTATCATTATCGTCCGATGTCAGACGAAATCTACCGCGTGCCAATTCTCATCGTGATGGCGACGACCAATCGCGGCTATATCCTCGACATGGTGCCCGGCCAGAGCTTTATCGAGTTTTTGCTGAAGCGCGGCTACGACGTTTACATGCTGGACTGGGCCCCGCCAAAGCCGGAGGAGAAGCGCCTGGGGATGGAAGATTACGTCCTCGACTTTATCCCGGATTGCATTCGCCGCGTGCAACAGGATTCCGGGGAGAGCGACGTCAGCGTGGTCGGCTATTGCTTCGGCGGGGTGTTGTCGTTGCTCTACAGCTCGATTTTGCCGGACGGGCCGATGAAAAATCTGATCTGCTTCACGACGCCGATCGATTTCCGCGAGATGAAGCTGTTCCGGAATTTCTCGGACCGGCGCTATTTCGATGTCGACCGGCTGATCGACAGCGTCGGAAATGTGCCGCCGGAAATGATCCTCTCCTCGTTCGAAATGCTGCGGCCCGCGTCGCGCGCCGCAAGCCAGGTTCAGCTGTGGGAGAACATCTGGAACGACGAGTTCGTCAAGTCGTACCGGATGTTCGATCGCTGGGCGACAGATACGCTGCCGCTCGCCGGCGAATATTTCCGCGCCATTACGAAGGACCTGATGTGGGACAACAAGCTGTTCAACGGCAAGATGTCGGTCGGAGGGCGCGCGGCGGATCTGTCGAATATCAAGATCCCGATCCTGCATGCAGTCGCCGAGCACGACCACATCGTTCCCTATGAAGCGGCCAAACATCTGATTGCCAGAGTTGGGTCCAGCGACAAGGAAGAGGTGATGCTGAAAGGCGGTCACGTCAGCCTCGTCGCGGGCGCCAACGCGATCAAACGGCTGTGGCCGAAACTGGACTCCTGGCTGAGTGAAAGATCGACATGAGCGAAACACGTTCCTATCCGCGCCGCGTCAGGACCGAAGCCGGCGAGATCGAATTCCGGTTAATGTCCCGGACGGACGAAACCGCCGTGCTTGAGTTTGCGCAAAAGCTACCGACGCACGACCTGCTATTTCTGCCGCGCAACATCAGCCAGCCGAAAGTACTTTCGGCGTGGGTCAATGAGATCGAACGCGGCGCTATCACGAGTTTGCTGGCGGTGAATACCGGCAAGGTGGTCGGTTGCGGCACGCTGGTGCGCGATCCGCATTCGTGGTCGCCGCATGTCGGTGAGATCCGGATGGTGGTTTCGCCCGACGTCCGCGGCCTGGGTGTCGGGCGGGCGCTGTCGCAGGAGACCTTTGCCATCGCGCTCGGTGCTGGCCTCGACAAGCTGTCCGTTCAAATGACGGTCGATCAGCAGGCGGCGATCGCGCTGTTTGAGAGCCTCGGATTCAAAGCCGAGGCGCTGCTTCGCGACCACGTGCGGGATGTCGACGGCAAAACGCATGACATCGTGGTGCTCGGCCACAACGTCTCCCAGGTCAGCGCTCAAATGGAAGCTTACGGCCTCGAAGGCGCGGTTCAGCACTGATCGCGGAACCCGGGGGCCCTGTCAGGACAGTTCACGATTTCGTGATATCGCATCGCAACATCGATATTGCGCTGCACCATTAACCATGGCATAAACATGGGGCCCCGGGCCATTCCGGACGGGGTGAGCCATAGCTCAAACCTGAGGATGGAGAGACCGATGACAACCGAAACCAACAATATGCTCGACAGCGTCAAGGACACTTTCAAGAATTTCCAGAACATGGAAGTTCCGGAAGTTGCCCGTGAGTTCGTGAAGAAGAGCGCCAATACCGCGAAGGATCGCGCCGCCGATGTGTATGCCGGTTCGGAGAAGGTGACTGCCGCGATCGAGACCGCGGTTGCCGGCTCCGTCAGCGAGGCCGCCAAGATCAGCCGCAACTTCCAGCAGGCGATCTATCAGGACGCCGAAGCGTTCTTCGCCGGCATCGACAAATTGGCCTCCGCCAAATCGCTCAACGAGGCGGTTCAGATCCAGTCCGATATGGTTCGTGCGCGCGGCGAAGTGTTCATGTCCCGGGCGAAGTCGACGACCGACTATCTCGGCAAGCTCGTCGCCGACGGTGCGAAATCCGTTCAGGATAATCTAGCCAAGGTCTACACCACGACGAATGCCTGATACCGTTTGATCTGTACTTCGGTTCGAAGGCCCGCCCCGCGGGCCTTCTTTTTGTCGAGTCCAGTACATCTGCTCTTGGTGACGAGGCGCACTTGCGCCCTCTCGAACCGTGGGGCCTGATGTTCGGAAGCGGCGAGGATGCCAATCTCAGATGAGGGTCTTCGTTGTTCGAAAGCTCCCGATGACCGTGCCGGCCACGTTCTCCTCCGATGTACCCGGCGACATCTTGCGTGCGGCCGAACTGCGACGTGTAAAGGCGCTCGCGACGCTGGTGCTGGCCGGCACGCTGACGCTCTTTGTCATCGCCAAGTCGCTGTTGAACTTGCATCCCGTGTTCGGCTTCATCGCAGCGTTCGCCGAAGCGGCAACCATCGGCGGGCTGGCCGATTGGTATGCCGTGGTTGCGCTGTTCCGCAGGCCTTTGGGCCTGCCGATACCGCACACCGCGATCATCCAGGGCAATCAGCACCGCATAGCCGATAAGCTGGGCGAATTCATCGAACTGCATTTTTTCGAAGCCGGGCCCGTCGAAGCCAAGCTGCGGCAGATCGATTTCGGCTCCTTCATTGCCGACTGGCTGCGCGATCGCAAGCGCAGCGATGATCTTGCCCGTTTCACGTTGCGTCTTTTGCCCGAAGCGGTTTCGGCCACGGAAACCTCAGGGCTCATGACATTCATCATCCGTGCGATGAACGCCCAACTGCAGTCGATTGACCTCGCGCCGCTCGCCGCCGCGACGCTGCGCGGCTTCGTGCAGGAGAGAAGACATCAAGGCTTGCTCGACGATCTTATGCGCCTCGTTCACGACGCCCTGACCCAAGCCGAAACGATGGCGATGCTCCGCGAGAAAGTTCGCAGCCAACTGCCCACGTTGCTGAAACTTTATCGGACCGACAAATTCGTCGTGAACAAGATCGTGGCATCGGCAACCGCTTTCTTCGAGGAGGTCCGCAACGATCCCGCACATCCGTTCCGGGGCGAGTTCGATCGGATGGTGCTGTCGTTTGTCGACCGGCTTGGCAACGATCCCGGCTATGCTCATCGGATAGACGGACTGAAGCGCGATCTCCTTGCGCGTCCCGAGCTCGCCGATCTCGCTCGCAATATCTGGTCGAACACGCGTTCGTTCATCGAGCGCAGCGCCAGCGGCGAAACGCAGGTGCTGCATCAACATCTGTCGGGCATGTTCGTTGCAGCCGGCGAGGCGCTCGCAGCCGATAGTGAATTGCGCGGCGAGATCAATCAGGGTCTGCTGACCGTGCTCAGAACCTTCATCGCCGACCAGAAAAGCGCTGTTTCGACCTTCATTTCCGATCAGGTCAAGGCTTGGGACATGGGGCAATTGATTTCGCTGATCGAAATCAACATTGGCCGGGACCTGCAATACATCCGCTTCAACGGTTCTTTGATCGGCGGCATAGCGGGGCTCGCGCTTTATACCGCCGAATACCTGCTCCGGTGGCTGTGACTTTTAGAACACTGGCCCGCCATTAAGCGCTCTGGTCTGTTGTCGTGTCCGTGCTGACCGGCTTGAATGCGGAAATCGTTGGCATAACTTGATGTAGAAGGTTTGTTGCGTCGCGGAACGATTGACGGGGGTTTGCGTCTTCCAATGAGCGTTGGCCGGCCGCCGAGAACCTAGGGGCCGCGCCGGAACAGGAGATAAGATGTCGCTTGCCTCGCAGACGCTTAGCCCACCATCCAGGACGCTGATGTTCCTGGAGGGTCGCGCCATTCACGAAATGGGCGCTTTTCTCGGGGCATTGCCGCTCCTCAATTTCGCACCGAGGGGCGATGGTCATCCGGTGCTTGTACTGCCCGGCCTGGTCGCATCGGATGGCTCGACGCGCCCATTGCGGACCTTTCTGAAAAGCCGCGGCTACGCAGTCAGCGGATGGCGTCAGGGACGCAACCTCGGATTACGAGAGGGCGTGCAGCAGGCCATGATCGATCTGCTGGAACAACTCAATGACACCCATGGCCGGAAGGTCAGCCTGATCGGCTGGAGCCTGGGGGGTCTTTACGCGCGCCAGCTCGCGAAAATGATGCCGGCGCGTGTGCGCTCGGTCATCACGCTCGGCAGCCCGTTCGCCGCGGGTCCGAGGGCGACCAACGCCTGGCGCGTCTATGAGATGGCCAGCGGCCGACGGGCTGACGAAGAGGATTTGCGTTTCGGCGGATCGCTCTCGACACCGCCGCCGGTGCCGACCACGGCGATCTTCAGCCGTACCGACGGCATCTGCGCCTGGCAGGGTTGCGTGGAAGCGACGTCAGCGACAGCAGAAAGCATCGAGGTCGAGAGCAGCCACTGCGGCATGGGGCATCACCCCGCCGTGGTTTACGCTGTGGCCGATCGTCTGGCGCAGCCGGAAGGGCGATGGACACCGTTCGACCGCAGCGGCTGGCGCAGCATCGTCTATCCCGATCCCAGCCGGTAGATTACCCGAGACGTCGCGCTGGAATGCCCACGACGTTGCGTTTTGATTTGAACCGTACCGCCTTGCAACAGGCGTGACCGCGTCGGAACCGATGAGAACGGCCCGTTACCGAAGCCCTTCGCCGAGTTGCATCGCCGGTTTCGGGGACGCCCGAATGTGCTACAGATCATTTGTATTTCTGAAATTCTGTTACATTTTTTTGATTAGTAAGCTCCTGGGAGCTCGGCCATGTACACTCAGGCCCTCAACACGACCGATGGCGAAGACCGCACCATCGAGGACGCAACTTGTGCGGCGCAGTTCCAGGCGCGCATCGATGCCGATGAGCGCATCGAGCCTAACGACTGGATGCCTGCGGCTTACCGGAAAACCCTGACGCGGCAAATCTCCCAGCACGCGCATTCCGAAATTGTCGGCATGCTGCCGGAGGGCAACTGGATCACGCGGGCGCCATCGCTGCGACGCAAGGCCGCGCTGCTCGCGAAGGTGCAGGATGAGTGCGGCCACGGGCTGTATCTCTACGCCGCCGCCGAGACGCTGGGCACCTCGCGCGAAGAACTCGTCGACTTGATGCTCGCCGGAAAGGCGAAGTACTCTTCCATTTTCAATTATCCAACGCTGACCTGGGCCGATATCGGCGCGATCGGCTGGCTCGTCGACGGCGCGGCGATCATGAACCAAATTCCGCTCTGCCGCTGTTCTTACGGGCCGTACGCCCGTGCAATGATCCGCGTCTGCAAGGAAGAATCCTTTCACCAGCGGCAGGGTTTTGAAATCATGCTGACGCTGTCGCGCGGCACCAAAGAGCAGAAGGCACTGGCGCAGGATGCGCTCGATCGATGGTGGTGGCCGGTGTTGATGATGTTCGGACCGTCAGACAAGGCGAGCCAGCACAGCGACACCTCCACCAGGTGGAAGATCAAGCGTTTTTCCAACGACGAGTTGCGCCAGAAATTCGTCGACGCCACCGTGCCGCAGGCGCAGTTCCTGGGGCTGACTATACCCGATCCCGGTATGAAGCAGGATGAAGCCGGTCATTGGGTTTACAGTCCGATCGACTGGGAAGAATTCAATCAGGTGCTCGCCGGCAATGGTCCATGCAACCGCGATCGGCTTGCCGCTCGACGCAAGGCGCATGACGAGGGCGCCTGGGTGCGGGAGGCGGCGGTCGCCTATGCGGCGAAACGCAAGCAGCGGGCCGCGTCGCACGCTGCATAAGGTTCAGGGAGGTAGTAGTGGCCACGCCAAACACTCCGCTCTGGGAAGTTTTTATCCGCAGCCGTAACGGGCTCGCGCACAAGCATGTCGGCTCGCTGCACGCCAGCGACGCGACGCTCGCGTTGCAGGCCGCGCGCGATATCTACACCCGCCGCGGCGAGGGTCTGTCGATTTGGGTGGTGCCGTCCAACGCGATCACGGCATCGGACCCATCCGAAAAGGGCATGATGTTCGAGCCAGCGGAATCCAAGATCTATCGTCACCCGACCTTCTACGACGTGCCTGACGAAGTCGGGCATATGTGATCATCGCTGTTGAAGAGGCGCGCGCAGGAGTGGAGTCCAGAATGCGCTCAAATCCATTGTTCGAAACGCGGCTCACGGCGCGCTCAGGATGACATCCGAAATCGCATGAGCGGGTTTATGCAGATGGCTCTGGCTTCCTTTTCGATCTCCGAAACACCGCTGGTCCTATACACGCTACGCCGCGCCGACGACGCGCTGATCCTGGGTCATCGGCTTTCGGAATGGTGCGGCCACGCGCCGGCGATGGAAGAAGACATGGCGCTCGCCAACATGGGCCTCGATCTTCTGGGACAAGCGCGGGAGCTCTACAGCTACGCGGCCAAAGTCGAGGCCAAGGGCAACGATGAGGACAAATTCGCCTACCTGCGCGACGTCGGGCAGTACCGTAATCTTTTGCTGCTCGAACAGCCGAACGGCGACTTTGCGCGAACCATGGTGCGGCAGTTTTTTTATTCCGCCTTCGCCGATCTGTATTGGCGTGCGATGATGAAATCGGCCGATCCGACCCTGGCTGCCATCGCCGCGAAGTCCGAAAAGGAAAGCGCCTATCATTTGCGGCACTCTTCGGAGTGGATCGTGCGACTTGGAGACGGCACCGATGAAAGCCATCGCCGTGCACAGACAGCCGTTGACGATCTCTGGGCGTTCACCGGTGAGATGTTCCGTATCGACCAGAGCGAACGCGAACTGATCGAACAGGGTGTCGCCGTCGATTTGGCGTGCCTTCATAAGCCGTGGCTCGATACGATTTCTGCAGTCGTGAGCGAAGCGATGCTCGCGCTGCCCAAGGGCGACTGGATGCAGCGAGGCGGCCGAGATGGCCGGCACAGCGAGCATCTTGGTCATCTATTGAGCGAGCTGCAATGGATGCAGCGAAGCTTCCCGGGCGCAACATGGTGAGCGATACGCTCAGCGATGCCGATCTGCGACAGCGCGCCTGGGATGCCGCAGCCCGCGTCGTCGATCCCGAAATTCCGGTGCTCACGATCGGCGATCTCGGCGTGTTGCGCGAAATCACTATTCACGATGGCCAGGTCGAGGTGGCCATCACGCCAACCTATTCAGGTTGTCCTGCGATGAACATGATCCAGCTTGAAATCGAGCTGGCGCTGCAGCGCGAGGGATTTCGCAATCCGAAGGTCCGTACCGTTCTCTCGCCGGCGTGGACCACGGATTGGATGAGCGAAGACGGCCGGCGCAAGCTGAGGGAATACGGCATCGCACCGCCCCTTGCCGCAAGCTCCCGCCGCGCGTTGTTCGGCGTGCAGCAGGTGAGGTGCCCACAATGCGGTTCCGAAAACACTGAAGTTTTGTCTGAATTCGGCTCGACCTCCTGCAAGGCGCTGTGGCGTTGCAGGAATTGTCGCGAGCCGTTCGATTATTTCAAGTGTCACTGAGATGTCGACACCCCGTTTCCACCGTCTGGCCGTGCGCGATTTGCGCCGCGAATCTCCGGACGCGGTGTCGCTGAGCTTCGCTATTCCGAAAGAACTCGCGCAGGACTACAGCTTTGCGCCGGGACAATACCTGACGCTGCGTACCATGATGGACGGGGAGGAAGTTCGCCGCTCCTATTCTATCTGCTCAGGCCCTAACGACGGTGAGTTGCGGATCGCAGTGAAGAAAGTCGACGGCGGCGCGTTCTCCAGTTGGGCTGCCGACGAACTGAAAGCCGGTGACGCGCTGGAGGTCATGACGCCGACCGGTCGGTTCGGCGTCGTATCCGCGTCCGATCAAGCGCGAAACTATGCCGGCTTTGCGGCGGGCTCCGGCATTACGCCAATACTTTCGATCATGAAGGGCATACTGGCGCGCGAGCCGCACAGCCGATTTTTTTTGTTCTACGGCAGTCGCTCTACGGGCGGCATGCTGTTCCGCGAAGCGCTCGAAGAATTAAAAGACCGCTACATGGAGCGGCTGTCACTGTTCCACGTAATTTCCGGAGAGGAGCAGGACATCCCGATCCTGCACGGAAGGCTCGACGGCGAAAAGGTGAGGGTCCTGCTGCGCTCGCTGGTGCCGGTGGATAGCATCGACCACGTCTTTATCTGCGGGCCCACGGGGATGAGTGAGGAGATCGAGGCGACCTGCCGGGATCTCGGCGTCGCCGAGGATCGCATTCATATCGAACGTTTCGTATCCGGCCTCGGCGGCAAGCCGCGGCCCAGGGCTGTTGTGCCGGATTCCGCAGCGCCGAAAGCGATTGCCGCCCTGATCATCGACGGCAAGCGCCGCGAAGTGCCGGTGGCCGAGGGCGAAGCGGTTCTCGATGCAGCATTGCGCGCGGGGCTGGACCTGCCATTCGCGTGCAAGGGCGGCATGTGTTCCACCTGCCGCGCCAAGCTGGTTGAAGGCGATGCGCACATGGAGGTGAACTACTCGCTAGAGCCGTGGGAGCTGAAGGCAGGATTTATCCTGACCTGCCAGGCGCGGCCGGTTTCGGAAAAGATCGTAGTGGATTACGATCACGTTTAAAACGACAGGGGAGGCCGCAGTGCACGTCAAGGCCCAGCTATCGCCCGACGAACTCGCGCGTGCTTGCGCTCAGGCGATGTGGAACGAAGACGATGCCAGCAAGGGCCTTGGCATGGAAATCAGGGAAATCAGGCCGGGGCTTGCGACGCTGACGATGACGGTCAAGCCCCAGATGGTGAACGGGCAGCGGATCGCCCATGGCGGGTTCATCTTCGCGCTCGCGGATTCGGCATTTGCCTTTGCCTGCAACACCTACAATCAGCGGGCCGTCGCAGCCCAGGGCAGCATCAGCTTCATCACGCCCGGCAAGCTCGGTGACGTCCTCGTCGCAACCGCGCGCGAGATTTCGCGCAACGGCCGCTCCGGGATTTACGATGCGCGCGTCACCGCCGCCGACGTCGTGATTGCCGAGTTTCGGGGTCATTCCCGCGTGATCGGCGGCACATGGCTGCCGGATTTAGAGGACGCCAAGCAAAGATAGACACAGGAAAGCGCGCGATGGCTTCGACGAATCCTGGATTCAAGGGAAGCGGTTACCTCGCCGAAATGGACGAGACCGAGCGAGCCTCTCGCGACCAGATCATCGCGATGCAAACCCGGCGCATGGCCTGGTCGCTTGGACATGCCTACGGCAATGTCGCGCATTACAGAAGCGCCTTCGACAAGGCCGGCGTGCATCCATCGGACTTCAAGGAACTTTCCGATCTCTCCAGATTTCCGTTCACGGTCAAAACCGATTTGCGTGACAATTATCCATTCGAGATGTTCGCCGTACCGCGCGAAAAACTGGTGCGCGTTCACGCCTCCTCCGGCACCACGGGCCGGCCGATTGTGGTTGGTTACACCAAGGCGGATATCGATATCTGGTCGGAGGTGATGGCGCGTTCGATCCGCGCTGCCGGCGGCCGGTCGGGGATGATCATTCACAACGCCTATGGCTACGGCCTATTCACGGGCGGGCTCGGGGTTCATTACGGCGCCGAACGGCTTGGCTGCACCGTCGTGCCGGTCTCTGGTGGGATGACCGAGCGGCAGGTGCAACTCATCAACGACTTCAAGCCCGATATCATCACGGTGACTCCAAGCTACATGCTGGCGATACTGGACGAGTTCAAGCGCCAGCGTCTGGATCCGCGCCAGTCGTCCTTGAAGTTCGGAATCTTCGGTGCCGAGCCCTGGACGAATGCGATGCGCGCCGAGATAGAGTCCGCCTTCGATATGGACGCGACCGACATTTACGGGCTGTCGGAAGTGATCGGGCCCGGCGTCGCGCAGGAGTGTGTGGAAAGCAAGGACGGGCTGCACGTCTGGGAAGATCATTTCTTTCCCGAGGTCATCGACCCCGAGACGGGAGCTGTGCTGCCCGACGGCGAAAAGGGCGAGCTGGTCTTTACGTCGCTGACCAAGGAAGCATTCCCGATCATCCGCTACCGCACCCGCGATCTGACTCGATTGTTGCCGGGCACCGCGCGACCGGGCATGCGGCGCATGGAGAAGGTGACCGGGCGTACGGACGACATGATCATTCTGCGCGGCGTCAACGTGTTTCCGACCCAGATCGAGGAGGCCTTGCTCGCGACGGACTGGTGCGGCGGTCATTTCGTCATCGAGCTGACGCGCGACGGTCGAATGGACGATATGACGGTTCTGGCGGAAGCGCGCCCGGAGAACTGGGACGGCAGCGGCCTGACCGTTCATGCCGAGAAGGTCATGAGCTTCATCAAGAACACCATCGGCATCACCACCCGGGTCAGGATCGTCGCGCCAGATACGTTGGAGCGTTCGCTCGGCAAGGCAAAGCGTGTTTACGACAAGCGGCCAAAGGGGTAGTCCCTGCGAATTCGGTCTCCACGGTGAGGGTGCGCGCTTTGCAGGTTGCCGACTCTCATGGTGAGGAGCGCGACTTCGCGCGTCTCGAACCATGAGGTCCCGACCGAGGCCTCGTCCTTCGAGACGCGGCAAAAAAGCCGCTTCTCAGGATGAGGTTCGACAGCGGAGAACGACCCGGCCGGTACGAGCTTCGAAAGCCCGAATGCCTCCCGCGAGGACGCACTGCCCTGATTGTGGAGTGTTCCTGCGGTCTCTCACCTCATGGTGAGGAGCGCGACTTCGCGCGTCTCGAACCATGCGGCCCGACCGAGGCCTCGTCCTTCGAGACGCGGTAAATGCCGCTTCTCAGGATGAGGTTCGACAGCGGAGAACGAGCGGCCGAAAGTGATGAAGGGGCCTTTCTCGATATCCTGCGAAGCTCTGACCGAATGCTTCTCCGTCGAGGACGCACTGCCCTGCATTGGAAATGAGAGTGTGTCCTGCGTAACTCTGCACCTCATGGTGAGGCTACAGCGCGACTGTCGGCCGGTAACGTGTTCTCGCAATGGCCCGACCGGATCACGACGGCATCGAAAAAGAACGCATTCTCAGGAAATGAGGTACGAGCCAAGACGGAGAACTGCACCCGAGCCGGTTTCACGAGCTTCGAGAAACTTTCGGCGCGCAATCGCCACATCCCGCGAGGGTGCCGGCTACGGTCCGAACAGCGTTCTTGAACTAACCGTGAGTGCGTTAATCGTGATCCGTCATTGCCTTTGGGATCGCCGCCGTGATCAAGATCGTATCCAGCGTCCGGACATGAGGGAGACAACGAGAATGGGGCCGAGTCCCGGATCAGACAGTCACGTTGTCGCATGCCCGCTGCGTGCGCTTGAAGGCCAAGGCTGAGATCTCGTCTCGCTCGCGCCTGCGGTCGAAGCACGCGCGCTGTCGCGGGCCGACAACGAAGTTCTGATCGAGATCAAGGCCGCAGCGGTCAATCCTTCCGACGTGAAGGCGGCGACCGGCCTGATGCCCTATGCCGTGTTTCCGCGCACGCCCGGCCGCGACTATGCCGGCGTCGTGGTCGATGGCCCAGCCGGCTCGGTCGGTCGCGAGGTGTTCGGTTCGTCGGGCGATCTCGGCATCCGGCGCGACGGAACGCACGCCACACACCTCGCCGTTGAAGCCGATGCCATCGTGGACAAACCGGAAGGAATTTCGTGGCAAGAGGCCGCCGGCATCGGAGTTCCCTTTGTGACCGCGATGGCAGGTCTTCGCCGCGCCGGCATGCCGGGCCCCGGCGAGACCGTGCTCGTCATGGGAGTTAACGGCAAGGTCGGTCAGGCCGCCGTGCAGATAGCGACCTGGCAGCGGCGCTCGCGTGATAGGCGTGGTGCGCAGGAGCGAGCCGTATGAGGGCCACAGTAATTCCAGCGTGGACGTGATCGACGCGTCCGCAACCGAGGTCGGGACGCGCGTGCGCGAACTCACGGGGGGAAAGGGCGCCGATGTCGTCTTCAACACGGTAGGCGACCCCTATTTCCAGGCCGCGCACCAGTCGTTGGCGGTTAGAGGGAGTCAGATACTGATCGCCGCCATCAAGCCGGTCGTGCAGTTCAACATCCTTGAATTCTACCGTGGTCAGCACACGTATGTCGGTATCGACAGCCTCGGGCTGTCATCGGTTGCGACCGGCGCTGTGCTCCGCGAGCTTGGACCGGGATTTGCGGGCGGCCATTTGAAACCGTTCCCGATTCATGCGAGTGCGACCTATCCGTTGGAACAGGCCAGGGCCGCTTTCATCGCCGTTGCCGGATCCTCGCGAGATCGCGTAATTCTGCGGCCATAGAAACCATCGAATTTCTATGGGTCCGTCCCAAACATCGTTGTCCTCGCCGGTCTCGTGATCGGGCTGATCTATGGCGCGGTCGGGCTGTTGAGCGGCTTTTGCCTGATGAGCAGCTTGCGCGGCTGGTGGGCGGAGGGCGATGGCCGCCTGGTGCGCACCTACGCGCTCGCGATTGGCGTGGCGATCGTGGCCACGCAACTTCTGGCGGCGCGCGGCCTCGTCGATCTCGGCAAATCGATTTATCTACAGCCGTGGTTTTCGGCGCCGCTGATGTTCTTTGGCGGCCTGTTGTTCGGCTACGGCATGGTGATGTCGAACGGCTGCGGATCGCGGGCGCTGGTGCTGCTCGGCCGCGGCAATCTA
Organism: uncultured Alphaproteobacteria bacterium; assembly: GCA_963764155.1. Taxonomy (GTDB): domain Bacteria; phylum Pseudomonadota; class Alphaproteobacteria; order Rhizobiales; family Xanthobacteraceae; genus Bradyrhizobium. The sequence continues at coordinate 344,336 of CAVXRI010000008.1, forward strand.
CGCTCCTTCGTGGTGGTGATCGTGCTCGGCATTTTCGCAGAGATGACGCTGAAAGGCCTGATCGCGCCGACGCGCATCACAATGGCGCAGCTGTCGCAGACGACGGCCAAGGTGACCTCCGTGCCGGCGCTGCTGCACAGTATTGGCCTGGCGGCGATACCCGCCCGCATGCTCGCTGCCTCGCTGATTGGCGCCGCCTGATCATCTTTGGTTTCGCGCATGCGCCTTTCCGGCGATCACCCGGGCCAAATCGGCGCCGGTCTCGTGGTCGGTCTCTTGATCGCGGCCGGGTGGTTCGCGACGGGCTATCTCGGCGCTGACGACTTCAATCCGGCACCGGTCGCTTCGCTCACCTTCATCGCGCCGATCGCGGATGGATTGCAATATGTGATGCTCTCGACGGGATCGACCCTCAATTTCGGCATCGCCACCGTCGGCCGGTGTGTTCGCCGGCAGCCTCATGACGGCGCTGGCGACAGGCCGTTTCCGGCTGGAAGGCTATCAATCGCCGCGCCATATGCTGCGCTCGGCCGGCGGCGCTGCGCTGATGGGCGCGGGCGGGGTGATGGCGTTCGGCTGTTCGGTCGGGCAGGGGCTGACGGGTCTTTCGACGCTGGCGCTGGCGTCCTTCATCGCGGTTGCCGGAATTTTGCCGGCACTGCGGCCGGCCTGCGCGGCGCGCTGCGCGTTCAGCCGCTGGCTGCCGCGGCCACCCGTTGACGCGAAATCGTCACTCCGCTGCCGTGGTCACAATCTGAATCTCCGAAGTCAGCGTGCGATGGACCGGGACATTTGTCGGCGATCTCCATCAGCTTGCTTGCGCTGCTCGGCGTCGAGCGCGCCCTCCATCGCGATGACGCGCTCGATCTGGTCGAGCATGCCAGCCTTGGTCTCGCACTCGGCGCAGTCCTCCGCATGAATCTTGCTGTGATTGAGACTGACCGTGACGCGATCGAGCGGCAGCGATTTGCGGTCGGCATAGAGCCGCATGGTCATCGACGTGCAGGCGCCGAGGCCCGCCAGCAAGAAATCATACGGCCCGGGGCCGCTGTCCTCACCGCCGGCGCTGACGGGTTCATCGGCCAGCAAACGATGCGGCCCGATCGAAACCGTCTGCTGGAATTTGCTGGCCCGGGTTTCGCGCACCACAACCTGACGCGGCGCCTCGCCGGGATCGGCGGCCTGCTCGGGTGCGACGGGATCAGGTAGCGCTGACCCAGGCGGCGATGACATCGGCGACATAGGCGGCGTCGCGACGGTCGCTGAGCAGATGATCGGCATCCGCCAGCGAAACGAAGCTCTTGGGATGTCTGGCGGCGACAAAGATGCGCGTGGCGTTGTCAATGCCGACGGTATCGTCGGTCGGCGAGTGCATGATCAACAGCGCCTTGTGCAGCGTGGCGAGGTTCTCCATCAGCCCGTGCTCGGCGATGTCATCGAGGAATTCGCGCTTGATGTGGAACGGGCGTCCCGCCAGCGAAACCTCGACATCGCCGTGTTTGCGGATCTCGTCGAGACGATCTTTAAACAAGCCGGTGACGTGGGCGGGATCGGATGGCGCCGCAATGGTGACCACGGCTTTAGCCTCGGGAATTTGGCTTGCGGCGGCGAGAACGGCAGCGCCGCCTAGACTGTGGCCGATCAGGATTGCCGGCGCCTTTCGCGTTTCGCGCAAGTGATCCGGCGGCCCGCACCAGATCCGCGACATTGGAAGAGAATGTGGAGTTGGCGAATTCTCCTTCGCTTGAGCCAATGCCGGTGAAATCGAACCGCAGCACCGCGATGCCACTTGCGGCGAGCGCGGCCGAAATCCGCCTGGCCGCCAGCACGTCCTTGCCGCAGGTGAAGCAGTGCGCGAACAGCGCGTAAGCCGTTGGCTCGTCGCGGTCGGGCAGGTCAAGGGCGGCCGCGAGCTGATGTCCGCCGACACCCGTGAATTGGAAACGCTCAATCGGCACGGCTACCTCCCAAAGCGGTTGGTTCAACTTTGTTGTATGCGACAGGACAAAAAGGAGCGGGCCTCAATCGCCGGAATAGCGCTGCTCGGCCCAGGGATCGCCGCGATTGTGATAGCCGCGGACTTCCCAATAGCCAGGCCTGTCCTCGGCTGTGAATTCGATGGCTTGCAGCCATTTGGCGCTTTTCCAGAAATAGAGATGCGGCACCACCAGCCGAACCGGGCCGCCATGCTCGCCCGTGAGGGGCGCGCCGGACCAGCTATGCGCAAGCAGGGCGTCGTCGGCGGCGAAATCTTCCAATGCGAGGTTGGTCGTGTAGCCGTCATAAGAATGCAGCACGACGAAGCGTGTTTCCTCGCGCGGCTGACACGCGATGAGAAGATCGCGCGTCGCCAGTCCTTCCCAGGTGTTGTCGTAGCGCGACCACGTCGTCACACAATGGATATCGGACACCGATCGTGTCTGCGGCTGCGCGGAGAATTCCGCCCAATCCCAGAAGATCGGATGATCGATCGCGCCGTAGACGTCGAGCCGCCAGCGCTCACGCGCAATCTCTGGCGTCAGGCCGAGATCGAGGGTCGGCCAGTCCCGGGTCAAGTGTTGTCCCGGCGGCAGTCGCTGGCCTTCTTCGCGTGATGCCTCTCCCGTGAGGAAGCGACCCTCGCGCGCCCAGCGCTCCTTGCTCCGGGTCAGTTTGCTTTCAGGTGGCGGTTCGTTGTCGTCGGCCATGTCTCGTGCCATTTCATTTCTTGAAGCGCCTCGACTAGACGTGACGATGCATGGCCGATCGGTGCTTGGTGTCCCGCATCGAAACGTAAATAATCAGCGAAAGAAAGATCATGCCCGCGAGATAATAGTAGAACCAGTCCTCGTGCCCGAGGCTTTTGCAATAAAGCGCCACCGCCGGCGCGGTGCCGCCGAACACGGAGACCGTGATCGCATAGGGCAGGCCCACGCCGAGCGCGCGGATATTGGTGGGAAACAACTCGGCCTTGACGATCGCGTTGATCGATGTGTAGCCGGCGACAAAAACCCAGGCCGCGCAGATCAGGAGGAACGACAGAAACGGCGACTTCGTCTCCTTTAACGCCGTCAGGATCGGAACCGTTGCGAGCGTGCCGGCTACGCCGAAAAAGACCAGCAGGGGCTTGCGCCCGATGCGGTCCGACAATGCGCCATAAACCGGCTGCAGCAGCGTCGCGAAAATCAGCGAGCCGAAAATCACCAGCGTCGTCTCGTCAGCGGTCAGCCCGGCCGACAATCGGACGAAGGTCTGCATGTATGTCGTGAAGGTATAGAACGCCGCGGTGCCTCCCGCGGTAAGGCCCACGACCAGCAAGAGTTCGCGAGGATACTTCAACAACCCGCGGATCGAGCCGTTCGGGCTGACGGCTCTCTTCGCTTCAACGAAAGCTTCCGTTTCCTGCAGGCTTCGCCGCATGACCGCGGCGATGATCGCGAGCAGCGCGCCGATCACAAAGGGAATGCGCCAGCCCCATTCCTTCAACTCCTCCGGCGTCAGAAACACCTTCTGGAGCAACAGCAACACGATGATCGCGGTCAGCTGGCCGCCGATCAGCGTGACATACTGAAAGCTTGAATAGAAGCCGCGATGGCGTGCATCGGCGACCTCGCTGAGATAAGTAGCGCTGGCGCCGTATTCGCCGCCCAGGCTCAATCCTTCGATGATACGGGCCAGCGCCAGGATTGCCGGCGCCGCGAGACCGATCGACGCATAGGTCGGCGTAACCGCGATGATCAGCGAGCCGAAGCACATGCAGACCACGGAAAGCGTCAACGATACTCGCCGCCCGAAACGGTCGGCGATATAGCCGAACAGCCAGCCGCCGAGCGGCCGCATCAGGAACGTCGCGGCAAACAGCACGGCCGCGTTGAGCTGCTGCACGACCGGATCGCTTTGCGGGAAGAAAGCCGGCGCGAAATACAGCGCGAATGCCGTATAGGCGTAGAAATCGTACCATTCGACGAGATTGCCGATCGAGCCGATGAAGATCGCCTTGATCCGGCGTTCGGCATCCGCGACATCGAAATGTTCGGCGCCGCGGGTTACAGTTTGATCTGCCATGTCCGGTTTCCGCCGGCGATCGATACATTGCCCCGGCGGAGACTATCAGGCTCGTTTTCCGAACAACAGCGGCAGTTGCCGAGGGCCGCGAACAGTACCTTCCGACCATGTGACCTTGCCGGCAGGGTCCAGCCGGAACTCGGGAACCCGTTTCAGCCATTCCTGAAGCGCGACGGTCATTTCCATGCGCGCAAGATTGGAGCCGACGCAGCGATGAATGCCGAGACCGAAGGCGGCGTGGCGGTTCTCCTTGCGGTCGATCACGACCTTGTCGGCATCGGGGAAGACCGCCGGGTCGCGGTTGGCCGCAGGGAAAGACAACAGCACCATATTGCCGGGCTTGATCGGGCACCCGCTCACGACGGTTTCCTTCATCACCTCACGCGCCATCGTTACCGGCGAATAGGCGCGCAGCAATTCCTCAACCGCTGATGGCATCAGTTCAGGTTCGGCGACCAGCCGTTCCCGATCCCCCGGGGTGTTTGCCAGATGCCAGAGCGAGGAGCCGATCGCGCTCCAGGTCGTGTCGATGCCTGCGATCAGGAGCAGTCGCAGCGAGCCCAGCACATGCGCGTCCGACAACGGTTCGCCGTTCTTGTCCCTGGCTTTCATCAGCGTCGTGATCAGGTCGTCGCTCGGGTGTTTCTTGCGGTTCTCCAGGTGACCGGCGAAATAGGCGGTCATCTCGTGAACGGCGTTCATCAGCACATCGTTGTCCTTGATGCCCAGCTCAAGAATTTCATGGATCCACCTGATAAACAGCTCGCTGTCCTTTTCCGGGATGCCGAGCATGTGGGCGATGGTACGAACCGGGATATGCTTGGTATAGCGAGCCGCGGCGTCGCATTTTCCGTCCGCGATGAACTGGTCGATCAGTTCGTTGCAAATCGCGCGCACGTGCGGCTCGAGTTTCTTCATCGCGTCGGGCGTGAACGGCGGGAGCAGCAACTGTTTTGCGGGCTTGTGCTCCGGCGGGTCGGAGGTGATGGGCGGCGCGCTCTGCGTAATGTCCGGCCGCACGTCACGCACGATCACCCGTCGCGAGGAGAAGTGCTCGGTGTCGTAGGCGATCTCCTTTACCGCTTCGTAAGTGGTCGGCATATAGCAGCCGAGGAAACGATCGGTGTGAACCACCGGCGAGGCCGCCCGCAACTGCTCCCAGATCGGAAACGGATTTTCCGTCCAGCGCGGGTCGGTGTGATCGAAGTCATGGATCCAGTCCAGAACCGGCGGATGTTCGGGCATGATGCTGGCGGAATCGGACATCAGGACAAGTTCCTCTGGTTTTGCTTGTTCAATGATGCAAGCAGAATTTCTCCCGAAGGCGAGTTCATTCCTCGTTCACTTCGATCGCGAGTTCGGGGCAGTTAGTCTGGGCAAGCCACGCCTTGTCCTCCAGTCCCGCGGGGACAGACCCGTCGCCGACTTCATGGGCATTGCCGAATTCATCGAGATCGAAAAGTTCAGGCGCAAGCGATTTGCAGCGCGCGTGCCCCTGACATTTGTTTTGGTCGACGTGAATTTTCAGCTTCCCTGCCATCGAAGGCGTTTCCTTGCTCACTGCGCAACTTTGCCAGCGCGTTGCGTTTTCGTTTTTTTGTTTTGATGCGCTCGCCTCTCGCCCGCGCACGTAAATTATAGCATATTACATTCGCCGCGCTGTCAATAAAACCGAAGCGCTCTCCGCAGCGATGAGGCGGCCAGCGACGCAATCCAGAACAGGAGTCCCGGTTTTACTTCGACTGCCTCGGATCAATCGGCGTCGTGCCGCTCAGGCCCAAGATATTCTCAAGCGCTTTGGCGCCCGCGAGCAGCTTTGCCTCGCCACGCGGCGGCGCCACCATTTGCAGTCCTACCGGAAGGCCCGAGGCGGTGAACCCGCAGGGCAGCGACATCGCCGGGCAGCAGGCGAGCGTGACCGCATAGACGATACCAAGCCACTCGACGTAATTGTCGAACTTTTTGCCCGCGCATTCGGCGACGTACCGGTTCTCGACCGGAAATGGCGCGACGATCGTCGCGGGCGCAAGCAGCAGGTCATAAGTTTTAAAGAATTCGACCGCACGCGCGGTCATTGCGACGCGCTGCGCCTGGGCCCGCTCGATCTGTTCGATCGTGAGTTTCAAACCTTCCTCGATGTTCCAGATCACTTCCGGCTTGAGCTGCTCGCGCTGGCTTCGCAGCAGCGCCGCTTTGCTGACGGCAAAATCGAGCGCGCGAAGCACGTGAAAGCACTCATGGGCCTCGCGGAAATCGGGATGAGCCTGTTCAACAATCGCACCTGCTTCGGCGAAACGTTCCGCCGCCTTGCGAGTGACCGCAGCAACCTCCGGATCGACCGGGGTGATGCCGAGATCCGGCGAATAGGCGATGCGCTTCGGCGCCTTGCCTGAACGCGCCGCCGACAGGAACAATTTCGGCAATGATGGCAGCGATAACGGATCAGCGGGATGTTCGCCTCTCATCGCGTCAAGCATCAGCGCGAGGTCTTCGACGTTGCGCGCCATTGGGCCGTGGACAGTCAGGTTACGGTCGATCTGAAAGCTTGGAGAATGTGCGACTCGCCCGATGCTGGGACGTAGCCCGACTACTCCGCAGAAGCTCGCGGGATTACGCAACGAGCCACCCATGTCGGTGCCATGAGCGAGCCATGCCATGCCGGTCGCGACTGCGACGGCGGCGCCGCCCGAGGAGCCGGCGGCGGAGCGCGAAACGTCCCAGGGATTTCTCGTCGCGCCGAACACTTCGTTGAAGGTGTTGGCGCCCGCGCCGAATTCCGGCGTGTTCGATTTGGCGTAGATAATGCCGCCATTGTCTTCGAGGTGCTCCACCGTAATATCGGACTGCGCCGGAACGTTATTCCGATAAATCGGCGAGCCCTGGGTGGTCAGTACGCCCGAGACGTTGGTAAGGTCCTTGATCGGGATCGGAAGGCCGGCGAGCAAACCGCGCTCGCTCAGAGGCTTGCGCATCAGCGCCTCGGCGTGGGTGCGGGCGCGATCAAAGCACAGCGTCGGTAGCGCGTTGACCTTGCCATCGACCTCGTCAATCCGCTTTTCCAGCACATCGAGGAGATCAAGCGGCGTTACCTCGCCCGATCTGAGCTTATCGACAATGCCGCATGCCGTCTCTCGCACCAAGCCCTGATCAGCCACTTGTATCTTTCTCCGTTCCATGCCGTCTGTCGTTGCGAGCTTATACCGCTGTAGAAGATATTCAGGCAAAATGAAACGCGCTGCTTTCGGAGAACAGACATGACGAACACATTCCAGACGATTGATTGGCGGAGCATGAGCCCGGAAGAGCGCGACCTTGGCCTGAACAACAGCCTTGCGGTTGCCGGAAGCGCAGATCTTGTGCTGGGCTGGGACCAGCGTTCGGCTGAGCTGCGCAAGCGTCACTCGGCCCATCTCGATCTCAGTTACGGGCCGCGCGAACGTAATCGCATCGATTTCCTGAAGGTCGCCGAGAAGGCCCCGACGCTGCTGTTTATCCACGGCGGCTATTGGCAGGCCCGGGCAAAGGAGACCTTCAGCCTGTTTGCCGAGGGGCCGATGGCCCATGGCATCAACGTCGCCCTGATCGGCTACACGCTTGCGCCGGATGCGAGCCTCGATCAAATCGTTGCCGAAATTCACGCCGGGATCGACGATCTCGTCGGACGTTTGCCCGCGCTCGGCGGGAATGGGTCGCCAATCGTGGTGTCCGGCTGGTCCGCCGGCGGGCATCTCACCTCCATGGCTTTGTCGCATCCGCAGGTGAGGGCGGGAATGGCGATTAGCGGCATCTACGATCTCGAGCCGATCCGTCACAGCTATCTCAATGCCAAGCTCGGCCTCGACGAAGCGATGTCTCGCCGCAACTCGCCGCTCATGCACGTGGGCGGTGCGATGAAGCCGCTTGCGCTGGTCGTTGGCGGCGCGGAATTGCCGCTGTTGCGCAAGCAGACGGCGGATTTCGCGGTGCATCGTGTCAGGCAAGGATTGCCGGTTGCCTACGAAGAAATCACCGGCGCCAATCACTTCACGATCATGGACGAGATGGCCTCACCAGAGGGAAGGATCACGACCCTCATCCGGCAGCTATTCGAGTGAACGGCGGCCGCTAACCCCACCCCGCGCTGATGCCGCCGTCGACGGTGTAGATCACGCCCGAGGTATAACCTGAGCGATCCGAAGCCAGAAAAGCCATTAAGTCGCCGATCTCCCTTGCATGCGCGGGTCGACCGAGCGGCAGCCCCTTCTGAAACTCCTTGTAGCGGTTTTCGTCGCCGAACTGGTGCTTGGCGCGGGTCTTCAACAGAGTGACATGCCGGTCGGTGCCAACCGGACCCGGATTGATCCCAACCACGCGGATGTTGTCAGCAAGGCTCTTGCCGCCAAGCGCGCGGGTAAACGCCATCAAGGCCGCGTTGCCGGCGCTGCCGCAGATATAGTTCGCGTCAAATTTCTCGCCGGCCGCGCCGATGTCGTTGACGATCACGCCGTGACCACGCGCCTTCATCTGTGCGTAGATCGCGCGAGTGAGATTGATATAACCGAAGACTTTGAGTTCCCAGGCGTGACGCCAGGTCGCTTCATCAATCTTGTCGATCGGACCACCGGGAATGTCGCCGGCATTGTTGACGAGGATATCGATGTCGGAGGCGTCTTTAGCCAGCGTGGCGAGATCCTTCGGGTTGCGCAGATCGACTTGATGCACGCTGGCATCGATCTGGTGCGCGGATCGCAGGCGGTCGGCAAGCGCTTTCAGTTGATCGCCGCTTCGCGCGGCCAGCCGCAGATCACAGCCTTCCTCGGCGAAGGCTTCGGCCGCGGCCGCGCCAATGCCCTTTGATGCACCGGTGATGAGGACGCGCTTGCCGCGCAAATGCAAATCCATGGGGATACTCGCTAAGCTGGTGGGAGATGGGCTGCGGACGTCAAAATTCTTAGGCGGGCGCTATAGCGACGGTCAACGTTGCACTGCAGCGTTGCGCTGCCGGGGAGTTTGGTCCATTCCAAGGCCAACGGATAAGCGCCTTGCGGGCGGGCGAGCGTACAAGGAATTTTTCGATGAGCAGCGGAAAAAAGCAATACCGGATCGCGGTCATTCCCGGCGACGGCATCGGCAAGGAAGTGATGCCGGAGGGGCTGCGGGTCCTGGAGCAAGCTGTGAAGAAGCACGGCGTCGGTGTGCATTTCGATCATTTCGACTTCGCCTCGTGGGACTATTACGAAAAGCACGGCCAGATGATGCCGGACGACTGGAAGGAGAAAATCGGCAAGCACGACGCGATCTTTTTCGGTGCGGTCGGTTGGCCCGCGAAGATGCCCGATCACATCTCCTTGTGGGGATCGCTGATCAAATTTCGCCGGGAATTCGACCAGTACGTCAATCTTCGCCCGGTGCGGCTGATGCCGGGCGTGCCGTCGCCGCTCGCCAACCGCAAGCCGGGTGACATCGACTTCTGGGTGGTGCGGGAAAATACCGAAGGCGAGTATTCCTCGATCGGCGGGCGAATGTTCCCGGACACCGAGCGAGAATTCGTCACCCAGCAGACCGTGATGAGCCGGGTCGGCGTCGATCGGATTCTGAAATTCGCGTTCGATCTGGCGCAATCGCGGCCCAAGAAGCACCTGACCTCGGCGACAAAGTCCAACGGCATTTCGATCACCATGCCGTATTGGGACGAGCGCGTGGAAGCGATGGGGAAAAATTATCCCAAGGTGAAGTGGGACAAATACCATATCGATATTCTGACTGCGAATTTCGTGCTGCATCCGGACTGGTTCGATGTCGTGGTCGGCTCCAACCTGTTCGGCGATATTCTTTCTGATCTGGGACCCGCGTGCACCGGCACGATCGGCATCGCGCCGTCAGGCAACATCAATCCGGAAGGGAATTTCCCGTCGGTGTTCGAGCCCGTACACGGGTCGGCGCCTGATATCGCGGGGCAGGGCATCGCCAACCCCATCGGCATGATCTGGTCGGGCGCCATGATGCTGGAGCATCTCGGCGAGAAAGCCGCGGCGGCCTCGATCGTCAGCGCGATCGAGCGCACGCTCGGCGAACGCACATTGCGCACCCGCGATCTCGGCGGCAACGCCGATACCACCGCCTGCGGCAAGGCGGTGGCTGACATGCTGGATTAGGGAGTAAACCCTCATGGTGAGGAGCGCGTCTTCGCGCGTCTCGAACCAGGGCCCGCGGCCCTCCTTCGATGAGGAATTGTGCAGCGGTCTAGGCTATCTCGCGCTCTCGAACCCCTCATGGTGAGGAGCGCGTCTTCGCGCGTCTCGAACCATGAGGCCCGCGGCCATCCTTCGAGACGCCGCGCGAGAACGCGGCTCCTCAGGATGAGGGGGGCGGAGTGTGCAGCGGTCTAGGCTATCTCGCGCGTCTCGAAACCCTCATGGTGAGGAGCGCGTCTTCGCGCGTCTCGAACCATGACGCCCGCGGCCATCCTTCGAGACGCCGCGCGAGAACGCGGCTCCTCAGGATGAGGCGGGACGTGCGGCGCTCTAACCTTCCTTTGCGATCCGTCGGCAGTGCTCCCACGCGGCAGCAATCAAATTCTCGCTCGCCTCCGGCGTGCGAAACGCCGAATGCGCCGAGAGCGTCACGTTCGGCAGCTTTGTCAGCGGGTGATCCGCCGGCAGCGGCTCGACATTGAAGACGTCGAGCCCGGCATGCCGGATATGGCCCGACTTCAGCGCCTCGATCATCGCGGCCTCATCGACCAGCGCGCCCCGCGCGGTGTTGACGAGGATGACCCCCGGCCTCATCGCCGCGATGCGCTCGCGCGAGAGGAAGCCTCGGGTTTCGTCGTTCAGCAGCAGATGCAGCGATACCACGTGGCTTGTCGCCAGAAGCGTGTTCAATTCCACGAACTCAACTCCGGGACAGCTCTTCGCGGTTCTGTTCCAGGCCAACACACGCATGCCGCTGCCGAGCGCGATCCGCGCTACTTCCGCGGCGATGCCGCCGAAGCCGATCAGACCCAAAGTCTTGCCGGTGAGTTGCATGGCGTCTTCGCGCAGCCAGTTGCCCGCGCGCATCTCGCGGTCCATTTGCGCGAGCACGCGGGCCGACGCCCACATCAGTGCGATCGCGGACTCGGCCACTGCGGTGTCGCCGTAGCCCTTGATCAGATGCACGGAGATGCCGAGCTTGGCGAGCTCCTCCGGATTCATGTAGCTGCGAGCGCCGGTGCCCAGGAAAACCACGTGCTTGAGGCCGCCGCATTGCCGCGCAACATCGGTGGGCAGCGCCGTGTGATCGACAATGGCGATCTCGGCGCCAGCGAGTACATCTGGCAAGTTATTGGAGCGTGATATCGGGATCGCGGTGGATGCGCACCTTGGGATCGCCGGGCTTTTCCAGCCGCTCGAAGATCACCGCCAGCGATTCATTGGCGTCGACAAAAACTCCGCGCAAGACAAACCTCCCGGCTGATTACCTCAGGACGCCACTCCGGCGAGCGACAATACCGTGTGCAAGAGGACGTTGGCGCCCGCGGCGCAGTCGGCCTCTGTCGCATCTTCCAGCTCGTTGTGGCTGATGCCGTCCTTGCAAGGCACGAAGATCATCGCCGAAGGAACGACGTTAGCGAGGTTGCAGGCGTCGTGACCGGCGCCTGAGGTAATGCGTCGATGGCTGTAACCGAGCATCTTCGCAGAGTCCTCGACGGCATCGACGAGCTTCGCATTGAAGACCGTGGGCGGCTTGCGCCAGATCGCCTCGAGCCCGATCGCGACCTTGCGTCGCGTCGCGATCTCGGTCGCGGCGGCGCGCAAGTCCTTGTCGATGGCATCAAGTGTTTCGGCGTTGGGGCTGCGGATATCGATGGTAAAGGCGATCTCGCCGGGGATCACGTTGCGCGATGGCGCCGCAATCACGGCCTCACCGACGGTACCGACCGCATTCGGGCCATGCGTCCTGGCGATCCGCTCAACTGCCAGCACGAACTCGGACATACCAGCGAGGGCGTCGCGCCGCAGCGGCATCGGCGTGGTGCCGGCATGGCTTTCGAATCCGGTGATGTTGCCGTCGTACCAAATGATACCCTGGCCGCGATCGACAACGCCGATGGTCTTGTTCTCGGCCTCGAGCAACGGGCCTTGTTCGATGTGCAGTTCGACAAAGGCAGAGAACTTGCGCAAGCCTACCGCCTCGCTGCCGCGATAGCCGATGCCATCCAGTGCGTCGCCGACGTTGATGCCGGCAGCATCGGTGCGCGCCAGAATATCATCGGTCGTATAATCGCCGGCGTAGGCGGCTGACGCCATCGTGGCCGGCGCAAAACGCGAACCTTCTTCATTGGTCCAGTTGCAGATGCAGATCGGCAGTTCAGTCTCGATACCGGCATCATTGAGCGTGCGGACGGTTTCGAGTGCGGCGAGCGTGCCGAGCACGCCGTCGAACTTGCCGCCCGTGGGCTGGGTATCGAGATGCGAGCCCAGCCCCACCGGCGGCTTCGTCATGTCGCGACCTTTGCGCAGTCCGAACATCGAACCGAGTGCATCGATGTGAACCTCGAGCCCGGCTTCCTCGCACGCCTTGCGAAACCAGTCGCGCACCTGCTTGTCCTCGGGTCCGAGCGTCAGGCGGCGCACACCGCCTTTCGGGGTGGCACCGAATTTGGCGGTCTCATGAATGGTGTCCCAGAGACGGGCGGAATCGATCTGCAGGTTGGATGCGGCTCGGCTCATGCTGTAGTTCCCGTTACGCGACCGTTGTTCAATGGCGCGCCGCCGCGGCTCCGTCAACAGAGCTAGCAGCCGAGACGCTTGCCTGCGCGATCTGGCCGGCGAGATCGGCCACGCGTTCCACCGCGACGATGTCGGGGGAGGCGAGCCAGCTCGCCGTAAACGTGAGCGGCCCGATATTCAGTCCAGTGTTCAGCAATTGCAGCCGTCCGTTCGCCAATTCGTTCTCGACAATGGCCGTGGGAATAACGGCGATCCCGAGCCCTTCGATCGCCATGTGAATGACGGTCGCCAACGAGGCGCTGGCATGCAGACGGATCGGCGGCAGATCAGGCCGGTTGAACAGCGCCCGCACGGCGTCATAGGGCTGAGTCTTTCGCGGGAAGGTGATGATCGGATATTTCGCGAGATCCTCACGGGTCACGGAGCGGTCGCCGAGGCCCAAAGACGGGCTAGCCAGAAAACCAACCGCGTAATCGCACAGCGGCCGATTATGCACGCCCGAGGCGGATAGCGGTCCCACCACGAAGGCCAGCTCGATTTCCTGCGCCAGTAGCCGCGCGCTGAGATTCGGCGTGATGTCGACCTCAATCTCCAGCGACAGGTTCGGATAGGCTTCGTTGACGCTTTTGACGAGCCGCGGCAGCCATGTATGCACGATGGTTTCGGCGACGCCGAGCCGCAACACCCCGCGCATTGCCGAGCGATCGCCGATTTCGGCCACCATCTCCGAGCGCAGCCCGATCAGCTTTTCCGCATAGACCATCATCTTCCGCCCGCTTGGCGTCGGCGATGCCAGGCGGTGGTCGCAATTCAACAGCTTCACGCCCATTTCCCGCTCGAGTTGGGCGATGCGTTGAGAGATTGCGGGCTGGGTGGTGTTGAGCCGTTGGGCCGCGCCGCGGAAACTGCCGAGCTTGACGACCCAAAGGAATGTTTCGATTGACCTGAAATCCAGCATGGAGACTTACTTCCCCCGCCGATAAATTTTATTTATCGACCACGATCCAAAAGGACGATTAGACTTGATAGTACGCCTGCTGTTGGGTGTGCGTGTCAAGATAATAGGCAGGTCGATCCGATGACTGCTTTGGCGGCAGAACAGCGCTTTGGAGGCCACGACATCCCGCTTGCGAGCCAGCAGGCTCGTCTGCTCTACCGTGCCGGCGCGGCCACAAGCACCGCCGGCGTCGCCAACGGTTTCGTCCAGGGCAATCTCGCGATATTGCCGGAAAAGCTCGCGGGATCGTTTCACCGGTTTTGCCAGCTCAATCCCAAGCCCTGTCCGATCATCGGCATGTCCGAGGCGGGCGACCCCCGCATCCCCTCGCTCGGTCTGGACCTCGATATCCGCACCGACGTGCCGCGCTACCGGGTCTGGCGCGACGGCGAGGTGGTGGAGGAGCCCACCGATATCCTGGCGCACTGGCGCGATGACCTCGTCGCGTTCGTGCTCGGCTGCTCCTTTTCGTTCGAGGAAGCGCTGATGGACGAGGGCCTGCCGATCCGCCACATCGAACGCCAGGTGCGTGTGCCGATGTACCGCACCAATATGGCGTGCCACCCCTCGGGCCCATTCGCCGGTCCGATGGTGGTTTCGATGCGGCCGTTCAAGCCGGCGGATGCGATCCGCGCCGTGCAGATCACCTCGCGCTTTCCATCCGTTCACGGCGCGCCGGTTCATCTCGGCCACCCGCATTCGATCGGCATTGCCGATATCGACAAGCCCGACTACGGCGATCCGGTGCCGGTGGAGGTCGACGAAATTCCTGTTTTCTGGGCCTGCGGCGTCACACCGCAAGCGGTGATCGCGGCCGCCAGGCTGCCGTTTGCGATCACGCATGCGCCCGGATTGATGCTGGTGACGGACCTGAAGAACAAGCAATTGTCCGTGCTTTAATGGGCAGTTGTTGTCGTTTTTTGAGGCTTGATCACAGCTTTCATCCGCTTCAACGATAATCGTCGACAACAAGGGAATCCGTATATGAGCATCAGTCGCCGTAACGTCTTGCTTGGAGCCACTGCCGCCGCGGCAATCGCGCCGCTGGGAGCGCGTGCGCAAACCTCTGAAGTGGTGATCGGGGTGATCTATCCGCTGTCGGGCGCCAGCGCGCAGATCGGCGTCGATGCGCAGAAGGCCTTCGAGACCGCGGCCGATCTGATCAACAAGAACTACGACTTCGATCTGCCGCTGGCCAAGGGCGAGGGATTGACGGGGCTGGGCGGCGCGAAAGTACGCCTGGTATTCGCCGACCATCAGGCCGATCCGCAGAAGGGCCGCGCCGAGGCCGAGCGTCTGATTACCCAGGACAAGGTCTGCGCCATTATCGGCACTTATCAGAGCGCGGTTGCGGTCACCGTCAGCCAGATCTGCGAGCGCTATCAGATACCCTTCATTTCGGCGGACAATTCCTCGCCGAGCCTGCATCGCCGCGGTCTTAAATTCTATTTCCGCGCCGCGCCGCACGACGAGATGTTTTCGGGCGCGATGTTCGACTTCTTTGATGCCATGAAGAAAAAGGGCACGAAGATCGAAACATTGTCGCTGTTCCACGAGGACACCATCTTCGGCACGGATTCCGGAAATGCGCAGCTCAAGATCGCGGGCGAGCGCGGCTACAAAGTCGTCGCCGACATCAAGTATCGCTCCAACTCCCCGTCGCTGTCGGCGGAGGTGCAACAGCTCAAGGCGGCGAATGCCGACGTGTTGATGCCCTCCAGCTACACTACTGACGGCATTCTGCTGGTGAAAACGATGGCGGAGCTCGGCTACAAGCCGAATGCCATCGTAGCGCAAGACGCCGGATTCTCCGAAAAGGCGCTGTATGATGCGGTCGGCGACAAGCTCGAGGGCGTGATCTCGCGCGGGAGCTTCTCGCTCGATCTCGCGGCGAAGCGGCCGATGGTCGGCAAGATCAATGCGATGTACAAGGAACGGTCGGGCAAGGACCTTAACGATTTTTCATCCCGACAATTGATGGGTCTGATCGTGATGGCGGACGCCATCAACCGTGCCAAGTCCATCGACGGCGACAAGATCCGCGAGGCGCTGGTTGCGACCGATATGCCTGGCGAGCAGACCATCATGCCTTGGAAGCGCGTCAAGTTCGACGAGATGGGCCAGAACAACGACGCCGATCCGGTGTTGCTGCAATATATCGGCGGCAAGTTCGTCACGATCTTCCCTCCGCAGGCAGCCGTTGCCGAAGCCGTCTGGCCGATGAAGTAAACGCGACGGCGAGCGATGAGACGAATGAAACCGCCGCTAACCGTCATTGCGAGCCAACGGGTCGGGCGAACGCCCGCCCGATGGCAGGCTCCGCGAAGCAATCCAGCGATGCGCAGGCAGACTGGATTGCTTCGTCGCAAGAGCTCCTCGCAATGACGGCGTTTATGGATCACGTCCCGCAAGATCGCGCTTTCTTCCGTCATTGCGAGCCAACGGGTCGGGCGAACGCCCGCCCGATGGCAGGCTCCGCGAAGCAATCCAGTGAAACGCGGGCAGACTGGATTGCTTTGTCGCAAGGGCTCCTCGCAATGACGGGCTTGATGGATCACCTCGCAGTCGGCTTACGCAGGGCTGCGCGCCTGGAGAGTTCTCTTTGACGGCAGAGACGATCATTCAGAGCCTGGCTAGCGGGCTGTTGATGGGGCTGCTCTACGGCCTGATCGCCGTGGGGCTCGCGCTGATTTTCGGGCTGATGGACGTCGTGAACTTCGCTCACGGCGAGTTTTTGATGATTGCGATGTACGCGACGTTCTTTCTGTTCGCGTTCTTCGCGATCGACCCGCTGTTGGCCGCGCCGTTGGTCGCAGCCGCCTTGTTCGTGTTTGGCGCGGTGGTGTATTTGTTCATCGTGCGCTTCGCCGTCAGGGCGAAAGCCAATGCCGGCATGGTGCAGATATTCTCCACCTTCGGGCTCGCGATCGTCATGCGCGGCTTCGCCCAGTTCTTCTTTACCCCGGATTATCGAAGCGTCACTCATTCCTGGCTCGGCGGCAAAACCATTTCGATCGGCGGCATCTTTCTGCCCGAGCCCCAGCTCGTGGGAGCGCTGGTGTCGATTGCGGCCTTTGTTGCGTTGTATTTCTTTATTCATCGCACCGATTTCGGTCGTGCTCTCGAGGCGACACGTGAGGACGCGGGCGCGGTCGCGCTGGTCGGTATCGACAAGAACAGGGTGTTTGCGCTCGGCTGGGGGCTTGGTGCAGCACTGGTGGGCTTGGCCGGCGCCATCATGGCGCTGTTCTTCTATATCTATCCTGACGTAGGCGCGTCCTTTGCCTTGATCGCCTATGTCACGGTGGCGCTCGGCGGATTCGGCAGCGTGTTCGGCGCGTTTGCCGGCGGCATCATCGTCGGCCTGGTCGAGGCTAGCACCGCGTTGATCCTGCCGCCCTCGCTGAAGTCGGTCGGCATCTACGCGGTCTATCTGCTCGTCGTGTTTATCCGGCCGCGCGGCCTTTTCGGATCGATCTGATGGACAACAATTTCGCCCAGCGCCGCCGCCGTGACCTGATCGTCGCGGCCGCGCTTGCGGTTATCGCCGCATTGGTGCCGCTGTTTGTGAAAGACGTCTACGTGCAGAACATCATGGTTCTGACGCTGATGTACGCGGCTTTATCGCAGAGCTGGAACATCCTCTCCGGTTATTGCGGCCAGATATCCCTTGGACACGCGCTCTATTTCGGGCTCGGCGCATACACCACCGCTCTGCTGTTTACCCGGTTCGGCGTGCTGCCGTGGTTCGGCATGCTCGGCGGTGGATTGATATCGGCGGCTATCGCGATGGCGCTCGGTTATCCCTGCTTTCGGCTGCGCGGGCACTATTTCGTAATCGCTACCATCGTCATCGCCGAGATCGCGTTGTTGCTATTCCAGAACTGGAATTGGGCGGGGGCCGCGCTTGGCATCGACATTCCCGTCCGCGGCGATAGTTGGCTCAAATTCCAGTTCACGCGCAGCAAGCTGCCCTATTTCTATTTCGCCCTGGTGCTCGCCTGCATCGCCTGGTTCGTCACCTGGTGGCTGGAGGATTCCAAATGGGGCTATTGGTGGCGCGCGGTAAAAGACAATCCGGACGCCGCCGAAAGCCTCGGTGTGATCGTGTTCAACTCCAAGATGGGGGCCGCGGCGGTCTCGGCATTCCTGACCGCAGTCGGCGGCAGCTTCTATGCGCAGTTCGTGTCCTACATCGATCCTGAAAGCGTGATGGGTTTTCAATTTTCACTGCTGATGGCGCTGCCGGCGGTGCTCGGCGGGATCGGCACGCTGTGGGGGCCGGTGCTCGGGGCTGTGATCCTGATCCCGCTGACAGAACTCACCCGCTCATTCATCGGCGGCTCCGGCCGGGGAGTCGATCTGATCGTCTACGGCACGCTGATCGTGTTGATCTCGTTGGCCCGGCCCGAGGGCTTGGTCGGGCTGTTCGCACCGAGACGCAAGAAGGCGGCCCAATGACTGCCTTGTTGGAAACCCGTGGCGTCTGGCAGCGTTTCGGCGGTCTAGTCGCCAACAGTGACGTGTCGATCTCCGTCGGTCGCGGTGAGATCGTCGGGCTGATCGGGCCGAACGGCGCCGGCAAGTCGACGCTGTTCAACCTGATCGCGGGCGTGTTGCCGCCAACCCAGGGCTCGATCTGGTTCGACGGCGAGGACGTGACGCGGTTGCCGGCAGCGGAACGCTGCAGGCGCGGCATCGGACGCACCTTCCAGGTGGTCAAAAGCTTC
The DNA here is from genome assembly GCA_963764155.1 of uncultured Alphaproteobacteria bacterium. Lineage (GTDB taxonomy): Bacteria > Pseudomonadota > Alphaproteobacteria > Rhizobiales > Xanthobacteraceae > Bradyrhizobium. The sequence continues at coordinate 362,800 of CAVXRI010000008.1, forward strand.
GAGACCATGAGCGTCATCGACAACGTCGTCGTCGGCGCCTTGATCCGCACCACCGTCATGCGCGAAGCGCGCCGAAAGGCCTACGAGGTTCTGGAATTCGCCGGTCTCGCCGCCCGCGCCAACGTGCTCGCAAGCGATTTGATCCCTTCGGAAAAACGCCGGCTTGAAGTGGCGCGTGCGCTCGCGACCGGGCCGAAACTGCTGTTGCTTGATGAAGTCTTGACTGGCCTGACCCCGATCGAAGCGCAGACCGGCGTCGAGTTGGTGCGTCGTGTGCGCGAAACCGGCGTCACGGTGTTGATGGTTGAGCACGTCATGGAAATCGTGATGCCGCTGGTCGACCGCGCCATCGTACTCGACCTGGGCAAGGTTCTGGTCGAAGGCAAGCCCGCTGACATCGTTCGCAATCCGAAAGTCATCACCGCTTATCTTGGGGACCGTCATGCTGTCGGTGCATGAAATCACCACTGCCTATCAGGGACTGGTGGCGATCTCGTCCGTCAGCATCGAGGTCGCCAAGGGCGAAATCGTTTGCGTGGCCGGCGCCAACGGGGCCGGCAAATCGACGTTGCTTAAATCCATCGCGGGTGCGGAGCGTCTCCGCTCCGGCTCGGTCACCTTTGACGGCAAGCGCATTGACGGTCTGGCGCAGCACATGATCACCGCATGCGGCATCGCCTACGTCCCGGAAAACCGCCGGCTGTTTCCGCGGCTTTCCGTGCGCGACAATTTGCGCCTCGGCAGCTATCTCTACCGCCGCGAAACCAATCGCGATGAGCCGCTGACGTTGGTGTTCAAGCTGTTTCCTCGGTTGTCGGAGCGGCTTGACCAGCGCGCCGAGACCTTGAGCGGCGGCGAGCAGCAGATGCTGGCGATCGGCCGCGCGCTGATGACGCGGCCAAGACTGTTGATGCTGGACGAGCCCTCGCAAGGCATCATGCCGAAACTGGTCGACGAGATATTCGCCGCGGTGAAACGCATTCGCGACGCCGGGATGACGGTGCTGATCGTCGAACAGCGAATGGCGGAGTGTCTCGAGGTCGCCGACCGCGCCTACATCCTGCAAACCGGTCGCCTGCTGATGCAGGGCAGCGCCGCGGAGATCAAGGTCAACCCCGACGTGCGCAAGGCATATCTGGGGCTGTGACCCTCCACGTCATTGCGAGCGTAGCGAAGCAATCCAGAGAGCCACTAAAGGAAATGCATGAAAGAACCCTGCGTTTACATCATGGCAAGCCGCCGCAATGGGACGCTCTATACCGGCGTGACCGCGAGCCTCCCGAGGCGCGCCTTCGAACATCGCGAAGGCTTGATACCAGGATTTTCGGCCGTACACGGATGCAAGATCCTCGTCTGGCACGAGCTTCACGAAACCATGATCGCGGCGATCACACGGGAAAAACAAATCAAGGCGGGCAGTCGAAAGAAAAAATTGGGCCTGATTGAAAGCCTGAATCCCGCGTGGGAAGACCTGTACAGCAGCTTGGTCTGATCTTGGATTTCGTCATTGCGAAGCCAAACACCGGGCTGCCCGCGGCTTGATTTCTGGATTGCTTCGCTACGCTCGCAATGACGGGGGGACAGCATGGTATCGCCCGTGCTTCTGCAGCTATTTCATTCCTGCCCGTGCTCCGGCAATGCCAGCCCGAACGCCTTCGAAAGTTCAGCCACTTGCGCCGGTGACAAAAAGCGGGGGTTGAGTCCGCGCAGCAGCAGATAGAGCTTTGCGGTTTCTTCCAGTTCCTCGATCGCGAAGACTGCGGCTTCCAGCGTTTCGCCTGACACCACTGGTCCGTGATTGGCAAGCAGCACGGAGGTGTATCGTCCGGCGAGCCCCTTAATGGCGTCGGCAACTGCGGGATCGCCGGGCCGATAATACGGTATCAACGCCGTGGTCCCGCACCTCATCAGATAATAGGGCGTCATCGGGGGCAACGCGGCGCGCGGATCGATTTCGGGCAGCATCGAGAGCGCGACCGAATGGGTCGAATGGAGATGCACCACCGCGCGCGCGGCGGCGCGCGTCTGGTACAGCGCCGTGTGTAGCGGAACTTCCTTGGTTGGCGCATCGCCGGAGACAAGCCGGCCATCGGCGGCCAAGCGCGATAGCCGTGCCGGATCGAGCGAACCCAGCGAGGCGTTGGTGGGCGTCACCAACCAGCCGCCGTTATCCGTTCTCACGCTGATGTTGCCCGATGAGCCCGGGGTAAGCCCGCGCTCGAACAGCGATCGGCCGAGCCGGCAGATTTCCTCGCGGAGTTTTGTTTCGTTCATGGCGCTAAACCCGTTTTTCACCTTGTCCCATGCTTTGGCAGCGTGGCCAAGCCGTGATACCGAAGGGGTAAAGCCGCTTTTGCCGGTTAAAAGGAAACCCCGGAGGGAATTGCCGCATGGCTGAATCCGCAAAACCACGCGTGGCCGTCGTCGGACTCGGCTCGATGGGATTTGGCATGGCGACCTCGCTGCGGAGCGCGGGCTTTGAGGTCACCGGATGCGACGTGTCTGCGGATTCAATGGCGCGATTTGTCGCCGGTGGCGGCAAGGGCGCCGGCACGCCGGCAGAAGCAGCCAGACAGGCCGAAATCGTCGTCAGTGTCGTCGTGAACGCCAAGCAGACCGAAACCATTTTGTTCGGCAAGGATGGCGTGGCCGAAACGCTGGCCAAAGAAGCCGTGTTCGTCTCCTCCGCGACTATGGATCCAGACGTGGCGCGACGGCTGGCCGAGCAGCTTGAGGCGACCGGCCGGCATTACCTGGACGCGCCTATTTCAGGCGGGGCGCAACGCGCGGCCCAGGGCGAATTGACCATCCTCGCATCGGGCAGCTCCGCAGCTTTCGCCAAGGCTCGGCCCGCGCTGGACGCGATGGCGGCAAAACTCTACGAACTCGGCGACGCCGCGGGGCAGGGCGCGGCGTTCAAAATGATCAACCAGTTGCTGGCCGGCGTCCACATCGCCGCGGCCTCGGAGGCAATGGCCTTTGCCGCCAGGCAGGGCCTCGACATTCGCAAAGTCTATGAGGTGATCACCGCCTCCGCCGGCAATTCCTGGATGTTCGAGAACCGCATGCCGCATGTGCTCGATGGCGATTACACGCCGCGCAGCGCGGTGGAGATTTTCGTCAAGGACCTCGGCATCATCCAGGATATGGCGCGTACGGCTAAATTTCCGGTGCCGGTGGCCGCAGCGGCGCTGCAAATGTTTTTGATGACCGCGGCGGCAGGAATGGGCCGCGACGACGATGCTTCGGTGGCGCGGTTGTACGCTCGCGTGACCAACACGCCGTTGCCGGGCGAACCGAAATAGAAGCGAAAGCAAAAAGAGGACTCTCGATGCCCCGTTTCGCCGCCAACCTTTCCATGATGTTCACCGAGGTGCCGTTCCTGGATCGCTTCGAGGCGGCGGCGAAGGCCGGATTCAACGCGGTGGAGTTCCTGTTTCCTTACGAGCATCCGGCGGAAGAGGTGGGAAAGCGATTGCAGAAACATGGTCTGACGCAGGCGCTGTTCAATCTGCCCCCCGGCGATTGGGCGGCCGGCGAAAAGGGCCTTGCCGCGCTGCCGGATCGCTTTGCCGATCTGATGCAGAGCCTGCGCGTTGCTTTGCCGTATGCGCAAGCGACCGGCGTCAAACGCCTTCATTTGATGGCCGGCATCGCAGAGCGCGGCGATCCGAAGGCTGTCGCCGCTTTTGGCAAGTCGGTGATATCGGCAGCCGAGTTTTTCGCTCCCCATGACGTCGATATCGTGATCGAGCCGATCAATCCGCGTAACGTGCCCGGCTATTTCCTCAACGATTTCTCGTTCGCGCGCGAGTTGATCAAGGACTTGAACGTTCCCAATTTGAAACTTCAGTTCGACATCTATCATTGCCAGATCATCCATGGCGACGTCACCATGCGGCTGCGCGAGATGATGCCTGTGATCGGCCATATTCAGATCGCCAGCATTCCTTCCCGAAACGAGCCGGACGGCGAGGAACTGCACTATCCGTATCTGTTCGACGAACTGGATCGGCTCGGCTATGACGGCTTTGTCGGCTGCGAATATAATCCGCGCGGCAGCACCGTCGACGGCCTCGACTGGTTCAAGCCCTATGCCGGAGTAAAGCCGTGACCATGGCCGGGCAATTGTCCCTGGGCTGCATCGCCGATGACTACACCGGCGCATCCGACCTCGCCAATACGCTGACGCGCTCCGGCTTGCGCACCGTGCAGACCATCGGCGTGCCCGCGGCTGACTTGGCGCTGCCGGAAGTCGACGCGGTCGTGGTGTCGCTGAAGAGCCGGTCGATCGAAGCGCCGCTTGCGGTGAAGCGCTCACGCGCCGCGCAACAATGGCTACGCGATCGCGGGGCCGAGCATCTGCTGTTCAAGATTTGCTCCACTTTCAATTCCACCGATGCCGGCAATATCGGCCCGGTGATGGACGCACTGCGTGCCGATTCCGGTGATTCGATCGTTCTGGTGACGCCGGCTTTTCCGGAAACCGGACGCACCGTCTATCAAGGCAATCTGTTCGTCGGCTCGGTGCCGCTTAATGAAAGCCCGCTGAGGGATCATCCGCTCAATCCAATGCATGATTCGAATCTGGTGCGGGTGCTCGCGTGCCAGAGCAAGAACAAGATTGGCCTGGTCGATCTCGCGGTGCTGGCGCGCGGCCCGGACGCCGTGCGGGCGCGGCTGACTGATCTCGCCGCCAAAGGGTTCGGCGCTGCCATCGTCGATGCCGCGTTCGAGCGAGACCTCGAGACGATCGGTACCGTCGCGCTCGATCATCGTCTTTCGGTCGGCGCGTCCGGTATCGGTCTCGGGCTCGCGCGGGCGCTAGTTGCCGCGGGCAAGGTCAAGCCGGAGGTTTCGAGCGCCGGATACGGCGCTCCGGTCGGCGGCGCGGCAGCATGCCTTGCCGGCAGTTGCTCGCAGGCGACGCTTCAGCAGATCGCGCGCGCCGAGCAAGCCATGCCTGTGCTGCGTCTTGAGGCGGATCGAGTGATGAGCGGCAAGGAAGAAGCGCAGCGGGCACTGGCTTGGGCCAAAGAGCGGATGGCGAAAGGACCGGTGCTGATTGCCAGCAGTTCGACGCCTGATCAGGTCGCAGCTTTGCAGTCGCGTCATGGCCGTGATGCAGCCGGCCATGCGATCGAGCAGGCGATGGCCGATATCGCCGAAGGGTTGGTGCAATCGGGAGTGCGCCGGCTGGTGGTCGCCGGCGGGGAGACCTCGGGCGCAGTCGTGGACCGGCTCGAGATTCCGGGCTTCCTCGTAGGCGCGGAGATCGCTCCCGGCGTGCCGGTCCTGCGCGCCGTCGGTGCGAAGACCGGAGCGATGCTGCTTGCATTGAAATCAGGCAACTTCGGAGGAGCGGAATTCTTTTCCGACGCGCTGGCGTTGATGCGGTGATTATTGGCAACGCGCCGACCGCGGCGGCTATTGCAGCCCTGTCACGCCGAGCTATCGCGGAAGTGAAGGTGCGCATTCCGCTCGCACATTGGCTATTTCGGCTCGTTTCGGCTAAATGAGCCGGTCGTGTAGGCTATTGGCGAGCGCGAGTTCCTGAGCCATTGCCTGACTTGGGAATGCCCGTTCTATGATCGCACTGGTCCGTATCGCCCTAAGCCGGCCGTACACTTTCGTCGTGCTCGCGCTTCTTCTGCTCATTATCGGACCGCTCGCGGCGCTGCGAACCCCGACCGACATTTTCCCCGACATCCGGATTCCTGTAATTGGCGTGGTCTGGCAATATACGGGATTACCGCCCGACCAGATGTCGGGACGGATCACGACGCCCTTTCAGCGCGCGCTGACGACGACGGTCAACGACATCGAACACATCGTCGCCAATTCCTATAACGGCGTCGGCATCATCAAGATCTTCTTCCAGCCGAATGTGGATATCCGAACGGCAAACGCCCAGGTCACGGCGATCTCGCAGACGCTGATCAAGCAGATGCCGCCCGGGGCCACGCCGCCGTTGATCCTGAACTACAGCGCCTCCACCGTTCCGATCATCCAGGTGGCACTGTCAGGCGAGGGCCTGACCGAGCAAAATCTCGCCGATATCGGCATCAACCAGCTTCGCACGCCGCTGGTCACGGTGCCCGGCGCCGCGATCCCGTATCCTTTCGGCGGCAAGCAGCGCCAGGTTCAGATCGACCTGAATTCATCGGCGCTGCAGGCCCGCGGGCTTTCCGGGCAGGACGTATCGAACGCGCTGGCCGCGCAAAACCTCATCACGCCGGTCGGAACGCAGAAGATCGGCGAGTTCGAATACAACATCCAGCTCAACAATTCGCCGCTGAAGATGGAAGAACTCGGCGACCTGCCGATCAAGACGGTCAACGGCGCGATGGTCTATGTGCGCGATGTCGCGAGCGTACGCGACGGCAATCCGCCGCAGACCAATATCGTTCACGTCAACGGCGATCGCTCGGTGCTGATGATGGTGCTCAAGGCCGGCGCGATCTCGACATTGGATATCATCGCCGGCATCAAGCAGAAGGTCATCGACGTCAAGGACCAGCTTCCGGAGAAGCTGAAGATCGGTTTTATCGGCGACCAGTCGCTGTTCGTGCGCGGTGCGATCAGCGGCGTTGCCTATGAAGGGATCATCGCGGCGCTGCTGACGAGTGTGATGATCCTGCTGTTTCTCGGGAGCTGGCGTTCGACGGTCATCATCGCCATTTCGATTCCGCTTTCGGTTCTCGGCGCCATCATCATGTTGTCGGCTATCGGCGAAACCTTGAACATTATGACGCTCGGTGGCCTCGCGCTCGCCGTCGGCATCCTGGTGGATGACGCAACCGTTACCATCGAGAACATCAATTATCATCTGGAGCAGGGCAAGGGCGTGGAGCAATCCATCCTGGATGGCGCCAACCAGATCGTCACGCCGGCTTTCGTGTCGCTGCTCTGTATCTGCATCGTGTTCGTGCCGATGTTCTTCCTGACCGGCGTCGCGCGGTTCCTGTTCGTGCCGATGGCGGAAGCCGTGATGTTTGCGATGCTTTGGTCGTTCATCCTGTCGCGCACGCTGGTTCCGACCATGGCGAAGTACCTGCTGCAGCCGCATGATGCGCATGCCGCAGCGGAGAGCTCGTCGCCTTCGCGAAATCCGCTGGTGCGCTTTCAGCGGGCGTTCGAGGCGCGCTTCGAGCGGCTCCGCGGCGGCTACCGCGATCTGCTGTCGCTGGCGATGCAGTGGCGGCCCGTTTTCGTCATCTGTTTCCTCGGCTTCGTCGGGCTTTCGTTCCTGCTGGTGCCTTATCTCGGCAGGAACTTCTTTCCTTCGGTCGACGCCGGATCGATCCTGATGCATGTCCGCACCCAGATCGGTACCCGCGTCGAGGAAAGCGCCAGCCGGTTCGCCGACGTGCAAAAGGCGATCCGCAAGATCATTCCGCCTGCGGAGATCGACACGCTCGCCGACAACATCGGCATGCCGATCAGCGGCATCAACATGACCTACAACAACACTGGCCTGATCGGGCCCCAGGACGGCGATATCCAGATCAAGCTGAGAGAGGGCCATCGGCCGACCGCTGAATACGTCCAGGCGCTGCGCCAGCAATTGCCCACGGCGTTTCCAGGCATGACATTTTCGTTTCTGCCGGCCGATATCGTCAGCCAGATCCTGAATTTCGGCGCGCCGGCTCCGATCGACCTGCAGGTGCGCGGCGCGGATGTGAACAAGAATTTTGCGTACGCCAACAAATTGCTGAGCCGGATACGGCGCATTCCCGGCGTTGCCGATGCGCGTATCCAGCAATCGCCAAGCAATCCGACCTTCAATATCGATGTCGACCGGACGCGGGCGCAGTATGTGGGGCTGACGGAGCGCGATGTCACCAACAGTCTGGTGGTGAACCTCGCCGGAAGCGCGCAAGTCGCCCCGACCTACTATCTCAATCCCGATAACGGCGTGTCCTATTCGATCGTGATGCAGACGCCGCAATTCCAGATCGACTCGCTGAGCGCGCTGGAAACCCTGCCGATTACTGCTGCGAGCACGGCGACGCCGCCGATCCTTGGCGGCATCGCCGATATCAAGAGATCGACATCGAGCGCCGTCGTCTCCCAATACGACATCCAGCCGATGGTGCAGATCTACGCGACGCCGCAAGGTCGCGATCTCGGCGCGGTGGCTGCCGACGTCAGGAGCGCGATCGCCGATACCGCCAAGGACGTGCCAAAGGGCAGTTCGGTTGTTCTGCTCGGCCAGGTGCAGACCATGAACAACGCGTTTTCCGGATTGCTGTTCGGGCTGCTCGCCGCGGTCGTGCTGATCTATCTGCTGATCGTGGTGAACTTCCAGTCGTGGTCCGACCCGTTCGTGATCGTCACGGCGTTGCCCGCCGCCCTGGCCGGAATTGTGTGGATGTTGTTTACGACCAACACCACCATGTCCGTTCCGGCGCTGACCGGCGCCATCATGTGCATGGGCGTCGCGACCGCCAATAGCGTGCTGGTCATCAGCTTCGCCCGCGAGCGCTATGAAGAACTCGGCGACCCCGTCGCCGCGGCGATCGAGGCCGGCTTTGTTCGCTTTCGCCCGGTGCTGATGACGGCGCTTGCGATGATCATCGGCATGGCGCCGATGGCGCTGGGTTTGGGTGAAGGCGGCGAACAGAACGCGCCGCTCGGGCGGGCGGTCGTCGGAGGGCTGATCCTTGCGACCATGGCGACGCTGATGTTTGTTCCCGTGGTGTTCAGTATGGTACACAAGAAGCACGCCCCCAAAGCCGCCGCCGCACCGGAGCCGCGACATGCCCACTGAACAGCGCTCCTCGGTCTCAGGCCGGAAGCTGGGCATTTTCGGGATCGTAGCGGGGACGGCGGCGATCCTGCTCGTGGTGACCGGCATTCGGGCGCGCGAGGATAGCGAGGCCAAGCTCCGCGAATTGACCGACAGCCAGGCGATCCCGACGGTTGCCGTCGTGCTGCCTAACGCGAGGGCGCTTACTCCAACGATCGATCTGCCGGGACGGCTGGAGGCCTATTACCGCGCGCCGATATTTGCGCGCGTCAGCGGGTACCTGAAATCCTGGAGCGCCGATATCGGTGCGAAGGTCAAGGCGGGGCAGGTGATTGCCGAGATCGAGGCGCCTGATCTCGACCAGCAACTTCTGCAGGCGCGCGCCGATCTCGCAAGCCAGGAGGCCAGCGCGAAGCTCTCGGAAGCGACGCTGAACCGGCGGAAGTCGCTACTGGCTTCCAATTTCGTGTCGATGCAGGAAATTGATGAGCGCACCGCCGATCTCTCCAACAAGAATGCGGCTGTCAATTCGGGTCACGCGAATGTCGAACGGCTGGAAGCGCTCGCCGGCTATAAGAAAATCACCGCGCCGTTCGATGGCGTGGTCACGGCGCGCGATACCGACGTGGGCGCGCTGATCAATGCCGGTGGCGGCGCGGGCCCCGCGATGTTTGTGGTGTCAGATGTCAGGAAGCTCAGGGTCTATGTCAACGTCCCCCAGAACTACGTGCCCTCGATCAAGATCGGCGCCAAGGCCGTGATCACGATGCCGGAATATCCGAACCGCACCTTCCAGGCGACGATGGAAGCATCCTCGCAATCGGTCGATGTCGGTTCCGGCACGACACGCATGCAACTTGGGCTCGACAATACCGGCGGCGAGCTGATGCCCGGCGGCTATGCCAATGTGCGCTTGAGCCTGCAGCGCGATACCGTGCCGCTGCACATTCCGGCCAGTGCGCTGATCTTCAACCAGAATGGCTTGCGCGTCGCGACGGTCGGCGCGGACGACAAGGTGCTGTTCAGGACGGTTACAATCGCCCGGGATCTCGGGCGCGAGATCGAACTGGGGTCGGGCCTGTCTCCCGATGAACGGGTCATCGTCGCACCGCCGGATGGCATCGCCGACGGCGACGAGGTCCGCGTCGCCGGCTCCCCGGCCAGCAAGAGCAAGCCGGCGAAGGTCTCGGAAAAACAGGACGTGAAGGGGTAGGGCCCTTTAACCCGCCTCAAAGCTCGCGCTCTGGAGCGGCAAGCGAGGCGATCATCCGACGCGCCATTCCGGCACGTTTTCGTCCACCATGAGGATATCGCCGATCGAGCCGACCGGCGTGCGCTCCATGTTCATCAGATGCGCCAGCGTCTTGCGGTCGCCGGCCGGTACCCGTGCCAGCGTGCGGGCATTGTCCGCAGTGCGCAGCACCGCCACGCCGTGCTCGACTTTGCCGTTGCGGCTGTAGATCACCGTGAAGCTTTCGACGGCGCCTTTGCCACTGGGTTGCGTCACGAACTCGGGGACCGCGCGCTTGTTGCGGTCGGCCTCGGCCTGCACGCTTGTTTGCTGCACCAGCGCCACGGGAGGGGCATTCCGCGACAGCACCAGCGCGTGATGCTTGGTCACGAAGCCGCCTTGACCGTAAAGCAGGCCGAGCTTGGCGCCGCTGCGCAATCGTCGCACCATCGCGCAGGCCGCATGCGTCATGTAGGTATTGAGAGGCGCGCCGAAAAAGGTCAGCCCGCCCGTGACCGTCGGCTCTACCTCGGGGCCAAGTCCGAGCGTGCGGCGCGCCATCTTGGGTACGCACGGGAAACAGCTATAGAGCTCGATGGCGTCGAACGCCTTGCCATCGCCGCCTACGAGCTCCATCGCGGCCTTGAGCACCGCATTCTGCGCATGGCTTTCGAAAAACTGATCGCGCGCGAGATAATCGCGCGGCTCCTCCGCCGACGCGCCGCCCCACGGAAAAATCAGCCGATCCTCGGCGATCCCGGCGGCGCGCGCCTTGGCGAGGCTCGTCATCAGGATAGCCCCGCCCATATTCACCATGGGATTGGCGACCATCAGTTTTGTGTAGGGCCAGGCGATCAGCCGGTTTTCCGGTGTAGGCGTCGTGATTTCGTCGGGCGCAAATCGCCGCTTCAGCCAGGAATTGGGATTCTCCGACGCGACCTTCGAAAAGCTGGACCATAGCTGGCCGGATTCCGCCAAGGCCTCGCGCGGGGACTGGCCCCAATGCGCCGATGTCGCGGACTCGTAGAGCGGGTAAACAGTGACGGGTTTAAACACGCCGAGTTTCACCGCCAGCGGCTTCTGGAACGCGGCGCCGCGCTTCGCTTCTTCGACGTCGTGAGCAAACGGGGTCCATGGCAGGGTAACGCCGGCCCGCTCGGCCTTAGTCGCGCTCGACTGCGCCTCGGCCCCGCAAACCGCGGCGACGCTGCATTCGCCGCGGGCGATGCGCTGGGCGGCCTCATGCAAATAACGGATCGGGCTTTCGCCGCCGACCGGGCCGTAATAGCAGTGCTCAGGCTTGATGCCGAGACGATCGGCCAGCAGGCTTTCCGGCTCGCGATAGCGCCAGCTCAGGAAATTCACCACGTCCAGCGACTGGATGTCGCCGAGCAGCTTGCTCCCGGAGTCTTGGTCCGCGCGCTTCAACGCCTCTTCCAGCAAGGTGAGCGGCTCCAGCCCGGCGTTGATTTCACTGGGGCGATCGACGATTTCGCCGACACCGACGATGACGGGAATGCGGTCTTCGGGAGAAAGATTATTCGACATTCTCATTTACTCTCGTTTGTCCCAGAACCGCCATTGCGAGGAGCAATTTGCGACCAAGCAATCCAGCTAGTCCGCGAGCAACGCGTTCATGTGCTCGACCGCGTCGACGAAATCTTCCTTGAACTCCTGGACCACGGCGCCCGCCGATTTCACGCTGTCGATCAGTCCGACGCCCTGGCCGACGAAATAGCTGACGAGATCGCGCGCCTTGGCGTTGCCGGCTGCTGCAGCGCGATCGATCGAGTTGAACGCGTCGCGGCTGATGATGCTCTGTAACGGCATCGGCAGCGCGCCGGGGCTACCGGGCCCGCGATCCCAGGCATCGGTCCAGACCGAACGCAACTGCCGCGCCGGCTTGCCTGTGCGTCCCTTGGATCGGACAGCGTCGCGCGATGAGGCGGCGATCATTTTTTCGCGGAAGATCTCCGATGTCTCGGACTCCACTGTCGCCAGCCACACCGAGCCGGTCCACGCCCCCGCAGCGCCCATTGCCATGCAGGCGGCCATCTGTCGCCCGGTCATGATGCCGCCCGCGGCAAGCACCGGGACGTCGCGGATCGGCTTGATCGCCTTGATCACCTCGGGCACCAGCACCATCGTCGACACCTCGCCGCAATGGCCGCCAGCCTCGGTGCCTTGCACGACGAGAATATCGACGCCGGCCGCGACCTGACGCAACGCATGCTCCTTGGCGCCGACCAGCGCGGCGACCGGGACGCCGTGTTTCTTGCCCATGTCGATCATGGTTTTGGGCGGCACGCCGAGCGCATTCGCGATCAAGCGGATCGGGTGGCGAAAGGAGGCATCTAGCACCTCCAGCGCGCGTTGAGCATCGAACGGCTGCGGCTGGTTATCGTCGACGCTTTTCGTCGTCAGTTCAATTCCGTGCTTGTTCAGGAGATTGCGGGTGAAATCGCGATGCTCCTGCGAAATGCGCGCCTCCAGGCTCTTCCAGGTGACGTTCTTTTCTCCCGCGGTTGAGATATTTTCCGGGATCAGCACGTCGAGGCCGTACGGTTTGCCGTCAACGTGGTCGTCGATCCATTTCAGCTCCTGCTCGATGCTCTCAGGCGAATGCGCGGTAGCACCCAGCACCCCGAAGCCGCCGGCGCGGCTGACCGCGGCGACCACGTCGCGGCAATGGCTGAAGGCAAGCAGCGGAAATTCGATGCCCAGCATGTCGCAAATCGGCGATTTCATGGCTGCGTCCACTCCCATTCCGCAGCTGGAAGCTGCTTTTCTTGCTTTATATGACGAATGCCGGAAGACGCTAGCTCATCGAGGCGGTGCATGCCAAGCGCGACAAATTCGTCCTGAGCGGCGGTTATTTCCGTCCGGCAAAATCATGCGATGCCTGCGCGCTGTTTTGCTTGTTGCGCTTTGGTGAGCGATTGTAGGATGCTGCTTGCAAATAAGCCTGCTTGAGGGAGCTCCAATCCATGTCCGCCTTGCAATCGACCTCGGGCAAAAGCCAGGCCGGGACCAACGAGGCTTATGACGTCGTGGTCGTCGGCGCAGGTTTCGCCGGGATGTACATGCTGTACCGGCTGCGGGCGCGGGGCCTGAGCGTCAAGGTCTATGAGCAGGGCAGTGGGGTTGGCGGCACCTGGTACTGGAACCGCTATCCCGGCGCGCGCTGCGACGTCGAAAGCATGCAGTATTCCTATTCGTTTTCCGATGAGTTGCAGCAGGAATGGGATTGGAGCGAGCGTTACGCGCCGCAGGCGGAGATTCTCAAATACGCCAATCACGTCGCCGATCGCTTCAATCTGCGGCCGCACATTCAGTTCGATACTCAGGTTCAAAAGGCGGTATTCTCTGAAAACGCCAATGACTGGTCGGTACGCACCTCCGACGGCAAAACCGTTACCGCAAAATATGTGGTGCTGGCCACGGGCTGCTTGTCGAATGCGCGCAAGCCCGACATCAGGGGTCTCGATAGTTTCAAGGGCCAAGTATATCACACCGGCCATTGGCCACATGAGCCGGTTGATTTCACCGGCTTGCGGGTCGGAGTTATCGGCACGGGGTCGTCGTCAATTCAGTCGGTGCCCGTGATTGCCGCGCAGGCAAGCCACCTAACGGTGTTTCAGCGTACTGCGAATTTCTCTATTCCTGCGCGCAACGCGCCGCTGACGGCGCAGGAGCGGGATGCGTTCCGCAAGAACTATCCGGAGATCAGGCGCTTTGCGCGCGAGGTGGCGCGCAACGGCATCTATACGGAGATCCCCGAGCGCGGTGCCCTTGAGGAGGGCGACAATCAGCGCCGCGCCCAAGTACGAAGCGCGCTGGGAGCGCGGCGGTCTCACATTTCATGTCCGCGTACAATGATCTCGCGCTGAACCAGGCGGCGAACGATACCGCGGCCGACTTCGTCCGGGAGAAGATCGCTGATATCGTCGAGGACCGGCAGATCGCAAAGCTGCTGCAGCCCAACAACCATCCGATCGGCACTAAGCGCATATGCGTCGATACTGATTATTTCGCGACCTTCAATCGCCCGAATGTCAGCCTGGTCGATATCAGGTCAAACCCGATCGAGGAAATCCTGCCGAACGGGGTTCGCGCGGGAGCCAAAGACTACGAGCTGGACGCGCTCGTTCTCGCTACCGGCTTCGACGCGATGACGGGCTCGGTGGCGAGGATCGAAATCCTCGGCCGCAACTCACAGACGCTGAACGAGAAATGGGCCGAGGGACCACGCACCTATCTCGGCCTGATGAGCGCGGGGTTTCCAAACCTGTTCATCATCACCGGACCCGGCAGCCCGTCGGTACTGTCAAACATGATCGTCTCGATCGAGCAGCATGTCGACTGGATAACCGACTGTCTCGCCTATATGGGCGAACGCGGCCTCGATACCATGGAAGCGAGCAAGGAAGCCGAGGACAAGTGGGTCGATCACGTCAACGAGGTCGCGTACGCCACGCTCTATCCGCAGGCCAATTCCTGGTACATGGGCGCCAACGTTCCCGGCAAGCCGCGCATTTTCATGCCCTATATCGGCGGCGTCGGACCCTATCGCCAGATTTGCAACGAAGTCGCGGCAAAGGGATACGAGGGCTTCACGTTGCAAGCAGCAACGCCACCGCGCAAGGTCGCGTCCTCCTCGTGATTTTCGGTCAGCCCCGCAGGGGATGAAATCCCTGCCAGATCGTCAGGCCAATTGCTCAGGCAACATCGGCCTGGGCGCTTTCCTTTTCTTCAGCAAGGTCCACCAGCGCATCGAGATCGATGAGCTTCGGATCGTCGGCAGGGGGGGCGCTCTGAAATTGTCCGCTGCCATGAACGTGCATCAGGGTCTGCACACGGCGGGCATTTAGATAATCGACATGCTGATGCTGCAGTGCGATCGGCAGCAACGGCTTTGGCAGACCGACCAGCGCGAACGCCGGAACTCTGCGCTCCTCCGCGCCCTCCCGCCAGAGCAGAGGATTAAGCGTGTAGATCAATTGCCGCTCGATCTCCGGCGTCGGCTCCTGCTCGGGCTCGGGTATGGCGGTGGACGCAAGGTTCGCGTTGCCGGCCCTCGTGCGCACCGCGGCGGATCGAAGCTCCCAGCAAACCAGGTCCGTGGCCGACAAGACTTCCCGGCGTAACGCATCCACGCTGGTGGAGAACCTTGTGGCTTCCGGCAGTGAGGTCGCGCCCTTTGTGACAGCTTCGACGAGCGCGGCTGCTCCAATGTCGAATTTCGGAGCGGCCTGTTCGATGGCCGCCGCCATCGCTTCGATCTGGTCGGCGATCGTGTCGCGGTCGCGTTGCGCCTTGGCCTCAGCCAGTGCGCGCTCGCTTGAAACGATTTGCTCGTCGAATTCCGCCAGTTCGGCGCGCAGCGTCCTGGCGCGGTCCTCGACGGTACGCATTTTAGATTCTGCTCGAGCGAGCTGCGCATTGGGGGCGCCGGCCACCGCGAGTTTTTCGGCTGCGGCGCGTTGTTCCTCAAGAAGTTTTTCGGCGCTGTTGCAACGATCGGCCAGCTTCTGCCGCGCCGCCTGCTTCTCCCTTAGCGCGCTTTCGAAGCGCTCGACCGGGCCGAGTTCACGCTTAAAAAAAGCCATGGCAATATCCTTCGGATGTCGCGATCGGCTGCGAATCAGCCGGCAACTCAATGCGTCCGAAATTAGTCGAAAACTTGGATAAGATTGCGGCTTAAGTGCCGGGAAGCTTGGGATGACCGCTGCATGGGCGGGAAAAGCCGCCGCGTCGGCGGCGCAATACGCTTCGCTTATTGCGCCCTACATCCATGGCGAGTGATTTGCCCGTCGGGCAATCTCAGCGCTTGCAGCGACACCTGTCCAGTCCTGCTACGAAAAATATTTCGCTTTTTCCGAAACCCAAATCAGATGTATCGATGGCGTGTCCCGTCCCGGCAAGAGGGGCGTTTCGCGATCGTCACGAACGCGGGATGGGATGCGGTGGACGTAACAGCATCGATGAGACGAACGATGCAGGTTTGCGGACGGCGAAGTCGTGTGGTCCTGATGCCCCGACGCTGGCATCAAGTTCGTCAAGCGATCGACGGACGACAGTGGCAACAAAGCCCGGTCACTGGGGAGAGCACGAAGGAAACCGTTAAAACCATTGCGCGGGAAACGCCGGGGTGTCCCGGTGAACCTGTAGTGACTAACTCGCCGTGCTTTATTTATTTTCGCCCGCGAGGCTGCCGGTGCATCGGCACCCGGCGTTTCCCGCGCCCTCTGTTATGGAGGCAAAGGATTTTCCATCAACTCGGGCGCTGATCGCGCAGTGAGGACGCGGAGGTGTGCCTGCACCCGCTTAAATGCGTAACCGGGTGTCATCGCCCGCACCCACCGGTGTCATCGCGCGAAGTCACTGGTGTTGTCACTCGCGAACACCACCGGTGTCATCGCCCGGCTTGACCGGGCGACCCAGTAACCGATGGTGCCAATGAAGCGCAGGATGTAGACCGAATAAATGGGACCAGTGCTTACTTCGGCGATGGTGGTGATTACTGGATCGCCCGGTCAAGCCGGGCGACGACAGGGGAGCGTTGTTGAAT
This sequence comes from uncultured Alphaproteobacteria bacterium, assembly GCA_963764155.1. GTDB lineage: Bacteria > Pseudomonadota > Alphaproteobacteria > Rhizobiales > Xanthobacteraceae > Bradyrhizobium. Next base: position 379,354 of record CAVXRI010000008.1, read on the forward strand.
CCCAGACAACGGGAGCGTTCTTGAACCCCATCTGTGTCGTCGCTCGACACCACCGGTGTCGTCCCTCGAACACCACCGGTGTCATCGCCCGGCTTGACCGGGCGACCCAGTAACCGATGGTGCCAATGAAGCGCAGGGATGTAGACCCAATAAATGGAACCAGTGCCTATTCCGGCGACGGTAGTGAGTACTGGATCGCCCGGTCAAGCCGGGCGACGACAGAGGGAGCGTTGTTGAACCAGCGGCCACCGATCCTTCGAGACGCCACCAAGCGGCCTCAAAATGCCGTATAGCCGCCGTCGATCACGAAACAATCCGCGGTGTGGTAGGAGGAGGCCTTGCTCATCAGATAAACGGCGATGCCGCCGAAATCGCTGGGTTCGCCGAACCGCCGCACGGGAATGCGCGGCATCACCGCGCCGACGAATTTCTCATCAGCCAGCACCCTTGCCGTCATGTCGCTCTTGATCCAGCCGGGCAGGATGGCGTTCGAGGTCACGCCATGGCGCGCCAGTTCGACGGCGAGCGCGCGGACCAGCGCGTTGATGGCGGCCTTGGTCCCGGCGTAATGCTCATTGCGCGCGGTACCGAACAGCGAGGCCAGGCTTGATGTCGCGACCAATCGGCCGAAGGGATCGCCCGCCTTGGCGCGTTCGGTCATGTGGCGCGCGGCGGCCTGAAACACATGAAACACGCCGTCGAGATTGGTGGCGAACATGTTGCGCCACTCTTCTTCCGTGCGGTCGATGAAAGCGCGGCGTCCGCCGCCGCCAATGCCGGCGTTGGCGAAACAACCGTCAACGCGGCCGAAGCTGTCCAGGGTGGCTTTCATGGTGTCCGTGACCGAGTGGAGATTGCTGACGTCGCAGACGCGGGTGTCGACCTTGCCAGGTCCGGCAGCCATCGTGGCCGCCGCGCCTTTGTTCTTCTCGGCGTTGCGGCCCCAGATCGAGACGTTGCAGCCGGCGGCGTTCAGCGCCTGCGCGATGCCGAGGCCGATGCCGCCGTTACCGCCGGTAATGACCGCGACGCGGCCGGTGAGGTCGAAGATGCTCATGGGGTGTTTCCATCTGGTGAGGCGTGCGTTACTCGTGCCTTCAGGGGGCGGATGATCCTGGGTCAACCATGGACAAGGCCGCCCGGAAAATCAAATATGGCTCAAGAACTATCAGATCCGCTCAACCGCCTTACCAAGGCCGCGGGCACAAACACACGAGGAAACAATGCAGTTCAAGCACGTCACGCTCGATTTCGATGGACCGGTAGGCATCCTCAAGCTCGACCATCAGGAGGTGATGAACGCTGTCTCGATGGACATGCTGGGCGGCCTTGCCGAGGCGCTCGATGAGATCGAGGACAAGCAGTCGGAAGTGCGCTGCCTCGTCATCACGGGAGCCGGCCGCGCGTTCTGCACGGGCGCAAATCTGCAAGGCCGCAACAACCAGAAGCCTGGCAAGAGCAACGCCGGCGCGGCGCTTGAAACCGCGTTCCATCCTTTCCTGCGGCGGTTGCGCAATTTGCATTGTCCTATCGTTACGTCCGTGAATGGACCGGCCGCCGGCGCAGGCATGAGCTTCGCGCTGATGGGCGACATGATCCTGTGCGCGCGCTCGTCGTATTTCCTGCAGGCCTTCCGCCGCATCGGACTGGTGCCGGACTGTGGATCGACCTGGCTACTGCCCAGGCTGATCGGCAAGGCGCGCTCTGTCGAGTTGTCGCTGATGGGCGAACGACTGCCCGCCGAAAAGGCGCTGGAATGGGGTCTCGTCAATCGCGTCTATGACGACGCGGCCTTGATGGACGAAACCATGAAGCTCGCCCATGAGCTGGCGAACGGTCCGACAGTCGCGCTGTCCCTGATCCGCAAGCTCTATTGGGAAAGCCCGGAGAACTCGTTCGAAGAACAGCTCAATCTCGAATTCGAGTCGCAGCGCATCGCAGGCCGCGCCGAAGATTTCAAGGAGGGCGTCACCGCGTTCCTTGAAAAGCGCCCGGCGAAATTCAAGGGCAAATGATGGAGGCGGAGCTCGGACGTTGCGTCGCTTCCTGGTACCCGGGCGCGACCGGCGTGAGTGGCGCTGCGAAACTATCGGGCGGCGCCAGCCAGGAGACCTGGTCGTTCGACATCGTTCACCCCGGCGGCACATTCGGCGCGATACTGCGCCGCGCACCGCCTGGCTACGGTGCTGCGCCGTCGCGGGCAGCTGGCCTTGGCGCGGAGGCTACGCTGATGCAGCTCGCGCACGATGCAGGTCTGCCGTCGCCGCAAGTCCTGCACGTGCTGGGGGAGGAGGACGAACTCGGGACCGGCTTCATCATGCAGCGTATCGAGGGTGAAACGATCGCCCGCAAGATCCTGCGCGACGAGCAGTTCGCCAAGGCTCGTCCAATTCTTGCGCGTCAGCTTGGGAAAGCCGCCGCCGGTATCCATGCGCTACCCTCATCGAAGTTGCCGGAACTTCGGCGGATGACGGCCAGCAGTGAGATCGCGGACCTCGAGCGCGAGTACCGGAGTTTCGGCTGGCCTCGTCCGGTATTCGAGCTGGCGCTGCGTTGGCTTCGCAATCGCGATCCGGGTCCGCCTGACGAGATGACGCTGGTGCACGGCGATTTTCGTCACGGCAATCTCGTCATCGGCCCAGATGGCCTCCGCGCCGTGCTGGATTGGGAGCTCGCGCATCTTGGCGATCCCATGGAAGATCTCGGCTGGATATGCGTCAATTCATGGCGGTTCGGCGAGATCGACAAGCCGGTCGGAGGTTTCGGCTCCCGCGAAGACCTGTTCGCAGGGTACGAAGCCGCTGGCCGCCGCGTCGATCCGGAGCGGGTGACGTTCTGGGAAATCATGGGCACGTTGCGCTGGGGCGTGATGTGCTGCGGCATGATGCAGCGTTTCCGTAGCGGCCCCGATCATTCGATGGAGCGCGCCATGATCGGGCGCCGCTCCTCCGAGACCGAAATCGATCTATTGCGACTGCTGGTCCCCGGGCGAGCCCCTCGAACATGAGAAGATGACATGCAGGACGAGCCGACACCCGCTGAATTGACCAAAGCCGTCGCGGATTTTTTGCGCAACGACATCATCCCGGCCATCACCGGGCACAACGCGTTCAAGCTGCGGGTTGCGATCAACGCGCTCGAGCTGGTCACGCGGCAGTTGACGCTGGAGGAGGGGAGCGACGCTGCGGAAGCGGCGAGGCTGACGCAGCTGCTTGGGATGCAGGGATCTCTGATCGAGCTCAACGGCGCGTTGGCAGACAAGATTGCAAAAGGCGAACTCGATCTGCAAACGCCGGGGCTGGCCAAGCATCTCTGGCAGACCACGATGGACAAGCTCGCGGTCGATCAGCCGAATTACGCGTCCTACCGGAGGGAAGTGGATGAAGGCAAGTAGCCGCATCCACTTGTCTTTGCCGGGCGCTTGGCGTCGTTGCGCTCGCGACGACCACGCAACGTTACTTCCCAACCCACTTCGGCGGACGCTTTTCGGAGAATGCTTTCGGCCCTTCGATATAGTCCTGCGACGCCGCCATCGCCTTCACGGCGGGGTAGTCGCGCTGCTCGGCTATGGCCTGTTCCAACGACACGGCAAGGCCTTTCTGGATGGTCTGCTTGGAGGCGCGGATCGACATCGGGCTGTTCTTGCAAATCGTCTCGGCCCAGCGTTCCGCGGCGGCGAGCGCCTCGCCTTGCGGCACCACCTCGTTGACGAAACCGAGTTCGTGTCCCTCCCGGGCGCTGACATGGCGCGCGGTCAGGATCATGCCCATGGCTCGCTTCAACCCGATCTGCCGCGGCAAGCGGTGCAGACCGCCGGCGAGCGCCGCCAGCCCGACGCGGGGTTCGGGCAAAGCAAAGGTCGCATTTTCCGAGGCGATGATGAGATCGCAGGCGAGCGCGATCTCAAATCCGCCGCCCATGGCAACGCCATTCACGGCGGCGATGATCGGCTTGTCGCAGTCGAAGCGTGCGGTCAGCCCGGCAAAGCCGCCCTTGTCCCAGCCGCGCTTTCCGCCTGCCGCTTGCCATTTGAGATCATTGCCGGCGCAAAACGCCTTGTCACCGGCGCCGGTGACAATCGCGACCCATTGCTTCGGATCGGCCGAAAAATCGTCGAACACCTTGTCCAATTCGAAATGCGCATCCGTATGCAGCGCATTGTAAACCTCCGGTCGCGACAGCGTCACGATCGTGACAGGTCCCTTGCGCGTGACTTTGGAAAATTTGAGTTCCATGTTCGCTCCCAACGAGTTTTTTCGCGACGGATGATTGCCTCGATATTACCGCCCATCCACGGCTTGACGCCATCGAATTACGCAGGGCAAGGCGCGCATCGCGGGCGGGTTCGCTTGCTTGACTTTGGTATGTGCTTCTCAGCTTAATCGGCTGCAAATAACCATCAACGAAAGCTAGGGAGAAGCGCCTTGGATTTTGCACTGCCTGCCGATCTGGCCGCCTATCTCGACGAACTCGATGGCTTCATCGCGCGCGAAATCAAGCCGCTCGAGGCAGCCGACGACAATATCCGCTTTTTCGACCATCGCCGCGAATGGGCGCGCACCGATTTCGAGAACGGCGGTTTGCCGCGCCATGAATGGGAAGTGCTTCTGCGAAAAGCCAAAAATCTCGCCGACGCTGCGGGCCATCTGCGCTTCGCGATCCCCAAGCACCATGGCGGCAAGGACGGCTCCAATCTCTGGATGGCCGTGATCCGGGAGCATTTTGCCTCCAAGGGCCTGGGCCTGCACAACGATCTGCAGAACGAGCATTCGATCGTCGGCAATCTTCCCATCGTCACCATGCTCGACCGCTATGGGAGCGACGAGCAGAAGGCGATGATCGACGGCTCGATCACCGGGAAATACCGCATCACCTTTGGCCTGACCGAGCCCGAGCACGGATCTGACGCGACCCACATGGAAACCCGCGCCATGCCGGCGACCCGCGACAACGTCAAGGGATGGGTAATCAACGGCGAGAAGATGTGGACGACCGGCATGCATGTCGCCACGCATTGCGCGCTGTTCGCGCGCACTTCCGGCAATGACGGCGATGCGCGGGGCATTACCTGCTTTCTCGTGCCGGCCAAGGCAGACGGCGTGAAGGTCGAGGAATACATGTGGACCTTCAATATGCCGACCGACCATCCGCGCGTCAGCTTCACCGACGTGTTCGTGCGCGAGGATGCGTTGTTCGGAGAAGTCGGGCGCGGCCTGTCGCTGGCGCAGTGCTTCGTCCATGAGAACCGGATCCGGCAGGCTGCAAGTTCGCTGGGCGCGGCGGTCTATTGCATTAACGAGAGCGTGAAGTACGCGCGTGAGCGCAAGCCGTTCGGCAAGGCGCTGGCGGAGAACCAGGCGATTCAGTGGCCGCTGGTGGAACTCGCGACCCAGGCCGAGATGTTGCGGCTGCTGATCCGCAAGACCGCCTGGGAAATGGATCAACTGACGCAGGCGCAAGTCGAGCACACGCTGTCGGACAAGGTTTCGATGTGCAACTACTGGGCCAACAGGCTGTGCTGCGAAGCGGCCGATCGCGCGATGCAGGTGCATGGCGGCATGGGCTATTCGCGCCACAAGCCGTTCGAGCACATCTACCGCCATCATCGCCGCTATCGCATCACCGAAGGCAGCGAGGAAATCCAGAAGCGCAAGGTGGCGGGTTTCCTGTTCGGGTATATGGGGGCCGGAAAGCATTGAGAGCCGTCCGCGCATTACGGTGAGATCATCAATTGACCTGCCGGTCCTTGCCCTCCCAATAGGGATCGCGCAGATGGCGCCTCAGGATCTTGCCCGAGGCGTTGCGCGGCAACGCCTGCATGAACTCGACCGACTTCGGCGTCTTGAAGCCGGCAATCCGCTCACGGGTAAAATTGATGATGTCCGATGGCGTCGCGGACTTGCCGGGCTTCATCACGACAATCGCCTTTACCGCCTCGCCCCATTTGTCGTCGGGCACGCCAACCACAGCAACTTCCGCGACGTCGGGATGATCGCAAATCGCGCTTTCAACTTCGGCCGGATAGATGTTCTCGCCCCCGGAGATGATCATGTCCTTGATCCGGTCGTGAATATAAAGGTAGCCGTCCTTGTCCAAGTAGCCGGCATCCCCGGTACGCAGCCAACCGTCCCGGTCCAGCGTTCTCGCCGTCGCTTCCGGCAAATTCCAGTAGCCCGCCATGTTGGAGCCGGAACGGGTCGCGATCTCACCGACTTCGCCCGGCGGCAAATTGTTGCCGTTCACATCGAGGATCGCAAGCTCGACCCCCGGCAAAGCCTTGCCGGCCGAGCGCATCCGCTCAAGTCCCTCGACGTGATCTTCGGGCGGCAGCGCAACGATCGTGCCGGTCGTTTCCGTCATGCCGTACATCTGCACGAAGCCGCATTTGAACACCTCGATGCATTCCTTCAGCAACGCCGCCGGGATCGGCGAGGCGCCATAGAGCATGTATTTCAGCTTCGAAAAATCCACCTCGCCCGCGCGGGGCTGGCGCACCACAAACTGCATTGCCGCCGGCACCATGAACAGTTTGGTAATTCCGGATTGCTCGAAGAAGTCCAGCACCTTCGTCGGATCGAACTCGCGAGCGATCACGCCCTTCGCTCCGTGATAGAGACCCATGACGCCCCAACCGGAGCCGCCGATGTGAAAAACCGGCATCGCGACCAGCGAGACGTCATCGCTTGTCCATTTGTTCCAGTCGGGCCTTTCCTCGTCGCCGGCATTGACCAGGTTCAACAGATTGGCGTGGGCCAGCATCGCGCCCTTGGGCTTGCCGGTGGTGCCAGAGGTATAAAGCTGGATCGCGATGTCGCTCGCTCTGACGTCGACCTTCGGATCGTCGGCGCTTTGGGCGTCGCGCCAAGTCGTGAAATCCTGCCACTCCGGCGCGCCGCCTTCCGTCGTGATGACGGTGCGCAGGTCGGGCAGCTGCGAGTTGATGTTGCGGACCTGGCTGATGAATTCAGGCCCGACGAACAGAACGGGCGCCTTGCAATCCGCAACGATGAACGCGATTTCCGGTCCGGCGAGCCGCCAGTTCACGGGCGCCATCACCACATTGGCTTTCGTCGCGCCAAGCAGGAGCTCGAAAAAGATGTCGCTGTTCTTCCCGAGGTAGGCGATGCGCTCGCCCGGTTTGACGCCCAGCGCCCTCAATCCGTTCGCCACGCGATTTGTCTTCAGGTCGAATTCGGCGAAAGAGGTGCAGCGACCCTCGAATTCAAAGGCAATGGCATTGCCGCGGCTGATGGCGCGTTCGCGCACCATGTCGGCAAGCGTGGTCGGTTGCTGTGAAGCGGACATGTCTCTCCCGTGGAGCTTTTTTGTCGTTGCCGGGATACTGGCGTCCCGCGCAAACAAAAACAATACGGGTTGATGCTCCCAACGCGGCGGCCGAGCCGGCCGTAGCCGGCCGCCTTACGGCTTCAGCTCCTTGCGGCGCGATCCTTTTCGTTCTGCGCCTTGATCGAACTCGCGCGCCTGGTTCCAGTCAGCATCGGACCAGTCGCGCAGCTGGTAGAAGTTGCCTCCCGTCGCGAGCGCCTGCGCGCCGTCCATTGCGATGGTTTCGCCGTTGATCCAGTCGCAGCCGCCGGAAATCAGGAAAACCGCGAGGTTCTGCAGTTCTTCCATTTTGCCGACGCGACCCATCGGATTCATCGCCTTGGTGTGTGCGCCTGCCTCGTCACCCGGCTTGATCCGCTTGCTCATGCCCTCGGTCGGAATTTCGCCCGGCGCAATCGTGTTGAGGCGAATCCCGTAGCGACCCCATTCCATCGCCAGCGACATCGTCATGGCGTGGATCGCGGACTTGCTCATTGCCGAAGGCACTACATAGGGCGAACCGTTCCGTACCCAGGTCACGGTAATCGAGACCACATTGCCCGGCTGTTTCGCCGCGATCCAGCGTCGTCCCACCGCGTGCGTGACGTAAAATGTGCCGTGCATGACGATATTGGCTACGGCATCGAAGCCACGGGGGCTCAGCTCTTCCGTTCGAGAGATGAAATTGCCTGCGGCGTTGTTGATGAGATCGGTGAGGGGACCGTCTTTGAAAATCCCGTCGATCATTTCGTCAACCGTAAGTGCGTTTCTGATATCCACACCATGGCTCGTTACGCGGCCGCCGTGGAGATCCATCAACTCGGTTGCGGTTTCGTCGCACACGATTTTGCGCCGACCGCAGATATGAACCTCCGCCCCAAGTTGAAGAAAGCGCCCAGCCATCGATTTGCCGAGACCGGTGCCGCCTCCGGTCACCAGAATGCGCCGCCCGGCGAGGAGTTGATCGTTGAACATGTTTTCACCCGGATGCATTGCCAGCTAAATTGGTTGATGACTAAATCCGGACAACGCGCTCGTGTAAAGCAGCAACCCGTCAAATCAAGGCCCCAGGGAGAACCTTATGGAGCAACGCGTTTCGATATCGATTTCGGAAGGTATTGCCGACGTCCGCATGGTGCGTGCGGACAAGATGAACGCGCTCGATGCCGCGATGTTCGACGCGCTTGTCGCCACCACCGAACGGCTCGCCACAGAGAAGAGTTTGAGGGCGGTAGTATTGTCCGGCGAGGGACGGGCCTTTTGCGCCGGGCTCGATATGGGCCGCTTCGCCGCCATGAAGGACAAGGGTGGTGGTGATGGCACAACAGGAAGCGGTGAAAAGCGCGATCTGGCCGCCCGCACCCACGGTCTCGCGAACTATGCGCAGCAGGCGGTCTGGGGCTGGAGGCAGCTTCCGGTGCCTGTTATCGCCGCAATCCAGGGCGTGGCGTTTGGCGGCGGTTTCCAGCTAGCGCTAGGTGCCGACATGCGATTTCTTTCGCCCGACGCGCGAATGTCCATCATGGAAATTAAGTGGGGCCTTGTGCCCGACATGGCGGGGACGCCGATACTGGCAAGCCTTGTGCGCGACGATATCCTGCGCGAACTGACCTACACCGGTCGAATTTTCTCCGCCCAGGAAGCGATGGGGTACGGGCTCGCGACGGGAGTTTGCGACGACCCGCGAGCCAAAGCCTTCGAGATTGCGCGCGAGATCGCCGCCAAAAGTCCCGACGCGATCCGTGCGGCGAAGCGGATGTTGAGCAAGCTGTCCGTCGATCCCGGCCCGGCGCTGCTCGCTGAATCCGTCGAGCAGATGAAGCTGATGGGCAGCGCCAACCAGCTCGAGGCCGTGCGAGCCAATATCGAAAAGCGCCCGCCGCGATTTGCGGATGTTTGATCAACAATGTCCGAAAGCTCGCTCCCTTTCCTTGGTATGACAAGTGGCGATCGCAGGCGAACGCATCCCGAGATCGCCGATCGCGTTGCGCGCATAGCGAACGGCCTGGAGAGGCTTGGGGTTGCCCGGGGCGACAGCGTCTGCATGCTGATGCGCAACGACATCGCCTTCCTAGAGGCTGCTTACGCTGCGATGCGGCTTGGCGCCTACGGCGTGCCCATCAATTGGCATTTCAAGCCTGACGAGATCAACTACGTCCTGAGGGACTCCGGAACATCCGTGCTGATCGCCCATGCCGATATGCTGCACCAGCTTCGCGAGGCTATTCCAGCCGGAGTCATAGTCCTGAGCGTTCCGACGCCGCCCGAAATCCTGGCCAGCTACAAAATCGATCCCGATCACCTGGTCACGCCGGATTTCGCGGTCGAGTTCGAACCGTGGCTCCGGGAGCAGCCGCCTTACGATGGGCCGACAGTGCCGCAGCCGCAAAACATGATCTACACCTCAGGCACTACCGGGCACCCCAAGGGCGTACGTCGCCATGCACCGACGCCGGAGCAAAGCGCTCACGCGGAGCGGATGCGCGCGATGATCTACGGCCTGAAGCCCGGCGCCCGCGCTCTGCTGCCCGGACCGCTCTATCACTCCGCGCCGAACTCGTTCGGCATTCGCGCGGGCCGGCTCGGGGGTGCGCTGGTGTTGATGCCGCGCTTCGAGCCCGAAGACTTCCTGCGGCTGGTTGAGCTACAGCGGATCGACACCATCTTCATGGTTCCGACCATGTTCATCCGGCTGATGAAACTCCCGCCAGCTCTGCGCGTCAAATACGACGTTTCATCACTGCGTCATGTCATCCACGCGGCTGCGCCCTGTCCAGCCGAGGTCAAACGGGCCATGATCGAGTGGTGGGGCCCGGTGATCTACGAATTTTACGGCAGCACCGAATCCGGCGCGGTCACTTTCGCCAATTCCGAAGACGCCTTGAGGAAGCCGGGCACGGTGGGCAAAATCTCGCCGGGAGCCGAATTGCGCTTTATCGGCGATGACGGAAGCGTGTTGCCGCCGGGCGAGATCGGCGAAATCTATTCACGTATCCAGGATAATCCGGACTTCACGTATCACAACAAGCCGGAAAAGCGCGCCGAGATCGAGCAGGATGGTTTCATTACCTCCGGCGACGTCGGCTACATTGATGCCGACGGCTATGTCTTCATCTGCGATCGCAAACGCGACATGGTGATCTCGGGCGGCGTGAACATCTATCCCGCCGAGATCGAGGCCGTGCTGCACGCTCTTCCGGGCGTGCATGACTGCGCAGTATTTGGAATCCCCGACCAGGAGTTCGGCGAAGCCCTCATGGCAGTGGTCGAAGTGCAGCCCGGCGTGATGTTAGACGTCAACGAGATCCGCGCAAAACTGAAAATTTCGCTCGCCGATTACAAGGTGCCGAAGCACATCGAAATTCAGGCTCAATTGCCGCGGGAGGATTCCGGAAAGATTTTCAAACGGCGTCTGCGCGACCCCTATTGGGAGCGGGCGGGGCGAAGAATTTAGGAACTCATGCTCTGCCGAAGTGAGGGGCGAGCGGAGAATCGTAACTGCTTGCCTTTTTCTTTGACTTGCGTGGGCAGCTGAAAATTGCGACTGAATAAGTGCCGGGCAGCTTCTGGAGCGCGCTAGCCATGTCCACCCAGATGATGCCTTCCGATGTAGAACTCCGGTCCAATCGTGCCGACGAAGCATCGGCGCTCGAAGAGGACACGCGCCTGCGAAACGACATCCGCCTGTTGGGGCGGATTCTCGGCGATACCGTGCGCGACCAGGAAGGCGCCGATGTGTTCGACCTCGTCGAGCGGATACGGCAGACCTCGATCCGCTTTCACCGCGACGAAGACCGCGCAGCCCGTCGTGAGCTCGAAACAATACTCGACAGCATGTCGATCAGCGAGACCGTGCGCATCGTCCGCGCCTTCAGCTATTTCTCGCATCTGGCCAACATCGCCGAGGATCAAAATAATATCCGCCAGATGCGCTCGCACGGCGCCGTCCTGGACGCACCACGGGGGAGCGCGCTCGCCCAGACGCTATCACATGCGCGCGCGGCGGGCTTCGAGGCGGCCGACCTGCGTCGCTTTTTCAAGGGCGCGCTGGTCAGTCCGGTCCTGACAGCTCATCCCACCGAGGTCCGCCGCAAGAGCACCATGGATCGCGAAATGGAAATCGCGGCACTGCTCGACCGTCGCGAACGGGTGCAGCTGACGCCTGAAGAAGCCGAGGCGAGCGACGAGCAATTGCGGCGCGCGGTGCTGACGCTGTGGCAGACCAACCTGCTACGGCGCACCAAGCTCACGGTGCTCGATGAAGTCGCCAATGGCCTGTCATTCTATGACTACACCTTCCTGCATGAAGTGCCGCGACTGCATTGCGGGCTTGAGGACAGGCTGAACGAGAGCGATGACGCGCCCGCGGACCTCGCGTCGTTTTTGATGATGGGAAGCTGGATCGGCGGGGATCGCGACGGCAATCCGTTCGTCACCGCGGAAGTGATGCGGGGGACGTTGCGCCTGCAGAGCAGCCGCGTGCTGCGCTTCTATCTGGAGGAATTGCATGCGCTGGGGGCCGAGCTGTCTCTGGCGGCACATCTTGCCGACATTTCCGATGAACTGCGCGCGCTGGCCGAGCGTTCGCCGGATACCTCCCCGCATCGGAGCGGCGAGCCATATCGCCTCGTGGTGTCGGGCATCTACGCGCGGCTCACCGCAACCGCGCTGAAGCTCGAGGTGGAGACCACACGGCAGCCGGTTGGCGCGGCCGCATCTTATGCCGATGTGCGGGAGTTCAAGGCCGATCTCGATGTTCTCGACCGCTCGCTCATCGCCAACAACTCGCGTGTCATTGCTCGGGGCCGGCTGCGGCTGCTGCGACGCGCGGTTGATTGTTTCGGCTTTCATCTCGCCCGCCTCGACATGCGGCAAAATTCCGCCGTCCATGAACGAACCGTGGCGGAACTGCTGGATGCGGCGACGCCCGGAATGTCCTATCTGGCTTTGGGCGAAGAGGCGCGGGTGGCGTTGCTATCAAGCGAGCTGCGAAATGCGCGGCCGCTAACGTCGTCCTTTGTTAAATACAGCGACGAGACGCTCGGCGAGCTCTCGGTGTTTCATGCCGCCGCCGAGGCTCACGCAAGGTTCGGCGCGGATGCGATCCCACAATGCATCATCTCCATGTGCAAGGGGATGTCCGACATGCTCGAAGTCGCCCTGCTGCTCAAGGAGGTGGGGCTGGTCGATCCGTCCGGCCGAAGCGCGATCAATATCGTGCCGCTATTCGAGACGATCGAAGATCTGCAGGCCTCGAGCGCCATCATGGGCCGTATGCTGTCGCTGCACGAATATCGCAAGCTGGTGGACAGCCGCGGTTCGGTGCAGGAGGTGATGCTCGGCTATTCCGACAGCAACAAGGATGGCGGCTTCGTCACGTCGGGCTGGGAGCTCTACAAGGCCGAGATCGGTCTGGTCGAGGTGTTCGAACATCATGGTGTTCGCTTGCGCCTGTTCCACGGCCGCGGCGGCTCGGTAGGTCGCGGCGGCGGTCCGAGCTATGAGGCGATCATCGCGCAGCCCGGTGGCGCTGTTAACGGCCAGATCCGGATCACCGAACAGGGCGAGATCATTTCAAGTAAATATTCCAATGCCGAGGTTGGCCGCAGCAATCTGGAAATTCTCGCGGCCGCGACTCTGGAAGGAAGCCTGCTGCAACCGCGGCAAAGTGCGCCCCGCGTCGAGTATCTCAAGGCGATGGAGCGATTGTCGGAGCTCGCGTTCAAAGCCTATCGCGGGCTGGTTTATGAGACCGAGGGATTTGCGGATTATTTCTGGGCCTCCACCGTCATTACCGAAATTTCCACATTGAACATCGGCAGCCGCCCGGCGTCGCGGAAAAAGACTCGCGAGATCGAGGACCTCCGCGCCATTCCCTGGGTGTTCAGTTGGGCGCAGTGCCGGCTGATGCTGCCGGGCTGGTATGGTTTCGGCAGCGCGGTCGAAGCCTGGATATCGGAACGTCCCGAGCAGGGCATGCCGTTCCTGCAAGAGCTCTATCGCGAGTGGCCGTTTTTCCGCATGCTGCTGTCCAACATGGACATGGTGCTGGCCAAGAGCTCGATCGCGATTGCGTCCCGATATGCGGAGCTCGTGCCCGATGCGGCGTTGCGCGAAAGCATTTTCGGGCGTATCCGGCGCGAATGGCACTCCTCGATCGAAACACTGCTGGACATCATGGGCCACGAGCGGCTGTTGCAGGGCAATCCGCTACTTGAGCGTTCGGTCCGCCACCGCTTCCCTTATCTCGATCCGTTGAACCATGTTCAGGTCGAATTATTGAAGGAGCACCGCGCTAATAACCCCGATGAGCAGGTGCTGCGCGGCATTCAACTCACCATCAACGGCATATCGGCCGGACTTCGAAATACGGGGTGAGCAAAATGTTCATGGCAATCAGAGTGGCGAATGGGGCGGCAATCCCCATTCGCCAATCATCGATCAAGGCTTCATGGCGCCCTGTGCACTCGTGTAAACCGCGTACAGCGAAGTCGAGCCGCAAATGTAGAGTCGATTTCGTTGCTGACCGCCAAAGCAGACATTGGCGACAGTCTCGGGAATGTGGATCTTGCCGAGCAGATCGCCGTCAGGAGTGTAGCAGCGCACTCCGTTTTCCTTCGGATCACCCCAACCTACGGAGCACCAAACACGACCGGCGGTATCACATCGCATCCCGTCGGTGATGCTGGGCTTGGGCATTTCCGCAAAGACCTTGCTGTTGGAAACTTTTCCGGCCCCGACATCCACGTCGAACGAGCGGATATGCGACGGGTTGTCCGGCCCGTCCGTGAACCCGGTATCGATCACATACAGCTTCTTCTCGTCGGGCGAGAAGGTAATCCCGTTGGGCTCCACAAAGTCATCAACCATAACCTTGATGTCACCAGATTTCGGATCCACCCGGTAAACGTTTTTCTTTTCCTGCTCAGGCTCAGCTTTGATGCCCTCATAATAGCCGCCGATACCGTAGGCTGGATCGACGAACCAGATTGAACCGTCTGAAGCAACAACCAAGTCGTTCGGTGAGTTCAGCTTCTTGCCATTGTACTTGTCGGCGATGATAGTGATCGAGCCGTCGAGTTCGGTCCGGGTGACCCGTCGGCCGCTATGTTCGCAAGTGAGCAGGCGTCCTTCCCGATCAATGGTGTTGCCGTTCGAGTTCATGGATGGCTGGCGGTACACGCTCACGTGGCCGTCGTCCTCCGAGAAGCGCATGATGCGGTTGTTAGGAATGTCACTGAACAGCACGTAGCGACCAGCCGGGAAGTAAACCGGTCCTTCCGCCCAGCGAAAACCGGTTGCAACGCGTTCAACCGCCATCGTGCCGGCGAAGGCCGGGAAACCGGCAGGGCCGAAGGAGACGTTGGGCTTCTTCATGGACTCAAGGTGAGGATCTGGATAGACGCTCCCGGACAGCGGCCCCAACGGCAGCGGGTCGGATTGTATGGTGGGAGCGCCCGTTTGGCCGAATGGCGCTACGGTCGCCGCAGATGCTGCGCTCACGGTCGCTGCGCTTGCAGCAAGCGCCGCCGCACCCTTGATCAGGTTGCGGCGGTGTAGGGTATGTTTGTCGAGAAAGGTCAGCGGAGTTGTCATAATTTTCCTCCCACGTTTTTTGTTTGGAAGAAGATCATGCTCCGGCAATCCGGCATAAAGCAGGCGGATTTCTCAAGACAACCTTGGATCGCGGCGCGCTCGTCCTAGTGCAATGGCGAGCGTCTCTCATTCCCTTTTGCAACGCTTGACAGCCTCTCGACAACTCGGCTCGAGATCAATCGCCGGCTGCTAGATGGCGTCCCAATCGAAAACATCCGCTGAGCGGTCCAATTTGTAGAACGACGATCTCAGGGCCGGCATCGCGTGTTCGGCGATCGTCTGCGGCGTCCAGCCTTCGTCGCGGTGCACTGAACGCAGCGGACGCGATTGGCTCATCAGGAATATCTCGTTCATCCGTACCGCAAAGATTTGCCCGGTCACCTCTTTGGACGCCTCGCTGAGGAGATAGGCGACAACGGGCGCGATCTTCTCCGGCCCCATCTGCTGAATTTTTGCGACGCGCGCCTTCTCGGCTTCCGTTTCCGTTGGAATGGTTCCGATCAGGCGGCTCCACGCGAACGGCGATACGCAATTCGAACGCACGTTGAACCGGTTCATATCGAGTGCGATCGACTTCGACAGGCCCACGATGCCGAGCTTCGCCGCCGCATAATTGGCCTGTCCGAAATTGCCGACGAGGCCGGAGGTCGAAGTGAAATGGACAAACGACCCGCTCTCCTGCTCGCGAAACAGTCGCGCTGCGGCATGCGCGACATAGAACGAACCCATCAGATGCACCTTGATCACGGATTCGAACGCTTCCACGCTCATGCGGTGAAAAATCATGTCGCGCAGAATGCCGGCATTGTTGACGACGCCATCGAGCTTGCCGAAGTGATCGGTTGCCATCTTGACGATCCGGCTTGCCGGAATAGCCTCGGCCACGGTTTCGAAATTGGCCACGGCCTTGCCGCCGCGCTTTTTGATTTCTTCAACCACTTCTTCGGCTGGCGCCGCGCTTGTGCCTGAGCCGTCGGCGGCGACGCCGGGATCGTTGACTACGACCTTGGCGCCTTCCGCGGCGCAGAGCAGCGCGATCTCCTTCCCGATGCCGCGGCCCGCGCCGGTGACAATGATAACCTTGTCCTCAAGTGATTTGCCCTGCGCCATGATTGTCTCCCGGTACTGTCAGTTAGATTGAATCACTCTCGTGGCGCGGTCCTCGCAAACAGGTACCCGACCTTCCTCAACAGAACGAGCTTGCCAAATTGTGGTTGTCAGCGCTCGTTCGTGAAGATGATGGTACCGGACGCAGCGAACATGCCGCCGACACCATGACAGACCGAGATCTTTGCGCCCGGCACTTGCGCCGGCGCGATGCCGCGCATTTGCCGCACGCTCTCCTGCAGCGCATACATGCCGTACATGCCCGAATGCATGTAGCTCAGCCCGCCGCCGTTGGTGTTGAGCGGCAGCTTGCCGCCAGGACGGGTGTGGCCGTCGGCGATGAACTTGCCGGTCTCTTCATGCGGCATGAAACCGAGGTCTCCGAGGCCGTACAGCGGCAGGTGTGCGAAAGCATCGTAGATCATCAGATGATCGACGTCGTCATGGGTGATGCCGGCTTCCCTGAAGGCGAGCGGGCCCGCCACCTTGAAGGCGCGGGAAGAGTTGAACGTCTGCATCTGGCTGACCATCGGCGTCTCCACGCTTTCGCCGGTTCCGAGAATGTAAACAGGCCTTGTCGGGAAATCCCGGGCCCGATCGGCGGAGGTCAGGATCAGCGCGCCGCCACCGTCCGTCACAAGGCAGCATTGCAGAATGCGGAACGGGTAGGCGATCATCCGCGAATTCAGGACGTCCTCAACCGTGATGGGCGCTTTCATGGTTGCGCGCGGATTTTTGGCCGCCCATTCGCGTTGCACCACCGCCACCATGGCGATCTGCTCGTGCGTGATGCCGTGGGTTTTCATGTAGCGCAAAACGGGTATCGGAAACATGCTGGCGGGGGTCGTGACGCCGTACGGTAATTCGAACTGCCCGTTCAGGCTATCGGGACCGATCATGCGTGGCGTGCGGCCGATATTCGACTTGCCGCTCTCGGCGTGCGTGATCAGCACGGTCTTGCACAGTCCGGCTTCGATCGCCGCCGCCGCGTGGCGGACGTGAAGCATGAACGAGCAGCCCCCGACCGACGTGCCATCAACCCATGTTGGCGTGATGCCGAGATAATGCGCGATCTGCTGCGGCGTCTCGACGGCCGTGGCGAAACCGTCGATGTCGGACAGTTTCAACCCGGCATCCGCAATTGCGTTCAGCGCGGCGTCGGCATGCAACTGGATCTGCGACACGTTCGGGATGACACCGAGTTCGGTGGTCTCGGCAGCGCCGACAACGGCGACCTGGTTTCTGCGCATTGTAGCTAACCCTTTGCCGGGCGAAACAGGGGCAGGGTGACCTTGTCGTCGAGCTTCTCAAACTTGACTTCCAGCTTCATGTCGAGCTCAAGCGCCTCCGGCGTTTGCTGACAATCGACGATGTTGGTCATCATCCGCGGGCCTTCGTCCAATTCCACGACCGCGATGGAGTAGGGCGGCGTGAAGCCGGGCGCCGGACGATGATGAATGATGTAGCTGTACAACTTGCCCTTGCCGCTCGCTTTGAGGACGCTGACCTTGCGCGAAGCGCAGGCCGGGCAGAATGGGCGGGGCGGAAAATACACGTTGGCGCAGGCGTCGCAGCGCTGCAGGCGCAATTCGCCCGCTTGCGTGCCGTCCCAGAAATGCTGGGTTTCCGGCGTCGGTTTCGGTCGCGCACGCGCTGGCTCAGCCATGCCCTTCATTGCCTCCCATCGGATCGGGCTGCCAAGCCCGTTTGTTACGAAAGTTGATGCGACAATGGACTGCCCTGCGTCAACGGTCCAGCCGGCCTTCGCGCATGCCGCATATTCCGGCAACCGCATAAGGGATGAGGCGGGAACGCTTGTGCCCCTCTGAGCCGGCGCGGTAAAAGGGCGGCAGACGAAGAAATTTAGACCAAAAAAGTTCGGAGGATTCCATGTTCAGGATGGTGAGTGCGGCCTTGGCCGCAACTTTGGCGTTTGGCGCACAGGCGATGGCCGCCGACGCGCCGGCAGAAATCAAGATCGGCACGCTGTATGCGTCATCCGGGCGTTACGCGTCCATTTCGATGCCGGTCTACAGCGCTCTCAAGCTGTGGGCGGACCAGAAGAACGCCGAAGGTGGCCTCTATGTGAAAGCGTTCGACAGGAAGCTTCCCCTTAAGCTCGTCGCCTATGACGATCAGAGCAATACGGCGACGGCTTCCACCCTGTACAATCAGCTTATCACGCAGGACAAGGTCGACCTGCTGGTCGCCGATTCCGGCTCGGTGCTCACGGCCCCCGCGGTTGCAATTGCGCGCGACCACAAGATGTTCCTGTTCGACCAGACCGGGACCGGTGCCAGCTTCTTCTCAAAGGACAACCCCTATATCGCGTTGATGGCCGACCCGGTTTCCACCATTTGGCCGAAGCCGGTAGCGGATTTCATTTCCAAGGATGGTCCAGGCCTCGGCATCAAGAAGGTTGCGATCCTGTATTCCACCAACGAATTCACGGGCACGCAGGCGAATGCCTTTCGTAAATTCGTGAAGGATTCCGGTGCGCCGATCGAGATCGTCTACGATCAGGGGATTCCGACGGAGACCACCAATTACACGGTCATCATCAACAACATCAACAACACCAAACCTGACGCTGTGATCCACTTCGGGTACGCACCGAACGATATTGCGTTCCTGCGCAACGTCCAGGATGTCGGCGTTGAGTTCAAGATGCTGTTCTGCATCTATCCCGGCCTTGAGACCGAGCTCTTGGAAAAGAATGTCGGCGAGAAGGGGCTTGAGCACGTGTTTACATATGTGCCGCCGTCGGAGCTCCAATATCCGGTTAATTTCGGCATGAACATGAAGGACTACAAAGCCGCCTGGGACAAGAAATACTCCGACGGCAAGGTCGAGTTCGGTTTCAACGCCGTCGCCGGGTATACGACGGGGCTTGTCATCGAGAAGACGCTTTCGGTGGCGACCAGTCTCGACCAGCTCGAACTGCGGCGGGCGGTGTTCAGCCTGAGCGGACAACTCAAGACGCTCGACGGCACGTTCGCGCTGGACGAGATGGGCGGGCAGATCGGCGAACTCACCCCGCTCGGTCAACTTGCGCTGGACGATCACGGCCATATCAAGTTCGTCTCGATCTATCCGCACGAGACGGCGACCGGCAAGCCGGTCTATCCGCGTCCATGACGAGAGCGCCGATAACGATCGGGTCACCCGGGGCGACGCGCTGATGCTTGTTTACGCACTCGTCGCCGGGGTTCTCTTCGGCCTTTACTTCAGCCTGGTCGGGATCGGCCTCAATCTGGTGTTCGGCGTCATGCGCATCGTCAACCTCGCGCATGGCGACATTCTAATGCTCGGCGCCTTTGTGGCGCTCGGCGTGGTAACGCTGGCTGGAATCGATCCGTTGTTCGCCATACCGCTGGCATTCGTGATCTTTCTGGTCGTCGGTGTGCTGCTTTACTGGGTGTTGGTTCCACGCCTGCAGGGCTCGGCTGATCCGGAGATGCTGTCGATAATCCTGTTTTTCGGATTGTCGCAGGTGATCGAGGCCGTCACGACGATTTTTGCAGGCACCAGCGAGCGCTCGATCCAGAGTCGCGCGCTGGGCACGGTGTTCACGACGATCCGGACGAAGCTCTTCGGAGGCAAACCCAAGGGCGCGGGCCCGATCGAGATCTTCGGTCAGGCGTTTCCGGCGCCCTGGGTTATCGCGGCGGTGACCAGCCTGATCGCAATCGCGCTGGTCTATGTTTATTTGTATCGCACCCGACTGGGCACCTTGACCCGTGCCGTGATGTCGCGGCGAGAGGAGGCGCTGGCCACGGGGATCGATGTCGATCGCGTGTCAGCCGCGGCTTTCGGCGTTGGGCTTGGGCTGGCCGCGGTTGCCGGCGTGTTCGCACCTTTCATGTTCGGTTCGATAACGCCGGCGTTCGGCGCGGATGCCACCGTCACCTCGTTCGCCATCGTCGTGTTAGGTTCGCTCGGCAATCCCCTTGGAACGGCTCTTGGCGGTGTGGTGTACGGCCTCTGCTACATGCTGGTGCAAACGTACTTGAGCTCCTGGGCCGATCTCCTGCCTTACGTTCTCCTGATCCTCATTCTGCTCTTGCGTCCGAGCGGGCTGCTCGGAAGGCAGGTGCGTGTTGCCTAAGGGTATTAGAGACACTCTTTTCATTCTGGTTCCGCTGATCGTCGTCTTTGCGGTGTTGCCGGGCCTTTATGAGAACCATCTGCTCCTGTTCAATTTCGTGATCTTCCTGATCCTGGCGCAGGGCGTGAACATCATCTACGGCTTCACCGGTTATCTGCCGTTTGGATATGTCGGCTTCTTTGGCGCGGGCGCTTACGGCTTCGCGATCGTAGTAATGCACTATCAGTCGCCGGCCTTGATCGCCGTGCTGGTCGCCGGGATCGTTGCCGTTGCACTCGGGCTGTTGCTCACCCCTCTGCTGCGGCTTTCGGGCGCTTATTTTGCAATCGCAAACTTGGCGGCTTCCCTCGCGGTGCTGCACTTCGTTGCCAATCCGGCGCTCGAAAGTATCACGCGCGGGCCATATGGCGTCTCGCTCACCGGAACGTTCAACCCGACGCTTGCTTATACCGCAGCATTGGTGGTTTTGGCGCTGACGCTGGGGGCGGTCGTGTTCCTGAAGAATTCGGGGTTCGGTCTTGCATTGCAGGCGGTGCGGGAAGATTCGGTCAGCGCCTCGATGGCCGGCGTCAACGTCGTCAAAATGCGGGTGATCGCGTGGCTGGCGTCAGCATTGGTCGCAGGCCTCGCCGGCGGGGTGTACGCCTGGTATGTATCGGTGTTCTATCCCGACAATGTGTTCAGCGGCGAGTTCAGCATTTTCGCGATCGTGTTCGCCTTGTTTGGCGGGGTCGCCACGATCACGGGCCCGGTTGTCGGCGTCATCATCCTGTACGGCATATATAATCTGATCGGGTTCACGACGCCGCAATACTTCCAGCTGATCTATGGGCTGTTGATCATGGGCCTGGTGCTGTTCCTGCCGGCAGGTCTGGTGTCCCTTGCAACCCGAAGGGGATGGCATGTCCCCTGACAACGCGCCACTTCTGAAAGTCTCCAAGCTCGTCAAGCGGTTCGGGGGCTTCTACGCCCTCGACGGATTGAGCTTCCATGTTCGCGCCGGCGAAATTCTTGGATTGGTCGGTCCCAACGGCTCCGGCAAGACCACCGCGATCAACGTGATTTCCGGGCTTTATGCGCCCGATGGCGGCGAGGTGACGCTGGATGGCGCCTCGATCGGCGGGGTCGCCTCGCATCGACTGGTTCATCGCGGCATCAACCGCACCTTTCAGATTCCGAAACCGTTCCTGTCGCTCACCGTGCGACAGAATATCGAGGTCGCGCTCGCCTACGGCCGCGCCGCGGTGGCGCCTCCGGCGATGGCTGAGTTGCTAGGGGAGTACAGGCTAGCAGACGTAGCCGATCGCCCAGCGGCGGATTTGAACAGCGCGCAGCAAAAGATGCTCGATCTGGTTCGCGCGCTTGCCACGCGTCCGCGGCTGTTACTGCTCGATGAGCTGGCAGCCGGACTAAATCCGGCGGAATTGGATTGGATCGCCGAACGAATTCAGGCGCTGGCGCAATCGGGGATCGCAATCATCGTGGTCGAACATCTGATGGGGTTCATCGAACACATCACCGATCGCGTGATTGTCCTCAATGCCGGCAAGGAGATTTTCGAAGGCAAGCTCGCGGTGGCCGTGCAGGTGCCGCAAGTTATAGAAGTGTTTTTGGGAGGCGAGCATGCCGCCTGATGCTGCGCCGCTTTTGGACGCCGCCGGTGTCGATGCCGGTTACGGCACCATGCAGGTACTTTGGGGCGTCAAGCTCGACGTGCGACCGGGTGAAACGGTGCTGCTGCTCGGCGCCAACGGCGCCGGTAAAACGACCTTCCTCAAATCCCTGGTCGGCCTTGTCGATGCGCGGCACGGCAGCATCAAACTCGGCGGTCAGGAATTGACCCGAATGCGTTCCAGCGACCGCATGCGGCTCGGTATGGCCTACATGTCGGAACTTGCAGTGTTTCCTGATTTATCCATCGAGGAAAATATTCGCGTGGGGGCCCAGGCTCTAGGCCATGCCGATCCCGACAGCCGCGTCGAGGAGCTCTACGGCACATTCCCGGTGCTGCGCGAGAAGCGACGCGCGCCGGCGTCCAGCCTTTCCGGTGGTCAGCGCAAGATGCTCGGTATCGCGAAGGCGCTCGCCGCCGAACCGCGTCTGCTGGTGATGGACGAACCCTCGGCCGGTTTATCGCCGCTGTTCGTCAAGGAAGTGATCCGGATCCTGAGCGATTTGCGCGGCCGCGGCCTTGCGCTTTTGATTGCCGAGCAGAATATCGGGTTCCTGGAGGTGGCGACCCGCGTATTCGTGCTGGAAGGCGGACGGATCCGGTTTTCCGGTACGGTCGCGGAAATGAGCGACAACGAAGCGCTCAGGCGTGCCTATTTTGGACTGAAGTAAATGCGGACCATTCGCATAGGCTCTGGGGCCGGCTATTCGGGCGACCGCATCGAGCCAGCGCTGGAGCTCGCCGAAAAGGGCGAAATCGATTATCTCGTCTTCGAATGTCTCGGTGAACGCACGGTCGCGCTGGCGCAGCAGGCGCGAATGAAGAATCCGGATAGCGGATACGACCCTCTGCTGGAGGAGCGGATGCGCGCGGTGCTGCCGGTCTGCGCCGCCAAAGGCATCAAGATCGTCACCAACATGGGCGCGGCGAATCCGGAAGGGGCGGCGAAGAGAACCGCCGAGATCGCTAAATCCCTGGGGCTTTCCTCCCTGAAAATCGCCGCCATCGTTGGCGATGACGTGCTCGACGCATGCAAGGAGGGCGACCTTCCAATCATGGAGTTCGACGGAACGATCCGGCAACTCTCCAACCGGCTGTTATCCGCCAATGCCTATCTCGGCGCGGAGCCGATGGTGCAGGCGCTGTCCGGTGGCGCCGATGTCGTAATCACCGGGCGCGCCTCCGATCCCGCGCTTTTCCTGGCGCCGATGATCCAGGCTTTCGGCTGGGCGATGGACGATTGGAATCTGCTGGGGCAGGGCACCGTTGCCGGGCACTTGCTGGAATGCGCCGGGCAAATCACCGGCGGCTATTTCGCCGATCCTCCTTACAAGAATATTCCCGACCTGGCGCGGCTCGGCTTCCCCATTGGTGAAATCGCCGAGGATGGGTCGCTCGTTGTCACCAAGGTCGCGGGGTCAGGCGGCGCGGTAACGGCGAGGACCTGCAAGGAGCAATTGCTCTACGAGGTGCACGACCCCACGCAATATATCCAGCCCGATGTCGTTGCGGATTTTTCGCAAGTGAAGATCGAGGAGATAGCGGCCGACCGTGTCCGCGTCAGTGGGGGGCGTGGCGCCAGACGGACGGGCACGCTGAAGGTTTCGGTGGGTTACGTCGACAGTTACATCGGAGAGGGGCAGATATCCTACGCCGGCCCGGGCGCGTTGGCGCGCGGGCGATTGGCGCTTGAAATCGTCCGTGAGCGGCTGAAATTGACCGGTGTGAGCACGAGCGAGTTGCGCTTCGAGTTGATCGGGGTTGACTCGCTGCATGGGGCTCAGCTCTCCGCCCGTGCGAACGAACCCTATGAGGTGCGCGTGCGAGTGGCCGGCCGCACTGAAAACCTTCGTGAGGCGGTTCGCATCGGCAACGAGGTGGAAACGCTGTATACGAATGGCCCCGCCGCCGGAGGCGGAGCGTGGAAATCCGCCCGCGATGTCGTTGCGGTTGCTTCCGTGCTGCTCCCCCGCGAGTTGGCGAAACCGCAGATCCGTTTTGTCGGAGGATGAGAATGAGGCTGCGCGAGATAGCTCATTCCCGAACCGGCGACAAAGGCAATACGTCGAATATTTCGGTCATAGCCTACGACGAGAAACACTATCCACTGCTGCTGGAGCAAGTAACCAGCGAGCGGGTGAAGGCACATTTCACCGGCGTTGTCGAAGGCGAGGTGGTCCGCTATGAACTGCCCAACATCGCGGCGCTGAATTTCGTGATGACCCAGACGCTCGGTGGTGGCGTTACACGATCCTTGGCGCTGGACGCGCACGGGAAATCGTTGAGCTCTGCGCTGCTCGATCTGGAGATTATCACGTCTCCCGACAACACGTAATCTGACAGGAAAGCCATGCCGAACCCGACCCTTGCCGCTCTGGCGGCCGATCTTGCCGCCGGCCGCTCCAGCGCTCGCAAGCTGGTCGAGGAATGCCTCGCCAAAATCGCCGCCCCGTCAGGAGAGGGCCAGCGGACGTTCATCCATGTCGATAAGGCAGCAGCCATCGAAGCCGCGGACGCGATGGATCGCCTGCGCAAGGCAAACGCGGCGCCATCTCCTTTCGCGGGCATTCCGGTCTCGATCAAAGATCTCTTCGACATCAAGGGGCAGGTGACGCGCGCCGGTTCTCGGGCGCTGGAGGATTCAGCTCCCGCGGAGGCAGACGCCCCCGCAGTGGCGCGGCTTCGCCGCGCCGGGTTTGTGGTGATCGGCCGCACCAACATGACTGAATTTGCCTATTCCGGCATTGGCATTAATCCACATTACGGCACGCCGAAAGGCGCGTGGAATCGCGACCAAGGCCACGTACCCGGCGGCTCCTCGTCGGGCGCCGCAGTTTCGATTGTGGATCGCATGGCCTATGGCGCGCTCGGTACCGATACCGGCGGGTCCTGCCGGATTCCGGCCGCCTATAACGGGATTGTCGGTTTCAAGCCGACGCAGCGGCGCGTGCCTCTCGACGGTGGTGTACCGCTGTCATTCACGCTCGACAGCTTCGGCCCGCTCGCAAACTCAACCGCCTGCTGCGCAGTGCTCGACGCCGTGCTCGCAGATCAGCCGATCCTTCCCTTGCAGCCGCGCTCAGTGAAGGGAATGCGGCTGGCGGTGCCCACCACTGTCGCGCTGGACGACCTTGACGATGCGGTCGCGCGGAGCTTCGAGCGCGCGCTTGCGGCGCTGTCGCGCGAGGGTGCGCTGATTGAACGCGTCGAGGTACCGGAGTTTCTCGATGTGGCCGTGATCAACGCCAAAGGTGGATTCGCGGCGGCCGAAAGTTATGCCTGGCACCGCTATCTGCTCACCAGTAAAGGCGATGTTTACGATCCCCGCGTCTCTACCCGTATCCTCTATGGCGAGGCGATCAGCGCGGCGGAATACATCGATATGCTCAGCGCACGGCGTTCGCTGATCGCGCGTGCCAACCAGCGGATTGCGCCCTATGACGCCCTTGTTCTTCCGACGACCGCCAACACTCCGCCCCGCATCGCCGATCTGGCTGACGACAACGCGTTCGCGGTGGCGAACAAGCGCAGCCTGCGCAATTGCACGCTGATCAACATGATCGATGGTTGCGCGATCTCGGTACCTGCTCATCGCGAGGGGGAGGTGCCGGTCGGCTTGATGATTGCCGGCTCAGGTGGATCGGACCAGCGGGTGATGGAGCTCGCCGCCGGAATGGAGGCCGTCATCCGTGTTTGATCTTACATTCACCATTGACGACAACGGCGCGCCGACGCCGCTGACGCTTGCAATCGATCGAGCGGTGATCGCCGGCTGGACGGGACGCGATCCGGTGGCACGCGACAAGCACATCGCTGAACTAGAGGCGATCGGCATTGCACGGCCGGCGACCACGCCGATCTACTACCGGGTTTCGGCACGGCGGCTGACCACGGCCGACGTTATCGAAGTATGCGGCGGCGATTCCAGTGGCGAGGTTGAGTTCGTGCTGATCGGCTGGCAAGACCGCATATTCGTCGGTCTCGGTTCCGACCACACCGACCGCAAGGTCGAGGCCTATAGCGTCACAGTTTCCAAGCAGATGTGCGACAAGCCGATTGCGAGCGAGCTCTGGGAACTTGAAGACGTCATCGCCCATTGGGATCAGATGATCCTGCGCTCATTCGCCTGGATCGACGGCAAGCGCGTGCTGTACCAAGAGGGCAAGCTCGACGCCATGCTGCCCGTTGATGAACTAATCCGGGGCTGCTTCGGCGGTGGCACATTGCCAGACGGTTGCGCAATGTTTGGCGGCACATTCGCGGCCAAGGGCGGCATCCGCCCGGCCGACCGTTTCGAATATGAATTCGAGGACCCGGTTTTGAAGCGGATTATCCGACATGCATACGACGTGATCGCGCTGCCGGTGCTGGGCTGAACGACGGAAATCGGGTGGCGAAAGCTGGCCGGGATAGCCAGATTGCGTTGCATGAAAGCAACTGGAAAAACCGCCCTCCGCACGGCCGCTGCCCCCGATATCGCCACGCGCATCGATGCGATCGATTGGGAACACGCTAACGGCGATCTCGATGCGCAGGGTTGTGCGGTTCTGAGCGGCTTGCTCTCGGCAGAGGAATGTCGCGTTCTGGCCGCGCTGTATCCCGATGACAGCCACTTCCGGAGCCGTATCGCCATGGATCGGCATGGCTTCGGCCGGGGCGAGTACAAGTATTTCTCCTATCCGCTTCCCGACGCGATTTCGGAATTGCGGCCGGCGCTCTACGCGCGCCTTCAAGGCGTCGCCAACCGCTGGAATGAGGCTATGGGTATCGACATTCGCTACCCCCAAAGCCACGAGGCGTTCCTGAAACGCTGTCACGCCGCAGGGCAAACCCGACCGACACCGCTGCTGCTGCAATATGGAGCCGGCGACTACAATTGCCTGCATCAGGACCTCTATGGCGAGCACGTGTTTCCTCTGCAAGTCGCCGTCCTGCTGTCGGAACCCGGGCGCGACTTCACCGGCGGCGAATTCGTACTCACCGAACAGCGGCCGCGCATGCAATCACGCGCGGAGGTCGTACCGCTCGGGCAGGGAGATGCGGTCGCCTTTGCCGTGCATCATCGGCCGGTGCAGGGGACGCGCGGAACCTATCGGGTTAACTTGCGTCATGGCGTAAGCCGTATTCGTTCCGGTCACCGGCACACGCTCGGGGTGATTTTCCATGATGCCAAGTGAGTCTGGCTTGTGACGACGGATTTGTTCGAGAGCGTTGCGCGGACAGGCCCTGCGCGGGAGTCGATGGCGGACGGCGCCGTGTTGCTGCGCGGCTTCGCCAAATCGGTCGAGGGCGAAGTTCTCGCGGCGTTGCAGGAGATTGTCAGCGACGCGCCATTTCGTCACATGTTCACGCCGGGTGGTCACCGGATGTCGGTCGCGATGACTAACTGCGGCAATGCCGGATGGGTTACCGATCGCAGCGGGTATCGCTACGACGGCCTTGATCCCGAACTCCGGAAAACCATGGCCGGCGATGCCGCCGGTATTTCGTCAAATGGCCGGAAAAGCTGCAACGCTAGCCGGCTTCAATGATTTCGCGCCGGACGCGTGCCTCATCAATCGCTACGAACCCGGCGCGCGGATGTCTTTGCATCAGGACAGGGACGAGCGTGATTTTGGCGCGCCGATCGTTTCGGTGTCGCTGGGACTACCGGCGGTGTTTTTGTTTGGCGGCTTGAAACGCGCCGACAAGGCCCGCCGCTATCGGCTGGAGCATGGCGATGTCGTCGTCTGGGGTGGTCCGGCGCGCCTTATCTTTCACGGCGTCGCGCCGCTTGCGGACGGTGAACATATCGCACTGGGCCGCCAACGCATCAATTTGACTTTTCGCAAAGCAACTTGATCTCGTTTTGGCGCGGCTCATCTCCCTACGGCATTGCCGGGTGGATGAACGTCCACGGCGTGGTCTCCGAATCCCGGGGCACTTCCACGACGATGAGATAGGGCCCTCCATCAGCCACGGCCTTTTCCAGGGCGGGGCGGAAATGATCGGGTGAGGTCACGCGCGCGGCAGGAACGCCAAAGGACTCGGCGAGTTTGACGAAATCGGGGTTGACGAGGTCAGACGCGACCACGCGGCCGTCAAAACGCTGGCGTTGGTCACGCCGGACATTGCCGTAGGACTCGTTGTTGAACACCAGCGTCACCACGCCGATGTTGAACTGTACGGCGGTGGCCAATTCCTGCACGGCGAACATGAATCCCCCATCGCCGGTGATGGCGACCACGGGTCGGTCCGGATGCGCGATTTTGGCGCCGAGCGCCGTGGGAAAGCCGGAACCTAGTGTGCCCTGATAGCCCGAGGTGATGAAGGTGCGCGGTTCGTACACCGGGAAGCCGTACCAGGAAGCGAAGCCGACCTGCGACAGTTCATCGGTAACGATGGCGTTGTGCGGCAGCACCTCGCGCAGAATGTTCAGGTAAGCCATCTGCGGCTGAACTGCCTGTATCTCCTGGAGCGCCGTTGCGGAAGCTTCCCGGATATTGGCGCGTCGTCTGCTGCTTTTGCGGTAACCAGACTTTGTGACCGCAGCCAGCAGTTCAGCGGTTCCGGCCTTCGCATCGGAGATCACGGCGACATCGGGCGTAAAGCGTCGCATCTCGGACGCGTCAATATCGATGCGAACCGCTTTCAGCCCGTCGGGACGGAACGGCCAACGGGACATGGTCGGCAATTCCAGCCGCGTCCCGATCCCGATCATCAGATCGGTCTTCGGCCAGAGCCGGTAAGCAGCCGCCATGGTCAGGCCAAGCTCATGGGCGTTGGAAACGATGCCGCGCCCGCTCCGGAACGCCACGACCGGCGCGTCGATTGACTCTGCCAATTCGAGGATTTCATCCCGCGCCTGGATGGCGCCGCTGCCGACAAAGATCATCGGTGTCTTGCTGGCCGCGATCAGAGTGGCGGCGTCGTTGATGCGCTCACTGTCAGGGCGCGGTGCGGGGAAGGGATCGAGCGGTCTGGCCAAGTCGGCTTCCGCACGATCCGTGAACACATCCCAGGGCATTTCCAGCGCTGCTGGCCCACGCCGGCCCGACAGCATCTCCTGAAACGCACGCGCCACCGCCGTCGGCGCCGCTGCGGGATGATCGATCCGATCGGCCCATTTCACGAAGGTTCGCAATGTCGCGAGCTGATCCGGCATCTCATGGAGATGCCCGCGACCTTGGTCGAGGAACTGGGTCGGCACCTGACCCGTCAGGCAAAGGACCGGTTCATTCGACCCGAATGCAGTTAGTAACGCCGCGCCGGCGTTGAGAACGCCGGGTCCGGGCACGACGCTGAACACGCCGACCTTGCCGGTCGATCTTGCGTAGCCGTAGGCCATATAGCCGCAGGCCTGTTCGTGCCGTGCGCCGATCACCTTGAGCTGCGCCTGGTGAAAGGCGTCGAACAGGCCATAGGTCTGCGCGCCGGGCAGGCCGAACACGGTATCGACCCCGTGGGCGACTAGGCCGTTCACGATTGCTTCGCCACCCGTCATTGAGGTCATTGCAGGGTCCAATCGCTAGTCAGGAAATTTCGTCGATTACGGCGTTGCGCAACACCCCGATGTTCTCGGCTTCGACTTCGATGACATCGCCTGGCCTCAGATAGCGCGGCGGATCGAACCGCGCGCCGGCGCCGGTGGGCGTTCCCGTAACGATGATGTCGCCTGGCACGAGCGTCGTAAAGGTCGAGATGTAGCTGATCAAATAGCGGAAGCCGAAGATCAGCCGCCCTGTGCGGTCGTCCTGTCTTGTCTCGCCGTTGACGCGCGTCGTCAGACGTATATCGGCGATCTGGGATTCGTTCAGATAAGGCACGAGCCATGGGCCGAGGCTACCCGTCGAGTTCGAAGTTCTTGCCTTGCGTCACATTGAATTTCGCGTGGCGGACCCAATCGCGGATGGTGCCTTCGTTGCACAGCGTAATCGCTGCGACATGATCCAGCGCGGCGTTCTCGGAAATGTGCCGCCCCGGCTTGCCAATGACGAGCACGACTTCGCCCTCGTAATCGAGCTGTGCCGACGCGCGCGGGCGAACAAGCGGTGTGCCATGGCCGACAAAGGAGCGCGGTGTGCGCATGAACATGCTTGGGTATTTCGGCGCATCCTGACCGTCTTTGTACTCGGCGTTGCGGTCGGGATAGTTGACGCCGATGCAAATGATCTTTTCCGGCGACGGGATCGGTGGCTGCCAGGTAATGCCGTCAAACGCGAAATCCGGCGCACGACGCGCTGCGTTCTCCATTAGCCTCATGAGCGCGCCGGCCGCTATCGCCTCGCGCAGCGTCGGATATTCCGCTCCGAAGCGGGCGGACAGATCGACGAATCCGTCATCCAGCACGGCGCCGTACCTCGTCGTTCCATTAGAGGAGAAGGTAGCGAGACGGTGAAATGTCATATTCAATCCGGTCGACAAATTTAGTCGGCAATAGTCACGTCGGCAACGAACAGGGGTTCGCGGATCTTCTGCCCGGCAAATGGCGAACCCTGTTCAAACCACGACCGCGGCGCGGGCGCACCCCACAATGTCTGTCGCCGCGGATCCCTTAGCGACCACCGCATCGGCGCGTGATCGTGGTCCATGGTGAAGTAGTCGCTGGTGTACAATTCCATTCGATGGCCATCGGGATCGCGAATGTAGAGGAAGAACGCGTTCGAAATGCCGTGACGGCCGGGGCCGCGCTCGATGTTCTTGAGGAAGCCGCTGGAAGCCATCACGTCGCAAAGATGCAGGATGTTCAACGCCGTCGGCACCCAATAGGCAAAGTGGTGCAGGCGAGGGCCCTTGCCGTTGGTGATCGCGAAATCGTGCACATTGCCCTTGCGATGCAGCCATGCCGCCGCTATGCGACCGTTCGGTCCATCTTCCTCGGCGTATTCGGTGAGGCGAAAACCCAGTCTGGCGTAAAAGTCGACCGTATCCTGCACCTCTGCGGCGAACACGTTGAAATGATCGAGCCGCTGCGGATGACAACCTTTGTAGAGATCGTAGCGGCGCAACAGCGCCGGGCGCTTTTCCATCGACGCATACAGTTCGATCTGAAAACCAAAGGGATCGGTGAACTGCAATGTGCGGCCCTGAAACGGCTGCTCGGCAAAGGCGTATTGAATGCCGTTCTCGGTGAAAAAGGCAGCGGCCTTGTCCAGGTCGCCCTCATTGCCGACCTTAAAGCCCAGTCGGTTGCATCCGGCGGTTTGCGCCTTTCTGAGCACCAGCGAGTGATGCTGATGCTCTTCGCTGCCGCGCAGGTACACAGCCTTCTCGTCCCGATGCTCGACGTGCAGGCCGACGGTGGTTTCGTAGAAGTCACCGGTGGCGTCCAGGTCCGTCACGTCAAGCACGGCGTGACTGCTCCTGATGACATTGAACGGCGGGTCAAAGACGTGTTGCGGAACGGGCATTCGGGTTTCCAGGTTAGATAGTTATTTTGGTGCGGTTAGAAGGCAACAGACCTCAGACCTTCAATCGTAGGTCCCAGGTGGGGAGTTCGGTCGGCCCACTCTGTTCGCTCGGCGTCACCTTATCCACGCGCAGTTTCCACTTGCAGAGCATCGTGGATGTTGTTGCGTTTCCAGCTCGTGTCTTTGTCGTTGATCTGCATGTCGAAGGATAGCGCGAACTTGCTTTGCGCAAACACTGGATCGAGATAATCGGAGAGGGCGCGAAAGATATGCTCGCCGGCCTTCTTGCGGGTCATAAGGTCTCGGCCCTCGCCAAGCCGCAGCACCATGTCCAAAAAAGCCAGATCCGGCCGTCCATCGGCGATCGCATAATGGTCGCACTTGACAGCACGCACGCGAATGCCACCGAGCGGGAAGATGCCGGTTTCGACGGCAGCCTTTCGGACGACCTCGACCACTTCACTCATATCGACGCTCGCATCGAGATTAGCGGAATATTCGATCGTGAAATGCGGCATGGATCACTCCAATTTTCCGTTCGAACAACTCGAGCAAACTAGCAGCTACGAGCCATAGCGCCCATGGTCGGCTCGAATTGTGTCTCCCTTGCGGGTCCCGATCGGCCGGATGACCGATCCGGCCAACGCTGCAGCGGCGCGGTTTCTTTGTTGGAAAGGGCATTCTGCTTGGCCAGCCTTTCGCGGATATTACGCGATCTGAAAGAGCGCCACCTGATCGACGGCAAGACGGCAAAAGCCGATCAACGCCGCGGGGGTGGGGCTCGCGACCTTGCGGAGTTGCAGGAGTCCGCTTGCGGTGCTGGAGAGAAGAGCCTTTCGGCTTCAGGTGTAACTGACGGGAAGGACGGCGCACCCGATCTGTAGAAGCATTTTTGCATGCATAGACGGATAGGACGCATAGCTCGCGGGTTGCCTATCCTTTGAGCAACAACAATGCTGCCGACAACCGAAAAGGCCGCGCGTGCTCGCGGTTCTACTTCTCCAGAGATCATTTACTCTGACGGAGAGAATCCGTAAGTAACATTCTGCGCGCGTCCGTTACTGGACTGCCAAGACACGGAAAGCCGGCAATAAGCCGGTCTCAGGGAGGATTGAATGAAGGTTACGAGACGCGATTTCGCCGCTGGTATCGCCGTTGGCCTTGCTGCACCCCACATCATTACGAGCGCGAAAGCGCAGGCTTCGACGATCAAGATCGGGATGTGCGCGCCCGTGACCGGTCCCGCCGCCGAGTCCGGCGGCTATGCCATCAAGGGAGCCAAGCTCGCGCTCGACGCGGTCAACAAGGCTGGTGGTATTCTCGGCAAACAGGCCGAACTGATTGTCGAAGACGATCAGACTACCAATCCGGGCATTGTGCTGGCCTTCTCCAAGCTCGCCGCACAGTCCGACATCGTGGCCTTCCTGGGCTCGATCCGCTCCACCCAGGTCCATGCCATGGCCCCCGACGTGCTCAAGCTCGGCAAGCCGGTCATGATCGGAGGCACCGATCCTAACCTGACCCATATGGGCAATCAGTGGCTGTTCCGCTTCCGCCCTAATGACAGCTATTCAGGTCGCGTGATCGCCGACTACGGCGTCAACACGCTCGGCAAGAAGAAGTGGGCCGTGCTGCATTCGACCGACGCGTTCGGCACTGCTGGCGGCAAGGCACTCAGCGCGGCGCTGGAAAAGCTTGGAAATCCTGCGGTCCTTGATCAGGGATATGCCAACCAGAGCCAGGACTTCACGCCGGTAGTACTCGCAATCAAGCAGTCCGGCGCGGATATCCTGGGGTCCTATTTCACGTTCGAAAACGACCTGGGCATTTTCGCGCGTCAATTGCGCCAGCTCGGCGTCAACATTCCCTGGGTCGGATCACCCTCGATCGTCAACATCACTGCACTGAAGCTCGCAGGCCCCGCGCTGCACGGCACGTTCGGCGTTGCCGATTATGCCGAAGACTCCAGCCCTGCATCGAAAGACTTCGGCAAGCTCTATCGCGATGCCGTCAAGGTTGCGCCGGACAACCAGAGCTCGTGGCCCTACGACGCCGTGAACGTACTCTCCGCGGCCATCAACAAGGCGGGATCGACTGATCCCGCCAAGGTTCGCGAAGCGATCCTCACCACGAAAAAATTCCCGGGTGCCGAGGGCGAGTATAATTTCGACCAGAACGGCGACGGGCTTCACGGCTACAACATCGTGAAGAACGAGAAGGGTACCATCGCTTTCGACAAGCACATCGAATTCAACGATTGATCGCGTTTCGGCCTTCTCCCGGTGGGAGGAGGCCGACACGTCCTTGTCGAACGGTTGCGCGGCCGCCCCGTGCATTTCTCCTGCCGTACGAACGTCTTCATGGATCTCGTTCTTCAACTGCTATTTACCGGTATCGGTATCGGAGCCGTTTACGCGCTGGTCGCGCTCGGATTCGTGCTGATCTTCCGGGCCACCAACGTGGTGAATTTCGCGCAAGGTGAATTCTCGATGGTGGCGGCGTATCTGATGGTGGTTTTCGCCGTCGACCTCGGCTGGCCCTATTGGCTTTCATTTCTGCTCGCGCTTGCCGGGATGGCGCTGCTCGGCGTGATCTTCAATCTCGGAGTTTACTACCCGCTGCGTCACCGCACCTTTTTGCCCGTTATTATCGCCACCATCGGCGCGTCGATCTTGTTGGCGAATTCCGTGCTCGCGATCTACGGGCCGCAGCCGCAGGTGCTGCAGGGCTGGTTCGAAACGCCGGGCATCCAGCTCGGGCCAGTCTATCTCGACAGCCAGTATCTCCTGATCATCGCCGTTACCGTCGTGCTGGTCATATTCAACTACTGGTTTTTCGAGCACACTCTGTTGGGGAAGAAACTCCAGGCGACCTCGCAGGACAAGGAGATGGCCTCGTTGCTGGGCATCTCCGTGTCGGCGATGATCATGATCACCTTCATCTACTCGGCTGTGTTGGGCGGGCTGGCCGGCATCCTTGTCGCGCCGGTCCTGTTCGTCTCAATCCAGATGGGTTCCACGATCGCACTTAAGGCTTTCGCCGCCACCATCATCGGCGGCTTCGGCGACGTCGCCGGCGCCATCATCGGTGGACTGGCGCTTGGCGTCATCGAGACCTTCGGCGCGGCTTACGTATCCGTGCCTTACAAGGACGGCTTCGCTTTTCTCGTGCTGGTGCTGTTCCTGATCTTCCGGCCGCAGGGCATCTTCGGCGAGCGCGTGGCGGAAAAAGCATGAGCGCTCCCGTTGAGAATATGCCGATGACCGCGCCCATCGTGCGCTCCAGGCCGTTGCTGGTTCGACATCTGCCTTATTTCGTCGGCGCGGCGATCATTGTCGCGTTGGCTGCCCGAATGCAATTCGACGGCTACATCCTGAACATCCTGATGCAGGCGACGACATTCTCGATTGCGGTGTTCGGTCTTTCGGTCGTGTTGGGGCTGTGCGGACAAATCAACCTGGCGCAGGCGGCGTTCTTCGGCTTCGGCGCCTATGCTGTGGGCATTGGCACCACGGACCTGCATCTGAGCTATTGGGTTTGCCTGCCGGCGGGCTGCCTGCTTGCCCTGTTGGCGGGCGCTTTTCTCGGCATGTCGACACTGCGGCTCGGCGGGCACTATCTTGCGATGGTAACGATCTCGTTTCAGCAGATCGTCACGCTGGTCATGATCAATGCTATCGGACTAACGCACGGCCCCGACGGCGTGTCCAATATCGGCCGTCCCGCATTGTTCCCGACTTCGCAAGGCTATCTCGCGTTCTGCGTCGCGGTGCTTGCGATCGTCGGTTACGCTGTCTGGCATTTGCCGGACACCAAGCTCGGTCGGGCGATGCGCGCGGTGCGTGACAATGAGCTGGCTGCCGGCGTCAACGGCATCGATGTGTTCCGAACCAAGGTTTATGCGTTTGCCGTTTGCGCCGTGTTGGGCGGTTTGGCCGGCGGGCTTTTCGCCGGCGGCTTCGCCTATGTCAGCCCGGACCAGTTCTCGTTCGCGGAATCGATTGTATTCCTGACGATGTCGTTGCTCGGCGGCGTCGCGTCGCCGATCGGCTCGGCAATCGGGACCGGATTATTGATCCTCATTCCGGAGTGGCTTCGCTTCCTGAAAAGTGTGCCGGGGCTTTATCTGGCGATCTATGGGCTGTTTGTCATTCTCATCATCCGCTTTATGCCGGACGGCATATGGGGATTTGTCAGCGCCGCGCTGGATCGTTGGCGGAGCGAGACCAAGGCGCCGCCGGCGGTAGCCGCGCTGCAATTAAAGCCAGCGACGGTCGGCAGTGGCATGGTGCTCCAGGTCACCGGTCTATCGAAGTATTTCGGCGGCCTTAAAGCGGTCGACGGCGTCGATATCTCGGTCAGGCGGGGCGGCGTGCACGCGCTGATCGGGCCGAACGGCTCAGGCAAGACGACTACGCTGAACGTCCTCTCCGGACTATACAAAGCAACCGCCGGCCAAATCCGGCTCGACGGCACTGACATCACCAACATGCCCCCACACCAGCGAACCGCCGCTGGATTGGGCCGGACATTTCAGAACATCCGGCTTTTCCGCTCAATGACCGCGCTGGAGAACGTCGAGATCGGCGCCGAGCGGCCCGGTAACACAATGATCGGGAAGGGTGGCGATGATGCGCTGACCGAGCGGGCGATGGAGGCGTTGAGTTTCGTCGGGCTCGGTAACCGCGCCAACGAATTGATCTCCAGCTTCTCCTATGGGCATCAGCGCCTGATCGAGATTGCGCGTGCGTTGGCAGCTAACCCGACGCTGCTGCTGCTCGACGAACCCGCGGCCGGCCTGAACTCGACCGAGAAACTTGACCTTCACGAGTTGCTCAAGCGGATAGCGGCCCAGGGCCTGACCATCCTCATCATCGATCACGACATGACCTTGGTCAGCGAAGCAGCGCAGCACATCACCGTACTCAATTTCGGACGTCGCATCGCGGACGGCGAGTCCATGGAGGTGCTGCGCCATCCCGACGTCGTCTCCGCCTATCTCGGAGCCGAATGATGCCGTTGCTCGAAATTCGCGACCTCGTGGTCCGCTACGGCGAAATCGAAGCGCTTCGTGGCGTATCGATCAACGTGGATCAGGGCCAGGTTGTGACCCTGCTCGGCGCGAACGGCGCCGGCAAATCGACGACGCTGCGCGCGATTTCGGGCCTCGCCAAGCCCGCGGCCGGAGACATTTTGTTCGACGGCCGATCGATCGCGGGCCTCGGGCCGGAGGCAATTGTCCGCCTCGGTATTTCGCACGTACCGGAAGGGCGGCGGGTGTTCCCGGGTTTGACCGTGAAAGAAAACATCATGCTCGGCGCATCAAATCGGCGGGCGTCGAAAACGGAGCTGTCGCGCGAAGCCGAGGCGATGTTCGACCTTTTCCCTGACATACGCGCGTTTTCCAATGCACTCGGTTGGACACTGTCGGGCGGCCAATTACAAATGGTCGCGGTTGCCCGAGGCTTGATGGCGAAGCCGCGTCTTCTGTTGTTGGACGAGCCCTCGCTTGGGCTCGCTCCGGTGATTGTGCAGGCGGTATTCCGGATTATTTCGCAGATCAGGCGCAATACCACCGTGTTGCTGGTGGAGCAAAATGCCCGCATGGGACTTTCCGTTGCTGATCACGGGTTCGTCCTCGAGACCGGCCGAATTGTGCTTGACGGCAAGCCCGACGAGTTGTGGGGCAACGAAGCGATCCGAGCCGCCTATCTCGGCGGCCACGCTAAAGTAAGTGCTTGAACGACGGACGACGGATCCATGGTCACGATACAGCTTCCAAATCTCATCAGTTTCGTTGCCGAGGTCTTTGCTCATTCCGGTTCCTCGCCGGAGGAGGCGAAGCGCATCGCAACCTATCTCACCACGGCTAATCTCACCGGTCATGACAGCCACGGCGTGATCCGGGTGCCCGTCTACATCAGATGGAAAAAGATGGGCTCGGTGGTTCCCGACCAGGCGATCGAAGTCGTCGTGGACACGCCGTCGCTGGCGGTGATCGATGGCAAGTTCGGCTACGGGCAAACGGTGACCCCACAGGCCGTCCGGATCGGCATCGACAAGTGCAAGAAAGCGGGGCTTGCCGCGGTCGCGCTGCGCAATGCCGGTCATATCGGCCGCGTCGGCGATTGGGCCGAAATGGCGGCCGCCGAAGGGTTGGTATCGCTTCACTTCGTCAACGCCGCGGGTTCGGTGCTGGTCGCACCTTACGGCGGGGTGGAGCGGCGGCTCTCGACCGCGCCGTATTGCGTCGGCATCCCGCGCAAGGGACAGGGGCCGATTGTGCTCGATTTCGCGACCTCGATTGTCGCTGAAGGCAAGGTGCTTGTCGCGAGCCGCGGTGGCAAAAAGTTGCCCAAGGGCGCATTGATCGATCTGGACGGCACCTTGAGCGAGGACCCAACGGTTCTCTATGGGCCGCACAGCGCCGAGGGCCCGCGCGACCACAGCCAGGGCAAGGGCGCGATCCGCGCTTTCGGCGAGCACAAGGGCTCCGGGCTGGCGCTGATCTGCGAACTTCTAGGCGGCGCCCTGACCGGCACCGGCGCCACGGGGCCGAACCGACGTTTCGCCAACGGCATGTTTGCGATCTATGTCGATCCCAATATCGTCGATCCGGCTAATTTCTTCGATGGGGAGATTGCCCGCTACATTACCTATTTCAAAAACACGAAACCCGCTGCCGGCGTCGATGCCGTGCTGATCCCCGGAGAACCGGAAGCCGAAATGCGCGCGCAGCGCACCAAAAACGGTGTGCCCTTGCCGGACGATACCTGGGCGGCGATAGTGAATACGGCACGAGAAGTCGGTGTGAGCGAGGTTAGCATACAACGGGCTACCGCTTGATCTGTGCCGTGCTTGCGAGTTGGCGCGGCGCGGGAGGCGTCCCCGATAAAGAGCGGCGCGAACCGATTGCGCGGCTTGCCGGAGCAGCGCCATTGCTTCTTCGCCGCCCGGCAGGCTTTGACACGAGGGAAGGAAAAACAAAGTGGCAAACAACGTCAAGAAGGTCTGGGCTTCGGGCAAGACGGTAGTGAATGCCTGGCTGGCGATACCGTCGGGCTTTTCGGCCGAGGTGATTGCCCAATGCGGCTTTGATAGCGTCACCGTCGACATGCAACACGGCGTGCAGGATTATCAATCCATGGTGCAATGCTTTCAGGCGATGCACGCCCACCCCGTCACCCCGATGGTCCGTGTGCCCTGCAACGAGCCGGGCATGATCGGCAAGGTGCTGGACGGCGGAGCGTATGGCGTGATCTGCCCTATGATCAACACCCGAGAAGAAGCGGAGAACTTCGTCTCCTATTGCAAATATCCGCCGCGTGGCACGCGCTCGAACGGCCCAATACGCTCCGGTATGTATGGTTCCGCCGGCACGTATCAGCAGACCGCCAACGACGAAATCCTTTGCCTCCCGATGATGGAGACGAGGACCGCAGTAGAGAACATGGAATCAATTCTCGACGTCGAGGGTCTCGCCGGCGTCTATATCGGTCCTTCCGATCTCGGCTTCTCCTATGGCCTGGTGCCGAAGCTCGACCGTGAGGAGCCGGAGATCCTCAAGATCTATGAGAAGATCGTGAAGGAGTGCGGCAAGCGAGGCATCTATCCGGGCATCCATTGCAGCGGCGCTGATGGCGCGGTGCGCGCAATCAATATGGGCTTCAAGCTCGTGACTTTGTCAAATGAGAGTGGACTGATGGCGACTTACGCCAGAATGCAGGTGGCCCAGACCCGTAAAGATTCCGGCGGTAAGGCCTGACATTTGGCTCATCAAGGAGATAACCCATGACCCCGGCACCCGTAATCCGGCTGCATCCCGAGGACAGCGTCCTGATCGCGCGATCGAGCTTGCCCGCCGGAATGGTTGTGGCGGAGGGCGTCAGCACGACGGAGCGTATTCCGGCAGGGCACAAGGTCGCGATCAAGCCGATCACCGTCGGCGAGCCGGTTCGCCGCTACGGTCAGATCATCGGCTTTGCCACCAGTCCGATTTCGCCGGGCCAGCATGTCCACACCCAGAACTGCGGGATGGGCGATTTCGCCAAGGACTACGCCTTCGGGGTCGACGTGATACCGACGCCGAACTTCGATCTGCCCGCGACGTTCGAGGGCATCCGCCGGCCGGATGGGCGCGTCGCCACCCGTAACTATATCGGCATCCTTACCTCAGTGAATTGCAGTGCGCATGTCGCCGGCATGGTCGCGGATATCTTCAAGAAGAATCCGTTCACCGGCGACAATCCCCTTGCCGACTTCCCGAACGTCGACGGCGTGGTGGCGCTGACCCATAAGACCGGTTGCGGCATGACGCAGGATGAGCCGCTGACGCTGCTCCGGAGAACCCTCGGCGGATATGCGAGACACGTGAACTTTTCCGCGGTTGTGGTGCTGGGCTTGGGCTGCGAGGTCAATCAGATCGGCGGTCTGATGCAGGAGCAGAAGCTAGCCGGGCGGTTGCGCGCGATGGACATTCAAGAAGTCGGCGGCACGCGCAAGACGGTCGAGGCGGGTGTTGCCTTTGTGCGCGAGGCGCTGGCGGATGCCAACAAGGTGAAGCGCGAACCGGTGCCAGCCAGCGAATTAACGGTAGCGCTGCAATGCGGCGGATCGGACGGCTATTCCGGTGTCTCCGCGAACCCCGCTCTGGGAGCGGCGAGCGATCTCCTGGTGCGGCATGGGGGCACGGTGATCCTGTCGGAAACACCGGAAACCTATGGCGCTGAGCACCTGCTGACGCGCCGCGCGGTCAGTCGCGAAGTTGGCGAAAAGCTGGTCGCGCTGATGCGCTGGTGGGAGGAATACACCGAGCGTGAAGGCGCGGAGATGAACGCCAATCCGAGCCCCGGCAACAAGGCCGGCGGGCTGACGACTATTCTGGAGAAATCGCTCGGCGCTATGGCGAAGGCCGGCAGCACTAATCTGGTCGAGGTCCTGAACTACGCCGAACCCGTGACGAAGAAGGGTTTCGTGTTCATGGATACGCCGGGCTACGATCCCGTGGCGGCTACCGGACAGGTGGCCGGCGGCGCCAATCTCGTCTGCTTCACGACCGGCCGCGGCAGCGTATTCGGCTGCAAGCCCGCACCCTCGATCAAGCTTGCGACCAACACGCCGATGTACCGGCGCATGGAGGACGACATGGACGTCAATTGCGGCACCGTCCTCGACGGTGAGGAGACTGTGCAGCAATGCGGCCAGCGCATTTTCGAATTGATGCTCAAGACCGCCTCGGGACAGCCGACGAAAAGCGAAAGCTTTGATTTCGGCGGCGCGGAATTCGCGCCTTGGGTGCTCGGCGCAACGATGTAGCTTTGGCCTCGCACATTTTTTATCTGCTGTGATGGAAGCAGGGGTCCCGCGCGTTTTCTGGGCGATATTCCCCGAAATCAGCCTTGAGAAGGGCAATTGCTGCCCGTTGTTCGTGCTTGATCGCCGCCAGAACCGGTGTTCTGCTCGCAGAATCTGCTGGAGCGCCTGTCCGTGTCGATCCTCGTCGCACTGCATCATGTCACGCACTACAGATACGACCAGCCGGTCGAACTCGGCCCCCAGACCATTCGCTTGCGCCCAGCCCCTCATGCCCGCACGCTCATCTCCAGCTACTCGCTCAAGATCACGCCGACCAATCACTTCGTGAATTGGCAGCAGGACCCGCAGGGCAATTGGCTGGCCCGGTTCGTATTTCCCGAGAAGACCAACGAACTGAAAGTCGAGGTCGATTTCAGGGCCGAGATGGCTGTCGTGAATCCCTTTGATTTCTTTGTTGAGCCCTATGCCAGCAGTTTTCCTTTTCAATACACTGACGATCTCAAGGCCGAACTCGCGCCATATCTGGCAGCGTCAGAGCCGGGACCGCTGCTCACGGCCTATCTTGCAGAGATTCCGAAGGCGGCGTCGAGCACCGTCAATTTCCTGGTCGAGCTAAATGCAGAGCTGCAGAAACATATTCGCTACGTTACCCGGGTCGAAGCAGGTGTTCAGGATCCGGAAGAGACTCTGCGCGCGCGCGCGGGGTCCTGTCGCGACTCCGCCTGGCTTTTGATCCAGGCAGTTCGGCAGCTCGGGCTCGCGGCGCGTTTTGTCTCGGGCTATCTCATTCAGCTACGCCCGGATGTCGATCCGGCCGAAGGCCCTCGTGAACTCGAGAACGACTTCACCGATCTCCACGCCTGGGCCGAGGTGTATCTGCCGGGCGCGGGATGGATCGGCTTCGATGTGACCTCGGGCATGCTCACCGGTGAGGGACATATCCCGGTGGCCGCAACCCCGCATTATCGCTCGGCCGCCCCAATCAGCGGCAGCGCCGGGTCTGCCACCGTCGAGTTCGGCTTCGAGATGAATGTCACTCGCATTCGCGACGCGCCACGGATCACCATGCCGTTCTCCGAAAACTCTTGGGCGCGCCTCGACAGACTGGGCCAACAGGTCGATGCCGATCTAGAGGTCCACGACGTGCGGCTGACCATGGGTGGCGAGCCGACCTTTGTGTCGATCGACGACATGGAATCACCGGAATGGAATATCGCAGCCGTCGGTCCCATCAAGCGCGTGCTTGCCGACGAATTGATTCGGCGACTCCGGACGCGCTTCGCGCCGGGCGGTTTGCTGCATTTCGGCCAAGGGAAATGGTATCCCGGCGAAAGCCTGCCCCGGTGGGCCTTTGGCCTGTACTGGCGCAAGGACGGCGTGCCGATCTGGAAGAACGCGGATCTCATCGCCAAGATTGAGAACCCGCGCAAGGCCGGAATCGAAGACGCCGAACGGTTCGCGGAAGCCACCGCCAGGAGGCTCGGCCTTGCTCCCGAATTCGTGCTGCCCGCGTTTGAAGACCCTTCGCACTGGTTGCAAAAGGAAGCGGCGTTGCCGGCGAATGTCGATCCAGGCGATTTCAAGCTGTCCGATCCGGAAGAACGCGCGCGCATGGCCCGCGTTTTCGATTCCGGACTCGACACGCCCAGGGGATTCGTTTTGCCGATCCAGCGCTGGAATGCGAATGCAGGACACTGGCGAAGCGAGCGCTGGAAACTTCGTCGCGGCAACCTGTTCCTGACACCCGGCGATTCCCCGCTCGGCTTGCGCCTGCCGATCTCCTCGCTGCCTCATATCCCGGCCGACGAATATCCCTACATTGTCGAGCAGGATCCGCTGGAGCAACGCGAGACGTTGCCGGTGTACGATCAGGCGAGCCCGACCGAAGCGGTTGCCCAGCAGAGCTTGCAGGAGCAGCAACTGAAGTCAGTGGGCGTGCGCACCGCAATTTCGATTGAAATCCGAGACGGCGTGCTCTGCGCCTTCATGCCGCCGGTGGAAAAGCTGGAGCATTACCTCGATCTGCTCGCCGCGGTCGAAACGAGTGCCGAAGAAATGCAAATGCAGGTGCACGTGGAGGGTTACCCGCCGCCGTTCGATCCGCGCCTTGAGGTCATCAAGGTGACACCCGATCCAGGCGTGATCGAGATCAATGTTCAGCCGGCCAAGAACTGGCGGGAACTCGTCGATATCACGTTCGGGCTTTACGAAGACGCGGCAAAGACGCGGCTTGGGGCCAACCGCTTCCTGGTGGATGGCCGTCACACCGGGACCGGTGGCGGGAATCACGTGGTAGTCGGCGGTAGTACGCCTGCGGACTCGCCGTTCCTGCGCCGTCCCGATCTGTTGAAAAGCCTTGTGCTGTATTGGCAGCGCCATCCCTCGCTGTCGTACCTGTTCTCCGGCATGTTCATCGGCCCGACCAGCCAGGCGCCGCGCATCGACGAAGCCCGGCATGACGGGCTGTATGAACTGGAAATTGCGCTCTCCCATGTACCGCCGCCCGGCGTTGAGGCGCCGCGCTGGCTTGTCGATCGGCTGTTCCGGCACATTCTGGTCGATATCACCGGAAATACCCATCGCGCTGAAATCTGCATCGACAAACTCTATTCGCCGGACGGTCCCACCGGTCGGCTTGGATTGGTCGAATTCCGCGCGCTCGAAATGCCTCCCGATCCGCGAATGTCGCTGGCGCAGCAACTGCTGATCCGGGCGCTGGTGGCAAAGCTCTGGCGCGAGCCGCAACAGGGCAAGTTCGTGCGCTGGGGCACGACGCTGCATGATCGTTTCATGATGCCGCATTTCCTTTGGCAAGATTTTCTGGACGTGATCGCCGAGCTTGGTCAATCCGGCTACGAGTTTTCGGCGGAGTGGTACGCCGCACAGCTTGAATTCCGTTTTCCTGTTTTTGGCCGTGTTCATCTTGGCGGGGTCACGCTGGAATTACGGCAGGCGCTCGAGCCCTGGCATGTTCTCGGTGAAGAAGGCACGGCAGGCGGCACTGTGCGCTATGTCGATTCCTCGGTTGAGCGGTTGCAGATCAAAACGTCAGGCTTCGTCGAAGGCCGTCATGTCGTCGCGTGCAACGGCCGGCGGATGCCGATGATGCAGACCGGTCGATCGGGCGAGGCGGTTGCCGCCGTTCGCTTTAAAGCCTGGCAACCCGCGTCAGGCCTGCATCCTACCATTCCGGTTCATGCGCCGTTGACATTCGATCTGATCGATACGTGGAACGGCCGCTCACTCGGCGGGTGCGTTTATCACGTCACGCATCCCGGCGGGCGCAACTACCAGACCAAGCCGGTGAATTCCTATGAGGCTGAGGCGCGACGGCTTGCCCGATTCCAGACCCACGGTCATACGCCCGGCAGCATCGATCCGTCACCCGAGGAATTGAGCGTCGAGTTTCCGTTGACGCTCGACTTGAGAACGCCGCTCCTGAATTAACGGGCGCGTTCGCTGAGAAAACCCGCTTGTTACCTCCCGGTTCGCATCGCGCCGCTTTGACGGCGATCCAATGGGCCTCCACGCAGATTGTTAAAGAATTTGTCGACCTCGCGCGACAGGATTTCGGCCGTTGAAGCCAGATCGCCCGAGGCTGAGAGCACGGATGCCGCCGCGGTGCCGGTCTCCTCGATAGAATCGCGCAGCGAAGTAATGTTTGCAACCAGCGTCTCATTGCCCTCGGCAGCCGATTGCGCGTTGGCCGAAATCTCGCGGGTTGCCGCATCCTGCTGGCCGACCGCGCTGGCGATATTGGAAGTCACGTCGTTGATCTCACGCACCGCGCCGCCAATTTCGCGCACTGCGTCGACCGCATTGCGCGTCGATGTCTGAATCAGGCTGAC
This sequence comes from uncultured Alphaproteobacteria bacterium, assembly GCA_963764155.1. Lineage (GTDB taxonomy): Bacteria > Pseudomonadota > Alphaproteobacteria > Rhizobiales > Xanthobacteraceae > Bradyrhizobium. The sequence goes on from CAVXRI010000008.1 coordinate 423,715, forward strand.
ATTCTGGGCTATCTCGGCCGTCGCCTTGGCGGTTTGCCCTGCCAACGCTTTGACTTCATGCGCAACCACCGCAAAGCCGCGACCGGCATCGCCCGCCCGAGCGGCTTCGATAGTCGCATTCAGGGCCAGCAGGTTGGTTTGCTCGGCGATCGCCTGGATCAGACTAAGCACACCGTCGATCCGCTGTGTCGCTGCAGCAAGACTTTCAATTTCGGTGATCGATTTCTCGGTGCGGATTCCGGTTTGCTCGACGGCGCTCGCGGATTGATGGACCTGCCTGCGGATTTCCTGCACCGAAGCTGATAACTCCTCGGTGGCGCCAGCGACCGCCGATACGTTGCTGGAGGCCTGCTCGGTCGCTCCGGCGGCGGCAACGGCGCGACCGCTGGCATCCGAGGTGACGCGGGTGATGGTCTGTGCGGTCTGGCGCATTGCCGAGGCATTGTCGTTGACCGCGCGCAGCACCGCTCCGATCGCGGCGCGGAACTCATCCACCGAAGCTTCGATATGCCTGGTACGGTCATCGCGCGCTTTCGTATCCAGTGAGACCTGGGCATTCAGATTGCGGTTGCGGTCCATCGCCGCCTGGAAGATCTGGATCGCCCGCGCCAGCGCTCCGACTTCGTCCGCCCGGTCCGTATGAGGTACTTCCACCCCTTCGGTTCCCTCGGCCACCTGGTTGATCGTTGATGTAATGAGCGACAGCGGCCGTGCGATAGAGCGGGAGATGATCAACACCCCTACGACCACCAGGACCAACGCGAGCGCGCCGAGAAATGTCAAGACGAACGCCAGCTGCCGATTTACTTCGTTCTGCTGGACGATGCGCTCGCTGCGCTGGGCGTACACTTTCGAAAGTGCATCAAGGTCATTGTTCAGCGCTTTACGCACTGATCGACTAGCCTCGTTATCGCCCAGTTCGCGCGCCGCGGCGGCGCCAGTCTCAAGGCCTCGGCGAACCAGTTCTTTGCGAAACTCAACGAACTGTTCGATGCGCCTTCTGAAGCCTGCGAACTGCTCGGCATCATCTTCCCGTACCAGGGATGCCCAGCTTTTGACCACGCCCATAATATCGTCGTTGAACTTGAGTAGTCCGTCGCCAAACTTCTTTACCGCCGCAGGTTCCGAAGACATGTAAACGCCTCGCGATTCCATCACCACCGCATATACAAGCGTGTTGATGCGCTCGACGTTGAGCGCCGCGCGGCTGGCATTCTCGATAGCTTCCGTCAGTTCCGTATTTCGCTGCATGTTGTAATGCGACAGCGCGGTGATCGCCGCGGTAAGGACCGCAAACAGCGCGAAGATCGCGTAGAGCTTGGCGGCGATCGAAAGCCGGGCCACGGCGCTGACGGGGGAAGATTTCGCGAGTTCAGGCATGCAGGCACCCTAATGGAGGCGGTTAAGCACCGTCGGCCGTTCGAACACCATGCACGAAGTTTCATGGATATTTCCTTAACGCGCCGTGTAGAGGTTCAAAAAGGGAGCTGATTCTTCAATAACTTAATCGACCTGCGAACACTCCAGCGGCGGGAACCCGTTCCCAATCTTGCGCTCACCGGGGCCGTTCGGCGGGCGGTTCCACGTGGACCGCTGAGTGATACTGTTTAGCCGTCGGTAAAGCGCTGAAGACGGCTTGGAGCCCGGATGATCTATCGCCACACAATCGATGGCACCAGTTACGTCTTCGATGATCTGCGCGACCTTCTCGCCAAGGCGACGCCGCCGCGTTCGGGCGACCGTTTGGCAGGGATTGCAGCCGATAGCGCGAAGCAAATGATGGCGGCGCGGATGGCGCTATCCGACCTTCCCCTCGTTCAGTTTCTCAACGAAACGGTCATTCCGTATGAGGACGACGAGGTCACCCGGCTTATCGTCGATGAGCATGACAGGAGCGCTTTTGTGCCGCTCGCTTCAATGAACGTGGGAGCGTTCCGGGACTGGTTGCTTTCCGATGCTGCGACCACCGACACGTTGAAGAACGTCTCACGCGGCATCACCGCGGAAATGGCCGCGGCCGTTTCAAAACTGATGCGCAACCAGGACCTCATCCTTGTTGCAAGGAAGTGCGAGGTAATGACCGCCTTTCGCAACACGATCGGGCTGCGCGGGAGGATGAGCGTGCGGCTGCAGCCCAATCATCCCTTCGACGACCCTGGCGGCATTACCGCCTCCATTCTCGACGGCATTCTTCTGGGATCGGGCGATGCCTGCATCGGCATCAATCCTGCCAGCGACGACCCGGTAGTCATTGGCGCGTTAGTGCGGTTGCTCGATGACATCATCAATCGGCTGCAAATTCCGACACAGGGATGCGTGCTCGCCCACGTAACGACAACCCTCGGATTGATTGACAAGGGCGCGCCGGTCGATCTCGTGTTTCAATCCATCGCCGGCACGCAGGCCGCCAATCGGAGTTTTGGGGTAGATCTCGCGATGCTGAGGCAAGCGCATCAGGCGGGACGATCGCTGCGCCGGGGCAGCGTCGGCGACAACGTCATGTATTTCGAGACCGGGCAGGGCTCTGCATTGTCGGCCAACGGCCATCATGGCGTGGACCAGCAGACCTGCGAAGCGCGCGCCTATGCGGTGGCACGCGCTTTCGATCCTTTGTTGGTGAACAGCGTGGTCGGCTTCATCGGCCCCGAATATCTGTACGACGGCAAGGAGATCATTCGCGCCGGCCTTGAGGATCATTTCTGCGGAAAGTTGCTCGGCCTGCCGATCGGAGTGGACGTTTGCTACACAAACCACGCCGAAGCCGACCAGGACGATGTGGACAATCTGCTGACCCTGCTGGCGGCGGCCGGCGTGACCTTCGTCATGGGTGTACCGGGCGCCGATGACGTGATGCTGAATTATCAATCCACCTCGTTCCACGACGCGCTCTACATACGTGATCTGTTCGGCCTGAAACGGGCGCCGGAGTTCGACGATTGGCTGGTCCGTGCAGGTCTTGCGGGCGTGGATGGCCGACTGGCTGGCAGCCGCGGTCAGCTACCGGATTTTGCATCGCACCTGATTGCGGAGAGCGCATCCAAGCTTTGAAAAGCAACCATTCGACCGCTGTTGGGTTGATATCGCTGCCACAATATCGAAAGATTTGGGGCCCAACTTTACCTACTTTCCGGTCGTGCGCGCATTGCAAGCTATTGCAGAGGGGATCTTATGAGATCTGCAGGTACAGAGACCGCTAGACGCATCCTGTGCATTTTTCCGCGCTATACTTCTTCGTTCGGTACATTCGAATATTCATATCCCCTGACTGACGGCGTCAAAGCTTTCATGCCACCGCAGGGGCTTTTGCTGATCGCCGCCTATCTTCCAGCGAACTGGCCTGTGCGCTTTGTGGACGAGAACATTCGCGCCGCCAGCGCGGAAGACTTCGAATGGGCCGAAGCGGTGTTCGTCAGCGGCATGCACATCCAGCGCCAGCAGATGAACGATATCTGTCGGCGGGCGCACAGGTACGATCTGAGCGTTGCGATCGGCGGTCCCTCCGTCAGCGCCTGTCCGGAGTATTATCCGTCATTTGACTATCTCCATGTTGGCGAACTCGGAGACGCCACCGATCAGCTGATTGCCCGCCTGGCGCGCGATCCGTCGCGTCCTGAGGCTCAGGTGGTGTTGAAGACCGCCGATCGTGTCGCTATGACCGAGTTTCCAATTCCAGCGTACGAACTCGCCGAGATCAGAAAATATTTTCTTGGCAGCATCCAGTATTCAAGCGGCTGTCCCTACCAATGTGAATTCTGCGACATACCGGGGCTGTACGGCCGCAATCCGCGCATCAAGACCCCGCAGCAGATCATCGCCGAGCTCGACAGATTGCGCGAATGCGGTGTGACGAATTCGGTGTATTTCGTCGACGACAACTTCATCGGCAACAGAAAAGCCGCGCTGGATTTATTGCCTCATCTCATCGAATGGCAGAAGAGGACGGGCTACGTCGTCCGTCTGGCGTGTGAGGCAACGCTTAATATCGCCAAGCGCCCCGAGATCCTCGACAAGATGCGCGAAGCATTCTTTGTCACGATCTTTTGCGGCATCGAGACGCCCGATCCCGACGCACTCAAGGCGATGCACAAGGACCACAACATGATGGTCCCGATCCTCGAAGGCGTTCGCACCATCAATAAGTACGGGATGGAAGTCGTTTCAGGCATCATCATGGGCCTCGACACCGATAAACCCGACACCGGCAATGCATTGCTGGCCTTTATCGAGGAATCCAAAATCCCGTTGCTGACGATCAATCTGCTTCAGGCCCTGCCAATGACTCCGCTATGGGATCGCCTGGAACGTGAGCAGCGGTTGAACAACGACGACGGCCGCGATTCGAATGTTGAATTCCTGTTGCCATATGAGGATGTCGTCAGTTCCTGGCGCAAATGCATGGAAGTTGCTTACCAGCCGGAAAGGCTTTTTGCGCGCTACCGGCACCAGGTGGAATACACTTACGCCAATCGGCTTAAAGTGCCTGTCACCGCCGAGCAGAAGAGCTGGGACAACATCAGGCGGGGATTAATCATGCTGCGCAACATCTTCTGGAAAGTCGGCGTGCTCGGGGACTATCGGAAGGTGTTCTGGAAGTTCGCGCTCGAACGCCTGAGGCGCGGCGACATCGAAGGCCTGATTGCCTCCGCGACCGTCGCACATCATCTCATCATGTTCGCGCGAGCCGCCAGCGTTGGCGAGCAGAATGCGTCGAACTATTCGATACGGCTGCGCGCGGCGTCAGTTCCTGCCGAGTAATCCTGCATGAAAACACCGCCGTCGCCCCGATCGCTGATGGACTTGCGCAAACTGACGCCCGCACGCGTCGCAGTTGGGCGGGCGGGCGTCAGTATGTCGACCAAAGCTTTGCTCGAATTCAGCCTCGACCACGCACGCGCCCGCGACGCCGTCCACGCCGACTTTGATCCGTCAGCCCTGATCTCGAGCCTGGCGGATCTGGGTATCGACGCAGTCGGCGTCCGCACCCGCGCCACCAACCGCAGAGAATATTTGAGGCGTCCCGATCTCGGGCGAAGGCTAGACCAGGCCTCGGAGGGGGTGTTGTCGCGGCACAAGCCCGATACAGGTCAACTTGCCCTCGTGATCGGCGACGGGCTGTCGCCGATGGCGGTGCATGCGCACTCAATCGCACTCCTCCACAAGCTCATTCCCCGGCTGACCGCCGACCAAATCCGTATCGGCCATGTGGTCGTTGCGTCGGGTGCGCGAGTTGCCCTGGGCGATGACGTCGGCTCCATTCTCGCGGCACGAATGGTCGTGATGTTGATCGGCGAACGGCCGGGGCTTTCCGCCCCCGACAGTCTCGGTGCCTATCTGACCTTTGGGCCGCGAGTTGGCCTGTCCGATGCCGAGCGCAATTGCGTCTCGAACATCCATCGCGCTGGGCTGAGCTATGACGAGGCGGCTTTCCGGATCGCTTGGCTGATCCGTGAAGGCCTGGCCCGGAACGTCACCGGCGTCGCTTTGAAGGACGAGAGTGGCGACCGAACGCCGCAGCGCCTCGCGAATTCAACCAGAGCGAACAATTCGCCAAGTTGAGCTCGAAATCCCCGTGTACAGCCGATTTGTGCCGTGGGGCACGTCTTGCGAGGCGCGGTGCAGACCTGCTAAACGAACCGTCAATAATTGTTGCATGTTTTCAATGACTAGCGCCGATCAACAGGCCTATCGCACGACGTTGGTGGCCTCATTCGCGGCGGGCACCTATGCTGCAGCGTAAGCCGATCTGAGAACTGGACAGTCCATGCTCGAAAAAAACCGGGACCGTGAGGTTCATGTAGAGAAGATCGAGCAGCCGCCGGGCCCGAGCATCGCCTTCGGGCTGGAGCGGATCGGGCTGGTTGCGGTTCAGGCGCCGATCCTGTCCTGCATCGTTCTCCTTGCTTTGATCGTCGGCGCCATTTTCGGCATTGAGCGAATCAAGATCGACAACTCGCTTAGCCAGTTGTTTCGCTCCAATTCGAAAGATTACCGGCAGTACGAGGCGGTGACCAAGCGCTTCCCTGCCACCGAATTCGATGTGCTGGTGGTGGTCGAAGGCAAGACCCTGCTGGCGCGCGACAACCTCGAGAAGCTGCGCGACTTCGTCACCGATCTGCAGCTTGTCGACGGCACGCGCGGTCTGATCTCGCTGTTTTCGGCGCGCCAGGCGCCCGCGCCGGGCAAGCTGCCCGCTGCGCTGTTTCCTTCGGATTTGCCGAAAGGCGCCGAATACGACAAGTTCATCGAGACCGTCAAAACTAACGAGATCATTCGAGGCAAGCTGTTGTCCGAAGACGGCACGCTGGCGCTGATCGTCCTCTCACTGGATCCAGAAATAGTCGCGAGCAACAAGCTCGCCACGACGATAGGCGAAATCAGAAAGCTGATGGCCCAGGAGCTTGCCGGCACCGGCTTGAAAGCGGAACTTTCCGGCGTTCCCGTCATGCAACTCGAAATCCGCAATGCTGTCGAGCGCGACGGGTTGACCTACAACGCTCTCGGAATTCTGGCCGGCTGCATCATCGCAATTATCTTCTTCCGGAAGATATCATTCATGATCATCGCGGCGTTTCCGCCGTTGATCGCCATCCTGCTCGCGCTCGGCGGGCTCGGATGGGCAAATTTCAACCTCAATATGTTCCTGAACGTGATGACGCCGCTGATCATGGTGATCAGCTTTTCGGACTCGATGCAGCTGACGTTCGCCGCCCGCGATCGGCTGATCGCCGGACAAGACAAATACACCGCCTTCAAGAACGCGGTGCTGGTGGTCGGACCGGCCTGCGTGCTCACGCATGGTACCGCCGGCATATCGTTCATTGCTCTGCAATTTTCTGAATTCCGATTTGATCCGCAAATTCGGCGAGGCCGGGCTCGCCGCAACCATCATCGCGCTAATTGCGGTGCTCTCGCTGGTGCCCGTGTTTGGCGTCTTGTTGGTGCGCAACGAAAGGGTATTCGCCGTCAAGTTCCAGGGCGCCGACGCCGGCGTTCAGGCGTTGCGTAACTTTTGCTACTGGATCGCGGTGCGGATGGTCAGCCGACCCGGGCTGTTCAGCCTTATCGCGGTGCTGTTCGTCGGTGGCCTCGCGGTGGTCTATGCAAATCTTGAGCCGCGCTACCGGCTGGCCGATCAGGTGCCGGACAAGCAGCAGGCGGTGGCTGCAAGCAGCCGCCTGGATGCCAAACTGACGGGCGCCAACCCGATCGACGTGCTGATCCAGTTCCCGAAGGGCCAGTCGCTCTATTCGCCGGAAACTTTGCAGACCATCGCGGACGTTCACGCCACCGTCGAATCCGCCGCGGGGGTGGGTAACGTCTGGTCGCTTGAGACCTTGCGCCGCTGGCTCGCCGAAAAAGCTGGCAGTTCCGATGTCGCGACGCTGAAGGAATACGTCAGCGTAATCCCCGAGCACTTGGTGCGGCGATTTATCTCAGCCGATCAGGATGCGGTGCTCGTTTCGGGCAGGGTGGCGGACCTCAACTCGAGCCAGATACTGCCGGTGGTCGAGAAGCTCGACGCCAAGCTGGACGCCGTCCGGCAAAAGCATCCCGGCTACGAGATCGCAGTAACTGGTCTGTCTGCGATAGCCGCGCGCAACAGCGCCAGCATGATCGAGAAGCTCAACCGCGGGCTGACCGTGGAATTTGTTCTGGTCGCCATGTTTATCGGACTGGCCTTCCGCTCGTGGGTGGTGATGTTCGCCTGCATCTTGCCCGGGATATTCCCGGTGGTGTTGTCGGGAACCGTGCTGTACGCGCTGGGGGAGGGGCTGCAATTCGCCAGCGTGGTTGCGCTGACGGTATCGTTCGGCCTAGGCCTAAGCGCGACCATCCACTTCCTCAACCGGCTGCGATTGGAGAGTAGGCCTGGCGTCAACTCCGCGCTCGCGGTGGAGCGTGCGACCGTCCTCGTCGGTCCGGCGCTGATCCTGACCACAGTGGTTCTGGCGTGCGGCCTTGTCGTCACGGTGTTCTCGGACCTGCCGTCGCTGAGGCTGTTTGGCTGGCTCAGCGCCTTCGCGATGGTCGCAGCGCTGGTCGCGGATCTCTTCATCCTGCGACCGACGGCGATGTTCCTGATCAATCTTTCGGAACGGATTCGCGGAACACGGTAAAGATTGGTCTCGCGAACAAGAGAAAGGGGCTGACGGGGAGAGCGTTAGCCCTTGATCATGGTGATGTTCACGCCCCTGATCTCGCCCTTGGAGCTGATCTGCACCGTTTGCTTGTTGCCGCTTGTTTTCAGCATAAGGCTGGCGGCAAATCCGTTAGCCTCGACGAAGACTTCCATCTGACCGCCGCCTGCGGTGCCCTGCAAATTGCCGAAGATGTTCCGGCTCGCCTCGCTCCAATTGCCCGAAATTCGCTCGCCCTTGCTGATGACATCGCTGCTCAAATCGAACTTGTAGCTGTCGCTCGCGCAATGAAGGCTCTGTTTTAGTCCCAGCCCGGTGCCGGTGACCTTGTAGTCCGCTTTGCAGCGAATGCGTTCCGTGCTGCCATCGGAAAGCGAGACCGTTCCGTTCCCGGACCACGCGCCCTCGAAACCGGCAAATGGCCCGGATTGGGCTTGACCGGCCGACAACGACAACATCAGTGCGGCGCCGACGCTAACCGCCTTAATCACCTGGCCAAGCAGGCTGGAACTCAGCAGTTTCATATCGAGTTTCCCGTTCCAACATTCGGCGCTCTCACACGGGAGAGTCGCCGCCGCACGAAGATTTAGTGTTAGCGCAGTGTGTCAGGTTCAACGACTAGTCTGACCTCTGATTCGCTTCAGCTTCGCGAGCGGGCCGTGGATAACAATCCTTGCCTACTTGCAACAGCCAAATACGAAAAACAATAATGGTCGATACTGCCCTAGAGTCAGTCGGTTGTACATGTCAATGGAGTTGCTTCTGCGAACCCACCATGCGGCTTCAAGCGCCATAAATTTGGCCGCATTTGCCAGCGTTTCTGTATCACTTGTGCTGCGGTTCGCGGCGTCTGCAATCAGAATGATCTTTCCGCGAGGTTGTGCGTTTTTCCGGGAGACGTTCTCTGCGCTCAGGATGAAGGAACACGATGCGTAAATCTTTTCTGGGAATCACCCTCTTGTGCTTATCGCTTTCCTCCGGGGCCTTTGCCCAACCGGTGCAGCCGCAGCGCAGCGGCACTCCGGAGGAGCAGAAGGCCTGCGCGCGCGATGTTCAGCGCTTTTGCCGCCCCGTGATCGATCAGGGCGATTTCACCATTCTGGCCTGCCTACAGCAAAATCGCCCGAAAATAACCGTTGCCTGCGATACGGTGCTGAAAACTCACGGGCAATGACCAACAGCCCTCAATTACAGCCACAACAAGCCTTGGCCATACGGGTCGGGCGGCCGTAATCGGCTGATTTACGGCTCGCCCGGGATCGCAAGGGACAGCGTATAGCATTGGTTTTGGCGTCGTATTCCCCTATATGGGTGCCGACGCCTTGGCACGCACGGCCCGCCGGCGCGTTCGAAATCTTTTTTGCCCGGACCATTGTAGCCAGTTTCCTTGATGACCACTGCGAGCGAATTGCGATCCGGCAAGACTCACCGTGACGAGAATTTTCCGGTCGCGTCCTGGATCATTCATCCGCGCCACCGGGCGTTGATCCTTGCCTTCTACAATTTCGTCCGGACAGCCGACGATATCGCCGATCATGCGACGCTCGCTGCCAGTGAGAAACTCGCCTATCTTGATGCGCTTGAATGGGGGCTGTTGGGCCAGAACGACGCTCAGCCGGAGGCCGTTTATCTGAGGCGCGCGCTGGCCGAGCGCGCGATGCCGCCGCGTCACGCGCTGGATGTGTTGATCGCGTTCCGCATGGATGTGACCAAGCTTCGTTACGAAAATTGGGACGAGGTTATTCACTATTGCCGATATTCGGCCATGCCGGTCGGACGATTCATGCTTGACGTCCATGGCGAGAGCACGAGCACCTGGGCGGCTTCCGACGCACTATGCGCGGGTTTGCAGATCAACAACCATCTCCAGGACTGCGGCAAGGACTACCAGAATCTCAATCGCGTTTATCTGCCGCGGGACGCAATGGCCTCTGTTGGCGCTTCCGTCGAATCCCTTGGGCAAAAAAAGGCGTCGGCGCCGCTCTTGCAATGCCTGCACGAGCTTGCGAGACGTACTGAACTCTTGCTGGACGAGGGCAAATCGCTCAGCACCGAGGTAAGGGATTTTCGTCTCGGCGTTGAGGTGTCGGTGATTCAGGCCTTTGCTGACAGAATAGTTCGCCTGTTGAAGGTGCGCGATCCCCTGAGCGAGCGGGTACACCTTAGTCCGATTGAATTGCTCGCCTACACCGGTTTCGGCGCCGGTGGCGAGATCCTCCGCCGCGCGACGGGACGCCGTCCGATGTCCAAGCCGGCGGCCGGCGCATGACGCTGCAGGGGGCCAACGCCAGTTACGGGACCACCGCGTCCGGCAGTTCGTTTTATGCGGCGATGCGCATTCTGCCGCGCGAGCAACGCGAGGCGATGTTCCAGATTTACAGCTTCTGCCGCCAGGTCGATGACATCGCGGATTCCGACAGCCCGCGTCCGGAACGGTTGAGCGCGCTTCAGCAATGGCGGGAAGACATCGAAGCGCTCTATCGTGGGCATCCGCCGGCCCGACTGCGCGATTATGTCACCTCGATCCGAAAGTTCGACCTGCAGCGCGAGGATTTTCTAGCCATTGTCGATGGCATGGAGATGGACGTGCCGCAGGACATTCGGGCGCCGGACCTTGCGACGCTTGATCTGTATTGCGACCGCGTCGCGAGCGCCGTCGGAAGGCTCTCGGTCCGGGTATTCGGTGTCCCACGGGACGACGGCATTCTGCTCGCGCATCATCTTGGCCGAGCGCTGCAACTGACAAACATTCTTCGCGATATCGATGAGGATGCCGCTATCGGCCGGCTTTACCTGCCCCGCGAGGCACTTCTACAGGCCGGCATCGCCACCGACGATCCGCTCAAGGTTGTTGCCGATCGAGCTTTGCCGCAAGCATGCGCGCCGCTGCTGGAGCAGGCGCGGGCACATTTTGCGAAGGCGGATCAAATCATGAGACGCAATTCGCGACGCGTGGTACGAGCGCCGCGGATCATGTCCAAGTATTATCGTGCAATCCTGGAACTGCTTGTCACCCGGGGCTTCGCGCCGCCGCGCAGCCCGGTCCGCGTGAATAAGATCACCCGGATCGCCATCCTCCTTCGGTACGCTCTCATCTGATGCAGAAAATCGTTCATATCATCGGCGCTGGAATTTCGGGCCTTTCGGCAGCCGTGCGGCTGGCGGATGCGAATTTCAAGGTGCATGTCCACGAGGCGACGCAACAGGCGGGCGGCCGTTGCCGCTCGTATTTCGATGCCGCGACCAATCTCACCATCGATAACGGAAATCACCTGCTGCTCTCGGGCAACCATCACGCATTGAGTTACGCAAGATCGATCGGCACCGAGGCGGGACTGGTCGGGCCCAAGCGCGCGCTATTTCCATTCGTCGATCTGACGACCGGGCGAAATTGGCAGCTCGACCTCGGCGACGGACGGTTGCCGCTCTGGGTTTTCGACAAGGCTCGTCGCGTCCCTGACACGAGCTTGCGTGATTATCTCGCGCTGACGCCCCTCATTTGGGCGTCGCAAAGCACTCTGGTCGGCGACGCAATTCCCTGCGAAGGCACGCTGTACAAGAGGCTGGTGCAGCCATTGCTGCTTGCAGCGTTGAACGTGGATCCGCCCTTGGGCTCCGCCGGGCTTGCCGGCGCGGTGGTGCGCGAAACGCTTTTGGCGGGTGGACAGGCTTGCAGGCCGCTGATCGCACGCGATGGCCTGAGCGCAGTTCTCATCGAACCCGCGGTCAAGCTGTTGCAGGAAAAGGGCGCCAGCATTCAGTTCGGCCACGAACTGCGCGAGCTTGTGGTTTCGGCTGATCGCATCAATGCCTTGAACTTCGGCGGCGAGACGGTTGCGCTCGGGCCTGACGACGCCGTTGTGATGGCCGTTCCGCCGCGTCCGGCGGCTTCGTTGTTGCCCGGCTTGAAGACGCCGACCAAATACCGCGCCATCGTCAACGCTCATTTTCGCTTCGATCCACCCCAGGATATGCCCCCCATCATCGGCGTTGTGGGAGGTGTGGTGGAGTGGCTTTTTGCCTTCCCTCAACGCCTCGCGATCACGATCAGCAATGGCGACCGGCTGGTGGATATGCCGCGCGAGGAGCTCGCGCACGCGATTTGGCAGGACATCTGCAAAGCCGCGGGCGTTACCGGCGAATTGCCGGCATGGCAGATTGTCCGCGAACGCCGCGCGACCTTCGAGGCCACGCCTGAGCAAAATGCCCTGCGCCCCGGGGCGGTCACCGGTCGGAAAAACCTGTTTCTCGCCGGCGATTGGACTGATACCGGGTTGCCGGCAACCATCGAAGGGTCGGTGCGTTCCGGAAATCGTGCCGCCGACCTGGTGCTGAGCATGCGGGCCTGAGAAGAGGATATGGAGCGGAATGCTGTCCAGCCAGAAAACTGCAGCGATTGAGGTCAGCTCGCTGGAGGCGAGCATTGGTTCGGCAACGCGCGGATTACTCGAATTCCAGCAGCCGGACGGACATTGGGTTTTTGAACTCGAAGCCGATGCCACGATTCCGGCGGAATATGTGCTGCTCCGTCACCAACTCGGGGAGCCCGTCGACGCCAGGCTTGAAGCCAAGATAGCGAGCTACCTGCGACGAATTCAGGGCGCGCATGGAGGTTGGCCGCTGGTTCACGAAGGCGCCTTCGATATGAGCGCCAGCGTCAAAGCCTATTTTGCGCTCAAGATGATTGGCGATCCCGTCGATGCGCCGCACATGCTTCGCGCACGCGACGCGATCCGGTCGCGCGGCGGTGCGATCCACAGCAACGTCTTCACGCGCTTCACGCTGGCCATGTACGGCGTGATGAGTTGGGCAAGCGTGCCGGTGCTTCCCGTCGAGATCATGCTCCTGCCCTTGTGGTCGCCCTTCCACATCAACAAGATCTCCTACTGGGCGCGCACCACGATGGTGCCGCTTTTGGTGCTGGCGGCGCTAAAGCCGCGCGCCAGGAACGCCAAGGGAATCGCGATCAATGAGTTGTTCCTGCAGGATCCGCGCTCGATTGGAATGACGGTGAAAGCGCCGCATCAGAGCTGGGGCTGGTTCGCTTTTTTCAAAGCTTTGGACGGCATCTTGCGAGCGGTCGAGCCGCTGTTTCCCAAAAAGCTTCGTTCTCGCGCGATTGAGGCCGCCCTTGCATTCATCGAAGAGCGGCTGAACGGCGAAGATGGTCTGGGCGCGATTTATCCGCCGATGGCCAATACCGTCATCATGTACGATGCGTTGGGCAAGCCCGAGGATTATCCGCCCCGTGCGGTTACGCGCAGAGCTATCGACAAATTGCTTGTGATCAGGGAGCACGAAGCTTACTGCCAGCCCTGCGTGTCGCCGGTGTGGGACACGACGCTGACCTGTCACGCTCTCGCCGAGGCCGGCAGCAAGGAGGCGATGTCCGCAGCCAAGCGAGGGCTGGACTGGTTGCTTCCGAAACAGGAGTTGGACGTCAGGGGTGACTGGGCTGTGAAGCGGCCGGACGTCCGCCCCGGCGGATGGGCCTTTCAGTACAACAACGCTTACTATCCCGATCTCGACGATACCGCTGTCGTGGTGATGTCGATGGACCGGGTCCAGCGCGCAATACAAAGCCACGAATACGATGCCGCGATTGCGCGGGGCCGAGAATGGATCGAGGGGATGCAGAGCCGTGACGGCGGCTGGGCGGCATTCGACGTCGACAACCTCGAATACTACCTCAACAACATCCCGTTTTCCGATCACGGGGCGCTGCTCGATCCGCCGACCGAGGATGTCACCGCTCGCTGTATCTCGATGTTGGGCCAACTCGGGGAGACTTCCCGAAGCAGCAAGGCGGTGGCCGGTGGCGTCGAGTATCTCAGGCGGACCCAGCACCCCGAGGGCTCCTGGTTCGGCCGCTGGGGTATGAATTACATCTACGGCACCTGGTCGGCGCTCTGCGCCCTCAATGCCGCCGGCATCGATCATAACGACCCCACCATTCGCAAAGCGGTGGATTGGCTCGTGTCGATCCAGAATCAGGACGGCGGCTGGGGGGAAGATGCCGTCAGCTATCGGCTCGATTACAAAGGTTTTGAGGCCGTCCCCACCACCGCATCGCAAACGGCATGGGCCTTGTTAGGGTTAATGGCGGCGGGCGAGGTCGGTCATCCCTCGGTGGCCCGCGGGGTGCAGTATCTAATTGCCACACAGACCCAAAAAGGGTTGTGGGATGAGCAGCGTTTTACGGCGACAGGCTTTCCTCGGGTGTTTTATCTGCGCTATCATGGGTATTCGAGGTTCTTCCCGCTTTGGGCGCTAGCGCGGTACCGGAACCTGAAAGATACGAACAGCAGGGCGGTAGGGGTCGGAATGTGAATTTGGAGGCGGGGGACGACGCGCCCGGGGTCGATCAAATCAATTCGCGGCCAATACTTATCGTGACTGGTCTGTTGCAGGAGGCCCGCATTGCCGCAGGGCCGGGAATGACCGTTATCTGCAGCAGTAGCGATCCCCGCCAACTGCGGGCGTTGTTGACCGTGTTCGATCCTTCGACGATCCGCGGTGTCATCAGCTTCGGGGTGGCGGGCGGTCTTGATCCCAGCTTGAAATCCGGCGATGTCGTCGTGGCGACGGAGGTGATGGCTGGCGATGCGCGCTGGCTCGCCGGCCTGGCGCTGAATGAGGACCTGATCGCAACCGTCGCTTTGGGGCGCCGGCGCGTCGTCAGGGGTGGTCTTGCAGGCGTCGAACAGGTGGTCGCGGCACAGGCTTGCAAGGCCGCGTTGCGTTCCGAGACCGGCGCGGCGGCCGTTGACATGGAGAGCCACATAGCGGCTGCCTATGCAGCCGAGGCTGGTCTTCCGTTTGCGGCGCTGCGCGTCATCAGCGACCCCGCAGGCCGCGCACTGCCGGCTCTGGCGAGGTCGGCAATCAAGCCCAATGGCGATCTTGATCTCCGCAAGATCTTGCACGGGGTCGTGCGCAACCCGCGCACGCTAAGCTCGCTGGTTTCGACCGGAATCGATTTCAACCGCGCATTGCGCAGCCTACGCGGCTGTCGAAGCTTTCTGCTGGGCGGCGAGGGCCTCGTCGCGGCGGATGTCTGAGAGCTTCTTCTGAACCTGCTCCGAAAAGATGTATTGGGCCGGGCGCTGATTGCTGAGATCGATCTCGGGCGCCATCGGCCCTTTCGTGCGAACACCGCGCAGTGATACCCATAGGGCCTTCAGCGGGTTGCTGAACGCCGCAGTGGCCGCGGTCGGCTCGTAACCGCAATGCGCCATGCAGTTGGCGCACTTCTCGTACTTGCCGGTACCGTACGTTTCCCAGTCTGTAGTCTCCATCAATTCATTGAACGTCTTGGCGTATCCCTCACCCAGGAGGTAGCAGGGTTTTTGCCAGCCAAAGATGTTGCGCGCCGGCATACCCCACGGCGTGCACTCGTAGTTCTGGTTCCCCGCAAGGAAGTCCAGGAACAGGCCGGAATGCATGAAATTCCATTTCTTGCCCTTGCCGAGCGCAAACACGTCACGGAACAGCCGCTTGGTCTTGGTGCGGTTGAGAAAGTGCTCCTGATCCGGCGCGCGCTCATAGGCGTAACCCGGCGACATGGAGACACCAACCCCGAGCTCGGTCGTGAAATCGAGGAACTTCGCAATGTCTTCCGCCGCATGACCGTCGAAGATAGTGGCGTTGACGTTGACGGCGAAACCGCGTGCCTTGGCCGCCTTGATCGCGGAAACCGCGCGATCGAACACGCCTTGCTGCGAAACCGCTTTGTCGTGATGGTCCTTTAGTCCATCGAGATGAACGGAAAAGAACAGATACGGCGAGGGCTCGAACAGATCGAGCTTCTTTTCCAGAAGCAGGGCGTTCGTGCACAGCGACACGAACTTCTTGCGCGCCACGAGGCCGCGTACGATCTCGCCGATCTCCTTGTGGATTAGCGGCTCGCCGCCGGGAATGGCCACCATGGGTGCACCGCACTCCTCAGCCGCGTCCCAGCACTCCTGCGCCGACATGCGGCGATTGAGGATCGCGTCGGGATAGTCGATCTTGCCGCAGCCCACGCATGCCAGATTGCAGCGAAACAGCGGCTCAAGCATCAGAACCAGCGGATAGCGTTTCCGGCCGAGCAGCTTCTGCTTCATCAGATAGCCGCCGATACGCATTTCCTTGAAGAAGGGTATTGCCATTACGAATGTTCTTTCTGGAATTGACCTAATGTGCATCAGCCCGCGGCCAATTCGGCCGGAAGGCGGAACTCGATATTTTCTTCCCGGCCAGGCAGCACCGAGACCGTTACCGGTCCTATTCGCCGCAAGGCCTCAATGACGTCATCGACCAGAACCTCAGGGGCCGAGGCGCCGGCAGTGATGCCGACCGCCCTGACGTCCTTCAGCCAGTCCGGGTTCAGTTCGCTCCCGTCAGCGATCAGATAACTCGCTACACCGGCTTCGGTGCCGATTTCGCGAAGCCGGTTAGAGTTCGAACTGTTGGCGGCCCCGACCACAAGGATTAAGTCCACCAATTTGCAAAGGTCCCTTACCGCAGATTGGCGGTTTTGTGTCGCATAGCAGATATCCCGGATATCCGGGCCTTGAATATCGGTAAATCGCTGCTGGAGAGCCGCAATTATGTCCTTTGTGTCGTCGACGCTGAGCGTCGTTTGGGTGATATAGGCCGCCTGGGTCTCTGGCGGCAGGGTCAAATTGGCCACATCTTCGAGGTTCTGAACCAGCACAACGGGCCCGGGAACCTGACCCATGGTGCCCTCAACCTCGGGATGGCCGGCATGGCCGATCAGAATCAGCGCCCGGCCTCTCGACATGTAGCGCTTGCCTTGGTTGTGAACCTTGGTGACGAGTGGGCAGGTGGCATTGAGCACCGGCAGGCCGCGTGAGGCGGCTTCCTCCTCCACGCTTCTGGCAACGCCATGGGCGCTAAAAACGGTAACGGCCTTCGGCGGCACCTCTGAGAGGTCCTCAACGAAGATTGCCCCCTTGTTTTGCAGGCTTTCCACCACGTACTTGTTGTGGACGATCTCGTGGCGCACATAAACGGGCGGCCCATACTTCTCTAGCGCCCGCTCGACGATCTCGATCGCGCGCACCACGCCGGCGCAAAATCCGCGAGGCTGCGCAAGATAAACTTTCATTGCAGGGACGTCAGGCAAGTTGCACCAAACTCGTTCCGTTGGTTGGTCCAGCTAACTGGAAGACTTCGCATCCACGACCCGTTCCCAGCTAAAGCTGGCTAAGCGCATGCAGGCGCGGCGCTTTGTCTCAAAAAAATCCCGATTAGAAAAGCCGGACCTGCTCGGAAGGCTGGAGCATCAGGTATCAAAACACCGAAAATCCGAGTTCTGAGGTGCCGCCATTTTACCGCCCCTCATGGAGGCCTATATCAGCCCACTCACGCGATTTCCCCATTTTTGGGCTATGTATCCGTTGTTCCAAGGAAAAATGCCTCAAAACAACGTTGGCCGGGTCCCTCGAACTCCGCTAGACAGCGGGCGTTTCCAGCGGGGCTGTTAACCAGAAAGAAAAGATGTGCTGACGAGCTTTGTTGTCTCGGTCGTTAAGGCCTCTACCCGATTTGCCACCCTGACTCTGCTTGTAGCACTCGCCCTCGCGGTTGCGGCGGGGGTCTACACGGCGCAGCATTTCGCGATCAACACAGACATCAACACGCTGATCTCGTCCCATTTGGACTGGCGGCAGCGTGACCAGCAGTTCGAGCAGGCATTCGACTTGGACAGGACGATCCTGGCTGTCGTGGAGGCGCCGACGCCAGAACTCACGAACGCCGCCGCCAAGGCCTTGGAGGAGAAGCTCAAGGGCGATTCGAAGAATTTCGAGTCTTTCCAACCTCTCGGCTCCGGCGAGTTTTTTGAGAAGAACGGCCTTTTGTTCCTTCCAGCGGACGAACTCGGGAAACTGACCGGCCAGTTTGAATCAGCCGCACCGTTGATCGAAATCATGGCTGGTGATCCCAGTATTCGCGGGTTGACCGGCGCGCTCGAAACGGGGCTTGTCGGCGTCAAACGTGGGCAGGTTAAGCTCGATAGCACCGAACGGCCATTCAACCAGATCGCGCAGACGGTCGAGGACGTGCTGAACAAAGGCGCGGCCACCTTTTCGTGGCGCCAACTCGTCAGCGACAAGCCCCTGACCGACACGGATCGGAGGGCGTTCATCCAGTTTAAGCCGGTGCTCGACTTCAAGGCACTGGAACCAGGCAAGGCTGCGACCGACGCGATACGCAAGGCCGCAGCCGACGTTGATTTTCCGGGTAAGTATCAGGCGCAAGTCAAACTCACCGGGCCGGTGCCCATTGCGAACGAGGAGTTTGCGACCGTTCAGGATGGCGCCGTCGTGAACGGTCTTGGTACCGTGGTCGTCGTGTTGTTCATCCTTTGGATGGCGCTGCATTCGGCAAAAATCATTTTTGCCGTATTCGTGAACCTCGTCATCGGACTCGCGATCACCACGGCGGCAGGGCTGATGATGGTCGGTTCGCTGAACCTGCTCTCGGTCGCGTTCGCGGTTTTGTTCATCGGACTGGGGGTGGATTTCGGCATCCAGTTTAGTGTCCGCTACCGCTCGGAGCGTTTCAAGAACGATGACCTGCCGCTGGCGCTGGAGCAGGCCGCGCGTCGCGCCGCAGTCCCGCTTTCCCTTGCCGCGATGGCGACGGCCGCCGGATTCCTCTGTTTTCTGCCGACCGACTACAAGGGCATTTCCGAACTCGGCGAGATCGCCGGGGTCGGCATGATCGTTGCGTTCACGTCGAGCATCTCGGTGTTACCGGCCTTGCTCCGGCTGCTCAATCCGCCCGGGGAGAAGGAACCGGTCGGCTATGCATTCCTCGCCCCTGTCGACCACTTTCTCGAGAAACATCGCGTTCCGATCATCGTCGGCACGCTTGCGATCGCCATCGCCGGTCTGCCGCTGCTCTACTTCATGAAGTTCGACTTCAATCCGATGAACCTGCGCAACTCGAAAGTCGAATCGATCGCGACCTTTCTCGAGTTGCGCAAGGATCCGAACACCGGGGCAAATGCCGTCAATGTGCTGACCCACTCAGAAGAGGACGCGAAAAAGATCGAGGCTCGCCTCGAAAAACTTCCCGAAGTTCTCCGCGTCATGTCGCTGGATAGTTTTGTCCCGGATGATCAGGGCCCAAAACTGAAGCTGATCGCCGCCGGCGCCAAGGTGCTGAATCCGGCGCTCAATCCAGATTCGATGGACCCGCCGCCAACCGACCAGGAGAACATCGATTCGCTCAAGGGTTCGGCTGACAGTCTGCGAAAAACCGCCGGCGATGCGAAGGGGCCGGGCGCAGTGGCGTCGCGCCGGCTGGCCGACGCGCTCTCGAAGCTTGCCGATTCCAACGAGGCGACACGGAACCAGGCGCAGGCAATTTTCGTGACACCTTTGAAGGTGGTGCTGGACCAGCTCAAGAACGCCCTGCAGGCGCAGCCGGTCAGCCTGAAGACCCTGCCAGCCGATCTGACCAGTCAGTGGAAATCAAAAGATGGACTTATCCGGGTCGAGGCGTTGCCGCGCGGCGATCCCAACGACAACGATAATTTGCGCAAGTTCGCCAATGCCGTTCTGACGGCGGAGCCAGACGCGATCGGCGGGCCGGTATCGATTCTGAAATCCGGGGACACCATTGTGAAGGCGTTTATTCACGCCGGGATCTACGCGCTGGTGGTGATCAGCCTTTTGTTGTGGGTTACGCTGCGGCGCATTGCCGATGTGCTGTTGACGCTCGTTCCGTTGCTGGTGGCGGGCGCTGTGACTTTGGAAATCTGCGTCCTCATCGGACTGCCCCTCAACTTCGCCAACATCGTCGCGCTGCCGCTGTTGCTCGGCATCGGCGTCGCGTTCAAGATTTACTATGTGACGGCTTGGCGCTCGGGCAGAACAAACCTGCTCCAGACCAGTCTGACGCGAGCGATTTTCTTCAGCGCGATGACAACAGCGACTGCGTTCGGCAGCCTGTGGTTATCAAGTCATCCGGGAACTTCCAGCATGGGCAAGCTGCTCGCGCTTTCGCTGCTCACCACGCTTGCCGCGGTCCTGCTATTCCAGCCTGCGCTAATGGGAAAACCCCGCGACGTCAGGGAGTAGGCAGACATCGCCAATCGAATCGGCCGACTGGCCGGCAGCGGCCCTTTGGCCCGACTGCTTGGACGGATTGACGGAGCCGGTCGTCTTCGGGGCGGGACTTGCTTTCGCGGCGCTGACGGATTTTGGCGCTACGCCCCTTGCCATGCTGTTCGCGGGGCTTGAGGGAATTGGAGGGCCGACGCGAGTCCAGGTTTCCCCGCCGCAAAGGAAGCCCAACACGCAGCCACGAATTTCGAGTTGATCGGATCCGACCGGGGTAATTGTCGAGCTATAAAGCTGTCCGTCTTTGGCGTTGTAGACCTGACCTTCCCACTGATCGGCACCGGGCTTCTTCTTCATATCGAGTAGGATCGGCATCCCCAGGGTAGGCCGACTTTGTTTTGCAGGATCGGGATTATGCGTATCGAGCCCGCCCGGCGTCTTCTCCCAGGCCACGACACCCCAGGTGCTTCCGTTGCACTGCGCGATCCTGATATTGGCAACGCCGTCCGCCACTCTCCAATCGCCGGTCGGGTCCGCCGAAAGGGCGGCCGCGGAACCCGATACTAGTAATGTTAAAGATAGAATTGTTGTACGCATGATCTTTCGGGGGCGCTGCAACATGGCTAAACCTGTGCTTGTTCAACTGGACCGAATGAGGGCAAAACGCCGCATAGAGCGTTTTCAGTTGACGAAATGGTCATCAACCGAAGTATGTAGCTGATGCCGAGTTCAAATCTAGACGTTTCCAAGATGTTTGTGGAGCGGCAGGCGCAACGCAGTTCCATGCATGCGCAACACCTCAACGAGCAACTTGTACGGGTGCTAAAGACCATCGGCTACGATGTCGGGTTCCAGAAGGGACACGGGCAATATCTTTTTGACCGCGACGGCGCGCGTTATCTCGATTTACTGAGTGGTTTTGGCGTTTTTGCGATTGGCCGCAATCATCCAGCGCTCCGCGCCGCCTTAAAGAGCGTGCTCGACAGCGATCTGCCTAATCTCGTGCAGCTCGATGTCTCCACGCTCGCAGGCGTGCTGGCGGAACGCTTGCTCGAATACGTCCCGTACCTGGACAAGGTTTTCTTTGCGAATTCGGGCGCGGAATGCGTCGAGGCCGCGATCAAGTTCGCGCGTAGTGCGACCGGCCGCCCCGGCATCGTTTACTGCGCCCACGCGTACCACGGATTGACCTATGGTGCGCTTTCGCTGACCGATGATCCCAACTTCCGTAGCGGCTTCGAACCGCTGCTGCCGGGATGCACCGCTATTCCCTTCAACGATCTCGCCGCGCTTGAACAGGCGCTCTCGTCGCGTCAGGTCGCCGCTTTCCTTGTGGAGCCGATCCAGGGCAAGGGCGTGAACCTGCCCAACGATGAATTTCTGCCGGGCGCGGCGGCGTTGTGCCGCAAGTACGGCACGCTTCTGGTCGCCGATGAAATTCAGACCGGCATGGGCCGAACCGGGCGGTTCCTCGCGGTCGAACATTGGAATGTGGAGCCGGACGTCGTTTTGCTGTCCAAGGCGCTTTCGGGCGGTCACGTACCGGTCAGCGCCTTGCTGACCCGCAAGGGCGTCTTCGACAAGGTGTTCAACCGGATGGATCGCGCTGTAGTGCACGGCTCGACGTTCGCAAAAAATGATCTTGCGATGGCGGCCGGCATCGCGACGCTTGAAGTGCTCAAGGCGGAAAAACTGATCGAGGCGGCCGCGAAGCGTGGCGCCGAGCTGCGGCTGGCTTTGACCCGGATGGTCCCCGGCTATGAATTGTTGAAAGAGGTTCGCGGCAAGGGATTGATGATCGGGGTCGAATTCGGCCCGCCGAAATCGCTTCGGTTGAAAGCGTCCTGGAACGTTCTGGAGAGCGCCAACAAGGGCCTGTTCTGCCAGCTCATCACGGTGCCGCTGTTCAAGGACCACAAGATACTCACGCAGGTCTCGGGCCACGGTAGCCACACCATCAAGCTGCTGCCGCCGCTGACCATCACCGAAGAGGACTGCGCCTGGATCGAGAAGGCGTTCGACGATGTCATCGCCTCCAGCCATAGAGTGCCCGGCGCGATCTGGTCGCTTGGCAAGACGCTTGTTGACAACGCGGTCCGTAAATCCGCCTAGAGTTTTGTCGAGCACGCGCTAGCCTTCAGAGCTGGTGCGTATAGCGGTCTCGAACTTATCGCTGAACTCGGCGAGTTCGTCGGCCCCCAGATCGCTCACTGCCCAATAATTCAATCCGTGATCGCTCCAGTAACGAATGTTGAATCCCTGGACGGCTTCCGTTTTGGCGCCGCGACGCTCGGTGCTCGATGTCTGGGCGACGAACAGATTGATCACATGCGCGCGGCGGCGATACACGATCGCTCCGATGGCGCGGGCATCCACATAATCGAGCCGCCCGCCTATCAACGTAAAACCCTGCGACGTGAGGTCGATAACCGGCGGCGCAACGTCGAGCTTGCCGTTGAACCATGGCTTCACCGTGTGCTGGTCGGTCGAGAGCACGTCGGTCAAATGCCCGGCCTGCAACGAACGCAGATGCGCCGAGACGACCTCCGACATGAGGCGTTGTTCGTCATCGTTGCGCAGCACGATGGCGACGAGACCTGTAGCGGCGATCGCCGATACCGCTGATCCCATGGCAAAGCCCCGCAAAACCGCGCGTCGGCTCGGCGCGGCGGTGTGCGGTATCGAGGCTTCGATGCGCTTGCGCAGTGCCGGTGGCGCCGTATAGCGCAAATTTTTGCTGGCAACGGCCTGGCTCATCTCGCGATACACGGCAAGTTTCGCGGCGCAGCGCGGGCATCCTGTGACATGTTGTTCGACCTCGCGCGCGTGCCCGGCATCGAGCTCGCCGTCGATCAGCGCGTGAAGAAGCACTTCGGTCTCTTCGCAAGTCATTTCGGTTGCTCCTCTTCCGCCATCCATGCCGACCGCAGCATGGCGCGGGCGCGGGCGAGTTGGGACATGACGGTGCCAACGGGGGCGCCAACCACATCGGCGATCTCGCGATAGGACAAATTGTTGATCTCGCGCAGCACGAACGTCTCTCTGAACGGTTCGGCAAGTGCGCCTACAATCCGGCGGATCGTGACCGCGTCGCGGCTGCGCAGCATCTGGGTTTCCGGCGTCTCCTGAGCTTCGCTCCAGATCGGCGTTTGCTCCGCGCTTTCCGGCTCGTCTTCAATGGCTTTGGTCGGGGACGTGGCGCGTCGGGAAAATTCGGCGCGGCAGACGTTTCGCAGGATAGCGAACAGCCACGGCTTCATTGCGGGGCCGCGATATCCGTCGAAGTGCTTGAGCGCGCGCAGGTAGCACTCCTGCACGGCGTCGTCGGCATCGGCGGCATCGCGAAGCAGATAGCGTGCAAGCGTGTACACATCGTCCAGATGGGGCAGCGCCATCTCGCGAAAGCGCCGCGCCTTGTCAGGGTCTTCCCGTGAAGAGCTGAGCAGCATTGCCTCTCGCTCCGCCATTGCAGAACATGCATGTGCCCGGCCGGTTGACATCCACCGGCCGGGCAGCGTTGTGATGCCTTGGTTTTGACCGCTACTCAACCTTGATCGATCCAGTCATATGCGGGTGCAGCGAACAAAAATACTTGTAATCGCCCGCCGCCACGAAGGTGAACGTGAAGCTGTCATCGGTGTCGAGGGTCTTCGACCTGAATTTGCCCGCCGACACAATGGTGTGGGGAATGTCGTCGTGGTTGGTCCAGGTAACGGTGTCGCCGACCTTCAGCTTGAGCTCCATCGGCGCAAAGGTGAAATTGTCGATGGTTACTTTCGTTTCCGAAGCGTGAACTCCGGTAACACCGATCTGCAGGAGTAAGGCCGCGGCTATACTCAAGCGGATGCAACGCTTGCAGAGAGCAACTGACGTCATTTTCCAATTCCCCTCAGCCCTGCAGCGGCGTGTCGATGATCGCCAGATGCTGATCGCCTTGTTTGAAGTTGATGGTGGCCGTGCCGAGCAGCGTGCGAAGCTTGTCGTCGGCGACCTTCATCGGTCCGGGGGAGGGGGCGGTGCCGGGCGCCGGCTGCGGAAAGGCCGTCGAACGCGCCGTGTGGAAGGTGACGTTCCCCTCGACCTTCTGCATCACCTGGTGAATGTGACCGTTCAGCACCGTCACCGAGCCGAAGCCCTTGAGGTAGTCGAGCGCGCGAGCGCCGTCCTCGGTGCCCCAGCCCCATTCCGGATAAACGGTCCACAAAGGAATATGCGCGAACACGACGATGGGGGTGGATTTCGAACGTCCCCGCAGATCATCTTCAAGCCATTGAAGCTGCTCGGCGCCGAGATTGCCGAGCCCGCCTGCCTTGAGGTTCACGACATTGACGAGGCCGATGAAGTGGACCCCGCTCGCGTCAAACGAGTACCAGCCGGCGCCCTTTGCGCCGCGCCCGTAGCGCTCGCGATAGAATTTCACCTCTTCGTCCAGGAAGTCGTGTTCGCCAGGCACATAGTGCACGTCGAGCTTGGCCTGCGAGATGATGCGATCAGCATTGTCGAACTCGGCCGCTTTCGATAGGTGGGTGATGTCGCCGGTGTGAATCATGAAAGATGGTTTGGTCGGTATCAATTTGATCTTGTTGATCGCTTCCTCAAGCGTGCCGATCGCGTTCGGATTGGCTGGCTTGTCGAAACCGACATGGCTGTCGCTGATCTGCAGGAAGGTGAGCCCGGCCGGTTCTGCCGCTTTCGCCGAGCCCACAATGCCCAGCGAACGGGGCACGCCGCCTGAAATGGTCCACAGGACGCCGGTGCCGGCCCAGGTCATGCATTCCAGTACCCGGCGGCGGCTGACGCCGTTGCCTTCGTCGTCGTGATGGTGATCGCTCATCGCGCTTCTCCGTTGACCCATCATTGGGCTTCGGGGGCGTGATTGGGCGAGGGGACGGTTTATTCCCGGCCATTCCGATTGAGCGGTCGGGATCGATGACGTTTTCGTGAGTAGCTCGATCGGCGACACCGGGGATGAGTTCTGACAACGGCTTACCTGGAATCATCGAGGATCATCACGGCGGCTTTTTCGGCGATCATGGCGGTCGGCGTATTGGTATTGCCCGAAGTGATGGTCGGCATGACGGAGGCGTCGGCCACGCGAACTCCCGGCATGCCGTGAACGCGAAGCCGCTCGTCGACCACCGCCATCGGATCGCTTGCCAATCCTATCTTCGCGGTTCCGACTGGATGGAAGATCGTGGTGCCGATATCGCCGGCAGCTTTCGCAAGCGATGCATCGTCATCGCCGACGCTCGGACCCGGCAGGAATTCACTGGGATGGTAAGCCGCCAGAGCCTGTTGTTTCATCAACCGTCGGGTGGTGCGGATGGCATCGGCTGCGACCTGGCGGTCTTCATCGGTCGAGAGATAATTCGGCGCGATCGAGGGGGCTGCGTCCGGATCGGCTGAGCGGATTCGAACCGTGCCGCGCGAAGTCGGCTGCAGATTGCATGCGCTCACCGTGATCGCGGGGAAGCGGTGCAGGGGATCGCCGAATTTGTCCAGCGAGAGCGGCTGTACATGAAACTGGATGTTGGCGCGCTCGCGACGCGGATCGGATCGCGTGAAGATCCCGAGCTGCGAGGGCGCCATGGTCAGCGGCCCGCGACGGCGGAACGCATAATCCACGCCCATCAGCCCCCGTCGGATCAGCGAATAGTAGGTTTCGTTCAGCGTGCGGACGCCGTCGACCTTGTAGATCGCGCGTTGCTGTAGATGGTCCTGCAGATTGCGCCCGACGCCCGGCCGATCGAGCACCACATCGATGCCCTGCGGCGTCAGCCAGTCCGCAGGCCCGATGCCGGAACGATGCAGCACCTGGATCGATCCGATGGAGCCGGCGCTTAGAATCACTTCGCGCTTTGTGCGCGCCTCGACGATTTCGCCTGCTTGAATGAAGCGTACGCCGACGGCGCGACCGTTCTCGACAATGAGCCGGTCGACCAGCACTTGTTTCTCAAGCCGCAGATTGGGGCGCTTGAGCGCCGGCTTGAGGAAGCCGCGCGCGGACGACCAGCGGCGGCCGCGCTTCTGGTTGACGTGGAAATAGCCGACGCCCTCGTTATCGCCGGTGTTGAAATCAGGGATTTTCCTGATCCCCATTTGCTGCGCGGCATTGCCGATGGCGTCGAGGATGTCCCATGACAAACGCGGCGCTTCGATCCGCCAGCCGCCGCCGATGCCATGATGCTCGCTTTCACCCAGAAAATGATCTTCCAGCCGCCGAAACGCGGGCAGGACGTCCTCCCAGCTCCAGCCCGTTAGGCCGAGCTGGCGCCAGTGGTTGTAATCGGCGGCCTGTCCGCGCATCGAAATCATGGCGTTGATGGCGGAGGAGCCGCCGATCACCTTGCCCCGGGGGTAGGCCAGCGAGCGGCCGTTAAGGCCCGGTTCCGGCTCGGTCCTGAACATCCAGTCCGAGCGCGGATTGCCGATCGCAAAGAGATAGCCGACCGGAATGTGAAACCAGATCCAGTTGTCGCTACCGCCGGCTTCAAGGATCAGCACGCGGTTTGTCGGCTCGGCCGAGAGCCGATTGGCGAGGATACAGCCGGCCGTGCCCGCTCCCACGACGATGTAGTCGAAATCACCCTCAAGCCTTCGCGGCATCGCCGAATTCCACCCGTTTCGTTGATCGAGCTCCCCTGTTATACGGGGTATCGAGGGCCGTTTTTATTAGTCGGATGTAGGCCTTCGGGACAGGCTGATTGCCCGGCCCCCGCGCCTGTGTTGCCTCCCCGGCCAATTCGGGCATAGCACCTTGGGGCGATAGCCCGGCACGTGCTAAACCAGACAATTCAGGCTTCCAAAAACCGAGAGTGCCATGCCCATCGTCAACCGCGTTTCCGATCTGCAACCCGATATCCAGGCCTGGCGTCGGGACATCCATGAGCATCCGGAATTGCTCTACGATGTGCACCGGACGGCGGGATTCGTCGCGGACCGGTTGAGGGAATTCGGTTGCGATGAAGTCGCCACCGGCCTTGGCCGCACCGGTGTGGTTGGTGTCATCAGGGGTCGCAAGCCTGCCAACGGCGGCGACATCAAGGTGATCGGGCTTCGCGCCGATATGGATGCGCTGCCGATCGAGGAAGCCACCAATCTCGCGTACGCCTCGAAAACACCCGGCAAGATGCATGCCTGCGGGCACGATGGCCACACCGCCATGCTGCTTGGCGCAGCCCGCTATCTCGCCGAGACCAGGAATTTCGCGGGCGACGCGGTCGTGATCTTCCAGCCGGCGGAAGAGGGCGGCGCAGGTGCGGACGCGATGATCAAGGACGGACTGATGGATCGGTTCGGCATCGAGAACGTCTATGGCATGCACAACGTCCCCGGCATTCCCGTCGGCTCGTTTGCGATCCGGCCAGGTCCGATGATGGCCGCGACCAACGGCATCGATATCAAGATCGAAGGGCTGGGCGGCCACGCCGCGCGCCCGCACAAATGTCTGGACTCCGTTTTGGTCGGCGCGCAGCTGATCACCGCGTTGCAATCGATCGTATCGCGCAACGTCGATCCCCTGGAATCGGCCGTGATCTCCATCTGCGAATTCCACGCCGGTAACGCCCGCAACGTCATCCCGCAGACCGCCGAGCTCAAGGGCACTGTGCGGACGTTGACGCCGGGCGTGAGGGCGCTCGTGGAGAGGCGGGTTCGCGAGGTCGTCGCCGGCGTCGCGCAGATGACCGGCGCGAAAATCGATCTGGTGTACGAGCAGGGCTATCCCGTGACGGTCAATCATGCCTTGCAGACGGAGGTCGCGATCAAGGTGGCGAAGCAAGTCGCCGGCGAGGGCAATGTGCATGATATGGAGCCGATGATGGGCGCGGAGGATTTCGCGTACATGCTGGAGTCGCGGCCGGGAGCATTCATCTTCTGCGGCAACGGCGACACCGCGGGGCTCCATCATCCCGCCTACAACTTCAATGACGACGCGATCGTGTTTGGCACCTCGTACTGGATCAAGCTCGTGGAAAACACGCTCGCGGCGTGAGTTTTTACTGGGTCGCCCGGTCAAGCCGGGCGATGACACGGGTGGTGTTCGAGCGACGACACCGGTGGGGTTCGGGCGATGACACCGTGATGTTCGAGCGACAATACAGATCGGGTTCAACAACGCCCCCCTGTCGTCGCCCGGCTTGACCGGGCGATCCAGTATTCACCATCATCGCCGGAATGAGCACTGGTCTCATTTATTGGGTCTACATCCCTGCGCTTTATCGTACCGCATCGGTTACTGGGTCGCCCGGTCAAGCCGGGCGACGACAGTGGTGGGTTCGGGCGATGACACCGG
Source organism: uncultured Alphaproteobacteria bacterium (assembly GCA_963764155.1). Lineage (GTDB taxonomy): Bacteria > Pseudomonadota > Alphaproteobacteria > Rhizobiales > Xanthobacteraceae > Bradyrhizobium. The sequence goes on from CAVXRI010000008.1 coordinate 452,223, forward strand.
TGGGGTGCGAGGGATGACAGCGGTGGTGTTCGAGCGATGACACCGGTTACGCGTTTAAGCTGGTGCACGCACACCTCCGCGTCCTCACTGCGCTGTCCGCGCCCGAGTTGATATAAAATCCTTTGCCTCCGAAAAAACAGAGGGCGCAGGGAATGCCGGGTGCCCGCCGCACCCATAGCCTCGCGTGCGAAAATAAAAAAGCACGACGAGTTAGTCACCACAGGTTCACCGGAATAACCCGGCATTCCCCGCGCAATGGTTTTAACGGCTTACTTCGTGCTCTCCCCGGTGACCGGGCTTTCTTGCCACCGTCGTTTCGCAGATATTGGCGCATCTCAAACCCGGTTGGGCGGGATGCACCTCCCCGAAACTTGGCGCCAGCATCGGGGCGCCAGAACCACACGACTTCACCGTCCGCGCAAAGCGCTGCTCGTCTTGCGCACTGCTAATCGCTCACGGAAATCCGCCCTGCGATAACAAGCGCGCGCAACGCTCTCGCGTCCACCGCATCCCGTAACCAACGTTCATGACGATCGCGAAACGCCCCTCTCATGGGAACGGGATGACGCGAATAGCTACGAATTAGGGGCGGAGTGAAAGCGGATTATTTCGAGCGCGGGGACTGGACGACCCAAATCAGATTGAATCGGTTCAGCAAATTGGTTTTTCGCGAATACGATTTTCCGGTTCGCAGAAGGGGTGAGCGAAGCGGCATGCGAGAGAAATAGTTCATCCGATTGCCCATCGGGCAAATCAAAGCTCGCGAGTTTTCGTTGTCAGGAGCGTAGGGCGCAATAGCGAAGCGTATTGCGCCGCCAATGCTCTCGCGCGAGCGGTCTTTTGGCTATGCGCCCGTGGCCATGGTTCGAGACGCGCGGCTCTGCCGCGCTCCTCACCATGAGGACCTTCAAAACAAATTGAGGCGCCTCCAGGCAAGGACCTCATCCTGAGGAGCCCGCCGCAGGCGGGCGTCTCGAAGGATGAAGCTGCTACGCCGTTTGGCTACGCCGTCGCACCTTCACCGCTGCACGCGCGGCGCGCTTGTTCATTTCGGGTTCATTACGGATCGGTAATGTGAGACGTCGAAACCGAAGGAGTTTTGTCATGAGTATTCTCAACTCGGAAATGATCTCGCGTCGAAAGGCTCTTTCACTGCTGGGGTTAGCGACGCTGGGCCTTACAGTGCCTGCCACCGTGCTAACGGTCTCAGATGCTGAGGCCCAGACACAGCCCGCGCCGGCACCGGCGGCCCCGATGACCGGCACAGAGCGGCGTCAGGAGCGGCGCACAGGCCGCGTGAAACGTCGTACGGGGCGACGCGCAGCTCGCAAGAAAGGTCGTGCGGAGCGAAGTGAGATGCGGCGCGAAGGCGGGACGGACAAAGGCAGCAAGTAGGAAGAAGTAGCTCGCTGCTCCCGTACAGGGCGACGCTTTGAGGAGGTCACCGGCGGGTGACCTCACTCGTCCTCGGCTTCTCGGCGTTGATTTACGCCGCGCGCTTCGACTTGCTCAGGACCTCGGCGGCGATTTTCAGATCGTCGACGAAGCGCCGATACTCCTGCGCGCGGGCGTCCGCATCGGGCAGGCGCAGCAGATAGGACGGATGCACCGTCACCAGCGCCTTCATGCCTTCCGGCAGATCGATCAGGCGTCCGCGATTCCTGTTTATGGGTGTGATCTTTCCCAATACGCATTGCGCGGCTGTCGCGCCCATCGCGACCACCAGATCCGGTTTGATCGACGCCAACTCGCGCTCATACCATTGCCGGCACGCCTTGATCTCCGGCGTATTCGGTTTCTGGTGCAGGCGGATTTTTCCGCGCGGCACGAATTTGAAATGTTTCACGGCGTTGGTGACGTAAACCTTCGTGCGGTCGACACCGGCTTCGTCCAGAGCACGGTCGAGCATCATCCCCGCTGGTCCGACGAACGGTTTGCCGGCCACGTCTTCCTTGTCACCGGGCTGCTCGCCGACCAAAATGATCTGGGCCCGCTGTGGACCTTCGCCGAACACGGTCTGCGTCGCATTTTTCCAGAGATGACAAGCCCGGCAAGCGGCTGCTTCCTCGCGGAGCGTTTCGATATCGCTCGCGGGTTCGGTCGCATCTGGCGGAGCGGGACTCTTTCGGAGCATTGAAGGCTCCGACTGCTTTTTGCGTCCTGTGCGGTTCGGTTGCGGCATGGGTTGGCATCGTTGGCCGGTCGAGCGGCGGCTTGTCGGAGGTTTAATTGTCGAGGCCTCCTGCAGGTTCCTCAAGACCGCGTGCAAGATCGTCAGCCAACACGTTGATTGAACTAGCGAATTGTCTAAGTCGTCAATTCAGTTGACTCCGCGTGGTCTGTTAGCTTTATATTAGAACATACCATGAACAATTGAGCCGGCTTCTGGTTATCCCCATGTGACCGAGGCGGCCCACCATTTTCAAAGGAAGCGGCGCATGACAGGCGCACGCATAAGCACGCTTGCGACTTTACGCGGCAGCATCGAGCGCATCGAAGCTCACGGTGCATGCGTCCCTGAGCGGGTACGCCTCGGCCATGCGGGGGCGGATGCGGCGCTGCAGGGCGGTCTCGCCAGGGCCGCGTTGCATGAAGTATTCGCCGAGGGACATCAGAACATCGCGGCCACGGGATTTATCGCCGGGCTGGCGGGGCGCGTGGCGCGAGAGCGGCCGCTGGTGTGGGTGCGGCAGGACTTTTCCGAAATTGAAGCGGGCGCGTTGTCGATGCGCGGGCTGGCTGAACTCGGCCTTGACCCGCGTTGCGTCGTGAAGGTGCGCGCCGCCGACGTGGACACGGCGTTGCGGACCGCCGCCGATACGCTGGCCTGCGATGCGGTCGGCGTCATGGTGCTGGAAGTCTGGGGCGAGGCGCGGCAGCTCGATCTCGTGGCCAGCCGCAAACTGACCTTGGCAGCCCAGGCCTCCGGCGTCACCGGGCTGTTGCTGCGAGTGGCGGCGGAGCCATCCCCCTCGACGGCTGAGACCAGATGGATCGTACGCGCGGCGCATTCGCCGCCGGCCGCACACTGGCAGGCCTGGGGAGCACCGGTGTTCGACGCCGAGCTCATTCGTAATCGTCATGGCGCTGGCGGGCGCTGGATCATGGAATGGAAATGCGATGACTGCCTTTTCAGCGAACCGTCGGCGTATTCTCAGCTTGTGGCTGCCGCGCCTGCCCATCGACCGCATCAAACGCCAGCTCGCGCGCGACAACGCCGGGCAGGCTGAACTTTCCGGCGCGTCCAAACAAAATGGCGATCCAAGCATTGTGGTCGCCAAGCAAAACAATGCGCTGCAGATTTCTGCGCTCGATGACAAGGCATCCGCTGTCGGCCTTGAGATCGGCCTGCCGCTCGCCAATGCCCGCGCTATCTGTCCGGAATTGACGGTGTTCGATGCCGATGAGGCCGCGGACGCCAGAACGCTCGATGGCATCGCGGACTGGTGCGACCGTTTCACGCCGCTGGTGGCGATCGATCCGCCGCATGGTCTTTTCCTGGATATCACCGGCTGCACTCATCTGTTCGGCGGCGAGCGCGCGCTGATGCAGGCGATCATCGATGCGCTGACGCAGCGCGGTTTTGCCATCAGTGCTGCGATTGCAGGGTCATCGGTTTGTGCGCGCACGGTGACGCGCTGTGTTTCCGGACGTATCGTTGCCGATGGAAAAGAGGTCGAGGCCGTCAGCCCGCTGCCGATTTCCGCGCTCGGGGTCGACGAGGCGATCACCCGTGGGCTGCGCCGCGCCGGGTTGAAAACCATTGGCGATGTCGCCTTGCGCGCGCCCTCCGAGATCACGGCAAGGTTCGGCGCTGGTTTCACTACCCTGCTGGCGCACGCCTTGGGGCAGGGCGATGCGCCGATCAGTCCGCGTAAACCGTCGCCGGATTACATCGTGGAAAAGCGCTTTGCCGAGCCGATAGCCACCGATGGCGTCATTGCGGCGACATTATCGCGCCTCGCCGCCATGCTGGTCACCTCGATGGAGCGGCAAGGCAAGGGCGCGAGGCGGCTGGAAGCCAGTTTCTTCCGCACCGACGGCGCGGTGCGCGCGATCTCCGTCGATACGGGACGGCCCGTAACGAACCCCGAAGTGATCGATCGGCTGTTTCGCGAACGGCTCGATGCCCTAAACGATCCGCTCGATCCCGGCTTCGGCTTCGATCTCATTCGCCTGTCCGCCAGCCGCACCGAAATCGTCGTGCAGCAGCAGCGCGATCTCGATGCCAATGTCCATGACAGCGACGAACTGGCCGCGCTGATCGACCGCATCGCCGCGCGCATTGGCGGACGGCGCGTGGTCGTGCATCTGCCCCAGGACACACATATTCCGGAGCGCGCCGTGCTGGCTTCGCCGGCGCAGCACCATCTTGCCGCTGCCGCTCAAGCCGCCTGGCCGCAACGGATCGAGGGGGAGCCCCCGTTACGGCCGCTGCGGCTGTTTGAAAAGCCGGAGCCGATCAAGGTGCCGTTTGCGACAGTACCTGACGGGCCGCCGCATCACTTCACCTGGCGTCGCGCGGTTCATGCCGTGGTGCGGGTGGAAGGGCCCGAACGCATCGCGATGGAATGGTGGAAGCAGGACGGCAAAACGCTGACGCGCGATTATTTCCGCGTCGAGGACGAAGCAGGACTGCGTTTCTGGATTTATCGCGACGGGCTTTACGGCAGCGAACTCGTCACCGAGGAAGGCCAGCCTGCGCCCGCCAACTGGTTCGTGCATGGATTGTTCGCATGACTAGCCCCGGCGGTATTGCGCCAACGCCTGGCTATGCCGAAATCGGCATCACTACGAATTTCTCGTTCCTGCGCGGCGGTTCGGACCCGCGTGCCTATGTGCATCACGCGAGCGATTTGCGTCTCGCCGCGATCGGCATTGCCGACCACAACACGCTGGCCGGCGTGGTGCGGGCTTACAGCGAACTGGACAATCCCGAACTCCACAACAAGCCGAAGCTTCTGATCGGCTCGCGGCTCGTCTTCATGGACGGCACGCCGGACATTCTCGCTTACCCGCGCGATCGTGCGGCTTACGGCCGCCTGTGCCAGCTGCTCACGCGCGGCAAGCGTGGCGAGGATACTGAAAAAGGCGAATGTCATCTAACATTCGATGATCTGCTGGAATTTTCCGAAGGCCAGCTTATGGCGCTGACGCTGCCGCATCGCTTCGAGGCGGCGAGTGTGCTGAGCGTTCTGGCGAGATTGCAGAACAGCCGCGCCGATGGCGTTTGGTTGGCGGCAAGCCTGTTATATCGCGGGGATGACCGCCGCCGTCTGGCGCGGCTCAACCAGATCGCGGGGGCGGCAAAAGTGCCGCTGCTGGCGACCAATGAGGTGCTGTACCATCATCCCGCGCGCCGTCCGTTGCAGGATGTTCTCACCTGCATTCGCGAGAAGACGACCATCGAGACAGCCGGCACGCGCCTTGAGGCCAATGCGGAACGCTATCTCAAGCCGGCGGATGAAATGGCGCGGCTGTTTCGCGAGTTTCCGGAAGCGATCGCGGAAACCATGCGCTTTGCCGGCCGCATCGAATTCTCGCTTGCTCAGCTCAAATACCAATATCCGGACGAGCCGGTGCCGCCGGGCAAGACCGCGCAACAGCATCTGGAAGACCTGACCTGGGCGGGTGCTGCAAAATCTTTTCCGGCCGGGATAGACGACAGACTGCGCACGACTTTGCAAAAGGAGCTCGATCTCATCGCCGAGCTCAAATACGCGCATTATTTCCTCACCGTCCACGACATCGTGCTTTACGCGCGCAGCCAGAACATTCTCTGCCAGGGCAGGGGATCGGCGGCGAACTCGGCCGTGTGCTATGTGCTCGGCATCACCTCCGTCGATCCGACCAAGGTCGATCTGCTGTTCGAACGCTTCATCTCCAAGGAGCGGCTGGAGCCGCCGGATATCGACGTCGATTTCGAGCATTCGCGGCGCGAGGAGGTGATGCAATATGTCTATCGGCGATATGGCCGCCATCGCGCGGCAATCATCGCGACCGTGATCCATTACCGTCCGCGCAGCGCGATCCGCGATGTCGGCAAGGCATTGGGCCTGACGGAGGACGTGACCGCGGCACTCGCCGATACCGTCTGGGGCGGCTGGGGCAAGGGCCTCAACGACATGCAGGTCAAGCAGGCCGGGTTAGATCCGCAAAAATTCGATGATCGAACTTGCGGTCGAACTCGCCGCCGAGCTGATCGAATTTCCGCGGCATCTGTCGCAGCATGTCGGCGGCTACGTGCTGACCCAGGACAGGCTCGATAGCTATGTGCCGATCGGCAACGCCGCGATGGACGATCGCACCTTCATCGAATGGGACAAGGACGACGTCGATGCCCTGAACATGATGAAGGTCGACGTGCTGGCGCTGGGAATGCTGACCTGTATCCGCAAATGTTTCGACCTGATCGCCGGCCACAAGGGCGAGCGATACGAACTGGCGACGGTTCCCCAGGACGACAAGCCGGTTTACGACATGCTGTGCCGGGGTGAATCGCTCGGCGTCTTCCAGGTCGAGAGCCGCGCGCAAATGAACATGCTGCCGCGGCTTAAGCCACGGGAATTTTACGATCTCGTCATCGAGGTCGCGATCGTGCGGCCCGGTCCGATCCAGGGCGATATGGTGCATCCATATCTGCGGCGCCGGAACGGCATCGACAAGGTCAGCTATCCCTCGCCGTCGCCCGAGCATGGCGACAAGGATGAATTGCGCAGGGTGCTGCACAAGACCCTCGGCGTTCCCTTGTTCCAGGAGCAGGCCATGCGGATCGCGATCGAGGCCGCGAAATTCACCGCCGAAGAAGCCAACGGGCTGCGACGCTCGATGGCGACGTTTCGTAATCTCGGCACCATCGGCAAATTCGAATCCATGCTGGTCAACAACATGATCGCTCGCGGCTACGATCCGGCATTCGCGAAAAGCTGCTTCGAGCAGATCAAGGGTTTCGGCAGTTACGGTTTCCCGGAAAGCCATGCCGCGGGCTTCGCGCAACTTGTCTATGTCTCGTCATGGTTGAAGCATTACCATCCCGACGCCTTTTGCTGCGGCTTGTTGAATTCGCAGCCGATGGGTTTTTATGCCCCGGCGCAGATCGTCGGAGACGCCCGCAAGAATGGCGTCGAGGTGCGCGAGATCGATGTTTCCTATAGTGATGCGCAGAACACGCTGGAGCAAAAGAGCGGCAAATACCACGCGGTGCGGCTTGGCTTTCGCCAGATCGACGGCTTTAGCTGGACCGATCCGGACGAGGAGCGATTAAAGCCCACCTCTCCCTGTGCGAGAGGTGTAGCACTGCCGATACCGCAACAAAAAACGAGGGACTGGGCCGAGCGCATCATCGCCGCGCGGCAGCGCCGCCCCTTTACCTCGCTTGAGGAATTTGCCCGCGATACGGGCTTGCCCAAGCGCGCGCTGATTTTGCTGGCGGACGCCGATGCGTTTCGTTCCATCGGGCTCGATCGCCGCGCGGCACTTTGGGCGGTGCGGCGGCTGCCGGATGATGTGCCGCTGCCGCTGTTTGAAGCCGCTGTGGCGCGCGAGCAGCCCGACGAGAATGCGCGTCCACTGCCGCTGATGCCGATGCCGGAGCAGGTGGTCGCCGATTATCAGACCATCCGCCTGTCGCTGAAAGGCCATCCAATGGAATTTCTGCGGCCGATGTTTACCGCTGAGAAGGTCGTCGCCTGCAAGGACGTCTGTCATCGCAATGACAAGCTCTCCGTGCGCTGCGCCGGTGTGGTGCTGGTGCGTCAACGCCCGGGCAGCGCCAAGGGCGTCATCTTCATGACGCTCGAGGACGAAACCGGAATAGCCAACATTGTGGTGTGGCCGAAAGTAATGGAGCGCTTCCGCAAGGAGGTGATGGGCGCACGGCTGATCGTGGTCGAAGGCTATATCCAGAGCAGTCCGGAAGAGGTGACGCATCTGGTTGCGCAACGGCTGTTCGACCGTTCGCGCGATCTGGTCGGTCTTGCCAATGACGGGCTTGGCCGGCATGCCGTACCGGCAGGGCCCGCGCTGATCGAGCCGCTCAATGACGACCGCCGCGCGCATCCCGATAATCCCTCGCAGAAAATCCGCCATCCGCGTCAGGTCCGGATTTTGCCGAGCTCGCGTGATTTTCGCTGACGGCGGGATATCTCGTCATGGCCGGCTTGTCCCGGTCGGCCATGTCCTGTTTGATGCGACGACCGAAAGACGTGGATGGCCCGCGACAGGCGCGGGCATGACGAAATACGCACCATGCAAACGCCTCGCGAAATCCTGACTGATCTGTGGCGTCTCGCCGGCGGCGATGTTGCGGCGCTCGACGCCGTCACCTTGACCGGCGAAGAGCCGCAACTGCCGTCCTCCTTTCGTGTCGCCGCCGCCGCGCAAGCCAGCGTGGCCGCGACCGGGCTTGCCGCAGCGGAGATATGGAAACTGCGCAGCGGGCAAACGCAGGATATCGCCGTCGATATGCGTCACGCCGTCGCCGAATGTCGTTCCGAACGTTATCTGCGGGTCGAAGGCAAGCCTCCGCCGCCGGCTTGGGACGCCATTGCGGGAATTTACAAGACCCGCGATCGGCGCTTCGTGCGGCTGCACACCAACTTTCCCCATCACCGCGAAGCCGTCTGCAAGGTTTTGAACTGCAAGCCGGAGCGCGAGGAAGTGCAGTCTGCCTTGATGGAGTGGGATGGGGAGGCGTTCGAGACCGCGGCCTACGCTGCCGGCGGCGTGGTGGCGCTGATGCGCTCGTATCAGGAATGGTCCGAACTGCCGCACGCAAAGGCGCTGGCCAAGCTGCCGCCGTTCTCGATCGAAAAAATCGGCGAAGCTTCGCCGCGGCCGTGGCCTGGGGGTGACCGCCCGCTTGCAGGCGTGCGCGTGCTCGATCTGTCGCGCGTGATCGCAGGCCCTGTCGCAGGCCGCACGCTCGCTGCGCATGGCGCCGACGTGCTGCTGATTTCCGGTCCCGGCCTGCCGGCTATACCCTGGCTCACGATCGATACCGGGCGCGGCAAGCTCTCCAGCTTTGTCGACCTCAAGAGCGAGCAGGGGCGGGGCGTGCTGCGCGATCTGCTGGCGCAGGCCGATATCTTCTCGCAAGGCTATCGCCCGCGCGCCATTGCTTCGCTCGGCTTCTCGCCCGAGGACGCGGCCCAGATCAGCCCGGGCATCGTCTATGTGTCGCTCTCGGCCTATGGCCATGCCGGTGCGTGGTCCGAACGCCGCGGGTTCAATTCGCTGGTACAGACCACCACCGGCTTCAATTACGCCGAGGGGCAAGCCGCCGGTGTCGATGGCCCCAAGGAATTGCCTGCGCAAATGCTCGACCACGCCACCGGCTATCTCATGGCTTTCGGTGCGATGATGGCAAAGGCGCGCCAGTCGCGCGAAGGCGGAAGCTGGCATGTTCGCGTATCTCTGGCGCAGACCGGACGATGGCTTTGGAATCTCGGCCGGCTCGCCGACGGTCTCAAGACCGAGGATTTGAGGGGCAAATCGGTGGCTTCCTTCATGAAACAGACGCCATCAGGATTCGGCGCGCTGCGCGCCGTGAGCCATTCGGCGCAACTCTCCAGGACGCCCGCCCGCTGGGAGCGCCCGGCAATGCCGCTCGGCAGCCACCCGCCGCAATGGCCGCCGCAGGGCTAAAACAGCATAGCGGCCATGGTGCTGTCCTAAGCGCCGTCATCTGTTCCATGCAGTTCCGTGTGGCTGACGTGGCGCTTAACCCGGGCCAACATCGCCGCAACATCGTTGTCCCTGTTCCCCAGACAGGAACGGGACCATGAAGGACATGCAGGAACATTTGGAAAAGCTTCGCACGGACGCGGTGGACTGCAAGCTGATCAGTGACATGGCGACGGACGCCAGAAAGCGAGAGCTCTTCGCGAAGATCTCCGATCATCTGAACGTCTTGGCCGCAGAAGTGGAACGAGCAATTACGGCGGCGAAGGGCGAGGAATGATTATCGACCGCTTTCCTTGGCAGCTTTGGCAAGCTTCATCCACTCTTCGGCAAGCCTTAGCCACGCGTTCTTGGCTACCGGGCTGATCGCTCTCTCGGCCTGTCGAAGACATTCCTCGGCGTCGTTGAGGAACTTATCTGCATCGGTCTCGCTCATGCATCGAGAATGCGGCAGCGAACATTTAGATCAACGGGACCATTTGCCACGCTGTCATGCTCGTTCGCGTTGCGCGGTAGGGAACAATTCGTGCACTTGTAACTTGGGACTGACTCAGCCGCCGGGCATCACTCTCATGGGCGGCCAATTCAAAAACGAAGTCTTTTCCCGCTTCGAACCCAATCCGGCCCGGACGTGTAGTTCTTGCGGCAAGAAGCCGGCGCTGGTTCGGAATATGCTTAATTCCCGCAACGGGCGCACCGTGCGAATGTTTAAGTGCGACTGCGGCGAACAAACTTGGTCCGAAGACCGGTGATGCTGAGAGCGGCCCCGGCTTGGGTTGGGGACCACTTGACCGGGACCGCCCGGCTCTGCACGACAAAGGGGGGCAATGCGTACAAGGGCCGAGTGCAGAGGTGTGTTGGGCGCGGCTGATCGCAAGGGGCGTCGGTTGCCGAAGGAAGCGGGCGGTTAACGTTTGCGCCTCCCAAAGCGCCCTTCGGCCCATCGCCAAACCGATCCCAGCTGCTATGGCGGGTACGCCGTAAATAATGGCTGTCCAGAAATCCAGCATTCGAGTTCGCTTTCGGTGTTCTTCCCTTGGATTGCCAGATGATACCCGCCGAGCCTTTTCACGCCGAGCCTTTTCAGCACGCAAAAACAGGTTGAACCAAATGGGTTCCCCCATCCGTTTCATGGGGATGCTACACGGGTACGAAACGGCGAAACCGGAATCGGTACTTCGGCGTTAGGCTAGCTCCCGATGGGTGCGGAGCTTGCGCTATGATGAAGGGCGACATCACTTGTCCGAAATGCGGAGCCGGCTATCGTCGTGTGGAGATAATCTGCCGGCGCGGTACGAAGGGCGAATTTCGCTGCTTGAGCTGCGACGAGGTCCTTGAGGTTTTCGACGGATCTACCGAAGTCGCGATCCGCCTCACGGTTCAGCCGGAAAGAATACTCGGTTAGCCGCACGGCCCTGGAGCTTTGCTGGCCATGCGGGCTGCCGTGGCCGGCGCGCCAGCCGCCACTTCACGCCGGGGTGTTTTGCCAGGTTCGGTGCGGGCCTGTAAGCGGTTCGCTGGCTGCGGAGCGGTTTTTACCTTATTGCAGCGTTCACGGCGGCCAAAGTCTTGCCTTAAACAGCGGGGGCGGCCAAGGTGGGCGGTACCAGAGTCGTGCCGTTTGGTGCCCCCGAGGTGCCCCGCGTGGTGGGCACCTTTTTTCTGAGCTAAGTTAGGCGTGTAAGGTGCTGTAGTTACTAAACACTTGGCGCTCGATCGCCGTCCACCATAGCTGTAGCGCACCGATGAGGCAGTCATTGCCGGAATCATCGCCGAAGTGACCGAGCCCCATGTATTCGGAATTTGCCAAACGATCACGGAATTTCATCAGACGGCGTCTGGCCGTCGGAGTGGCCTTGCTGCTGATCGGGGGTGCCGCGGTTTACGGATTTCTGCACTTCGGCGGTTCGCACAAGGAAAACTCCGAAGTTTCGAGCCAGTCGCGCAAGGGCGGTCAAAACTTCACCCCGACGCCATCCGAATGGGCCACGCTGACCATCGAGCCGGTCGCCGAGAAAATTTTCCGGGCGGAGCACGTCACCGAGGGCAAGGTCGCCGTCGATGAGGATCGCTCGACGCCGGTTTTTTCGCCGTATGCGGGCCGGGTGACAAAGTTGCTGGCGCGTCCGGGCGACAGCGTTGCGCAAGGCCAGCCGCTGTTTGTCATCGAAGCCGCCGACACCGTGCAGGCGCAAAATGATTTCATCACGGCCATGACTTCGTTGAACAAGGCCAAGTCGGCGCTCGACCTCGCGCAAATTCAGGATACGCGCGCCAAGGATCTGTTCGAAGGCAAGGCCGTTCCGCTGAAGGATTATCAGCAGGCACAGGCCAATCTGATCCAGGCGCAGAACGACATGCGCTCGTCGCAAACGGCATTGGAAGCGGCGCGCAACAAGCTGCGCATCCTGGGCTTCACCGACGAGACAATATCGGCATTCCAGAACAAAGGCGCGATCGATCGCGAGATCACGATCAACTCACCGATCAAAGGCACGGTCGTGCAGCGCAAGGTTGGGCCCGGCCAATATGTGAATTCCGGCGCAAGCGATCCGGTGTTCGTGATCGGCGATCTCTCTACCGTTTGGCTCATTGCCTTTGTCCGCGAGAGCGATGCCGCGGTCGTGTCCGTCGGGCAGGAAATATCCTTCAACGTGATGGCGCTGCCGGGCCATGCACTGACAGCGCGGATCAGTTATGTCGCGGCGGCGATCGATCCCGCTACTCGCCGGCTTCTGGTTCGCGCCACCGTCGACAACAAGGATGGTCTGTTGAAGCCGGAAATGTTTGCCAACGTCACGATCTATTCCCGCAGCGATCACGCCGCGCCTGCAGTGCCGAAGCAGGCCCTGATTTACGAGGGCGATCAGGTCCGGGTCTGGGTCGCTCATGAGGACAAATCGGTCGAACTGCGTCAGATCAAGACCGGTCTGATCAATGGCGATCTCGTCGAGGTCGACGGGAATCTCAAGTCTGGCGAGCGGATTGTCACAAAGGGCAGCCTGTTCATCGACCGCGCGGCATCCGGCAGCTAGCCGTGTACGTCCGCTCATCCCTGCTGCCGAAAGCGTTTGCCTGAATGGATCGCCTCGTCGCCATTGCCGTCCAGCGCCGCTACCTGATGGTGGGCATGTTCGTCGTTGTCTTCATCGGCGGCCTGATCGCGTTCAAGCAGCTCAACATCGAAGCCTACCCCGATCCGACGCCGCCGATGGTGGATGTCGTGACCCAAAGCCCGGGATTGTCGGCGGAAGAGATCGAACGCTACATCACCATTCCGATTGAAACCCAGGTCGCCGGCATCAAGAACCTGACCACCATCCGTACGATCTCGCTGTACGGATTGTCGGATGTCAAACTGCAGTTCTCATTCGCTTACACCTATGACGAGGCGCTGCAGCAGGTTTTGAATCGCCTGGGGCAGATGGCGCCTTTGCCGGGCAGCGTGCAGCCGACGATTTCGCCGCTCAGCGCGATCGGTGAAATCTACCGTTACCGATTGAAGGGGCCGCCAAACTACAGCGTGCTGGATTTGAAGACGCTGCAGGACTGGGTTTTGCAGCGCCGATTTCGTGCAGTGCCCGGCGTGATCGATGTCACGGGCTGGGGCGGCAAGACCAAGACTTACGAGCTGCAGGTCGATTTCAACAAGCTGATCGCCAATGGCCTGACGCTGCCGCAATTGCTGCAGGCGGTGGGCAATTCGAACGTCAATGTCGGGGGCAATACCGTCAACATCGGAACCCAATCGGCGGTGGTCCGGGGCGTCGGCCTGATCCGGTCTATCGACGATCTCGCCAATACCATGGTCTCGCAGAGTGGCGGAAACCCCGTCCTCGTCAAGGACGTCGCCATCGTTACGGTCGGTGAAAAGCCGCGGCTCGGCATCGCCGGCCTCGACGAGGAAGACGATATCGTGCAGGGCATCGTGCTGATGCGACGCGGCGAGCAGAGCTCGCCGACCATCACGCGCGTCGAGCAGTTGGTCGCGCAGATCAACAAATCCAGCATTTTGCCACCGGGGGTCCATATCGAACGGATCTACGACCGCAAGGATCTGATCGATGTCACCACATCGACAGTGCTGCACAATATGCTGGTAGGCATTTTCCTGATCGTGCTGCTGCAGTGGATGTTCCTTGGCGATCTGCGCAGCGCGTTGATCGTCGGCGCCACCATTCCCTTTGCGCTGTTTTTCGCGGTCATCATTCTGGTGTTGCGCGGCGAATCCGCCAATCTTCTCTCGGTGGGCGCTATCGACTTCGGCCTGATCGTGGATGCTACCGTGATCATGGTGGAAGCGATTTTCCGGCGGCTGACGCAAACGACCGCGCTGTCGGAATTCGAGCAAAGCCATATTTCGACTGATACCGCGATGGGGATGAAGAGCCACGCCATCCTCAGCGCGGCCGCGGACGTCTCGCGCTCGATCTTTTTTGCAGCCGCAATCATCATTGCGGCGTTCCTGCCGCTTTTCACACTGAGCGGTGTCGAGGGTAACATCTTCGGGCCGATGGCGCGCACCTATGCGTACGCGCTGGCGGGCGGACTGCTCGCGACCTTCACGGTAACCCCGGCGTTGAGCGCGATCATCTTGCCCGCGCACGTGCATGAGACCGAGACGCGGATCATGGCGTTCTTGCACCGGCTCTATCTGCCTACGCTGAACTGGGCCGTCGGCAATCGGAGGATTGTGATGGCAGGGGCGATCGGCCTTGTAGTCATGACCGTTGTCTTCGGCCGGCTGCTGGGCCTGGAATTTCTGCCCAAGCTCGAGGAGGGCAATCTCTGGATTCGAGCAACACTGCCGCCGACCATCTCGCTTCAGGAGGGCAACGCCTACGTCAACGAGATGCGCAAACTGATCAGCGCCCGTCCCGAGGTGGAGGCGGTGGTGTCGCAGCACGGTCGGCCCGATGACGGTACGGACGCGGCCGGCTTTTTCAACGCCGAGTTCTTTGCGCCGCTGAAGCCGGTCAGCGAATGGCCGGGCACCCATGACAAGGAAGAACTTACAGCGCAATTGCTCAAGCAGTTGGACGACAGGTTTCCGGGCGTGGAGTTCAATTTCTCGCAATACCTGCAGGACAATGTGTCGGAAGCCGTTTCCGGGGTGAAGGGGGAGAACTCGATCAAGCTGTATGGCAATGATCTCCAGGCGCTCAGCGATACCGCCAACAAGATCAAGTCGGTGCTATCGACTGTGCAGGGCATTACCGATCTTGCGGTGTTCACCTCGCTTGGCCAGCCTACGATCCAGATCGATATCGACCGTGCCAAGGCCGCTCGTTATGGGCTCTCGCCCGGCGATATCAACGCCACGATCAAGGTGGCGATCGGCGGCGACACCGCCGGAGATCTATACGAGCCCGGCAGCGACCGGCATTTCCCGATCATCGTTCGGCTCGCGCCCGAGTACCGCAAAAGCGCGGAAGCTATCCAGAATTTGCGGATCGGCGCGCCGGGACCGAACGGCATCACGCAAATTCCGTTGAGTGAAGTGGCAGCCATCAATCTGGTCTCGGGGGCCGCTTACATCTACCGCGAGCAGCAGGAACGTTATCTGCCGATCAAGTTTTCGGTGCGCGAACGCGATCTCGGCAGCGCGATCCGGGAGGCGCAGGAAAAGGTCGCAGCACAAGTCCAGCTTCCGCCCGGCTCACGGATCGAGTGGGTCGGCGAGTTCGGCAATCTGCAGGATGCCATCAAACGGCTATCCGTGGTCGTGCCGATCTCGCTGGCGCTGATCGCGATATTGCTGTGGTTCAATTTCGGATCGATGGTCGACACGCTGCTGGCCATGAGCGTGATCCCGATGGCGATCTTCGGCGGTGTGCTGGGTCTTCTGATCTCCGGAATTCCGTTCAGCGTGTCGGCGGCGATCGGCTTCATCGCGCTGTTCGGCATAGCCGTGATGGACGGCATCATCATCCTGTCGCAGTTCAATCAACTGATTGACGAGGGGTTCGACCGGGTCAGCGCCGTCATCAGGACCGGCGAGTTGCAATTGCGTCCGGTGCTGATGACGTGCGTGGTCGCAGGTGTCGGTCTGTTGCCGGCTGCCATGTCGGCCGGCATCGGATCGCAGGTGCAGAAGCCGCTGGCTGTGGTCGTTGTGACCGGCATGATGCTGGCGCCGGTCGTCATCCTCGTTACGTTGCCGGTCCTGATCTCGTTGTTCTCGCGCCGGGCGCGCTGACGTAGGGATCACCGGGCATCAGCAGCGATCTTCAAAATCCGTAGAGCCGCGCCGGATTATCGACCAAAATCTTTCGTCGCGTCGCTTCATCCGGCGACCATACCGCAAGCTGGTTCAGTAGTCGGCCGTCATCGATCTGGAACAGCGGCGTGACTTCGGTCGCTTTCCGCCCCGGAGGGGTGACCGAATCCGGGTGCGGCCAATCGGTGCCCCAAACGATACGGTCGGGGTTGGCTGCGATCAGCGCGCGGGCCAGTGGCGCGGCGTCCGGATAATCAGGCGCGAGCTTTGAGGCACGATAAGCGCCGGAGATTTTCACATACGCCTTGCCTGATCTGACCAATTCCACGAGATCGGCGAAGCCCGGCTGGTCCAACCCAAGTTCGGCCTGGGCGCCGCCGAAGTGATCGAAGACGACGGGCACCGGCGAAGCGGAAACGAGGTCCTTGATAGCCGAGATCATCGCAAGCGACGTGAAGAGCTGAACGTGCAGGCCGCGGGCCTTCACGCGGTCGACCGCAGCCTGAAAGCGTGGCTTTCCCACGGCCGGATCGTTGACGCCGCCGGTCGCCAGATTGAGGCGTATGCCGCGGAAGCCGTCCTTCTGCATGGTGTCGAGATCGCTTTCCGGAGTCTTGTCGTCGATCACGGCGACGCCGCGCGCGCTGGCGCCGCGTGCCCGCATGCCGAACAGGGTTGCCGAATTGTCCGTCCCGTAAACGCTCGGGGTAACGATCACCACGCGCTCGATATGCAGCGCCTTGTGCAGCGCCGACATCTCCTCTGGCGAGGCCGGTTCCGGCGTATAGACGCGGCCTGCGAAGAACGGGAATTTCTGGGGATCGCCGTGGATATGGGTGTGGCAATCGCAAGCGCCGGCGGGAACGTCGAAATTCACAGGCGTCGATGGTTGTGCCGGTTTGGCTAAGGCGTCGTTGTTGTTCATGACTGCTCCGGCCGCAATGGAGGCAAGCAGCATAGTGCGTCGGGTGAACATGGATCGTTACCTCCGCTAATGGCCGACGCTGTTCTATGCAGCGCTCTGATATCAGCCAGCCTGAACCGATCCGCTTTCGTTCGCAACCCGGATTAGCGGCCCTTATAGCCCGCCGGACTCATTTCCCCGATGGGGTGCGCAGGCCATGCCAGGCGTCGCGCACCTGATGATAGTGAACCTCCGGCAGATAGTCCGGCGTATTCAACGCCAGCGTCTTGACGTCGAGCCTGCCGACGGCGCTCAGCAATGTGTATGACGCGATTACGCGATCACGCTGCGCGCCGATCAGCCGCGCTTTGGCCTGAATCAATTCCTGCTGCGCATTCAAGACGTCGAGCGTGGTACGCTGTCCGCCCTGCGCCTCCTTGGTCACGCCCTGCAACGCGACCGTCGAGGCACGCACTTCGGATTCGGAGGCAGTGACCGCAATCCTGGCGCCTTCGTTGGTAGCCCACGCGCTGACGGCCGCCGTGCGCGCCTGATTGCGCATCTGGTCCAGCACCAGGCGGCTCTGCGTGGCCACTTCCTTTGCCTGCCGCGTCTGCGATGCCGCCAGGCCGCCATCATAGATCGGGGCGTTCATCTGGGCGATCACCGAGGCCTGATCGGTTCTCAGCGTGGTGAGGCTCGGATCGGCTTCGCTGGCGTGGCTCGCGCTGCCTTGCAAGGTGATGGTTGGCAGCAAGCTGCTTTCGGCAACATGGATCGAGGTCGAGGCGACATCGACGTCGAAGCCTGCCGCTGTGACCGCGGGATGCTGAGTGTAGGCCATGGTTACAGCGTCGTCGCGGCTGCGCGGCAGATATCGCTCGATGGTTTCAGCGGGCTTGAGCTGCGAGGGCGCGCTGCCGATCACTTGCGTATAGGTCGCCTGGCTGACGGCGAGGTTGGTCTCGGCGGTGTTGAGGTCCGCCAACCCCCGGTTCAGCCGCGCCTCGGCTTGCGCGGTGTCGGTCGGCGTCACGTCGCCGGCCTTCAAACGCCGCTGCGCGACGCCGAGTGTCTCGCGCAGAAACTGGACGTTGGACTGTTGGGCCTCGACCAGGGACTGATTGGCCATCACGTTACTGTAGGCGGTCACGGCGTCGAGCAGTACGCCCTGGCCCACATTGCGCAGCGCCTCGCGGCCCGACTGGACCTGCAGTTCGGCAACCCGAACGCTGTTCGCCGTCTTGAAGCCATTGAACAGGGTTTGCGTTACTGTCACGCCGACGGTCCACGGCTTCAAGGTCGCGGATTGGATCGTGTTGTCGGGCAGCAGGTTGCGGACCGCTTGCAGTCCGCCGCTTAATGTCGCGATGATTTGCGGCCGGTAGCCAGCCAGCGCCTGAGGCAGGTTCTCGTCCGTGCCACGCTGCCGGGCGCGTTCGGCATTAAGTTGCGGATTGGTTTGATAGGCTTTGGCGAGGGCGTCTGGAAGGCTTTCGGCGGAGGCCGCCGTGGTTGCGAGTGCAAGGCAAGCAAGTGCGCCAAGGCAGATGCCCGGTCGAAGCACATGCCCCTTCACGCGACCAGATTTAGCGGCACTCCCAATCATGTAATCCCGTAGTCACCCCGGCCGCCGGTTCCACCGCCGCTCTCTACCCTGTTTACGGGCCAGCGCGGCCACAAGCAAACCTCGGGCCGCGAAACCCCCTGAATTCGACAAGCCGCTGTGGCCGGTTCATCACAGAGATGGCCAAATGCGCTATAGCTGGCAGGTGCGTCCGATTCTCGACGCGGCCTCCTATTCGCCCGGGCTTGCGCGTGATGCCGAGATTGTTCTCCGACCCTGACGCGATCGCGGAGGACATCATCCGGGAGGTCGGAACCACTCTCGTGGTCGGGCTTCCGCTCGGGCTTGGCAAGGCCAACCACATCGTGAATGCGCTCTACGCGCGCGCCGCCGCCGACCGCTCGATCAATCTGACCTTCTTTTCCGCACTCACGCTGGAAAAACCCAGTCCGAAGAACCTTGTCGAGCGACGATTCATTGCGCCTGTGATTGATCGCCTGTTCGGCGGGTATCCAAATCTTGCTTATGCGGGACCGCTGCGCGCGGATGCGTTGCCGCCCAACATAAGCGTGATCGAGTTTTTCTTCATGGCTGGACAATGGCTGCATGTGCCGTTTGCGCAGCAGCACTATATTTCGGCGAACTACACCCATGCCGCGTCCTATCTGCTGGCGCGCGGCCTGAACGTGGTGACGCAACTGGTTGCCAAGCGGTTGGTGGATGGGGCCACTCGTTACAGCCTTAGCTGCAACACCGATACCACGCTGGACATCTTGCGAGAGCGCAGCGCGGGCCGTGCGTCGTTCAAGTTGATCGGGCAGGTCAATTCCGAACTGCCGTTCATGCCGGGCGCCGGAGATCTGCCGGCCGATCAATTCAGCGCGGTGCTGGACAGTGCCGATACCGATTTTCCGCTGTTCGCCCCGCCGTCTGAGCCGATCAGCGACGCCAGATACGCAATGGGACTCCACGCTGCCGGCTTGGTTCGCGACGGCGGCACGCTGCAGATCGGAATCGGGCAGGTGGGCGACGCGCTCGCCCAAGGTCTGATTATCCGGCACAGGGACAACGCGCAGTATCACGCCATCATGAAGCGACTTACGCCGGGACCCGAACCAGTCCCAGCGCGGGAGGCCGGAGTGTTCGAGAAAGGTCTCCACGGCATCAGCGAAATGGTGTTCGAGGCGTTTCTCGGCTTGATCGAGGCCGGCATCATCAAGCGCGAGGTGGACGGCGTCTTGCTGCGCGGTGCATTTTTCATCGGACCGAAATCCTTTTATCGCGCGTTGCGCGAAATGACGCCGGAACAGATCGCGCGCATTCAGATGATGCCGGTGTCTTTCACCAACCAGCTCTACGGTGACGAAGAGGCCAAGCGACGCGCCCGCGTTGACGCGCGCTTCATCAATAGCACGATGATGGCGACGCTGATGGGGGCCGCGATTTCCGACGGTCTCGAAAACGGGCAGGTCGTGAGCGGCGTCGGTGGACAGTATAATTTCGTGGCGCAGGCGTTCGCTCTTGAAGGCGCGCGCTCTATTCTCGCGCTGGAAGCGACGCGACGGGCCGGCGCGAAAGCACGGTCCAACATCCGCTGGAGCTACGGACACGAGACTATTCCACGGCATCTGCGTGACGTGTTCGTCACAGAATACGGTGTTGCCGATGTCAGAGGAAAATCCGACGCCGATGTGATTGCGGCGATGCTGCAGGTCGCCGATTCCCGTTTTCAGGATGAACTGGCGCGAGCGGCCAAAGACGCTGGCAAGCTGCCGAAGAATCATGAAATTGCTCGCGGGTTCCGCGAGAACGTGCCGGAGCGAATTTCACGCGCGCTAAAGGGGGCACGAGAACAGGGCTTGTTGCCTTCATTTCCGTTCGGGAGCGACTTCACCGAAACGGAGCAGCAACTGATCCCGGCGTTGCAAATTCTGCAGGACGCCCAAGGCGCGCCGCAACGCCTGGCCGGATTGTTGTGGCGGGGACTAACGCAACCGGCGAACGTGGCCGACGAGGAATGCCTGGCGCGCCTCGGGCTCGATCGTCCCTCGACCTGGTCCGAGCGCGCCTACCATGCCCTCGTCAGCGCGGCATTGGCAAAGAGCCGTGGCGGCTAGTTGATGTCGTCCCCGCGAACGCGGGGACCCATAACCACTGACATTTGTTGTCTTACGAGCCGTGGCCCCAACCTTTGCAATGCAATACAGCGGTGGCTATGGGTCCCGGCTCAGGGCCGGGACGACATGGGAGAGTGCTTCGTTACCTGTTCTTGTTCGCCGGCTTGCGTTTCTCGATGAACGCGGCCATGCCCTCCGACCGGTCTTCAAGCGCAAAGGTCGAGTGAAACAAGTTGCGCTCGACCTCGAGCCCTTCGGACAGCGGCGTCTCGAAGGCTCGATTGATGGCTTGCTTGGCCATCGCGGCGGCCGGGCGTGACATTGAAGCAATTTTCTCCGCCGCCGAAAACGCCTCTTCCATCAACTTGTCTGCCGCGACCACGCGACTGACCAGGCCCGAGCGCTCCGCTTCCGCCGCATCCATCATCCGCCCGGTCAGGCACAAATCCATCGCCTTGGATTTGCCCACGGCGCGCGTCAGCCGCTGCGTTCCGCCGATCCCGGGGATCGTGCCCAAGGTGATTTCCGGCTGCCCGAATTTCGCGGTGTCGGCGGCGATGATGATGTCGCACATCATCGCGAGTTCGCAGCCGCCGCCCAGCGCGTAGCCTGCGACGGCCGCGATGGTCGGCTTGCGGCACCTCGCAACACGGTCGCCTCCGATGGCGGCGAAATCGCCGGAGAACATGTCGATGAAAGTCTTTGGCTGCATCTCCTTGATATCAGCGCCGGCGGCAAATGCCTTTTCGCTGCCCGTCAGGAGAATGCAGCCAATGCTCTCGTCCGCCTCGAGATCGTCAATCGCCGCGGCGATCTCGCGGAACACACCAAAAGAGAGCGCATTGAGCATTTTCGGCCGATTGAGCGTGATGACGCCGACCGCGCCTTTGCTGTCGACGATAATGTGTTCGAACTTACCCATGCTTGCACTCCGCGCTTCACACGGCGGCAATGTGCCCGCTGGCGGGATGGGCTTCAAGGGCCTGGTTATCGCGCTCTTTCACCGGCCAGTCACGCCATGAACATCCGCCCGGCGGAGGCCACCGTCAGCAGCGCGCCGAAGCCGATGAAGATTTTTCCGATCAGGGAAGTGTGATCCCAGAGCGATAATTCGTTGTCGCGCGCGGGCGACCGCACTTCGGGAGCATCAGCGTCGGCAGCGGCTTCGGCTGACGCCATTGCGACGCCTGGAGCTGCCGGCGTGTCCGGCGCCTCTTCACGTACCGTACGATCCATGTCGTTGAGCTGATCGGGAGGGACCACCTGCTCCTCGGCCGCAGGCGGGCTATCAGCCGAATTCGGTGAATTCTGCACGAGATCGTCGGCCCGCGCCCGCATGCCTTCGGCGGCAATCGTCGGCTCTTCCGGGGGCGGCAGCTGCGCATTGGCATCCGCCACAAAAGGCGGAATCGCGGGCGCAGCCAAGCCGAAATCCTCGGCGGCCTTCGTCCCTGCGTCATGGTTGCCGCTTGACGACTTCAACGCCGGCTTGGCCGATTTGTGATGTGAATGGTGAGCGACAACGCGACTGGAGGCTTTGCCGGCGGGATCATCCGTCGTCCCGTCCGTCGCTGCATGCGATGGCCCGACGAGACACAGCAAGAGTCCCGATGCCAATATCAGGGCCGACCGCCCGCTGGCACTTGATTTCATCAGCGTTCTCCACGTTGCCAGCCCCCGAAGCGCAAAAAGAGACCTCGGGGGATGTCGGCAGCGCGGCGAAAATGGGAATTCTTCCGGGTTGCGGCTGGCAAAACAGGGGCGCTGCGCAGTTCCCGGAAAGCGCGGGCCCGCTTCGGCCGCATGTGGCTGTCACGCAGGAATGGGCTTGCGAATCCCCGGTAGTGGCGCGAGACCTTTGAGGGCGGGAGCCGTGATCACGAATTCGTGATCTTCAGCTTCGATCGTAACAAATTGAACGGCCGACCGAATTGCAAATTGGGAGCGCGTGTGCGCGAACGTGAAGACGAATGGACCGGCCTGATGCGGTCGGCCATTTCCGGTGACAATGCGAGCTATCATCGTCTGCTCAAGGCCGTCACCCCGGTCTTGCGGGCCGGGGCGCGCCGCGGTCTGGCCCGGGCGGGGCAACCGGTCGATCAAGCCGAGGACATTGTGCAGGATATTTTGTTGGCGGTGCATTTGAAGCGACATACCTGGGACGCGAACGCTCCGTTCGCGCCTTGGCTGTTTGCGATTGCGCGCAACAAGCTCATCGATGCGCTACGCCGGCGTGGCAGAAGGATTTTCGTCAACATCGACGATTTCGCCGAGACGCTTCCGGGCGAAGCTCCGGCTGAGGCTGCCCCGGCAAGCGAAGTCGCTGCTCTTCTTCAATCCTTGCCCGCGCGACAGCGCGAGGTGCTGCAGTCGATCGCGGTAGAGAGTGCGTCAATCAAGGATACGGCCGTAAAATTCGCGATGAGCGAGGGCGCGGTGCGCGTGGCGCTGCATCGCGGACTGGCGAGCCTCACCGGCAAGTTGCGGGAACCATGAGCATGGATACCGATCAACTCATTCGAACTTTGGCCGCTGACGGTTCTCACCGCGCCTGGCCTGTCGGTTTCGTCCTGACGCTGGCGCTGCTGGCGGCCGCTCCGGTTTCGATCGCGATGTTTTTTATGGGGTTGGGTGTCAGGCCCGACGTGATGTCGGCGATGCACAACCCGTTTTTCGACCTGAAGTTCGCAGTGACGTTGACGCTGGCGATCTCGGCGATCTCACTCAGTCTGCATCTGTCGCGGCCTGAGGCCTCGGTGCGCGGCTGGATCTGGTTATTGATGATTCCGGCGGCGCTTTTGATCGCGGGCATCTCCGGTGAAATGATGATGCCGCAGCGATTGCCGATGATGACGCGCCTGGTCGGCAGCAATTCGCGGATTTGCATGACCGCTATACCAATCATGTCGCTGCCGCTGCTCGCCGCCGCGCTGGTCGGGTTGCGGCGTGGCGCGCCGTCGCGTCCGGCGGTTGCAGGCGCCATCGCCGGGTTGTTGTCGGCGGGACTGGCTGCGACGCTTTACGCCTCGCATTGCACCGATGATTTACCGCTGTTCGTGGCGACCTGGTACACGCTCTCAACCGCCCTTGTCACAACGATCGGCGCATTGGCGGGGTCGAGGCTGCTGAGGTTTTAATTTCGACATTCGCATCAAGCCGCCGGCGCGGAGGTTTCCTGCATGCGGTGGAAGCGCAGCACTTGCTGGGCGGTCGAGGGCCGCAGCCGTTCGTAGGTGTCCCTGGAAGCCGCAAGATTGGTCGGCTCGCCGCCCGAGAGATCGTCGCGCATGCTGATGATTGATCGCACGGCTGACCAGGACAAGCCCGCGACCTTGGCGAGGATCATCACGCCTTCGGTGCGAGTTTCGATCATCATGTTCTCCGCAATCGACACCGGCACCCCGGCGAGTGCCGCAAGCGACGCATTTGTCTCGTCGAATTTGCCGGCATCGGCGAATGTTATCACCTGAGGTTCGTCGAGCCGGCCATCCTCGAACAGCGACCTGACCAGCCCGTGAGCGAGAGCCGTGTCCCGTGTCACGCCGACGACCGCGGCGCGGGTTCGTTGCGTGGCCTCTCGTACCGCCGGGGGTACGTGATTCGCCTGCTGCGGGTTTGCGGCTTCCAGCCGTTGCCGTACCGTGTCCGATGCCTTCGCCAGTAGTTTCAGATACAGATGACGCGGCATCGTTGGTCGCAGGCCGACGCAGGTCGCCAGATTGTCATCTCCCTCGGCCCGATTAACCAACCGGGTAAAACCGCGCTCGGAAAATTCGGCGCCGGGATTGTTCACCGTACTCTGCACCACCTCATCGTTGCCGCGCAGCACCAGCACGTCGGTAACAGCGCCGCTCAGCACCTTTCGGGTGGAGATCGCCATCAAATGCGCCTGGCTCTTGTTGCGCGCGGCCTCGATCAAGGCAGCGTCGTCGAGCCGGGTCGATTGCGAGAGCACCGGCCCCGCGACTTCGATGAGATCATCGAGCGCGAGAGTGCGAACCGTGCGAGCAGGCGCGGTCTCGATCGGCGCGAGGCGATTGGCGAGCAGCGCCTTGGCCGATGTCTCGATGTGAACGATCAGGCACTGAAAGACATCATCGAACAGTCCGATCTGTTCGTCCGAGTAATCTACCGCGCCGTTGATAAACAGATCCGTCACGCGGCGCAGCGTCTCTACCCGGCGTGCGACTGTGCCGTGTGCGAGCGTTGACTGCAGCTCATCCAGCAGGTTTTCAGGGGCGACGACGGATTTTGAATTCATGACTCTATCCTGGAGCTTTCGGGATCGGACCGACGGCTTGGTTGAGTGTCCGGTGGTGAAATGGACGAGGCGGTGGCGATGCGGTTGCGTCCTTTTGCCTTGGCCACGTAGAGGGCGCGATCGGCGCGGGCAAGCAGTGCATCAGGGGTTTCTTTCGGCTGCAGCGTCGCGATGCCGGCCGAAATTGTCACCTGCATGCCCGGAGAGAACGCGCTCCAGTCAAGGCCGCCGATGATCAGGCGCAGCCGGTCGAGCATTCGCGCGGCGTGCTCTTGCCGGGCATCGGGCAGTAGAAGCAGGAATTCTTCTCCGCCGTAGCGGCCGAATTTGTCGATAGCGCGAATATTGGCGAACATCGAGATAGCGTATGTCCTCAGCACTTCGTCGCCGGTCGGATGTCCATAAGCGTCATTGATCCGCTTGAACCAGTCGAGATCGATCAGCGCGATGGAGCAGGGTGTGTTGGTGCGATGCGACCGGGCAACCTCGTCTTCCAGCAGGCGCATAATGCAGCGGCGATTGAACGAGCCCGTCAATTCGTCGAGTTCAGCCAGTTCCTCAATGCGTTCGTAGGCGATCTTGAGTTCGTAGCTGCGGTCATAGAGCATCTTGCGCATCGATGAGCCGTACAGCCCCACGAAGGCGCACTGTCCGACCGTCATTGCGAAAAACAGCACCGCCGCGATCCGTTCAGATTCGGTCGCCACGGGAAGGTCGATCGGCGTCTGCGTGAGCAGGAACACCACAATGAGACCTATGGTCGTCAGCACCCACACTGTGGTCGCCTGACGAGTGGTCATGCGCAGGGCGCCAAATCCGAAGACCACGAACACTATGCTGAGAAGCGCATACCCGATTTGGGGAGCCGCCAGTATGAAACCGAGTTGCAGACCGACGTGGCCGGCAACCTGGGACACCGAGAGGTAGTGATCCTCAAATCGGTCGTTGAACCCCGCTTCGGACAACGCGAGGAAAATCCCGATCAGCCCGACGCCAGCCAGGAAGTATGCCGAGACAATGGTGATGGAAATCGCGCCGAGTAGAACATAGGCCAGCAGGCACACCGAAATCAGCAAGCAACTGACGAACTGCACGCCGAGCATGCGGCGGCGCTGGCTGGCGCGGCGCAACACGACACTCGCCGTCAGCTTCGGACGTGCGCTTTCCAGTTCAGCCGCAATGGGATTGAGAAAAGGCGACGCAGCGGTGGTGCCCATGGTCTCGCCATAGTGGAAACTACTGCCAAACCTAAGTGGGAAGCCTTTAGTTTTGGTATCTTTTGGAGCCGATTGCGGGCGCAGAAACCACCCCTTCACCTGTTCGGCGAGCCATATCCACGCATTTGAGGGCTCAGCAGCGCTCGCGGCCGCCGTGTTTGCATCTGCTCACGGCGAATGAGGGGGCGGGGGGTGGGCATTAACCCACGTTTAACGGTCGAACCGAGAACTCCGCCGGGGCGGGCTCCGGGAATGCCGCGCTTCGGCACTTAAACCGCGCGTTTCCGGGGCTACTACCTCTAGCTGAAAAATGTTGGCTCTTTCATCGAACCACTTGGCTATTCGACCCGACCAACCCTGTGAGGCGGCCATTGAGTGCGAATAGCGGCTGCGGAGCAAGTCCTGGTCTCTGGATCCGCTGACGGCGACCGGCTCGTGTAGACGAGCGTCTGAGTGTGCGCCCGGCTGGCTCGATCTGGTGTCAGTCGTCTGGTCGAATCAGGGTCGCCATTCCGTCTGGCCGTTTGCAATACAAGTTGATGCCCGGCGTCTAGAAGCCAACGAGAGACCTCGAAGGATGACGAATGTGGTCATGATGGCAATGAGCAAAAAAAAGCTGGATCAGGAGTCCAGCGAGGTGGAAATGCTGCTGCCATGGCATGCGGCCGGCGCGCTGAGCGCGCGCGACGCCCGTCGCGTCGAGGAGGCCATCGGCCGGGACCCGGAGCTTGCGCGAGAGTATTCGACCGCCCGCGAAGAGTGCGCTGAGATCATTTTTCTCAATGAAAGCCTCCGCGGGCCTTCCGCGCGCGCGATGCAGAACTTGTTTGCTGCGATCGACGCGGAGCCGCGAAAGCCGCAGGCGCCCATGGTGCCTTCCCGGCTCGCCAGATTTTTCGCGACATGCTCATCGCGCAAGCGGGTCTGATCGGCGACCGCTCCGGGCTTTACCCAAGAGAGCTTTAACAACCGCCAACGCATTGATATAGCTCCAACTAGCTGGTTGGAGGCGTGCATGGCCGCGCCGCAACAAAGCTTCGCCAAAAAACCTTTACTCGAATTGAACGTCCTGAAGGGGGACGGCGACACACTTATTGTGGGAGCGGAAATCGCACCCCATGGCTGTATTCGGCGCGAGCGCCCATCCACCCCAAGCGCCATATGGCTTGACCCGTCCGGTTGTCCCCCCGGGCGGGTCTTTATTTTTCGCCGGGTTTTGAGCGGTTTGGTCCGGCGAATTTGCCTTCTCGGCTGGCGTTGAGCCCGAGGGCGCTATTCCGCCATGTTTTTGCCCGACTTTCGTTGCTAACGGCTGGACATCGGAAAAGGTTTTCCACAAAATATTCGGGTCACGTCTAATGATTCGTCTGTTCGTTGCGTCGCGTCCGTTCTCTTTCTTGCGGGCTGATTTATGACACAACGCATAGACGTGGCGGGGGGCCGCCATCTGGTTGCGCGCTGGTGCGCTCTCGCAGAGCGACGGCTTGAGCACCTTACTGAATTGTTCGAGACCGGCCGTTGGCGGCGGTATCACAGTGAACTCGCGTTCCTGCAGAACATTCAGGAAGCCCAGTCGGCGGTAGCGATGTGGCGGGCTCTGCTGAGTCCGGACTCCGCTGATGACGACGAGATCCATGCCAACCTGCCGTTGAATGGCATTTCCCTTGCGCAGCTCCGGCCCGTGCAGAACGTAGCCGAGCCAGTGCACGAGACGATAAGCATCGACGCCAACCCCGAACCATTCGATGAGCCGCTTTCAGCGCCAGCCCTGGTGACGGACGACGTCAGCGATTCCATGCTCGAACTCATGCAGCAACGCTATCCATCGCTGCGCAGTACGCTTTGACCGTTGGGACCCCTGCCTTCGTTTAGTGTCCCACCGCATCGCTCTCGTCCACCTTCGCAAAGCGTGCAGCACCGACAGGTTTGTCGAATACTGGGCCCGGTCGAGCCGGGCGACGACGAGGGGAGAGTAACGCCTCTATGCCGCGACGGCGCGTAACCAGTGTCGCGCAGGACGCCCCGACCCGGGACTAACCGTCCCGCAGCGCCTGCCTTGTAAGTCTCACTAGTTCGAGAAGCATGGCCTCCCCGGCATCTACGAGATGTTCCAGAGTGATCGGGCGTGCTGGATCTTTTCGTCGCGATGTCGCATCGCGGGGGAGGAGAGGCACGTGAACGAACGAAGCGAGGCGCAGATCGCCGTTGGCGTTCACCGCCTCAATCGCCCGCCAGCTCAGATAGTTGCAGAGATAGCTGCCGGCATCGCGGGAGATGCGCGCATCGATGCCGGTGAGCGTTGCCGCACGGCGCAGCCTTGCGGTATGCGGGCCGAACATGGTCGATCCGACGCCGCTGACGATCGATCCCTTGCGCGCAACGTTGCGATCGGCATCGGGAAACGAAGTAGTGACCGCATTGCGAGCGCGGGTCTCGATCCGCATATGCGCGGTGCGGTCCGCGAGGCCGAACATCAGAAGCGCGTGTGGACGCCGTTGAGCAACCAGCGCCGGCAATTCGCGGTCCACTGTGGCGTAGGTCACGTGAAAAATGTGGCTCGTCAGCTCGACCTCGCTGAGTGCGGGTCGGCGGAACTGTGCCAACCGCCTTACAAGCGGCATGGTCGGATTGAACGGAGCGCCGGGAAACGGGCCGAATCCGGTGATCAGGATACGAAGCTTTTCGTTCACTTCAGCATCTCCGCGATCTGTTCTGCCGCGACTGCCGGCGCCAGGCGGCCGTCGGCCACTTCGGCTTCCACCTTCTTCACCTTGGCTCGAACCGACGCGTCGGCGCGCAGCCTTGCCAGCATGCGTTGCTCCAGCATCGACCACATCCACTTGACCTGCTGATCGCGCCGCCGGGCGGCAAAATCGCCTGAGGCGCTCATTGCGGTGCGATGATCGAGAATTTTCTGCCAGAGATCGCCGATCCCCGCTTCGGTCAGGGCCGAATAGGTCACCACGGGCGGATGCCAGTGTTCTGACCGTGGATGGAGGATGTGAAGCGCGCTGCGATAGTCGGCGGCGGCGAGATTGGCGCGCTTGACGTTGTCCCCGTCAGCCTTGTTGACGGCGATCATGTCGGCAAGTTCGACCAGGCCCTTCTTGATGCCCTGCAGCTCGTCACCGGCGCCGGGCAGCATCAGCGCCAGGAAAAAATCGGTCATGTCGCAGACTGCGGTCTCTGATTGCCCGATCCCGACTGTTTCCACCAACACCACGTCGAAACCGGCAGCCTCGCAAAGCAGCATCGCCTCTCGGGTTTTTGCGGCAACGCCGCCGAGCGTGCCGGACGCGGGGGAGGGACGGATGAAGGCATGATCGGACGCGGAGAGCCGCGCCATCCTTGTCTTGTCGCCGAGAATAGAGCCGCCCGTGCGTGCCGACGATGGATCGACCGCGAGCACCGCAACCTTGTGGCCGCGCTCGATCAGGAACATCCCGAGCGCGTCGATGGTGGTGGATTTGCCTACCCCGGGCGAGCCGGTGATGCCGACCCGCACCGCATTGCCGGTCTCCGGCAGCAGCCTTTGCACAAGATCACGAGCGGCGGCCTGATGATCGCCGCGTCGGCTTTCGATCAGCGTGATTGCGCGCGCCAGCGCCGCGCGGCTGCCGGCGCGGAGTTCTTTGGCCAAATTGTCGATGTCGAGCTTGTTACGGCCGGTCATTGCTGGTCTTCATCCAACGCCGTTCGGTCGCAAGCCGCCGAAGACGGCGAAATGAATACAGCGGGCGCGCAAGAGGAATCCTTTGCAGAGAATGCGATTTGGGCGGGAGATTATTCCGCAGCCTCGCTGTGGCCGAGGCGTGCGTTCAGCTTATGGATCAGTTCTTCAGCGGCGTCGGCAATGACAGTGCCGGGAGGGAAGATCGCTTCAGCGCCGGCCTTGTAAAGCGCCTCGTAATCCTGCGGGGGCACCACGCCGCCGACGATGATCATGATGTCCTCACGGCCTTGCTTCTTCAGCGCGGCTTTCAATTCCGGAACCGCGGTGAGATGCGCCGCCGCCAGCGACGATACGCCTAAAATGTGCACGTCGTTCTCGACCGCCTGCCGCGCCGCTTCGTCCGCCGTCGCAAATAGCGGACCGATATCGACGTCGAACCCGACATCTGCAAAGGCGGATGCAATCACCTTCTGGCCGCGGTCATGGCCGTCCTGGCCGATCTTGGCGACGAGAATGCGCGGCCTTCGACCTTCGGCTTCCTCGAACGCGTCGATAAGCACCTGCAATTTTTCAACCCGGTTCGACATGGCAGACGCCTCCCGCTTGTAGACGCCGGTGATGGACTTGATCTCGGCGCGGTGACGCCCAAACACTTTTTCCATTGCGTCAGATATTTCGCCGACGGTGGCCTTGGCGCGCGCGGCGTCAATCGCCAGCGCCAGCAGATTGCCGTTGCCTTCGCCGGCGCTGCGCGTGAGCGCCGCCAAGGCGTCATCGACGTCCTTTTGGTTGCGTTCGGATCGCAGTCGTTTGAGCTTGTCCAGCTGCAGGCGTCGCACCGTCGAGTTCTCCACCTTCAGAATGGAGATCGGCGCCTCGTCGACCGGCTTGTATTTGTTGACGCCGATAACTGCCTGCCTGCCGGCGTCGATCCGGGCCTGCGTTTTGGCCGAGGCTTCCTCGATCCGTAGCTTGGGAACGCCGGCTTCGATCGCCTTCGCCATGCCGCCAAGGGATTCCACCTCCTGGATGTGCCCCCAGGCCTTGACGGCGAGATCGTGCGTCAGCCGCTCGACATAGTACGATCCGCCCCACGGATCGATAATTCGGGTCGTGCCGCTTTCCTGTTGCAGAAACAACTGCGTGTTGCGGGCGATGCGCGCGGAGAAGTCGGTCGGCAAGGCCAGCGCCTCGTCGAGCGCATTGGTGTGCAATGATTGAGTATGGCCCTGCGTTGCGGCCATCGCCTCGATCGTGGTGCGCATCACGTTGTTGAAGACGTCCTGTGCCGTCAGCGACCAGCCGGAGGTCTGGCAATGCGTTCGCAACGACAGCGAACGGGGGTCCTGCGGATTGAACGGCTTCAACAGCTTGGCCCAAAGCAGTCGCGCGGCCCGCATCTTGGCGACTTCCATGAAGAAGTTCATGCCGATCGCCCAGAAAAACGAAAGCCGGGGCGCGAAGCGATCGACGTCAAGGCCCGCCGCAAGGCCGGCGCGGAGATATTCGACCCCATCGGCCAGCGTATAGGCGAGTTCGAGGTCCTGGGTCGCGCCGGCTTCCTGCATGTGATAGCCGGAAATCGAGATCGAATTGAATTTCGGCATTCGCTGCGAGCTATAGGCGAATATGTCCGAGATGATCCGCATCGAGGGTGCCGGCGGATAAATGTAGGTGTTGCGCACCATGAATTCTTTGAGGATGTCGTTCTGAATGGTGCCGGACAGTTTTTCCGGCGGCACCCCCTGTTCCTCGGCGGCTACAACAAAGAGCGCGAGCACCGGCAGCACCGCGCCGTTCATGGTCATCGAGACGCTCATCTGGTCGAGCGGAATGCCCGCAAACAGCGTGCGCATATCGTAGATCGAGTTGATCGCGACGCCGGCCATGCCGACATCGCCGGAAACGCGCGGGTGATCGGAATCATATCCGCGATGGGTGGCGAGATCGAACGCGACCGACAGGCCCTTTTGCCCGGCAGCGAGATTGCGCCGGTAGAACGCATTCGAGTCTTCGGCGGTCGAGAACCCGGCATATTGCCTGATGGTCCAGGGCTGGTTGACGTACATGGTGGGGTAGGGGCCGCGCAGGTACGGCGGAATACCCGGCCAGGTCTCGAGGAAGTCGATCCCTTCGAGATCGGCCTCGCCATAGCTCGGCTTCACCGCGATGCCTTCAGGCGTGAGCCAGGGCTCGGTAACACCAAATGGTTTGGCGACGCCGGTGGCGTTGGCGCCGCTGCGCGGTTCAAATGCGATTTCAGCGAAATTGGGTATGCGGCTCATCGTCATCGCTCATTCGCCGGGGCTGGAGTTGCTCCGGCCATCCACAATCTTGCTGAACGAGAGGAGGTGGACGCCAAGTCAAGCGCGGGCAGCACGGGTTTGTGGCGAACATACCATAGCCGGCCATAAGCGTCATACGATGGCCCGGCGTCAATCATGGTCTGGATGCTGGTAATTGACGATCCCATCAAGCTTTTCCGGCCCGTAGTTCTGCAGCGTAGTCTGGCTCGGCAAGTTGGCGATCCCGACCACCCAGCCAAGCCGGGATTCGGTGCCATATTGCCGGGTTGGCGTCACCCGGTCGGGGCGGTCGAATGTGCCGGTCATGATCTCGATACGCGTGCCTTCGATGCGGCGGAAGCTTAGGGGCGTGCCGCACGCGGCGCAAAAATCGCGCTCGGCGATGGAGGAGGAGCGGAACGCGGCCGGACTGCCGCGGGTCCAGGCGAAGTCGCTCCGTTCAATATCGGCAAAAGACGCGAACGGTGCGCCGGACGCCTTCTGGCACATCCGGCAGTGGCAGACGCTGACCTTCACCGGCGGGGCTGATAGTGAGTAGCGGATAGCGCCGCACTGGCACCCGCCGGTCAGGACAGGTTTCGACTCCGAGGTCATCTTCGCTCCACTTGCCGGTAAGCCTCCTGGAGGAAAGCCGGCACGTTGCCGCCCGCGAAAACAAAATCGTCGACGCCGGCGGCGCGCAGCGCGGGTTCCTGCTCGCCGGGCCGGCCTGCCAGATAGATATGTCTGGCGCCCGTGGCTTGTAGTGCTGTTGCGGCGGCCGCCCCCAGCCCGGCATACACCTTCTCCGAGGAACAAATACACACCAGCGCCGCGCCGGAAGCTTTGAACGCTTCGGCGAGGGCGGCAGGGTCGGCGAACCCTTCCGTATCGACGGCCTCTATCCCGCCGGATTCGAAAAAGCTTTTCGCGAACGTCGCGCGCGCGGTGAAGTCGGCGGGTGTACCCAAGTTAGCCAGAAACACTTTCGGCCGCGCGCCGCGATCCCTGAGCATTCGATCGGAGCGGTCGCGCAATGCCTCGAAGGGCTCGGCGAGCCGCATCGGCGTCAGCGCGTCGAACGTGACCTTTGCTTGACCGTACGGGGCAAGCGCGACAGGCTTCGCGTCCAGCACGGCGACGATGTCTTCATGCAGGTTAGGGAATTCGCTTGCGCCGGTCAGCACGTCCCTGCGTTCGGCGATATTGGTTTCGCGGGCCGCTCGCGTTGCCGCAACCTTTCGCTGGATCAGGTTCTGCTCGAGTGCCGCAAACAGTCCGCCGGCCCTTTCCGCGTCCTGGAATAGCGACCAGGCTGCCTCGCAGAGTTGTCCGGTCAGAGCCTCGATGCCGCCGGAGCCTGCCGCGGGATCTGACACCTTTGCCAGATTGGATTCTTCCAAAAGCACCAATTGGGTATTGCGCGACACTCGCCGCGCGAACGCATCCGGCAATCCCAGCGCCAGCGTATGCGGCAAGACGGTGATGGCATCGGCGCCGCCGAGGCCTGCCGCAAAGGTCGCCATGGTTGCGCGCAATATGTTCACATAGGGGTCGCGTTGGGTCAGCATTCGCCAGGCGGTATCGGCCGCGATGAACAATGGTTTTGGCGCTAGGCCGCAGGCCTCCTCAACTCGCGCCCATAGCAAACGCAGCGCGCGGAATTTCGCCATGGTCATGAACTGATCGGCGTCAGCGGAAAGCCGCGCATAGACCATGCTGCGCGCATCATCGAGGGCAACGCCGGCCTGTTCGATCGCGCGGAGATAAGCGATGCCGGCCGCCAGCACGAACGCGAGTTCTTGCACCTCCGAACCGCCGGCGTCGTGGATCACGCGCCCGTCGGCAACCGCGAACGGGCCCTCGAAGCCCATCGAGGCAAGACCTTTGATTGCTCCCGTCACTGCCGGCACGATTTCGGGCCAGCTAAACGGGCTGGATCCCCATACGGCGCAACTGCCGAGCGGATCGAGGCCGAAGCGAATGTGGCAGGCCGCGGGACTAAGATTTTTGCGCTTGATGTATTCGGCGAGATGGATCGCGGCCGTCCGCGATTGCGGACCGATCTGAAGTTCGATCGAAATTCCGGCGTCGAGCAATACGCCCTCGAGAACCTTTTCAACCGCCTCGGCGGTCGGCTCAAGTCCAAATCCGCACGCGCCGGTGGCTCCGGCGAACACAAGCGTCAGCCCGGTCGCGCCGTTCCCGAGATCGTGCAGCGCCTGCGCGTTGGCCTTGGCCGGGTCCGGATGATCAATCCGCTGCATGACCCGCCACGGGGTTGCCGCGGCGCGGCCTGCGATCGCTACCGCGGCTTCGGCGCGCCGATAAATCGGCTCGATCGTCAGGCCATCGTAGGTGTTGCCGACCAGTTTATCGAACCGCGCGCCCTTCAGCACGCCCTCGACCAGCTTATGCCAATCGTCATACGTCGCCGGCGGGAAATCCGCGCCCAGCCGCAATTCTTCAGTCCCGGAAGTCATTTGCCAGTGTACCCCGGCGCCGGTGTAGCCCGGGCGCCAATCTTTCGAAATTCAGCCGGAAATTGGCACGGGGAAGGGGGCCAGGCAAACCGTTGTTTCATCCCAGGCGGACTAATCGATAGCCGGCAACCGCTCGATCCCCTCGGTCGAAACCTGCGCCAGGGCGGCGCGCACGCTGCGTCCCGCAATGAGGCGGTCTGGTGCGATCTCCGCCAGTGGAACCAGCACGAAGGCGCGCTCGAACAGCCGTGGATGCGGCAAAGTCAAATCCGGCTTCTGGATCGAAATGTCGTCATAGGCGATCAGATCGAGATCGAGGGTCCGTGGACCCCAGTGCTGTTCATGCGCGCGGTCGCGACCGAACTTCTTCTCGATCCGTTGCAGTGTGAACAGCAGCGCGTGGGGATCGAGGCTGGTCTCGATTTCGATGCAGGCGTTGATGAAACGGGGTTGCTGCTGATCGCCCCAGGGGGGCGTGGCGTAATCGGAAGACCGCGCCTTCAGAACGGCCTGCGACATCCCGCAGATGTTGGCGATCGCCTTCTGGAAGGTGGCGCGGACATCGCCGACGTTGCCACCCATCGCGATCAGGACGTCAGCCATATCAGGGCGACTGACGATTGCGCGTTAGCACGACGCCGACGTCGTCGAAGATCGCCGCAATCGGCGCATGCGGCTTGTGAACGGAGACCTTGACAGCTCGAATGCGCGGGAATGCCGCGAGGATAGCGTCGGCGACGGCGCCGGCCGCGCGTTCCAGCAGCTTGTAATTGGTGTTCTTGAAAGCTGCCGTCGCTGTCGCAACCACGTTGGAATAGGAAACCGTATCGGACAGCCGGTCGGTGCGCGAGGACTTAGAGAGATCGGCGAACAATTCGAGATCGATCACGAAACGCTGTCCGACCTCGGTCTCATGCTCCATCACGCCATGGCGGGCATGGATGACAAGGCCGGTGATGAAGATGGTGTCGGTCATTGCAGATCCTCGATAGCCGTCGTTACCCGCAGCGCCTGCACGGTTTCCGCTACATCATGCGTACGTATGATGCGCGCCCCGCGCCCGGCGGCAATGAGATGCGCGGCAATTGAGCCGCCTAGCCTTTGATCCGGCTCCGACGGCGTCACCGAAGCGATGAAGCGCTTGCGCGACGCGCCGACCAGGAGCGGCCGACCGAACGAGCGAAGTTCGTTAAGCCGCGCCAGCGCAATCATGCTCTGCTCCGGCGTTTTGCCGAAACCGATGCCGGGATCGAGCACGACGTTGCCGCGCGGAATTCCCGCTCTGTCGGCGATGTCGAGCGAGCGCGCAAAGAAACCCGCTATATCCTTCATGATGTCGATAGCCGGATCGGCGCTGTCGCGATTGTGCATGATGATGACAGGAACGTTGCGAGCAGCCACCAAGCCCGCCATGGCGGGATCGCGCTGCAGGCCCCAAACGTCATTTACGATACTGACGCCTGCCTCCAGCGCGAACGCGACGACGGATGCTTTCATGCTGTCGATCGAGACGGGAACGCCGAGCGAAATCACTTCCGGAAGCACCGGCCGCAAGCGCTCCAATTCCTGCTCCGCCGGGATCGGTTGCGCTCCATAGGGCCGGGTGGAATTCGGCGCCGATATCGATAATGCTGGCCCCCTCGGCGATCATCCGATGCGCCTGCGCCAATGCCCGCTCCGGGGCGACAAATTGTCCGCCGTCGGAAAATGAATCCGGGGTGAGATTGAGAACGCCCATCACGGCAGGGTAGCGGCCGGACAGTAGTGTCCGCAGCGCCGGATGATCCGCCGGATTGGCCGCAAAAGCGGGTCTGGACGTGCTCGCGATCATGCGGTCGCTTTGCGCGGTCCCCGGATGGGAGTCAAGACGCTGGTGGTGTTGGCGAAAGGTGCAGCCGCGGTCTGACCGGCGATGTTCGCCGATCAGCCCATGGCAACCGTCGGAAACCGATCAGCTCAGTGCTGGTCATCGTAGTAGCTGATTTTTTAGTAGCTGATTTTGGGCTGGAGCTTGCGCGCTTGCGCGATCAACTGTTCCACGGACTTCTCCGAGGGCAAAAGCCTGACGATCTTTCGCGCCGTGTTCACCTGTTTCAGATTTTGCGCGAGCCGCGCCGGATTGCGTAATGCCAGTTCGCGGACTGTGGCAACGCCGGCGGCGCGCACCAGCACCACCTTCGCTCTGCCCATGCCCGGGATACGCATGTAATCGGAGACATTGGCCCAATCCAGAAGTTGCTGTTCGCTGATCCCGGTTTTCGCGGCTAGCGCCTTGCGCCCCCGGACGGTCCGCGCGGCCTCAAGCAATGCGTCGGTTGTGCGGATACCAAGCGTCTTCAGCTTGGCGGCGGAGAAGGCGGACAGGCCTTCGATCTCAGAGATTGGATACGTCATTTTACTCGACAATAAAAAGGGTGCTTCACGCGAACTGGCGGACGCCCGGTGTCCGCGCAATGATCTCGCTCATCTCCGCTCCAACTTCGTCGCGGCCGAACTCCATGATCTCGCGGACCGCGATCTGGATCTTGTTGATATCCAAACCAAGAGCCATGAGCTTGGTGGCGGCTGCCAACAGTCCGCCGCCCATCAGGCTGGCGAGGCCGGCGCAGTCGCGTGACTCGGCGATTGCCGTTTCGGCGCCGCCAATTCCATCGATGAATGCCGGAGCTTTGTCGGAAGGACCCTCGCTGCGGAGGAAATCCAGGATGATGCCGATCGTTTTTTTCGAGACAGCATCATCGGTGCCGGCCTTGGTGGCCAGCCTGCCAATCAGTTCGTCCATAACGCCCCGCCCCTGACCGGTTATGCACCGGGTCCCCACTCGTCGTTTATCTTGACCTTCCGAATTGCGAAATACAAGCGACCACTGTTCGATTCGTCGCCGATCGCGTGTCAAGTGTTGCAGCAATGCAAGAGCGGCGACGAAAGCGCGAACAAATCTTGCGATATGAACATCATTTCCAGTTTTTGACGATGAAACTCGCAAGTCACCTGGTCAGATCCGGTTTCGATGCCGTCGAGCGGTTTCAATCAACCTACAAGATGCAGTATGATGATGCAGCGAGTGGCGGAGAGGTCACGAGGACTACGAAGGTATGAGTGATGGCGGTATTTGACGACAAGATAGCCGACAGCGACGAAAAGATTTTTATCGGCAAGGGTGAACAGCCGGCCTGGCTCACGCTCGCGCTTGCAAACCGGCACGGGCTCGTCACCGGCGCCACCGGCACCGGCAAAACCGTCTCGCTTCAGATCATGGCGGAAGGTTTGGCGCGCGCCGGCGTTCCGGTGTTCGCGGCCGACATCAAGGGAGACCTGTCCGGCATCTCGCAAGCAGGTGAAGCAAAGGATTTCATCGTCAAGCGGGCCGCCGAGATGGGGCTGGCGTTTCAACCGGACCAGTTTTCGACGGTGTTTTGGGACGTGTTCGGTGAACAGGGCCATCCCGTACGCGCCACGGTCACCGAAATGGGTCCGCTGTTGTTATCGCGGATGCTCGATCTCAACGATGTGCAGGAAGGCGTGCTGAACGTTGCCTTCCGCGTGGCCGATGAGAACGGGCTGGCCCTGATCGACATGAAGGACTTGCGTGCACTGCTGGACGCGATCGTTCCCGATGCCGGCAGGAAGACGGCCGATGGCGATGACGATCCGCTGGCCTCGATCCGAAAAGCCGCGCAAGGCTTCGGCAATGTCACCAAGGCGACGGTCGGAACCATTCAGCGCCAGCTCCTTGTGCTGGAAAACCAGGGCGGAACCAAATTCTACGGCGAGCCTGCGCTGTCCTTGAAGGATTTCATGCGCACCGACCGCGACGGACGTGGCATGGTCAATATCCTCGTTGCCGACAAGCTGATGCAGAGCCCGCGGCTGTACGCGACTTTCCTGCTGTGGATGCTCTCAGAGTTGTTCGAGGAGTTGCCGGAAGCCGGCGATCCACCAAAGCCGAAACTCGTGTTCTTTTTCGATGAAGCGCATCTTCTGTTCAACGACGCGCCGAAGGCGTTGATGGACAAGATCGAGCAGGTGGTGCGGCTGATCCGCTCGAAAGGGGTCGGCGTCTATTTCGTCACGCAAAACCCGGTTGACGTGCCGGACAAGGTGCTCGGTCAACTCGGCAACCGCGTGCAGCATGCGTTGCGCGCGTTCACCCCGCGCGACCAGAAGGCGGTCGCGGCGGCTGCGCAAACCTTCCGGCTTAACCCGAAGCTCGACACGGCCAAAGTCATCATGGAATTGGGCAAGGGCGAAGCGCTGGTGTCTTTTCTGGAGGGCAACGGCATCCCGGCGATGGTCGAGCGCGTCATGATCAGGCCGCCATCGGCGCGGATCGGCCCGATCACGCCGGAGGAGCGCAACGCGATCATGGATAACAGCCCGGTCAAGGGCAAATACGACACCGCGATCGACGCCGAATCCGCCTATGAAATATTGCAAAAGCGTTTGGCCGGGACAGCCGCTCCGGCAGACGGTTCTGGTGGAGGCGGGGGCATTCTTGGACAGATCGGCGCGATAGTCGGGACGATCTTCGGCACGGGCGCACGGCGCGGCCGGCTGTCGACCGGTCAGCTCATCGCGCGCAACGTGACGCGATCGGTCACCAACAAGGTCGTCGGTGGAGTCGCGGCGGATCTTGGCAAATCCGTCGGCGGCTCGGTCGGTGGTTCGGTCGGTCGCGCACTGGTGCGTGGTGCGCTCGGCGGATTGCTGCGGCGCTAACGGTGGATGCTTCGCAGGCCAAAGTTTCGACCGCGGTTACTCAGGCCGCATGGGCCTGGTTTCTGCGCCAGACAGAACTAATCCGCCGCGCCGATATTCCCGGTTGGGTTTGGGTGATCTTGCTCTGGGCATTGATGGCATTCCCCGCCGCCTCATTGCGTGGTGTCCACTACGAGGAAGGTACCGTGATCGGACTGGCGCGGGGGGCGCTGGAGGACGGGCACTGGCTCGCGCCTTACCTGTATGGCAACCGCCTCGTCGAGCGCCCGGTGTTGCTGTCGTGGATCGCGGCGGGGCTCGGCAGTGTCACCGGCGGCGTCAGCGTCTGGTCTGCGCGCCTGCCGCATCTTTTGTTCCTGCTGGCCGGCGGGTTGATGGTCTTCAACCTTGTGCTGCCCCACACGCGCAAGGCGCCGGCCGTGGTTGGCGCGCTGTGCTGGTTTTCATGTCCGATGGTCGCTCAGAAGTTCATCACGGCGGAGCCCGATGTCACCCTCTCGGTCCTGATGTTCGGCGGCTTTTTTGTTTGGTGGCGCGGGGTGAGCACGGGCCGCGTCTCGGCGTTACGGTGGGTCGGGATAGCAGTGCTGCTGGCCGCGGCGGGGCTGACCAAGGGACCGCAGCCGCTGGCGTACTTCGGCCTCGGCGTAGGCGCTTATATGTTGGTCAAGCGACGCTGGAGCGAGCTTCCCGGCTTCATATTGGCGAATGCGATCGCCGGATTGGTCTCTGCGGTCTGGTACTGGCAGGTCATGACGCCCGGTGACCTCAATCTCTGGATGGTTCACTCGCGGCTCGCGGACAACATGACCGCGTGGCATTGGTTCAAGGACCATCTCGATTTCGCACTCAGCATCATCGTCGAATGGCTGCCGGGGTCGGTGTTGCTGATCCCTGCAATCCTAACGATTGCCAGAAAGGAGCTTCCGGCGGATAGAGATCTCATGCTTGCCGCCGTGCTCTATGCGACCCTTGGCGCTCTCGTTCTGCTTGTTTGGCCCGGTGGCGTCGCGACGCGCTATGCGATGCCCGGGAACCTCGGCCTCGCGGTCATCTGTGGCATCCTATTTGACCGATGGTGGTTCAGTCGCCCCTGGCTGATTGCGACAGCCAATACGGCTGTGTGCTTGATCTCCACGGCACTCATTGTTCTTGGCTGGATTGTGATGCCGCTTTCGCCGGATACGTTTCGCGAAACGCGGATCGAGTTGCAGATCATCGCCGGTGTGAGGGCGAAGGTGCCGGGCACGGTGTACGTCCCGTATTCGATGTCCAATTTCAACGTCGTGGCCTATGTGGCCGCGCCGGTCCGCAGAGTACCCTTGAGCGAACTGCAACAACTGACGGCACCTTCGCTTGCCCTCCTAACCTCTGCGGAAACATCGGAGCTGGAGGCTGCAAACCCCCATCTTCGCCTCGTTGCTCACGCAAAACTCAGCGGCAATCCCCCACTTATCGTCACCGAGATCCAGCCAAAGTAGCGCGACGGTATCAGCCGGCATTTGCCGGCCATTTGAGTTGCTGATACCAGACGATCCGAAATCAAGGCTCCCGATGATGCGCGACCCCGTGCTGAGATGGCCATCCGTACGACGGCCACTGGACATTCTGTTCCTTATCGCCTGCGTGCTGCTCACGGCCGACGTGCTCGTTCCCGAGATTTTTCGGGACGGCAAAAGCAAAGACTACGCATTGTGGTTCTGGGCAGGTCAGCAGATCGTCCATAGCGGACCGCTGTATGAGCGCCTGACGGTAGGAACGCTCGACTTCATCTATCCGCCGCTGCCTGCGATATTGCTCGCGATACCGAGCATGTTCGGCAAAATACCCTTTTATTTTTTCCTGTCGCTGCTGAATGCCGCGGCATGGTGGATGACCGCACAGTTCTCGAACGCGATGACCGGTTTGGGGCGTTCGCCCGATCCCTGGCTGTTTGCCTTGCCTGGCTTCGTCACGATCGCCTCGGTGTTCGACATGTTCGATCTGGGTCAGCCGAACCTGGTCTTGCTCGCGATAATGCTCTACGGATTTTAGACGTTGCAGCATCAAAAGCCGTGGCTCGCGGGAGGCGCGTTCGCGCTCGCGGCAGCCATCAAGGCTTTTCCGGTCGCCGTCTTTCCGTATTTGATCTGG
Source organism: uncultured Alphaproteobacteria bacterium (assembly GCA_963764155.1). Taxonomy (GTDB): domain Bacteria; phylum Pseudomonadota; class Alphaproteobacteria; order Rhizobiales; family Xanthobacteraceae; genus Bradyrhizobium. The sequence goes on from CAVXRI010000008.1 coordinate 493,483, forward strand.
CGCCGGCAATGGGCAGCCCTCGCGAGCATGGTCGCCTTTCTGGCCGTCTTGCTTGTGGTCGTTCCCGCTCCAATTCGTGGGTTCCAATACAATCTCTCCGAATTCATGACGTGGTATCACGGCATGGTCGAGTCGAACTCCGAAAAGGGATTTGGCCAGCGCGGCGAGCAGAACTGGTCGTGGATCAATCAATCCATCGTCGCGGTGACTCATCGTTTGGTTCGTCCCATCAACTACAACCAGGAGGACGCTTCCAGGCCGCCGCGATACATGAATCTGATCGACGTCGATTTCAAAACGGCCAATTGGATCGTGCTCGGTGTAGCGGTCGCGATAGGTTTGGGATTTATCGCGGTCATGCCGAACGAGCGGAGGAGGACCCCGCGATCAGATGCGGAGGAACTCGGCATCCTGTTCTGCCTCCTGACCGTGGCGTCGCCGCTGGCGCGGCAATACTATTTCATGTGGTTGTTTTTCCCGATGACGGTCCTGATCCACCGGGCAGCGTATGATCCGCGTCCCCTGGTACGGAAATGGACATGGATCGTTCTGGCAGCCGCGGGCATCTTGATGAGCCTCTCCTTGCCGTTTTTCCCGAAAGATTTGCAGGCCTGGGGCAACAACCTCGCAGCCACGGCGGTGCTGGCCGGAGGTCTGGTCTGGCACATCCTGCATCCGCTCGGGAAAGCTGCCGCTGGCTCGATCTCGTCTGGAAGGTTACAACCCGAGAACACTCTTCCCAACCAGGAACACTGAAATGTCCAGCGTGCAAGTCCAGCCGGTCCTCGACCGCATCGATGCCGATTTCGACAACAGCCTCGAACGGCTGTTCGCGCTGTTGCGGATCAAATCGATTTCGGCCGATCCGGCTTTTGCGGGGGACTGCAAGGCTGCGGCGGAACATCTGGCAAAGGACATCGAGACGCTGGGCTTTGCGACGGAAGTGAAGCCGACAGCGGGCCATCCGGCGATTTTCGCCAGGAGCAATGGCAAAGCAAACGGCGGCGGCCGCGATCGGCCGCACGTGCTGTTCTACGGTCACTATGATGTGCAGCCCGTCGATCCCCTCACTCTTTGGCATCGTCCACCGTTTGAGCCGGTCGTGACGGATCATGCCGACGGGCGGAAGATCATCGTGGCGCGGGGCGCCGAGGACGACAAAGGCCAACTGATGACTTTTGTCGAAGCCTGCCGGGCCTGGAAATCGGTCACCGGCTCGCTCCCCGTTGATGTCACCATCCTGATCGAAGGCGAAGAAGAAATCGGCTCGAAGAACTTCGTCCCGTTCCTGGAAGAGAACAAACGGGACCTCAAGGCCGACTATGCGCTGGTTTGCGATACCGGCATGTGGGATCCGAACACCCCTGCGATCACCACGTCTCTACGCGGCCTCGTCTATGAGGAGGTCAAGATCAAGGCCGCCAATCGCGACCTGCATTCCGGCGTATTCGGCGGCGGCGCGCGAAATCCGATCCGGGTGCTGACCCATATTCTCGGCGGCCTGTTCGACGAGAACGGCCATATCACCATCCCCGGCTTCTATGACGGCGTGAAGGACCTGCCGCCGGACATTCTCGCCCAATGGAAGAATCTCAATCTCACGCCGGAGTTTTTTCTCAAGCCGATCGGGCTTTCGATTCCCGCGGGCGAAAAGGATCGCCTGCTGATCGAGCAGATATCCTCGCGCCCGACCTGCGATATCAATGGCATCATCGGCGGCTACACCGGTGACGGTTCGAAAACCGTCATCCCGGCGGAGGCTTCCGCAAAGATCTCCTTCCGTCTCGTCGAAGGCCAACAGCCTGAGAAAATCCGACAGGCCTTCCGCGATTACGTGACCGCGCGGCTACCGGGAGATTGCAAGGCCGAATTCGGCGATCATTCCAGCGCGCCGGCGATCGCGCTGGACTGGAACATGAAGCCGCTCGCCGCCGCCAAGCGAGCGCTGACCGAAGAGTGGGGCAGGGAAGCACTACTGATCGGTTCGGGCGCGTCGATCCCGATCGTGGCCGATTTCAAGCGCACCCTTGGCCTCGACACGGTCCTGGTTGGTTTCGGTCTGGACGACGACAATATTCATTCGCCGAATGAGAAGTACGATCTCAAAAGCTTTCACAAGGGAATCCGCTCCTGGGCGCGGATTCTGGCGGCACTGTCGGAGTTGCCTCGCTAAGAAAAACGCCGCCCGGAATTGGGCGGCGTTTTTATTCGGTAGTGCAGAGGTCGTTAAAAACCAATCTACACTGAGATTCCGAAAACTTCAATTCTTGTAGGTCGGGTCGATACGGTCGAGCTTGCGCAGCAAGGGCGGCCAGACCAGATTCGTGGACCGTAACTCCGCGCGATCCGGATTGCCGAAGACACTCGCGTTCTTTTCAATCACCAACTCCTCCACCGGATAGGCGGTCGGCCCGAGCATACGGGTGCGCACCTGCATCGAGCAGGCGCGCTCGAGGTGGTACATGCGCTCGAAGGCGGAAGCGACGGAGCGGCCGACGGTGAGTGTGCCGTGATTGCGAAGCAGCATGTGGTTCTTGTCGCCAAGATCCTTTTGCAAGCGCGGTCGTTCGTCGTGATCGAGCGCCACGCCTTCATAGTCGTGATAGGCGAGGTCGTGGGTGACAAACTGGGCCGTCTGGTTCAGCGGCAGCAGTCCTTCCATCGCGCTTGAGACAGCCGTGCCGTCCAGCGTGTGCAGGTGAAGGACGCAACCGGCATCCTCGCGAGCTTCATGAATTGCGGAATGGATGGTGAAGCCCGCGGGGTTGATGCTGTACTGGCTCTCGGTGAGCTGATTACCATGCAGATCGACCTTCACCAGGCTCGAAGCGGTGATCTCGTCAAACATCAGCCCATAGGGATTGATGAGGAAATGATGTTCCGGTCCCGGCACGCGCGCGGAGATGTGGGTGTCGACGAGATCGTCCCAGCCATAGAGTGCGACCAGCCGATAGCAGGCGGCCAAATTGACCCGCTGGTTCCATTCAGCGTCGGTCATCTCCGACGCTGCTTCCTTCACCCGAGCTTCCGCTGGCGACATAGCCGCTTCCTCCGTTGAGATCTTCCGAAACCCAAGCCTAGTCCGGCCCCAGCTTCCCAGCAAGGGATCGCCGCTGCGTGGCAGTCATGCCTCATGCAAACGGTACAAATCGCGATCGCGAGTGACGCGTTGTCTTCGCTCGGAAGGCGATTAGGGGGCCGGAATTGAAAGGAGGCTGGAGATGCTGCGGCCGCGAATATCATAGACGCGCGCAAACACCACGTCGTCGCGCTTGATTTCGACCATCACCGGCGCGGTCAGGCCCTTGCAGTAGAACTCCCCAAGGGTCATGGCGAAGTCCGCGGCGTGGCTGTCCCAGCCGATCCTGAAGTCCGGCCCAAGAGCTACTTGGGCCGGCCGTTGTGGTCCGCATACCGCGACTTTCCATTTGCGACCGCGGGGCGGGACTTCTTGCTTCTCCTCGAGCTGTTCGCGCAGGCCATCGGAGGCTTGCTTGAGTGCGAGTCCCCAATAGTCGAGCATGAAGCGATCGTCTGCGGCGCGCACGGTGCCGGCGATATGGTTGAAGTGGGTGTATTGGTAAGGGTGCAGCCGGATCATTTCGGCCAGCGGCAGCAAGAGGCCAAATGAGAAAGCAGCAAAAGCGACCGGCTGCCAGCTCCGGCGGTTTGTCTTCAGCCAGTTCATGGACCAGGCAAAGGCAACGCCGGCGATCACCGCCATCGGCGGGATCACGAATATAAAATGCCTGATGCCGTTGTAGAGCGCGGGGCGTTTTACCATCGCGATTGCGATTGGCAGCGTGGCGGCGAGCGTCAACATCAGCAGGATGCTCTTCCGGCGGCTGTCCTGATTGCTTCGCGACAGCATGACGAAAGTTCCGATGACCCCTCCGAGAGCAAGCGCCAGCAGCACTTCAGGAAGCTGCAGCGCAAACAGCGTCGGGAGATATGACCACGGCATATCCGGAACCGAGACCAGCGCGCCGTCGAACATCTCTTTCCACGGTTTCTCGAAGAAGTGCGAGAAATAAGTCAACGCCTGGAAGGGATGACCCGGCTCGATGATTGACCAAGGCCAGATCAGTCCCATGATCAGGTAGCCCAGCACGAGCCCTGGCAGCAGCACGTAAACCACGTGAACGAAGCGGCGGGCCGCTAGTCGCGCGCCATGAGTGCGAAACTCGTCCAGGAACAGCGGCACGAACCCGATCAAGGCATAAACCAGTGCCAGTCCGCCTAGAATGCGCGAACCAATCGATAGGCCGGCGCCAAGGCCGACGAGCAGCACGGTGCGCGGCGAAGGCGAGGGATATTCCTCTATGAGGCGGACCAACCCCAACATCAGGATCACCATGGCGACCGCAAATGGGGCGTCCTTGGGATTCATGAACATGTGGCCGTAAAAGATCGGGCACAGGGCGAGCAACAGCAGCGCAGCCAGTCCAGCGAGTGGTCCGCCGACGCGCCGGCCGAGCCGCCACGTCACCGCAAGGCCAATCACGCCGACGAAGGCGCCAAGCAGCCGCCGGGTTTCAAACAGTTCGAGCGGAATTACTTTATGAAGAAGCGCTGCGGCCATGTCGAAGCCGCCGCCGTACATGAAAAGGTTTGCAAACGACAACGCACCGACGTCGTTGAACCCGGAAGCGTACATGCGCAGCAAAAGATCGGCGTATTCGGCGTGGGTATAATCGTCCCAGCCGAGTCCGTAGTCGCGAAAAGTCAGGGCTGCGATCGTCGCGACGGCCACCAGCGTTAGAGCGGCAAGGTCGTCGCAAGTTCGTTCCATCGATCGCCGGGTTGGCGTATCGATGGCCGAAGTCGTAATGGATGACATGGCTATTGGTAACCCGGTGTCCCCTGTGGCCCAGTCGGCGCTTTGGGCCTTGATCCCCGGCATCCATATAGCGCAGTTACCCTTTCCGGGTAATTGAGAAATGTGGCGTAAATGCCTCGAATGCAATGTCCAATAGTCGCACGATAAAGCCTACGGAGCTTGCCTATGTTAGCGAATGTATTCCGGGTCCGGAAACCCGCGGCGATTGGTACGTTGGCGCGGCGCACAATATGACGGTATCTTGGCGAGGGGCTCGCCCAGACCAAAGGCGGAGCGGGGGAAAGACTTGATGGCGGCCCTTTTGCTGATCGCCGGGATTGCGTCCCTGCTGGCTGGTGTTCTGGCGACGGCGCTGGGAATTCCGGTCAAGGAATTCAGTTTCGGCAACACTTTGATCCTCGTCGGGGCCATTGGCGTCTGCACCGGCTTGATCCTGCTCGGCCTTTGGACGGTGGTGCGGGAGCTCAAGAATATCAGCCGGGGGCTGGGTGGCGGAGCTTCGGTGAGGTCCAAAACTTCTTCACGGCCCACCGCTGCGGCACCGCGATTGGAACCGGGCGGTGACCTTCCTTTCAGTCGGGAACAGAACCAAGAGCCGAATTTACAGCAACACGCCACCGGCCCTGAACTCGCCGCTCAGCCCTGGCACGACGAGCCGGCATCGCATACACCCGACGACACGGCGGAACCCTTGCCCGCGCCAACCTCCGGTCCAAAGCCCCGCCGCAACCTGCTATTCTCCTCCTCATCGCGGAGAGAACGCGAGCGGGCTCAGGCTCGGGCGGAACCCTCGGCTCAGGATACGTCCCCTCCCGATTTTTCGTCTGCATCCTTTTCAGCGCCTACTTCCAGAATCAGGTGAAGCGCCATCCGGAACGGTCGACAACCCCTGGCCGAGGGCGAGAGGCGGCGATGTTCCGCCGCACCGCCGAAGCAACCGTCCTCCGTCAGGCTTCACCGACCCAAGCACCGGCGGGCCGCCCGCGGATCGGCAGGCAACAGCCGCCCGAAACGAAGATCAGCCGGCGGTGACCGTGCTTAAATCGGGCACCGTCGATGGCATGGCGTATTCGCTCTATTCTGATGGGTCGATCGAAGCGCAAATGCCGGAGGGCATGATGCGGTTCGGTTCGATCAATGAGCTGCGGGCGCATCTCGAACATCGCCCCTGACCGCTGTACTTTGGTCAAACTGCTTTTCGAAATACAAAGCCGATGTTCTTGTCACCTCGGCAGCAATCCGGTCATATTCCGTCCGGTTCCCCAAGTTCCGCTAGCGTATTCGCTTTCGGCTTTACTGTCCGATAAGCTCCAACGCTCGGATCACGACTATGTCTGAGAGTTAAGTGCATGACCGAAGGCAGCGGCAAAAGCTTTATCGACCTGACCGCGAACATCGTTTCGGCCTACCTTAGCAACAATCCGACCCCGGCATCGGAGATTCCAAACCTGATCGGCCAGATCCATGCGGCGTTGATGCGCGTATCCAGCGGGCGAATCGAAGCGCCGCTCGAGCCCGCGAAGCCGGCGGTGTCGGTCAAGAAATCCATGACGCCCGACTACCTTGTGTGCCTGGAAGATGGCAAACGTTTCAAATCGCTCAAGCGCCATCTGCGTACGCAATACAACATGACGCCCGAGCAGTACCGCGACAAATGGGGTCTTCCGGCCGACTATCCGATGGTCGCGCCGAACTATGCGGTGGCGCGATCTCAACTCGCGAAGAAAATGGGCTTGGGCCAGCAGCGACGGCGTCGCAAATAGCACGGCTTGTTTTCAGGACGCCTCCGCCAGCGCCTCGCGAGCGTCGGAGCGAATACGCTCGACCATCGCGCGCAAGCCATTGGAGCGTTGCGGCGTCAGATGGTCGCGGAATCCGAACTCGTTGAATACCGCGACGGCGTCGGTTGAGAGGATTTGTTGCGGCGTCTGGCCGGAGTACAGGGTCAACAAAATCGCAATCAACCCCCGAACGATGTGCGCATCGCTGTCGCCCAGATATCTCAAGACGGGTTCATGGCCGGCACCGCGATCGATGCGCCTGGAAAGCCAAACCTGACTGGCGCAGCCCTGGACCTTGTTTTCAGCGGAATGCTCTGACTTCCGGCATCGGGTCCAGCATGCGGCCGAGTTCGATGACGTACCGGTAGCGGTCGTCCCACTCATCCAGCAGCGCGAAATTGTCCCTGATTTCGTCGATAGTCATCACAGCCTCTATATAGGCTTGCAGATGATCGAAAGCGATATGATCAGGGCGAAAATCATCGCGGTTCCGCGGCCGTTACAATTCACGGTGTGGCCGTAACGCTCCATTCCGCGACGAGATCCTCAGCCTTTAGCGTATCCCGCGACGACGCTGCTTCGGCGGGAGAACCATTCGCGCCGATTGAACTGGTGTGGTCGGGCGGGCGCTTGTCGGTAATGATCTGATAGAGCTTGCGCGCGCCGTCCTGCGCGCGTTGGCCAATCGCGGTCGCGGCCTGGCCACCGACTTGGCACGCGGTCGGCTGCCGTTTGCAGAATTGACTTATATCGGATACGGCCGCGGTCGCAGCCTGTACGGCTTCGGAGGCGCCGACCTGCGGAGCCTTCTCCGTTTCAGGTGTCTTTTCCCGCGGCAGCAGCACGAGCACCAGCCCGAGCCAAAATGCCATCCGAAGCAGAAAAAACATCTCGCGACCCCGGTCTTCGATCCCGTTATGATTGAGTTTGCAACGGGTCCCTGACTAACAGTCCTCGATAGATCGCAAGTGATTGCATTGAGATTAATTGGGCCGGAATTCGCAAAAATTCGCACCGATTGGTTTACTCCTGTTTGTTGAATTGATTCCTTAGACTGCGGGAGAGCGAGCTGGCCGCCATATCCACCATTTCGAAACCATAACGCCGTCCTCATAGAAACCGGGGATTCACCATCTGCGCGGAATGCATTCCGTCGGGCCCGCGAAAGCTCCGCGAATGGCGGGTGTTCTGCCGCGGGTCTGCGCACCTTAGCTTTCATTTAATGCCGGCGTGACACGGTGCGGCAACGACAAGGAGGCGTTCCGGCGCGTCTTTTCGAACAAACAAGCCGAAGCGCGAGAGCTGTGACACTGTTGAGTACCATCCGCGATTCTCTCGATGCGCTGCTGCACTCCTCGGCGCGATACGACGCGCTGACACGAGCTCGACATCGCGCCTTCATGGCGCCGCGGCTGATCGGCAGCCTGGCGGCTTTTGCGATCTTCCCGGTTTATCTGGCGATGCGCGGTGCTCCCTCGGCGATCGAGGTCGCGGCATTCGCGTGGCTTATCGCTCCCATCCTGCTCTCATGGTTTTTGTCTCGCACCGGCCGCTACGAGGGCGCGCATATATTGTCATCATTGGCGCTCGCGGGTCTGGTCATGGCGGTGGCGCTCTCTTCCGGCGGCATCCAGTCGTACGCCGTAATCTGGCTGGTCGTTGTTCCAATCGAAGCAGCAGTTTCGGCCTCGCGCCGCGTGATAGCTTTCGCGTCTGCGCTTGCGCTGTCCTGCGCAGCGCTCCTGACCCTGGCCGGACATTTCAATGTTTTGCCGGCCGCGGATGCAAACGTGGCGACGCGCTGGATGATGATGGCGTTCGGCGTCGGGTCCGCGACGCTTTATGCTGCGGGTCTTGCTTTCGGCGCCGAGTGGCTTTCCCGCACCAGCGTTTCGCTCCTAAACCTGGAGGAAGAACGCTATCGGCTGCTGGCGGGGAACATGAGCGACGTGATCTCGCGCCATCGTGGCAACGGCGCGGTGCAATTCATCTCGCCCGCGGCGGAAAAGTTGCTGGGAACTGAACCGGCGGGGCTGCTGGGCCACGGTTTGTTTGACCGCGTACATGTCGCTGATCGACCCGCCTATCTCACGGCGCTTTCGGACGCCGCACGCGACGGCGAGCCGCGCAGCGTTGAATTTCGCGTGAGGCGAGACGCGCTACGCTGCGATCGAGGTAAGGGCGGCCAGCAAAGCGGCTCATCTGATTTCATCTGGGTTGAAATGCGATGCCGTCCGCTCGTGCAGGCTTCGCAATCTCTCTCGTTCGAGCCGGAGGTGGTCGCCACCATGCGCGATGTCACCGAGCGCAAGATTCAGGAGCAGGCGCTTGAGCTTTCTCACAGCGCCGCGGAGCAGGCGGATGCGGCAAAGAATCGCTTCCTCGCTACCATGAGCCACGAACTGCGCACTCCGTTGAACGCCATCATCGGCTTCTCCGATATGATCGTTCAGGAAGACGAATTGATGCTGAACGCGGCCCGCCGCAAGGAATACGCACAGCTCATCAATGATTCCGGCCTGCATCTATTATCGGTCGTGAACGGGATTCTCGATGTTTCGAAAATGGAGTCCGGTAACTTCGAAATTTTGCCGGAGCCCTTTGCGCCGCGTGCTACCTTGATCAATTGCTGTGACCTGCTCGCGCTGAAAGCGCGAGAGAGCGGCGTCGATCTCGTCACCGATGCGCCGCGGGACTTGCCGGTCATGACCGGAGACCCGCGCGCGTTCAAACAGATATTGCTGAACCTGGTGTCGAACGCCATCAAGTTCACCGAGCCCGGGGGCAAGGTCAGGGTTTCCGCAGAGGCAGCAGGAACGTGCCTGGTAGTCCGTGTCACGGACACTGGTGTTGGCATAGCGGCCGACGATCTCAAGCGGATCGGCAAGCCTTTTTTCCAGGCCGGCAAAACCTATCAACGCCGGCACGAAGGCACCGGCCTCGGCCTGTGCATTGTCAACAGTCTGGTGGCGTTGCACGCCGGCCAGATCAGCATGCAAAGCAAGGTTGGCGAGGGCACGACCATAGCCGTCGCGTTGCCGCTGGCATTTTCGGGAGCTTCGGCGCAACAACCCTCAAGCAATATCGCAACGCTCATTCCGGTGTCGCGATCCGGACCACAGGATGACCTTCAGCAGGTGAAGAAAAGTGCCTAGAAGAATCGAAAGCGATGATGTCATGCCGCGCCGCCGCCGCCGACGTACAGGCGCCGCTGTTATCGAAGCCGAGCGCGGATTAATGCTGCGCATCCTGCTCTACAGCCCGAAGGACATGGTTGCGGGCGCATTGGCATTTGCTGCCGTCACCGCGATCCTTGCCAATGCGCTGTTCCTGCAAGCGGGCCGCCATCCCGCCCCGATGTTCGGCGTGAGCTTCGCTATGCCTCCGGCAGTACCGGTAACAGTCGGCCCGTTGCCACGTGTACGTCCGGTTGGAGCCGACGTATCCGCGCCCGATCTCAGGGTTGTCGAACCCAAACTCGCGGAGTCAAAGGCCCCCGAGCTCAGGAGCGCGGACCCGAGAACCTCTGAGTCCAAAACTTTTGAATTCAAGGCTACCGAATCCAAGGCTACCGAATCCAAGGCTACCGAATCCAAGGCTGCCGATCCGCTGACGAACCTTGTAAAGACGACGGGTGTCGCGCCGGTCGTCTCCAACGTGATGCGACCGCCCGCGCTCATCCCGCGCACCGCCATCAGCGGCTCCCGGCGGGTAGCCGCGGTGCAGCGCGTCCTGACGCAGTATGGTTACGGCCAATTGAGGCCGACCGGTACCGTCGGTTCGGATACTCAGGCCGCCATCCAGAAATTTGAGCAAGATCACAACGTGCCGGTTACCGGCCAGATATCCGATCGCCTGGTCAACCAACTGGTCGCGATGGTCGGCCATCCCATCGACTAGCCACATTCGTACGCCTGGCCTATCGTCAGTTCCATGCGTTTAAAATCCAGCATTTGGGTGGCGGCTTATTTGCGCCGCTGCCAGAGCGAGGGCGTGTACGGCGCGGTGCGGCGGCGCGGCGCCGAAGAAGCCGGCGCGGTGTTCGTCAAGGTCGCTCTGCTCGATGGCAACGCCGCGCTGTATGTGCCCGCGCCACAGACGGTTTACGAAGAGAGCCGGCCGGTGGAACGGATATTCACGCAGGCCACCCCGCAGCCCGTCCCGGAGCAGTCGGTCGAAGACCGGCTCGCCAAGGAGATCCGTTTCGATCCAGATATCTGGATTGTCGAGACCGAGGATCGGGCCGGTCGTCATTTTCTCGATCTCGCGCGCTCTTAGCTGGACCCGCCAGCCGCTAAAGCGAAGTGAGCGCTAGCGTCAGCGGCCCGAATTCTTGGTGCCGGTACGCACGATGGACTCCGGTTGCACAGCCGGGCGCGTCGGCACAGCCGCGGGCCGGGCGCGTTGGCGTTCGTCATCAAACAATGTTGGTTGATACTTGGTGCGCGTCCCCGCCATGCTCAATCCGCGCCATGCGGCCAGCATTACCAGCGCCGACCTTTCGTCCAGCCTGTCATATAGCCGCGACAGCCGGTAAACCTGCTGCACTGAACAGCCGACTTCGGGTTTCAGGAACAGCAGGACCCGCTGAAATACCGGACCGGGCATATCCAGTGCACGCGCCGCGCAGGCGAGGGTCTCTCCGCCGGGATCGTCGACCACCTGCGCCGCAATGCGTGCGGGAAGGATCAACGCCTCGCCGAGTTCAAGCGTGAAGTTTTCACCGTCGGCAGCGAATGCGGCCATCTCCAGTATCTCGATGGCCCGTGCGGCGCGTGCGAGGGGAATCCGAGCCGAAGCGCGCAACGGGCTTTCCGCTAAATTCTGCAGGATCAATGCGCGTTCGTTGGCGTTGGCCCGCAAGAACGTCTCATGGATTTCTGCGGCGTCCTTGGGCTGCATCGACAGGTTCGGCACCGCCCTGTGAACTTCGGCCGGTGCCGGGTTCGTCACCTCCGGCGCGAGGGGAACGGGTTCATCAGACTGAGCGGGCCGCAGCCCAAGCTTGATCTGAATGGCCGCAGGCGTGGTTGGATACAGGGCAAGTCGAGTCCGAACGGCGGCGCGCGTGGCGTCGTCGACCTGTTCGATCAGGCGCGAGGCGAGCTCGACGAACTGTCGCTCCTCGTCGTTCGAATGCGTGTCCGCCTGGACATACAGGTCGGTCAACACGCGCAGCAAAGTGGGCCGAATATCGACGCCTTCGCGACGGGAAAGCGACATCAAGCCGTCAAGGCTCGGGAAAAATGCAGGTGTGGTCATGCCGATTTACGCGACTGAATCATTCTCAGCGGCCAGTGTACGCACAGCCGCTTTAACAGCTCGTTAAGGAAAACAATTCGTGAAGACGGATGACGCGCGGATGTTGTGGCGATGCCACGCGCGCAAGTAATCGGATCCAGCTTCGGTATCGGAATTAAGGAGCCATTAACCACGTCCTGATCTTAATGACTGATTTCGCGGACCAATTATGTCGTAGCGGCAACCAGAGAGAATTGAGATGGGGACGATTATTGAATTTCCCGCGGATGCGTGTTCGCGGCGGCTGGGCTTGGCGATCGATTGCGGTCCGCGCGAGGGCATGGGTGCGCTCCTGATCCTTCCTGTGGTCCGAATTGAACGCGAAGCCGCGGAAACCAGCGGTGGCAGCGGCCCGGAACAGGGGACGGCTACGGGTCGGCGGCGACGTCGTCGCTGAACCCGCAATTTCGACGATGCCGCAGACGCCAAATCCGATTTGCTGGCAATTGCCGGCCCTGATGCTGCTTTGTATCGGCGTGGCGCTCGGCGGATGCAGTGGAGGCGACTTCGGCCGCACCCGTCAGGATTTTCGCAACGACGACATGCATCGATGGATTGGCGGAGAGGCGACCTCAAGCGTCGGCCTGCGTCCGTCGCAATTCCAGCTGACCGACAACGAGCGGCAACTTCGCGACCTCGCTTACCCCCTGATCGAACCGCCGCATTCTCGCCCCGCCTGGAAGAGCGTGTTCGGCGATTACAGTCCGCTGCCTTCGCCATGGCGGCAGGCGCCGGTGTTCGATCGCACCGCTTATGGGCGCAGCTTGATCGATGAGCCGCACCGCTCGCATTCTTCGCGTTACGCGCAATTGGTCGAGGATGTGCGCGACGACATCACCCGGTTCGAGCCGTTCTTCGCCAGCGCCATCAAGGTGCTGGAGCTTGACAGGAAACGCCACGCCAGCATGGCGCACGTATCGGAATTAACGCCCCGCGAAAGCGACGACGCCGTTGCCCGCATGCAGGAAAATTCGCTGATCGTGCAGTGGGTGCAGCAGTGCCTTGAGCAGAGGATATCGTCTTACCGATGGGCGCTCGAGCGCTTGGTCATTCAAGCTCCGGACGGCATGGCCGCCGAAGCCGACCGGCTGATCGGTGAACTCGCCGCGCAGACCGCAAATCCCCCCGTCGCAGCCCAGCCTGCGTTTGGACGCTCGTTGAGCGTTCGCGGCTAGCGCTTGAGAAGACCATCGGCGACGTCAGCGTCTGTTCGCCGGGGCACTCGGCTGTTTTGCCGGGATATCGGTCTTGCAAGTCGACGCCGCGAGTGCGGCCTGCGCCTGCGGCATCAGCCCGGGCTCCGGAGCAAGCGCCTTCAGCACGATCAAGCCAGTGGTGGTCGGAGAATCGATGATGAGCCGGTCGGCCGCCGTCACGTCCTCGTCTTCAGGCAAATCGTCGTGTTGCGCTTCGGTCATGAGATCGAGTTCGATCACCTTGCGTCCCGCGGAGCGATCGTTGATGGCGTAATAGGCAACTTCGTTGCGGGTGTAGAACGACACCGAGGTATAGGCGTTGCTGACGGGGACCGCGAGCTTGAGCGGCCCGACCGCAAGGTCATAGCGGCAGATCGCCATCGCGAACGCCGGATCCATGAAAGGCATCGGCGAAGTGTTGGGATCGGTAAGCGGCAGAGGGGTCACAGCGTTGAGTTTGGTGATGGGCGTCAGGCGCGAATAGGCGTCCTGGGTCGCGATGCGCGGCAATGCCAGCACGCTGACAAGGTGCACGACGCCGCCCAGCAGCACGCCCGCCACGATCGTGAACAGTAAACGGATCACGGGCACCCCGCCGTTGATATGGATGGCATCGGCGCGTCGCGCTGGGTCCGCGTCGCCACGCCAACCGGCGTATCGTAGAGGCGTAGCATCAGCGCGTAACGCTCGATGCCTCCGGTGGGGAGCCAGTTTCCGGCGCGCGACCTGGACGCCACGCGAATCGTGAATGAGCCGTCCGACCCGCGAATTATCTCCTGGCTGGTGAAGCCGTAACGCTGCAGCGAATTCGCGACGAGGTGACCCTTGCGGTCGTATAGCGTCAAGGTCCAGAACCGGGCAGGGGGCGTGACGCCGCTGACCACGACGTCGCATCGTCCATCGAGCGGCTTCTTGCGATCATCCGTAGTTGCCGAGAACGCCACGCCGTCGCCGGTGCCGATGGGAAGCTCGCCACTGCGCACGATGCTCGCGCGGGAATAGGGATCGACGTCGGCTGTGCCGGTCTTCGGACGGGCTGTCCATGCGCCGATCGTGAGCGTACCGAGATTTGTGCCGCGCGTCGCGGTCATCCAGGTCGCGCCGACGCCGACGACGGTAGCGAGCAACAGCGCCAGCAGAGTGATGAAAAGCAGCCGCACGGTTGGTAACAATCAATCCTTGGGCGGCGCCGACGGTGCCGCATTGGGCGGCGTCGCCGCCGCAAAACTGTCGGGGAACGCGATGGAGCTTGACGAGACCGGCTTGACGGATTTCGCCGGCTCGCCTGACGATGACTTGTCCGCGGTCCTGGCCGCGTCGTCGAGCATTTTTTCTACCTGGACCAGGATATCCGCCCCTCGTTTGGTGAGGACTGGCGGGGGCCCCGGTTTGATTTCCGGAGGTTTCGACGCACCGGCCGCCGCGACAGCGGCAGCGCCAATGGGCTGCGGAAGTTTCTGGCCGCTGCCCACCCCGGCAAGCTCCTTGATCTCAACGCCCTGATGCGCCGCGATCATAATGTCATGCCAGGTCTGGGCCGGCAGGGAGCCGCCGGTCATGCGGTTGGTTGGCGAATAGTCGTCATTGCCGTACCAGATCGCGCAAGTGAAATTGCCGGTATACCCGACGAACCAGGCATCACGGTAGGCATTGGTGGTGCCGGTCTTGCCGGCCGTCGGAATGCCGTCGAGCGCGGCGCGCCGCGCTGTGCCTTCGCTAACCACGTGGCTCATCATTCCGGCCATGTCGGCCGCGACCGAGGCCGGAATCGCCTGCTGCGGCTTCGGACCGTCGCGATCCCAGCGCCAGACCAGGTCGCCGGCGCCAGTTCGAACTTCCAGCACGGAGTGAGGCGTCACCGACCTGCCCCTGTTGGGGAAGGTTGCATATGCCACCGCATGCTCCAGCACCGTGACCTCGTCGGCTCCGATCGGCAGTGAGGGCGTATCCGGCAGCGGCGCCTTGATGCCGAAGCGGCGCGCGACTTCCACGATCTTTGCGCGGCCGGCTTTCGGGCCA
Source organism: uncultured Alphaproteobacteria bacterium (assembly GCA_963764155.1). Taxonomy (GTDB): domain Bacteria; phylum Pseudomonadota; class Alphaproteobacteria; order Rhizobiales; family Xanthobacteraceae; genus Bradyrhizobium. Next base: position 508,620 of record CAVXRI010000008.1, read on the forward strand.
CCCTTGCCGCCGATCGCGATCGAAAGCTTCACGGGTACCACGTTGATCGAGCGCGTGATCGCCTGGGTGAGCGTCACCGCCCCGGAATAGGAGTGACCATAGTTCTGCGGACACCAATTGCCGATGCAAACCGGACCGTCCACGACGATCGAACTCGGTTTGAAGCCGTTCAACAGGGCGGTCGTATAGACGTATGGTTTGAATGAGGAGCCAGGCTGGCGGTAAGCGTCGGTAGCGCGATTGAACTGGCTTGCTCCGTAGTCGCGTCCGCCCACCATGGCACGCACGCCGCCATCGAGATCGGAGACGACTGTGGCCGCCTGGGTCGCGTGATAGTCTCTGCCGAACTGGCGTAACTGGTTTTCGATGGCTTCTTCGGCGGCGCGCTGCACGTTCATATCGATCGCGGTGCGGACCACGAACACCCGCTCGCTGTAGGACTTCGGAAACGTATCGACCAGCTTGCGCATCTCGTCGAATGCCCAGTCGAGATAGTAATTGGGCGAATTCTCGTCACGACGATCGACCGCAACAGCTGGATTGCGCCGCGCGCCGAACACCTGACCTTCGGTCATGAACCCGGCATCGACGAGATTGTCGAGAACCACGTTGGCGCGTGCGCGGGCGGCCGGCAGGTTGATGTGCGGTGCGTATTTGGTCGGCGCCTTGAACAGGCCGGCGAGCATCGCGGCTTCGGCGAGGTTCACGTCTCGCGCCGACTTGTTGAAGTAAAAATGCGCGGCGCCATCGACGCCGAAAGTTCCGCCGCCCATGTAGGCGCGATCGAGATAGAGTTTCAAAATCTCGTTTTTGGTAAGACGGGTCTCCAGCCAGATTGCCAGAAACGCCTCCTTCACCTTGCGCTCGATGGTGCGTTCGTTGTTCAGGAACAAATTCTTCGCAAGCTGTTGGGTGATCGAGGAACCGCCCTGCCGCACGCCGCCGGCCTGTGCGTTGGTCAGCAGCGCGCGCATTGTACCCGCGACGTCGATGCCGAAATGCTCGTAGAAGCGTCGGTCTTCGGTCGCGAGCGTTGCCTTGATCAGATTGTCTGGAAAATCCTCCAGAGGAATGGAGTCGTTATGCTTGATGCCGCGGCTCCCGATCGGATTGCCGTAGCGATCGAGAAACGTCACCGCGAGATCGGACTTCTTCAGCCAGTCTTCATCGGCGGTTTCGCGAAAGGCGGGGATGGCGAGCGCCAGCATCAGCATCAAGCCGCCGAGTCCGATGGTTGCCGCTTCCGATAACGGTTCGATAAAGACCCAGCGCTTCCAGCGGCCGACGTAGAAGCGGTCCATAAAAGTGGAGTACCGCTCAAAGAGCTCGCGCAGCCCTTTGCCGGACGAGAACAGCGTTGAATCGATGCGTGCGTCCAGGTCCAGCATCACGAGCCGGATTTTCGTCTTCAACTCCGGTGGTATGATCTGGCGCACCTAGAAGCCCGCTTTCGAATTTTGTAAGTTGGTCGAGGCCATGGACGATCCTGCAACGCCAGGACGTTCGGCAGTTTCCGTTTTATCGCCGCTTTCGCCGGAAAGTTCCCAAGACTGCCGGCCAGGAGTGCCGGCCCAAGGGTTCGTCCAGCGGTCTTGGGGGAACCTTACGGCAAACCCAAGGCGCACCAAAATGGCCCGAAAGCGAAGCCCACCTGAGTCTCCCGAAGCGGGCGGAGACTCGCGATTATTGTAACCGACCGAAGCCCATAAACCAATGGTGCTGCTAGCAATTCGCAGGATAAGGCTAATTCGTCTCCCGGTTTGTTGTGGCAAGCAAGACGCTGCGCTTGCAGGTTTGCCGCTGCACCACCTAGATGGCGTTTACGGAGCTTTTGGACAATACAGGACCGGATGACCGCATCTCCCAAACGACCTTCGGACCAAGAGGGTTTCTTCTGGAAGACCACCCCGTTGGAGGAGATGTCCGACGCCGAGTGGGAGAGCCTGTGCGACGGCTGCGCGCGCTGCTGCCTGGAGAAGCTGGAAGACGAAGACACGGGCGAGATCTATTTCACCCACGTTTCCTGCAAACTCCTCGATGCGGGCCTGTGCACCTGCAAGGACTATGCGAACCGGTCGGACAAGGTGTCGGACTGCGTCCGCCTGACGCCTGAGAATGTTCGTACCCTGAACTGGCTCCCGCCAAGTTGCGGCTACAAACTGGTCGCGGAAGGCCGCGACCTCTATTGGTGGCATCCACTTATCTCCGGCGATCCCAACACGGTGCACGAAGCCGGCGTTTCCGTCCGCGGCCGCGTGCAGGGAACTGAAAACGAGATTGCCGATGCCGATCTTGAGGATCACATCGTGCAATGGCCGGCGCTGTTGCCGAAGCGCGCTCGTCTCAAAAAACGGCCGAAAGCCTGAATTCATTAAAATCACATGATCGTGCAGGGAAGCACCCATGCGCAAGGGAGGCTGCCTCAAGACAGATCTGCCGCTTAGATACCGATCCAGACGATGATTCCGTCGCAGCCTTCCGCCGCGCAGAAAATACAGCCGCATGAACAAGTTCGAACGGCAGAGCCGTCACCCTGCCGACCCCAAGTCGTTGCCTCGAGCTATCGCGGCTGATCTGGAATTAAACAGCGCCGGCCATGCGCCGGTAGCGGCCGCACTGACGCCAAGCGAGGTCCGCACCATCCTGATGAGCCTGATGCTGACGATGTTCCTGGCCGCACTCGACCAGACCATCGTTGCCACAGCGCTGCCGACCATCGGCCGGCAATTTCATGACGTGACGAACCTTTCCTGGGTGATCAGTGCATACCTGCTGGCCTCGACCGCCGTGGCGCCGGTGTTCGGTACCCTGAGCGACATCTATGGCCGGCGCGCCATGATCATCGCGGCGCTGAGCATGTTCATCGCCGGCTCCATCCTTTGCGCGCTGGCGCCCAATATGCCGGTTCTGATTCTCGCACGCGGCCTGCAGGGGCTAGGCGGCGGCGGTATCATGCCGATCGTGCAGACCGTGATCTCCGACGTGGTTACGCCCCGCGAGCGCGGCCAATATCAAGCCTATTTCAGCGGCGTGTGGGTTGCGGCCGGCATCGGCGGTCCGGTCCTCGGTGGCGTGTTTGCGGAGCATCTGCACTGGTCGATGATCTTCTGGATCAACGTGCCACTCGGGCTGGCTTCGCTTGCCTTGCTGTTGCCGAAGATGGGAAAGATCCCAACATTCCACCGCAAGCGCAAGATCGACTGGCTAGGCGGCGTGCTGCTGATGGCTTCAGCGGTCGTGTTCATGCTGGTGCTGACATGGGGCGGTAATCGATATCTCTGGCTGTCGCCGACGATTTTGGCGATGGCGGGCGCGTCCGTTGGATTGGCGCTCACCTTCGTATGGCATGCCGGAAAGGCCGAAGAACCCTTCCTTCCGCTCCCGCTGATGGGCGGGACGGTAGTGCCCTACGCAATGGCGGCCGGCGGCTGCGCGCTGGGCGCGATCACGGGACTGACCGTGCACCTGCCGCTCTACTACGAGGTGGTCTATCATTTGAGCGCCAGTGAAGCGGGGCTTGCACTGATTCCGTTGGCCGCGGTCTCAACCGTCGGCGCCGCCATCGCGGGCCGGACCATGGCGCGCGCCAGGCACTACAAGCGCGTCGCCATTATCGGAACGTCGATGGCCGCGATATCGGGAACTGCGCTGGCCATTACCACACTGCCGTTGTGGGGGCTGCTAATCTTGTTGTCCGTGTTCGCCTTGGGACTTGGCACCACCTTTCCCGTCAGCGTGGTTTCAATTCAGAACTCGGTGGCGCGCGCACAGGTCGGCACGGTAACGGGTGCCATGAATTTTTTCCGCGCGCTGATGGCCTCCTTCACGGTAGCGGCGTTCACCGCAATTCTGCTGATGGCGCTTGGGGCGGATATCTCGCTCGCTGGCGAGCATCGCGGCCCCGTTAATTCGATTCCCGTGGCGGACATGCTACTGGCGTTTCGCTATGTGTTCGGCGCCGCCGCAGCGCTGCTCGGCTGCGGCGCGTTGTGCATGATGGTCATGGAAGAAAGGCCGCTCGCTGGTCCTGCGACACCGGCGGAAATGGCGGAGTAGGACACTTCACCCACGGCGCCGATTCCCTGCGCATTTGAGGCAGCGACGGCAGGTTATGTGATCGCGACCTCGCAAGTCTACGTCCCCGGTCGGGAGACTTCGGTCTCCTTGCTCGTAATGAATTCGAGCAGAACGGGCACGCCTTCCCGGGTTTTCTGGATGCCGCGCTTGATCGCGGGCACAATGTCCGCCGGTTTTGTCACGCGCTCGCCATAGCCGCCAAAGGCCCGCGCCATCGCGGCGTAGTCGCCGGAGATGTCGGTCGAGCGATATTTCTCGGTTGAAATCGGCATCACCTTCAATTCGATGGCCATGCTGAAATTGTTCAGAAGTATCGACATGATCGGGATGCGCTCGCGCACCGCGGTTTCGAAGTCCATGCCCGTGAAGCCGATCGCCGCATCGCCCCAGACATTGATGCAAAGCTTGTCGGGTTTGGCCAGCTTGGCGCCCATCGCGAGCCCGAGGCCGTAGCCGAGCTGCGTGGTCTTGCCCCAGCCAATATAAGACAACGGCTCGACAGACTTCCAGAACGGCGAGAGCTGGTCGCGCGGGCTGCCGGCGTCGTGGGTAATGATGGTGTTGTTGATATCAACCGTATGCTGCAGATCCCACAGCACGCGATAAGGATTAAGCGGCGCGTCGTTGCTCGTCAGCTTCGGCATCCATTTGGCGAGCCAATCCTTGTTCGAGGCGGCGATCTCAGCGGCGACCGCCGACGCATTCCGGTCGGTCGTAACGGTTTTTCCGATCTCCTCAAGCAGTGCATCGAGCACGAGCCCGGCATCCCCGACAAGCCCGACCTTGGCCTCGACGTCCTTGTTCAGATGCGCGGGATCGAGCGTCGAATGGATGATGGTTTTGCCCTTGGGCATGGCGATGCCGAAGTTGGTTTCCGTAAACGAGCAGCCGATGCCGAAGATGACGTCGGCTTCCGCAAGGAATTTCGGCACTGCTCGCGGCACGGCCAAGCCGCCCGAACCAAGCGACAATGGATGGGTCTCCGGAAACGACGACTTGCCGCCGAGGCTTGTGGTGACGGGGATGGCCAGCCTTTCGGCCAATCGTTTCAACGCCGGCCACGCCTTTGCATAATGCACACCCTGTCCCGCGTAGATCACCGGGCGCTTGGCATCGATCAACAGCGCCGCCGCCTCCTTGATATGCACGGGATCGGCGCCATAGCGCGTGCGCAACACCGGCGTGTAATTCAGCGGCTCGGGAACATCTTCGTTCCACATGTCGGAGGGGATTTCGACGATTACCGGTCCACCGCGGCCGTTCTTCAACTTCGTGAAGGCGCGTCGGAAAATGTTGCAGACTTCCGCCGCCAGGTTGATCGGCTCGGACGATTTCGCAAAGGCCCTCATGGCCTGACTGGAATTGAAATTGGGTTCGATATTCGAAAGCCTGCGCGCATATCCCATCGGTAGCACCAGCACCGGGACGGACTCTCCGTAGCATTGCGCCACACCGCCCATGGCATTCTCCGCGCCTGGGCCGTGCTGCATGCAAAAGGCGCCAATGGTGCGCCCGGACGTGACCCGCGAGATCGCATCCGCCATATGAAGCCCGATGCGTTCCTGCCGCACCATGATGGGGCGAATGTCGGCATTGGCGGCGTATTCGATGAGGTGATTGACCGGATAGCCGCAGAGGATCTCGATCCCCTCGCGCTTCATGATTTCCGCAATGGCTGTGCCGAGTTTCATACCGATTTCTCCCAGAACCGGCCGATGTTGAGCCCGGCCTGAAGCGGACAGTTGGAACGCAAAACGGCCGCTTGTAAAGCGCGAGGCCCGCGCGTCCGGGAGGTTCTGACATCCCATTTTGCATCGCGAGGAGTTTGCCGGGCGTTCCAGCGAGGAGCTGCACTGCTGCGTTCAACCAAAGGCCCGCGCTGACTTTGCTGGGCTTAAACGGTGGCCACGAGGCGGCAAAGTATTTGCCTCACGTCCTCGATCGGCTCGCAGAATGATACCGATTCAGGCTCTTTTGCATCTCCGGCTGTTAATAAACCTTTCACGTCGTTCGTGAACGTTCCGGCAATCAAGGTGGTGATAGAAATGGCGGGAAAACCGTATTTCATCGGAGGAATTTGGAATGCTGCGGCTGATTTCGAAATTCCTGCAAAACCAATCCGGCGCTACAGCGATCGAGTATTGCCTGATCGCTGCCGGTCTCAGCATCGTGATTGTGGTCGCCGTCAACGGGCTCGGCGCCACGCTTAGTACTAACTTCACTGCGATCAATTCCTCGCTGAAGTGACGGCGCAGGTCAGCCGCCCGGTGCCTCTCCGTTCAGCGCCCGCATCACTCCGATCCGCGCGAATGTCAGCCAGCCGCCGCCGCTCTCCGCGGCGCTGATCAGGCTTTCGATCGCAGTCTGCCAGCGCTCCTCGCGCTGAATGTCTGCCGGTAATTTCATGATATAATCGGCGGCGTGCTGCAGTGTCGTCAGCTTGCGCCCACCGCCAAGCGCGATCGGCTCGTCGAACGGTGTCGACCAAGGCATCGCGCGCTACCTGCCAAGCTAGCGCGGTTATCCGGCCTTCTTGGATCGGGCAGGGGCGCGCGCCGGCTTTTCGGCTTTCTTCGGCTCTTGCTTGCTTTCTTGCTTGGCCGCCCGCTTACCGCTGCCGCTGATCGGCAGCAGCATTTCACCCTGGCCTTGAGCGCGCTTGCCCTGCTTCTTGCCTTTTGGCTTCGCGGGAGCAGCGCTAGCCGGCTCGCTGGCCAGGCTGCGTTTCAGCGCATCCATCAAGTTGATGACGTTGCCGCCTGATTTTGGTGCGGGGTTGGGCGCGATGCGAATGCCGCTGCGTTTTTTATTGATCAGGTCGATCAACGCGGTTTCGTAGTGGTCCTCGAATTTCTCGGGCTCGAACGATCCGGATTTTTTCTCGACGATGTGCTTGGCCAGATCAAGCATATCCTTCGTGACCTTCACCTCCTGAATGCCGTCGAAATACTCGCTCTCATTGCGCACTTCGTATGGATAGCGCAGCAGCGTTCCCATCAAGCCCTTCTCGAGCGGTTCGAGTGCGATGATATGTTCGCGGTTCGTGAGCACCACGCGGCCAATGGCGACCTTGTTCATGCTGCGAATGGTTTCACGGATCACCGCGAAGGCGTCGTGGCCGACCTTACCGTCGGGCACGAGATAATAAGGGCGGATCAGGTAGCGGCTGTCGATATCGGCTTTCGGCACGAACTCGTCGATGTCGATGGTGTGCGTCGATTCCAGCGCGAGATCTTCGAGCTCATCCTTTGACACTTCGATGTAGGTGTCGGTGTCGACCTTGTAGCCCTTTACGATATCGTCGGAGACGACCTCCTCGCCTGTATCAGCATCGACCTTGGCATATTTGATCCGGTGGCCGGTCTTGCGGTTGATCTGATTGAAGGAGACCTTCTCGGTATCCGAAGTCGCAGGATACAGCGCGACAGGGCAGGTCACGAGCGAAAGGCGCAAAAAGCCTTTCCAGTTGGCGCGGGGGGCCATGGGACACTCCGAAAACGCAACAGCTACAAGCGGATGATAACACCGGGAACCCGGTTTTGAACACCGGCACCTCCCGCAAATCTCTCAACGACCTTAACCATCAACCCAGCCCCAGGGTTGCATAGCTGAAAATACCGGCACTGGCGGAGGACGACCCCGTGGCAAGAACGGTAGGGCCATGCTCGAGCCCCAAAGCGGAACATCGCCCGAGATCCAGAGTTGCCAATACGGCGCTCGCGAGTCTTCGCGACGCAGTGAGCATTGAGGACACCATGGCCACGAGACAGCGCGACGAGCGGATCGTCGAAACGTCGAACGAGGCACGCCAGGCGGAACCCGGGCCATCGGTATTTGCCTTGCTCACGATCTCGACCGGGCTCGCCGTCCTGATCCTCGGCGTGATCTGGTTTGTGTTCTTCCACACCTGAACGCCCGCCGATCAGCCAAACGCTACGCGCTGGTCACCACCGGCAGGGTTTCCCTCCGCTTAGCCCCTCAAAACGGCGCGACAGCCTCTGGTATCCCGCTGTAGGACAGGCTAGCCAATCTCCGTCATCGCGGCATTGAACTGCCGGTCTGACTTGCCCGGCGTCTTACCGCTTCCGGCTGAAAGCGGGGGTGGGCCCGTCGAGCTTTGATCGGGTGGCCAAGGCCGTTGCGAGGAAAGCCTTTTGTGAAGAAAAAGTAAGGTAGCGGTGTTTGTTCTGTTCATAAGCGGTTCACGCCGACAGGGATCATCTTGATGGCGAAAATCGCGCAAATCACCTTCGGAGACCGCCGTGCGCTTGCTTGTTGTTGAGGACGATCCGGATCTCAATCGTCAGTTAACGACGGCCTTGAGCGACGCCGGATACGTAGTCGATCGCGCCTTCGATGGCGAAGAGGGCCATTTTCTGGGCGACAGCGAGCCCTATGACGCGGTGGTCCTGGACATCGGGCTGCCGAAGATGGACGGCATTTCGGTGCTGGAGGCGTGGCGACGCAACGGTCGCTCGATGCCGGTCCTGATCCTGACCGCGCGCGATCGCTGGAGCGACAAGGTGCAGGGGTTCGACGCCGGCGCGGACGACTATGTCGCCAAGCCGTTTCATCTTGAGGAGATTCTCGCCCGGATTCGCGCGCTGTTGCGCCGTTCCACGGGCCACGCCCAGTCTGAATTGACCTGCGGGCCGGTGTCGCTGGACACCCGCACCGGGCGCGTCAGCGTCGCCGGCAACCCGATCAAAATGACGTCGCATGAATACCGGCTGCTGGCCTATCTGATGCACCACACCGGACGCGTGGTGTCGCGCACCGAGCTGGTCGAGCATCTTTACGACCAGGATTTCGACCGCGATTCCAATACAATTGAAGTGTTCGTGGGCCGCATTCGCAAGAAGCTGGACGTCGATATCATCCAGACAGTGCGAGGATTGGGCTATCTGCTGACGCCACCCACGCCCAGTGCTTGAGCGAGCGCGAGGCCGCGGCTTGCTCTCCCCGATCGAGCATGATCCTGTCTCAGAAGCGGCCCCCATCGGTCGGGTCGCAGCCGCCTACATGCTCTTTGGGACCATGCTCTGATGCGCGCCAGTTCGCTCGCCACCCGGCTGTTCGTGTCCGCGACCGTCTGGGTAGTGGTGATCCTGGCGATTACCGGGGTCGTTCTGTCCTCGGTTTACAAGGAGGCGACCGAACGCGCTTTCGACCGCCGCCTCAATCTTTATCTCCGCACGCTGATTGCTGAAGTCGCAACTCCGGACGAGCCTCCGGACCGGCAGTTCCAGTCGCTCGGCGAACCCTTATTCGAACTGCCGCTTTCGGGCTGGTATTGGCAGATCGCCCGCACCGATACCGACAAGAGCGAAACCCGCGCATCGCGTTCGCTCTGGGACAAAAAGCTTCCCAAGCTGGAGGAGCGCGGCGCCGAGTTGACTGCGGCTGGCATCCGCCTCGGTTACGTCGACGGCCCCGAAGGGCAGAGCCTGCGCATGGTGGAGCGACCCGTCGATCTCGGAGCCGACGGCAAATACCTGGTCAGCGTCGCCGGCGACGCCACCGAGATCCTGGATGAGACGCGTAGCTTCGACTATTACCTCGGTGGAACCTTTGCCGCGCTCGGGATCGTGCTATTGCTGACCACGATCTTCCAGGTGCGCTTCGGGCTTGCGCCACTGAAACGAATTTCCGAAATCGATCGCCGACATTCGCTCCGGCCGCGCCGAACGGCTGGAGGGCCAGTTTCCGGTCGAGATCGCGCCGCTGGCCCGTGAGACGAATGCGCTGATCGACGCCAATCGCGAAATCGTCGAGCGCGCGCGCACCCATGTCGGTAACCTCGCGCACGCCATCAAGACGCCGCTTTCCGTGATCGTCAACGAAGCTTCAACCCATTCAGCAGATCCCTTCGCGACCAAGGTCCTGGAACAGGCGGATGTGATGCGCAATCAGGTGGCGCATCATCTGGAGCGCGCGCGGATCGCCGCGCGCCTCACCGTGATCGGCACAATCACCGAGGTCGCCCCCGTCGCCGAGGCGCTGCGCCGGACGATGGAAAAGATCCATCGCGGCCGCGGCCTGGTCATCGAGGCCAAAGCCGATCCGCAGGCAAAGTTTCGCGGCGAGCGGCAGGATCTTGAGGAGATGGCGGGTAATCTCGTGGACAACGCCTGCAAGTGGGCGTCCTCGCGCGTTTTCATCGAGGTACTTGTGGACCCGGCTACGAAGCCCGATACGCCGCCGATGCTGCGGATCATTGTCGATGATGACGGTCGAGGCCTTTCGGCGGCAGAGCGCGCGCAGGTCTCCCGACGGGGGCAGCGCCTGGACGAATCAAAGCCTGGGTCCGGATTGGGCTTGTCGATCGTGGTCGACCTCGCAGCCCTTTACGGCGGGAGCCTCACCCTTGGTGACGCTCCGATCGGAGGACTGCGCTCGGAGCTGTTGCTGCCAGGGGCGTAAGGGCCTCGGCAGGGTCATTGGAAGCTCAGTGCATGTCTTTGGTTTTGCAAGGTTCTTGATCTCGTGGCGCCGGAGAGTTTCTGGCGATTTTCGGGCGAAAGGTCGTGCCGAAATTCCCTATTGCTAAAGGACTTCTTTTGATTTCCGGAAAAAATATCAAGGTGGATCAGTCGGTTAGGCCTTGATTAGTCAGTCTTAAGTAAAAGGTTAGTCACTCCCTGTTCGCTTTTTAGTTTTGTATTTCTCGGTTGCGTCGCGGGCCATTCGTCGCTGATCAGCCGCCTGCGTGTAGCGCTCGATCTCGCGCAATGTCTTATGACCCGACCACGCCGCAATCTGCTTTTCGGTGAATTGGGCTTCTGCCATGCGGCGCATCCCGGCCTTGCGGAGACCATGGGAAACGCATTTCGCTGGAAGTCCGGCCTGCTCAATTGCGCGCGCCATAAACTCAGATAGGCCAGGACGTGTCATCGGCTTACCGTTTTCGGCTCCGATCAGCGCCAAGCCCTTCGCGGGATACGCCTTCATGGCCAACGCAAGCTCTGGAACGTAGGCAGGTAAAGCTCGGCTCCCGTCTTTTGCTGTATGACGTGCAATTCGCCGTCCACAATATCGGCGCGTCTCATCTTGGCGACGTCGCCCACTCGCTGGATGGTCCAGAGCAACAACGCATATGCAAGCCGCTCTCGCGTTCCCAGCGGCCATTTGGTCTCAAAGGTTTGTAGTTGGCCTTCGGTCCATGTGTGGTGAGTTCCACTTTTGAAGCGTTCGATTCCAATCACCGGATTGTCGGCTCGCCACTTTGCCTTCACCGCGTACTTCATGAGCTTCTGCAAAACGCTCTTCGTGAAGTTCGCCATGCCGGGTTTCGTCGCGCCGATATCTCCGATGATCTTAGCCACTTTGTCAGCGCGCATGTCTCTGACGAGGCGATGACCGTGAGCCTTCGCCAACGGCTCCAGCGCATATCGATAAGCGGTCCGTGACGATGGCTTGAGGTTCTTGAACGCCGTCGAGCCGTAGTATTCGGTGATCAGCCTGCCGAACGAACCTTCCCCGGTACGTGGTAGGAAAACGGTAGGTTTGTTCTCGGCCAAGAAGCCTTGGTAGGCAGCCATGAACTCTTCGGAGCCGACGTCGCCGGGCAGGGTGCCTAGCCTCTTGCCTCCGCGCCTGAAATACCGTCGGACCTTGCCGGTCCGGTCCATGTACTCGTTCAAGTAGTCGAGCTTTATAACGGCCATCATACGTCATCCCATGACGTTGCGAGCCGGGGCGCACCTTGTTCGTCAAGGACGGGCTGGATGCCATCCATGCCGTATATTGTTATTGACCCGTTTGCGTTGATGGTTAAGCGCCTAACCTGCATGCCCGCACTCTCAGCGCCTTTTACAGCGCGACGAATGCGGGCCTTGGTGAAGGGTAGGGCGCTAGACATCAGAAAAAGTCTCCATTGGGCGCTCGGCCTGCCAAGCCACCTAGCGCACGTGGTCCGCATTTCGCGAAACCGAGGCCCAATGAAAGGGATTGAGTTTCGCTAGTCCCGTTGGCAACGGGGAACTTCAAATCACACCGGCACCCGATCACCATCACTCAGAGTCAATAGGCCGAGGTGATCGCAACGCATGTATCGCTGTGGACTTGTCCGGGCTTTCCCACATTTTGGGGACTGTTTTTTGTGGAGGATTCGATTTGATCAATAGACACCGGGGGACTTGACGGGCAACCGTCCCCCGGCCTTATGCCCGTTTCACACAATGACCACTGGGTTACACTGTGTTCCTGTTTTGTGCCTCAGGCGTCGCGCCTAGGTTTCGCGTGGTCCCGCCTGGAAAAACGGGGAGCTTTCATCGTCTATCAAAGTCAATACGCGAAGGCGGTCGCGACGTGTGGATTGATGTGGACTTATGCCCGAAACACACAATGTAGCGGGGATAAGTGCGCCGGTCCTGCAAATCACCTGATCTTCATTGACGATTGAACACTCTGCTATGTCTCTCAGGCAATGCATAAGGCCCATCGAACTGAATTACAAACAGGCAATTCCCCAGAAAAAGGCGGTGTGCGTTGTAATTTTTCCAATGATGTTCCCGAGCCGTCACATCTCACAAAAGAACCGGGGCGCATTGAACCGATCCCGTTTGTCTAGTCAGAGCTCTCGCGGATTTCCGCGGCGCAGCGGCCTGTGATCCTGTGATCCTCGCTAGGAGGCCCAGGGCGGCCTCCTAGGCGGCTTGATATGCCTCAACAACGGTCACATATTGATCTGGCTGGCGGAAGGTCTCCGCCTGCCGGCCCCGATAATCAGACAAGCGTTCATGGACCTGCGATCGGCGGAGATGGCAGGCAAGAACAAGGCCGCGAGAGCGGGCGCTGTTCGACGTGTGATCCCTTGGAGCCTGATTGCGGCTCACCTGCGCCCTCGTCTTAGGGCTTCCTAACCGGGTGAGTCACTTCCAAGGATTTTGTGCGCGCTCGGCGTACTGGTTCGAAACCTCGAGCCAAAAGAGCGCCAAAATGTCAGATTTCTCTTTTAATTTTAGCAAGAGTGGGCCTCTGCCTCGCATTGCAGACCGTTGCTGAATCAGTCGAATGGTCGCGTTGTAGGGCATCCGGCGTTGTTTCCGCCTGTATTATCAGCGAGCAGGCGTCCCGCAACCGAATCGCCTCTTGGCCGTACTCGACAGGAGCGATGTTGTGCTCGCCCTCAACCGGGTAAAGCGGACAAGGGTGATGAGGTTATCTCCGAAACAAGACATCGAGGGTGAGCAGACAGACTTGGCGACTTCGCTGGCCCCAACTGCCGATCAAATTTCAGCAAGACCAATCTCGTAGGCTCATCCCGGTCGTTGGTCGCCCGCTTGTCGGAAGGCGAAGGGAAAATATCCTTGGCGGCTTGGGACATGAACTGCCTGTAATGGGAAGCGTCACGCGACGATTACGCTGGAAGGCGCTCCCAAGACTCAGGGAAGGCTCCTGGTAAGTCAGAACTGAAAGCGGCTATCACCACGACTCTCAGCCGCCCTCGCAAGCGCCTTAGCTTGCTCCAATACGGTCTCACGATCCAGCTTCTCAGGTCCAAGCCGGCGGCTCGGGAGATCATCCCAATAGAAATACACGCTGGGCCGACCGTCGGGGTAGCGAACCTCGAAGCTGCCACACTGCGGGACGACTTCGTGCTTGAGGATGCGAATGCGGTCGGCGGTCATTTGCCCCGCTTACGCCGCTGTTTGGGTTTCGGGGTTATCCCGGCCAAAATGAAACTTACCGGTTTTGCTGACAGTAATTCGAGCAGTGCGACGGTTTGACTCAGTGTCCTGACAGTGCGCGCAATGGCAGCGTCGGCAGCGTCATGTTGTCGGTCAATCTTGCTCGCCATCCGTCATTTCCCCCAGATGTGGCGGATGCGCGTGTCGGCAACAC
>CAVXRI010000009.1:0-65141 GCA_963764155.1 uncultured Alphaproteobacteria bacterium
GGTCATTGCGCGAACTGTCACGGACCTTACCGTTTGTAAGCGTGTCGATGGGCTTTTGCCCTTTCGATCGGCCTCCAGAATAATGCGGGCCGATGACAGTCCGTCTCGGTGTGAGCGAGTGGCGCACAAGGCGGCAATGTACCATCCGAAAATTGCCAGCTAAACAGCTTTGCGCGCCAGATAGGGCCGAACGTGCGATTTGAGGTGTCCGAACCCTTGTTGCCCTTCGAAGCCCGGCGCGCGTCATCGCGATCAAACCGGCTTCACCCCGGTAGCCGAGCGCAGGGAGATCAAGCCCTCGAACATCGCCTCGCCCCGTCCGAGCAGGACAGGCGAAAGCGCAAAATGCAGTTCATCGATCAAGCCGGCCTGCAGGTACTGTCGAACGGTCTTTCCGCCGGCGATGAACAGCCCTCTCGCGTTGAACCTTTTAGCCGTGCCATCGAACGCGATCTTGGTCGAGCCTGAGATCTGGTAGAGGATGCCATTGGCCGCCGAGATGCCGCTCATCTCGTCCGGTTGAAGGGTGACGCTCACCGCTTTGAAATAGAGCGGCACCTCGGTGACGGTTGGCAATCTGGCTGCGGCGACCACTGTTCGTGTAATTGCCGGTGGAGCAGGGGTGGTTTGTGGCGGCCACTTGTCGCCATCGAACGACTGTCGGGATCGGTCAGCGAGATTTGCTGATCGGGTGACGCAAGCATCTGCTTCTCGTAGACGGCAAGCTTGCGCATCTCCTCCTTTAGCTTCGTCAGCTTCTCGTTAAGCCTCGTCACCTTCGCGGCCAATCCTTCGGTCGGCTCCTGTCGGTCAGCGGTGTCGAGCTGGCTTAGGGGTCGCCTCATTTTGGCGGCATCTTTCATTTTATGCGGCCCCCATGTCTGTCGTGGCACACGAATGAATGACGACCCGCCAACCAAAAATCACGCTCGGCGAATGCGCACATCCGGGTGCGTGATGTCCTGATCTATTGCGCCGACTATCATTGCAGCCGCTATCCGGGCGACCGGCGGCTGAGTGTTTTCGTTGGCCGGCATTGACGCAACTGAGAGTTGATCCCGGAACCGAAGGTTTCTTATAAAAGCCAACTTACGGTGGTGCGGTGCTTCCGCCAGAAGCCCGTGGCGAAGCAGCGGAGTTGAGAATTGCGGGGATTCGTTCATGTTGTCGACGACGATGCTTCCTTCCTGAGAGCGACAGAACGCCGTTTAAAGCTTGCTGGTTACGAGGTCGCGACCTACGCTTCGGCTCAACACTTCGTGGTTACTTTGCCGAACGAAAGTGTCCCAAGCTGCCTTCTTCTCGACGTGCACATTCCGGGGGTTGACGGACCAGCACTCCAGTCACGGCTGCGCGAACTCGGTTCGACGCTGCCGATAATCTTCCTCACTGGCTATCCTGATATCCGGACCACGGTAACGACCATCAAGGCGGGCGCGGATGACTTCCTGACGAAGCCTGTGTCATCGAGCCAACTCCTTCGCGCAGTGGAGCGGGCCATTGAGCATCATGGAGTGATAATTAGCCTGAAAACCAAAATCGAAATGGCTCGCTCTCATTTCGGACATTGACTCCGCGCGAGCGGGAGGTTTTCGAAGCTATTGTTCGCGGCCAGACCAACAAGCACGTCGCCCGCGCGTTAGGCTGCACTGAGAGAACTGTAAAAGCCCATCGCCACAGGGTGATGGAGAAAATGCAGGTCCAATCCTTGGCTGAACTCGTTTCCCTTGCTGAGCGAGTTGGCATCTTGAGCGACACGTCCGCAGGCGAACAGACCGCCTAGGGAGGTTTCAAGGGTTTCGAGCTGTTGTTGTCCCATGGGACAATAGGAATTTCGCTCTGCGCGGGGCCTAGTTCAGCGCAAGTATCGAACCTTTCTGCCTAGCTTGAGAAGTTCGAATTGTTTCAGTCCATGGCGAAATCAGCATTGGCCGATAAATCGAGGACATTATTTTTGCCAAATCGAAATATCGTCTTTGTCGTCGATGATTACCCGGGGATGCTCCGGGGAGTAAAGCGATTGTTACGAGCATACGGTTACGACAGCCTCCTGTTTGCATCTGCCGAGGCCTTTCAGAACCACCACGATTTCGAAAAGGCGCTTTGCGTTATTTTTGACATCCATCTGAACGATGGATCGTCGGGGATCGAGTTGCGGCGGCACCTCAAAGCTGCTGGGATTTCGGTGCCGGTCATCTACGTCACTGGGAACGACAATCCTGCCATCCGGATGGCTGCGCTTCAATCTGGATGCCTCGCCTATCTTAGGAAGCCATTCTCGGCGGCGAATCGAGCCGATCAATAGAGCTTCGGCGAGATCGCTCGCCATCGTGGGAGGCGATCGGGACAGTGTACTCGAGAACGATGTCCCTTGAGCCAATTGTGACGACCCCAAGCATATAGCACTCTTTATGATCCGGGCCTGTGTTCACTTTCTTTGGGGAAGAGATCATGTCTTATGCAGCCGCGATCTTCAGCCACGACTGCGACTTACCAACCACCGCCGTCGGGATTTCTCGCGAGCAAGGATGGCGGCCCGGCACAATCGTGAGGCCCGAACCATTCCAACTTGAGATTGAGACCCAGCTGGTGATGGATCGGCTCTTGCGGGAATGCTTCACACGCAGTTCGCCACGCGGCACAGGCCGAATTGACACCAGACGACCCCTCGGGGAAGGGAATTGTTTCATTTAGGAGTGCAGTTGCCATGCGGCTTCATTCATATCGCGACGAAGCTCACTCCATACATGTCGATTTGATTGTCGGAGGCGGTCACTCTCCAATTGACCTAGTGTCCGTCTTGGCTTCGGGCATTTTGGTCGTGGGCTTCGCCTGTGCGCTCATGGCCTATTCGGTATATTAAGCTTTGTCGGCCGCGCATCAGTATCAAAGCTTCAGTCGGAGGACCGCGCCAGCCGCAAGTCTGGCTCCCCTCGGCTAACTTCCGGTGGAATACGCCCCCCTCTGTCGGAGGTTAAGGGCGGTGAAAGCCCACAGCTTCACCGCCCGCTTCCTTCAAGTCGTTGCAATCGTCCGACGGCACCTCCAACCGATTCGGAGCGCCGGGATGGACAGGTTCGGTAGTAGGCTTCCAAGAGCCCTCTGCCGAAATAGCAAAAATCGTGTACACTAACGGCGAAGTCGCTGTTCGCGACATTTCAATTCTTTCGTCGGCAGGCGCCGTCCCCGAGCCGTCGACATGGGCGATGCTGCTGATCGGCTTCGCCGCCGTCGGTTTCATGGCTTATCGCCGGAAGTCGAAGCCAAGCATGCCGAGTTTCGTTTCTGGTCAAATAACTTCAACAGCGTGCTGCCGCCTTTCTTGAGAACCTAATTCGGCCGTTTGCAGGACCAACGAGCGATGATGACACCGCTGACCGTCCCGACGAAGCCTTGATGCAGAAGCTCAGGATGCCTTTCGATGTGGTCTACGACCATCCGCACGAGTTGCTCGTTATCAAGGCCTTCCGGCGGGCAGGCAAGTTCTAATGATCGCAGTGTCTCTATGACCCCGGCCACGAAGCCCGCGCACATGCCCGAAACCGTCAGTTGAGACGGGTCCGATTTCAGAATTCGCTTGATCTCGTTGAGATCACTTTCAGCGGCGGTTCTAAGCCATGTTTTGCAGAGCGGCACCATAAAGGCCGTACTGCCCTCGTTTTGGTCAGCCCTTGCGCCGGGCACCAGCAATCCTGCGAGCGCCGCGTTCGTGTCGTCGCGCTGGATCTTCCGACAAGCTGGATGATGGCGACCGCCAACGCTGACGAGTTCACGAGCCGAATGTTCGAAGCCATAAACGGGATGCTGCTCGACATGCTCGCGGCTGTTGCTCGCAAGGATTACGACGACCGGCGCCGACGGCAGGCTCAAGGACAAGCCAAGGCCAAGGCTGAGGGCAAGTACAAAGGCCCTCCAGAGGACACAGAGCGCAACGCCGGAATTAGCCAGCCTGCTCGCGGAAGGCCGCTCCTGGAGCTTTGTTCAGGACATGACGGGATGCAGCCGCGCCACCGTTGCGAAGGTTGCGAAGCGGATAGTCACGCCAGAAACGGCGCATTCGTAAGATCTGGGGGAAATGACCAATGGCGAGCAAGATTGACCGACAACATGACGCTGCCATTGCGCGCACTGTCAGGACACTGAGTCAAACCGTCGCACTGCTCGAATTATTGTTAGCAAAACCGCTAAGTTTCATTTTGGCCGGGTTAACCCCGAAACCCAAACAGCGGCGTAAGCGGGGCAAATGACCGCCGACCGCATTCGCATCATCAAGCACGAAGTCGTCCCGCAGTGTGGCAGCTTCGAGGTTCGCTACCCCGACGATCGACCCAGCGTGTACTTTTATTGGGATGATCTCCCAAGCCGCAGGCTTGGACCTGAGCAGCTGGATCGTGAGACCGCACTAGAGCGAGCTAAGGCGCTTGCGAGGCCGCTGAGAGTCGCCTGAGCCCTAGCTAGGTGATAGCCGCTTTCTGTTTTGACTCACCACGGGCCTTACTTGAGGCAGGCATGGGCATTCTAGTGGAGGCCGTTGGTAAACCAACGACTTCAGTCCTTAAAGGCCGAAAGGCTTGCTAACGTATCGATCATTGGTTGCTGACTTATTTTAATGAAGCCCGCATTTGGGCGATCGAGATCAAGTGTTACAAATATCACACTACAAACTAGAACAGCCGTAATGAAGACAGGCAGTCGAGTTCGGAGCGGGTCAATCCCGCTTGCATAACCCGCAAAGCCGCACGCGGCAGCAGCCATTGCAGAAAGCATTAGCAACACAATGTACGGAATAAAGTTTTGCGAGGCTGCAACACGCTTACCTTGGTTGTCGATCATCTCGTTTAGCGCTTGGATAAATAACCCAGTAGGCACCATACTATTATCCTTGGCCGAAAGAGCTTTCACCTGCTGCCAAAGCGCTTCTTGGATTGTGTTCGAACGATCAAGAAGAGCCGGTAGTTCCGCAAAAGACATGCCCGCCGGGATGATCCGTATCTGGGCATATTCCCGAAGGAGCTTCAGTGATTCCGCTCGATGGGGTGCTGGCAGCAGGCGTGCGCGTAATGCTGTCGTGCCAATCGCGTTCGCTTCATTGACAACCGCTTCGCGACGCCCTTCGAAACGTGTGAGCGCCATCAAAAAAGTGAACCCGATAATTAAAGCGAGCAATCCCAAAAGCGATTGCTCCAGCGCGGAAATGTTGCCGCTCGCACCGTGCAGCTTGGTCCGTATGCCCAGTTGCCATCCAAATTCGCTCGTTAAAAAGACAATGGCGACGCCAATTAAAAAAATGATGAGAAAGTAGAAGTTGTACAGCTGTGCCACGACCCCACCCAAAAGACTGACAACGAACCATACTTTGATCGTGAAGAAAAGGGCGGGAGTTATACAGGGGCATTCTACGCACCACGGTCGCGATCTGCTGTTGCGTCTATAGTCTCGACTATTGCCGAAATGAACACTGCTATGCCAACGCGGCTCGCCAAACCGACGACTCTCCCCTTCTAGTTTCAATCGCTGCCCGTGCCGAACGCTCCGGTCGGCGACGGCGCTGTCGCCCAGTGTCATCCAGCGCGGATGTAACGCGGACGTAGCTGGTACTGGGCGATCACTTCGCCTTTTTTAGCCCAAGCTCCACCAGGCGGCGAATAGCTTCGGAATGGCCTGGAGCGTCGGGCTGTCTGTCGGCCCAGGCGTCGATTTGCTCGGTAAGCTTTTCTGGAAGCCTTAGCGTCGTTGAGGGCATCTTTCCAGTCGGAGGACGCCCCCTCTTTTTCTGTCTTACGATAATTGACTTGGCCATAAAAGTGTCTTACACAAAAAGCAAGCCGAGGGGAAGCATGAACTTCCACCCCGGCTCTAACTCAAGCCAGGAAGGGTACCCAATGGCTCAAGCTAATTCGCACAATAGCACACGGCCCCGCTTTCGCGACGTGATGCTTTATAAAATCGAGCCCGCGCCGCTCGCTTTGACGCTAGCGTTCTGCGTCTGGACCGTCCTGATCCACCTGGGCATCTGGTGCGCGTCATGAAGCTGGATCGAAACGATCTCGACAACGCGCTTCACGAAATCATGCAGATGGTTTTGGTCGCGCTCGATGAACTGATGCGAAGGGATGACGACCCCGAGTTCTTTCAGATGCCAGCGCCCACATCCGAGATGCTCAGCTTCAGCATCTTCGACATCCACAAGCGCGTTGCCGAGCTAAAGGCCGCGCTCTGACCAAAAAAGTACACAACGGGAACAGTGGTCGTTGTGGGAAACGGGTGTAACCCCGGGGGAAGCTTGCCCGGCAGAATCCCCCGGTGTTTATTGAACAAATCGAATCTTCCACAGTGATACATGCGTTGCGACCACCTGGGCCTATTGACTTTGATTCATGGTGGTCGGGTGCGGGGGCGCGTTTATTCAAGACAGAACGAACCGATTCAAAACGCTCGCCACATCGTGATGTCGTATCGACTCGTACTGCGTCGTAATCGTCTCTTTGCGTGATTTGAAAGGCCCCCTTTGACCGGGTGGGTAGGCGCGATCCTAATTCCCTTCAAAGTTCTGTCGGGCGCTCGGGGTCGCTGAAAATGCGAAACCACGAATGCGCGCCTGTGGCCCTGGTCCGCCCGAGCGCCTGACAGGAGCCTTAGATTATCAATGTCCCGAACCCCTGCCCACTTCACTCAGGCTGACGTCGCGCGGGCAATCCGCGCGGCGAAGCAGGCTGGTGCTCCATGGCTCGAATTGCGACCGGGGGTAATTTATATTTCCCTGTCAGACGATAACGATAAGCCAACTCCTTCAGTTGAAGTTGAGGAGGAGGTTATTCTTTGATGCCCCGCCCTCGCCCGCCCCACCTGCACCAAGAGAGAAACCGCCACGGTCGCATGGTGTGGTATGTCCGCAAGGGCAAGGGATCGCGGATCAGAATTAAGGGCACCTACGGAACGCCAGAGTTTGATGAAGCCTATCGCGCGGCTCTCAGTGGCGAAGCGCCACGCGGCTCGCAGTCGGTATCGCGGGGCACTCTGGAATGGCTGTGGCTGCTGTACCGGCAGACCGGTTCGTGGTCGGAGCTTTCCCTTGCCACGCGGCGTCAGCGCGAGAACATCATGCGCCAGGTGCTCAAGACGGCGGGCGACAAGCCGCTATCCAGCATCACCGGCAGCGCGATCAAGCAGGGCATTGATAGGCGCAAGCCCTACGCGGCCCGTCATTTCGTGGACACGTTACGCGGCATGTTCAAATGGGCGATTGCTGCCGAGCACGTAAGGACGGATCCGACAGCAGGCAAGGCAGTCGCGAAGCCAACGACCAAGGGCTTCCCGGTCTGGACCGAGGAAGAACTGATGCAATATGAGCAACGTTGGCCGATTGGCACCCGCGAGCGCGTCATCTTAGGTGTGTACTGCTACACCGGATTGCGTCGGGGCGATGCGGCCAAGCTGGGCCGACAGCATATCCGTAACGGCGTCATCACCATCGATACGGAGAAGACCGGAACGCGCGTCACCATTCCGGTGCTGCCCGAGCTAGCCGAGATCATCGCAGCCGGGCCGATCGGTGAGTTGTCGATCATCGCGACCAAGAAGGGTCAGCCGATGCGAAAGGAGTCGCTGGGGACGCTATTCAAGGAAGCCTGCAAAGCAGCGGGCATTCACGGCAAGAGTGCCCACGGCATCCGCAAGGCAGCCGCAACGCGAGCAGCGAACAACGGCGCGACTGTCGCGATGCTGGAGGCCATCTTCGGATGGGAAGGCGGAAAGATGGCGGCGCTCTACACGGAGGCCGCTGATCGCCGCAGACTGGCAGCCGAACACATGGACAAACTGTCCAAAACCGGAACGTCTATTCCCGCACCTAGCGGGGAAGTGCGGGAATTACAGAGAAAAACGGAGTGATATCAAGTGGCCAAAATCTCTTTGGTGGGGGAGGCAGGACTCGAACCTGCGAAGCCATAAGGCGGCTGATTTACAGTCAGCTCCCTTTGCCACTCGGGACACTCCCCCGCTCGAGCATGTGCGTAATCCCGAAATCACCGGATTAAGGCGACGGATCAGCCATGGAGACGAGAAGACCGCGAAACCCGGATCACGGGAAAGCTCGCGGTCGGGCGCGTTTATGAGGGAAGCGCCATGGCAAAGTCAACCAACCGGGCACCCCTAATTGGTGCCGTCAGGGAGTGAAATTGCCATTATCCGGAACCCGTGACACAAGCCGTGCGATGAGTGAACGCGATCGAAAACCGCCGTTTCGAAAAGGCGGGGGCAAGCCCTTCGACAAAAGCCGCCAAGGTGGCCAGCGGCCGGCCTGGCGGGAACGGGAGGCGAACCCCGACGGCCCGGCCATTCTCTATGGCTGGCACACGGTGACCCTCGCCTTGGCCAATCCAAAGCGCCGGATACGGAAGCTTTTGCTGACGGAAAACGCGGCGCGGCGGCTCGCCGAGGAAAAGATCGAGAGCCCCATCCCACCAGAGATCGTGCGTCCCGGCCAGATCGATCAGCGCCTTGGCCCCGATGCCGTACATCAGGGCTTGCTCGCGGAGGCCGATCCCCTGCCCTCGCCCAATATCGATACGCTCGCCGAGGAAGGCATCGTGCTGGTGCTCGACCAGATCACCGATCCGCATAATGTCGGCGCCGTCATGCGCTCGGCGGCGGCATTTGCGGTCAAGGCGATCGTCACCACGGCACGCCACAGTCCCGAGGCGACTGGCGTGCTGGCGAAAGCGGCTTCCGGCGCGCTCGAGCTGGTGCCGCTGATCACGGTGCAGAACCTCGCCCGCGCGCTCAACCAGCTGAACGAGCGCGGCTTCATGACCGTCGGGCTGGATAGCGAGGGAAGCCAGGATCTCGGTGCGGTAGCGCTACAGCAGCCGCTGGTGCTGGTGCTCGGCGCCGAAGGCAAGGGCTTGCGTCAATTGACGCGCGAGACCTGCAGCGTGGTTGCGCGGCTCGACATGCCCGGCGAGATCAAGAGCCTGAACGTCTCGAACGCCGCGGCGCTTGCGCTCTACATCGGCGCAACGAGATTGGGCCTGATGCGCTGATGCGGTCGATGCGGCGCCGAGACAGCCGCAGCGTTAGTGATGATAATAGCCGTGATGATACCGGCGATGATGATAGGGGTGCCAACCGTACACCGCGCCTTCGCTATAGGTCGGATACGGCGCGAACGCGCCGGGGCCGGTATAGGTCGGGCCCTGGTTGACCCAGTAATACTGCGTGACCGGATCGCTGAGCCGCTCGTAAACCCAACCGCCGCAGCCGACGTTGCAGCCCGAATAAGCGTAGCCGTAAGGCGCGACGTACTCATGCGCGCAGGGGCTGTAATACGCCTGCCCGCAGCACCCGCCGAAGCCGCAGGCCTTGGCCGGCGCGGCGCCGGCGATCATCACGGCGATCAACGCCACCAATCCCGAAATCGTCTGACGCATTGCGCTCTCCTCTAGAATTTGTTGTGAGCTGTTCGAAGCTGCTGGTTTTCTGATGCCTGGATTATTGGAATGGCCTCGGCACACCGGCGCCACCGAATTGCGGCGCGGTTATTACCGGCGGTGGATAGAACGGCACGGCCGGCTGCGCAGATTGCGGGCTCGATTGTGCGGACCAGGACTGATGATAGCTTTCCGCGGGCTGCGGCAGCCGTCGATTTGCCGACGGCTCGATTTCGACCCGACCAACACCGGGGACATGGCCGGCGCTTGGATAATAATGCCCTACGTTGGGAGCGAGATAGATGTACCGTCCGCCATAAATTGTCGGCGTCGTATGCACGCCTTTACCAAGGCCCCACTCGCCTTCGACGACGGCGTAGGAGGCATCGACGCCATTGATGATGATGGGGACGCCGGGGCGGCCGGGAATAACGAGGTCAAAGCCCTCACCGGCCATCGCGACCGAGGACATCGCAACGAAAATGGCCAGCGCTATCCGCACGTTGGTTCAGGTCCTGACTGACACGCGGCACCGGGAGTTCGGGCGCCGGACCGGCCCGTCTTTGCCGGGAATTAATAAGTGAAAACTAGCCGATGCCGCGAAACCAGGTGTTAAGGCCCAAGACCAAACTGCTGGTAAGCCTAACGGGCAGCGGCTTACACCCGGTCAAATTCTGTCTTCGCGATATTAATGCATTAAGGCCCGCAGTTTTCGTCGAGCCAGTCTTGATCCAGCCGGTCTTGGTCTAGCCAGAGGTCATCGCGACGATGGTCGTGACCCCGATCGCGATCGTGACCAGGCCGACCATCGCCTGCAGTCCGCGGTTGGCCCAGGTCAGCCACCTCGCCGAAATCGCGAGCGGCACCGCGATCAGCGTCGAGAGCGCGCCCATACCGATCATCGAGCCGATCCCGAATAGCGCGACATAAGCGAGCCCATACACCGGGCTTGCGGCCTGCGATGCCGCAATGACCAGCAGCGCCGCTGAACCGGCCATGCCATGCATCAATCCCACCAGCAGCGTGCGCCAGCGAAAACCGTGAGCATGCGCGTGCGGCGCACGAACATGCGGAACGCTCTCTCCAGCGTGACTATGGGCGTGGATGTGGACGGCGCCATGATGGCTGTGAGCGTGGAAATGGACGCGGTCACGCCACAGCTGCCACAACACGTGAGCGCCGAGGCCGACCAGCATGATTCCGACCGCCGTCTCGATTGGTCGCGACCATTGTTCAGGCAGTGCATGGCCGAGCAAAATCGCAGCGCCCGCAAACACAAACAGGGTCAACGTATGGCCTAGCCCCCAAGTGAGGCCGTGCTTGACGATATCGCCGACCTCGGTGCGGCGCGCCGCAATGCTCGAGACCGCCGCTATGTGATCGGCTTCCAACGCGTGCTGCATCCCCAGCAAAAAGCCTAACGCCAGAATTCCGAACATACGCTCCCACTCGCCTCGCCGCCTGCGGTCAGCATATGGCACTACCGGCAGCGGTGATGGAAGCAATGTTTGGGCCGCTTTGCCAGGCAGCGTCGGGAGAAAGGGGGGCGGGATTCCTGCGTTCCTACCAAATCCACGCCGGAAGCGTCACCTCTTGGTTTCCATAGCGTATCACCGGCACCACGGGCGGGCCGTATGGATCGACCCGATCGTCTTCGGGACGATAGCGATATCGTGGGACGATGTAGGAATCCCAGTAAGGCGTTGCCACAGGCACCGTGACGACAAGCCTTGCTCGTGGTTCACGAATGACTTTGGCCGGGCGCGCTTGGGCTGTGGAAAGAGAGCTCCCCAAGGTGCTCATCACCAGGGCCGTTCCGAGAGCAAAGGCTACAGTCGATATCTTCATGCCTCGGCCTCCTTGCCACGCAGCAAACGAACGAGCGCCTTTGGAAATTGTTCCAGTGTGGCCGGGCCAACCTTAGAGCGA
The DNA here is from genome assembly GCA_963764155.1 of uncultured Alphaproteobacteria bacterium. Taxonomy (GTDB): domain Bacteria; phylum Pseudomonadota; class Alphaproteobacteria; order Rhizobiales; family Xanthobacteraceae; genus Bradyrhizobium. The sequence continues at coordinate 11,358 of CAVXRI010000009.1, forward strand.
TCTTGCCCGACGCGCGAATTGCCGCCGCTTCACAATCGGCGGTGCTGACTCGAGCGACGATACAGATAAGGTTCAACAACTCCCTTTTCGTCACCCGGCTTGACCGGGCGATCCAGTACTCACCACCATTGCCGGAATAAGCACTGGTCCCATTTATCAGGTCTACCCTGCGCTTGATACCCCACCGCATCGGTTACTGGATCGCCCGGTCAAGCCGGGCGACGACACCGGTGGGGTTCGCAGGACGACACCGGCGCTGTTCGAGCGACGATACAGATGAGGTTCAACAACGCTCCCCTTGTCGTCGCCCGGCTTGACCGGGCGATCCAGTACTCACCACCATTGCCGGAATAAGCACTGGTCCCATTTATCAGGTCTACCCCTGCGCTTGATAACGCGCTGCATAACGCGCCTCACCTGGACAAGGAGCCTGAAAGGCGTCGCGGTCCGCATATGAAGGGGCAAGAATCGTGGTGCCGGTTGAGAGGATTGAACTCCCGACCTTCGGTTTACAAAACCGCTGCTCTACCGCTGAGCTAAACCGGCTAACAGATTGATCACGTTCCGAAAATCTCGGAGCGCTGGCCTCGATGATCGCCGTTTGCAACCATATTGCAACCCATATCATTTTCAGGCCGCCTGTTTATGGCAGCCTGTAAGGCGTCGTCAACATTCGGTGCCCTCGAGCTAGGTGCCGGACGTGCGGCTTAGAGGTGGCATCGGCTACCCCCTATCGCCCCAGAAGCTCGGCGGGTTTCATGCCGTGCCGTCGAGGATCGTGGTGAGAAGACGGCAAATCGACCACTCGACTTCGTGGTGAAGCAACCGGCCGCCGGGATACCGCTGGTAAAATTATCCGGTTGCAGCCCGAAAAATTGGCGGCCTAAAATGTTCCCGGTATTGAACCTCGCTCGTGACCTTGCAACAGCATCGCGATGTCCGACACGCAACCGACCCCCGCCGCATTACCGCGAGCAACACACCGACCGCACTGCCCGCGATGCCGCGCCCGCATGGCAGCGCAACGGATCGTCCCATTGTCGTCTGGGGTGGAGGATCGGACGTTCCGCTGCACCAAGTGCGGCAACGTCCATCAAGTGCAGGTCGCGATTGATCCGATGAAATCCGACGCCTTGGGATGGCTCGACAGCGAGCTTGTGCCGCCGAGGTGACACACAAACAGATCGGCGCGTAAGGTTTTTGCTTTGAAAAGCTTTTTGCCGAACCGCGCCACCATCAGTAGGGAACGCTTGATCCTCTACATTGTGGACCGGCAGCAAGCCGCTGCTCTGAGACGGCTCTCGGATTGTAGCTTACCAGTTCAATTCAGACCGCGCTAAACCTGTTCGCAAGATGACCCACGCGCTCAGAATATCACCCTTGCCGAAATGCGCGCATCCGGCGTGCGCAATCTCCTGATCAGTTGCGCCGATTATCATTGCTCTCACTCGACGCGCATCAGCGCCGAGCGGTGGGGCCGATCATCTCCCGATTGAAGTGGTCGTAAGCGGCCCGAACCCGAGGGCATGCAATCACTCTGGTAGGCCCGCGTTGCGCAGACCCTCCAGCAACCGCTCTCGTTGTATCAAGTACCTCGGGTTATCTGAATATGCACTTCCTTGGTACCGACGTAAGCTAAAGCAAGGGTCGAGCGCAAGGCCAGCTCTAATTTCATCACGTGCCTCAAGCAATTTGTTTTGAAGAGCGAATGCAATGGCAAGATAAAAATGTGGAAGTGGATACTCTTGATTTGCCTTGATCGAGCGCAGCAGCCAAAGAACGGCTTCTTCGTCACGCCTGGCAAAGAGATTGCCTGCGCCAGCAACCAGACAAAATCCGTGCATAGACCGGTCCTTTGGGCTGATGCGTATTGCATCAGTGATGTGTCCTTCCGTCTCTTCTGCCCTTCCTGCTCCAATTTTTGCTATCCCCAACAGGGGATAGGCTTGCAGTAAATTGGGATCAAGCTCTAACGCCAGTTCAAACTCGCCAATGGCTTCTACCGGCCGGTTGCTAGATCGGTAAACGTTCCCCAAAGCCGCATGCCCCCTTGGATTGTTGGGCGCCAGTTTGAGAGCCCTCAATGCCGCGTTCTCGGCTGTTCTAAGATGGGCAGCCCGATCGTCGGTCATGAAATTCCCGACAATGTTGCCCTGCGCAAAAGCCAGACCGGCCCACGCTGCGGCATTATTGGGGTCGATAGCGATCGCCTGCTCAAAGTTCCGCGATGCTTCGTTCTGGAATTCGAAGGTCAAACCCCGGTTCATGGCAGCTCTGCCGCGGAAGGTGTAATCGACCGAGCTGGGGTTTTCGGAATGAAACTTTGCTTCGCTTTGAACCACTGCCGCAACTAGCTCGATGTCTAACGTGCGCGCAAGACGAGCTATGATCTCATCCTGCATTTGAAATAGCTCGCTGTGGTCCCGATCAAAGCGTTCAGCCCAAAGATGAGAGCCCGTGCTGGTGTCAATCAGTTGCACATTCACGCGAATTTTTTTCGCTGCCCGTTGAACGCTGCCCTCAACCACATAGGCAATCCCTAGTTCTCGGCCAATCTGCTTCACGTCCACCGGCTTGTCCTTGTAAGTGAACGCGGTGTTTCGTGCGATAACGAAGCTGTCTGGGATCTGAGACAAGTCCGTGGTCAAGCTCTCGGTGATGCCGTCTACGAAGTATTCTTGCTCCCGATCGCCACCAATATTTGCAAAGGGCAACACCATTATAGAAAGACGCGGCACTGAAACGGGGCCTGGAGCTACGCCGGGCGGGGTCTTACTGCCCAGAGCGTGCTGGGCCACGGCGTAAGCCCGCACCGGCCGGTAGATGTTCTTCAGAGTTTGTTCGCCCAAATCAACGAACTCGACGCCGACCTTGCCATGAACCTGATCGTAGGCGGAAGACGAGATGCAGATCCCGCCGGGCTCCGCAATGCCCTCAAGGCGCGCCGCAACGTTGACACCGTCACCGAGGATGTCGTCACCGTCGATCAGGATATCGCCAAGATTGATCCCGATCCGGTACAGCATACGCCGGTCTTGCGGCACGCCGTCGTTGCGCTCGGCCATCAGCGCTTGCACTGCCGCTGCGCATTCAACAGCATCGACGACGGACGGAAACTCTAGCAAGAGGCCGTCGCCGGTGGTCTTGACGATCCGGCCGCCATGCTGGCCAACGAGAACATCGGAGGCGGCGCGGTGTTCACGGAGTGAGCGGGCGGTGCCGACCTCGTCGAGGCCCATCAGCCGCGAATAGCCTGCCACGTCAGCGGCTACAATAGCTGCCAGTCGTCGCTCGACACGATTGGTGCCCAAATTAGACCCCTGAACCGCACAATTGCCGCCCAAGGATCAAACCATACCGAGCTGCTGTCCGGCTAGAGCATAAGTAGCGATAACGTGCGTTCGGCTTGGCATTCGTTCCATGCGCCAGTCGCACCTCGCTTTGCGGTTTCGGAGGTTCTGGTCACTTTGTAACTTAGGGCACAATCAGGAAGCCGACCAACTGAGCACAGCGAAGCGGCCATGCCCGAAAAGTTCAGCAAAGAAACACTTCAAGTTCTACATGCGGCCGACAGCGCTATCCGGCGTTCACGACAATTGCTGGCCGAGCGCGATGAACTGATCGGGGTCGCCAAGGCTTTTGTAAGCAGCAGAGCGCGCCCGTCGCACGACAACGCGGGCTTCTTGGCCGCGTTCTATTCCGAGCAGTAAATCTGTAGTCCTGCTCGGGAACTGTGGTTGCCGTATGATTGAAAGAAAGACATGGCGCTCCCAACGGAGGGCTAAGCGCTCCTGAGTGAACCATCTCGACTGCCTAAGGAACGCGGTCCGCGAAGCGCCGTTATGCTGCGCGTGGTGAGGTTCTATTCCTCGTGACGCCGAAGGCTCCCGTCTATTGATTTAAGCCCCCAAGCTTTTCAGCAGGCGCGGAGCCTTTGGGCGGCAATCGGTCACGAGCCAGCATCAGCGACCGTCGTGCCATCTCCTCATTGCAGCGGTGTGTATCGGCGCGATCCCGATGCAGGTTCAATTCGACGTATAGCATCCACCGTTTCGCACGGGCTATGCCGCTCGCGGTCTGTTGGCGAATTTGGATTGATTGCTCGATTGCGCTATCGGCGCGATCCAATAATTCCTGCGTTTCCAAACTGAATGTTGCGCTCAATGCGCTCTCCCGCGCTGTGGTGCAGGCGGGAGCGCAATGGTCTCTCGGTCACTGGCGCCTACGGCATAGCCTCACGGCCGGTGATGAAAGACAACGTGGCACGGGAACATGCGTTCCGCAGCGCGGCAATATGGCCTATCACAAGAGCGGCTGAGTGTTGCGCGAACGGACCACCGCGCGCAATGATCGCTGGACGGCCTCGGTTCGGATCGTACGGGGGCCGTTCCTTCAGCACCCTACACGGCCGGATGTACGTTGCGGGATCGCCGGCTCGATGCCGGGGTTTTCGTTCTCAGGTCCGACCATCCGCATTGAGGACCGCGCTGGGCGCCGGTTGATAGTACAAAACCGCTCAGCCTTTGCTTGCATAGTTGACTCGCCGGGCGGTAGCTTTGGCCGGGGGGCAGCCAGGAGGAGGCAATGGCTCATGACACCGAAGAAGGCAAAGGCGGCGGCCCAGTTGGCGGCGGCGCAGTACGGCAGAGCCCAGCGCAAGGCGAGCGAGTTGATCATGTTCTGGTTCGACAGCGAGACCGTGTCGCCTGTGCGCCGGTCGAGATACTGGCCCGCGCGGTGGGCGAGCACTCGGGTACGCGCTAAACTCAGGTCGCTGCCATCGACAGGGCACCCAACCTACCTGCCAGAGAATATGAACCTTTTATGACATTTGACGTTCCCACTGGGCCATGGCGATTCCCGGCCGGTGAGGTTTTAGCTGACGATGAAAGTTATATTTCTAGATATCGACGGAGTACTGAATTCCGACGACACACCCAACCCTCGCAAACTCCCCTATATCGTTGATCCTGTTTTGCTGGCGCGCTTTCGAAAGCTTGTCAGAGATACTGCCGCCCACGTGGTTTTATCCTCAACGTGGCGAGTTGATCCGGTCGGGCTTTTGGCTGCGAAGTATTACGACGTCCCATTCGATGACCTCTGTCCCGACATGCCGAACGCCCCTCGATGCGAGGAGATGCAGGTTTGGCTCCGCACCCACAATGACGCGACGCGTTATGCTGTTCTCGATGATGATGACGATTGCCTGGATGAACTCCCGCTATTTCAGCCTAGCTCGAAGACCGGTCTGAGCCCTGAGATAGCAAAGGGAATAGAAGAGTTCCTAGCCGGCAGGTCTGACAAGGACATGCGGGCGAACGCTCTGACGAGGTTGGGCCAGAATATTCACGCCTTCTTTGGGCGTGACAAAAGTTAGAGCGAAACGAAGCCAACACCAAACTGGACATAGGTGACGAACGCGCGTTAGCGGGGCGGCCGCAACTCGCCGGCGAGCCAGCCAGCGGCATCTGTTCTCATCGGGTCGACGACGACAGAAACTTTTTCAGTCCGGTGGCAGGTGGAGCACTCGAAGGTGTAGTCGTCAAAGCCCCGGTATCCGGGAGAGACTCGTGCCAAGTTCATCCTGCGCTTGCAGGTCGGACACATTGGGTTATGACTGACGCTACTCACCATTTATTCCGCCCTTCGGAGACCATAGGGCGTAGGTGAGTAGTTGTCGCTAACGTAATTGAATCGAACAACGTTGAGGGAGTGGTACCGCGCGGTGCGGTTGCGCGAAGTCAAAGATCAAGCGCGACGCGACGCACGATCTCCCGCGCAATCGTGGTGGCAGAACCCAGCACATCGATGGGGCCGTCAAAGGCCGCCGCGTTTCCGGGCATTCCATACTCAGCGACACCCTGTTTGGTGAGCACCATGGTCGTTCCGCCAGCGTGTGCAATGGCAGCCAGCCCTCGCGATCCGTCGTCCAGCGAGCCGGATAGCACGACCCCGATAACGCGGCCCCTCGCATGAGCAGCGACCGAATTAAAGAGAATGTCCACGGTCCGGTTTCGGTGCTTGTCCTGGGTGCCCGGCACCAGCTGCACATTGCTCTTTGCAGCGAGCGACAAGTGATCGTCTGGTTCGCCGATGTAGCAACATCCAACGCGGAACCGCTCGCCGTCCTTGGCAACCACCACCGGCATCAGCGAAGCGCGTGAAAGCACCTCCTTTAAATGGCTCAGCCGAGCGCTGGGTCGGTGCAGCACCACGAGCAGGACCGCCCGCAAGTCAGCCGGCAAAGTGGCCAGCAGAAGTTTGATATCCTCCAAACCTTCGCCACCGGACGCGCCAATCGCCACGAAAAAGGGGGGTCGTTCTGGGCCCGAAGTCATGCGACGAGCTTACCCGTAAATCGAGGCGCACCGACGCTTTGTTGCTTCTCTGAGACCAAAGGACGCCGACAGCTTCCCGCCAAGGACCAAACACAGGCAGCTTGGAGGTTTGTTCCCAAGGCGGAACCTTTTTACACCCTCCGTTGTTTGGACGAAAGCGGCGGCCGAATCGTCGGTGTTTCGGGAGGGCGGTTGGGATGGATTACAAGGGCGTTGAATACACCGTCATGCAGACAAGTGATCCGCGCCACTGGAAATGGACCGTTCATTTGGACGCTACGAGGAAGAAGACCGGCAGCGCCTACAGCAGGGCCTTAGCGATGCGGCTGGCCCAAGCAGCCATCGACAAAGCACCAAAGCTCAAACTCGAACCAGTGAAGTAGAGGTGCAATCCCCCTTGCGATAGGACCTGCCGAACACACCTGTGCCCTCGGTATCTGTACGCATGCCCCCCTTTGTCGTGCAGAGCCGGGCGGTCCCGGTCGTGGTCCCCATCCTAGCCGGGGCCGCTCTCGTATCCGCCGTTGGTGCTGGCCGCTAACTGCAAGCCCCTGACCGCATCTGGCCGTCTAATCCAGAAACCACCCCGAGGTGGAAAGGCGTGGGACGCAAGTTGAGAGGTGCGATTTTGGCGGCGGTTTCGCTCCGCGACATGGCGGCTGATGGTGCACGACAATGAGGTCTACCTTGGCAACACGGAATCCATGGATGCCGTAAAGGTCAGTCTTCATCACCCGCGCTTTCTGGTTTGGGGGCAATCCTCCGATCGGCCCCACCAATGCCCCCATGATTTTCGACGTGGCGCTAGGCTGGGATAACGTTGTTCAGCAATCTGACACGCGCGGCGGTCAGCCTGATCCAACGGCCCAGCGCATCGCGTTCAACCGGCTCTAGCGGAACTCGGTTGCACGGTGTCGCAGAATTATCACCTTCGTCCTAAAACGGTCCTCGCTAGCGCCCAAGTTATGGCACGGTGCTTGATTCCATAACTAGTCTTTGCTGGAATCCCGGCGCTGAGGTGCCCTAATGACATGGATGATTGAACGTGATGCGCTGATTGCGCAGACGATGGCGTTTGTCCGATTAGTGACGGGCAAAAAGGATGAGGTGGACAAGCCGGGCGCCGCGCTCGATCGTGCGGAAGACCGTCCGGCGCAGTCGGCTGCGGTGACGTCACCCATCGAGGCCACGCTGTCGAGGGCCAGGGATGCCGCCGCACTGCCTCAGAGCCCGCCGCCGCTAACGCCACCGCCGAGAGCCGCGCGTATCGTCGCGCAACCGATCGTACCCTCTGATATGAAAAGCGAGATCCGAAGCCGCGTTGCGAGCTTCCGCGCTCATCAGGAACGCTTCAATCGGGAGCGTGCGGAGTATTTCAGCGCTACGCTGGCGAGGCTGCGCGCTACGATTGATGACGCCCCGCCGCCTCCCGGCGGCAAATAGCATCCCGCTCCGTCGTTCGGCGGCGGCGGCTCCTCCTTCAGGCCAGCCGGTTGCCTCACTCGAGCGCTTCAAAGCCAGGCGCATACCAGCGCCAGATTGGCCGCGCAGGCGGCCAGCAGCGCGACGCTGAGCGTGAGGTGCATATGCCGGCAGGCGGTGTGCAGGGTGTGTCCCATGGCCGGGAACATCCGGTGATTCTGGATCAGGAGTCCCGGGGATTCTTTTTCAGGGCATTTAGCACTCGTTAAGGACTCAGGGTTCTCCAACGGATAGCTGGAAGGACGGGCTGGGGCGGCTTGTTTCCCCTCACCCGGCCCTAAATTGCCGCCGGGGGGGCGGCTGAAACCCTCGGCCGATCCGAGCGTTGACGACCTCTGTTGGAGCGCAGCCCATGCCTTACGCGCTGTTTTGCAACGAAGCCAAGTTGAGCAAGGCCTATCCGACCGAAGCCGACGTCTGGAAACTCGCCCGGCAAAGCGGGCTGGTGGTGGACGTGGCCTCCGAGGAAGAGCACGTGCCCGCGCCGCGGCCGGTGCTCGACAATGACTACGAAATCAAGCCGTGCCAGCCAGACCCACAGGAAGACCCGGACGAGAACAAGGCCGACGCCGAGCGTCAGTCCCAATCGGACCTGGAGTTCGGGTCGTGATGAGCTGTCAGGGGCCGTTCAGGTAATTCGGGCGCCGGATTACGGCGTCGCTACCGCCAGCGAAGCCTGCTCCGAACCGAAGCTCACGCAAACCCTCTTGCGGTGAAGGCCCCTGATCGCGCCCGTGACCTTAAGCACCTTCCCGACAGGACAGGAGAAATCCTGCACGAGAGCGACTTCGTAAGGCGCGAGCGCCAGAGGTTCGGATTTCAGGATGGTCTGGGCAGAACACGGCACCGCGACCGCAGAAAAAATCAATACCGACGCCAACATACGCATTTTCATTGTCCACCCAACCAACGGCAGCACAATAGCCGATCAATCCGCCAAGTTCCGTGTGCGGTGAAAATTATTTATCGCGATGATGAACGTCACTGCACACTCAAGAAAAAAGGGCCGCTAGGCGGCCCTCCGAAAGCTCTGTCAGTATTTCGCGGCCACCGGTCCGCCCCAGCCAAAACGATAATTGATGCCGGCCTTCACCGTGTGTTCGTCGTCCCTGAACCGGGACCCGACGATTTCGGCGGGGCCGCCGGTGAAGTTCGTCGAGCCGAAATTGTAGTACTGGTATTCGGCCTTTGCGGACCAGTTCGGCGCGAACATGTATTCCAGGCCTGCGCCGACGGTGTAGCCATCCTTGTGATTTGCGTTGGTGGTGAACGCCACAGGGACACCGCCTACGCTGACGCCGATGTGGTCGTTGTCGCGGAAGGCATAACCACCCTTGGCGTACAGCAACGCCGGCCCCCAAGTGTAGCCTAGCCGCCCGGTCACCGAGCCCAGCTGGTTGCTATTGGCCGTGATCAGAGTGCCGCCCGGAAAGAGCACGCCATTGTTGTTATTGTTGCTGAGCCAGCTGTACTGAGCTTCGACGCCCGTCACCCAATTGGGTGCGAACTGATAGTCGAAACCGCCTTGCACGCCGCCGAGGAAGCGACCGTTGCTACCCTGCAGGCCGTTATTGCCGGCGAACGCGCCGCCAAGATGCCCGCCGATATAAAAGCCGGTCCAGTTGTACACCACCTGGGGCGGCGTATAGATCGGAGCCTTGGTATACGGCCGGGCGGCGATATCAGCGGCCATTGCGCTACCCGCAAAGGCAAACGCTGCGACTGCGCCAAGCAGAACTCTCTTCATAGCCATCCCCGTTAACCCGACCGCGACTTCAACCCAACGAATTTGGTTGTTTCGCGACTATGCCGGAGCCGTTACTGGATCAACTCCTGCCAGAACAAGCATGTAGGCCTCACGGAAGGCAAGACAATGGCCGCTTGGTTGTTCCATGGCTTCGACGTCTGCCCGAAATCTGCCCACTTCTACCGCCCGTTACAGCTTTTGGTCGGCGTAGAACCCGGTCAGGTTCAACCCTCCACCCGGCTGGTCAAGTGCTGGGGAAGCGAGCTTCGGCTGCCTTCACCCGTTTAGCGGGCCAGCTTTTCCAGGTCGGGAAATGGCGCATAGGCCACGCCGGCGCAGAGTTCGCTCGCGTTCTCGACGACCCGGTCGAGCCGCCCGTTGATGTAAAGCACGGCGCGTTCGCGCGGCTCGCGATAGCCGCCGTCGGATTCGTGTGGGGCAAACCGCAGACAGGCGACATAGCGAACCCTTCCGCCCACACTGCGCTGTACCGGTTCGGCGATCACGGCATCGCGGACCCCAACGGGATTGTTGAGGTACGTTCGCATGAACGCCAGCAATTCGGTGCGGTAATTGCCGGGATAGGGTTGGTTGGCGGTGCCGTTGTCCAGGAACGTGACGCCGGGATCTTCGCTCATGGCGCAGGCCGCCAGCGCGATCGGCAGCAACATGATGGCCAGTCGCTTTGCCGATATTAGCGCCGTCCACGGCACGCGCGGACTAACCGTCGTCACCACGACACGCGACAAAGTCCTTGCAATCGTCCCCGCGAACGCGGTGACCCATAACCACAGACTTCGGTTTATGCATGGGAATGCAGCCCCAGCGTTGCTCAACAACGAGCGTTGGTGGTTATGGGTCCGGCTCAAAGCCGAGACGACGAAGATTCTACACGATCCGTTCCAGAAGCGTGAACCGCCTATACCTGCATGAGATTCAACGCAAGCACCGGCCCGCTGCTATTGGGGTGAATAGTCAGCGAGCCGGGCCTGATTCCGCCAGCGCGGCGGGGCAATGTGGATCAAACCGCGCCCGCGGATTGATATCAGCCGCGCTTGACGGCCGACGTAACCTGCTTGGAGCCGAGCTTCGAATGGCTCTTGATCGCCCCCATCTTGTTGTGATGGCGGTGATGCTTGACGTGATGGCTGCTCATCTTGGCGTTGGCCTTCAACGTGCCCGGCTTGGACTGTTCGGTTTTGGCGACAGGCGCCTGGGTGGTCTTGTTCTCAGTCGTTTTGCCGGAACCGGCAGCAAGCGCGGGCGCGGCAATAAAGGAAACTGCCAGCAGCGCTGCGGAAATGGTCTTCAACATGGTCTTCTCCTGTTCATGGGATCTCCGGAGTGGGCCGGTCGGATGGCCGGGCTCGTCGATCTCTGAAGCGACCATAGGAGGGGCGCACTGAACCCATTCTGAAGCGCGCTGAGGGGTTTCGTTCATCTGCATGACAAATTGGTCACGTGCGTGTCGCGCGCAGGGCGCACGCCCGGCCAGAATCCTCCTCAATTCCGGACGATTGCTCCGGGAATGTCAGGGACCCGCAGGGGTTCAACTGAACAGGTGTTGGTGTAGGATCGCCGCGCGGAATTGGTTCGGCGCGTTATCCGCGAAAGATGCAACCGGGAGACTACGAATGGGCAGACTCGCGATCAGGCTTTTGACCCTGATGATGTTTTCGAGTTTGATTGCAGCGCCGTTGCTGACGAAAGCTCACGCTGCCGGTGATGAGAATCCGTCTCCGCCGGCCAGTTCCACCAAGGACAAGAAGAAGGGCGACAAGAAATCGAGCATCGAAGACCCGAGATTCGTTACGGGTTATCGCACCGCCTACTCCACGATTTACGATCGCAACGATTACGCGGCGGCGATCGACCAGCTGAAGGCGCTCGGCCACGACGACAGCGCCGCGGTAGCCAACCTGATCGGCTACTCCTATCGCAAGCTTGGCGACTACAAGCTCTCTCAAGTCTGGTATGAGCGGGCGCTCAAGGCCGACCCGGACCACGTGAAGACGTGGCAGTATTACGGGTTGTGGCAGGTCGAACAGGGCAACCGCGATCAGGCGCAATATCATCTGAACCGGATCGCCGCTTTGGCCGGCGCCAACAGCGAGGAATATCGCTCGCTCGCCGCGGCGCTGGAAAAACCGCCCGGCACCGGGCTCGTTTACTAAAATCGAAGATGCAACAGACCGGCGCAAGCTTTCGCAGTTTGCGCCGGTTCGCTTTGGTTGATGAGCTAATTCATCAGCTAGTTCATCAGCTCCTGGACCTCGGCCCGGAAAGCCTGGCGAGAGGCGTCGCGCGAATAGAACATGTGCCCGCCCGGGAAGACCACGAGTTTGACCCGCTGTGGCGTCGCGTATCCCGGCAATTGATCCAGCAGAATCTGCGAACCGAAATAGGGCGTTGCCAGATCGAACAGGCCGTGCGCCACGAGCAGCTTGAGCTTCGGGTCGAGCGCAAGAATTTGCCGCAGTTCGGAAACCGATTCGGCCGGCTTCAGGCCGCGGCCGAAATCCCAAGCCCTTTCCACCGAACCATTGCCGAGTTCATACGATCCATCCGGCCGCCAGTTGAGCTTGCGCTTCGTCAGATCGACAATCGCGCTGGTGAGCGGCGCCGAGAGACCTTCTCCCGAGGGATCGTTGAAGCGAGAGAAGCTTGAGTCCGGAAAGGGATCGAGGCCCCTGACTGACGCATCGTAGCGCCCCGTGATCTTGCCGTCGCGCCGGTCGAGTTCGCGACGGAATTCCATGACATCGAACCGCCCTGCCAGCCGGCGGCTGACAGCCTGATCGATGCCCGTCAGCGCCGCGAGTTTGTCCGCAGCGCGATTGGTTGCGTCACGGTCAGCCTCGCCCTTGACGAGGTCGGCAAGGAAATCGCCGCGCGCATAGACTTCGACGTCGGCAAGATCGGCACGTGTGACAACGCCCTTTGTCGCCTCGCGCGCCACCGCCGTAAACGACGGAAGACTCGCCACGTATTGCAAAATGCTTGATCCCGAAAATTCGCGGAAGTCGAGCACCGGCGAAATCAGGATCAGCCCCCTCACCCCGACCCCTTGCTGGAGCTGCAGATTACGAACGACCTTCGGCCCGCGGATGCCGCCATAACTTTCACCGGCGACGAATTTCGGCGAGAGCAGCCGATCGTATTTCTCAAGCCAGCGGCGGATCGTCAGCGCGATCGCGTTAACGTCGCCGTCAATCGAATAGAACTTCTTGCGCACCTCTTCGCCGGTGGCGACGAAACGGCTGTAACCGGTGCCGACGGGATCGATAAAGACGAGGTCGGTGAAGTCGAGCCAGGTCTCCGCGTTGGGCTGGACATCCGGTGCGGCTGACGGCGTGACCGCATCGGCGTTGATCGGCAGCCGCCACGGTCCGTTATTGCCGAGCTGGAGCCAGGCGGAAGCTGAGCCCGGTCCGCCGTTGAAAACAAAGGTCACCGGACGCTTGGCAGGGTCAGTACCGTCAAGCTGATAGGCCGTGTAAGCAATATCTGCTTGCGGCTCGCCCTTCTCATCGAACAGGCGGATCGAACCCGCGGTGGCCGCGAAGGCAAGCGACCGCCCTGGAAGATCGAGCGTCTGTTTGGTCGTCGAATCCGGCGGCAGCCGATGCTGTTCGGCGACGGCCGACGTAGCCGGAGTTTCCGCAGCGCGCCTTCCCGAACTGCCCGACTTCTGAGCCGTCGGCGCTGTTGCTGCCGGTGATTGCTGCGGCGCTTGCGGCGGATCCTCGGCGTGCGCTTGGCCCATGATCGAAATTGCAACAGCCGCAAGCACAACGCGCGTGAGACGCCGCGCCGGCAAAACATCAGCCATTGATTTACCTCTCCTGTTATTCTTCGCCGGCCGGACCATGAGATGTCGGCCGAACGGCCGCCAGTTCTGCCACGAAATTGCGACGGCTTGAGGTTAATTGGAAGCGCATGAAACGGCTTAAAACGCTAACAAGTGCTTGTGCCATCGGTCTGGCGTAGCCGATTATCTCGACAAGGACAGCCAAGGTCGTATAGACGACCCACGGCGGAACCGCTTTTCCGCGCCAATGCGAGCCGTGTTCATGAGCAAGCCAGAGCGATATGATCGGATCGCCTTTGTCGCCAGTCCCGGCGCCGAAGCCCAGGCGGCGTTTGCGCAGCTTGTCGCGACTTATGGTAATCACCCGCCCGCCGACGCTGATGTCGTGGTGGCGCTCGGCGGCGACGGACTGATGCTGCAGACGCTTCATCAGAACATGCGCACGGGCAAGCCGATCTATGGCATGCATCGCGGCACCGTCGGCTTTCTGATGAACGAGTTCAACGCGCACGACCTGCGCGCGCGTCTTGCGGCTTCACGGGACTCGCTGATCCATCCGCTTCTGATGCGCGCTACCGACGTGCACGGTGAGGTGCACCTTCATCATGCCATCAACGAGGTGGCGCTGTTTCGCCAGACTCACCAGGCGGCACGGTTGCGCATCCTCATCGACGAGCACGAGCGCATGCCCGAACTGATCGCCGACGGCATCCTGGTGGCGACGCCGGCCGGATCCACCGCCTACAATCTTTCAGCCCAGGGGCCGATCCTGCCGATTAACGCGGCGCTCCTGGCGCTCACACCGATCAGCGCGTTCCGGCCGCGGCGCTGGCGCGGCGCGCTGCTCCCCGACACCGCCTACGTCGTCATCGAGGTTCTCGAGGGAGACAAGCGGCCGGTGGCCGCAGTCGCCGACCACGAGGAGGCCCGCGACGTTCGTCGGGTGGAGGTGCTTTCCGACAAGACGATCTCGATGCGAATGCTGTTCGACCCCGGCCATAGCCTGGAAGAACGCATATTGCGGGAGCAGTTCGGGTACTGATCCTCCAGCGGGGAAAGCGATGCTTTCGCCTACGCCCTTCGCAATTCTTTAACCCGCCGCGACGTATGGTTAACCGCGGGTATACCCTTCCGGGTAGCACCCTCAGGGCTGAACCATGTTTCGTATCGATTTCAACAAGCTGCGATTCCTCATTTGCGACGACAATCCGCACATGCGCCGCATTCTGCGCACGCTGCTGCATTCGTTCGGCGCGCGGGAAGCGTATGAAGCCGAAGACGGCGCGACCGCCCTCGAAATGTACAGCCACTATGTCCCCGATATCGTCATTACCGATTGGTCGATGCCGATCTTCGACGGCCTCGAGCTTGCGCAGATGATCCGGCAGCCGGAATTAAAGGGTAATCCCTACGCGCCGATCATCATGCTGACCGGCCATTCCGAAAAACGCCGCGTGACCGTGGCGCGCGACGCCGGTGTCACTGAATTCCTGGCCAAACCCATTTCGGCAAAAGGACTGTACCAGCGGATCCTCAACGTGGTCGCCAATCCGCGCCCGTTCATCAAGACAAAAACCTATTTCGGCCCGGACCGCCGGCGCAACATCACCAACGCCTATATCGGCCCCGAGCGTCGTATCGGCGGTGAAGTGGAAGTGCTTCAGCAGCCCTCGCTACTCGACAAGGCCCGCTCCTCCATCTAGCGAAGCAAAAAAGCTCATGGCCAAAGACAAGCCCGCGACAGTCGAGATCCAGACCTTCCCCGATCACCACGTGATTACGCAGCCCAACCCGCTGCGCAAGGTGTTGCGGCGCGTTCACGAGAACGACCTGGACGACCCCGTTGCCCGCGCGGAAAAAGCGCTTGAGGAGTTATCGGGCGAGTTCAAGAACTGGATGTCGATCGAGGCTGACCGGCTCTCGGCGGCGTACGCCCTCATTTTGAAGAATGGCTTCGATAGCTTGAGCTGCCAGGAGCTGTTTCGCGCCGCGCACGATATCAAGGGAGACGCCGCCACCTTCGGCTTCCCCTCCGCTGCCGCTGCCGCCGAAAGCCTGTGCAGGGTCATCGAGCATGCGCCCGAACTGAGCAAGGTGCCATCCAACCTGATCGTCTATCATATCGATGCCATCCAGGCGATCGTTCACAAGAATACGAAGCTCGACACGATTGTCATTGCCGGTGAATTGAGCCGGAAATTGCGCGACATAGCGGACGAATACCTCACCCACGCCAATCGCGACCGCCCCGAACACCTCGAAGCGATCCTCGCGCCGAGCATCGTGCCCGGCGAATAGTCCGCCTAGGATTTATTTCAAACCTGTTGGTGTGCCGGCGGGTATTTACGCCGCGACCAAGTCGCGCTGCATCGACGCAACCCATTGTTCGGCGACCAGCTCATCGCAAAACAGGCGAGCTTCCTCGCGGGCCGATTCCGTAGCAAAGCGCCTGAGCAGGATCAGCAGCGGTTCGGCGGAGCGCGAATCGGTCTCGCAATGCGTCAGCACGCGTTCGACCATTTGTCGCCGCAGCCTCGCAGCGGCTCCTATGGTTTCGGCAAAGCCGTTTTCATGGCAGGCCTCGAGCGCCACGCCGAATGCCGCGAAGGTCGATTCCGGTAATCCCGCGCGCAACAGCAGCGCATGCAGGCTGGCGCGGCCGCGCTCATGAAGCAGTGCGGAGACGCGCGCGCGCGGCAATCCGGACAATTCGGCGAGCGCCGCATCGAACAGTTCAAGGTTGCCGGAGAGCAGCGCGCGCAGGATCAATCCGGCGGTGAGCTGACCGCTGGCGCGCAGATGCTGAACCAGCCCGCGCATATCATCTCCGCGCGAACGTGCAGCAATGTTCAAAGTCGAACGGTCGCGCGCTTCGTCTGCGATCCGCCCTGCCCGATCAGCGCTCAGCCAATTCCTGGCGACCACGAATTGCGCCAGCGTTTCTGAAAGCTTCGCCACCAGCGCAGCCCTGGTCGCGCCCGGCAAATCGTCCAGCAACAGCATGGATTCCCGGATCGCGGCGAGATGGCCATGCCGTTCGACGATGCGGTCCCACGAGAAAGACGCCAGTTCAGCACAGGGATTTTCGATCAGCTCGAGAGCTGCCGCGGCCGTCCCGACTTCGGCGATTGCCGCGCAAACCGAAGCAGGAAGGTTGGCGCGGCGCGCAATGGCGCATTGCGTTTTGCAATTGCCGGTCGCAACGATGTCGACGAGGTCCGCATCGATCAACAGCGGTGAATGCTCAAGAATCGGAAGCGCGACCGACGACTGATCAAGGGCGAGCGCCTGCACGATGGCGGCCGGCGCCTCCGCGCTGCGCGAAAAAACTTCAGCCATCGCATGGCGCACCAGGGGCGAAGAATCGTCGAGCAGCATCAGGAGCGCGCCTTCTGCGGCAGCGCGATCCTCTTTTGTGAGGTCCGAAATCAGCCAGGCCCGCGCCAACGCTCGCGTTGCGTCCGCGCGCTCACCTGCCGGCGCGGTTCCAATCCAGTTGATGAACTGCCGAACGATCATGATCCTGCCGGCTTACGCAACCTGATAAAAATGGCGCCAAGTCACAACAGAATAGAAAATAAAGCATGACGCTTAACAAAGCGTTCACCATAACCGACTGCATTTGCTGATGTTTGCCGGGACGCCGCGCGACCCTGCTTAACTGCTGAACGAGCCGCTACGGTCACTAAAGAGATCCAGCCCTTGCCGGCCATCGCTTGTAGGCGTTTGCGCGGCCGGGGCCGAACTCGCAGCCGATGTGAGGGACGATGACTTGCCCCACAACTCGCGGACCGTCGACGATACCGGTTGAGACCGCTCGTCGACTTGAAAGAGCGAGCGAAAGATCGGATCAGTAGCCGTCGGCGGATTCGCAGCGCTGGCCGCGGACGCTACCGTGACCGGAGTAACCGCGCGGACATTCGGGAAGCTGGAAAGATAAGCCGCACTGTCGAGCGCAGCCGGTGCCGCGCTCGCAACGACGATACCGGGGCTGCCGCCGTATATCGCAAGCGCGGTCTGAATTGCCGGCGAACTGGCGGCACTGGCATAGCGTGAGGTGAGTTCGGAATAGACCTCCGAAATGCTGCGTGCGCTGCCCGAGCGATCGTAGAAGACCGAGCGGTTGGCGGCGGCAGCGTTCGGAAACAGCCGCGCGCCCGAAGCTCGCGGATTATCCTCGGCGTTGGAGATCAGCTTCGCAGCGCCCCCGACCCCCATGAAATGCGCCATGTACAATTCGGCATCTGTTGGCCGACGACCGATCATGCCGGTGAGCTTGAAGCTGTTGGACTGGGTCAGAACGCCTGCCATCGCCGAACTCGCGGCAGGCTCGTCACGCAGTTCCATAATTGCTTTCCGCGCGCCGGGATCGCTGACGGAATAATCGCCGGAGGCCGACTTGGTGATGGCATCGGCATATTGACCGTAGCCGAACTGCGCGCCTGCTTCCTTGACGGTACCGAGCCAGGTCTGCTCGATGAATTGAAACAGCCCGTGCGCCGAAGATGTCGAGGCGCCGGCGGCCGGCTTGAAATCCGATTCCATTTTGGCTGTAGCGAGTAGATATTCGAAGCTCGCGCCCGTGGAATTCGCCGCCTGCTTGATCGCACCGGCCACCCGCACGCGCGAACGGTCGGCAACTGCCGTCGCCGTGGTGTTTTGAGTGTCGACCGACATCGATTGGTGCCCCGCTCCCCGCGAAACGACCGCCATGGCAGTTCGAGCTCCGCTTCTCCCAAAGGGGTGCTCATGCCGCTGCTACAGTGAGGCGAGCATGGTTAATGGGAAGTTACGATTTGGTCTTTCGGCAGCGCTGGCCTCCTGAAAGCTGAAGCCTCCTGGCAGCTGATGCCGCCACTCTCAAGCCTAGCTTGCGGCCGGAGAGTTGACGTACTCGATCAGAACCGCCCGGTACTGCGCCTGTTCCGTTGTGAAGTGGTCGGCCGGAACGGCGCATCAACGCCAGGGATCATCTGAGATGCGCAATGTTTTCGAGGCAATGGCGGCCGATAGTTGCGGTCGGCGCAACAGGTCTGTGATCGGCCGCTCGACGAGGAGATGGAACAATGTCGCAATCACGACGCTGGCGACAAACATGACGATCACGGTGATGCAGAGACCTGCCGTGGTGTCGTTGACGCCGGTCCGAACCGCAACCTTGGCGATGGCTTGAAGTACGAAGGGATGGATAAGGTAAAGCGAGTAACTGGCGTCCCCTTGAGATGTCAACCAGCCCTTCCCAACGCGCAACCCGGCCCGTTCGAGGCCGACGGCGGACAAAACGAGGATGCCGGCGCCAGCCGTAATGATGTGAGGCGCTGCGGGCAGTGGCATTAACTCGTGCGCGACAAGCATGGCGATGCCGAGCAGCGCTAGCGGGATCGCAACTCCGCAACGCGGAATTGCTGGCGCTACGCGCCAGAGCGCGACCCCGACGGCGAAGGCTAGGATGATGTCTCCGCCGAGCCAGCGGACATAGGGGTTCCCGGAGAACAGATGTGCCACCCAGAGGGCGAGGATGACAAAAATTACGGCGATCAGGCGGCCGTCGCCGCGCAGCACCAGCGCCGCCGCGAAGATGGCGTAGAACATCATTTCGAAATTCAAGGACCAGCCTACGAATAGCACAGGCGGCGTCGGGATGTCGCTGCCAGACCGGATGTCAGGAATGACGTCAAGGCCTCCCCCAGGTCGGTCCCGGCGTAATGACCGAACACTGCAAAGCCTGAGACAACCAGGACCAGGGTAAGCGAGGTCAGGAGCCAATAGATCGGCACGATGCGCGCTATCCGGTGGTAGAAGAATTCTCCCGGCGTTATCTCGCGCGCGGTGGCCATCCCCATGATGAATCCGCTGATGACGAAAAACACATTGACGCCCGTCGCCAAGAAATGTGGATCGGCGAAAAAACGGCCGACCGCGATATGGCTGCGGAGCGAAAACAGGATGTGATGCCCGACCACGGCATAGGCGGAGAAGGCCCGCAAAGCCTGGATGTTGTACTGCATGGCACTATCTTACAGGCCGATATCGCTCAACGCGTTTCACTTAGGTTAGCGACAGCCACTTACCTTTCACCGCTCTCTTCTTCCCTTGAACCGCCACGTGACCGCCGTTGGCTCTCGAAGCTCTCAAGGTCGGCTTCGCCGTACACCGATGAAAAACAAAAATTCCAAATCACGAAAAATATATAAGTCAACCGCGCACAACACTGTTTAACGACATGGCGGTCGGGAAGTCCGTACTCCTTGCAACGCGCATTGCCAATGAATTCCGTCTGAATTGTTGCCCCAATTGATAATGGAGGCGTTCAATGGATCTGCCTTATCCCCGCCTTCTGGAGATCAACCAGCGCCTCAAGGTAATCACCCGCGCTGCGTCGGACCTTCTGGCTGAAATGGAACATTTGTACGCGCTGCGTGAACGGCTAGCGGTAGCGCAATCATCGGCCGGGATATTTCGCCGGGCGACAGAACAAGAGGCGATCAGGAACTGGAAAGAAAGCACCGCCCTGGATCGGCGGCTGCAGTGCGTGCGCCGCTCCCACAAAGTCGAGGCCACCTCGCACTGAAAGTTTCCGCAAGCTTCACAGCCACCGGTGCAGGAGGAGCAGCCAAGGGCCGATGACACCCACGATCCATATCGCGGCGACAGCATAATCCACACCGCCGTACGCGGGACGGCCTGAGGGATAATTGGCACGAACGTTTCGTTCGAAAGGAATGCTCATAATCCCCACGACTTGACCGCCAGTCCACACCGAAGAAACGTCTTAACGGGTGTAAAGTTCCCACCGGGGAACCGGCTATGTCAGTTCCCGGATGATTGGGGGTATAGGCGCTTTGGGGCGGCGGACGCGCACCGTCGTGCGGGGCGCCCCGACCGAAGGATCGGGCTCGGTTGGTCTAGCTCTGTTTACCGTAAACCTTTGCCGGATCGAACAGCTTGTCCGCATCAACGAACGATAGACGCGTCGCGCCCTGGGCCGATGTCACAGCACGATAGAAGCACGACCGTCGCCCGGTGTGGCATGCCGCGCCGCTTTGCTCGACGCGTATCCAGACCGCGTCCTGATCGCAATCCATTCGCATTTCGACGATGCGCTGAGTGTGTCCCGAGGTTTCGCCCTTTCGCCAAAGCGCGTTGCGCGCGCGGCTGAAGTACCAGGCTTCGCCGGTTGCGATGGTCTTGCGCAGGGCTTCATCGTTCATGTGAGCGACCATGAGCACTTCGCCGCTGGCCGCATCGGTCGCGACACAGGTCACAAGACCCGACGCGTCGTATTTGGGCTGGAATGCCAGCCCCTCCTCGCGGTCGTCGATATCAGCCGAAGTGGACACAGCTAGCCTCGCATTATCACGCGAGGTTACCGGCTGGGCCCTCGCACCATGGACAGGAATCGCGTCTGTTCCACCGGATTGTCGCGGAACATGCCGGTGAAGCGGCTGGTGAATGTCGTCGCGCCGTGCTTGGCGACGCCGCGCACCGACATGCAGGTATGCTCCGCTTCGAGCATCACCGCAACGCCACGCGGTTTAAGGATTTCGTCGATCACAGCCGCGATCTGGGCGGTCAGATGCTCTTGCGTCTGCAGCCGGCGCGCGAAGATGTCGGTCAGGCGAGCCAGCTTCGATAAGCCCACCACCCGCTCCACCGGCGTATAGGCGATATGCGCCCTGCCGTAGAACGGCATCATGTGATGCTCGCATTGCGAGGTGAATTCGATGTCGCGGATCAGCACGAAGTCGTCATAGCCGGCGGTCTCGCCGAAGGTACGGTCGAGCACCTCCGCCGGGCATTGGTGATAGCCTTGGTAAAGCTCGTCGAAGGCTTCGACCACGCGCCGCGGGGTATCGAGCAGGCCCTCCCGCTCAGGATTTTCCCCGATATAGCTCAGCAGCGTATGCACCGCTGCTTCCGCTTCGGACCGCGACGGACGCGGCTGGTCAGCCTTTACAACCGCGGCAAGGAATTCCGATGGGTCGAGTTCAGCAGGTCGCGAGTCCAACGGCCTTGTCTCGGACGTTCCCGTTCTGCCATCGGAGAGATCGGCGTCCACAGGCTTATTTGTGCGGAGAGGTTTGATTAGCGCGTCCATGTCAGCTCCGTTCGACCGGCCGAAAACGGCCGGAGTGTCACCGGCAGACGATGGCGGCGTGCCGCCGGACGCCTGAGAAACGGCGGGCTTTTCTCCGCCATTTGCACCCATATATAAAGACGCGAAACCCGGACGCCAAGGCCGACCCTGCCGGGAAAACGAGACCTCATTCATATGCTGAACGACATCTACAACAGGCAGATCATCGAATTGGCCGGCAATATCCCCCGGATCGGCCGCCTTCCGGATGCGGATGCCAGCGCCACGGCCCACTCCAAGCTGTGCGGGTCCACCGTGAAGATCGATCTGAAAATGGAGGGGCCCGTGGTCAGCGACTTCGCCCATGAGGTGAAAGCCTGCGCGCTCGGCCAGGCGTCCTCCTCGATTATGGCGCGCCACGTCGTAGGCTCGACCGCAAGCGAATTGCGCGACTTACGCGAGACAGTTCGCAAGATGCTGAAGGAAAATGGCGCCCCGCCGGAGGGCAAATGGGCCGAGGTCGCGCTGCTAGAACCGGTGCGCGAATACAAGGCCCGTCATGCCTCGACCATGCTGACCTTTGATGCCGTAGTCGACGCGATCGGCCAGATCGAAGCCAAAGCCAAATAAACAGCGGCCCGCGCAAGATCAGGTTTCGCCGCCCGCCACGACCATTACATCACGTCAAACAATCGGGTCGCCGCCGCGGCTCCATCCCATGGCTTTCGTAGCCGTCACGCGCGGAACTATTTTGCAGGCTGCGACGGTGTTGCGGCGGCGTTTCCGCCTGTTGGAAGGGCCACCTCCGCCGTCTTGGTGGATTTGCCCCCCTGCGGCTTTGCTTCGGCGTCCATCTCGTTGCCGACGAAGCGATCCTGCACCATCTTGGGAGCCAATTCCGCCACCGGGGCTACGGACAATTTCGTTTGAGGCAACACTTCGGCGACGGCGTCCGTCGTAATTAGGTTCGTGAGCCTTAGTTCGGTCTGCGAAAGTTCGTGGAGATTTTCCCACGGCGGCACGTTCAACGATAACGACAGAAGGTCGCCAGCGCCGCCCATGTCGAACGTGTATTTGGCTAGTCGTCCGATGTCGCGTTCGACGATCATCATATCCTGCGCGGTGTAGTTTGCCGCCTTGGCATCGTCTGCCCGGTCGCCCATCCATATCTGGTGGACCCGGATATGCGCGGTCTGCGGCACGTAACGCGTCTTGCCGGACAACAGCAGGAACACGCACATCGACTCGCAATAGGCTTCCGGCGCGACGCTCCCGCGATCACCGTGCGCTCCGTGAATTTGCATGCTGGTGCCGACAGTGGTCAGCACACCCAGGCTTCGCCAGCGACGTCCGAGCGCAATGGAGTCATTGACCGATCCGCCGCTGGAATCCAACACGACCGTGACGCCGCCAAGTTGGCGCCCGCGCGCAAAATCCTCGAAGTCCTTTGGGCTGTCGGCTGTCACAATACCGACCGCGCTGATCCAGCCCCGGCAATCAGGTTGACAGGCCACCCAGCTGAACTTCATCGGCAGTTTGCGTTCTTCCAGCGTCACGCCGGCGTGTGCCGAATTGCCCAGCATCGCCACAGCGCCGGACAATGCGATACACAGGGCGGCGGCGCCGAGCAGCGCCCAACCGCGAGTCTTGAACGACATCACAAACTTCAATTTGGTTCCTTCCCCCAGGCCCCAAGTCGAAGAGGCTGGTAATGACCTCATCCGAACGCCACGTGATGATTCTTTCATCAGGCGTTCTGAAAAGGGTAACTGCGCGCAGCAGGCTCGTCCATAGGACGCGTGCTGCAAGCGCACGTGAAACATGCGATATTCTTCAAAGTGTGGCGCAAAATCCCGCTGCCCGAGGTTCCTTGCATCGGAACCGTTCAATTCTCGCTTATGATTGCAGCACGTAGCCCATGAAACATTCGTTCTTCCATCTGAAGGCTTGCGGGCATGAGCATCCAGGATCGATACAGCGCCTCCCGCGCAACGCCGGACGCGCCTTGATCTGGGTGTATCGGCACACGTTGTCGCCGCTGGTCGGTTACAACTGCCGTCATCTGCCAACGTGCTCGGTGTACGGAGACGAAGCAATCGAGCGCTTTGGTCTTTGGGCTGGCGGTTGGATGACGCTCGCGCGAGTGTTGCGATGCCAACCCTGGGGTACGTCAGGCATTGACAACGTGCCGCTCGAGACCCCGCCCGGAGCTCGCTGGTATCTCCCGTGGCGCTTCGGACGATGGCGTGGCGTCAACGCCCCGTCCTGAGGATATGCTGCGTCGCGTTCAGAAGCGATTCGTGGCGCGGCGCGGTAGCAAGCAGACAGTTGCTGGTGTGAGGGGAACATCAACTTCCCCGCGGCATTGATTCAGTGCTCCCTCGGGAGGACATTGATGCGTTGGAAAACGAGCCACGGGGGTCACGACCCCAGGCACATCGATTTACTCGCGATCCTCGCGCTGCTCATCCTGATTGTCGCCGCCTGGAGATTTTTCGAGGACGACCTCAGGACGCCGTCGAGCACAAGCAATTTCGTTGTGCCCAGCCAAAGCGTGCGATGGTAATCAGGCTCGGCCTGAAGAGGCGTTAGCGCCAAAACCAGAAGAAGTTTGGCTGCGGAATCGGAGCGGGTGGGCGCGGTTTGCGCACGGCCGGTGCGTGCCGTGGTGGAGGCGGTTCGGCCGACGACATCGTCTCAAGGCCATCCGCTGGGCCTCCGGCGAGCTTGACCGAAAGCAGCAGGTTCGATTCGTGCGAGCGCCAGCGATAACCAATCCCGAAATCCATCGGCTGGCTTCGCCTGAACAACTCAGCGTATTGCGGTTGGTATCTTCCGGGGAATTTGGCAATCGGGCCCGCATAACGCCCGAACGGAAAAAACTGCCATTTACCCGGATGGTACTGGGCAAGCGGAATACCGGAATCGTCCTGAATAATGGTTGCGCTATTGGCAAGCAGCCAGTCGCGGACGGTGGTGAAATTGGTCGAGTGCAATAGATACGACGCGCTCTTGAGCAGACTATTGCCGGGCGCGAGCGTCTGGCAGAACTTCAGGAAACCGCTGCTCCTCACGCCGGAGTTGGAGAGATCGGTGCTGAAGTAATACAGCGTCCTTTCCACACCATCCCTGCCGGTGAACACGATCCGCGCACCGTGCGTTGCGTTCTTGCCCGGGTTCTGGCTTCCCGAAAACGCAATTCCCCGCTCATCCAGCGAAACCGGACTGACCTCGCGGATGGTCTTTCCGGTCCGGGCCAGGAAAACGTAGAGGATCGGGAGCGTTCCGCCGATCTCGCCGTCACGAAGATCGACCTTCATCTGCTGGGTGATGAAGAAGCTGAAGCTCAGGATCGATCCGAGAGAGCGCTCGACATAAGAAAGCGCAGGCCCGACGCCGCCGCGAGTCAATTTCGTCAGATCGGGCACAGCGCCTGTTGGCTCCAGCGCGCCCAGCACGTAAGTCGTCGCCTTCGAATAGAAGGCATCGGCATAAAGAAAGTCAGGCCCGCTGAACATGTAAAACATGGTTGTGCGCGGAGCAGCGAGATTGGCGTCCGCCCAGGTCCGGATTTTCGATAGTTGGTGCTGCTCGAGCTGGGCGAACGCGGCATCGAAAAATCTCGCATGACGCTGCCACATGGGATCCCTGGTCAGCGGCGTCAACGGCGAATCCGCCGAAGGCTGCATGCCGGCCAGGAAGCGCGCGGTGTCATCGGCGCTGATCGTATCGGCGGCGCGAGAGGGGACCGCAACTTGCAGCAATATGGCAGCGATGACCGCGATCTTTAGCGTTCGGAACATCCTTATTCGCAGCCGCAAGACGCCGTCATGGGACCCGTATCATTCCGCTTGCGGAAAACCGCGTAGATCAACAGGCCCGAAATCATGATCAATGTACCCAACAGCGACTGCAGCGGCCGCTCCGTCAAGAGATAGTACATCATGAATCCAGTCACGAGCATGAAAACGACCGGCGTGACCGGGTATCCCCAGGCGCGATACGGGCGCGGCAAATCGGGCCGGGTGATCCGAAGCTTGATGACGCCGAGCACGGTGAAGAACGAGCAGAACAATAACGCAAACTGGATGAAATCGAGCACAGCCTCGAAGCTTCTCGTGAACAGCAGCAGGCAGGCGACCGCGAGCTGGAAGAGAATGGCGCTTACCGGCGCTCCGCTGGCCGACTTGCGCGCGAAGAGCTGCAGCGCGGGGATGTCCTCGCCCATCGTCATCATGACGCGAGGACCGATCCACATCATGGCGCTGATCGAGGACACCAGCCCGATACAGATCATCGCGCCGACAACCCGGCCGCCGATGTCACCGAATATGTACCGTCCACTGATACTGGCGACGTCGAGTTGTCCGGACAGCTTGTCCATGGGAGCGGTGTGAAGGAACACCGCGTTCAGCGCTACGTAAAGCACCAGCACGATCAGCGTGCCCAGGAGCAGCGCGCGCGGCAGGTCCTGCTGGGGCGCCCGCATTTCGCCGATGATGTAGGTTGCAGCGTTCCAGCCCGAGAACGAGTA
Organism: uncultured Alphaproteobacteria bacterium; assembly: GCA_963764155.1. Classification (GTDB taxonomy): domain Bacteria; phylum Pseudomonadota; class Alphaproteobacteria; order Rhizobiales; family Xanthobacteraceae; genus Bradyrhizobium. Next base: position 37,347 of record CAVXRI010000009.1, read on the forward strand.
CATGACAAAGACCAGCCCGATGGCGAACGGCGCGCTCATCACAGGGGCCAAGCCGGAAACCGACGGCGCGAACGAGATCGGTTGCGGCGTGCCGATGACGAATTCCGCGACCAGGAAGCTGACGATCAGCCCGACTTTCAGGAGGGTCGCGATCAGCTGAAACGAGCCGGAATGCCTCACCCCGCTCAATTGCACGATGGAGACCAGCAAGATGACGCCGATCGCCAATCCCATTGGCGAAGAGCCGGGAAATACCGACTTGCCGTATTCACCGAAGGCCATGGCGGCGAGTGCAACCGGCGCGGCGAAACCGACCGTCGCCGAAACCCAGCCGGCCAGAAAACCAAAGGCCGGATGATAGGCCCGGCTGAGAAAATTGTATTCTCCGCTCGAACGCGGAAACATCGCGCCTAGCTCGCTGTATGAAAACACCCCGCACAGCGCAACGACACCGCCGACTATCCAGAGCAAAAGGATCGAAAAGCCGGATGGGATGTCTTTGACCTGAAAACCGAGGCTGGTGAAGACGCCGACCCCCACCATGTCAGCCACCACGATGGCTGTCGCCACAATGACCGACACCTTGGATCGGGCTCCGAGAGGCCGGCCAGGCCACGTCACGCTTCCCGCCTCTGATGCCGCCATCGCTGTCCGAACCCCAAGTGCCGCTAAAGCATGGCTGATGCCGACTGCCTCGCCGATTCAGCCGACACTAACAAGGGTTAAATGAGGTCGAAATCGGGTATGATGCCACCGCTTTCGGGAGCACGGCGTGGCTTCAAACCGCCCGCCATCTCATAATCGCGACACGATCTCGTGTTCTCTAACGCATTCCGGATTTGGGGAGATTCTCCGGAGCTTAACGTCACCGAAACGCCAGCAGGCTCAAATACGGGGTTAGCCGTTGGAATTGGCGGGGACTTAGGCGGACGACTTGGGTGATGGACTAGGGGCAATCGGTGGATGGTCGGAGCAGATCCGAAATTCCAGACCTATGATCGAGCATCACCGGCGAGCGGGAGCGCGCGGTTTTCGGCTGGAGTTGTGCGCGCCCGGTCTTTCCGACGGCGTTTAAGCGCTGCTGCTTTTCTTTTCATCCCGCTCTCACTGATGCTGGTCCAATGCAGTCGGGCGCCAAATCCGGGGATGCTTGCAGCCAATGCGGCAGGCTCGACGGGCGATACATTCGACGACCGCTTCCCCGCACCGCAATTCCGCGATCGCTTTCCTACCGCCAAGGAAAGTTTCGAGCAGCGGCAGCGTTCGGAATTCGCCCCGAAGGGCGCCGCGCAGTCCCAGCCCGCGCCTTACCAGGTTGCGTCGCTGGCGCCGCAGCTGCCACTTCAGCGCCCGGCCAGAGAGGAGCTGACAACCCTCGTCAGCATGAAATCTTCCGCCTTCCCGTATTACGGCAACAATCCCGAATTCGGACGCACCGTTTCTCGACATCAACAAAGGCGACCGCCGCGGTCACCGCAGCTACGGCGGTCGGGTGTACTGGCAGGACGAGACGTACAACGACAGCCGTGTGCTTGTGCACATGCCCGAGAATTTCGACGTTCGAAAGCCCGGTGTGATCGTGGTGTTCTTTCACGGCAACGGCGCAACGCTGGAACGCGACGTTCGGGACCGGCAACTGGTGCCGCAGCAAATTTCGGATTCCGGCGTAAACGCCGTGCTGCTGGCACCGCAGCTTGCCTTGGATGCGGCTGATTTCAGCGCCGGAAAATTCTGGCAGCCCGGCGGCTTCAAACGCTTCATGGCGGAGGCGGCCGATAACCTCGCCCGCCTTTACGGCGATCCGAATGCCGCAAAGAGCTTCGGCAGCATGCCCATCATTATCGTCGGCTATAGCGGCGGTTTTTTACCGGCGGCCTGGAGCCTCGATGTGGGCGGCGTCACCAATCGGGTACGTGGCGTGTTCCTGCTGGATGCCGTCTATGGGCAATTGGACAAGTTTGCATCGTGGATCGAAAAGAACCGGACCGGCTTCTTTGTCAGCTCTTATACGCATTATACCGCGCGGCATGACCGCGAGCTGATGCAAATGCTGAAAGAAAAAGGCATCGCCGTATCCGAGGACATGGACGGGTCCTTGCGGCCAGGCAGCGTGGTTTTCGTCCAAACGCCAGAAGGCGTCACGCACCGCGACTACGTCACGCACGCTTGGACCGAGAAACCTATCAAGGAGTTGCTCGTCAAGATGGCGGCCACATCCTCGATGCGGATGGCCGCAAGCGCATCACCCGCCGCAACGCTTACTGGGTCGCCCGGTCAAGCCGGGCGATGACGAGTGGAGATCGGGCGAGAACAACCGATTTTCACATCACCCGATTCGTAGCACAGTGTCGTCGCCCGGCTTGACCGGGCGATCCAGTATTCACCATCGTTGCCGCAATGAGCACTGACGACATGTGGAGGCGGCCTTACGACCGCGGCAGTTTGGGCATGCTCTCCACGAAACCGTTGTAACAGGTCAGCCGCTCGTCTTCTTCCTTGGTGAAGCGGCACTCGGTAACGCCTTTTGCGGCCGTTGCCTTTGGTTTTGGCGCGGGCGGAAGCACTGCGTCGTAGCAATTCAGCCGGTCTTTCGTGCCATCGTCGATCTCAAGGCACGCCTGCAGCTTGACCGCCATCGGTTGCTGCTTTGCGGCTGGCGCAGCGGGCGCGGCGCGCGGTTTCACCTGAACCAGCGGCTTGCCGCCGACCGTCGGGGGCGGACCGCTCTGTGCGAGAGCGGCGACCGAATACAGCACCGCGACCAGCGCCAAAACTATTCTCATTCGCTTCACCTTCGTTCCGTGTTGTGGAAGGCCACGCAAACCCGCGGCTCTAACCGAGCCGCCTGCCCGACCGGCTTTGTATCCTTGTCTCGGCTGGTTTGCCAAGTTTCCAATACGGAGAGACAAGAGGCAGTGGCCGACCTGCATCCGCACCGTCAGTTTTGCTTCGTTGGCAGATGCTTCGCCTGTTGCGGTCCGGTCAGGATCACCGTCGCCAACGCGAGTGCGACGAACACCATTGAAACAAAGCCGGCGCCATGAAGCCAATCCCGCGCAAAGACCAGACCGCCGATCGCGGACCCTACGGCCTGCCCGATATACAGCACAGAGGTATTGAGCGACACGGAGGCTGATGCCAACGCCGGCGCGGCGGCGACGAGCCTCACCTGCTGCATCGAATTGGTCGACGCAAAACCCAGTCCCCAGATCGCGACCGAACCGGCCATCAACGAATAGAAGCCGGCGCTGAGCGCCCATCCCGTGATGCCGGTCAGCATGACCACCGTAAACAGCAGAGAAGTTTTGTAAGCGCCCCAGGAATCGACGATGCGGGTTGCAATCGCGATACCGATGAAACCGAACACGCCATAAAGAGCGAACACCAATCCGATCCCGTCCGGTCCGGCATTCGTAAGCTTGGCAAGCAGCGGTCCCATAAAGGTGAACACCACGAACTGCCCCGACATCTGCAATGTCGTAATCAGTAGCAGCAGAACGATCATGCGGTTGCGGCCGACATCCGCCCAGGTCTTGAGGTCGACCGGTGCGCCCACCAATCCTGCGGGCAGGCGCCAGGCCAGCAGCAGGAAGCTCAAGCAACCCAGCGCGCCGATGCCGGCATAGACCGCGTGCCAGCCAAAACGGCTGGCGAAAAACGTAATCAGCGGTAACCCGACCGCAGCGGCCAGCGACCAGCCCAGAAAAATGTAGGCGATGGTGCTGCCGCGCTTTTCCAGCGGAACGATCAACGCGGCGGTCCCGGCCGCCTGCGGCGTGTACAGCGCGCCGACCCCCAGCATGACCAGGCGGATGATCATCAAACTATTGTAATCGGGCGCGAACGCCGAGGCGATGTTTGTGAGTGCCAACCCGGCGAGTGTGGCGGCGAGCAGCGTGCGACGTTCGATCCGGCTGGTTAGCCAGGCCGCCAGCGGCGATCCTATACACAACACGATAGCGCCGAATGTAATCAGAAGGCCCGCGGCGCGGATGCTGACATCGAGATCTCTCGATAATTCGCTCAACATGCCTGCGGGCGCCAGCACCGAGCAGCCGGTGCCGATATTTCCGAGCATCAAGGCCGTGGGAGCGAAACGTTTCACGGCCGGGTCTTAACAGGTGCGGACTTCAATGCAACTGCATCCTGCTTTGCAGGAGGTATGCCTGATATTCTATTGCCGGGTTGCGGGAGCCGAATCGCCTGCTATACCGCTCGTCTGCTTACCTGCGCTCGTTCGCGGGAGTGAGCATCAGGAGACCTCAATGTCAGACTTCAAATATAGCCTCACGAACTTGAAACCCGCCGATGCCCAGGCAAAGATGATAACGCTGACCTTCCCCGACGGGGCCAAGCGCGAATTTCCCAAGAACATCACCGGCCTCGACATCGCGAAGGGTATTTCGCCTTCACTCGCCAAGCGCACAGTGGCGATGGCACTGGACGGCGCACTCGCCGATCTCAACGATCCGATCGCCTACGATGCCAAAATCGAATTCGTCTCCCGGGACGAGCCGCGAGCGCTGGAACTGATCCGGCACGACTGCGCGCATGTTCTGGCGGAAGCCGTGCAGTCGCTGTGGCCGGGCACCCAGGTCACGATCGGTCCGGTGATCGAAAACGGGTTCTACTACGATTTCTTCCGCAACGAGCCGTTTACGCCCGAGGACTTCGCCGCGATCGAAAAGAAGATGCGGGAGATTATCGCGCGCGACAAACCCTTCACCAAGCAAGTGTGGGATCGCGAGAAGACCAAGCAGGTGTTCGGCGACAAGGGCGAGACCTTCAAGGTGCAATTGCTCGACGCCATCCCGGGCAACGAGCCGATCAAAATCTACTTTCAGGGCGACTGGTTCGATCTGTGCCGGGGCCCGCATATGACTTCGACGGGCAAGATCGGCAGCGCGTTCAAGCTGATGAAGGTTGCAGGCGCCTATTGGCGCGGTGACTCGAACAATCCCATGCTGACGCGCATTTACGGCACGGCGTTCGCCAAGCAGGAAGAACTCGATGCGTACCTGAAGCAGATCGAGGAAGCCGAAAAGCGCGATCACCGCAAACTGGGCCGCGAACTCGACCTGTTTCATTTCCAGGAGGAAGGCCCCGGCGTGGTGTTCTGGCACCCCAAGGGCTGGACCATCTTCCAGGAACTGATCGCCTACATGCGCCGCAGGCTTTCCGGCGAATACAGCGAAGTCAATGCGCCGCAAATTCTCGATAAGGTGCTCTGGGAGACCTCGGGCCATTGGGACTGGTATCGGGAAAACATGTTTGCCGCGCAGTCCGCCGGCGATGAGGCCGAGGACAAGCGCTGGTTCGCGTTGAAGCCCATGAACTGTCCCGGCCATGTGCAAATCTTCAAGCACGGCCTGAAGAGCTACCGGGATCTGCCTCTACGCCTTGCCGAATTTGGCGTGGTGCACCGCTACGAGCCCTCCGGCGCGATGCATGGGCTGATGCGCGTCCGCGGCTTCACGCAGGACGACGCGCATGTGTTCTGCACCGAACAGCAACTTGCGGACGAGTGTCTGAAGATCAACGATCTGATCCTCTCGACGTATGCGGATTTCGGCTTCACGGGCGATCTTACGGTCAAACTTTCCACTCGCCCGGAGAAACGCGTCGGCACCGACGAGATGTGGGATCACGCGGAACGTGTGATGGCGACGGTGCTGTCGCAAATTGAGGCGCAAGGGCACAACCATCGCATCAAGACCGCGATCAATCCGGGCGAAGGCGCGTTCTACGGGCCGAAATTCGAATACGTGCTGCGCGACGCGATCGGCCGCGATTGGCAATGCGGCACGACGCAGGTCGACTTCAATCTGCCCGAGCGTTTCGGCGCGTTCTATATCGACGCCGACGGCTCGAAAAAGACGCCCGTCATGGTGCATCGCGCGATCTGCGGTTCGATGGAGCGCTTCATCGGGATATTGATCGAGCATTTCGCGGGGAATTTTCCGCTCTGGCTCGCGCCGGTTCAGGCCGTCGTCACAACTATCACGTCCGAAGGCGACGAATACGCCAAGGTGGTGGCCGCGGCTGCACGGCGCGCCGGCCTGCGTGTCGAGATCGACCTCCGCAATGAGAAGATCAATTACAAGGTTCGCGAGCATTCGCTGGCGAAAATCCCGGCGCTGCTGGTAGTGGGCAAGAAGGAGGCCGAGACGCATTCGGTTTCGGTTCGCCGGCTCGGCAGCGATGGGCAGAAGGTGATGGCGACGGAAGAAGCGCTGGCCGCGCTGGTCGAAGAGGCTATGCCGCCGGATGTAAGACGGATGAAGGCTACGACTTGATCGATCATAATCGGTCTAAAAACTGCTTTCGCCGGCTACCGTGACTGCCTATCTGTTTCGCGGCAAACCTCTGTCATTGGCGAAAGAGACGAACGTGCCTGATGCCCTTGAGCTCCTGAAAACCCGCCGCTCGTTGAAGCCGCGCGAGATGACCGCACCGGGCCCCTCGCCTGCCGAACTCGAGACCATCCTGACCATTGGCGCTCGGGTGCCCGACCACGGCAAGTTGGCGCCGTGGCGTTTTATCGTTTTCGAGGGCGATGCGCGCGTCCGCGCCGGCGAGGTGATCGCCGAGGTGTTTGCGCGCAAGCATCCGCAGGCCTCGCCCGGCGAGATCGAGGTTGAACGGCGACGCCTCACCGACGCGCCACTCGTGATCGGGGTGGTCAGCTTCACCAAGTCGCACCCCAAGGTGCCGCGCGTGGGAGCAGGAATTATCGGCGGGCGCGAGCGCAATGAACATTGTGACGGCGGCGAGCGCGCTCGGCTACGCCGCGTGTTGGCTGACCGGGTGGTTTGCATTCGATCGCGATGTGCTGGACGGGTTCGGATTGAAGGCGGATGAAAAAATCGCCGCGCTAATTCATATCGGCACGCCATCGAAGCCGGTTGAGGATCGTCCGCGCCCCGCGCTATCGGAGATCGTCACACGATTTTGAAGAACGCTCTGCACTGCAGTCCGGATCAGCGCGCGACGACTTCCACCTCGCCATCGACACCGTTGACCACGTTGAAAGGACGCTCGTAGACCTTGCCTTCGTTCTTGGCGATGGCGCGATATTCGCCTTCCGAAAGCACGACGCGCGGGAAAGCGCCGATCGATTCCTTGATGACGTCGCCGCCGGGCGTGATCACGGACCAAGCGGTGTTGGCGAGCGCCTCGCCGCCCCTGTCGCTGACAAGCTTCAATGTGATGACGGCGGCGCGATGGGTGAGAATTACGTCAGTGAGTTTGCCGGCCTGGACGCGGATATCCGAACGCACCACCGAATTGGCGTCGCCATAATTGGAAATGATGTAGTAGGTCCCTTCGGGCAACAGCACGACATCTCCAGGGGAAACGTTGGGCAGCAGCGAGGCGCGCTCGGCCGTATCGAATTGACTGCCCTTGTAGATCGCGAACGAAATCTGATTTTGCGGAATCTTGCTCGAGCCAACGCGGCCTTCAATGCGCAGGCCGCCGGCCGGCAGAATGAAGGATTCGCGGTCGGTCTCGGCTTTCAACGTCACTGCGCGCACGGCACTGACCAGTCCGAACGCGACATGCACGACATAATTGCCCGGCGGCAGCATAATGTTGGGCGCCGCGCCGCGGTCCTCACGAATAATCTTGAAAGTGCCGGTCTCGTCCGGCCGATCCGGAAACACTCGCCACACCAGGCCGCCATTGATGGCCGCAAGGTCCTTGCCGTATCGCGCGGTGAGCGACAGCATGCCCTGCAACGGTGCTGCAACTTGAGGGGCGATGCTCGGAACTACCCCGAGAGAAGGTTGCGTTAACGGCGCAAGCAGGTTGGGAGGGGGCGGGCTGGACGGCGGAGCCAAATTCATGGCAGGGCCGGATGGAACGTCCGGAACGGCCGCGGGAGGCACCGGCGGCGGCCGATCGGAAAACATCTGGGCGTTCGCCGGGACCATATGCACGGCCAGCGCTACGCCGAGGATCAGCGCGGCCAGCAGGCGTCCGCCGCGCCGGAATCCCATGATGCCGCCAGCCCGAGATCTCATCGGCATGCTTTTCACCGAAAACGAGGCGAATTCAAGCCTCGCGAAACCGGGAGAGATAACGGCGTTGAAACCGGCAAGGCGACGAAAGGTTAGTTCTGCGGTCGCTGTCCAGTCACAATCCCTGCCTAGCCCGGGGCGAAAACGGCATAAACCATGCTTCTTCAGCTTCTGGGGAACAAAGGCCTCGGCGCATATTATTTCCGTTACGAAAGATGGCATAAGCTGTGGGCAACTTTTCTCCGGTTGATTGAGAAAATGCGTCAGGAGACCTTGAGTGCTGGATAATCTGATCAAGCGCGGCCAAAACGGACCGGAAAGCAACAAGGTCGGGCTCGGCAGCATTCGCCGGCCCGTTATCGGGCTTGCGCTGGGCGGCGGAGCGGCGCGCGGCTTTGCCCATATCGGCATCCTCAGGACATTGCTCGCCCACGGCATCGTGCCCAATGTGGTTGTCGGCACCTCGATCGGGGCCGTCGTCGGCGGCGCGTATGCCTCGGGACATCTGGACACGCTGGAGGCGTGGGCGCGTAGCCTGCAGCCGCGAAATATTTTCGGCTATCTCGATATCCGCCTCAACGGTTCGGGCCTGATCGGCGGCACCAAGCTCGCCGCCGCGCTCGAGGGCGCGATGGGCCCAAGCCTGATCGAAGATTTGCCGATAAAGTTCGCGACCGTCGCAACGGAAGTGCGCACCGGCCACGAAATCTGGCTGACCCACGGACGCATTGTCGATGCGATGCGCGCCTCCTACGCGCTGCCCGGGATCTTCTCGCCGGTGCTGGTGGGCGATCGCTGGCTGGTCGACGGCGCGCTGGTGAATCCGGTGCCGGTATCGGCGGCACGGGCTTTCGGCGCAGAGATCGTCATTGCCGCAAACCTTTCCAGCGACGTGTTCGCCCACTCGACCACGATCTACGCTCACGGCCCGTCAACCCCCGAGGTCACGGCGGCTGCGGCGGACGTGATGGACCCTGCTCCGCCCAAAAGCCGCCTGGGCAAGCTGTTCTCCGCCGAACGAACCATGAAGCGCGAATTCTTCGGCACCGCTCGCCGGCCGGGCATTTCCAGCGTCATGGTGGACGCCTTCAACATCATGCAGGACCGCATCACCCGTGCGCGCCTTGCCGGCGATCCGCCGGACCTGCTGATCTCTCCGCGCGTCGGGGACATCGGCTGGTTCGACTTCCATCGTGCCGACGATCTGATCGCCCATGGCGTGCGCGCCGCCGAACGCGCCATCGAATTGATCCAGGAGGCGATCGGCATTCTGGTGCCGCCCTCGACCCCGCCGGGCGCTGCGGATGAAGGCGCAAAAAGAATAGCTCAGGCCGTCTTGATATAATCGCGCAGCGCCTCCTGCTCGCTTTCGTATTCCCGGACGCGCCACTTCACGACATCGCCGATCGAAATCAGCCCGGCCACCTTGTCGCCCTCAAGCACCGGCAGATGCCTGAACTTGCCGACGGTCATGATCTCCATGATCGCGGCAACCGTATCGGTCTGCCTGCAGCTGACGACCTTGCGCGTCATCACGCCGCTGACGGGTTCGTCCATTACCTTTGCGCCGCGCTCGCCGAGCACGCGCACGATGTCGCGCTCCGACAGGATGCCTTCGATGCGGCCCTCCTTCATCACCAGAACCGCGCCAATCTTCCGTTCGCTGAGCGTCTTGATGGCAGAGGAGAGTTTGGCCTCGGGCTCGATGCTCTGAACCTGGTGGCCTTTGGTATCGAGAATTGAACGTACCGTCATGTCGCCTCTCCCTGAATGTTTGCGCCGCTTTGCGGGCTCGACTCGTCGTTCGCAGAGTCTTCAATCAAACGGTCGTGTCAGGCGCGGCCTTCACGCAACGCCGGCCGACTTTGCTTTGCGTCACGAGATCAGTCGATGATGGAGGAATTCGGGCTACCTCGCAAGGTTCGCGAATCAACCATTGCTCGGCGCATCGGGCGAGGACGCGCCTGCAGCATGATCGGCGACCGGCCGCACCGGATCGAACAGCGAAAACAGCAACAGCCCGGCAAGGAATCCGCCGATATGGGCCTGCCAGGCAACACTGGCGCCTTCGATGCCGATCGCGATCGACCCCACGCCGAAGACGATGTTGACGCCGAACCAGATCGCGAGAAAGGCCAGCACGCGCCGATTGCGCAGCGCTTGTGACAGCGACAGCGCCGGCACCTTCGCCGCTGCATCGGCATCGCCCCGGTTAAAGGAAAGAAAGCTCCCCCGCACAAAGGCGAAGCGGATTGCGGCCGCCATGGTGCCCGATACCGAGGCCGAGGCGCCGATCATCGGCGCCACCGCGTGCTCATGGGTGAGGAGATGGGCGAGCGCGCCGGCCGCGGCCGTCATCGCCATGAACAGGAAAAACCGCAGCGCACCGAAGCGGCGCGCCAGCGCGCTGCCGAACGGCAACAGCCACAAGACATTGAAACCGAGATGGCTGAGATTGGCGTGCAGCAGCGAATAGGTGACGAAGCTCCACACCTTGGCGCCTTCGCCGCCGGGAAAGGTGAGATCCACCAGGGTCGAATCGTAGCGCTTCGGAATGAATCCGAACACGTCGACGGTCCAGTCTTCCAGTTCCGGCGGCAGCAGCACCCGGACGTGGATGACGGCCAGCAGCAGAACATAGGCGGTAAGCGCGCCCGGCAGCGTCAGGATCGGCTCGCGCCGGATATCCGGCGGCGTTTCCCGCGGAAGTTCTGGTCCAGATTGCAAGGAGACAAGCCCTCGGGCGGCGGCTGATGCGAACGAAGCGCCCAGATAGGCGGCTTGGAGGTCCCGTGCAAGTGCACAAAACGCTGCGGGCGCTCCGCGCTGGCCCTTCGCCGCGATGCTGGTGAATACTGGATCGCCCGGTCAAGCCGGGCGACGACAACCTTCCTGCGCGGGCGACGATAATCTTTTGTGCAGATATCGCGTGATGTGAAACTCCCGCTCGTCCCCACCTCCGCATGTCGTCGCCCGGCTTGATGTTCAGCCCGGACAGATCACTGACAGGTGTTCGGAGACATAGCTGACACATCATGATTGGCTGGAAAGGTCTGGTGAAGGGGACCTTCCATGCCATGGAACGAGGTGTCGGTAATGGATCAGCGGCGGGAGTTTGTCCGGCTGGCAATGCAAGAGGGAGTGAACCGGCGGGAGTTGTGCCGCCGGTTCGGGATCAGCGCCGACGTGGGCTACAAATGGCTGGCGCGAACGGCGGCCGGCCACGATTTGGCCGACCGTTCGCGCCGGCCGCACACCAGCCCAAAGCGCAGCGATGCAGTGACCGAAGCGCGGGTGCTGGCGGTGCGTGATTGCCATCCGGCATGGGGCGCGCGCAAGATCGCCCGTTGCCTCGAACGCGATGGTTTGAAGCCTCCGGCGCTCTCTACCTTGCATGAGATATTGCGCCGCCATGGCCGTGTGCGCCCAGCGCCGGGCGGGCCAACAGCTTGGCAACGGTTTGAGAAGGAGGCGCCCAACTTATTATGGCAAATGGATTTCAAGGGCTACATGGGGCTGACCAACGGTGCATTGTGTCATCCGTTGACCATGATCGATGATCATTCACGTTATGCGCTGTGCGTCAGGGCCTGCGCCAATCAGCAAAGCAGCACGGTACAGGATCACCTGATCGCGACCTTTCAACGCTACGGCTTGCCGGATGCCTTCTTTGTCGACAACGGCTCGCCATGGGGCGACCCCTCGGGATCGCGCTGGACGAGGCTTGGCGTCTGGCTGCTCAAGCTCGGCGTCGATGTGTTGCATGCCAGACCTTACCACCCGCAAAGCCGCGGCAAGAACGAACGCTTCCATCGCACTTTGAACGCCGAGGTGTTCGCAACGCAGCGTTTCAAGGACTTGCAGGAGGTGCAACGCGCCCTCGACGCCGGCGCTCCATCTACAATCTGGAGCGGCCGCACGAAGCGCTCGATCTGCATGTGCCAGCCGAGCGCTATCGTCCCAGTTCGCGCGGCATGCCGGAGCGGATCGCGGAGGTCGAATATGACAGCAACGAGATCGTGCGACGCGTCACCACCACCAAAGCCTACCTCAGCTTCAAGGGCCGGTTGTGGAAAGTCCCCCAAGCCTTTCGCGGCGAGAGGCTCGCCATCCGTCCCCTGACGCGGATGGACGGTTTGGAGTTTTCTTCGGAAGCAGGCAGGTCGCAACGATCGACTCGACCCCAAATAAAGATGTCAGTCATGTCTCCGAACAGGTGCCAGCTATGTCTCCGGGCTGAACACTTGACCGGGCGATCCAGTAACCGATGGTGCGCGTTTTTCGACGGCGCGGTGCAGCGATTGAAGGACAACCTTCTGCGGCCGTGTCTCCGTCTTCTGTGCCGGGTTCGTCCGGGCGACAGCGTCGTCCGATAAACGTGAAAAAGGGAGGGCTCTGAGAAGCCCTCCCTTGTTCTGTCGGTCTTTCGGGGCCGCGATGACGGGACTAACCCATCCACTGCGCGACGACCAAACTGTTTGACGCTTGCCCGTGTATTTACCCCGCCGGAACTCGAAAAACGGCGGAGACTTGAGGGACAGTAGCAGCCGAGGCCGCAGCGCCAAGCTCATCGTTAATTTAACGTTAACGCTGCAAAGGCCGCCCAAACGAGGCGCAAATACTGCTTCGGCATGGACGCTGCACTGTCTGTTCCTGCACAACAAATTTAAGCAAATCGCGTGCGCAAAAGCGGGACAGAGATGTCCCGTCAGCGTCACACGGGAAGAGCGTAGCTATGAAACATCCGTCGAGCCGCAGTTTTTCGCCTATTGGAACAAAAAGCGCGGCGAGAGCGCGGGCGCCGGACCGCGGCGACATCAACCGGGTGCCGTGCGCGAGCTGCTCGGCGATATCTTCGTTCTCGCCTATGACGCGGCCAGCGTTTCCCTTCCGGGTCGCCGGTACCCGCGTCTGCGCCCTGCTCGGCCGCGACCTAAAGGACCAAAGTTTTCCGGACTGTTCGGCTCCATGGCCGCCGCGAGATCCAGGATATTGTCACCGCGGTCGCCGAGGAGATGGTCCCCGCCGTCGCCGGGATCACCGCCACCACGCCGAGGGCGTTCCCCGCCCATCTCGAACTACTGCTGCTGCCCTTCAATCACCGCGCCCATGTGCCGCTGAGCTTGACGGGCCGTTGGCGCCGTTCGAGACGACACGGCCCATCGCGGGATTTCAGTTGACTCGTGGCGCTACCTCACCCGTCGACCGACGACTGGCCCGCGCGCTATTGACGCAAACTGCCCTCGCGCGCGGCCTCATGGTCTATGAGGGCCTGCGCTAGAGTCCGGCTTCTGTAGATTGAATTAGAGACAAACGGACTTTTAGCTCTTTTGTTTTGACGTCGTTTTTCTTTCAAAAATGCGAACCGGTTTGCCACTGTACGCAAATCGAATGCCTCTGTGCTGATCCTCGATGTCTGCCTTAATCACTCTAACCTAATTCCTAATTATTCGTGTTGCCGGTGCAAGACGAGGGAGGCTACAGCGCCTCCTGCACAATCTCTCGCGCCGGGGCGATACCGGGCGCCCGAGTTGTGCAGATAGTTTCGCCACGAAAAAAAGCAGAGGGCGTGGGGAATGCCGGATGCCCGTCGCACCCACAGCCTCGCGTGCAAAAGTGTAGGGTAGCACACGAGTTAGTCACCACAGGTTCGCTCCGGGTTCACCCGGCATTCCCCCACGCAATGGTTTTAACGGCTTATTCCGCGCTCTCCCCGGCGACGAATTCGTCTTGCCACCGTCGTCGCCGGATTCAGGGCTCTGGTCGAACCCCGGTTGGGCCTGACTTCGCCTCCGACAACTTGACACCAGCAACGGGTGCCAGGACCACACGGCTTTGGCCGTCCGTCTCTTCTTCATGCGCCTGTTCGTCAGTCTCACGCCTTCTTCTCCATAATTTATCGCTCACAAGACCCAAAAGCCTGGCCCTGCGATTTCGTTGCGCGCCCCGGCGCTGCCGAGGCTTCACCGCATTCCGCACCCACGTTCGTGACGACCGCGATACGCCCCTGCTGATCGGGACGGGATCGCGGTGAGTTTAATAATGCTGATTTGGGCCTGTGAGAGAAACCGAATTGTTTTCGCCGGCACGACCCAGGCCAGGGGCCAAATCAGATTGATTTGCTTTAACAAATCAGTTTTTCCGGCGCATCGGGCTTTTCAGGAAAAAGTAAGCACATAACCACGATGCGCCAAGCGATATGTTGGAACCTCGAGAAACTGCGTCGCTTCCCATCAGCCGACCGTCTATGCTGTGCTGATGTCGCGCCTCTTGTGCCTGTCGATCGCCACCGCCTTGTCGCTGCTGCCGGTCGTCGCGCCGGCCGCGACGGTTCATAAAGTGACCGGCGCCACGCTGGCACGGCTACGGCTTCCTTCCCGGCTATCATCAGCCACCGAACAACAGCCTTCCGGCTTACGCTCAGAAGGCCTGCGGTTCTGCGCACCGCGCGCAGCAACCGGCGTCCTTGGTACATCGATCCGGTCCCGAGTTATTACGGGTATGATGGCGATTGGCACTATTTCGGCCGGCCTGGCTTTTATGGCGGTCGCTACAATGGCGGAAGTTTCGGCCCTTGCTGGACCCGAACCCCGATCGGGCCGTCTGGAATTGCGGCTGATTTGGCCTGTGGACCCCAAGACACATCCGCGCGAGCGGCGACGGTCGAACCTCCGACCTGTGTTGCCCTCGACAAAAATCAAGGAGAGCGGGAAGGATCGCAAAAGGAGAATAGCGACATGGATGCTAACCGGTTGCTTCGCGTGGCACTGGTTGCCACCGGCCTGATTTTCATCTTTGGTATTTATCCACTGAGCATCGTTTGGCCGTCCGGCTGGACCTGGGGACATGGTCATTCCCATTATTTGACGATGATCGTTGGCGTCTACGCAACGCTGGGCGCTTTCTTGCTGCTGGCTTCGCGCGATCCGCAAGGCCATAGCAGCATCATCTGGTTCACGGTGTGGTCAAGCCTGGTGCACGGCGCCATCATGGCCGCGCAATCTTTCACTGACCCAATGGAGACGGGTCATCTGATCGCGGATGCGCCCGCGCTGTTTATTGTAGCTGGAGTGCTCGGCGTGCTGATGCTGCGAGTGGAAAAAGCGAAATCTGAGTTCTTCGGCTCTGTAACGGCGCGGGATCAAGAGCGAAGAGTCCCGGCGTCGCAGGCGATGGTGCAACCATGTAGCCCGCATAAGCGAAGCGATATGCGGGACGCGAGACAGACCCCGGATGTCACTTCGCTCATCACACCTACGGATGCCTTCCGAAAAAATTTGGGTTCGATCGCACTTCGCGGCGTCCGATTGGGAATTGCCGTGATCGAAGCTACAATGATGAGAATGTATCTGGAATCGGAGGTTCGACGTGGGCGTTTCTGTCATTCAACAAGCAAAAATCCAGGCTCAGGTCCTTGTTCCGCTGGTGAAGGCCTTGCAAGCGGAATTGGGCGAAGAGCGCGCGAATGAGCTTGTTCGAAGTGCCCTGGGAGATACCTATCGTCGCTATGGCGAGGAATTCTGGCGGGCAAAGAATGAGCAGCACCTCGGCGAGGCCATGACATCCGCGTTCGGGACCTATGCCAGCGGAACGCGCTCGATTTTACAGTGATCAAGCACTCGCACGACGCCTTTGAGATCGACGTTACAAGGTGCCGGTACGCCGAGTTTTACAAGGAGTTGGGCGAGCCGGAACTCGGATTCCTGCTGGTTTGCACCGCGGACTTCGCAACGGCCGAAGGATTTGGGTCCGACATAAAACTCACGCGTACGCAAACGATCATGCAAGGCGCCGACCACTGCAATTTCCGCTACAAGCGAGTGAAAGAGGATTGAACGCAAGCCAAGCGCGTAGCCCGCATGAGCGGAGCGAGATGCGGGGACCGCGAGGAAGACCCGGATGTCGCTTTGCTCATCCGGGCTACAGTCAGATTTACGCCGATGTTCGTTCGCGTCGCCGCAAGCCGGCGATGGGAAGCGCCGTATCGCCGGCACGTCCTCCAGCAGCTCATCAGGCGCGTCGCCATCTCGGCGGAAAGCTTTTCGCCACCAGCAGCGCTATTCGCTCGTTGGTCTCCAGAGCTATTTTTTGCGCCAGCATCACATCGCCGGCGACCAGATCGTCTTTTGGTACGAAACACCAGCCGGCGACGGGCCGGCCGCAGCAGTCAAGCTCGTAGATATTCATCCCGTTGCCATGACGGATCCGGTATCGCTTTCCAGTGTAGGAGCCGGTGACATCGAAGTGCTTGTGCGTGTTGTATTGCGCCAGTTGCTCCGGCGAGAGCCACTCCTTCAGAAGCGAAAGCCCGCGCGCCTCGCACTCGCTCAGGAAGCCATATTCCTGAAACCGCTTCCAATCGGCGCGCGCGCTGCGCAGCATGCGCGACAGGGCCCGCAGCAGCTTCCTTGGCATGGCCGGGCTCAGCCGCCC
The DNA here is from genome assembly GCA_963764155.1 of uncultured Alphaproteobacteria bacterium. GTDB lineage: Bacteria > Pseudomonadota > Alphaproteobacteria > Rhizobiales > Xanthobacteraceae > Bradyrhizobium. The sequence goes on from CAVXRI010000009.1 coordinate 53,801, forward strand.
ACCAGCCTCGGGAAGAACAGGGTCTCTTCCGCACCCGCGGGATCGAAATTGCGTATCACGGTCGGTTGTCCGGTGGAGGAACGACCCGCAGCGGTATAGCCACCCTTCATCAGTTCATTGAACCGTTGCTCTGCCTTCAACAGCGCGGCAGCATCTTCCTTGTCGAAATTGTGCCGTGTATCGCCGTTGTGATCCATCACGATTTGCGTTGCCATCCCTTTCGCTCCCTCCTGCTTTCATTGGTGAAAGTGAGAAAGCTAATGCCAGACCGCTGCGAAAGTTCCGCAGCCAAGCTCGGTAAAACTTTGTGACAGGCGCATGCTGGAGCCATGCGTCAGACAAGCGGGGAGATCGAGGGCTGCAACGAGGCGAAATGCGCTGCTTGTGCTTCAACACGCGATCGGGGTGAGCGTGCACGTTCTCGTGTTGCTTTCGACGCTTCTCGCCGTTTCGCTTGTCGCGCGGGCGGCTCAAATTTAAAAGGGCTGCAGAACTTTCGTCCTGCAGCCCCGGGCTTAAAAATTGATTGACAAAAAATGCCAGCCTCGCCCGCAACCGATGGTAGATGGCAACCGCGGGTGCGACAAATACATATGTGAATCGGTGGTTAATTACCGTGATGCTACGGGGAACCACTAGTAATGCGCGCGGTGATGGTTCGGCGCAACCAGTAGTATCCGCGGCTCACCCGGTCGGCAGGTCGCGCCCCTGAGAAGCATCTTGCCGGGGATGATCTTCAAATCACGGGTTGGTCTGTGAATCCGGCAACGCTGGGCTTCCGGGCACGTTCGCCGCGTCGAGGCTTTGTGCTGAAGCCTCCTCGGCGAGAGTGCGACCGTATAACTCCGTGCTCATTTGTTCGGCCTCGACCGCGAGCGAGCCGCCGTGCTCAGCCAACAGCATGAAGGCGAACTCCGCAGCGATGCTGCCATACTGCGTCATTGTCTCCATCTCGATCGGCGTCGGTTCATGGGGGTTTGTAAAGTGAGTGGATACCAGTCCCAAAAACTTTCCATCGTGCGTAGCCAGTGGCGTACTTTGAACAGCCTGGAAACCCGCGTTGTTCGCATCTTGCCGGAACGGCGCAAAGGCGGCGTCCTTCTCGATGTCAGGGATGATGACGGAAACATGGTCTCGAAACGCTCGGCCACAGGCGCTCCCGTGGTCTTTGCTCACTCGCCAAAACACCTTCAGGAAATCTGCCGATAGACCCCGCTGCGCCGCTATCGCCAGTTCGTCCCCAACAGGCAGTTGCACGGTGCCATACTCCGCACCCAGCAGAGCGATGACGTCATCCAGAATAGTCTGAATCACTCCGTCGAACGTGTTGTTCTGAACCAAACGTCGCGTCATGTGCGCCAACATAACCCCAATCCTCCTCGCTCATTCATTCCCGGCGCAGGGCGCTGAATTAACTCTGGAGGGAGTTTGGGGTTCCGGGTGATGTCTGAACGGGCCAGCCTGAGCATACACATCGGCATCAGGCTAATATTGTCACTCCACCAATTCCGGCCACGGCACGATGGTCGACTTCACCGTCTTCATCGCCATCGCGTCCGCGACCGCGTGGCCGATGCCCTCCTCCGAGAACGGATAGATCGTCTGCATGTCGAGCCAGGGATATTTGTCGCGCGTGCGATAGAGCATGTCGACGCCGAGCGGCAGATCATTGCCGGTAAAACCCCAGGAGCCGAGCACGTTGAGATCCTTGGTGCAGATGCGGTGCCATGACGTGTCGATCGAGCCGGCGTCGGTGAACTGACCCATCTCGACATAGGTGCCGCCGTCGCGCAGCATCTCGATGCCTTCGGGCCCCGCGGTCGGATGGCCCGAGCAATCCATCACGAGATCGGCGCCAAAGCCGCCGACGATGTCGCGCACGGCTTTGATGCGCGCTTCCGGCGTTTTGAGCTGCTTCGATGTCCACGGTCGCTTCGGCGCCGAACTTGCGCGCGAGCTTGAGCCGCGGCGTCTTCCGGCGCGCCGACGCAGATCACCCGTCCCGCGCCCATCTCCTGCGCGGCCGCGACCGCCAGAATTCCGATCGGGCCCGAGCCCTGGATCACGACCGTATCGCCCCAGCTGAAATCCGCCCGCGCGCGTCGCGCGGTTGAAGGCGCGGATGCAGGAGGTCAACGGCTCGGACAACGCGCCGAGCCGCAGCGACATGTCGTCGGGCAGTTTGTAGATCTTGGTGCCCGGCAGCATGTCGAGATCGACATAGACATATTCGGCCCAGCCGCCCCACAGATGCGGCGCCTTGTCGAAGCCGAGATAGCGGCCGTAATAGACCGGCGTCAGGCACTTGTTGGCGGTCTGCGGATAGTGGATGCAATAATAGCAGCGGCCGCACGGCATCAGCGGCGGGATCATCACTTTCGATCCGACCTTCAGCGGCTTGCTCATGAAGTCTTCAGTGAATTCGGAGCCGACCTCGACCAGCACGCCGCCGATCTCGTGGCCGAGCGTGAACGGCCACGGCAGAGGCTTCGGCCAATGGCCTTTAAGAATGTGCAGATCGGTGCCGCAGACGCCGCACGCGCCGACCTTGATCAGCGCCGCCTTCTTCGGAATTTTCGGCCACGGCACGGTGCGGATGACCGGCTGCGCGCCCGGGCCGTCATAGGTGCATACGCGGATCTGTTCCATGCGTTTCTCCTCCGGCCCTCTCGTCCTTGTTGATTCAACTCGCGCGGGCAGAGCGAGTTTAGGTGAAGCGCGCGACAATGCCAACCTGCGCCCGAATGCGCGCCAGCCTGGCTTGACATCGGCGTGCGCCGCCATCTCAGCTGCGCCGCGCAAATCCGGGGGAGTGGAGCGTTGCGCAATCGCTGGGCCATTCTTGCCGTGCTGTTCGCCGTTCGCCTCACGATGGCGTTCCAGTTTCAGAGCGTCGCCGCGGTCGCGCCGCTGCTGGCCGTGAGTTCGGCATCGGCCTTGCCGAGATCGGACTCCTGATCGGGCTCTATTTCACGCCGGGCGTGGCGCTGGCGCTGCCGGGCGGCGCGATCGGACAAAGGTTCGGCGACAAGCGCACGGTGCTCGCCGCGCTGGTGCTGATGCTGGCCGGCAGCCTTGCGATGGCCTTGACCCATTCATGGAGCTGGCAGATCGCAGGACGGCTGACCGCGGGCGCCGGCGGCGTGCTGCTCAATGTCCAGCTGACCAAGATGGTCACCGACTGGTTCGCGGGCAAGGAAATCGCGACCGCGATGGCGATCTTCGTCAGTTCCTGGCCGGTCGGCATCGCGCTCTCGCTGCTGACGCTGCCGTTGATCGGCACCGCCTATGGCATCGGCGCCGTCATCTCGCGGTGCAGCATTGGTGGCGCTCGCCATCGTCCTCGCCGCCGACCTATCGGCCGCCCGCGAAAGTCGCGACGGCCATCAACCCCGGCAACGGCGTCCGCATGGCCCGATACGAACTCGCTGGTGGCGGTCACCGTCGCGGGCTTGATCTGGGGCTTGTTCAATGTCGGCTTCGCCATCGATCTTCAGCTTCGGCCCACATGCTGGTCGAGCGCGGCTGGTCGATCGCGGCGGCAGGCTCGGTGATCAGCATCGTGTTGTGGCTCCCGGTGCTCGCGTTCCCTTCGGCGGCTTTGTGGCGGACCGCTCCAGCGTCCGCAAGCGGTTCTGGTCGGCGGCTGCATCCTGTCCGCGATCTGATGCTGGTGCTGCCGCGCACAGCGCTGTGATCTCGTCATCATCGCGATCGGACTGATCAGCGGGCAGCCGGCCGGACCGATGATGAGCCTGCCGGCGCGCGTGCTGCAGCCGGCGACGCGGGCGATCGGCATGGGCGTATTCTACACCTTCTATTACGGCACGATGATGCTGGGGCCGGTCATTGCCGGCGCCTGCGCCAAATGGACCGGCAGCGCGGCCGCGGCCTTCGACTTCGGCGCCGCGGTGCTCCTCGCCTGCCCGCTGCTGTTGTGGGTGTTCAACCGCATCGCCGCGAACCTGCGCAACGCCGTGAGCCAGTCGCTCTCCCGTGAACGCCGCTAACCGCTCGTTAACCCTGTCGGCCGTAGGGTTTAACGACACCGAAAAGCCGGTGTCGGTGGCGAAGATGGCGTTGGCGCACAAAAAATCGATTCCTTCCGGCCGACCGAAGAGCGGCGGCGCTTTCAGCGGGTCAGGGTCCACCTGCTCGGCCGCTACATGCTGCCGGACCGGCGCGAATTTCCCTGCCAGATCATCAATATGTCGCCGGGCGGGCTGGCGCTGCTGGCGCCCGGCATCGGCAATGTCGGCGACCGCGTGATCGCCTATCTCGACCATATCGGCCGCGTCGAGGGCAAGATCACCCGCATCATCGACAACGGCTTTGCGATGACGGTCGGCGCGACCGCCCGCAAGCGCGACAAGCTCGCCGCCCAGCTCACCTGGCTCGCCAACCGCGACATCCTCAATCTGCCGGAAGACCGCCGCCACGACCGTATCGTCCCGCGCAACCCGATCGCGATGCTGACGCTGGAGGACGGCACCAAGATGACCTGCCGGATCATCGACATGTCGCTGTCGGGCGCCGCGATCGCGGCCGAAAACCGCCCGCCGCTGAAATCCCATGGTCATGCTCGGCAAGGTCCAGGCCCGCGTGGTGCGAAACCTCGAGGAAGGCTTCGCGATCGAGTTCGTCCACGAGCAGCACGCTGGAGACGCTCGAAGACAGCGTTACCGCACGGTAAAGCGCAAGGGCCCTTCCACTGCCCGCATTTCGCTGCAAAGCGCGCGACCGGCATGCGCGGACCGCCTTGGCCATGCTGGCGGCCGCCAGAAGGTTAATCCGGCCGGTTTTGGCCCGCCAAGCCGCAGCATCGACGGCCTGCCGCAGCTTAATGCCTAAAATTTTACTCAATTGCAGTCGTTTCAAATTTTAATCAAATTATTCAAGTATAATCGAATTTTCTGCCGTTTTTACTTTCATTCGTCTCAAATCTCCTCGGCTTGACTTAGCGGCGGCGAAAAGCCTTTGTGCGAAACGTGGTCCCAACAAGAAACGGGGGCCACAATGTTCAAGCTCAAGGGACAGGGAAAAGGATTGGCGGTTGTCGCCATCCTGTTGGCAATCAGCGCGTCGGCGCAGGCCGGCGACGAACGAATGCTTTATGCCAGCCTCGGCGATACCACGCGCGCGCCGATCGGCTGGGTCGAATTCTGCGCCGAAAATCCCGGCGAATGCCGCGGCGGCGCGACGCAGCCGCGCGACATCGTGATGTCGCAGACCGCGTGGCGGGATCTCCTCAAGGTCAACCGCTGGGTCAACGAGAACATCAAGCCGATGACCGACATGGATCATTGGGGCGTGATCGAGAAAGTGGTCGTTGCCGACCGACGGCTACGGCGATTGCGAGGACTACGTGCTGATGAAGCGCAAGATGCTGATCGATGCCGGCTGGCCGCGCGAGGCGCTGCTGATCACGGTGGTGCGCGACAAGAAAGGGCGAAGGCCACGCGGTGCTGACGGTGAAGACCGACAAGGGCGAGTTCATTCTCGACAACCAGAACGAAAGCGTCGTGGCCTGGACCGAGACCGGATACCGCTTCGTCAAGCGTCAGTCGCAGAGCGATCCGAACGTTTGGGTCTCGCTCGGCGACAGGCCGCCCGGCGGTTGCCACCGCCAGCGCCAAAGACCGCTGACGACCGACAGCAGTAACGGAGTTACGCGACCCGGTCACATCCCCACCCCTCCCCGTCCCAGACCGGTTCGCGCGCGGCCAGCTCTCCCCCAAGAGCTGGCCGCAACTTTTTGGAATTGAGAAAAGCCTATGTTTTGTTGGGGGTCGCGGAATGCAACATGCTCGTTGGATGCAGAACGAGCGGGAATATGCCCGTCCGAGACGGGGAAAATTCCGTGGAATACGTTCGGGCAATTGTTCTGGCCACGCGCAGCAATCACCGTTGGCCTTTACACTACGTCAATGCCTGCCGAATTCGCTCTCGGCTAAGCGGCAGGTCGCGTATTCGTTTGCCGACAGCGTCCGCGACGGCATTGGCGACCGCACCGGCCGTCGGACCCTGGCCGGTTTCGCCCGCGCCCAGGAAAGGCAGACCCGGACGATTGATCAGGTGAACTTCGACACTGTCGGGCACCTGCGCAAATCGCATAATCGGATAGGTAGACCAATCGATGCTGCTGATGCGCGTGTTGTCGAAGCTGACACTTTCATAAAGCGTCCAGCTTGCCGATTGCAGGATGGCCCCCTCGACCTGATTTACCAAACCATCCGGGATTGACCACCTGCCCGCTATCGACGGCGGCCACCGCCCTCGCGAGCCTCGCGCGACCGGAGTTTCCCATACGGAACGTGCGATCGGCGCGCGCCAACTCCCGCAACCGGTTTGTCACATCCACGTGATTGCGTTCCGTACCATACTCAGCGTGCACAATGCGATACTCGCCAGCATCGCGGCCGCCCCCACCGCCATTCCCTCCATTCGCGCCGTTCCACCCGCCGTTCCAGCCTCCATTCCCCCAGTTGCCGTTGCCCCACCCGGCAAACTGCGAGCCATCGATAGTGCTGCTCTCGCGAAACTCGAACATGCGTGGCTGCCCGTTCATATCTCTCGTATAGATGCGCAGTATCTTGATCTGCCCCGGATCCGGGTCGACGTCAAACGTGCTGTTGCCCATCCGGAAGGTGCGGTTCGCCTGCGCCACCTCCCGCAACCGGTTCGTCACGTCCACGTGATTGCGTTCCGTACCATACTCGGCGTGCATGATCGTGTACTGTCCTGAATCCCCGCCGCCATACCCGTTGTTCCCACCATTCCAGTTGCCCCCGCCGTTACACACGTACATCGACCCATCGATGGTGCTGCTCTCCTGAAATTCCTGCATGCCCTCGCGTCCGTTCGGTCCGTGCGTATAGATGCGCAGCGACTTCTTGCTGTCCGGTGCCGGATCGGTTCCGAACGTGCTATTGCCCATCCGAAATCGGTTCTGACCGCACACCACCTCGCGCAGTCGTTGCGTGACATCGACACGCCGGTTGCCCGCGCCATAATCTGCGCGGATGATCTCGACCTTTTGAGCGAAGGCGAGCCCACTCCACAGCAACACGCACACCACCACTCTCAGAAATGCCTGGTTCTTCCGATTGCTGCTCATGATTTTTCTCCTGGCAGAAGGCCGCCTGACCGCGACTCAGGAAACGATCCGAAACTTGCGCAGGGTGAGTAGCTTTCCGACCCGAGTTCGCCTGCTCCAGTGTCCGCGCGCGCGAACACGCCGTGCCCACCAGGGCGGCCACCTTCCGCGCCCCGATCATACTCCGCTTGCATCTGACCATGGAGAAAACAGTTTCCGGAGATCTCCGCAGGATCGAACAAACGCCGTTCACGGTGACTTTCCCTCGAACAAAAATAATTCGTCGTGAGGGACTCTCCGGTCGCTTTGCGCATTACCAGATAAGGGATGGCGTAAACCCGCAAGCGAGTTTTCCCCTCGAGCGCGCGGCATGGCCCCCGCCTGTTGCTCATCCCGACTTGCCTGCAAATTTTGCTCGCAGGATGCCTTGGCTGTGTCGTCACGTTTGCATAAGGAGAAAACTATGAGCTTGAAGAAAGTCGTGTCTCTCTGTCTAGGCCTTGTGTTGCTTGCCGCGATGGCCGTTGTAATTCCAACCGGCAGCGTTGACGCACAGAGCCTGCGCCTCAACCCAATCGCGGCCGCCCCGCCCACACCTAGCGTTCCCGTATCGGTTGTCAATACTCCACTGCCGGTGAGCGGCACGGTAAATGCCAACATCAATGGTGCCAGCGTGAACGCCACGATCAACGGCACACCCACAGTCAATGCCAACGTCAGCACCTCAGCCACCGCGCCGCTCTATGTTGACACCGACACTCCCGCTCGCAACGGGTTCAACGCTTCCTGCTACACCGATGCTGTCGATTCCACGTACGGGCAGGCTAGTTGCACCCTGTTCCAGATTCCGGCGGGCCGCGAGGTCGTGATCGAGAGCGTTGCTTGCGACGCACTCCTGGTGACGGGTAATATTCCCGGTCAGGCCGACATTGTTCTCGCCAATGAATCGGTCGGACCGTTCCCCAGTGGTGGCGAAGTGCTTTACCCAATTGCTCTGAACAAAACGGGATCCCAGAACGGTCTCGACCTCTACCAGATCATGACCCCGTTCCGGATGTACGCTTCGTCTCCCGCGCAAGGTGCTATTTCGGTGGGGCTTTTCTATCGGACAAACCCTTCCACGACGTACGGGCAGGGGCTGTCCTGTACGGTCGCCGGCCACATCGTTCCGTAGGGACTTCACTACTGCCAAAGTCGGGAAGCTATTCTTTTGGGAGTGCGCGCGGGCGTTCGGCGCCCGCGCATTTTTCTTGGTCCGTTCTCATGCAGACTCGACAGCTGTTCCTAGACGCACCCCAACCAGGGACACAAGCAGGAACCTTCCTTTGTTCGCGCCCTTCGCGCCTCTTCTTTGCGGTTAAAAGCTTTTCTCATCCACTCGCTACTCGGGACTCGCAACTCCCCAATCACCCAGAGGGCGCTGACCAGAGCATAAAAAAAGCCCTCGCCAGAGCGGGAGACCTTTTTCGTCAATCCACCGGATCTACCGCGGATAGTTGTTGTCGTTCCACCGACCGTTCCACGAATCCCGTCCCCAGTTTCCTTGGCCCCAGCCAATAAACATCGATCCATCGATCGTGCTGCTCTCACGGTACTCAAACAGCCGCCGACGACCACTACGATCCCGCGAATAGATCCGCAGCGTCTTAATTCTCCCTGGATCCGGGTCCACCCCGAACGTGCTGTTGCCCATGCGAAACGTCACATTACGTGACGCCAACTCCCGCAACCGATTCGTCACATCCACGTTGTTTCGATCCGTACCATACAGCGCGCGCTCGATCGTGTACTGCCCACCGCCCACCGGAGGCCGTCCGGGCGGGTAACCTCCGCCGCCCCTGCACAAATACTGCGAGCCGTCGATCGTGCTGCTCTCGGGAAACTCCCTTTGCCTCGAGGTCTCCAACCGGGACAAGAACGAGGCGCTGGTTGGCGTGCTAGAGGCCGAGCGGCCCGACCAGGCGCTGGTCTTCGTTCGCACCAAAGATCCGCTGCGACCAGCTCTTCCGCATCCTGCGCGACAGAGGGATGAACGTCAAGGCGCTGCACGGCGACATGTCCCAGGGCGCTCGCGACGGGGTGATGATCTCCTTCAAGGACGGGCGCCTGCCGTTACTGATCGCCACCGATGTGGCCTCGCGCGGGCTCGACATCTCGGGTATCTCGCACGTGATCAACTTCGACGTGCCCATGTCCCCAGACGTCTACGTGCACCGGGTCGGCCGCACCGGCCGGGTCGGCCGCGCGGACGGGCCATCACCTTCTACGAGCCCCGCCAGCAGCGGGAGATAGAGGCCATCGACCGTCACGCCGGGGTCAAGCTCGCGCCCTGGGTCAAGGGTGCCCACGTTGCCCCGATGGCGGTCAAGGCACCACCCGCCGGCACTCCAAGCCCCATATCTCCGCGCAGGCCAACGGAGATAGTCGCTCGGCCAAGCTGATCGTCTCCGGTGGCCGGGCGGCGGGACTAGAGCCCTCGGACATCATCCACGCCATCACCGGCGCCACCGACCTCGACGGGGAGGCCGTGCGCAACGTGCGGGTGCTCGAGCACTTCGCCTTCGTCGAGGTGCCGGCCGCCGAGGCCGAGCGCGTGATCGAATGGCCGGCGGCACCCGCGTGCGCGGGCACGTGCTTTCTCGAAGTCGGCAAACGCCTGACGCCGGCGGCTTGGGAGCGTCCGGGGTTCCCTGACGCACGTTTGACCCCGTTGCCGGGGCCGCGTCAGATCCGCGTCAGCGCTGCGCGCGGCGGGGGCGACTTCCCCCGCCCCGTGATCGTGTTACGGGCCGGTGGTGCCCGGACCCAAACCAATCTCCGGGAGGCAATCCCATGCGAACCAAATCGCTCTCCGCCCGCCGTCCGTCCGCGGCGGTGGCTGTGGCGCTCACCGCTCTGTTCGTGTCCGTGGGCGGCGTTGGCTATGCCGCCACGACGCTGCCCAACAACAGTGTGGGTACGGCACAGCTGCAGAACAGCTCCGTCGTGCACTCAAAGCTCCGTTTCAATTCGGTCTCCTTCCAGGACATCCAGCAGCGCGCAATCGGCCTCAGACGAGCCGATCTCAATCAGCTTCAGGAGCGCGTGGGCGGGACCTGCGGGTCGGGCCAGGCCATCGGTGCGATCCAGAACAACGGCAAGGTGACCTGCAACGCGGCCCGTCCCGCGGAGTTCGGCGCCACCGGGACGGTGACCGTGCCGACTGCTCTGACTAGCGTGGCCAACCTGACGCTCCCCAGCGGCGCCAGTTACCTGGCGCTCGCCAACCCGTCGGTGAGCAACCGCTCGGCCACGGCTGAGAACGTGACCTGCTCGCTCACCCTGGGTGCCAACAAGCAGACGGCGACGGAACACGTGGCCGCTGGCGGCTCGGAGTCGATGCCGCTGCAGGTCGCGGGTCCCGCCGGGACGGCCAATGTCAGCTGCGCCACACCGGGTGGCTCCTCGAGTGTGACCTCGGCGATCAACGCCCTGGCGACCTCGGCCAACAACTGACCACTCACCCAACAGCCGGCGGATCCTCGGGCTGCCGGCCGTGGGGCTATCTGGGGGGGGGGCTTCAAAAAAAAAAAAAAAAAAAAAAAAAAAAAAAAAAAAAAAAAAAAATCTGTGGCTCGAGCAGCGAGGCTTCTACCGGGTGACCAACCAGGATCATGGGTAGGGTCAGGACATGAGCACTGCAAACATGAACACCACTCTCGGCACGATCGCCATCGAGTTCTTCGACGACGACGCGCCCAAGACCGTCGCCAACTTCCGCCAGCTGGCCGGCGACGGCTTCTATAACGGCATCATCTTCCATCGCGTGATCCCGGATTCATGGTCCAGGGCGGTTGTCCCCAGGGCGCCGGCACGGGCGGTCCCGGCTACACGTTCGAGGACGAGTTCAACCAGCACAAGATCGTCCGCGGGGCCCTGGCCATGGCCAACGCCGGACCCAACACCAACGGCTCGCAGTTCTTCATCGTCACTGTCGACAGCGCGCCGTGGCTGACGGGCGGCACACCGTGTTCGGCCAGGTGACGGCCGGCATGGACGCCGTCGACGCGATCGAGGCTGTCCCGACGGGCGCCCAGGATCGCCCGCTCGAGCCGCCGGCGATTGAGTCGATCGAGCTCGACCCGGCCTAGCCGCAGCCGCGCCTGCGGGGGGAGGCCGATGCACCCGCGATGGCACCGCCCCGATAGCCTTGGCAGCGATCCCCAGCCGCAGGAGGAGAGAATGGCCAGCGTTCAGGAGCACGAT
>CAVXRI010000010.1:0-36007 GCA_963764155.1 uncultured Alphaproteobacteria bacterium
CCAGATTGCTGTAGGTTTCACGCGGATGGTTGGAAACCACCGCCGCCGGGATCATCTCCAGTTCGCCCGTTCGCCAGCGATACAAGATATCGGCCAGGCAATGATCGGATTTGGATACCAGCAGCATCACCCGGCGGCGGGCGGCGCGGTCGCGCATCTGCCAGTCCATGCCGAAGCGCTCCGCGATCGCGGAAAAGCCGGTTTGCAGAGCGATAGTTCGACCGCGAGATCGGCCGCGGTAAACACAACCCGCATGAAGAACTTTCCGCTCTCCACGTCATCGAACTGCTGAGCGTCGAGGATGTTTTGTCCGTTATGGGCAAGGAAGGTCGAGACCGCCGAAACGATGCCCGGTCGATCCGGGCAGGACAATGTCAGCACGTATTGATGATTGGGCATGGTCGGCTCGATTTGGTTTGAGTGGCGCCCTGCTCTATCACCGCAGATGGTCTTGCGCCAACGCTCAAGGGTGAGTCAGGGGTCAGAAACGGCTCACAACAAACGGCTCTCCACGCGGTTAGGGCAACGTCATGGCTGAACGGCTCAAGGGCTACCGCATCCTGATCCTGGAAACGCGCGAGGAAGCGCAGTTTGCCCGGCTGCTCACCGAGCAGGGTGCGGATGTGCTGCAATGTCCGATGTTCACCATCCACGACGCACCCGACCCCGCGCCGGTCGAGACCTGGATCCGTCATTTCATCGCATATCCGTTCGATGATTTGGTGCTGATGACCGGTGAAGGCCTGCGCCGCCTGATGAAGCTCGCGCGGCGGAACGAACTGGAGGGGGATTTCGTCGCAGCGCTCGCAAGATCGCGAAAATTCGCACGCGGCCCAAAGCCCGGCCGGGCCTTGCGCGAGATCGGGTTGGAGCCGCAGCAAACGACAGAGAAGCCAACGTCGGAAGGCGTTGCCGAGATGCTCGCCCGCGCCGATCTGCGAGGGCATCGTGTCGGGCTGCAACTTTACCCCGACAAAGATCACAGCGTCCTGATCGGGGCCATCACGGCGCAAGGCGCCGAGGTGCATGCCGTGTCGCCTTACAGCTATGACGCACGCGCCGCCAATTCCAGCATCGTGACCGCGATCGAGGAAATGGCCGATGGCCGCATCGACGCCATCGCTCTCACGAATTTGGGACAGGTCGCCGTCTGATCGAGGTTGCGCGGGCGCGCGGTTGTGAGAATAGACTACGTGAAGGCCTTGAACGCACGCCGATCGCCTCGGTTGGGCCGGTGGTCTCGGACGAACTCAAATCCCAGGGTTTGCGTACCGATATCTTCCCGGCCGACGGTGCATACTTCATGAAGCCGCTTATTTCAGCGATGGCGACAACGCTGAGCAAAGCGCCGCCACGTGCAGCAGCCGCGAGAAAGGAGGGGCAATCGAGGACTTAAGGAGAGCACTCCCCGATCTCTTCGCCTCGGTTGACGTCTCTGCTATTCGCCAGCGTCTTTAGCTTCGAGCAAATAGGCCTGATAAGCGCGCTTGAGACCGTCCTCAAGCCGGGTTTGAGCGCGCCAACCGAGCCCGGTCAGGCGACTGACATCGAGCAATTTGCGTGGGGTGCCGTCCGGTCGCGAGGTGTCGAAGCTGATCTCGCCGCGATAGCCCACAGTCGCGGCCACAAGCTGCGCGAATTCGGCGATCGTGATGTCCTCACCGGTACCGATGTTGACGAGCCCCGGCTCCGAATATGTTTTCATCAGATGGATGCAGGCGTCGGCCATGTCGTCGACATACAGGAATTCGCGGCACGGCGTGCCGGTGCCCCAGACCACGACTTTCGATGCGCCGGACAGCTTCGCCTCGTGAAAGCGACGGATCAGCGCGGCGACAACATGACTGTATTCCGGGTGGTAATTGTCACCGGGCCCATACAGGTTCGTAGGCATCACATTGATGAAATCGGACCCGTACTGGCTGCGATAAGCTTCAACCATCTTGATTCCCGCAATCTTGGCGATCGCATAAGGCTCGTTCGTCGGCTCAAGAGGGCCGGTCAAGATGTCTTCCTCACGGAGCGGCTGAGTGGCGAGCTTTGGATAGATGCAAGAGGAGCCGAGGAACATTAGCTTCTCCACACCGCTGACATGCGAGGCGTGGATGACGTTGGCGGCGATGATCAAATTGTCGTAGATGAACTCCGCGCGCAGCGTGTTGTTGGCGGCGATCCCGCCGACTTTTGCGGCGGCCAGAAACACGGCCTGCGGACGCCTCTCGGCAAACCACTCAAATACCGCCGCCTGATCGCGCAGATCGAGGTCATTGCGGCCGATGGTGATCAGCTCGACGTTCTCTTGACCCAGCCGGCGCACCAGCGCGGCGCCGACCATGCCGCGATGCCCGGCGACGAAGACCTTCTTGCCCTTCAGCTCAAACCGAGCCATTGCGATCCGCGGCCTCTCGCCTTGCGATCTCGAGGTCGCTGGCCACCATTTCTTTGACAAGCATGGCGAAAGTCGTTTTCGGCTTCCAGCCGAGTTTTTGCCGGGCCTTGCTGGCATCGCCGACCAGAATATCGACTTCGGTCGGACGGAAATAAACCGGATCGATGCGCACCACTGGCTTGCCGGTCTTGCCGTCCACGCCGGTCTCCTCGACACCCTTGCCGCGCCACTCGATGCTGCGGCCGATCTCGGCAAAGGAAAGCTCCACGAACTCGCGCACTGATCGCGTGTCGCCGGTCGCCAACACGAAATCATCCGGCGTGTCCGCCTGCAATATGCTGTGCATGCCCTCGACATAATCCCGCGCATGGCCCCAGTCGCGCTTCGCTTCCAAGTTTCCAAGGTAGACCGCGTCTTCAAGACCGACCTCGATCCGAGCAACGCCGCGGGTGATCTTACGCGTCACAAACGTCTCGCCGCGGATCGGACTTTCATGATTGAACAAGATGCCATTCGAAGCAAACATGCCGTAGGCTTCACGATAGTTGACCGTGATCCAGTAGCCATAGAGCTTGGCAACACCATAGGGCGATCGGGGGTAAAAGGGTGTAGTCTCTTTTTGCGGAATCTCCTGGGCCAATCCGTAGAGTTCGGAGGTAGACGCCTGATAGAACCGCGTCTCCTTCTCCATGCCGAGAATTCGAATCGCTTCCAGTAGCCGCAGCACGCCAATGGCGTCGGCATTGGCTGTATATTCCGGGCTTTCGAAGCTGACGCCGACATGGCTTTGGGCCGCAAGATTATAGATCTCGGTCGGCCGGATCTGTTGCACCAGCCGGATCAGATTGGTCAAATCAGTCATGTCGCCGTAGTGCAGCAGGAACGGCACATTGCCTTGGTGCGGGTCCTCATAAAGATGATCGATGCGCGCGGTGTTAAATGAGGACGAGCGCCGCTTGATGCCGTGCACGGTGTAGCCGAGGCCGAGCAGATATTCGGCGAGATAGGCGCCGTCCTGGCCGGTGACACCGGTAAGCAGCGCAACGCGCCGTTTCAATTCTTGAACCGCCATAGCCACTCCGATTAAGCGCTGGAAATCACCCTGAAAGTGGGTAACGACGCCAAATTGCGCCTCCGCTACCGGGCAGCCAGCAGGGCTGGCCATAGCATTCGACTCTACCGAAGTCTAATCCCAAACTCGATGGAGTTCCGGGCAACCAGCGCCGGAATTTACCTGCGCCTTGGGTTCGCGACGCTGATGAACTCGTGCTCACCGATTTCAGGCAACAAGAGAGTTAAACGGAGGTTTCAAGGTACAGGGAAGTTAAACGGCCCCCGCGAAAACGAGCCGATGCGGCCAGATGCGGCTAGGTCCGGGTGCGGCACTAGCCCGCACGACATCCGGCGGCCATGCAGGCTAGGCTGTCCTCGGCAGGACAACGAGAAGTCCGCGCTGCCGGCATTATTAGCCGGATGGCTTACCGGCAACGGCCGTTATAAGGTCGGCATCTGACTAGGAAACGATAGATCAAGAGCGCGTCAAGCGCCTCATCTGGAGGAATGAGTGGCTCATACATTGGAAGTGCGCGGGGTATCGCTGCGCTTTGGTGGCGTACGTGCGCTTACCGAAGTGAGTTTCGGCGTCGATGAAGGCGAGCTGTTCTCGATCATCGGGCCTAATGGCGCCGGAAAAACCTCGATGGTCAATTGCATTTCGGGCCGTTACCGACCGACCGAAGGCCAGTTGCTTTACCGCGGCCGCGACATCACCGCACTTAATCCCAATGCCCGCGCTTCTGTCGGCATCGGCCGAACCTTCCAGAATCTTGCATTGTTTCACCACATGAGCGTGCTCGACAACATCATGGTCGGGCGCCATCACCTCTTGAAGAACAACTTCATCACGGGATCGCTGTACTGGCTGACCGGCGCGCGCCGTGAAGAACTGGAGCATCGGCGCAAGGTCGAGGAGATCATCGATTTCCTCGACCTGCAGTCGGTCCGGAAGGCGACCGCGGGCACGCTGCCTTATGGCCTGCGCAAGCGCGTTGAACTCGCACGCGCTATGGCGCTGGAGCCGAAACTCATCCTGCTCGATGAGCCGATGGCCGGCATGAACTTCGAGGAAAAGGAGGACATGGCGCGATACGTCGTCGATCTGAACGAAGAATTCGGGATGACCGTCATGATGATCGAACACGACATGGGCGTGGTGATGGATATCTCCCATCGCGTCTTGGTGCTGGATTTCGGCCGCAAAATCGCAGAGGGCGATCCGGGCGCGGTGCTCGCCGATCCCCATGTGAGGCGCGCCTATCTCGGCGAAGAGGACGAAGTGCTGGTAGATCCCGGCGATTTACCCCTGCCGGCTGAGAGCGCAGCATGATGGACTATGCCGAACGCGTGGCAAAGGCGGACACTTATCCGAAATTGTTGCGCCTGAACGCCACAGAACATGGCGGCGAGATTGCGCTGCGCGAGAAAGATTTCGGACTATGGCGCCTGTTCACCTGGGATGATTATCAGAGCCGGGTGCGGGATTTCACGCTTGGCCTGGTCGAACTCGGGCTCAAACGCGGTGACGTGATCGGGATTATCGGCGACAATCGGCCGGATTGGGTTTCAGCCGAAATCGCCAGCCACGCGATTGGCGGGATGAGCCTTGGGCTGTATCGCGACGTACTCGATGAGGAGGCCGCCTATCTGCTGAATTACGGCGAGGCCAAACTGGTCTTCGCCGAAGACGAAGAGCAGGTGGACAAGCTGTTGACCCTTGCTGATCGCGTACCCGCGCTCAAGCACATCGTCTATTCCGATCCGCGCGGCATGCGGAAGTACGATGACCCGCGCCTGATGGAGGCCGACAAACTCGCTGCCATGGGGCGTGGGCGCGCCGCCCGTGAGCCAGCCCTTTATGATAACCTGGTCGACCTTACCAAAGGCGAGGACGTCGCGATCCTCTGCACCACTTCGGGCACGACGGCCAATCCCAAGCTCGCGATGCTCGCCGCGGGCCGCGTGCTGCGCCATTGCGCCGCTTACCTCGCCTTCGACCCGAAGGGGCCGGATGACGAATACGTTTCCGTACTGCCGCTACCGTGGATCATGGAACAGGTTTACGCGCTCGGCAAAGGCCTGCTGTGCCGGATGAAGGTCAACTTCGTCGAACAATCCGACACCATGATGAACGACTTTCGCGAGATCGCCCCTACATTCGTGCTTTTCGCGCCGCGCGTATGGGAATCGATCGCAGCCGACGTGCGCGCGGGCGTGATGGACGCCTCGCCGCTCAAGCAAAGCCTCTACAACATCGGCATGAAGACCGGTCTGTCCGCACTTGAAAATGGCAAGCGGTCGCTCATCGCCGGAGGCGTTACTGTTCCGGGCCTTGCGCGACCGCTTGGGTTTTACCCGGCTGCGCTCGGCGGCAACCGGCGGCGCGGCGCTCGGTCCCGACACCTTCAAATTTTTCCGGGCATTGGGCGTGCCGCTGCGCACGCTGTACGGCCAGACTGAGTTGCTCGGCGCCTACACCCTGCATCCGGCCGGCGCGGTCGATCCGGACACAACGGGGGTTGCTATGGCCAAGGATATAGAAATCCGAGTAGATCGCCCGGATATCCATGGCGTGGGTGAAATCGTGGTGCGCCACCCCAACATGTTCCTTGGCTATTACAAGAACCCGGAAGCGTCCGCGGCCGATATGGAGAACGGTTGGATGCGTTCCGGCGACGCCGGCTATTTCGACAGCAATAACCAGCTGGTCGTGATCGACCGGATCAAGGATCTGGCGGAAACGTCGCGCGGAGAACGCTTTTCTCCGCAATATGTCGAGAACAAGCTGAAATTCTCGCCTTACATCGCCGAAGCTGTAGTGCTCGGCGCGGGCCGCGAGGCGCTCGCCTCGATGATCTGCATCCGCTACTCCATCATTTCGAAGTGGGCCGAGAAGAACCGCATCTCTTTCACCACGTACACTGACCTCGCCTCGCGCCCCGAGGTGTACGCGCTGCTGCGTAAAGAGGTGGAAACCGTCAACGCCACGCTGCCGTCCGCGCAGCGAATCTCGCGATTTCTTCTGCTTTACAAGGAACTCGATGCCGACGACGGCGAATTGACTCGCACGCGAAAAGTGCGCCGCAGCGTCATTAACGAGAAATATGCCGATATCATCGAGGGCATTTATCGCGGCGAACACGACATACCCGTCAATACCGTAATCCGTTTCCAGGACGGCACCACGCAACGCGTCCGAACCACGCTAAAGGTGGTCGATCTTTTTCAACCTCCGCCGCTTGCGGAGGCTGCGGAATGAAGGGATCGGATACGCAGAGCGCTTGGCTTCGCCTCTCCCCCTCTGCGGGGAGCAGTCGGATCGCACTGGCAAGGCGAGGCTGCGGGACCGAAGTCACAGCTCGGCTTCAGCAACCGAGCAGTCGTTCGCAAGTGTCGGGCGCGCTCCGTTCTGATCTCGTTAGCTTTTCGCAAGTGGATACTCCCCCTCACCCGGATTGCTTCGCAATCCGACCTCTCCCCGCACCCGGGGCGAGGTCAGCACCTACCGTATTTCGATGAACACCGCCTTCCTGATTCAGCTTCTGGTCAACGGCCTCGTGGTAGGCACGCTGTACGGCGTGGTCGCGATGTCTTTCGTGCTGATCTACAAGGCAACTCAGGTGGTAAATTTCGCCCAGGGCGAATTGCTTCTGATTGGCGCCTGGGTTTGCTGGGCGCTGCTCGCCAAATATCAGGTGCCGTTCTGGTTCGGCATGCCGATCACCCTCGTCTTCATGTTCATTTTCGGCATCGCAATCCAGGTGCTGATTCTCAGGCCAATGATCGGCGAGCCGATCATCTCGGTGATCATGGTCACGATAGGCCTCTCGACGGTGTTCCAGGCTGCGTTGAAATGGATTTTCGGCGTCAACCCGCAACCGTTCCCGCGCGTGTTCACCAGCGAGGCGGTCAGATCTGTTCGGGCTTCGGATTCAGACCGTCTACCTCCTGAGTTTGATCGTTTCGCTCGCAATGATGGTGGGCATGGCCTGGTTTTTCCGGTCTTCGAAATACGGATTGGCGATGCGGGCGACGGCCTTCAACCAGCAGGTGGCCCAATCACTCGGAATTTCGGTCAAGAACGTCTTCGCGATGGCGTGGGCAATCTCGGCAACGGTTTCCGCGGTCGCCGGCGTGGTCGTCGCGGTCGTTAACGGCGTGTCGTCGGGACTATCTGCGTATGGCATCAAGGTGTTTCCGGCGGCGATCCTCGGCGGACTGGACTTCGATCGCCGGCGCAGTGCTCGGTGGCATCATCATCGGCCTGCTGGAAAACGTCGCGCAATATGTCGACAGCCAGTATCTGCACTGGGGCAATCTCTACGAAATAGCGCCGTTCTACGTGCTGATCATCATACTCATGATCAAGCCTTACGGCCTGTTCGGCACCAAAGACATCGAGCGGATCTAGCATGATGACCAACAGCCAAAGCCACTTCGAAACGAAAATCACCAACACGCGGTGTCTGTATGACAGAGCTCAACCGACGCAGGCAGTAGAATCCAATGGCTGGTCCCTCTCTCATCCCCTCCGGCGACTTCCACACCAATTATGCGGAAGACACCACCATCTTTCCAACCACGACCAGTCGCAACGCCGCGATTGCTGGCATCGCGCTGCTGTGTCTAGCCCCCCAGGTGTTCAGCGCATACTGGCTGAGCGTCTCGATCCAGATCGGTATTTTTGCGATCGCCGCGTTAGGGCTCAACA
The DNA here is from genome assembly GCA_963764155.1 of uncultured Alphaproteobacteria bacterium. Classification (GTDB taxonomy): domain Bacteria; phylum Pseudomonadota; class Alphaproteobacteria; order Rhizobiales; family Xanthobacteraceae; genus Bradyrhizobium. The sequence goes on from CAVXRI010000010.1 coordinate 8,157, forward strand.
TTCTGGTCGGCTTCACCGGACAGATTTCGATCGGTCATGCCGCATTTTTCCTGCTCGGCGCCTTCACCTCGGCCTACATCTCCAACAATTCACCGATACCGGTATTCTTCGCTATTCCGCTGGCGGGCATGGTAACGGCGATGGTGGGGCTGATCTTCGGCCTACCGGCGGCGCGGCTAAAGGGACTCTATCTCGTGATCGCAACGCTGGCGGCGCAATATATTCTGCTGGATTTTTTCTCGCGCGCCGAATGGTTCACCGGCGGCTCGGTGCCGGCGAGCGCCAATCCCTTCTCGATTTTCGGCTACACTTTTCGCGGAGACCGGCAATATTTTTACGTGGTGCTGGGATATGTGCTGGTTAGCTACATTCTGGCGGCTAATCTGATGCGCACCCGCGACGGCCGCGCGCTCATCGCGATACGCGACCATTATCTCTCCGCCGAAATCATGGGGATCAATCTGACGAAATACCGCACGCTGTCGTTTGGGCTCGCCGCATTTTTCGCAGGCATCGCCGGCGCCCTTTATGCGCATTATCAGTTGGTCGTATCGAACGAAGGGTTCGGTATCGAGCGATCCATCCTGTTTTTGGCGATGGTGATCATCGGCGGCACCGGATCGATCATGGGCACGCTGATGGGCACGGCGTTTGTGGTGCTGCTGCCGGAATCCATGGAATGGATCAGCGCCGGCCTGAAAGGCAGCGCGATCGACAAGGCATTGTCGCTCAACAACAACATCACCTTCTTGCGCGAGATTGCGATCGGCTTGATCATCATCGCATTTCTGATGTTCGAGCCCGACGGGCTCGCGCATCGCTGGCGGCAGATCAAGACCTACTGGAAACTCTACCCGTTTTCGCATTGAGGTCGGAACGGGAAGCATTAAAATAGCCTCGAACAAAAGACCGGAGGAACGAAACTATGAGCATGAAATCTCTCTTGAGCACCGTCTCACTCGCACTGCTGCTCGGCGCAGTATCGGCGACGGCGCAGGCCCAGATCGCCATCGGCCATCTCGCGGATTATTCCGGGGGTACCTCGGACGTCGGAACGCCCTATGGCCAGGCTGTGGCCGACACCTTCGCCTGGGTGAACAAGAACGGCGGGGTCGCGGGCAAGCAACTCAACGTCGACACCAACGATTACGGCTATCAGGTACCCCGTGCCATCGCGCTCTACAAAAAATGGTCAGCCCCCGACAACAAGGTGGCGGCAATCATGGGCTGGGGCACCGCGGATACCGAAGCGCTGACGGGGTTTCTCGCCCAGGACAAAATCCCGGATATTTCCGGCTCCTATGCCGCCGCGTTGACTGACCCGGAAGGCACCAGCGGCAAGGCCAAGCCTGCGCCTTACAATTTCTTTTACGGACCGAGCTATTCCGACGCCATGCGGGCGATGCTGACCTGGGCAGCGGAGGACTGGAAGACAAAGGGCAAGCCCGGCAAGCCGAAGTTCGTCCACATGGGCGCGAACCATCCCTATCCCAACGCCCCGAAGGCGGCTGGCGAGGCGCTCGCTACCGAACTAGGCTTTGACGTGCTGCCGCCGCTGGTATTCGCACTAGCCCCCGGCGATTACAGCGCGCAATGTCTCAGTCTGAAAAGCTCCGGCGCCAACTACGCCTATCTCGGCAATACCGCCGGCTCCAACATATCCGTTCTGAAGGCATGCAAGTCCGCGGGCGTGGACGTCCAGTTCATGGGCAACGTCTGGGGCATGGATGAGAACGCCGCCAAGACGGCCGGCGATGCAGCCGACGGCGTGATCTTTCCGCTGCGGACAGCGGTGGCTTGGGGCGGCAACGCACCCGGCATGAAGACCGTCATGGAGATATCGAAGATGTCCGACCCGTCTGGCAAGGCGTATCGTCCCGTGCATTATATCGCAGCCGTCTGCAGCGCGCTGTATTTGAAGGAAGCACTGGATTGGGCCGCCAAGAACGGCGGCGCGACCGGCGAGAACGTCGCCAAGGGCTTCTACCAGAAAAAGGACTGGGTACCCGCAGGCATGGAAGGCGTCTGCAATCCCTCAACCTGGACTGAGAAAGACCATCGCGGCTCGATGAAGGTCGATCTCTACCGATCCCGGATTTCCGGTTCGACCGATGGCGATCTCAACGATTTGATGGGCAAGGGCACAATCAAGCTTGAGAAGGTCAAGACTGTAGAGCTGCCGCGCAAGCCTGAATGGTTCGGGTGGTGAGTTCTGGGGTAACCTGAACGCAGGCGGGGAGATCTCAGGGACGGCGCCCAGTCATCGACGGGGCGGCATGACACTGGGGACCGCCCGTAAACGGGCTGACGGCTTGAGCAGCCGACGTAGACACGACAGGTCTCAATGACGAGTGACACCGATGCTCTCGCAGGTGCAGGGGCGCCCGCCGCCCCCCTGCTCAGCGTGCGCAACATCGAGGTCGTTTATGACGACGTCATTCTGGTGCTGCGCGGGTTGAGCCTCGAGGTGCCCCGTGGCGCAATCGTTGCGCTACTTGGCGCCAATGGCGCGGGAAAATCGACGACGCTGAAAGCGGTCTCCGGCCTGCTCAAGACCGAAGACGGCGAAGTCACGCGCGGCGAAATCATTTTCGATGGCCAGCGCATCAACGGCATCGATCCCGACAAGATCGTTCGCCGAGGCATTTTTCAGGTCATGGAGGGACGCAGGATCGTCGCCGACATGACGTCGCTCGAAAATCTCCGGCTGGGCGCCTTCACCCGCAGGGATCGCGAGGTCGAAGCCGATATCGAAATGGTTTTCAAATATTTCCCGCGGCTAAAGGAGCGCACCGGGCTGGCAGGCTACCTCTCGGGCGGCGAACAGCAGATGCTGGCGATCGGCCGCGCGTTGATGGCGCGGCCAAAAATGATTTTGATGGACGAACCGTCGATGGGATTGTCGCCATTGCTGGTCAAGGAGGTTTTCGCGATCATCCGGGACATCAACCGCGACCTCGGCGTCACCATCCTGCTGGTGGAGCAGAACGCTCGCGCCGCGCTCTCGGTGGCAAGCCACGGCTACATCATGGAGCAAGGTAAGGTCGTGCTTGACGGCAGCGCGGACGAGCTGCGCGACAATGAAGACGTTAAGGAATTCTACCTTGGTGGAGGCGGCGATCAGCGCAAGAGCTTCAAGAACCTGAAAAGTTTCAAGCGGCGGAAGCGATGGCTGTGAACGGATCAGATCACTACGATGCTCTTGAGACGCGCGACCCCGAACAACGGGAAATGGACCTGTTCGCGCGGTTGCCCGACGTGCTGCGCAGGGCAATCGCCGCGCCGGGTTATGCCGAGCGCCTTAGAGGCGTCGACCCTGGCATCAGTGACCAGCCGCCCGGCGCTGGCTCGTTTGCCTGTGCTGCGAAAATCGGAACTGCCTGCACTGCACAGGTCCGCTCCGCCATTCGGGGGCTTGATCGCGACCCCATTGGGTTCGTTTGGGCGGCTGTTTACTTCCCCGGGTCCTATTTTCGAACCCGAGCCCGCCCATGCCGACCCGTGGCGCGGCGCCCGGGCGCTATTCGCGGCCGGCTTCCGTCCCGGCGATGTCGTGCTCAACACGTTCAGCTATCACCTGACGCCCGGCGGGTTCATCTTCGATGCTTCCGCGCGGGCGCTTGGTTGCGCAGTGATTCCGGCCGGTCCCGGCAACACGGACGCTCAGTTTCAGCTGATCGAAGCGTACCGTCCGATCGGCTATAGCGGGACGCCGGATTTCCTCAAAATTCTGCTGGATGCGGCGGACAAGCGCCGGGCGCGAGATCACCTCGATCAAGCGCGCGCTGGTTTCGGGAGCAGCCTTTCCCAAATCGCTGCAGGACGAAATCAAATCACGTGGCGTCGAGGCCTGTCAGGCGTTCGGCACCGCCGATCTCGGCCTGATCGCGTTCGAAACGCCCGCGCACGACGGCATGGTGGTGAACGAAGACTTGATCGTGGAAATCGTCAGGCCGGGGACTGGCGATCCCGTCGCGCCGGGCGATGTCGGCGAGATCGTCGTGACCTCGCTCGATCCCGATCACCCCTGGATCCGACTCGCGCTCGGTGATCTCACGGCGACACTGCCGGGGACGAGCCTGTGCGGACGCACCAATATGCGGATCAAGGGTTGGATGGGCCGCGCCGACCAGACCACCAAGGTCAAGGGCATGTTCGTCCGGCCCGAACAGGTTGCCGAGATCGGCAAACGTCATCCCGAACTCGGCCGCCTGAGGCTCATCGTCACGCGCAAGGGCGAGACCGATATCATGGTGCTGAAGGCGGAAACGGGGTCGGCGAGCGAGACTCTTCAAGGCAAGCTTGCGGCCGCCCTTCGGGCAGTGACGAAGCTCGGCGGGAATGTCGAACTAGTTCCAATTCAAACCCTTCCCAATGATGGAAGGGTCATTGCCGACGAACGCTAGTAATTGCAATCGCTGCTTGCTAGGTGAATTTGCAAGCGCTATCGCACGTGCTGCGTATTGCTCGATCGCGCTGCGTAACTGCCCTCTCACCGGCTACAATGCGACCTGCGGCCGCAAACGCCCGAAATCGGCAGGTAAGTTAGAACCTCCCAAAAATATCCGATTGATCATCATCGTACCGACAGCTGAGGAAAAATGCGAATAGTCCAGCCAATAGCCGGGATTATTCGCGAGCCACGGCGGCGACGCAAAATCCCAGATCGGGGTCAAACGGTTTAGTTCTTCCGTCAGTGCCTCTAGCGAGCCGACCGGGTAGCGCTCTAGGTTATTGCGAACCATGGGAGACGTTGCGACCGTAAGTGCAACCCCGTTAGTTCTACAGAGTTCGACGAATTGCGCGAGGTACGAAATCTGCCGGGACAAATCCGGACGTGATTGAACTCCCCGCTGCGCCAAAACAATTGAACTCCTTCGTTGCTTGACCCGCCACAGCGATTATCGACCGCCTAGCATCGTTGTTCCGAACCCGGGTGATCGCAGGAAAGGCGGCAATCACGGGATGCCTCAAGTTGTCGTCTTGCGTTAAGCCGCTAAGCTGCGGGGTTGCGTCCCGCCGACGGCGTTGCAGGGTGTTTCGCCAGTTCCGATACTGGAATACAGTCAAATATCTCCACCAGAAACGAGCCGTCGATTCACCGCTCACATCGGGAGGAAGAAACGCGTCGATATTCGTATTGGTCCAGGGCGCCGTTCCAAACAGGTCGAGGTCGAGCAACAGAAATACCGACTTCAATTGCTCACCTCGTGCTTTCTTGTCCTTCAAAACATATTGCAGCAACGGCAGGTGGTCGGTGATCAATCCGTAGGGAACCGCAAAATCGAGGATCCGCCGGTCACCCGTGCGGTCGGCCAATAGGTCGCGGTCGAGGAAAGTCCCGCGCGAAGACGCGAAGATCAATCCATCGATCTGCGATCCCTGGTCTTTATATTTTAGAAACTGTAGGTATCGCCAATTCGGGTTCGCGCTATGAGCAATCACATCGGTCCCGAACACGCCCTGCGGATCGGCAACGACATTTGCGAAAATTGTGGCGCCAAGCAGAAGACTGCCACCGGTGATCACGGCGCATGCAAAACTGCGGGGTGTCATCACTGAACCTTCAAAACTGATAGTAGAGGAATTCGGTGAACTTATTGAGATTAAGAAAAATCAGCATGAACAGCGCGATAATTGCGACGGCCCAATTTGTGTTTGCACGCCAAATCAGAAACCGCGGCGGCCGCCGCCAATGCGTCCGAGGTTCGCCTTCCCGATAATCGACCACTTCCATGGTATCCGGTACGAAGAGAGCAACGGCGAGGAGGCCGGCTGTCAGCAATGTCCCAACCGCCGACCAATAACTCCCGAGCCAAACCCTCACGAATGCTTCGGAAACATACCCATGACGGATAGCCCAAAGATCCGAATTCGACAATAAGCGGTGCCCCGGGCTGGGCCTGACTGAATCCACCCATCGCCTGCAGCAGGTGACCGGCTGTCCGAATGTTCGGAGATCTAAACATGGTCATTCCGACAACAAACGCACCGAAAGTCAAAAACCAGCCGAACAGTATTCCGATCGCGCCCGCTTCTGCGGTGCCGCGCAGTTTTCGCCATAGATGATTGAGGACAAGCAACACGCCGTGGAATGCGCCCCAAGCGATGAACGTCCAGTTCGCGCCATGCCACAAGCCGCCGAGTATCATGGTCGCGACGAGATTGAGCGATCGTCGCATAGGACTGCACTCGTTACCACCCAAAGGGACATAGACGAAATCTCGCAGAAAGCGCGACAACGAAATGTGCCAACGCCGCCACAAATCAATAATACTCGTCGCACGAAACGGCGCGGCAAAATTGATGGGCAGTCGGAGATTGAACAGCAGTCCCAAACCAACCGCCATATCCGAATAGCCGGAGAAGTCGAAATAGAGCTGGACCGAATAGGCGACCGATGCACCCCATGCGGCTGCCGCGGTAACCGGCATATCGGCTGCGGCCGCATCGAACACGCCCGCGACATGCGGAGCGAGATTGTCCGCGTACAGGACTTTTTTGGCGAGTCCGAAGCAGAAAACAGTTAGGCCAAGCGCCACATTGCTCCAATCGACACGATAGCGAAGCTTATCGGCCAGTTGCGGTCCAAGCTCCGTCCAGCGAACGATCGGCCCCGCAATCAAGTGCGGGAAGAAGGACACGAACATCGCATAGCGTGGAAGGACAACCGGACTGCGCTTTCGCGCGAGCTCGACGAGAAATGCGACCTGAACGAAGGTCGTAAACGACAGCGCGAGTGGCACGTCGGGCACGATGGGACTTCGTCGCTCAACAATCGAGACCAGGAAATCAAAATATTTGAAATAGCCCAGCACCAGGAGATTGGCGATGACGCCCGCCAGCATGATTCGTCGCCCCGTCCTCCCGTCCGCACGGAGAATTTTTCGTGCAAGCCAATAATTCCCCGCGATCGAAACAACTGGCCACACGACAAACGGCGGCTTCCACCAGGCATAGAACACAAGCGACATCAGCGTTGTCGTCGTCACCGCCGCGTTGACAGACCAGCGCGCAGCCAAAAAATGCAGCAGAACCGCCAAGGGAAGAAAAACGTAAATGAATTCAAGTGAATTGAAGAGCATTATTGTCAGAGCTCAGCCGAGGTTTATCGAGAAATTTGAGCGTCATTTTCGAATTGCGCAATGTTCGCTGCGGCCCTTTGATGTCCCGCATGTGTTGTACACAAGCAAAAGTGTCCGGCCTTCCCGGCGGAAACCGCGGGAGGAACTCCGCGGGCTTCCAAACCTACTCGGATCGGAAACACCAACACTCTCCCGGCGGCACCAGCTATTTCAATCGATGCGATGACCTGGATTTACAGAGAGCTCCTCGCTGTGCCTAATAGGTAAAACAACTACGGCACCAATGCCGTAGTTGTGACATCGCCCGGTTTCGGGTACCACTCTCTTGGCATTCTAAATGGCGTTAGAACCACCGTGGGAAAAGTTGTCGTAACGAGCCAATATTATGCTCCGGATCCCAGCACAACAGCCAGTTATCTGACCGCGATCGCTAAAGGGTTGAGCGCTGATTGCGACGTTCTTGTGATTTGCGGGACCCGACATTCAGCCGCGATAGCGGCTTCCACCGCTGCTCAGCCCCGTGTCGTGGAAGTCAGCACCTTCACAGCAGACAATGATGCGTTGGTACGACGCGCGTTAGCCATGACGCTGTTTTCAGTTAAAATGTTTTTTTTCACGCTCAAGTATGTCAACCGCAATGATGTAGTGCTCTGTGTAACATCTCCCTTCGCGCTCCCCTATTTTGTAACCTTGGCAGCAAAGTTGCGCAGATCTTCAGCTGTTCTTCTAATCTACGATTTTTATCCTGAAGCTCTGGTGATGGCAGGATTAGTGCAGCCGAAATCCCTGCTGGTCAAAGCGCTTCGATTTATCAACGGCCGACTTTTCCGTGCGCTTGATACAATCATCATCATCGGACGCGATGTGGAAGCGCTTCTGCTCAAGTACAACGGCCTTGCCAAACGCACGATCAAGTTCATTCCGAACTGGACGCTGTTGCCCATCGGATATCGCGAGGTAACCACTGGAAATTCATTCCGTCGCGGCTTAGCCGACAAGACAGTTATTGGGCTGTCCGGCAACTTGGGATTTACTCACGACGCTCGTACCGTATATGAAGCCGCACGGCTATTGAAAGACGAGAAACATATTCACTTTTTGATTTCTGGCTGGGGAAGTGGATGGAAACAATTGGTGCAGCTTTATGCCAAAGCCCCGCTTGGCAACGTTACCATGAGAGGTCGAGTTCCGGACACTGAGCTTGAGGAGTTTCTGTCGGCGGCCGATGTTTGGATCATCCCGTATCGCCGCAATGTCGCAGGCGTGTCGGTTCCGAGCCGAATTTACAATCTACTTGCAGTTGGACGCGCCATCATCGTCGCCGCCGAACCTAGTTCAGAGGCAGCATTGATCTTGGCCGAAGAGAACATCGGCTGGATCGTAAAACCGGAAGACCCGCGCGAACTCGCGCAAGCCATTCGATCAGCTGCATCCGACCGGAACAGAAACTCTGGCAAAGGGCCGGCGCGCGGCTCTCGTTGTTCAACGTTATACCTTTGATCGTGCGATCACTTCATATCGTCAAATCATCAGCGATCTGATGGGCTGTGCCCGGTAATATGACATAACTCCGATTGTTCTCGTAACCGGCGCCAATGGGTTCGTAGGGCACCACGTGGTTTCGGCTTTAACTCAGGCAGGCTGGCACGTGCGTTGCACCCAGCGCTCGGTCGGTGCGAACAGCTCGAGTGCAGATGTAATATCCGGTCTCGAACTCGGACCCTCGACCAATTGGAAAGCTGCACTCGACGGAGTGCACGCTGTTGTTCACCTAGCAGCGCGCGCCCATCGGCCCACACATATTCAGCGCCGCGAGGCGGATCTGTATTTTTCTATCAACGTCGAAGGAACTATGCAGCTTGCGCGCAGCGCACTTGCATCCGGCGTACGAAAGTTTCATTTTTCTAAGCAGCATCGCGGTCAATGGCAGTACTACTGACGGGCGAGAGCCGTTTTGCGAAACGGACAAGGTCGCTCCGAATACGGTGTATGGGCGATCAAAGGCGGCCGCCGAAGAAGGTCTTGCAGGCATGGCCGAAAACGGCACGATGTCAATAACAGTCATTCGTGCACCCATGATTTATGGAGCAAACGCCAGGGGCAACTTCGGCAGACTAATGTGGGCGGTTCGGGCCGGCATACCGCTTCCCTTCCAACACATTGAAAATCGCCGCGCCTTTCTCGGAATAGACAATCTGAGTTCGTTTGTTCATCATTGCTTGAACAGCTTGCATCCATCACCATTTCGGGTTTTTCTTTTGGCCGATAACGAGCAAGTTTCCACACCGGACTTCATTCGTTTGCTGGCGCGCGCGAGCAAGCGGTCGGCTCGTCTGTTGCCCGTTCCGCATTTGCTGCTGCGCGCATCAATGAAGCCCTTAGGATTAGGTGACGCTTTGATCGGGTCGCTTGAGATGAACATAGCCAAGGCAAATGCAACGGGATGGCATTGCCCGCTAACTCTCGATGAAGGGTTATCGCGCGCCGTCGAGGGTAGCGGGCGGCCCTAATGACGGCAGCACGCACGCTACATGGAATCGGTGAGGCGCGCGGACCTAAACGCGCGGAACCGACCGGCCAGTGCAGACCAACAATCCGCCACTGAGAGTGCGTCCGGACTTGTGCTTCAGCGTCTTGCCGGCGCGATCTGGCTTAAGCTAACGAAATATCCCGGCGCAGGTTGAAGCTCAATCGCATGGCGCGTAGGCCTCCCAAAATCCGCGACGACCGCCGATTAGATGATGATTACTGCTAAAGCCAATGCCGAGTGGTCTGGTCACTGTCGATCGGCTCCGGCTTCTGCGGCTAGGGATGACGGCATCAGCGGTTAACTGCGTACCGGCGAAGCGACGAATAAATTCCATCCATAAAGCTCCCGAAAGATCAACTTTGTCTTTTGGTCCATTCGATCGAGCAAGGCCATCCGCGTTCCGCTGCAGATTCTCTCTGACAGTGCGAGGGTATCCACGTTAACCCCCAGCTTGCGAAGGATACGACCGCTGAGCGCTAGCGGCAGCTGCACCAGCCCCGCCGTCGTATTGGCAAGAAAACCAATTTGCATCTCATGCTCAAGGATGTCGTATCCGGCCCTCTCGATGATTTTCTTCCATTTTTTCGGCGAATTCCGTTGCAGGTGCGGCTCACCCGGGCGGATGTAACGTTTAGTCGCGCGTGCGAGTAAAAGGTCTATTCGGAAGGCTAATTCGAACAATGTGCGGCCGTTGGGCACCGTTATAAGGATCTTGCCATCATCTTTCAGTAAAGGGGCGAGAGAGCGGAGCACGCTTCCCGGATCATCAAGATGTTCGAGAACATCAAAACATGTGATCAGCGCGAACCTGTTCGTCGCGTTCTTATTTTTGCAAGACCCTCCGTCAAGTCGCCGGCACCGATCATGCGGTGTGAGGTTCCGTTTGCAGGCCAAAGATAGCTCGCTTTATAGGTCGACATTAATTCGCTATCGATGTCGATCGAGGTGACGTTGAAGCCGCGAGTGGCTAGATCGAAGCTTTCTCGGAGTGAGCCCGCCCCAAAATCGAGCGCGTTGCAGCCAGCAGGAAAAGCCGCAATCGCCTTCGAAAAAATGGACCAGCGGTACTCAACGCCTCGAGTATTGCAGCCTTCGAGCTTAGAGACGTCGTCTACGCGATCAAATGTCTTGATTAAAGTCATGGGTCACCGATTGCAGCTTTAAAAAGCGCTCTCATCCCTTGCGAGATCCTCGACAGTCGCAACGAACATCGAGTTTCATTCCCCGGCGATTGATTTTTTACTGCCGAGAGCCTTGCCAGGATTTCAACGCCCTGAAAACAGTGTGCGCAAAATCGGCAGCAAACTTCGAAACGCGTTCGTCAACATCTGAGACCAACTCTCGAGTAAAGCAAGGCCCGACGTCATGGGCGATAGCGCTAGCAAGATGTTCGGCGAGTGTGGCGGGGTCGTCGGTCCCGAAGTACTTTGCCGATTCCGCTGCTTGTTCGCGATGAACGTCGAGGTCGGATAAGATCATCGGCACGCCGAACGATTTCGCCTCTTCAACTGTGGTGCTCCATCCTTCGAAGCGCGATGGGTTGATCAAGGCGGCTGAACGGCGCAAAAGCGCGTAGACATGGGGCAGCGGAACCATGCCTAGATAGCGAAACTTCCGCGAAAGATTGCGGTCGACAACCTGTCTCATCACAGTGTCGAAATAGTTGGGCTCTCGAGCATCATGGCTACTGCCCGACGCGGCGACGACTACGTCAATGCCACGCGCCGCGAGTAGTGCTAGGGCATCGATGACGACCTGGTGGTTCTTGTGCCGCCAGAATTGGTTCGGGAGATAAAAGAACCGCGCCGGTAGGCCGTAATGGTTGGCGATCTCCTCGGGATCTGCAGTCAGAGCCTCCGCAGGCGGTCGGGTTGCAAAACGCACCACAGACGCCCTGCCGGCCGCACGGGGGTAATACGCCCTACAGTCCCGCAAAGCGGTTTTACTGCTCAGCATGATCGTGCGGCCGGCAGCGATCTGCGCGCGAAACCCAATCTCGCGCCGCCATCGTGCGGCGGGTGAGAACAGCTGAGCTAGCCGACGATGCTGAAAATCAGGAAACCACGCCACCGTAGGGAACGGCAGGCGCCAGCCAAAAAAACGCGCGGTTTCGATAACCACATCGATCTTTTGATCGCTGAATGCTGTGGTTGCTGCGCTGTGCTTTCCGAACAAAACAGCGGCGATCAGCCCTGCCGAACGCCGGTCGAAACCTGCCGCTTTCGCGATCTCCACACCTGGGGTTGCGGAAAGTTCGCTCAAATCCTCGTCGTCGACAGATTCGCCGGCGAAAACCACCGGCACGAACTCACCGCGACGGTGTTGATGCAACGCCGCGAACAGATTACGTTGATAATTGTAGGCGCCGGCCGATAGCCGTTTCGGAATGTATGTAAAGGCGAGGCGAACTGGGGCTCGATCGGTCAACGCACGCTGATCCTTAAACCAGGTCACGTAATCCGCCGTCCCTCGCGACACCGGAATTTGCCAGTCAAACCTCAAGCCACGCTGATCTACACTCTCGGCTACTAGGCTGAAGGGATCCCCTACTCGCGCCACTCCCGAAAATCGTACAGTAATGTCTCCACCCCAGTTTTTGGCGACTGCGACTGCAACTTCGGCCACGGTCGTGCCAATCCCGGACCCCGCGTTGATTATCTCAAACCGCTGAAGCGGTGGAAGTTTAACCAAGGCTGCGAGCAGCCTTGTCACGTCGCGCACCTCAGTCCAGTCCCTCACTTCAGCTCCGGTCCCACCTAGCACCAGCGTTCGTTCGCCTTTCTGCAGCCGCGTGCACAAATCCCATAGCAGCTGCTTGCGCAAATGGGATCCGTAGACCGAGAACAGCCGCGCGACCGAGCTTCGCAACCCAAATGTGACGGCGTAGCTTTGGCACAGTTGCTCCATCATCAGCTTATGCTGTCCGTAGGGCGACATCGGGACCGTCTCGGCAGCCTCCGATATCGGTCCGCGATGATCCGCACCATAAACTGCCGCGCTCGAGGCCACGATCAGGTGGCATTCTGGTGCTGAATTTCGCAACCACTCCAGCAACCGCGCGGTGCTTACGACCGTTCGACAGAAATCTTCATAGGGTTGCGATGTCGACAAAACCACCGAAGAGCCGCCGGCGAGGTGGAAAATCGTCGATGGAGCTCCACCGCGGAGCGCTAAGGCATTCAGATTGGTGGCGTCGATCTCGCCATTCAACCAAAGCTGCACGCCGAAACGATGCTTGTCGGGATCTTCGAGCGCGCCATGGCCGATCCCGTGCACGGCGTGTCCAGCATCGGCCAGCGTCCGGGCGAGATGCCGGCCGATAAAGCCTTTGGCGCCAGTAATCCAGACCGTCATACCGGCGCCTTGTGGCCAACAAAGGAATAGAGCCGACCCGGTCGATTATCAAAACGCTCCGCCATCGACAACATGATTTCGAAAAAGCGGTCCGATCCCAGCATCACGCGCCAAAAGGCCTTCACGGGTATTTTCTGCGAGAGCTTCCCAACGATTGCATCGCGCAAACTATCGATGGTGTAAGGATACATGTTGATGGGGCTTTTCAGTGGTGGCAAGACTTGGACAGGACCAAACCCGGCGCTGTTTAATGCACTCAAATAGCGCTCCAGAAGAAAAGCGTGCTCACCACCATACAGATGATGGAGCGGGTGCTGAGCCAGGAACTGACCAAGATCACCCTCCTTGCTGATGACGTGCTCTCGCGCGGCGATAAAGATGCCACCAGATTTCAACACACGATGCATTTCCCGGCATGCGGCATCAAGATCACGCGTGTGGTGCAGAACGGCTCGCGCAAACACCACGTCAAAGCTAGCATCCGCAAACGGCAGCCGTTCGGAGAATTCTTCCACAACATCAATGGGCAGTTCGGCCTCCTTCGCCAGGCTTCGAATTGCAGCGGCGCCCACGACTGCGCTGCCATCGGGCTCGAGTGCGGTGACCTTAAATCCGGCACGTGCGAGCGCATAGCTAGCTATCCCCCGCCCTGCTCCCACATCAAGTGCTGTACCCGTCCGGCCAAACAGCAGCCCGGATACCGCGCGCCACTCGCCGCTCGCGAAATAGCGCTCCGCTGCCCCGAGCAGAGGATCGTCATAAAATGCGTCGAGCACCAGCTGACGCCGGTCAGGTTGACTACGAAGCCAGTTTACGGCCGTCTCCCATGTACCAAAACGGGGATCGCTTGACATCGGCATCCTTTAAACCCGCACGATACTGACACGGTCCATCACACGAATTCGCGAAATTTGGCCCACTGCCGCGCCTTGCTGTAGCGATCTCGGACCATGGCACGCCCCCGCTTTGCGATGCTACTTGCCCAGGAAGCATCCGCGATCAATCGGTTGACCAGACCAGGAATATCCGCTGGCGACGAATAGGTCACCATGGTTTCATTGTCGATGAAGCCATCGGGGTAAACCCCGGAATCCGTGAGCAGCACGGCGCCACATCCGGTGGCTTCAAAGCATCTCATGTTGCCGCGATCCACACCCGCCATGTCGATCGCGCCATTAAGCACAACCTTCGTGCCAGCCAGCGCAGCATATAGATCCCGGCCATAGAGCGGTCCTGCACGTATGGCGCGGATTTCCTTTGGATGCCGGAAAGAACTTAGCCCGGGAATGAACGGTAGAAAATTAGCTAGCCGTGTCAGCCGCGAGTTTTCGAGGTGGAAACGGCTCCGGATCCCCTGGGTAGACGCCGCCGCCCTCAGCGCCAAGCTTCGGTGCACATGATGACGCGAAAAGCCTCCGATAAAAATCAAATCGAGATCACGCCGCGCATCAGCGTAGTCATCCATCACCGGATCATGCGCGGGAAAGAAGTATCCGACGCCACATCCTTTGTTGCGCCAATCTTCCAAAATGGATGGAAAGTTGCTTACCACCAAATCATAGGCTGTCAGATCAACATTGCCGGATGGGGCAGCGCGCCAGCACACCGTCCTTTTCACGCTCCCGGGCAGCTTCTTGACGAAAAAACTGTCATAACGAACCGGATCAAGGTTATAGAACACGTCGGTGCGGTGGTGCTCTATTTGTGCAAGCAGTATCTGCTGCAGATCATCGGTGCGCAGTCCATGCTCACGTGCCCATTGTTTCTGCAAAGCCTCATCATCGCCATTGGTCCAGAACGCTTGGGGATCACCCGCTAGAACAGGTGCGAGAATATGAGGCGCCCCATACCGAGTGCCCAGGAACCACGCCGCCCCCTCTGCAAAAGATTTAAAGGCCGGCATGTTACCGAAATATTGTCGATAACCCCGCGTAAGACCAATATTTTGAAAAAGTCGCATGACTAAGCAGCCGAAAGACGTGGCGTCTTCCTCCTGAAGAGGTTCAGCCGGTCGTTACATCTGTGCCGGAAAGTGATCATCTCTCCTCTTCACCCAATTGTCGCACCACGTTTGCCGGATTGCCCGCCACCAAACAATATGGCGCGATATCCTTGGTGACTACGGCCCCAGCCGCAATGATGGCGCCGGCGCCAATCGTTACACCGCGCAGGACAAAGGCCCCTGCACCAATCCAAGCGTCATCCTCGATTTTGACGGGTCGCTCCCCCAGCGATATGTCTCGCGGATGGCCAGCTTTTGCGATCTCCCTAAATTGCGCGTGCCGGTCGCTCGCCCTGATCGGATGGGTAAGATTATCAAATATGTTGACAGCATGGGCGATGAGCACGCGATTTCCAATTATGATTGAGCCTGCAGACCAAATGCGCGCTTGTTCTCCGACGTAGCACCAATCGCCCAGTTGAATTTGGCCACCATGGGCAAAAACAGCAAGCTCGCCTTGAATGATGCTATCTCTGCCAATCACGATCCTTTTGCTGTCGCCTGCAATGTTGCGAATGCGCGCGGTCCGGGTCAATTTGGCACCTGGTGCAAGTTGGCAGGTGGCGCGAAACAACAGTCGCTGGAGGAGATAATCGAAATTCATGCGGTCATTCGCTGGAAGAAACAGTTGCGCGCGCGAGAACCGCTCGAACCAGCTGTTGGCCTAACTTCCATGGAGGTCGGACCCATTGGCATCCTGTCACAGCACTGGCATCAAACCTGTCTCGGCGCAGCGTGCGGATCACCCGGGCCGGATTTCCTACCGCTAAGGCATAAGGAGGGATGTCCCGCGTAACGACGGAGCAGGCACCGACCACCGCGCCCTCCTCGATGGTCACCCCCTTTAGGACACTTACGTTGAACCCAATCCACACCTTGTCGGCAATAACAACTGGAGCATGCTCAACGTGATCCCAGGCTTTACGACCAAGGGCCCATTCTCGTACGTCGTTTTGGCGCTTCGGCCACTCGAGACTGTGAGAAGTCATGGTCAACAATGGTAACACCCCACGACATCACGACGTCGTTGCCAACGATGAGACTTCGATAGCAGATCAGATTGCTTCTTCCAATGAAGGTACGGCTTCCGATACGAATTTCGCCCCCTCTTTCCTCGAAGCTTATGTCGGCATGAATAATGGATTCATCGCCTATCGACAGCCGATTTCCCGCCAGCCGCCTTAGGCGCCGCCATGCAACCGTCGTTCCACGCCCGACAGAAACCGCGCCCGAGGTCCTGCTGCGCCAGCCAAGAGCGGAATCAGCCAAACGGAGGAGGAACATCAGACCTCACACGACGAAAATCCGGATTAGCGGCACACTAGTGGGAATGCGCGAGATAGGCGCGACGGCTACTCAGTATCCGCTGGCCCTTTAGAAATAAAAACACAAAAAGCGGTGGCAAAATCATTCCTCCGGACAACATCGCCGTCGGCAACGCCGATATCATAAGGTTGTAGATCCCGATGAACGCTGCAGCAAGTGCTGCAATAGCCGTCACCGTCTTGCCTCTGACCAGCAGCGCAACGTCGATCGCGCGGCAGATCATGCCAACGACAATGCTGAAGCCGACAACACCGAAATAACCGAAATCGGCCCATGCATCTGCGATAAATAGCGCCGTTGTGGTCGAGCCCCCGGCGAAACGCCAGACGCGCGAAACGACATCGAAAGACGGTGTGTATTCAAGGCCCCATATTGCCGCAAGGGGACGAATGTTGGCGCCCCACATATGCGGTATTTGTTCGGGAAAGGCGCCGAAATATTCCAGCAGCGCTTGGTTCGAGATGTCGAAGGCACGATAGTAGAAGAAGCTCAACGCATCCAGTTCAGCGACTTCCGGGACTGCGAGGCGGATTATCGGATAAAAAAGCATCAAGCTAACGAGAGCGCCAGCAAGCCCGACGCGCCAGTTGATGCTGTTTCGAAAAACCAGATAAGCTACGAGCAGAAGCTGTATGAGGAACAGAGCAAATGGCGCCTTGCTGAGTGTTTCGATTTTGCCAAGGACCGTTAAACACAGCAGGAAGGCAGTCATTGCCAACAGCGGCCAGAAACGCTGCGTCCATCCCAACAGCGCACCCCATACGATCAGCATGGGGGCGATCGACGCGACGGCGATATTGTAAAGATAGACGTGGCTCCCGCCATATTGCTGCCGGTACGCGGTCTTGACGACCTCGTTGCCTGAGACGGAAAGAAACCCGGCCACAACCGAGAAGTGGCGTTCCCTCATGGAAATCCACGCCATGAAAAGCCCCAGAACTGTAATCACGATCGTCAATGGCCAGGATGTCGCCTGCTCTCCCGTCAAAGGTTGGGAGTTCCAGCCAATCACCGATTTCTGCAAAGCCTGGGCCGACCGCGGCGCCAGGTGATCGATCAATTCGATGCCCGCGATCACGCAAACATACATGATTGCAATCGACAGGTTCAGCGAGATCGTCACGTCATCGAAATCCAATGAATTCGAAATTCGGAGGTCGACGACTGAAATTGGTCTGCGAAACAACATATAGGCAAGATAAGCAGGACCGTAGACAAGCAGAAGAAACCCGAGCAGCACAGACGATGCAGTAAAGTAGAGCTGCAATCGGTAAACCAGATAGAGTCCTCCGCCATAGATTGCTAAAGCCGCCAGAACATAGCTCCCAGAGATCATCATCGGCGACTCCGCGACGACCTTCAGCAATCCCTGATATAATTTATAAAGGGCCTGGGTGTTGGCATATCGTTCGTGCGGCACCGCCGGCAAGGCAATCAATCGCTCCAATTCGAGCACGGTTATCCCGAGCTTCTTGGCGACGAAACGCTTGTCGCGGGCTGATTGCTCCTTCGTGGTCACCGGCAGTTCTAGTTGCTGCAAGGCTTCTCCCGGGTCAATTGTCCGGAGACAATCAAAGCCGAGTAATGCAAGCGTCGCTTATCAAAGCCGTACCGCGCCGGAAGGTAGATTTCCTGATAGAATTTGGTAAAACGACTTTCCTGATGTTTGCTGCCGTAATCAACGAAGCCATACGTTTCGATCAGCTCTCGCTTGGCGGACTCCTTGTTGTAGGGCAAGAAGTTCAAGGGCTTCAATATTTGGATTTGCTTGCGAACTCGCGCCAACCACAGATACTCAAGCGAACCGAGCATCGGGAAGGTTTGAAGGGCGATCGAACCATGCGCCTGATGAATGGCGCGCAGATTGCGTGCGTCGGTCGCCGGGTATCCTCCGCCTCGAACATGAACCCCTTCACTGCTGAAATTCATGCCGCCAAGAAAATAGCGCTGGCGGAATTTGTGCGCCAGACGGTACAAGGCGGAAAGAAATGCATGGTCCTGAGGCGCGTCCTGATTCAAGACCGAAGCCTTCAGATAGGCGAGCTGCAGGTCGCGCATTTCATGCCACTCAACGACGTGCGTATACAAATCGATGTTTAATTTGCGGACAAGCAGCTCGATGTTGCGGACGGCAGCTTCAGTGTTCCAACCGCCGTCAACGTGAATTGCTAGAATGCGCAAAGCGTAATTGCGGCGGAGGAAATGTGCGACATAGGCGCTGTCGACACCTCCGCTCAGTCCGATGATGACGTCGTAGGGCCGATCTGACATTTCCCGCTTGATACGCTCGATCGTGGCATCCAGCCGCCCACGACCCTCAGGCGTCGGCCACCATTCGTGCGGTCTACGCGCCAACGCCTCCTGACAGCAATTGCACTGTCCACCATTGTCAAAAGTGACACCTGGACTGCGGTTGTCCATGACGCAATATGAGCACACCTGATACGATGGCGCTGGTCGCTGCATCATGAACACGCGTCGTAGTTCGCAGACAAATCTTCGACATCGTGCGGCGATGGATAATTGATCAGGACTGCGCGCAGTCGGCCTATGAAAACAAAAGCGCTCCCCGACGCGACTGCACTCGCGCCGAACCGAAGGCCTTCAACTCAGGTGCGAGAGCTGGCCCGCACCGCCCAGGGCGACGACGGGCACGTTCACCGCGGCGCAAACCGCAGAAATCAAATTTCCGTCGTAGCCGTTTCGCTCGCCGTCTCGGTCGATATTTTGAAGAATGATTTCGCCCGCCCCGGCCTGTTCGACCGCTTTAGCTTGAGCGACAGGATGTTGATTGGTGACGGAACGCCCGCGATCGCCCGCGACCCGCCAGTCGTTGTCGATACGGCGGCAATCGATACACGCTGCTACAGCCTGCGATCCAAAGTCAGCAGCTAACGCACGCACTGCGCCAAAGTCATTGCTGGCCCGGCCGAGCACAACTTTCTCGACCCCTGCCGCGAAGATGGGCGCTGCGTCGGCAACGGATTTGATCCCGCCGCCATAACTCAACGGCATGAAGCATTCGCTCGCGAGCTCGGCTATGAAACCCACATCGGGTTGGCGCCCCTCGACACTTGCATTGATATCGAGCACACAAATTTCGTCGACCTCCTTCTCGTTAAAAATGCGAATGACATTGAAGGGATCGCCTACATAGACTTCATCCGTGAAACGGCGAGTTTTAACCAGTCGCCTGCGGCTATCCAGCAACAGTACCGGAATGATACGCGGCCTCATCAGCGGCTTCTTTCAACGAAGTTGCACAGCAATTTCATTCCGAAGCGATGGCTCTTTTCGGGGTGAAATTGTACTCCGTAGACATTTTGGTGTTGAACTGCCGAAATGACCGGTTCCTCAGCTCGATAGGTTGCGGCGATGTCAGATTGACGGTCGCAGCGCATTTGATAGCTGTGTGAAAAATAAAAGCGCTGCTCGCTACCGGTGTCGAACAGTGTCGATGTGGGAACGCACTGAACATCTGCCCACCCGATGAAGGGATTTTGATGTTGCGCGCCGGATTAGGCTTCATCTTTAGTGCCTCGCCTGCGATCCAGCCTAACCCTTCCGCGAAGCCCTCTTCGCTTCGGCGTCCGAGCAGCTGCATGCCAAGGCAAACGCCTAATAACGGAATCCTCCGTTCTAAGACCGCTTGCTCGAGCGGCGGAATCAGCTGCGAGTTTCGCAACCGTTGCATGGCTGCATCGAACGCCCCAACGCCGGGCAGCACCAGATGAGAGGCATTCAAAATGCGCGAGGCTTCGTCCGTGATTTCTGCGTCATAGCCGATGAATTCGAACATGTTGACAAGTGCGCCCGGATTACCAACGCCGTAATTCACAATTGTGATCATTGCAAATGTTTCCGAACCATCCACAAACTGGCACAGGAGACAAAGAGTGCGCTTACTGCGCCAACAAGAAACACAGCGGCCTGCGGAAGCAGCAGGGCAAGCAGAAGCAAAAACAGATAGGTGAAGACCCCTACTGCACAGGCTGCGGCGAGCGACATTGAAAATGCGGAACGCGGCCAGCCGGCGATACCATAACAGATCCATATCAACGCTAAATAACTGAGGACGAGCGCTGCGCTTTGTAAGGATACCGCCAAGCTCAGTGAGCCCCCAGCCTTCAGCCCTGCCCACAGGGCACCGACAGAAATCACAGCTGTGAGCAGCTCTAGCTTCAGATTTACCTCTTGCCGGCCGCTCGCATCAAGCAGCCGATCCATCCAATTGGTGATGGCAAACAACGCCGCAGGAAATGTCAAAAGCGCCGCCAAATGACCTGCGCCCTGCCATTGAGTGCCCAGTACGGAATTGAAAAGGGCATCATTGCCAAAGACGACCAGTCCAATCCAAGGACTGCTCGCTAGCAACAGCGACCGCACAAATCTGTCCACCGCTTCGCCTTGCGCCGCTAACCCTTCCGTGGCGGTGCGGTGAAAAAACACCGGGCGAAGTGCGGCACTCGTCAACCCGGAAGGAAAGTGAGTAAGGCGCCAAGCTTGGCTGTACAGCCCAACCACCGCAGCAGGAGCATACGCGCCCATAACCAGAATCGGAGCACGCTCCCGCACCAACGACAGCACTGTGAACGGAAGCGAGAACTGCGGAAATCGTCTATGCCGGCGCAACAATGCAGATGCCTCCCGAAAGCTCGGCGATCGCCACGTCGGTCGTTCGGCGGCAGCGAAGATGATCGAGGCACAAAAGACAAGGGCCGCAGCCTGACCTGCCATACTTCCGAGGATCAACCAAATGCCGTTCCCCCAAACGCCCCCGGCCAATTGTACGATGTTCGTGGTCACAGCATTGAGAATGACGGCGATCGAAATGCTTCCAAATGCACCGTCGCGCATCAGCCAGCTCTGAAGAACCACTGCCAAGCCGACCAATAGCAGCCAGCACCAACCCAAAACGGCTGTCGTCTTGCTGATTCCAACAATGCCAAGCAGCTCGCCTGCTAGACTGACCAATACAGCGATTAGCATCGAACTGGCGATCACCACGCCGATGATCACATAAAACAGAGGACTTGCCGTCTCCAAGTTCTGTTCCAACACCAACGCCAGATCGAATCTCAATGAGGCCAGCGAGCCCGCTATGATCGCCACTGCCTGCACGGCAGCCCACAGTCCGAAATCTTGCGGCGTATAGATTCGAAACAGCACCGGTACGGCTGCGAGCGCCAGCACCTGGGCCAGCATTGGTCCGATACCCGATGACAAAAGGCTCCGACCGAGACTGCGCTTGGGTGCCGCTTTCAAAACTCTTCCTTGTGACTACGCAAAGGCCTGAACAAGATCCATCACCGTCTGCTGCTGATCTATTGTTATCTCCGCGAAGATTGGCAGCGAGAGGATCTGCGCTTGATCACCGAGCGCGTTCGGAAACTGTTCGGGACGATGCATGAAGCGGCGATATGCCGCCAAAAACGGCAAAGCGGTTGGGTAATTGACCGCGGTCTGTACCCCGTTAGCATTCAGATATTTCGCCAGGGCGTCGCGCCGCGGATGCTTGATGGTGTAAAGATGGTAGACGTGGGTGCGCTCGGGTGCGACCGAGGGCACCACGACATCTTCGATTTGATTTAGACCGGCGTCGTAGAGTTTTGCAGCCTCCTGGCGCGCCTTGGTCCAGGCAGGCAAATGCGGCAGCTTCACCGAGAGAATCGCCGCCTGCATGCCATCGAGGCGGCTGTTGATGCCCTCGATCTGATGCTGATGCTTGGTGAGGCCGCCGTGGCGGGCGAGCATAGCCATCCGCTCGGCCATCGCGTCATCACTGGTGACAACGGCGCCCGCGTCCCCCATTGCCCCCAAATTCTTGCCCGGATAGAACGAGTAAGTCGCGGCAGCGCCAAAACTGCCGATCGGTTGGCCCTTGTAGCGTGCCAGATGCGCTTGCGCGCAATCCTCAATTACCCAGAGCCTGTGTTTCCTGGCGATCGCCATGATCTCGTCCATGTCGGCAGGCTGTCCATAGAGATGGACCGGAATAATGCCGACGGTACGCGGCGTGATCGCGGCCTCGATCGCTGCCGGGTCGATGGTGAAGCTTGAGCCGTCGGTATCGCAAAACACCACAGTGGCTCCGGCATGCGTGATCATTGCCGAGGTGCTGATCCAAGAATGAGCCGCGGTGATCACCTCGTCGCCGGGCTTTACCGTCAGCGCCGCCATCGCAAGATAGAGCGCGTCCGTGCCGTTAGCGCAGGATACGCAATGCCTGACACCGACGGCGTGCGCGAACTCCCGCTCAAACCCATCAACATAGGGTCCGCGAATGAAGGCGCTGTCGCGGATCACGCCGGCGATCGCGCCGTCGATTTCATTCTTGATGGTTTGATACTGAAGCTGCAAATCCGCGAACGGTACCGGCATCTACCCCTCATTTCTTGGCAGTGAGCCGGCGCGCCGGGTTTCCGGCATAGGTCCCTGCAGCGGCAATGTCCCTGGTCACGACTGAGCCGGCGCCGATCACGACATCATCGGCGATGTGCACTGGCATGATCGTGGCATTGGAGCCGATCGAAACCCGATTGCCGATCACCGTCTCGCGCCAAAGGTCCTTGCGCCCGTGGGCCGGACCGCCGGTCTGGAACGTGTCGTTGATGAACATCACGCCGTGGCCGACAAAACAATCCTCGCCGATCGTCACCATTTCGCAGATGAACGCATGTGACTGCACACGGGTGCGCGCGCCCACCACCGCATCCTTTTGAATTTCGGTAAACGGCCCGACAAAGCAGTCATCGCCGATCTTGCAGCCGTAAAGATTGCAGGGCTCCACCAGCCTGACCCGCGCGCCGAACTCGACATCCTTCAGGCCAGCATGGTGCAGCTCCGGCTGGTTCACGACGCGATTCCAAGCCGGCTCAGACGCGGCGCAAACGCGGAGCGCTACTTCTTTGCCGGTTTCGATGGATTCATAGAGCGCGGAGATCAATTCCAGGCTTTTGCGGCCCTCCAGACCGTCCACCAGCGCCGCGCGCTGATGCGATCAGGCAATCGACCACATGCTGGTAGTACGCCTGATGGCCGAAGCCATAGACGTTTGGCGGGTTGACCGAGAACTTCTCAATGACCTCCTTGTCGGAGGGAAGTTCATCGACGAAATGCCAGTGCCTGATCTCGTTGACGGCGAAGCCGGCGATCTCGACCGTGCCCTTCTCGCCCAGAATCGAGAGCGAGCCCTCAAGATCGGTCGGCCGCGTGGCGGTCGTGGCCTCGATGATTCCGAGCGCGCCGTTGCGGAATTTCAGCGTCGCGACCGCGGTGTCCTCGGTTTCGATATTGACCAGCGCGGTAATTGCGCGTGCATGAACGCTGATGACGTCGCCAAAGAACCATTCCAGCATATCGATGTGATGGCTGGCCTGGTTGGTGAGCACGCCGCCGTCGAAGGCCCAGGTGCCGCGCCAGGCGTCCTGATCGTAGTAGCTCTGGTCACGGCACCAGCGCACGCGCACGGTGCCCAGCACAAGCTGCCCGAAGCGGCCGGCCTCCAGCGCCTCGCGCGCCTTGACGACCGGAAGGTTGAAGCGGTTCTGCTTGACGATGAATAGCTTGACGCCGGCTTCGTCGCAGGCGCGAATCATGTCATCGGCGTCCTGCAGCCGCAGCGCCATCGGCTTTTCAACGATAACGTGCTTGCCTGCCTTGGCTATTGCAATCGCATGGGCCGAATGCAACCCGCTCGGCGTCAGTACGGCAACAGCATCGAGATCCGGCTGCTCCAGCAACCGCGCTAGATCGTAGTATGCCGGAACATTACATCGTGAACCGATCGCATCCGCCCGCGCGCGGATTTCATCGCAGACTGCGACCAATTTTGCACCCGTGATGTGGCCACCGGCCAGCAGATCCGAGTGACGCTTGGCGATACGCCCGCACCCTAGTAGGGCAATCTTGATCATGGACAAAACCTACCCCCACATTGCGTCAAGCACTGCTCGCAAGGCGGTCCCTGATTAGTAAACCTGAAGCCAAATTTAGGGCACGCCGAGGCGATAAGTGTGGCTGTCTACCAGCTATCATTCTTCTCACGCAAGGGAACTGGCAGCGGGGTTGGTCACTCGTTTGTGGAATTTTGTTCAAGGATTTGAGTACATTAGATGATCCGCAAAAAATCAGAGATAAATGTGGAGAAGCCCGACTTCGTCCAGCCACTCTTTCCGACCCGACGCGCGATCATCGGTGGCGGGCTGTTGGCCGGTGTAGTCTGGGCATTCTCCTATCGACCAGCGCCCGATCCAAACTGGAGCAGGCTCCTGGGCAAAGCACCCTGGTCGGCGCGGGATGGCGCTGCGCTCCTTTTACACGGCGATCGCGTCTGGATGCTCGGCGGATCGCCGTCCAACGAAACGCTGGACCTCGGCGATGGCTGGAGCAGCGTTGATGGAATTAACTGGCGCCAGGAAATTGATCAAGCTGCATGGACCCCGTCGGCGAACGCGATGAGTGTCGTCTTCCGCGAACGGATGTGGCGCATGGGCGGATTCGTCAAAAGCGAGAACCGATTTCTTCCCATTGGTGAGATTTGGGCCTCTGCGGACGGTCGAAATTGGACGTTGGAAGGCCCCACACCAGCTTGGGGGCCCGCGGCGGGGGAGCGCTTGTGGTGCACCATGACAAGCTGTGGTTGCTCGGCGGCACGCGGCACCCGCACAACGAAGGTGATCAGCCGCTTTGGAACGATGTTTGGTCAAGTGAAAATGGCGTCGATTGGAAACAAATAACTCCCAATGCGCCGTGGAAACCGCGAGCCTTTCACTCGGCCATCGCCCATAACGACCAGACTCTCGGATCCTAGGAGGCGGTCATTGGGGTAAAAGCGCGGCCTATTATCGTGATGTGTGGTCGAGCCTCGACGGCGTCGAATGGCAAGAACATTCGAAACAAGCCGAGTGGACAGGCCGCATTTGGGCGACGGCTGCATCGCACCAGGGAATGCTCTGGATCATGGGAGGCATGACTGACCGGCCCCGCGGCGGCTCTAATACCATCTGGTACTCGGCCGACGGAAGCAAATGGGATCCCTATTTGGCAGCGAAATCGTGGCGTCCTCGAATGGCGCATTGCTCTGTCGTTTTTGACGGCCGATTGTGGGTGCTCGCTGGCTCCAATGGTGACTATTTCAACGACGTCTGGACCCTCAGAGTTGGTAGGGAGAACTTCGAGGGTCATTGAGTACGGGCGGTAAAATGGGTTTACAAAGCTTTTGCGCGATGAACCGGGATTCATGCCGCCGGTCAAGTGCACGTGAGAGGCACGGCATACAATCGGACGTGACATCCGCGCCAGCTATGCCGATCTCCTCGCGGGGCGGGTTTGGATGAGAGCAGCGGATATCTCCGTCAGTCCCAATCTTCGCAGTAGTGTAGCCGCTGACCGTAGTGCCGACCCTCGATACAAAATCATTGTCGCAGCGCGTTCTTTGTTTCATCCCGATTGCGCTCTTTGGTTTAGCCGCCGTCGGAAAGGCGTTCCGCGGCGGACGACACGGTACTTCACGCTAACCACGCGGACGGCCACAGGCATTCGACGCCTTGCTTGCGCGATACTATGAGCAGGAACCCAGTATGGAACGCGGCGCGAACAACTTCACCGCACCGTCGTTAAGCGGATCGTGGAGTTCGACGACGAGCTTATATTTTGTAAGATCGACCCCGAAAGACCTGAGTTGGTTCGTTGAGAATGAGGCCGCACCGGTGATGAGCCACGTTTGCGCAAGACGCGGCTCGCCGACCCGCTTCAATACCTCCAGAGCGAAACGCTCAGAGAATTGATAGCCTGTAACGATCCATGGAAATACCGGCGCACTGCCGCCAATCGCGAATACGATGCCCGGCCGCGCGCTACCGAGGTCTATCGTAGGATCACCTGTGCAGAACCCCTCCTCTTTTGCACGTTGCTGCAACATTTCGACAAACCTGCTGGTTTTTGCATCCAACTTTAACTTGGAGCCCCACCCTAAGCTTGTGGGATCAACTTGCAGGTCAACCGGTGCAGCTAACCGATACGGATTGGACAAACCGACTTGGATAGAACATAGACAAACGCTAGACATACGGCGGCAGCGCTGGGAACACCGAACCGTTGTTTGCCTGACAAATTAGCCGCCGCGAACAGCGAGATCACTCCCCAAATCCCGCAAAAGAAATTTAGCTGCTCAAAGATGCGGTCAGCGCTGCCGAAAGTCGCAGCGAACGGCAGGAGCGCTCCCAAACCGAGTGAGCCCAAAACCGAGGATTTGCATCCTTTTTTATGCATGCTAGCGCTAGCAGCAAATAAGTAATCGATCCCATTGTGGGACCAACTCGGTAAATAAACTCTGCTGATCTCGAGTATGTGACAACTTGCACCGAGAGGACAAATGCCGCAATCGTCAGCAATACCTTGATGCTCTGATGCGAGAAGTGAGATCCGTGTTGCGTGAAGATACTCCCCAAGAAAAGGATAGCAGAACAGGCGAAAAGAAACCCTGGGCCGCTAAAAAATTCGAACATCCTATCCCAAAAGCTAGTCTCAAGAGGATGATGCGTACCGAAGATTGTGAGGTAGGCCTGAATTTGATCGGCGATTTTCCCGATTGGGGAAAATAATGCAATTGCTCCCAAAAACACGACGGACCACAACCCAGCTAGTACAATCTGTTTCAACTTATTGGACAACACTGGAACGAAAATCATTACTGCGATCAGATATATCAAGGCAAAAGCCAGGGCGTTCTGCGGTCTCGCAAAAATCATGAGAGCCATCGCGGCAGCAACGATTGCAGATGAGCGAAGGCGATGCCCACCGTCACAAAGATCAACAACCGCAGCGAGAAGCAGCAAGCCACCTAAAAGCGCGAACCAATTATACGATGGCGTGAGTAACCAGAAAATATAATAGATGATTGGCAGCGCTGCCGAGGTCGATAAAATCTGCAGTGCAATTGGACCGCGCCGCTCAATACTTGTATTGCTGATAATTATTGTCGAAACGAAAATTCCTGCAGTAGCAATGATGATCGCTGCCGCACGCCGTAATCCAGAAACCGATCCGTTCATAAATTCAAATAGTGGATGTAAGCCATAACCAAAGAAACCATAAGATATAGAAAGCTGCTCGGCTGCTGAGCCCACATCAAATAAAATAAATCATCCGTAAAATCAAATCCGCGGTCCATCAGCCATATCGTCCGAATAAGCAACATAAGTGCAATTCCAACGACGATCGCCGAAACGAACCATTCGAAATCGACATTTGAAACTTAGCACCAGCAAATGCATCTGCGCTTGCGTGAGAAGAGGAAGAGAGGGATTGTGGTATTCTTACAGATAGCGAGGAGGCATTCCTCCGCGCAAGAACGAAGTTTGCTCTTATGGTATTCTCCAACGAATTCGACCATTGGGGCGCGTGCCGAACATTTTTTGAGGAAATTAAGTGAGCGAGCTCCGCCCTATCCGGTTTAGGAAATCGCGGTCTATCGCGTAGTCGGCGATTGTCGGCTGTCCCGCTCAATAGAACGCAGCACGCCTGAATGCAATGTGCCAGAAATCGGCCGCAA
>CAVXRI010000011.1:0-182102 GCA_963764155.1 uncultured Alphaproteobacteria bacterium
AGTGATGTCGAATGCGTCGGCCATCGCATCGGAAATCAAGTGATCGACCATGGTCGTCAGACGCTTGGTGGCGTCGCGGATATGTTCGACCTGGGCGGTGATGGATTCCCTTGGCGAGCCGGCGCCGATCAATTCGGTAAGCATTTCGGTGCGGCCGAGAATTACGCCGAGCGGGTTCTTCAGATCATGGGCCACGGTGCCGAGAATCTCGTTCTTGAAGCCGTTCGCGCGTTGCAGTCGCAGCCATTGCGCCGACAGGCGGCTGTTGGCCTGCGTCAGCGCGCGCGTGCGCTGGGCAACCCGATCCTCGAGCTGGCTGTTGGCCTCGTGCAGCTGCTGATACAGAATGACGTTGTCGAAGGCGATCGAAAGCCGACTGGAAAAAATCTCGACGAGCGCGCGGTCGGTTTCCGAAATCGGACGCTCGGCCTGCAGCAGCACGACGACCTCGCGCCCGCTGCCGGTGCGCGAATAAAGAACACTTCGGTGGTCGGCGAATTCGTTCTTGCGGCGCTGGAAAGCCGCTTCAACAAGCTGCCGCAGGTCGGTATCGAGAGACTTCGATCCGGTGGTTCCGATGAAGCGGCTATAGCATCCCGAGCCCGCCAGCACCGAATAATCCGTGCGGGCCGAGCTGCCATCATCGCGAAGCACCAGAATCCCGGCGCAATCGACGTTAAGCAGCGAGGCGAGCTGCGTCAGCACGCCTTCGGCGAGCCGCTGCATGGACCTGAAATCGTAGAGGGTCGAAGCCGCGTCGATGATGATCTCAAGCCCGCGCCGGGTCTGCATCATGCGTTCGAGCTGCTGATAGCTGCGCAGCGCCGCGGTTAGCGAGGTGAACAACTTGTCGGCCGTCAGCTCGGTCTTTGCCTTGTAATCGTTGATGTCGTATTGAACGATGACACGCCGCTCCGGTGCTTGCCCGGGCTGCCCGGTTCGCAGGATGATACGAACGGTTTCGTTCTTGAGCTCGTTGCGGATGTACTCGACGAGGTCGAGCCCGGCGACGTCGGTCTCCATGATGACGTCGAGCAATACGGCTGAGATGTCGGGATGCGCCTGCATCAACAAGCGTCCCTCCGCCGCCGAGTAGGCCGACAGGATCTCCAGCGTGGCGCCGTGAAGATTGTAGTCGCTCAGCGCAAATCGCGTTCCCTCATGAACGGCCTGATCGTCGTCGATCACGGCGATCTTCCATTTGCGCGTGGACGAAATTTCCGGGGCAGCAGTGCCGGTATCATCAATCAGATAGAGGACATCGTCCTGTTCAGCCATTGAGCAGTTCCATCGACGGAGGTCTCGGAGGTCGCAGGGTCGGCTTTGGCAATTCTCGGCATGATAATGCGAAATGTGGTGCCTTGTCCCAGTCTTGACTCCAGCATCATGCGCCCGCCGAGTTGCTGGGTGACCAGATTATACACAATGTGCAAGCCCAATCCGGTGCCGCCATCGTTGCGGCGTGTGGTAAAAAATGGATCGAACGCTTTTCGCTGCACATCCGAACTCATTCCGGCGCCATTATCGGCAAAGACCAGCTCGATATCGTCATGGCCGCGGGGGCGCGCCGAAATCGAGATGGTTCCGGGGCCGCCGTCGGCAAACCCGTGATTGACGGCATTGAGGAACAGATTGGTCAAAATCTGGCCGTACGAGCCCGGATAGCCGTCAATCAGGAGGCCTTCGGGTATCTCGGTCGACAACTCGATTGGCCCTCGTTTCAATACCGGGCGCAGGCTGGTGATGATCTGTTCGGTCGCCTGGCTCAACGAGAACACCCGGCGTTCCGCGTGCGAGCGGTCGACCGCGACCTGCTTGAAGGACTGGATCAGTTCGCCGGCGCGATGCAGGTTCGCGAGCAGTTGCTGTGAGGCGTCGCGCGACATTCGCACGAAATCATCCAGTTGCGACCGGCGCAGTTGCTCATCAGAGCGCAACTCGGCCTCGAATATTTCGGTGCGGCGCGCGAAACTGGACGCCACAGTCAGGCTGATGCCGATCGGATTATTCACCTCGTGGGCGACGCCGGCGACAAGGCCGCCGAGCGCCGCAAGCCGTTCGGCGTCGATCAGGTTCTGCTGGGCGGTGTTCAGTTCGAGCAGCGCGCTCTCGGCTTTTTCCTTGGAGGTGCGCAATTCGTCCTCGGTCTTGCGCTTGGCGATGGCGGTCTCGCGAAAGACCTCCACCGCGCGCGCCATCGCGCCGACTTCGTCCCTGGCGCCGACGCCCTGTACCTTCTTGTCGTAATTGCCCGAACTTATCGCGCGCATGGCCATCATGATCTGCTGCAACGGCATGCGGATAGAGAGCCCGATCAATACGCCGGCGGTAATGATGATTTCGAGGAAGATCACGGCCACCGACAGCACCCTGCCGGAGATGGCGGCGAGCGTCCGGTCGAATGTCTCCTGCGCCTTTTGCTCGCGCCGGCGCATCTTGACCGACAACTCGTCGATCGCGCCGGTGGCCTCGACCTGGCTGGCGTCGATGGTGTTGCGCAACAAGTCGGTCCGGCTTGAGAGCTGCTCCGACAATTTCGCGAGGCCTTCGCGCAGCGCCACGGTGCGGTTTTTCAATCGTTCCAGCGCCGTCCTCTGCACGTCGTTGTCGGCGAGGTCGGTCATGACCGGTATTGTCGTCTCGATCGTCTCGGTATTGCGCCGCGCTTCTTCCGCGGACGCGGTGGCCAGCGAAAGATAATAGGAATTGGCGGCGACCAGCATTTCGGTGAACGCTTCGCGCGATTTTCCGAGCGAGGGCCATATCCGGGCATCGCGATGTCCGGTTGCACCTTCGATCGTTGAATAAAGTCCGGCCATCTCCTTTGCCGGTCCAAGCACCTGCTGCTCATATGTCTTGGCGATGGTCGCCTGGACGCCGCGCAGTTGGCCGAAGCCGTTGAGGAAACGATCTGTGACGCGCTCGAGCTCCTTTACCGAGCCCGACAGCGTCGGATCGGTTGAGGCGCGGGTCGCCAGCGTGCCGAGAACGGCATCGCGCAATACTGAAATCTCGGCAGATAATTCAGCGCTCGGCTGGTTGATGTAGCGATGGATCAGGTTCTGCAGCCGACTGGTTTTGCTTTCCAGTAGCGCAAGCACCCTGTCGGACTCGCGCACCTGCCGCACATCGTCCCACGCCGAGCGCAGCACCTGCGCGCCATTCCATATCAGCACGGAAAGCACCGCCACGACGGCTGAGTTGAGCGCAGCAATGGACAGGATTTGCCAGCGGATCGGCACCGCACGCAACAGTCCGACCATGCGCGCCCGGCTGCGCCCGGCGAAGCTCGCCGGGCGTTCCACACTGTCGCTCTGTACGGGCGCTCCCAACCAGATCACTCCACCATCCAAATTCGTTCGATCAGGTGCGAGGCCGCGTAGCGCAGCGCCTGGACGAGGCGATATTTTTTGTTCTGGGGTTCGGCGGCATGGAATCCGCGCGCAAACGCGCTCGCCGAGGCTGCCGTCAAGGACGGCGCGACGACAAGAGCAACCCTCCGCGAGAGGTCGGCGCGGTTGTACACGGGCAACTTACCCCCTGAAATGGAGTCGGAGTTTGGCAGGAAAGGTTCAACGCCTTTTAGGCGATGGAGCTATTCTGCCGACGGCGGGACCATCGTCAAGACTGCGTTGCATCAGTGATTTGCGGATTGAGTTCGAGATACCGCGGCTCTAATAGCGAACGGCAGTGCAGCATTAAATAAACAGGCCGTGATGGCTTGCACGCTTCCTCTCCTCGCGGTTGTGCGGCTAACAAGGCTCGGCATTAACCAATGAAAAATACATTGCCGAGCTTCGAAACGTCTGCGACCTTCAAGGCTTGGCGCGGCAACGCCTCGCAATGGTTGCCTGTGGCGCTTGATATTGCCCACAGCCACGGCCTGTCGCCTGAAAGACCGCACGTGTTCTCGACGGGCACCAATCTTGTCGTGGGACTCGACGACCGATACATCCTCAAAATTTTTCCTCCCGTGCTTCGCGCCCAATTTGTCTCGGAGCGCGGCTCGCTCATGCAGCTGCGCGGACAGCTTAACGTCCCGATTCCCGAAATCGTCTTCGAAGGGGAGCGCGATCAATGGCCCTATCTCGTGATGACGCGGTTGCCCGGGGTCGTCGGCGCGCAAGCATGGCCTGGATTGCCGGAGGAGCAAAAGGAGCGCGTCCTCGCACATCTCGGCGAAACTATCGCAGAGCTGCAGCGCGTTCCGGCTGGTGACTTGCTCGGCATCGAGCCGAGCTGGGAGGCGTTCATGCGTGGACAAATCCAGGGATGCCGCATCAGGCACGAGCGTCTCGGATTGCCGCAAAAATTTCTCAACGGCCTGGACGATCTTCTGCGCGATGCCATCGAACTGATCCCGATGAACGCCCCGCCGGTGATCCTGACCGGAGAATTCATTCCGGAGAATTTTCTGCTGCGCTGCCAAGACGGCGATTGGCGGATTTCCGCGCTGATCGACTTTGGCGATGTGCTGACAGGATGGGGCGAGTATGACCTGCTCGGGCCGAGCGCCTTCATGACCGCGGGAAGGCCGGGTCGCGTGCGGCGCCTTTTCGAAGGGTTCGGCTACTCGAAAGCGGATGTCGATTTTACCTGCAAGCGCCGGCTGATGGCCCTGCTTCTGCTTCATCGGGCCAGCGATCCCGTCAATCACATCTGCATCGAAGGCTGGCAGCAGAAAGCCGACGATCTGTTTCAGCTACAGGAATTGATTTGGCCGGATTAACCGCCGCCGCGAGGGACGCCGGACAA
This sequence comes from uncultured Alphaproteobacteria bacterium, assembly GCA_963764155.1. Lineage (GTDB taxonomy): Bacteria > Pseudomonadota > Alphaproteobacteria > Rhizobiales > Xanthobacteraceae > Bradyrhizobium. The sequence goes on from CAVXRI010000011.1 coordinate 4,756, forward strand.
TATCTGCATCTAAAACGGGCAAACAAACCTTTTTGTATGCAATCCGAACTGCCGAAGCCGCAGGATCAAGTTCGGCGATATTGCCAGTCTGTTCATTGGTTTAGCCGGCCAGAGCACATCCAACGAAGTCTGGCACGAACCTTGCGATTCCAGCTCCAACGCCGCTTATCCCGTAGTGTTGGAGCATCACATGAAGCGCCGCGACTTCTTGAAATCCGTATCCGGTTTGGCGGCGGGCGCGCTGACGCCCGCGCCGGCGATCTGGTCGTCCGCCAAGGCTGATGCCCGCTCCGAGACGCTGCTGATCGTCTCCGAAGGCGGGCCCAACAATCTCGACATCCACGGCATCGGCACCAACGTGCCCGGCTATGAGGTCTCGTGGAATTGCTACGATCGCTTGATCAGCCACGAGATGAAGAGCGGGCCGGGCGGCGTGCCCTATTACGACCGCGACAAGTTCAAGGGCGAACTCGCCGAGGACATGAACATCGGCGACATGTCGGTGACCTTTAAGCTGAAGAAGAACGCCAAATTTCATGACGGCACCGCGATAACAGCGAAAGACGTCAAGTGGTCGCTCGATCGCGCGGTCAGCGTAGGCGGATTCCCGACCTTTCAGATGAGCGCGGGCTCGCTGACCAAGCCGGAGCAGTTTGTGGTGGTCGACGACTCCACGGTGCGGGTCGACTTCGCCAGGAAGGATCGGCTGACGATACCCGATCTCGCAGTCATCGTACCCTGCGTGGTGAATTCGGAGCTCGTCAAGAAAAACGCATCGGAAAAGGACTCTTGGGGGCTCGAATTTACGAAGCAGCAGACCGCGGGGTCAGGCGCCTACAAGGTCACCAAATGGACAGCCGGAACCGAAGTGGTGATGGAGCGCAATGACGAGTGGGTCGGCGGGCCGCTGCCCAAGATCAGGCGCGTGATCTGGCGCATGGTGCCGCAGGCCGGCAACCGCCGTGCGCTTCTCGAGCGCGGTGACGCCGATATTTCCTACGAACTGCCGTACAAGGATTTTCAGGAACTGAAGGCCGGCGGCAAGCTCGATATCGTGTCGCTGCCGTTCTCGAACGGCATTCAGTACATTGGCATGAACGTCAACAAGCCGCCGTTCGACAATCCCAAGGTGCGGCAGGCGCTGGCCTACGCGATGCCCTACCAGAAGATCATGGATGCGGTGCTGTTCGGGTTGGCCAAACCGATGTTCGGCGCGGCGGCGGACAAGCCGACAGACGTCGCCTGGCCGCAGCCCACCAAGTATGTCACCGACATGGCCAAGGCGAAGGCGCTGCTGAGCGAGGCAGGTTACGCAAACGGATTCGAGACCACGATTTCATTCGACCTGAATTTCGCCGGCGTCAACGAACCGCTCTGCGTGCTGGTGCAGGAGAGCCTGGCGCAGCTCGGCATCAAGACCACCATCAACAAGGTGCCCGGCGCGAACTGGCGTACTGAATTGACCAAGAAGGAAATGCCGCTGTTCACCAACGTGTTCTCGGGTTGGCTCGATTACCCCGAGTACTTTTTCTATTGGTGCTATCACGGCAGCAATTCCATCTTCAACACGATGAGCTACAAGTCGCCGGCGATGGACAAGCTGATCGATGGCGCGCGCGTTGCTGCGGCCAACGGTGACAAATCGAGCTACGACAACGATGTCAGGGGCTTCGTCGATCTCGCCTTTAGCGACGTTCCGCGCATCCCGCTCTATCAGCCCTTTGTCAACGTCGCGATGCAGAAGAACGTTTCGGGCTATCAATACTGGTTCCACCGACGCCTTGATTACCGCACTCTGGTAAAGGCCTAACCGGGCGTCACCATGCTGAGCCTGATCGGCAAGCGGTTGATGTTCGCGATCCCGTCTCTGATCGGGGTCGTCATCGTCACGTTCCTGTTGACACGCGCGCTGCCCGGCGATCCCGCGGTCTATTTCGCCGGTCCCGCCGCGACCCAGGAGGCGATCGAGCAGATCCGAAAGAAGCTCGGGTTCGACAAGCCGCTGCTGGAGCAGTTCTTGCGCTATAGCAGCGATCTCGCGCGCGGCGATTTCGGCAACTCGCTCACCACCGGCCAGCCGGTCGCCAGCGAAATCCGCAATCGCTTGCCGGCCTCGGCCGAACTGACGCTGCTCGGGCTGCTGGTTTCGATCGCGATCGCGATCCCGCTCGGTGTGCTTGCCGCTACGCGGCCGGGTTCGTGGATCGATCATCTCTGTCGTGTCACGACGACGGCCGGTGTTTCGCTGCCGGTGTTCTTTACCGGGCTGGTTCTGGTCTACGTCTTCTATTTCCGCCTCGGCTGGTCGCCCGCGCCGCTGGGCCGGCTCGATGTGTTCTACAGCGCCCCGCCCACGGTCAGCGGTTTCTATCTGATCGACACATTGATCGCGCGCGATTTCGAGGCTTTTCGTTCGGCGGCTAGCCAATTGATCCTGCCCGCGACCACGCTTGCGATATTTTCACTCGCGCCAATCGCGCGCATGACGCGAGCCTCCATGCTGGCGGTGCTCGGCTCAGACTTCGTGCGCACGGCGCGCGCCAGCGGGCTTTCACCCCGGACCGTGGTCGTCACCTATGCTTTCCGTAACGCAATGCTGCCGGTCGTCACCACGCTCAGCATGGTGTTCTCGTTTCTGCTCGGGGCCAACGTGCTGGTGGAAAAAGTGTTCGCCTGGCCCGGCATCGGATCGTACGCCGTGGAAGCGTTGATCTCGTCCGATTTCGCACCCGTGCAGGGCTTCGTGCTGACCATGGCCGTGATGTATGTGCTGCTCAATCTGATTATCGACATTCTGTACGGCGTGATCGATCCAAGAGTAAGGCTGGAAGGGTGAGGGGGTAAGCATGAGCACCGTTGCGCCCGCCGTAGAGCCGGTCACGCCCGCACGCAACTCGGGATTGTCAGCGATCTTCGAGCACGCCCGTTATGTGCTCGGCGAGAACCGCGTCACGGCGTTTGCGTTCGTGCTGCTGGTAATTATTGTGTTCGCCGCGCTGCTGGGCCCGTATCTCGTGCCGTACGATCCGCTTGCGTCGGACACCGCGGCGGCGCTGAAGCCGCCTTCAGCGGCGCACTGGTTCGGCACCGACCAGTTGGGCCGTGACATTTTCAGCCGCGTCGTCGTCGCAACAAGGCTCGATACCTTTATCGCGGTTGCCTCCGTCGGCCTGGTGTTTCTGATGGGAGGGCTCGCCGGGATTGCCGCCGGCTATTTTGGCGGCTGGACCGACCGCATCGTCGGACGCATCGCGGACACGATCATGGCGTTCCCGTTATTCGTGCTGGCGATGGGCATCGTGGCGGCGCTCGGCAACACCGTGCAGAACATCATCATCGCCACTGCGATCGTGAATTTCCCGCTATACGCCCGCGTCGCCCGTGCCGAGGCAAATGTGCGGCGTAACGCCGGGTTTGTGCAGGCGGCTCGGCTTTCCGGAAACGGTGAACTCCGGATATTGCTCGTGCACATCCTGCCGAACATCATGCCGATCATGATCGTGCAGATGTCGCTCACGATGGGCTACGCGATCCTCAATGCCGCAGGCCTGTCGTTCATAGGGCTTGGCGTGCGACCGCCGACAGCCGAGTGGGGAATCATGGTCGCAGAGGGCGCAGGCTTCATGGTGTCGGGCGAATGGTGGATCGCGTTGTTTCCCGGTCTTGCGCTGATGATCGCGGTGTTTTGCTTCAATCTGCTCGGCGACGGTCTGCGCGACATCGTCGATCCGCAGCGCCGGACGTGAGGCGCCCATGACCGCGCAGCCCTTGCTTGACGTGAACGATCTCACGGTGGAATTCGCGACAAGGCGTGGCGTCGTCAAGGCGGTGCAGCATGTCAGCATCGGCGTTGCAAAGGGCGAGACGCTCGGCATTGTCGGCAAGTCCGGCTCAGGAAAATCCGTCACCTCCTACGCGGTGATGCGCATTCTCGATCGCGCCGGCAAGATCGCCGATGGCTCGGTGATGTTTTCCGGCATCGATGTGAAGCGGGCCAGCGAGGAGCAGATGCGCGATCTGCGCGGCCGTGAAATCTCGATGATCTTCCAGAATCCGCGCGCCGCGCTCAACCCGATCCGAAAAGTGGGCGACCAGATCGAGGACGTGCTGCGCCAGCATGTTCAGGCCGCCGGAATCGACCGCGGCGAAAAGGCGATCGAGGCGCTCGAGCAAGTCAAGATCGCCCGGCCGCGGGAGCGCTATCACGCCTATCCCTTCGAACTGTCCGGCGGCATGTGCCAGCGTGTGGTGATCGCGCTGGCGCTGGCCTGCAATCCGCAGCTTCTGATCGCCGATGAACCGACCACGGGCCTCGATGTCACCACGCAAAAGGCGGTGATGGACCTGATCGTCGAACTCACCAAGCGGCGCGGCATGTCCACGATCTTGATCACGCATGATCTCGGGCTTGCCGCGGCGTATTGCGACCGGGTCGTGGTGATGGAAAAAGGTCGCGTGGTCGAGACCGCGAACTCCGCCGACATTTTTGCCAATCCGAGGCATGCTTATACCAAAAAGCTGATGCGCGCGACGCCCCGCCTTGGCGTCTCCTTACGCGATTTATTGCCGGAGGCGGTTGTCGAAGAACGCCGAACCGAAGCTTCTCCAATTGCCGAGAACAAACCTGTCCCCGCAAGCGGCGGTAGCGCGAAGGGGTCCGGGCGCGACAAAAACGCAAAGCCGCTGCTTCTCGTTGAGAAGCTCGTCAAGGAATATCCCCGCCAGGGCGCTACCGCCGTGCTGGGAAAGCTGTTTGGACGCAAGCCGCCGGTAGAACTGGAGAATTTCCGTGCGGTCGACGGCATCAGCTTCTCGCTCGGCCATGGCGAGAGCGTCGGACTGGTCGGCAAATCCGGCTGCGGAAAATCGACGACCTCGATGATGGTGATGCGGCTGCTCGACCAGACCTCAGGCCGGATCATGTTCGACGGCGAGGAGATCGGCAGCATGATGCCGCAGGACTTCGCGCGCCTGCCGTTGCGCAAAAGCATCCAGATGGTGTTTCAGGACCCGACCGACAGCTTGAATCCGCGCTTCACCGCCGCGCGGGCTATCGCCGATCCTCTTTTGCAGCTTGGGAATATCAGCGGGCGGGAGAACTTGCGCGTGCGCTGCGAACAACTCGCTGAACTGGTCGGACTGCCGCTCAATCTGCTCGATCGCTTTCCGCATCAATTATCAGGCGGACAAAAGGCGCGCGTCGGTATCGCGCGCGCGATTTCGCTGCAACCGAAGCTGGTCATTCTCGACGAGCCGACCGCGGCGCTCGATGTCTCCGTGCAGGCGCTGGTGTTGAATCTTTTGCAGGACCTCAAGCAATCGATGGGCATGAGCTACTTGTTCGTGTCGCACGATTTGAATGTGGTGCGCCTGTTGTGCGATCGTGTCATTGTGATGCGGGCAGGGCGCATCGTCGAACAGGGATCGTCCGAACAAGTCTTGGGTAATCCCAGCGATGCCTATACAAGGGAGCTGCTGACGGCGATCCCGCATCCGCCGTTGCCGGCTCACTGAACATCTGAACGGAACCGAAATGGCTGCCGATCCGCTTGATGACTATATCGATGCCGTCGCAAGGGCACTTGCCCTGCCGGTCGAGGATGCCTGGAAACCAATGGTGCGGGCTAACCTCGAGGTCTCGCTGCGGCTTGGGCGGCTGGTCGACGAATTTCCGCTGCCCGATGAAACCGAGCCGGCCAGTGTCTTCAATGCGTGACTTCGCGATGACCTCCGTGCCCAGCGAATTGTCGGCCTCACAGATCGCGAGCGGAGTGGCTGGTGGGAGCATGTCGGCTGCTGATGTGACCGAAGCGGCACTCGCGCGCATCCAGAAGCGCGATTTGATTCTGAATTCGTTTACTGATGTGACCGCGGAGCGTGCCCGCAACAGGGCGCGTGCGATCGATGCCGCAGTGGCGGCAGGGAAAGAGCGCCGGTCCGCTCGCGGGCGTGCCGTTTGCGGTGAAAAACCTGTTTGACGTGCAGGGTTTGCCGACGCGTGCCGGCTCGAAGATCAATCGCGATTTCGCGCCGTCCTCGCGCGACGCCACGCTGATCGAGCGGATGGAGGCGGCCGGCGCGGTGCTGATCGGCGCGCTCAACATGGGCGAATACGCCTATGACTTTACCGGCGAGAACGTGCATGACGGCCCGTCTCGCAATCCGCACGACCCGACGCGGATGACCGGCGGTTCTTCGGGCGGCTCCGGCGCCGCGGTTGGCGGCGGCCTGGTGCCGATCGCGCTAGGCTCGGATACCAACGGCTCGATCCGGGTGCCGGCGTCGTTCTGCGGGACATTCGGGCTGAAGCCGACCTACGGGCGATTGTCTCGCGCGCGGTCGTTTCCTTTTGTCGCAAGCCTCGATCACCTTGGGCCGTTGGCGCGTTGCGTCGGCGATCTCGCGCTGGCCTATGATGCGATGCAGGGAGCGGACCCGGACGATGCCGCCTGCACCGCCCGCCCGGTCGAACCAGTGACGCCCCTGCTTTCCCAGGACATCGGCGACATCAGAGTCGCGATCGCCGGCGGGTACTTTCAGAAAAATGTGTTCCCCGAGGCGATGGAGGCCGTCGCGCGCGTCGCCAAGGCGCTCGGTGCCACGCGAACCGTCGAACTTCCCGAAGCCGCCCGGGCCCGCGCGGCCGCTTACGTCATCACCACGACCGAAGGCGCTTCGCTGCATCTGGACCGGCTGCGCAAGCGGCCCAATGACTTCGATCCGGCGGTGCGTGACCGCCTGCTGGCCGGCGCGATGCTTCCGGCGCCGCTGGTGGACCGCGCGCAAAAGTTTCGGCGGTGGTATCGAGCACGTGTTCTGGAGTTGTTCAAGACGGTCGACGTGATCATCGCCCCTGCGACGCCATGCACCGCGCCGAAACTGGGCCAGGTCAATTTCGTGCTGGATGGGGTCGATCTGCCGGTACGCGCCAATATTGGCATTCACACTCAACCGATCTCTTTTATCGGACTCCCCGTTGTCGCGGCGCCGATTGCGTTGGAGCCGATGCCGATCGGAGTGCAGATCATCGCCGCACCTTGGCGCGAAGACGTTGCGCTGCGCGTCGCGTTGGCGCTGGAGCGCATGGGAGTGGCAGCGGCGCCGCCGCCGAGGGGTTTGTGATGGATATCGATCTGCCTGATGTGCTCGCAGAGGTCAGCGCGCAGTTCGCGCGCTACGAACAGGCGCTGGTATCGAACGACGTCGCCGTGCTCGACGATCTTTTTCGCAAGGATTCCCGAACGCTTCGCTATGGCATCGCCGAAAACCTCTACGGCTATGCCGAGATCACCGCGTTTCGCGCGGCGCGTTCGCCGGTCGGGCTGATGCGAAAGACCGCCAAAACCGTAATCACGACTTACGGCCGAGACACCGCGGTCGCCTCGACATTGTTCTATCGCGAGACTGCGCCCGGCAAGGTAGGGCGGCAGATGCAAACCTGGTTTCGATTTGCGGAAGGCTGGAAGATCGTTGCCGCTCACGTCAGCATCATTGACGAGCCGAGGGTCCAGAAGACATAGAGTCTGGACGATGTTCCGGCCGACATTCCGGCGCGTTCGCCACGGCAGGGGGTCGCAGTGGTCCGTCGCGCCGACCGCGGCTTGCCATCCGCGCAGAAGGTCACGCGCGCGGAAGAATTGCGCCGTCACCTGGCTGACGAGATCGTGCGCGGCGTTCTGGGCCCGGGAGCATCGCTTGACGAAACCGGCATAGCGCGGCGCTTTAACGTCTCGCGCACGCCCGTTCGCGAGGCGCTGCGCCAACTTGCCGCCAGCGGTCTGATCGAAGCGCGGCCGCATCGTGGTGCGGTGGTGGCACGGCCCTCGATCGAACGCTTGACGGGAATGTTCGAGGCGATGGCGGAGCTGGAAGCGTTGTGCGCCGGCCTTGCCGCGGAGCGGATGTCGCCGATCGAGCGTCATCGGCTCGAGGCCGTTCACGAGGAATTGCGACTTCTGAGCCATACCGGCAATCCGGAACGGTTTCACGGCGTCAACGAGCGCTTCCATAATGCGATCTATGCCGGGTCGCAGAACGGCCACATCGCGGAGATGGCCTTGGCGACCCGCGTTCGCGTGCAGCCGTTCCGCCGGGCTCAGTTTCGCAACCTCGGAAGGCTCGCCAAATCACATGTCGAGCACGATCGCGTGGTGGTCGCGATCCTGCGCGGCGACCGGCTCGGCGCGGCGCGAGCGATGCGCGATCACATTGAACTGGTGCGCGACGAGTACGAGATCTACGCGATTTCGCTGTAGATCTATCCTGCCTCCCGGACCTTCTTTGCCTTGCGTCTTGTGACAGCAGGAGCGAGGAACCGGGGGCATTCCAGATCGTTCCCTCCGCTTCCATCGAAGGAGAATGGCGATGACGGCTCCGACAGCAATACAAAAACGCGATTTGTTGAGAGCCGCCGCCCTTGCGGCGATTGCGGGCACTCTGGTTGCGCCCTCGATGGTTCCGGCCATCGCGCGTGCTGCCGAAAAAGAGCCGGAAGTTACCCCTCCGGAAGACCTGATGCGCGAGCATGGCGTGCTCGACCGGGTGCTCCTGGTCTATGAGGCGGGGTTGCGGAAATATCAATCGAACGAAGACTTCGATCCAGCCATCATGACCGGCGCGGCGCAGATCGTTCGCGACTTCATCGAAAACTACCACGAGCAATCGGAAGAGGAGGCCGTGTTCCCGCGCTTTCGAAAAGCGGGAAAGATGGTGCCGCTCGTGGACACCCTGCTGGCCCAGCATCACGCGGGCCGACGCGTCACGCAGGACATCTTGAAGTATGCGCCTGGTAGCCGAAGCGATGGAGATGACCGGCGCCAACTCGTCTCGGCCGTCCGTTCGTTCATCACGATGTACCGGCCTCACGCAGCACGAGAAGATACGGACCTGTTTCCGCTGCTGAAGACGGTCGTCTCGCCGCACGAATACGACGCCATGGCCGAGGACTTCGAGCGCAAGGAGCACAAGCTGTTCGGCGACGACGGTTTCGAAATGATGGTTCATCGCGTCGCCGGGCTCGAACAATCCATAGGCATCGCCGACCTCGCGCAGTTCACGCCTCGCTGACAGCGCAATGATTGCCTGCCGTTGCGCGGAGCCTATGCGACGAAGCAACGAAGATTGCCCGGCGGCAAACTCTGGATTGCTTCGCTAGCGCTCGCAACGACGGTGGAGGCGGTTGCAGAATGATGCACAAACCGAATGCGGGCAGCGCTTGTCAGTCCAACGCTCGTGAACGCGGTGCTCGTCATCCAAGGCCCGTCATTGCGGGGAGCATTTGCGACGAAGCAATCCAGTCTTGGGTAGCGCTGGATTGCTTGGCTAGCGCTCGCAACGACGAACTACGCCGTCCTTTCCGCCATATACTTGCGCCACCCGCCGAACGCGGAGATATCGCGCGCGCCGTCCAGCGCCGCGGGCTCGACGATAAAGCCTTTAACGCCGCGGCCGTCGGCGAGGCGTATGGTGCCGATCGATAGCGGCGGCGGAATCGCCGCGACGAATTTTCCGAACGCGGAGGGCGATAGCGCCCAGAGCTCGAGTTCGATCGACGATCCCGTGCCGGCGTCGACGCGCAACATGCCGGGTTTCGGCGGCGCGGTGGGAAGCGCGTAGAGCTTGTAGTCCGGCGCGGTCACGGTGCTTTCCAGCAGCCGCCCGCCGAGTGTGGCCAACTCGCCATTCAGCACCATGCCCGAGAGATGCGCGCCGACCACGGCGATGGCGATTTCGTCGCTCCCCCTGTGCGTTGGCAACGTCGCAAGCGGCGGCTGGCTCACGTTGGTGGCGCCGAGTTTAAGCTTGGTATCGGCATGGAATACACGGCCGATGCTGGCGAGCAGGGCGTCATGCCCGGCGGGCGCGAGCAAGGTGATACCGAAGGGAATATCGTCCGGCCGCGTCGCCGACGGCAGCGCGAGCCCGCAGAGATCGAGCAGGTTGACGAAATTGGTGTAGGTGCCGAGCCGGCTGTTGAGCTCGATCGGGTTCGCCAGAACTTGCGCCGTGCTGTAGGTCGTCGGCGCGGTCGGCAACACCAGCGCGTCGATCGCCGCGAAGCTACGCTCTGCGATCTTGCGCAGCGCCTGCAATCGATAGATCGCCGAAAATGTATCCGCGGCCGTGAGCCGTGCGCCGGCCGCCGCGATCTCGCGCGTGACGGGGTGTATCGCGTCGGGCGATGACGCCAGCAAATCGCGCAGCACTAGATAGCGCTCCGCCACCCAGGGGCCTTCATACAGCAGCCGCGCCGTCTCGTAGAGCGGCTCGAGATCGAATTCGATCAGTTCACTGCCTAGCGCCTTCAATCGCCGGAGCGCTTCGCCATAGGCTTGCTCCGAAGCCTTGTCGCCGAAAAAGATCAGTTGCCCGTCGCGCGGAACTCCCAGCCGGGGCTTGGCGGGAAATGGCGTGAGCTCCCCCAGCGGCCGGTCGCGTGAGAACGGATCGGCGCGGTCGGGTCCGGCCATCGCTGTGAGCGCTGTCGTCGCGTCGTCGACGGTAAGCGCGAAGATCGACACGCAATCGAGCGTCCGGCATGCGGGCACCACGCCCGCAGTTGAGATCATGCCGAGGCTCGGCTTCAGGCCAACGATGTTGTTGAGCATCGCGGGCACGCGCCCGGAGCCGGCGGTGTCGGTACCGAGCGCGAGCGGCACCAGTCCGGCCGAGACGGCGACCGCCGAACCCGAACTCGAGCCGCCCGGAATCAAATCGCGGCGGACCGGATTGACGGGAATGCCGTAAGGCGAGCGCACGCCGACCAGTCCGGTCGCAAACTGGTCGAGATTCGTCTTGCCGATAACGATCGCCCCGGCCGCGCGCAGTTTGGCCACCGCGGTTGCATCGTGCTTCGGCAAATAGGAAAAGGCCGGGCAGGCGGCGGTGGTGGGCAAGCCCAACACGTCGATATTGTCCTTTACCGCGACGGGTACGCCGAGCAGGGGAAGCAGCGCGGGATCTTTTTTCGCCAGCGCCTCGGCCTCTGCGATCGCGTGCTTTTCGTCCCGCAAACCGATGAAGACGGCCGGGTCGTCATGGTCGCGGATGCGCGCAAAACTGCGCGCGACGGTTTGCGCGGGCGTGGCGTGCCGGGCGCGATGAGCGGCGACAATTTCGGCGACGGTTTCGGTCACGCAAAACTCCGAGCGCGAAAGTGGCGCGATGTGGACTGGCCTGACTTGAAGAGGGCCGATTTGGCCATGGCTGATACGGCTCCGGGACCAGGATTTCTAGCTCGATCGAAGCAAGCGGTATGCCATTGCGTGGGTCTGCGCTACGTCCCGTTGTGCGAAATAAGCCTCAGCGGATCGGGCTGTTGTGGGGTGTCCGGGATGGCGATCGCGCGAGCCGGGGTGCCGGCGGGCCGTCGTTGCTCTGGTAGCAAGCAGCCGTTATCGGGCTACCTTGCTGCTTCCTTGCGTGATCAGCCGCGCCACGCGCTGATCGCGCAGATAGACCCAGAGCCAGCTCAGTGCGACGCTAAGCCGGTTGCGTATGCCGATCAGGAAATAGATGTGCGCAATCCCCCATATCCACCACGCGATCGCGCCGCGCAGCTTGATGCGCCCGAAATCGATCACGGCCAGCCGCTTGCCGATTTGCGCGAGACTGCCGGAGTGCTTGTAGCGGAACGGCGTCGACGTGCCGCCGCTCAGGCGCGCCTTGATGACGTCGGCGACATATCGACCTTGCTGCTTCGCTGCGGGCGCAATGCCCGGTACGGGTTTTCCGTCCGGCGCAGCAATCGCGGCAGTATCGCCGATCGCAAAGATTTCGGGATGACCGGGCACCGTGAGATCGGGCATCACCTCCAGCCGTCCCGCTCGATCGGCCGGCGCGTCGAGCCATTCGGCGGCGGGCGAAGCGCGCACGCCCGCGGCCCAGATAATGGTTTTGGTCTCGAGCCTCTTCCCGCCATAGACTACGGCGTCGGCGGTGCACTCCGTCACCGCCTGCCCAAGCATCACTTCGACGCCAATGCTTTCGAGCGAACGCTGCGCGTAGGCCGAGAGGTCGTCGGCAAAACCCGCCAGCACCCGCGGTCCTGCCTCGATCAGGACAATGCGGGCTTTTTGCGTGTCGATGTTACGAAAATCCGGGGGCAGCGTGTCCTGCGCCAGCTCGACGATGGTGCCGGCCAGTTCGACGCCGGTCGGCCCGGCTCCGATGATCACGAACGTCAATAGCGCCGCGCGTAGCTGCGGATCGCTCTCGCGCTCGGCGCGCTCAAACGCCAGCAATATGCGCCGCCGCAGCGTCGTGGCGTCTTCCAGCGTTTTCAGGCCCGGCGCAAACGGCTCCCATTCGTCATGGCCGAAATAGAAGTGCCGCGCGCCGGTGGCGAGTATCAGCGTGTCGTAAGGCAGGGCGTCCCCGTCCTCGAGCAGCACGCGATTGGCGCCGGCGTCGACGCCGACCACCGTCGCAAACAGCGTCGTTACCTCCTCACGCCCGCGCAGGAGATAGCGGATCGGCCAGGCGATTTCGGACGTGTCCAGTGAGGCGGTCGCCACCTGATACAACAGCGGCTGGAACAGGTGATGGTTGCGCCGATCGATGATCGTGATCCGGACCGGCGCGCCTGCGAGCTGAAACGCCGCTTGCAGTCCGCCGAAGCCCGCGCCGACGATCACCACGTGATGGGTTTTGGACGGCGCTGTGGTCATGCAAGCGGCCTTCGATTTCTGCCCCGTACTCTATTAGCGCATGATCCGGAAAACTGCGTACCGCTTTCCATCCCGCCAATGCGTCTCCGGACGAGCGGGCCAAGCCTCTGCCGGACCACGGTCGAATCGGGCGAAAGCGGCAGCCGTTGCCGGCGCCTGAACTATAATTCTTGCTATCCGCCATAACCACGAATTATGGTGCAGGCGCACCCGCTCTGAGCCGAAGGTTCTATGACAACGCCTGGGGTTCGTGCTTGCTGCCGGCCGGATAGTTCGCGCACAAAACACGTGACCTAACACGGGGCCGTCACCCCGGCTGGCAAGATAGTCTGAGTAAACAGGAGGGGAAATGAAGATGAGGACGGCAGTTTGGCTCGCGGGCGCAATGGCTCTCGCACTGGCAGGCCCCGCGGCGGCGGGCGATTCCATCAAGATCGGGTTTGTCTCTACGTTCAGCGGTCCGACCGCGGTCATCGGCAACGATATGCGCAATTCGTTCGAACTCGCTCTCGACCATATCGGCCGCAAGATGGGCGGCAAGCCCGTCGAGGTGATCTACGAAGATGATCAGCAAAAGCCCGACGTCGGCAAACAGAAGACCGAAAAGCTGGTCCAGTCGGATAAGGTCGATTTTATCGCCGGCTATATCTGGTCTAACGTGCTGCTGGCCTCGCTCAAGACAGCCGTCGACTCGCAGACATTCATGATCAGCGCCAATGCGGGTCCCTCTCAGCTCGCAGGCGAACTTTGCTCGCCTTACGTGTTCTCGACTTCCTGGCAGAACGACCAGACGCCGCAGGCCATGGGCCTTTACATGAACCAGAAGGGCGTCAAGTCGGTGTTCCTGATCGGCCCCAACTATGCCGCCGGCAAGGACATGCTGGCCGGCGTGAAGAGCACCTTCAAGGGTGAAGTGGTTGGCGAGGAATATACGGTCTGGCCGAGCCAGCTCGACTTTTCGGCAGAGCTCACCAAGGCGCGCAACTCAAAGGCCGAGTCGATCTTCGTGTTCTACCCGGGTGCGGCGGGCGTGCAGTTCCTCAATCAATACGTCCAGGCCGGCATCAAGCAGCAGATCCCGCTCTACACCGCCTTTACGATCGACGAGTTGTCGCTGCCGCTGCAAAAGGACAACGCGCTGGGCGTGCCTGGCGCGCAGGAATGGGTCAACGACCTGCCGAACGAACAGAACAGGCGCTTCGTCGCCGACTATCGAAAGAAATATCCCGGCCTGCGCCCGACCTATTACGGCGCGCAAGCCTATGACGCCGCGCAACTGATCAACAGCGCGGTTGTAGCGGTGAAGGGCGACACCTCCAAAAAGGACGCGATGAAGGCTGAAATGGAGAAGGCGAACTTCAAGTCGCTTCGCGGTTCGTTCAAATACGGCAACAACCACATCCCGATCCAGAACTTCTATCTGCAGGACGTGGTCAAGGACGCCGACGGTCAGCTTTCGCTCAAGACCGTCGCCACCATCGTCAAGGACGATCAGGATCGCTTCCACGATAAATGCCCGATGAAGTGATCGTGTGTTCGCCTGCGCTTGATCGGCCGGTGATGGCCGCATCGCGCGCAGCAAGTCGAATTGGCGGCAGTGCTTTGGCGCTGCCGTCGTTTTGTTTCCGCCTGATGTAACGGCCCATGCTGCTTTTCGTCGAACAATTGCTGAATGGATTGCAGTTCGGACTGCTGCTGTTTCTGCTCGCGGCAGGATTGACGCTGGTGTTCGGGATCATGGACCTCGTCAATCTGGCTCACGGCTCGCTCTACATGATGGGCGCCTATTTCGCCGCGACCTTTGTCGCGTGGACCGGCAGTTTCGTACTTGGCTCAGTGCTGGCGCTCGGGGCGACGCTGCTGCTCGGCATCGTGCTGGAGTTCGTAGCGCTCCGGCACCTTTACGGCCGCGACCATCTCGATCACGTGCTGGCGACCTTTGGGCTGATTTTGTTTTTCAACGAGGCGGTGCGGCTGATCTGGGGCCCGGCGGGGCTCGCGCTGCCATTGCCGGGCTGGCTCACGGTGCCGGTCGCGATCCTGCCCGGGATTTATTATCCGGCCTATCGGCTCGCGATCATCGTGGTCGCGCTAGCCGTCGCGCTGCTGCTCTACATCGGCGTGATGCGCACGCGCGTCGGCATGCTGATCCGCGCCGGAGCATCGAACCGGGAAATGATCGGCGCGCTCGGCATCAATATCAAGCTGCTCTACACGCTGGTGTTCGGCCTTGGCGCCGCGCTGGCCGGTCTTGCCGGGCTGATGCAGGCGCCGATCCTCACCGTGCAGATCGGCATGGGCGAAAACATCCTGATCCTCGCCTTTGTCGTCATCGTGATCGGTGGCATCGGCTCGATCCGGGGCGCCTTCCTGGCCGCGATCTTTGTCGGCGTCATCGATACGCTGGGCCGGGCATTCCTGCCTAATCTGCTGCGGCAAATCCTGAGCTCGGCTGCGGCCTCGACCGCCGCGCCCGCGCTGTCCTCGATGATGATCTATCTCTTGATGGCGATCGTGCTGGTGGTGCGGCCGGAGGGGCTGTTTCCAGCCCACCGGCGATGAGCGCTCGCCTCAACGCGCCAAGCGCCGTCACCGCGCTGACGATCGCAGGCCTGTTGTTGCTTCCGCTCTATTCGCATCTCAGCGGAAACGTCTTTGTGCTGACGTTGTTCACCCGCATCGTCATCCTGGCGCTCGCAGCCGTTAGCCTCAATCTCATCATGGGTTACGGCGGCATGATGAGTTTCGGCCACGCCGCTTATCTCGGCATCGGCGGTTACGCCATCGGCATACTGGCCCAGGAAGGCATCGGCTCCGGGTTCATTCAGTTTCCGGTGGCGCTGGCGGCGTCCGCGCTGTTCGCGCTGGTGGTCGGCGCGCTCAGCTTGCGTACGCGCGGCGTCTATTTCATCATGATCACGCTCGCCTTTGCGCAGATGGCCTATTACATCGCATCCGGCCTCGCGCGCTACGGAGGTGACGACGGCCTCACCGTGTACAAGCGCAGCGATTTCGGCGGGCTCGTCAATTTGTCCAGCCGTGTGCAGTTCTATTATCTCTGCCTCGCCTGTCTGTTCGGCATCATTTTCCTGATCTGGCGGATCGTGCATTCGCGCTTCGGCATGGTGGTTCAGGGGCTGCGCTCCAACGAGCAGCGCATGCAGGCAATCGGCTTTCCGGCAAAACGCTACAAGCTCGTCTGTTTCGTGATCGCAGGCACGATGTGCGGCCTCGCCGGTGCGCTGCTTGCCAACAACACCGACTTCGTCAGTCCCGCGGTGATGTACTGGACCCGGTCCGGCGATCTCATGGTGATGGTTATACTCGGCGGCATGGGCACGCTGTTCGGCCCGCTGATCGGCGCGGTGGTTTATCTCGTGCTGGAAGAAGTGTTGTCGCAGCTCACTGAATACTGGGCGCTGATCATGGGCCCGCTGTTATTGTTGATCGTGCTGTTCGGGCGAGGCGGCATCATGGGTTTGCTGGGGAGGTCAGGCCGTGCATGAATCCTCGGCTGAACCCTTGCTCCGCGTCGATCAGCTGGTGCGCCGGTTCGGCGGCATTGTCGCGACTGATCACGTCTCGCTCGATGTGGCCGAAGGCGAACTGCATGCGATCATCGGGCCCAACGGCGCGGGCAAGACCACGCTGATCAGCCAACTCACCGGCCACCTGACGCCAAATTCCGGCAGCATCCGGCTCGCGGGCCGGGATATTTCGGGCCTGCCGGCCTATCGCCGCTGCGCGCTCGGGCTTGCGCGCTCGTTCCAGATCACGTCGTTGCTGCCGGATTTCACCGCGGCTGATAACGTCGCGTTGGCGGCGCAGGCGCGGGACGGGCACTCGTTTCGCTTCTGGGGTGATGCCCGCAGGGAAACCGGGTTGCGCGAGGCGGCGCAGTCGGCGCTCGATCGCGTCGGCCTCGGCGATCGCGCCGATGTACTGGTCTCGCGACTGAGCCATGGCGAGCAGCGCGAACTCGAGCTTGCGGTGGCGCTGGCGACCAAACCGAAATTGCTGTTGCTCGACGAACCGATGGCGGGCCTGGGTGTCACCGAGTCCCAGCGCATGGTCAAGCTGCTATCCGAGTTGCGCAAGGAAGTCACGATCGTCCTGGTGGAGCACGACATGGAAGCGGTGTTTGCGCTGGCCGACCGCATCTCCGTTCTGGTGTACGGCCGCGTGATTGCCTCCGGCGCACCGGCGGCCATCCGCCAGAACGAGGAAGTCAGGCGCGCCTATCTCGGCGACCAGCACGTGGTGGTCGCTCATGGCTGAGACGGTGCCGCTGCTTGATGTCGATGGGATCGAGACTTGCTACGGCCTCAGTCAGGTGCTGTTCGGCCTATCGCTTTCGATCCGGCCGGGCGAGATGGTATCGCTGATGGGTCGCAACGGCATGGGCAAGACCACGACCATCCGTTCCATCATGGGGTTGACGCCGGCGCGCGCCGGCGTGATCCGGTTCGGCGGTCACGAGGTGCGAAGCCTGCCTTCTTACCGGATCGCCAAGCTTGGGATTGGTCTCGTTCCGGAAGGTCGGCAGATCTTTCCGAACCTGACGGTTCGCGAAAATCTCGTCGCTGCTTCCGGCAATCGGCTGAACGGCGCCGATCCCTGGACCATCGAAAAAATTCACGCTTTGTTTCCGCGCCTCGCCGAACGCGGGGTCAACATGGGCAATACGCTCTCGGGTGGCGAGCAGCAGATGCTGGCGATCGGCCGTGCGTTGATGACCAATCCGCGGTTGCTGATCCTGGATGAAGCGACCGAAGGCTTGGCTCCGCTGATCCGCGACGAAATCTGGAATTGCCTGTCGATGCTGAAAGCGCGCGGGCAATCCGTTCTCGTGATCGACAAGAATGTCGAGCACCTCACCCGGATCTGCGACCGCCACTACATCATCGAGCGCGGCCGCACGGTATGGAGCGGGACCTCGCAAGCTTTGATGGCCGAGCCAGAGTTGCAGCACCGCTATCTCGGAATTTGAGCGTGCTCATGCCGGCGTCCTTGCAATGACGAGGGCGCCTCAAAATATCTCGAAATACTCGCGGTGCTCCCAGTCGGATACTTCCGCCTGGAAACGCTCGATCTCGGCGTTCTTGATGTGCAGGTAGTAATCGACGAATTCCGCGCCCAGCGCCTGCCGAAAGAACGCATCGTCATCGAGCGCCGAAACCGCTTCGCGCAAGCTCTTCGGAAGCAGCGCCGCCCTGGTCTCATATGGCGTGTCGGCGGAAGGGCCGGGATCAAGCTTGCGATCGACGCCATCGAGCCCGGAGAGAATCTGCGAGGCCATGTAGAGATACGGATTGGCCGCGGGCTCGCCGATCCGGTTCTCAAGCCTGGTTGCGGAATCCCCGGCGCCGCCAAGTACGCGGATCATCACGCCCCTGTTGTCGCGTCCCCAGATCGCCCGGTCCGGCGCCAGCGAATACGAGCGATAGCGCTTGTAGCCGTTGATCGTCGGTGTCGCGAACACGGCGGACGCGCGGGCATGCTCCAGCAATCCCGCCAGATAAGTTCGGCCGAACGCGGACAATACCTCGCCTTTTTCCTTTGCGACAAAAGCGTTCTCGCCGCTCGCACGCGACGACCAACGATTGATGCAGGTGCCAGCCGGACGCGAACACGTTCGGCAATTTCGGCCGGGACATGAAGGTGGCGTGATAGCCGTGCCGGCGCGCGATCTGCTTCACCGCGCTACGGAACAGCACCATGTTGTCGGCGGCTTCAAGTCCTTTCACCGGCTGGAAAGTGAATTCGCATTGGCTGGGCCCGAACTCGACCTCGACTGAGCGCAGCGGCAGTCCAAGGGCAAGCACGTCACGGCGAATGATCTCCAGCGCCGGCTCCATCTGGTCGTAGCGTTGCTCGGTCAGATATTGATAACCTTGCGACAACAGGCTGACTGATGGCGGTTGCCCCGGCTGGCCGGCATGTTCCGGCGACATTTTCGGGTCATCCAGCTTGAAGATATGAAATTCAACCTCAAGCCCGGCGACGAAGTTGTAGCCGCGCTGCCCCAGACGATCGAGAACGGACTTGTAAAGATGCCGCGTTGCGAACGGCACCGGCCGGCCGTCGCCGAAATAGATGTCGCACAACAACCATCCCGTGGTTGGCGCCCAGGGCAGCACGCGGAAGGTGGTCGGGTCGGCCACCATCAGCACGTCAGCGGCGCCTTCCATTTCCTTCATGCCGAATCCGCCGCCGGCGGTGAAGACGGGAAACACTGTGCGGTGCGAGGTGTCCTTGGCAAGCATCGTCGTGGTGATGGCGCAGCCGCTCTCGAGGCAGGCTATCGCCTCGCTAGTGACCAGCGTCTTGCCGCGCAAGATCCCGTGCTGGTCGGGAAATGACAGGCGGATGACTTCGAGATTTTTTTCTTCGACGATGCGGCGCAGGCGATTGGCCGCTTCTTTCTGCTCATCCGTCCAGAGAGCGTGACGCCCGACAAAACTCAAACGCGTCACTCCCTCAATTGCCGGCTCGCGTGCAGACCGGATAGGTGTCGGTCATTGCAGCACGCATCACTCGGCCGCCGAAAGATGGTGAACTTTTCCCGCGATGTCTTGCGGGACCGGGGCTGCCCATGGCGCGCCGCGCCGTCGCTTCACGTCGACTTCCATCCAGAAGGTTTCCCAGCCCCTGGTCGGCCCGATGCCGTCCATGGTGGCGGGGCCCTGAATGCTCTTCGCATGCGCTTCATCAAGAAACATGAAAGGTTTCTCGCCGCCTGCGACCTTCTCGATTTCCTGCCGCAGCAGCCGTCTATATTGCACGATCGCTTTGTCGGCGCTGCCTAGATGCTCGTTCGTGCGATCCTGGATCGCGCCCATCGAATTTAACGGCCCATTGATCGTGAACGTTGATGTCGTTGCCCATCCCGGTGAACGTCGCGGTCGCCTGCTCGTGCGGATCGAAGCCGTAATCGTTCGAGCGGTTCTTGCGCGAGCGGTAGTCGGGCAGTTCGTAGAGTTCGAGGCGCTGGTCGCGCATTTTTTTCTTGTCGACTGGCGCCGAATAGCTGGTGAAGATTGCGTACCAGTAGCAATTTTCATCGTCGATCGGCACATGCCACTGCGTGATGGTCATCTCCGTGCTCATCGGGATGACGAAGCCGTGCGGGAAAAGCTGGTTGGTGACGCGCACATGCGTGCGCTCCTCATCGATCTCGCGCAGCGCGATCAGCCTCAAGCCGTATTCGGTATGCTCGACATTGATGATGGGGCGGTCGTATTCGCGCAGAATTTTTGTCATCGGCATCTCCGACCCCGCCGACGCGCCGCGGAACTGCCGGCCGTACGCGCCGGAGGTATCTTCGTCCTCGAAGAAGCGATGCAGGAAGGAGGCATGCGAGGGATCGATGCCGACTTCGAGCGCCTGCAGCCAGTTGCAATTGATGTGGCCCTTGAAAGCAAAGGTGTGGCTGTCGGGCGCAACGAAACAGTCGATCTCGGGAAACGCCGGCGCTTCGCCTGCGCCAAGATAAGCCCAAAGAATGCCGCTCTTCTCGATCACGGGATAAGAGCGCTGCTTGACCCCTTTGCAGAGCTGCGAGTCCGCGGGTTCGGCGGGTGTTTCCAGGCATTGGCCGGAGACATCGAATAGCCAGCCGTGAAACGCGCAGCGCAGCCCGCCATGTTCGAGCCGGCCAAAGGCGAGATCGGCGCCGCGATGGGCGCAATGCCGATCGATCAGGCCGTAGCGGCCCTGCTCGTCGCGAAACAACACCAGGCTTTCGCCAAGCAGTTTGACCGCCTTGACCGGCCGTGGGCCCTCAAGCTCATCGACCAGCGCCGCCGGCTGCCAATACATCCGCATCAACCTCCCGCAGGGGTCCTTTGCTCCCGTTCGGGTGATCAGGTCGTTCTGCTCCTGACTCATCATGGCGGTGCGTCCTTTTGGTGCGCAGGCGGCGCGCTGAATTTCAGTTGACAAGGTTACTAGGCCCGCAATTCGCCGCAAGCGGATTCGAACGGCTTGGTGAGCATCTGGAACAGGAAACCAAGTGATTTGTTAAGGCTCCCGAGTGCTTGAACCCGCCAGCGGAACGAGAGCGCATCAATGGCTGATGTCGCGCCCGACGGGCAAATCAGCTGATGCTGCGAAAACCTGTCCAGCCCTGTTGCGAAAAACAATTCGCTATGCCTGTCGGGCAAATCATCTTTACAAACTCGCGCTGTCCCGCCTCGATCAAGAGGGGCGCTTCGCGGTCGTCACGAACGTTGGGTTGCGGGATGCGGTGGACGCTTGATAGTCGCGAGACGAACGACATTCAGGCGGACGGCGAAGTCGTGTGGTCCTGACGCCCCGACGCTGGCGTCAAGTTTCGCGGGAACGATCTGCGAGGCGACGGTGGCAAAAAAGCCCGGTCACCGGGGAGAGCACGAAGTAACCCGTTAAAACCATTGCGCGGGAAACGCCGGGTAATCCCGGTGAACCTGTAGTGACTAACTCGCCGTGCTTTTTTATTTTCGCACGCGAGGCTGCGGGTGCATCGGCACCCGGCGTTTCCCGCGCCCTCTGTTGTGGAGGCAAAGGATTTTACATCAACTCGGGCGCCGATCGCGCAGTGAGGACGCGGAGGTGTGCGTGCAACAAAACCACCGGTGTCATCGCCCCAACCCACCGGTGTCATCGCCGCACCCCACCTGTGTCATCGCCCGAACCCACTGCGTCATCGCCCGGCTTGACCGGGCGACCCAGTAACCGATGGTCCGAATGAAGCGCAGGATGTAGACCCAATAAATGGGACCAGTGTTTATTCCGGCGACGCTGGTGAATACTGGATCGCCCGGTAAGCCGGGCGACGACAAGGGGGGCGTGTTGTTGAACCATCTGTATCGTCCCTGCACCACCGGTGCCATCGCGCGAGCCACCGCTGTCATCGCCCGGCTTGACCGGGCGAACCAGTAACCGATGGTCCGAATGAAGCGCAGGGATGTAGACCCAATAAATGGGACCAGTGTTTATTCCGGCGACGCTGGTGAATACTGGATCGCCCGGTCAAGCCGGGCGACGACAAGAGGGCGTGTTGTTGAACCATCTGTATCGTCCCTCGCACCCCACCGGTGTCATCGCGCGAGCCACCGGTGTCATCGCCCGGCTTGACCGGGCGACCCAGTAACCGATGGTGCCAATGAAGCGCAGGCATGTAGACCCCATAAATGGGACCAGTTCTTGTTCCGGCGATGCTGGTGAATACTGGATCGCCCGGTCAAGCCGGGCGACGACAAGGGGAGCGTGTTGTTGAACCATCTGTATCGTCCCTCGCACCCCATCGGTGTCATCGCCCAACCCACCGGTGTTGTCACTCGCGCACGCCACCGGTGTCATCGCGCGAGCCACCGCTGTCATCGCCCGGCTTGACCGGGCGACCCAGTAACCGATGGTGCCAATGAAGCGCAGGGATGTAGACCCAATAAATGGGACCAGTGCTTATTCCGGCGATGATGGTGAATACTGGATCGCCCGGTCAAGCCGGGCGACGACAGGGGGGCGTTGTTGAACGAGAGGCCACCGATCCTTCGAGACGGCGCAGAGCGCCTCCTCACCATGAGGATTGTCACGTCATTGCGAGGAGCGCAGCGACGAAGCAATCCAGACTATTCTCGCGGCGGGCACGCTCGCATGACGAAAAGGACCGCCGTGAAACGCGCATTACACGGCTACGCTGCGCGGGCCAAATGCGCGCGCCTCGTTTTGCAACACAGGCGTGAGCGTGTCGATCAGGCGGGCGGCGGCGGCGTCAACGCTGAGCCCCGCGGTGTCCACCACGGCGGAAGCGCGCGCATAGAGCGGTTCGCGGCTGATAAGTATGTTGCGCAATTCCGCCATCGCCGAGCGGTCATCCGCCATCGGGCGCAAATCGCCCTGGCGTCGCACCCGCGCCATGTGCTCTTCCGGCTCGGCTTTCAGCCAGATCGTATAGAAGGACGACAGGATCAGGTCGAAGGTGAGCGGCTCGGAAACGATGCCGCCGCCGGTCGCCAGCACCATCAGCTGATTTCGCGCCAGCAACTGCCCGAGGGCTGCCTGTTCCATCCGGCGAAAACCTTCCTGGCCGTAAAGCGCGATGATTTCGGCTACCGACAATCCGTTCTCGCGCTCGATCTCCTTGTTCAGCTCGACAAAATCCCAGCCGATCTTTTCGGGCGAGTATTTTGCCCAGCGTGGACTTGCCCGCGCCGCGCAGCCCGATCAGCGCGATGCCGGAAAACGACGGCCGCCGCGCAGACGCCGCGTCGCCGCCGGCAAGCAAATCCTTGGCCCGCGCGATCTGGCCAGGGGAGGCTTTCCGAAGCAGGTCGCGGATGACTTGCCAGTCCGGGGCCGGTTCGGATGCCGGAATAAGGTCCTCGAGATGCGCGCCCATCGCGTTCGATACGCGTCGGAGCAGCACGATGGAGACGTTGCCTTTGCCGCCTTCAAGCTGGGCGATGTAGCGCTCGGAAATGCCGGAAACCTTGGCGAGCACCTTGCGCGACATGCCGCGAAGCGACCGCGTGGTGCGGACGCGCTGGCCGAGCTGTTCGAGAAAACCGGATTCCGGATCTTGGTCATGATCCCTGCAGTCGGCCGCGAATGCGGGCGCGTTCGGAAACATAATGCCGGGAAGCATTGACAGCAAGCGCGCCCAGTGGCTTTCTTTGCACTATAATTCTCAAAACATGGGGAGAGACGTCGTGAGCGGCACGCCCGGTTCCTACAATGCGGTGACGTGGCTGCTCGACCGCAATGTCGATGAAGGCAGAGGCGACAAGCTCGCTTTCACCGATACGGTCTCTCGAGCTGACCTACGGCGATCTGCAAAAGCAAAGCCGCCGGCTCGCCAATCTCTTGCGCCGTCTCGGCGTCCGCCGCGAAGAGCGCGTGGCGATGATCATGCTCGACACCGTCGATTTTCCGATCGTGTTTCTTGGAGCAATCCGCGCCGGCATCGTGCCGGTGCCGCTGAACACGCTTTTGACGGCGGAGCAATACGCCTATGTGCTGGCGGATTGCCGGGCGCGCGTGCTGTTCATTTCGGAAGCGTTGCTGCCCGCGCTCAAGGACATGTCGGACGCATGCCCGATCTCGAACACGTCGTGGTCGCCGGCAACGATGCGTTCGGCCACAAGAAGCTTTCCGATGAACTCGCCCGCGAGAACCGATTTATTCGCGACCGCCGCGACCCACGCCGATGAGCCGGCGTTCTGGCTTTACTCGTCCGGTTCGACCGGAATGCCAAAGGGCGTGCGTCACCTGCATTCGAAACCTGGAGGCAACGGCGAATACTTACGCAAGGCAGGTGCTGGGCATCCGCGAGGATGACGTCGGCCTGTCGGCCGCGAAGCTGTTTTTCGCCTATGGCCTCGGCAACGCGCTGACGTTTCCGATGTCGGTCGGCGCGTCCACCGTGCTCAATCCCGACCGGCCGACGCCTGCCGCCGATGTTCGCGCTGATGAACAAATACAATCCGAGCATCTTCTTTGGCGTGCCGACGCTGTTCGCGGCGATGCTGAACGATGAGGGATCAAAAGAGATGCGCGCCGGAAACCGCTTGCGGATTTGCACTTCCGCCGGCGAGGCGCTGCCGGAATTGGTCGGTCATGCCTGGAAGGCGCGTTTCGGAGCCGACATTCTCGACGGCGTCGGCTCGACCGAGCTGTTGCATATTTTTCTCTCGAACGCGCCGGGCGACATCAAGTACGGCTCATCCGGCAGGGCGGTGCCCGGCTACAAGGTGAGGCTGGTCAATGAAGCCGGGGCCGACGTGCCCGACGGCGAGGTCGGCGAACTCGTGGTCGATGCTCCCTCGGCCGGCGAGGGCTACTGGAACCAGCGCAGCAAAAGCCGCCAGACCTTTGAGGGCCACTGGACGCGCACCGGCGACAAGTACATTCGCGACGCTGACGGCCGCTATACGTTCTGCGGCCGAAGCGACGATATGTTCAAGGTGTCGGGTATCTGGGTCTCGCCGTTCGAGGTGGAGAGCGCGCTGATCACCCATCCCGCCGTGCTGGAAGCCGCCGTCGTGCCCGAAGCCGATCCGGAAGGTCTGTTGAAGCCCAAAGCGTTCGTGGTGCTGCGAGCCGATGCGAACACAGACGGTTTGCACGAGGCGTTGAAGGAACACGTCAAGCAGAAGATCGGCGTCTGGAAATATCCACGCTGGATCGATGTCGTCGATGCCCTGCCGAAAACCGCAACGGGCAAGATCCAGCGCTTCAAATTGCGGGAGCATAGTTAGGTCGTTCTGGCCCGGCAAAAGCGCGAAGCGTTTCGCGCTACACGTACCGGCCATGACGGAAAACGAGCATTGGCATGACTCTTTCACCCACAGGCTTCCTGAGCATCAATAATTCCGATCTCGAATACCGCATGATCGGTCCCGGGCCGGAAGCCGCGCCGACCATCGTGATGCTGCACGAAGGCTTGGGATCGGCGGCGCTATGGGGAGACTTCCCCGACAGGCTTCAGGCCGCTACCGGCGCAGGCGTATTCATCTATTCGCGCAGCGGCTATGGGGCCTCGACATCAGTGACGCTGCCGCGGCCGCTCGACTACATGCATATCGAGGCGCTCGAGATTCTGCCGCGACTACTCGAGCAGATCGGGTTTCGCCGCGGGCTGTTGCTCGGGCATTCCGACGGCGCATCGATCGCAGCGATTTATGCCGGGGCCCATCAGGATCATCGCGTGCAGGGGGTCGCGATGATCGCGCCCCACTTCATTGTCGAGGATATTTCCGTGAAGTCGATCGCCGAGATCAAACACGCCTACGAGACCACCGATCTCAAGTCGAAGCTCGCGCGTTGGCACAAGGACGTCGACAACGCGTTCTATGGCTGGAACGGCGCCTGGCTCGACCCGAAGTTCCGGGAGCTGGGACATATCCGAGCATCTCGCTTACATCCGGGTGCCCGTTGCGATCGTGCAGGGCAGGGATGACCGGTACGGGACCATGCGACAGATCGAGATCGCTCAGGAAGAGTGCTACTGTCCCGTCGATGTGACTGTTATCCCCGAAGCAGGACATCAGCCGCATCGTGAAGCGCCGAAAGCGACGCTCGATGCCGTCGCGGAATTTGCAAATGCTGTTTTGCGAAACGACGAGGGCTCGCGGCGAGGGGCCGCCTGACAATGGGGCTGGTTTTCGCAATGACCGCTTCTCAGGAAATAAAGTGCATATTTTCGGAAATCGGGCTAGACCGCCCTACGATCATGCATTATAGTTCACATCAACGCAAACGAGCGCAACCACAACAACATTACGGGTGGGCCCATGGCCGGTGAAGATCGGGTCCTCGCAGGAGGCGCGAAATACATCGATTTCCAGACCGATCCCTCGCGTTACCGGCACTGGAAACTGGACGTCGCCGGTGATGTCGCGACGCTCACCATGGATGTCGACGAGAATGGCGGGCTATTCGAGGGCTATCAGCTCAAGCTCAATTCCTACGACCTCGGCGTGGACATCGAGTTGGCCGACGCGGTTCAGCGGCTGCGCTTTGAGCACCCGGGCGTCAAAGTGGTGGTGGTTCGTTCGGCCAAGAACCGGGTGTTCTGCGCCGGCGCCAATATCCGCATGCTGGCCGGGGCGACCCACGCTCACAAGGTCAACTTTTGCAAATTCACCAACGAGACCCGTAACGGGCTCGAGGACTCCAGCCAGAATTCCGGGCAGCGTTTCGTCGCCGTGATCAATGGCACCGCGGCGGGCGGCGGGTATGAACTGGCGCTCGCCACCGATCACATCATTCTCGCCGATGATGGCGCCGCCGCCGTGGCGCTGCCGGAAGTGCCGCTGCTCGCGGTGTTGCCTGGCACCGGCGGACTGACCCGCGTGGTCGACAAGCGCAAGGTGCGGCGCGACCACGCCGATTATTTCTGCACCATCGAGGAGGGCATCAAGGGCAAGCGCGCGGTGCAATGGCGGCTGGTGGACGAGATCGCGCCGAACAGCAAACTCGAAGCGAAGATTGCGGAGCGTACAAAAGAATTCGCCGCTGCCTCCAGGCGCAATGGCAACGGAAAAGGTATCGAGCTGGGGCCGCTAAAGCGCCGCTTCGACGATAATGGCGTGCGGTATGGCTTCGTCACGGTCGACATCGATCGTACCTCGCGCATCGTCACGATTTCGATTCAAGCGCCGGAAACGATGCCGCCGGCTGACATCGACGGCATGATCGCGCAAGGCGCATCGTTCTGGCCGCTTCAAGCCGCGCGCGAACTCGACGACGCCATCCTGCATTTGCGCATCAACGAACTCGAGATCGCGATGCTGGTGTTCAAGTCGCACGGCGAGGCCGCCAACGTGCTGGCGTGCGACGCGTTCCTCGAAGCCAACAAGAATCACTGGCTGGTCAACGAGATCAGACATTACTGGAAGCGCGTCCTTAAGCGCGTGGACGTCACCTCGCGCACTTTAGTGACGCTCGTTGAACCGGACTCGTGTTTCGTCGGTACGCTCGCCGAACTCGTGTTCGCGGCCGACCGCTCATACATGCTGGCCGGATCGCGCCAGGGCGACAACCGCCCGCCACCGGTGATCGAACTTTCCGGAATGAATTTTGGGCCGTATCCGATGAGTCACGGCCTGACGCGTCTGCAATCGCGCTTTCAGGCCGATGCATCCGATCTGGAACGAGCCCGGGCCAGTATCGGCGAGCCGCTCGACGCCGGCCAAGCCGAAGAGCTGGGGCTCGTGACGTTCGCGCTGGACGATATCGATTGGGACGACGAGATCAGGGTGTTTTTCGAGGAGCGAACCAGCTTTTCGCCGGACAGCCTCACCGGCATGGAAGCCAATTTGCGCTTCGTCGGGCCTGAGACCATGGAGTCGAAGATTTTCTCGCGCCTCACCGCCTGGCAGAACTGGATTTTCCAGCGCCCGAACGCCGTTGGGGAAGAAGGCGCGCTGCGCCGCTACGGCACCGGTGAGAGGCCGCAGTTCGATATGACCAGGGTCTAGGGAATTTACCGCAACGTCTTTCGTTGCTGATCGACACAAGGCTGATTGAAAACAAGATTTGGATGCCCGCGTACAAGTCCGGGCATGACGATACTCCAAAGGAGCCCGCCATGAACGCAAATATCATGAACGTCGATTACTCGACCAAGATTCCGAACAACGTGAATCTCAGCGAGGATCGCCAGGTGCTGAAAGCGCTGGAGGGCTGGCATCCCGGCTATATCGACTGGTGGAACGACATGGGGCCGGACGGATTCCAGCAGTCGCTGGTTTATCTGCGCACGGCGTATTCGGTCGATCCGCGCGGCTGGGCCAAGTTCGACTACGTGAAGATGCCGGATTACCGTTGGGGCATTCTATTGGCGCCACAAGAAGAGAACCGCGTCATTCCCTTCGGCGAAAACTTCGGCAAGCCGGCCTGGCAGGAAGTGCCGGGCGAGCATCGCGCGGCGCTGCGTCGCCTGATCGTCATTCAGGGCGACACCGAGCCGGCCTCCGTCGAACAGCAGCGCTATCTCGGCAAGACCGCGCCGTCGCTTTACGACCTGCGCAATCTGTTCCAGGTCAATGTCGAGGAGGGGCGACACCTCTGGGCGATGGTTTATTTGCTGCAAAAATATTTCGGCCGCGACGGCCGCGAGGAAGCCGACGAGTTGTTGCGCCGCCGCTCCGGCGATGCCGATAGCCCGCGCATGCTCGGCGCCTTCAATGAAGCGACGCCGGACTGGCTGTCGTTTTTCATGTTCACCTACTTCACCGATCGCGACGGCAAGATGCAGCTGCACTCGCTGGCGCAATCAGGCTTCGACCCGCTGTCACGGACCTGCCGCTTCATGCTCACCGAAGAAGCGCACCACATGTTCGTCGGCGAGACCGGCATCAGCCGTGTCGTGCAGCGGACTTGCGAAGCGATGAAAGCCGCCGGGATCGACGATCCCGCCGAGATCGCCAGGGTGCGCGCTCTTGGGGTGATCGATCTTCCGACGATCCAGAAAAAGCTGAACCTGCATTACTCGCTCTCGCTTGACCTGTTCGGCTCGGAGGTTTCGACCAATGCGGCGAATGCGTTCAACGCGGGCATCAAGGGCCGCTACCGCGAAACCCAGATCGAGGACGATCATCGCCTGCAGAACAACGTCTATCCGGTGCTGAAGCTGGTCAACGGCGAAATCAGGCGTGTCGACGAGCCGGCATTGACCGCGCTCAACATGCGGCTGCGCGACGATTACACCCAGGACTGCGTCAAGGGGCTGCTGCGCTGGAACAAGATCATTTCGGGTGCCGGTTATGACTACAAGCTGAGCTTGCCGAATGTCGCGTTCCACCGTCAGATCGGCGAGTTCAAGGAAATTCATGCGACGCCCGAAGGCGTCCTGATCGACGACGCGACCTGGAGCAAGCGGCGCAACGAATGGCTGCCCTCGCGCGAGGACGGCGATTTTATCGGTTCACTGATGACGCCGGTGACCGAAACCGGGCAGTTCGCGCCCTGGATCTCGCCGCCTAAAGTGGGAATCGACAACAAGCCCGGTGATTTCGAATATGTGAAGATTGAGACCTGAGCGCGTGCAACGCTCCTCAGTCCCAACCCTCGCCCTTGATACCGGGGTTTGCGTAGACGATGCCGCCGTCGACAGCGATGGTGGCGCCGACCACATAATCGCCGGCGCGCGAGGCGAGATAGATTGCGGCGCCCGCCATATCCTCGTCGCTGCCGATGCGGCCTGAGGGTACGCGGGTGGCGACCTCGTCGGCATTGTCGCGTGCGGCGCGGTTCATGTCTGACTGGAAGGGCCCCGGCGCGATCGCGGTCACCACGACGTGGTCGCGGATCAGTCTGGCCGCCATTCGTCGCGTCAGATGAATGAGGCCCGCCTTGCTCGCGGCGTAGGAATAGGTCTCCATCGGATTGACGAAAATGCCGTCGATGGAGGCGATGTTGATCACCTTGGCGGGTTTGGCGGCACTGGCCGCAGCGCGCAAGGGGCCGGCCAGCGCCTTTGTGAGGAAGAATGGCGTCTTGACGTTGAGGTTCATCACCTTGTCCCAGCCGCCCTCCGGGAATTCGTCGAACTCCGCTCCCCACGCGGCGCCGGCGTTATTGACCAGAATATCGAGCCTGGGTTCGCGCTTGCTGATTTCTGCCGCGAGCATCTGGATGCCCACGAGATTTGAAATATCGATCGGCAGCGCGATGCATTCGCCGCCATATTGCGCCGTCAACTCTTTCGCGGTCGCTTCGCAGGCCCCGGCCTTGCGCGCGGTGATGTAGACCTTTGCGGCGCCTTGCGCGAGGAAT
This sequence comes from uncultured Alphaproteobacteria bacterium, assembly GCA_963764155.1. Lineage (GTDB taxonomy): Bacteria > Pseudomonadota > Alphaproteobacteria > Rhizobiales > Xanthobacteraceae > Bradyrhizobium. The sequence continues at coordinate 34,686 of CAVXRI010000011.1, forward strand.
CCGGCCGCGATCATCCTGCCGATGCCGCGCGATCCGCCCGTCACAAGCGCAATGCGACCGCGGAGGGAAAACAGATCCTCGAACATGTTGCCTCCCGATGTGGTTGCCACATTTGTGGACGCCACAACGAGCCTAGTCAAGGAAAGCCGCTCGACCCGCAGCGCTTTGGATCATCGTCTCCCGACCCAGGAATGATCACGCCGCGTCGACGCGTCGAAATCCGTTTCGGATCGCGCTGGCGAAGCCGGACGTCAGCATCGGCAAAATCCGCGTATCCTGGAAATTGCCGTTGAGGGAGACCCGCGGCAAGGCAGTCAGACATTCAGCGCTTTCGGGAAAAATCACGCCAGGCCGTGTCGTGACCGCCGTGATAAATCCGGCAGCGCGCGCCAGCGCGAATTCGCGCCGGCTGGCGGCGTCCTTGTCGCCGTACGGATAGGCAAAATGCAGCACGGGCCGTTGCAGCGCGTTTTCAATCCGCGCGCGGCTCATCTTCATTTCTTCGCTTGCGCCTTGTTCTGACTGCTTGGCGAGATTGCTGTGGCTGATCGAATGCGCGCCGATCGTGACCAGCGGGTCGGCGGCGACGAGTTTCAACTCGCCCCAGGACATGCAGAGGTCGCGGCAGATTGCTTGCTCATCGACGCCATGACGCGCGCACAGCGCGCCAATCTCGCGCGCCACGTCATGTTCGCTTGGCAATCCACGAAACCAGTCGTGCAGGCGGTCGAATGCAGCCTGCTTGGCGGCTAAGGCATGGGTCTCGAGACGGGTCAAAGTCCCGCCGGTCTTCACTTCCAGGAGGGATGCCCTGGCCAGCACCATCTCGAGCGCAATCCACCAAAGCCCGCCTGTGCCTTCCGCGTAATCGCTGGTGACATAAATCGTGAACGGCGCATCGAATTCGCGCATCACGGGCAGAGCGAAATCCCGGTTGTCCCGATAGCCGTCGTCGAGCGTGAAGCACACGAAACGTCGCGAAAAGTTTCGCTCGATCAGTCGCCGGTGCACCTCGTCCATGCTGATGATGTCGATGTCACGGGAACGCAGATGGGAAAGCACAGCTCGCAAAAACTCCGGCGCGACCTCGAGATGTTGGTTTGGCTGAAATTCGATGTCACGGGGCGGCCGGACATGGTGCAGCATAAAGATGGTACCGATTCCCGACAGGATCGGCCGCAGCAACACATGTGCGCCACTGAAGTAAAGCGCCTCCAACCCGGCGCGGACGACATGATTGCGGAACCGATTCATAACGGGAATGGCCGGCCGTTTGGGATGTTGCTCCAGAACCTACCGAAAAAGCGTTGAAGAAAGGGTTAGCCTGCGGCGTATCTCAGCTCGGCCGGTTTGCTCATTTCGGGTTTGACAGCCCGTCAAGGGTTTGTTTTCTCTAGGTTTCCAGTGCCGCCGACCAGATATTCCTGCTTGGGCCGAAATCCCGCATCAGGAGTGTCGAGTCAAAAGGCAGCGGAATCGTTGTTGCAAGTGCTTTTTCGGTTCGAAGTGGTGTCGGGGATGCCGCGATGATGGATGAACTGCGGTAACGGGCGCTGGCCGCTCAGGAAATCGAATGCGCGAATTTTTGAGGTGGAGCAGAAAGTGGTGGCCCGGCACAATTCCTCTGGTCGTCCTCTGGGCCATCGCCGCCTGGATCAATACTGCTCCCCTGGAAGCTGAGCTGGCCGGCCGGAGTTCCGCCGCGCTGAAGGAGAGCGTGCTCGACAAGACGAACATCACCGTTGCCGGCCGCGACGTCACGCTGGCCGCGGACACATTCTCCGAAAAGGGCCGCGAAAACGCCGTCACCGCCGTCGAAACCGTCCCCGGCGTTCGTCTGGTCAACGACGAAACTCATCTGGTGCCGGAAGCAAAGCCGTTCGTATGGTCCGCGCAACGGGACGTTGTGAGGGTGACGTTGACCGGTAACGCGCCGCTACCTGCCAGTAAGGGCAAGCTTCTGGAAACGGCGCGCGGCGCTCTCGGCGGCGTGGAGGTGGTGGACCAGATGAACCTCGCGCGCGGCGCCCCGCCTCGCTTCGATGATGCCGCCATATTGCTGCTGGAGCAGGTCGCAAATTAAAGGACGGCAAGATCACCCTTTCCGATAATAAGGTCAGCCTCGCCGGAATGGCGCGCGAACTCGGGGGCAGGGAAGCCATCGCGGCAGCGCTGAAGAGCCTTCCGGAGGGGTTTTCGCTCGCCGTCAACGATCTCAGGGCGCCGCCCTACGTTTTTCAGGCCTACAAAGATCCAGTTGCGGTGACGCTGACCCTGTCAGGCAACGTGCCCGACGAGAACATGCACAAAACGATAGCAGCTGCTGCAAAGCGCAAGTTCTTCAACGAGAAAGTGGTCGATAATTTGAAACCGAGCGTCGGCGCCCCCTCCGGCTTCGTCAATGCGGTGATGCCCGCGCTCGGCGCGCTATCGCGGCTGTCGACAGGCACCTTGGTGGTATCGGATCGGGAGGTGAAACTCTCGGGCGACGCGCTTTATGATGCGGCCGCCGCGCAAATTCGTGACGGCTTGGCCAAGGACTTTCCGAAGAACTGGCAGTTCAAGCCGGATATCTCGGTCAAGCCTGCTTCCGCCCCGGTGGACGCAACGGTGTGCCAGCAGCTCTTTTCGGAATTGCTTGCGAAGGGAAATATCCGCTTTGAGCCTAAGCGCACCGTCATCGATCCGGATTCGGCGGGACTGCTTGACCGCCTTATCGAAACCGCACTGCGTTGTCCGACCGTCAATATCGAGATCGCCGGACACACCGATAGCGATGGCGAAGATGCTTCCAATCGGACCCTTTCGGAAAACCGCGCTCGGGCCGTGATCGATTATCTCGTCAAGGCCGGACTGCCGGCCGATCGGCTCACCGCGGCCGGCTACGGTGGCTCGCAGCCGGTCGCCAGCAACGATACCGACGAAGGCAAGGCGCAGAATCGCCGGATCGAGTTTGTGGTGAGGTAACGCGCCGATGGCATTGCTGGTGGTATTTCATTGGGGATGGCTCGTGGAGTCGCTGCTGCTGGGTCTGGCCGTCGGCTGGATCGCGGTGGTCCATCGCGGTCAAGGTGTTGCCGCGATAACTTCGCTCTGGCTGGCTGCCCTCGTGGTGGTGCTTGCCGTACTGGCGCTGACAAGGATTGTGCCGGGCCGAGCGGGTTATTGGCTCGACCTCGGTCTGATCATGTTCGTGCTCTATGCGGTCGGTTGCATCGCCGGCTCGTGGCTGCGGCATTGGGTGCTGTTGCGCAGCGCGCCCGCGGCCTGAAGCCTCAAGCGGCGTGTGCCGGTCTGTAAGATAGGTTCCGCCGGCGGACACTACCCCACTACGCGCTGGCGGAGCTTTCCGGGTTCTCGTCGTAGAATTACGGCGAATGCAGGAAAGCCGCCGTCGGCCAAACCTGCAAATCCCTCCTAATATATTGAAGGAGCGCGTTTATATCTCATTGGCGAATTCCACTCGGGGCCAAAACGCGCTACCAAAGACATCAGGGGCAATCAGGACCCCGCGACGGTGTTCGGCTGCAAGGCGTCGCGCGGGTTTGTTATTCGAGGTTTAAATGCTGGAAGCAATACGCAGGGCGATTTCGTTTCTGCGCCACAAGCAAATCCTGCATAAGTTAGGAGTGTGGTCAGCGTTACCGTTATCGGGATCGCCTGCTATGTGCTTTATCACATGCTCCGGGGCATCGACGTCAATGAAGTCATCGAGGCCATCAAGGGGACCGAGCTTCGTCAGATCGTGCTCGCGGCCCTGTTTGTGGCGGCCGGGTATTTCACACTGACGTTCTACGACCTGTTCGCTGTTCGCGCGATCGGGCACACCAGCATTCCTTACCGCATCAACGCGCTCGCTGCTTTCACCAGTTATTCGATCGGCCACAATGTCGGAGCCAGCGTATTCACCGGCGGCGCCGTGCGTTATCGCATCTATTCGGCCTGGGGATTGAATGCGATCGATGTCGCCAAGATATGTTTCCTGGCCGGGCTGACATTCTGGCTTGGCAACGCCGCGGTACTGGGACTTGGCATTGCCTATCATCCCGAAGCGGCTGCCAATATCGATCAGCTTCCGCCCTGGATCAATCGCGTAGCCGCGATCGGTATCATCCTTGGACTGGTTGGCTACGTGGTCTGGGTCTGGAAGCAGCCGAGAGCGGTCGGGCGGGGCCCCTGGACCGTAGTCTTGCCCGGCGGCGGCTTGACGCTGCTGCAGATCGCAATCGGGATTGTCGATCTCGGCTTTTGCGCGTTGGCAATGTACGTGCTGGTGCCGGACGAGCCCAATCTCGGCTTCGTGGTCGTTGCGGTGATCTTCGTATCGGCGACCCTACTTGGATTCGCCAGCCATTCACCCGGCGGCCTTGGCGTGTTCGATGCCGCCATGCTAGTCGGCCTTTGGCAGATGGACCGCGAAGACCTGCTGGCTGGAATGCTGTTGTTTCGCCTGCTGTATTATATTGCGCCGTTTGTCATATCTGTAATCTTGTTGACGTTTCGCGAAGTTATCCTCGGCGCTCGCTCGAAGCGCCTGCGTCAAGCCGCCACCCTTGGGCTCGATCCCGGACCGGCGCGTAAAGCCGCTTATGTGAGGGAGAGCGGCGACACCAGCGCCTGACAACGGGGTGCGCAAAAGGAGCAGCGGCCCGATGGCGATGGAATCTTCCTCTTCCTTCTTTTCTCCATGGCCGGACCGCCTGCGGCATTCGGCCATCATCTTGCTTGCGGTGGCGCTCGCGCTAGCGATCGTCGTAACGTTGGGCGATTTGCCGCCCGTTGGCGCGCTTGCGATTTTTTTCTGTACTGCGGCGGCAGCGCTGGTGCCCTGGCGCCTGCACGATGCAGCGGCAGCCCAAGAAGATGTCCGTGATACCACTGCCGTGCAAAGCGAAGCGGTCAGCGCTGTCGTTGCCGGCATGCCTGATCCGGCCGTGCTGCTCGACCGCGCCGGCCGCGTGTTGCACCTCAATGCGGCCGCGGCTCAACTCGCGCCTGCCTTGCGCAAGAACGAACTGGCGCAATTCGCGCTGCGCTCGCCCGAAATCATCACCGCGCTTCGCGAGGCCATCGCGACGACCGAGCCTCGGCGCGCGACCTATCTCGATCACGTCCCGGTCGATCGCTGGATGGAGTTGATCATCACGCCGGTGCCAGTTCCGACGCTGTTCGGAGGCACCGACAAATGCATGCTGATGACCTTCCACGATCAAACTCCGTTGCGACGGGTTGAGGAAATGCGCGCTGATTTCGTGGCGAACGCCAGTCACGAATTGCGAACGCCCTTGGCGGCGCTTTCGGGCTTTATCGATACGCTGCAGGGTCAGGCAAAGGACGATGCAAAGGCTCGCGAACGATTCCTCGGCATCATGCACACGCAGGCCACACGAATGGCGCGGCTGATCGATGACCTGCTTTCGCTGTCGCGCGTTGAGCTCTCCGCCCACGTTCGCCCGGACGCCTCGGTCGATATCGCCCCGATCATTCGCCAGGTCGCAGATGGGCTGGAGCCGCTGGCGCGCGACCGCCAGGTGGTAGTTGATATCGATTTGCCGGAGGCGCCGGTACTTATTCCGGGGGATCGCGAGGAGTTGTTGAGGCTGTTCGAGAACCTGATCGAGAACGCGCTGAAATACGGCGCTTCCGGCGGCAAGGTGATTGTATCGCTGTACACGGCGAGCTCAAGCGAGGGCGCGTCGGAAGTGCGTGTTTCGGTGCGCGATTTCGGTCCCGGGATTGCACCCGAGCACTTGCCGCGGCTGACCGAGCGTTTTTACCGAGTTGATGTCGGCGACAGCCGGGCGCAAGGCGGCACCGGCCTCGGGTTGTCGCTGGTCAAGCACATTCTCAATCGTCACCGGGGTCGGCTGTTGATCGAAAGCGTCCCCAAGCAGGGCGCCAGCTTTACCGCCTGTTTTCCACAGCGGAGATTCCCGGGAACGCTGTAAGCCACACAATTTCAGTGGCTTGCAACCGTCATCCAGTTGTCATCCAGCCTTCGTAAAAGCGGCAATGAGAGGTCCTACAGCGGACCCGCATGAGCGCGATCGGGCGTACTGGCGCTTCGCTCAGCAAGGGAGACCAATAATGAACTTCGTGAAAGCAATCGTCGCTGCCGGCCTTGTTGCCGCATCGACCTCGGCGTTCGCCGCCGACATCACCGGAGCGGGGGCCACCTTCCCGTTCCCGATCTATTCAAAATGGGCTGATGCCTACAAGAAGGAGACCGGCAACGGACTGAACTATCAGTCGATCGGTTCAGGCGGAGGAATCAAACAAATCCAGGCCAAGACGGTCACCTTCGGTGCCACGGATATGCCGCTCAAGATCGAGCAGCTCGACAAGGACGGCCTCGTGCAATGGCCGATGGTCATGGGCGCGATCGTTCCTGTCGTCAACATCGAAGGCGTCAAGCCCGGGGAAATGGTGTTCGACGGCGAGACACTCGCGAAGGTCTATCTCGGCAAGATCACGACATGGGATGATCCGGCGATCAAAAAGCTCAATCCGAAGCTGAAGCTGCCCTCCGAGGCGATCACAGTAGTCCGTCGCTCCGACGGCTCGGGCACGACGTTCAACTTCACCGATTATCTTTCAAAAGCCAGCGCCGAATGGAAGAGCAGCGTCGGTTCCGGCACTGCGGTCGAATGGCCTGTCGGCGTCGGTGCGAAAGGTAATGAAGGCGTATCCGGCAATATCGGCCAGACCAAAAACTCGATCGGCTATGTCGAATATGCCTATGCCAAGCAGAACAAGCTGACTTTCACGGCCATGATCAACAAGGCCGGTAAGACGGTGCAGCCCACCGTCGAGGCATTCCAGGCCGCTGCCTCGAACGCCGACTGGACCCACGCTCCCGGCTATTACGTGATCCTCACCGATCAACCGGGCGAGAAATCCTGGCCGATCACGGCATCGACGTTCATCCTGATGCACAAGGATGCGACCGACAAGGCGGCTTCGCAGGAAGCCATCAAGTTCTTCAAATGGGCTTTTGCCAACGGCGGCAAAATGGCCGAGGAGCTCGATTACATTCCGATGCCGGAAACTGTCGTCAAGATGATTGAGAAGACCTGGTCGGCCGACATCAAGAGCTGAACGGCTGCGCCTCGGCGAACCAGAGTAGCGGCACAATGATTTCCCGACATGCGATCGCGCGTCGGGAAATCATGCTGGTCGCGGGTCAGGGTCGCTTCGGGGCGCGGCGTGTTTTATTTTGTGAACCCGACGGGAGGGTGTTGGCGTGGCAGACATGGCCGTTCAGAGCAATGTGATGGAAGCTGCCGAACCTTATGATCGCGCGCGGGCGCTCAACGCTTTCAAATTCGGCGATCTGACATTTTACTGGCTCACCCGCGCCTCGGCGATTTCGGTGCTGTTGATTCTCGGCGGCATCATTCTTTCGCTGATCGTGGGCGCATGGCCGGCGATGAAGCAGTACGGCTTTGCGTTCCTGTGGACGCAGCGCTGGGCGCCGTCAGCCGATCCTCCGGTGCTCGGCGCGCTCGGACCGATTTACGGCACCTTGGTGACGTCGTTCATCGCGATGCTGATCGCGATACCGGTCGGGCTCGGCATTGCGATCTTTCTGACCGAGATTTGTCCGCAATGGCTGCGCCGTCCAATTGGAATTGCAATCGAATTGCTGGCCGGCATTCCCTCGATCATTTACGGCATGTGGGGCTTCTTCGTGCTCGGCCCTTTCCTGGCCTACACGTTCCAGCCCTTCATGATCGGATTGTTCAAGGGCGTTCCACTGCTCGGGGCAGTTTTCGCCGGGCCTCCGTCCTATCTCAGCCTGTTCAATGCGGCGCTGATCCTGTCGATCATGGTGCTGCCGTTCATCACCGCGATTTCCGTCGATGTGTTCAGGACTGTGCCTCCGGTTTTGAAGGAGGCCGCCTACGGCGTCGGCTGCACCAGATGGGAAGTCGTCCGTAATGTAGTGATCCCCTATACACGCGTCGGCGTCATCGGCGGCATTATGCTTGCGCTCGGCCGAGCGCTCGGCGAAACGATGGCGGTCACGTTCATCATCGGAAATTCGTTCCGTATTTCATCCTCGATCTTCGCGCCTGGGACCACGATCTCGGCAGCGATCGCGAGCGAGTTCGCCGAGAGCGACGGTTTGCACCAGTCGAGCCTGATCCTGCTCGGGCTGCTGTTGTTCGTGTTGACGTTTTTCGTGCTCGCCGCCGCGCGGCTGATGCTGCTGCGGCTTGAAAAGCAGGCGGGGAAGTAAGGCCATGAATTCGATTTACGCGCGCCGCCGCAGAATCGATATCATCATACGCGCGCTCTGCATCGGCGCCGCGATGTTCGGTGTGACATGGCTGGCGCTGATTTTGTTCACATTGCTCTACAACGGGCTAGCGGGGCTCAATCTTCAGGTCTTCACCCAGAATACCCCGCCGCCGGGATCGACCGAAGGCGGCTTGCTCAACGCGATCACCGGCTCGGTGATCATGACCGTGATCGGTGTCGGAATCGGCGCACCGCTCGGGTTATTCGCCGGCACGTATCTGGCCGAATATGGCAGAAACGATCGGCTCACTTCGGTAATTCGCTTCATCAACGACATCCTGCTGAGCGCGCCCTCGATTATCATCGGCCTGTTCATTTACGGCGCCCTCGTGGTTCCGATGGGCGGCTTTTCCGCTTTGGCCGGATCGCTTGCGCTGGCGGTGATCGTCATCCCGGTGGTGGTGCGCACCACCGAAGACATGCTGCTACTCGTGCCTAATCCGCTGCGCGAAGCGGCGTCCGCGCTGGGACTGCCGCGCTCTCTGGTGATCAAGCGGATCGCCTATCGGGCGGCGCGCTCCGGACTGATCACCGGGGTGTTGCTCGCAACGGCCCGCGTCGCCGGCGAAACCGCGCCGCTGTTGTTTACAGCGCTCAGCAACCAGTTTTTCAGCCTCAACCTTACCAAGACGATGGCTAACCTGCCTGTGACAATCAACAACTTCGTGCAAAGCCCTTATGCCTACTGGAAGCAACTCGCCTGGAGCGGTGCGCTGCTGATCACCTTGACCGTACTCGCGCTGAATGTCGGCGCGCGCATTCTCGGCGCCGAGAGGACTGCCAAATGACCGATGTTTCTGTTTCCATGAGTACCGCAGGCGCTTCAGGTCACGCGATCCTGCCGGAAGCTGCAGCCAAGGTAACGGCGCGCAACCTGAATTTTTACTACGGCGACAACCATGCGCTGAAAAATATCAACCTCACGCTCGGCACCCACCGCGTCACCGCCTTCATCGGGCCGTCCGGCTGTGGCAAGTCCACTTTGCTGCGGATCTTCAATCGAATGTACGACCTCTACCCGGGCCAGCGCGCCACCGGTCAGTTGATGCTCGACAAAACCGACATTCTCGATCCCAAGATCGATCTCAATCTGCTGCGCGCCCGGGTCGGCATGGTTTTCCAGAAGCCGACGCCGTTTCCGATGACCATCTATGAGAACATCGCCTTCGGAATCCGCCTCTACGAGAAGATTCCCAAATCCGAAATGGACGGCCGCGTCGAGAAGGCGCTGCGCGGCGGCGCGCTCTGGAACGAGGTCAAGGACAAGCTAAACGCTTCGGGCCTTAGCCTGTCGGGCGGGCAGCAGCAGCGCCTTTGCATCGCTCGCACCGTTGCCGTGCGGCCGGAGGTAATCCTGTTTGACGAACCTTGTTCGGCGCTCGATCCGATTTCGACAGCCAAGATCGAGGAACTGATCCAGGAGCTCGCCGAGGATTACACCATCGCAATCGTTACCCATAACATGCAGCAGGCGGCGCGCGTCTCGGACAAGACCGCGTTCATGTATCTCGGTGAGCTGATCGAATTCGACGATACCAGCCGGATTTTCACCTCGCCAAGCGATCGCCGTACCCAGGACTACATCACCGGCCGGTTCGGCTAATGCGCCAAAAGCGGAGAATATGAAATGGTTTCTGAACACACCGCCAAGGCGTTCGATAGCGATCTGCAGGATTTGACCCGGCTCGTTGCGGAGATGGGCGGACTTGCCGAGCGCATGATCGTGGAATCCGTCGATGCGCTGATCCGCCGCGATGTGGGGTTGGGGCAGCGAGTTGTTGCGGCCGACGCCGAGATCGATAGCCTCCAGCGGCTGATCGAGGAGCGGGCGGTCCTGACCATCGCGCGCCGCCAGCCGATGGCGATCGACTTGCGCGAAATAGTCGGCGCCATGCGCGTCGCCACTGATCTCGAGCGTATCGGTGACCTCGCCAAGAACATGGGCAAGCGGGTCGCGGCGCTTGAAAGCGAATTCCAGCCGCTAAAGCTGATCCGGGGCCTTGAGCACATGACCGACCTCGTGCAGTCGCAGGTGAAATCCGTGCTGGACGCTTATGCGGCGCACGATCTACCGGCGGCGATGAACGTCTGGAAAGGCGACGAGGAAGTCGACGCCATCTGCACCTCGCTGTTCCGCGAGCTGCTGACCTATATGATGGAGGACCCGCGCAACATTTCGTTCTGCATTCACCTGATGTTTTGCGCCAAGAACATCGAGCGGATCGGCGATCACGCCACCAATATCGCGGAAACTGTGTTCTACATGATCGAGGGTCAGCAAATCCTCGACAAGCGTCCGAAGGGCGACATGACCACGTTTGCAACCACGATGCCGGGGAACTAGGGGAATATCAGAAGATGAGCGCGCGCATTCTGGTGGTGGAAGATGAGGAAGCGCTGACCACGCTTTTGCGCTATAATCTGGATGCCGAAGGCTACGACGTCGAAACGGTCGCGCGCGGCGACGATGCCGACACACGGCTAAAGGAGCACGTTCCAGACCTCATCGTGCTGGACTGGATGTTGCCCGGCCTGTCCGGCATCGAGCTCTGCCGCCGACTGCGGGCGAGGCCGGAGACCAGGCAACTGCCAATCATCATGCTGACCGCGCGGGGTGAGGAAAGCGAACGGGTGAGGGGCCTCGCGACCGGTGCCGACGACTACATCGTCAAGCCGTTCTCCGTTCCCGAGCTTTTGGCGCGAGTGAAGGGCCTGCTGCGTCGGGCGAGCCCCGAACGGCTTGCGAGCATTTTGACCTATGGCGACCTCGAACTCGACCGTGAGAAGCGTCGGGTCGCGCGCTCCGGCCGACCGGTCGATCTCGGCCCGACCGAGTACCGCCTGCTGGAGTTCTTCCTGGAGCATCCCGGCCGGGTTTTCAGCCGCGAGCAATTGCTCGACAGCGTGTGGGGCCGCGACATCTACATCGACGAGCGAACCGTGGACGTGCATATCGGACGTTTGCGGAAATTGCTCAACCCGCACCGCGAGCAGGATCCGATCCGCACCGTGCGCGGCGCCGGCTACGCGCTGGATGACCGGTTTGCGAAGGCTGAGTGAGATCGATCATGCTGGCGAAAGAACCGCCAGCCTGACATCGTCATTCCAATGAGATGAGGCAATTCAGTCTGAATTGCTTCATCGCTTGCACTTCTTGCAATGAACGCTTAGCGCGTCGGCGGCTTCGGCGTGTGACGTCGGCGATCAGCCGCCGGTTGATAGGCGACACGCGAGTGATACGCGCAATATGGCAGGCCGTTGAGCGCCTTGCCGCCGCAGAAGAAGAAGTCCGCACTGGCGGGATCGCCGATCGGCCAATGACAGGTAGCTTCGTTCAATTCGAGCAGCGACAGCCGCTGACTTATCGGTACGACGTTATCGTAAGCGATCGGATCGGGCTCGAGCTCGACCTCGAATGCATGTGCAAGCGCGGTGTTGCCGCGCGACACAGGACGGGCCACCCGCATCATGTGCTGCGCGGGGCGCGCTTTACGCTGGCGCGGTGCGGCCGAGGATGGACTTTTGGCGCGGCCTGAGAGGCCGAGCCGGTGCACTTTGCCGATCACGGCGTTTCGCGTGACATTTCCCAGTTCCGCGGCGATTTGGCTGGCTGAAAGCCCAGCCTCCCAGAGCTTTTTCAATTGCTCCACGCGATCGTCCGACCAAGTCAATACCGTCATCGCAACTTCCCTCCGCGTCGCGCAGGCCAAGTTTGCGGCCAGCACTGCGATGCAACTTTTAAAAATCCCGTGCGCGCAGAATCCTTTAGCCCTCGTCGGGCGCGGCTGCCGCGCCCGAACGTGTACGCTTGAACAATGGGACTCTCTGGGATCAGAACCGCCGCACGAGATGTCGTACCCGACGACAGAAAGGCTACAATATGGCGTGACTCGGGCGCAGAGTTCGCGGCATCGCGTCCACATGTTCCGTCAGTTAACCATCGTAATTCGATTTTTCCACTGCACCGGAGGGCTACGGGGTAGACACACGGAGCAAGTTGGCCGGTGCAGCGGCATTGACACGTGTGGCCGCGCGCCTAAGATAGCTCCCCACGTGCCGCCCCGAAAAGGCGGCACGTTTTGTTTTCCGGGATTGGCTGCTGATGCGATCGCGCGAATGCGTGCATTGTGGCCGATCCCTAACCCTCAAGTGATTGTCATGACAGAGAGCGCCGCGTCGCATCTGCTTCCCGTTTTCGCAAGAGTAGATCTCGGCTTCGAGCGCGGCGAGGGCGCTTGGTTGATCGCAACCAATGGCGAGCGCTATCTCGATTTCACCTCCGGCGTCGCGGTAAACGCCTTAGGTCATGCACACCCGCATCTTGTCGCCGCCCTGCAGGAGCAGGCGACCAAGCTGTGGCACATGTCGAACCTGTTCAAGAGCCCGGACGGCGAGCGGCTGGCGGCGCGGCTTTGCGAGCAAAGCTTCGCCGATTTCGTGTTCTTCGCCAATTCGGGTGCTGAGGCGATGGAATGCGCCATCAAGATCACGCGCAAGCATCACGCCGCCAAGGGCCATCCCGAGCGTTACCGCATCATCACCTTTGACGGCGCGTTCCATGGACGAACGCTGGCAACGCTGGCTGCGACCGGCTCGGCCAAATATCTCGAAGGCTTCGGGCCGCCGATGGATGGTTTCGATCAGGTGCCGTTCGGAGATCTCGAAGCCGTCAAGAAGGCAATCGGCCCGAACACCGCGGGCATCCTGATCGAGCCGCTGCAAGGCGAAGGCGGAGTGCGGGCGGCGCCCCACGCCTTCTTTAGAGCGCTGCGTCAGCTTTGCGATGAGAAGGGGCTGTTGTTGATTTTCGACGAGGTGCAGACCGGGATGGGCCGCACCGGAGAACTATTTGCCTATAAGCGCATCGGGGTCACACCCGACGTGATGCCGCTGGCAAAGGCGCTCGGCGGCGGATTTCCGATCGGCGCCTGCCTTGCAACCGCCGAGGCGGCCGCCGGCATGACGCCGGGTTCGCACGGTTCGACGTTCGGCGGTAACCCGCTGGCGGTCGCAGCCGCCAACGCCGTGCTCGACGTCATGTTGAAGCCCGGCTTCTTCGAGCACGCGCAGAAGATGTCGCTGTTGCTGAAGCAGAAGCTCGCCTCTGTGGTCGATCGCCATCCCGGCGTCCTTGCCGAAGTACGGGGCGAGGGATTGCTGATCGGGTTGAAAGCGGTCATCCCGTCAGGCGATCTGGTGGCGGCGCTGCGCAACGAACATCTGCTCACCGTTGGCGCCGGCGAAAACGTTGTGCGATTCCTGCCGCCGCTGATCGTGACCGAGGCGGAGATCGAGGAAGCCGTGGCGCGGCTTGAGCGGGCTTGCACGGCGCTTTCGGGCAACCAATCGAAACAGGCGGCGGAGCGATGAGTAAGCCGCGGCATTTTCTCGACATCAGCGAGCTTCCGACCAGTGAGCTTCGCAACATGCTCGCGGCGGGCATTGCCCTGAAGGCGAAGCGCAAGGCGCATCAAAACGGCGAAAAGCCGCTTGAGGGCAAGACGCTGGCGATGATTTTTGAGAAGCCCTCGACGCGCACGCGGGTTTCGTTCGACGTCGGCATGCGCCAGCTCGGCGGTGAATTGATCATGCTGACCGGCGCCGAAATGCAGCTCGGCCGCGGCGAGACCATTGCCGACACGGCACGGGTTCTGTCGCGCTATGTCGATGCGATCATGATCCGCATTCTCAACCACGATGCGCTGCTCGAACTGGCGGAGCACGCCACCGTGCCTGTGATCAACGGCCTGACGCGGCGCTCGCATCCGTGCCAGGTGATGGCGGACCTGATGACGTTCGAGGAGCATCGGGGGCCCATCGAAGGTCGCACTGTCGCGTGGAGCGGGGACGATAACAACGTGCTGGCGTCATGGGCGCAAGCGGCGGAACGATTCAGGTTCAAACTCAACGTGGCGACGCCGCCGCAGCTTGCGCCGAACAAGACCATGAAGGAATGGATCAAGGTGACCAAGGCACCGATTGTGCTGGGTAACGATCCGGAAGCGGCGGTGCGCGGCGCCGACTGCGTCGTCACAGATACGTGGGTCTCGATGGGCGACAAGGACGGCGAGCACCGCCACAATTTGCTGAAGCCATATCAGGTCAACGCCAAGCTGATGTCGCTGGCCAAGCCCGACGCGCTGTTCATGCACTGCCTGCCTGCCCATCGCGGAGAGGAGGTCACCGATGAGGTGATCGATGGTCCGCAATCCGTCGTATTCGACGAGGCGGAAAATCGGCTGCATGCGCAAAAGGGCATTCTGGCATGGTGCTTTGACGCCGTGGCGTGAGCGTTCTCTTCGCCCAAAGCGGTTCCGCGTTCGGCGAACCCCTTTCGTTTCGCGCGTTCCGACCCCAGATAGAGCGCCATGGTCTCAGAATCCCCCGGCATAAAATCTCCGCTCAACCCTCCGATCCGCGCGCCGTCGACCGTTCCGGTCGATGACACAGTGCTGCCGTTCGAGGTTGACGCGCTGGATCTGCGCGGCCGTCTTACCCGGCTTGGGCCCGCGCTCGACGATATACTCGAGAAGCACGATTACCCAGAGCCCGTGGCCAAGCTGCTCGGCGAAGCGATCGTGCTTACGACGCTGCTCGGCTCGTCGCTGAAATTTGACGGCCGGCTCATCCTGCAGACGCAGAGCGATGGTCCGGTGTCCTTTATGATCGTGGATTTCCAGGCGCCTGATCGCCTGCGAGCCTATGCGCGCTTCGATGCGAAGCGTCTCAAGCACGGCCAGGATTCCGGCGCGCTGCTCGGCAAGGGTCATCTTGCGATGACCATCGATCAAGGCCCTGAGATGAGTCGTTATCAGGGCCTGGTGGCACTTGATGGAGGCGGTCTCGAAGCGGCGGCGCATGAATATTTTCTTCGCTCGGAACAAATACCGACCAGGGTGCGGCTGGCAGTCGGCGAAGAATGGCGAGGCGGTGATGGACCTCGGCACCGCTGGCGAGCCGGCGGAATGCTGATCCAGTTTTTGCCGAAAGCGCCTGATCGCGCGCGGCAGTCCGATCTGCATCCGGGCGACGCACCGGAGGGCGCCGTGACGCATACTGTTGCAGACGACGACGCCTGGGTCGAAGGCCAGTCGCTGATCTCGACGGTCGAAGATCTCGAATTGATCGACCCGGATCTTTCGGGTGAGCGACTGTTGTATCGGCTATTTCACGAGCGCGGCGTGCGGGTGTTCGCACCGCTGCCGTTGCGCGCGCAGTGCTCGTGCTCTCGCGAAGCCGTGTCGGCCATGCTCAAAAGCTTCGCGCCAAAGGATCGCGCCGAGATGGTGAAAGACGACAAGGTGGTCGTGACCTGCGAGTTTTGCAGCTCGGTGTACCAATTCACCCCACAGGAAGCAGGCGTGGAATAGCGCTGCCATCGGGAAGAGCCGATGATGCCGCCTATGCTCAATTCAAGACGCGCTTGCTGTCGGGACTATCGAGCGAAAAGGTAGGCACCTCGATCTCGAACCGCTCTCCGCCCTCGCTCACCATTTGATAGCGCCCGCTCATGAAACCGGACGCTGTCGTAAGCGGCACCCCGCTGGTGTATTCGAAGCGCTCCCCTGGCGCGAGCACCGGCTGCTCGCCGACCACTCCTTCGCCGCGCACTTCCTGGCGCCGGCCTGAAGCATCGGTAATGACCCAGTACCGCGTCTTGAGCTGCACCGTCTCCGAGCCGACATTGGTGATGACGATGGTGTAGGACCAGAAATATCGGCCATCTTCAGCGGACGAGCGTTCGGGGAGGAAATTCGGCTCCACGGTAACTTCGATCTGACGGGTGACGGCACGGTACATGATCTCATCCTATCGAAAACATCGGCCGGGACCAATCGTCGGGCGGGCTTGGCGGGATCGTGGTTTCAACATAGTTCCGATCTAAGGCGCGGCCCGAACGCCCCGCAACTTCGGTAGCTTGCGGTGCTATGCTATGTTCGCAAAAGCGCTTAACAGCGGTGACATATGACGTCCATTGCCGATCGAATTGCCGGGCCGCCCATCGACCGAGCAGCAAATGCGGTCACGCGCGACACCACACCTGCGTCCCCGTTCGCGTTTTCCTTCCCGGCGGTCGGAGAACGCGAGTTGAGGCTCGATTTGTTTCGCGGCATGGCGCTGTGGCTGATCTTCATCGATCACCTGCCGCCCAACCTTCTGACCTGGTTCACTATCCGCAATTACGGGTTTAGCGACGCCACCGAAATATTCATTTTCATATCCGGATACACCGCTGCCTTTGTCTACGGCCGCGCCATGCTTGAGTCCGGGTTTCTGATCGCCACCGCGCGAATCCTGCGGCGGGTCTGGCAGATCTATGTCGCGCACGTGTTTCTGTTCACGATCTTTCTTGCGGAAATCTCCTACGTCGCGACCAGCTTTGAAAACCCGCTCTATTCGGAAGAAATGGGCATTATGGATTTTCTGAAGCAGCCCGACGTGACCATCGTCCAGGCGCTGTTGCTCCGCTTCCGTCCGGTCAATATGGACGTGCTGCCGCTCTATATCGTGCTGATGCTGTTTCTTCCCGTCATTTTGTGGCTGATGAAATGGAAGGCAGACGTGACGCTGGCGCTTTCGGTCCTGCTATATGCCATCACCTGGGAGTACGATCTTTACCTGAGCGCATATCCGAACGGCTTCTGGGCCTTCAATCCCTTTGCCTGGCAGTTGCTGTTCGTGTTTGGCGCGTGGTGCGCGCTTGGCGGCGCGCGGCGTATGACCCGAATTATCTCCTCGCCGATCACGCTGTGGATTTGTTTCGGCTATCTGTTCGCGGCCTTTTGCGTCACGATGACGTGGTACTTCCCGCAGCTCAATCACCTGATGCCGCGTCGGGTCGAGCAGTGGATGTATCCGATCAACAAGACCGATCTCGACGTACTGCGGTTCGCACATTTTCTGGCGCTCGCGGCGATCACGGTGCGCTTCCTGCCGAGGGACTGGCCGGGACTGAAATCGCGCTGGTTGCGGCCGTTGATCCTGTGCGGGCAGCACTCGCTCGAGATTTTCTGCTTGGGTGTCTTCCTGGCGTTCGCCGGCCATTTCATCCTGGCCGAGATCTCCGGCGGTGCTGCGCTGCACGCGTTTATCAGCATCAGTGGAATCTTGATCATGTGGGCCATGGCTTGGATAATTTCATGGTACAAG
Organism: uncultured Alphaproteobacteria bacterium; assembly: GCA_963764155.1. Lineage (GTDB taxonomy): Bacteria > Pseudomonadota > Alphaproteobacteria > Rhizobiales > Xanthobacteraceae > Bradyrhizobium. The sequence continues at coordinate 52,140 of CAVXRI010000011.1, forward strand.
CAGGTTGCCGATAAGAGCGCTCCACGGAACAAGGGCGCCGCCGGCAACGCTGACCTGGCGGGAGGGGGTTGATGAGGTCGGGATTTATTCTGGGCCTGACGTTCTTGGCCGGCTGTCTTGCCGTAGAGCAGACGCGTGCCGAGGAAGCACCCCAGACCTGCGCAGTTCCGGATTATTTGCTCGCGACGGAGAGCGCGCTGCCGAAGATTGCGGACGCCGTCAAGAACGGCCGAGCGCTGTCTATCGTCGTGGTGGGCAGCCGGTCATCGACCATCGCTGGTTCGGAGGATAGCGCCTACCCCGCGCGCCTGCAGGCCGTGCTCAGGGAGAAGTTACCGTCGGTCACGGTTAACGTATCCTTAGAACTCCAGGCCAAGAAGACGGCTGAAGAGGTAGCTTCCGGGTTCGTTAAGCTGGTGGAAGAGAAAAGGCCTACTTTGGTCATCTGGCAGACCGGCACCGTGGATGCTATGCGATCCGTTGATCCCGACGATTTTCGCAGCGCAGTCAGCGAGGGAGTTGGCGAACTGCAACAGGCTGGAACTGACGTGATCTTGATGAACTTGCAATACAGCCCCCGGACCGAGACGATGATCTCGGCGCCGCCTTATCTCGATAATCTGCGCGTCGCTGCGCAGGAGCACGACGTTCCGCTGTTTGATCGCTTCGGCATTATGCATCAATGGAACGATCAAGGAGATTTTGATCTGTTCAGCGCTGCGGCGGGCACCGACCTTGCCAAGCGCGTTCACGACTGTCTGGCTCGTTCATTGGCTAAACTTGTGATCGATGCTGCGCGCATCGGTCCGGCTCAGCAGAATTGAGAGTTTACGGTTAATGAACTCGTCGCAGTCTCACCACCGCTCCCGCCGATCCGCGTGGATGATTGCCTCGATCGTTGCGGCCATTGGGCTGCTCACGCCGGCGTTGATCGTGCCGGCGCGGGCGCAAGCGGCTAACGCCGGCCAGACGGAGGGCGGCGCGCCGGCCACGCCGCAGAGTTCGGTGCCGCAGAAACCCTTCACCATAGGTGCTGTATCCACCAACGCGACCAATCCGCAGGAGCAGAAAACCTTCACCGCCAAAACCATCGACAAGGTGAAGGAAGTCGCGAAATCCGCGAGCGACATCTTCAGCCGCGTGCCCTGCCTACCGCCAAAGGGCGGTGCGAAATCGATGGGCTCGCTGCCCCATGTGGCGAGTAAGCTGGCCTCTGGTCAGCCGGTGGTGATCATCGCGTTCGGATCGTCTTCTACTGCCGGCTATGGGGTGAGCTCGCCCGAGTTCACCTATCCCAATCGCCTGGCCGCGCAATTGCATCGGAAATATCCGTCCGCCGATATCACGGTTGTCAACGCCGGCCGTGGCGGCGAAGACGCGCCGGAAATGATGAAGCGGCTGCAGGACGCGGTGATCGACAAGCATCCGGACCTGGTGATCTGGCAGGTGGGCACCAACGCGGTGCTGCGCAATCTCGACCCGGCAGAAACCGCCAACCAGGTGGCAGAAGGCATCGGGCGCATTCAGGAGGCCGGTGCCGATCTTGTGCTGGTCGATCCGCAATATTCACCTCGGGTGACCGAACGCGCCGAGAGCGCCAGCAAAATGGTCAGGCTACTCGGTCGAGTCGCCGAGCTTCGTCACGTCGGGATTTTTCCCCGCTTTGAGGTAATGCGCGATTGGCACGAACGGCAGGCGATCCCGATCGATGCTTTCGTGATCGCCGACGGGCTGCATATGAACGATTGGGGCTATGCCTGTTTCGCGCAATTGCTCGGCGACGATATCATCAAGTCGGTCGGCCAGATCAAGCTCGGCGTCCACGTCCCCTCTAACGTTCAGACCTATCGGCCGATGTGAGTTGATGAGTGGCGATTACGCAATTCGCTACTCGCAACTTTATCTTCACGCCTGATCCAGCGCAGCATCCAGATCCTCAATGAGATCGTCGCGATGTTCGAGCCCCGCTGAGAAGCGGATGAACCCTTCGCTAATGCCGAGTTCGGCGCGAGCTTCCGGGCTCAGCCGCTGATGCGTCGATGTAGCCGGGTGGGTAACCAGGCTGCGGGCGTCACCGAGATTGTTGCTGATCCGCGAGAGCTTGAGTGCATTCAGGCACCGGAACGCAGCAGGCTTTCCACCCTTCACCTCGAAACCGATCAGGGTTGATCCAGCGCGCATCTGCTTCTTGACGGTGGCCGCCTGCGGATGATCGGCCCGCCCCGGATAGATCAGGCGCGAAATTTTGGGATGCGCCGCCAGGGCATCCGCGATGGCCGCCGCGGTCTCGGTTTGCTGGCGAACGCGAACAGCGAGGGTTTCGAGACCTTTCAGCAGCACCCAGGCGTTGAATGGTGACATCGATGGTCCGGTCTGCCGCAAGAAATTATGGATGTGTTCGGCAATGAAAGATTCCGATGACAGGATGATCCCGCCCAGACAGCGGCCTTGGCCGTCAATGTGCTTGGTTGCCGAGTAAACAACGACGTCTGCGCCTAGCGCCAAGGGGCTTTGCCAAATAGGTGTCGCAAAGACGTTATCGACGATCAGCCGTGCGCCGGCGTGATGGGCAATTTCGGCGATAGCGCCGATATCGAGCACATCCAGGGTTGGATTAGTCGGGCTTTCAACGAAGCAAGTCTTTGTGTTCGGCCGCATCGCCTTGCGCCATTGATCGAGGTCGAGGCCATCCACCAATGTGGATTCGATGCCGTAGCGCGGCAGCAGATCTTCCACCACATAGCGGCAGGAGCTGAATAGCGCTTTTGCAGCAACGACGTGATCGCCGGCCCTCAGGGGTGCAAGGATCGCCGCAGTAACCGCGGCCATCCCGGTGGCGGTCGCGCGCGCTGCGCCCGCGCCTTCGAGCTCGATCATCCGCTGCTCGAACATCCCAACATTGGGATTGGAAAAACGGGAATAGAGAAATCCGGGATCGCCGCCTTTGAACCGGGCCTCGCACTCCTCGGCGGTGTCGTAAAGGAAGCCTTGCGTTAAGAACAGCGCCTCGGACGTTTCGGCGAATTGCGAACGCAGGGTGCCGGAATGCACCAGCCTGGTTTCGGGCCGGTAGCGTAGGGTAGGCGAGGCGGATGGGGTGGACTGAGAACCGGTAGACTCGGACGCGCTAGACTCGGACATGTGACCTCCATCGTGACCTCCATTGGAAGGTCACAAAAAAACCGGCCTGGAAAAATTTCCACAAGCCGGGATCACATAGGTCCCCGGCCTGTTTAGCGACTTGTTTAACGTGGCTGCAAGCCGGCCGGCTCAAATCACCACGGGATAAGTCATGCTCTTATTCCGGCGTGCCCTTTTCGTCAAGGCAACCATCGGATAACCGATAAATGGCCATTTTTGCGGGGTTTGGATGAGAATAGGGCCGTCCGCAGGGATCATCAATTGTCGTTCTCGCTGCAAGCCGACGCCAACGGAATTCTGCCCGACCGCATGATCGCGGCGATGGCGGATGCCGGCCTGATCCTGCCGGCCTATCCCTTTGTAGAAAGCCAGATCCAGCCGGCAAGCCTCGATTTGCGGCTTGGCGACATAGCTTACCGCGTGCGCGCGAGCTTCTTGCCCGGTCCCGGCGCCACGGTGGCCGAGCGCATCGACGAATTGAAGCTGCACGAAATCGGTCTCGCCGATGGCGCGGTACTCGAGACCAACTGTGTCTACATCGTGCCGCTGCTGGAAAGCCTTGCGCTGCCAGCGCAGATCGTGGCGTCGGCCAATCCCAAAAGCTCCACCGGACGGGTCGATGTATTCACCCGCGTGATCGCCGACGGTACTCGCCGCTTCGATATGATCGGCGCTGGATATCACGGGCCGTTGTATGCGGAGATCAGCCCGAAGACATTTCCGGTGCTGCTCCGCGAGGGATCGCGGCTTTCGCAAGTTCGTTTTCGTGCCGGCCACGCCATTCTCGATGCCGACGAACTCAACGCGTTGCATGGATCGGAGCGGCTGGTCGATAGCGAGCAAGCCGACCTCATCGGCGGAGGTGGCGCTTAGCGTCGATCTGGCTGGCACAACCAGCAAGGGCTTTGTCGGTTACCGCGCCAAGCGCCACACCGGCGTGGTCGATATCGATCGGCGCGGCGGCTACGCCGCCGATGAATTCTGGGAGCCGATAGCTGCGCGGCCGGACCGCAGTCTGATCCTCGACCCCGGCGAGTTCTACATTCTCGCTTCCAAGGAGGCGGTGCAGGTGCCGCCGGATTACGCCGCCGAGATGGTGCCGTTCGATCCCCTGGTCGGTGAATTCCGGGTGCACTATGCGGGATTCTTCGATCCCGGCTTCGGTTATGCTGGAGCCGGCGGGCAAGGCGCGCGCGCGGTGCTCGAAGTGCGTTCTCGCGAGGTGCCATTCATCCTCGAGCATGGGCAGATCGTCGGACGGCTCGTCTACGAAAAAATGCTGGCGCGACCGGATGCGATGTATGGTCAGCGCATAGGCTCGAACTATCAGGCGCAGGGCCTGAAGCTCAGCAAGCACTTTCGGGTCTGACAATCCCGGCGTTTACATACGCGAACGGGAGCAAACATGATCGATCGCCAGGATAGCGCCCAGGAAGGTCAGTGGCTTCAGTGGCGAAGCGTAGCCGAGCTCTATCACGCCTACTTCACCGGGCTCATTCTCACCGTGGTGACACGGCGCGGTAGCGCCGAGGCCGCGGAATTCGTTTTCCGCGTGTTTCGCCGTCAGCAGCAGGAGCGGTTCCTGCCGGGGCTTGAGAAGCTCGGCTTGTCGCGGCTGCCGCCGGCGGTCGGCGCGGCGCAGTATCATTATCTGTCGAACTGGATCGGCGGCGTTCATGTCGAATACATGTACGAGACCGATCGGAAGGCCTGGATCCGTTATCCGCCGCCGCGCTGGATTTGGAAGGGCACAGCGATCTGCGGCATCCCCGGCGAAGTCTCGCGCGCGATGCTGCGCGGTTGGCACGCCAACAACGGCGCAGCGCTTGGCAATCCCAATCTCGGATTCGTCTGCACCAAGCAAAGCGTGGACGGTCAGGACGGGCTCGAAGGATTTTACTGCGAATATGACCATGCGCTTGATCTCGATCAGCGCCTGGTCTTTGCGCGTCATCTTGAGGCGCCGCTGTTTGACCCCGAGCGCGCGCCGGCGCTGCCAATTTCGAGCTGGCCAAAATCGCGGCTGGACAAAGCCTATCTCAATTACGCGATGGAATACGTCCGCACCGCCGCGCCCGTGATGGTGCAATTGTTCGGGCCCGACGATGCAGGTCATCTGTTGCATCTCACCGGCAAGTTGATCGGCATGCAATATTTTGACGAAGTCGCGCGTGGTCTCTCGGCGAGCCGTGGAGGCGGGAGCAAATTTGCAGCGTTTCTGCACACGCTGTTGCAGGCGCAAGGCGATGTCGCGGAAATCGGTGAAGCTCATGGCCGCTGCGAAATCCGCCAGCAGGACTGGAAGTTGATGGTCGGCGTCGGCGACTATCACCCATCTTGCGCCAAGTTGCTTGAGGGATTGTTCGAAGGCCTCGCGGCTGGTTGCGGTCGCCACATCTCCGTCGCGATGAGCCCGGCGGCCGGGGGCAAACCACCGTTCGTGTGGTCGATCGGCTGAACACTGCTCAACCTCGTTGTTTTGGCCCTCAGGACACGGGAAATCGAGAACTCAGCGCATTACCGCAGGGCCCCGTTGCGCTTCGCGCAGGCGGAATCAGACGGGTTCGTGCTAGGAAGCGGCGCGGTTCCGGCCAAGGGACGATCACAAAATCAGTTGAGGCGCGCGATTGAAGCCGACCATGCCGGCAATCGTGTGCGGGAGCAGAAATGTCCGATATCGGCGTCGCCGAAATACCCGTAGATGAGGACGAGCGCCCGCTGCCCGCGCCGCCAAGGCCTGCGCGGAATGCATTGGTGGAGGGCCCGATCCTGCGCACGCTGCTGCGGCTGGCTTGGCCGAACGTGGCTGCGCTAAGCGCGGGTACTTGCGTCGTCATCGCGGAAACCTCCTATATCGGCCGGCTTGGCGTGGAGCCGCTGGCTGCGATGGCGCTGGTATTCCCCTGCGTGATCCTGATGATGACCATGTCCGGTGGCGCCATGGGTGGCGGAGTGGCTTCGGCGATCGCGCGGGCGCTCGGCGCTGGCGATACGCAGCGCGCCTCTGCGCTCGCCTCGCATGCGCTTCTGATCGGCATCATTTTCGGACTGGTCTTTATGCTCGGCATGTTGACGCTCGGGCCCAAGCTGCTGGAGCTGCTTGGGGGCCGCGGCCTCGTGCTTGCCAATGCCGTCGCCTATGTGCAGATTTTTTTCGGCGGCGCGGTGCTGCCGTGGCTATTGAACACCATGGCAGGAGTCTTGCGCGGCACCGGCAATATGAAGCTGCCGTCGTTGATGATGCTCAGTTCCGCCGTGTGCCAGATCATCCTCGGCGGCACGCTGGGACTGGGCCTCGGCCCGATCCCGCAATTCGGGATGCGCGGCGTGGCGGCGGGCTCCCTCGTTGCATTTTCGATCAGCATTTCGGTGATGAGCTGGTACCTGTTTTCCGGCCGAGCGCGCGTGGTCCCCCGGATCAGGGGCCTTCGCATTCAATGGGCGATGTTCATCGACATCCTGAAAGTCGGCGCGGTCTCCTGCTTTTCGCCGCTGCAATCGGTGCTCACCATCAGTATTTTCACTCACATGCTCGCGGGTTTCGGCACCGAGATATTGGCCGGCTATGGCATCGGCGCGCGACTCGAATTCCTGCTGACGTCAGTCTCGTTTGCGGTCGGTATCGCCTCGGTCCCGATGATCGGCATGGCGATCGGCGCCGAACGGATCGCGCGCGCCCGGCGTATCGCCTGGACCGCGGGCCTGATCTCGTTCGTGTCGGTCGGCCTGATCGCGACAATAATCGCGGTTTTCCCGGATCTCTGGGTGAACATCTTCACCGGCAACGCGGGCGTGCGCGCCGCGAGCCGGCAATACCTTTCCACAGCGGCGCCGATGTATGCGTTCATCGGATTAGCCAGTTCGATGTATTTCTCCTCGCAAGGCGCAGCCAAGGTCCTCGGGCCGGTGCTGGCGCAGACCGCGCGGCTTGTCTTTATCAGCATGGGAGGCTGGGTACTGTCATCGCATGGGGCGACCGCCCAAAACTATTTTGCGCTGGCGGCAGCTTCGATGGTGGTGCTCGGCGTGCTGTCCTGTTCAAGCGTCATCCTGACGCGCTGGGGACCGAGGCACGCGACAGCCGCGACCGCGCGTCCAGCGCTAGCGTCGGTTGGGGAGTAATTGAAAGCCGCAGAAAGCACACCTTCGCAGGGCGTATTCTCATAACATCTGGGACGAGACAGCACGCTGCAAAGGAGAATGCGGATGAGCAGAGAGTTCTGGCGCTGGTGGAAACGGAATAAGAGCAAATCTCTGAACGCGCCGGAGCGTTCTTGGAAACAATCCGAAGGCGGAGACAGACGCGAACTGCTCCAGGCGCTCTCCGCAGTAGTCGGCGGGAGTGCTTTGGCCGCGATATCACAACCCGCGGACGCGAAAGACTCGGCCGACCTCCCACCGCCGAAGCGGGCACTGACTGGCCGCGATGAACACGGCCACTCCGTGTTCAAGTCCTTTGACGTGACACCCAAAGTGGTGACGATCGATGCCAACCCGGGACTCACTTTCTACGAACTCTACATGACGGAGGGGGTGCCTCGGCTCGCCAACCTGGAACCGGACCCGATGCTCGGAGGAACGAAAGGCTTCCCCGGACCCGGAGGTACGATGTTTCGCCTCATTTCGTACCCACCTAAGCGCCCAGATGGGTGGAAGCCGCCCGCAGGTGTGACTTTCGAAAGCGGGCTGAAAGAATTGTCAGAGAAGCTCCCTGGTATGGGTGACTATTTCGACCGCGCTGCGCCAGGGATGCACACGTCGGATACTGTCGATTACGGGATCGTCGTTCGTGGCGAGATGACGTTGGAGTTGGACGACGGACAGAAGGTTCATTTACACCAGGGTGATTGCGTGGTGCAAAACGGGACCCGCCATCGGTGGCGCAACCCGTTGCCGGAGCCGTGTCTCATGGCCTTCGTCTCGATCGGCGGGAAGCGCGGCTAGGACTTGCAAAAGAGATTGGGGCCTAGTTAGCGGGCGGGCAACGAACTCAGGCCCGTCCGCGGCCAAGCGCCTTCTGCATGGCGAGCGCAGCCTGGTTCATCTGCGCTTCGAGATAAGGCGCGATCTCGTTTGGCAGGAAGTCCACGGTCCAGACCAAACGGCTGCGAGTTTCGCCGTCAGTGACGACCTGCACCGATGCGCTGTGCTGCTTCAGCCGCTCACTCACCACGGCGTAGACCAGCCGGCGCTGCCGCTCGTCGCAATCGACCAACAGCTCGCGCGCGACCGTGCCGTTGGCGAAGGCGACGATGCGCGCTGCGCCTTCGAGCTTGGCATCGAGCACGAACCCCGGCGCCAACCGCCGATGCACGGCGCCGAAATCGCGCACGGCGTCCCAAACTTCGTCCGGGCAAGCCTCAATTGGAATGTCCTTGCAGATTGAAGCCATGAACGTGTGTCCTGACGGTGAGTAATTAGTCGATCTAGGTGCAGACCGCCTCGACATTGTTGCCGTCGGGGTCGACCAGAAACGCGGCATAGTAGGTCGGGCTGTAATCGGTCCGCGGGCCGGCTGCGCCGTTGTCGCGGCCACCCGCCTTCACGCCTTCGCTGTGAAATTTTTTGATCGCGGCCTGATCGGGCGCGCGGAACGCGATATGCGCGCCAGTATTTTTCAGCCCCTTCTGCAGGTAAAGCCACAGCGCCGGTTCGCCCTTTGGCCCGAATCCCGCCCCGCTTTCGTCTTGCGAGCACAGCACGTAACCGAGCGGGGCGAGGGCGGCTGCATAGAACCGAACGCTGGTGTCAAGATTGGCGACTTTTATTCCGATGTGATCGAACATGGTGAACTCCGAGCTTAACGCGCATTCGAGGCGTTTTCTGGAGATCACGTAATCACTGGAGGCCGAGGCGTTCTTGGAAAATCTTGCGCATCCGCGCGATGCCTGCCGGAATTTCAACGGAGAAATGCCGGCGGCGCGACCGAAGGTGCGCACAAAGTTCGAGAGGTCGCTGAACCCGACATTGTAGGCGACGTCGGTGATACTTTGCTCCTGATCGGCAAGAAGCCTCGCTGCATGCCTGAGGCGCGAGCGCACGAGATATTGGTGGGGACTAACGCCGAGGACGTGGGAGAACAGCCGCAGGAAATGGAATGGGCTAAGGCCGGCCTGTCGAGCGGCTTGCTCAAGCTCGATCTGGCGGTGAGAATGCTGATCGATCCACAGCGCCGTTTCTATGACGCGCCGGCGATTTTCCGCGTTGGCGCTCACGTGTTGGCGGGCCTTTCCGGAGACGATCTCGATAAAGCGGTTGGCGAAAATTTGCCCGACCTCGTCGAGCGCGATGTCGCTACGGCCCTCCGCGGCGGCCTGAGCCAGTTCGCCGAGCACCATTAATTCGGGCAGGGGCGGGGCGGCGCCCATTCGCCAGATGTGGATGGGTCCGATCGAATCCACGAGGTCCGGCGACAGCGCGAACGACAGGCACTCGTCGCCGCAGATATGATCGTGCGTGCAGACATATTCGTCGCCGGGGTGGCCGACCAGCACCGAGCCCGGCACCAGTTCGAAGAACCGGCCACCGATGTGACAACCGAAGCTGCCTTTGCAAACGTAGGACAGCGAATAGCCGGGGTAACGTTCCACGAAAGGCACGTCGCCCGGCCGTGCTGTGCATCGGAACTCCGACACGGTGATGGAGGGGCGGTGAACAAAGGGTTGTCGCGTTCATCGCCCCAAGTTAATTGCCGAGGGGCGATCACGCAATCCGAAGGCTGTCAGACGAGAACGGTGGGCAGGGAGGCGAGTTCGCCCAACCATGATCCGGGCGGCTATATCCGTGTGTTGCCGGAAGACGTCGAGCGCTGAAGTTGTATTTCCTTGGCGACCCCGGACGCGGAATTCCCAACCTTCGCGACGATGACCCGGAGTTCTTCGATGGGTATGCCAAACCGCCGAGTCCACGCCCGGCATTGAAGGGCATCGGCGAGATCGATTTTGTTTCGGAGTGGGGCGGGTTTGATGCTGGGCATTTTTTGCTTTCTACCGGACTAATGCAGTAACGCTTTGGCATTGCGACTGCCATGTTCGGCAGCCGCGTAAAGATGACGCAATTCCGCTTCAAGCTGAACGTTCTCTCTTAGCACGGCGCGTAGAGCGAGCCGGACGTCTCCATCCGCTTCGGCCAAAATCCTGTCGATTGCATTTTCGAAAGGGTCGCGTTCCATCATCAACCTCGCAGCAACAACCTTGCACGACGCTTGAAGTTCCTTGCATCTCGGCACGAAATGCGTCGCGGATGTTGAATAGTGCTTTCCTGCGATTAGAGCCGGAACCTCAACCTTTGATAGCGGTTTGCTTGGTGTTTGAAGCTCAACTGCCAAGCGCTTGAACGTACGCAGATCAGTTGAAGGGGCGCACCCTTGAAAGCCATTCACATCGCGGGGTGCTGGTGGTCCTTGGTTGCCATGACCCGGGCGCGCTCATTCATTCGGTTTACGAGTGCTATCCTGTTCGCGTCCGTGATTTCATCGCACGCCGGCGTGGCGGCTGAGCCTGAGTCACCCAATACAGAAGTTCGGCTCAAGGAAGACAGCGGTCGTTCCGAGTTCGACACAAACAAATCCGATGCTGAGGCTGAGCCCGAGAAGAAATCGGCATCGGCGGAACCGTCGACTGACAGCAATTGTGGACCGCTGCAGCGCGCTGCGGCAACCCACGGCATTCCAGTCGATTTCTTCACTCGCTTGATCCGGCAAGAAAGCAACTTCGATCCCAATTCCGTGAGCCGTGCAGGAGCGATGGGCATTGCCCAATTCATGCCGGCTACCGCACGCTGGCGCGGATTGTCCGATCCGTTTGCACCAATCGAAGCTCTTAACGAATCCGCACGCTGGCTTCGCGAGCTTGGGGACCAGTTCGGAAATCTGGGCTTGGCGGCGGCAGCCTACAACGCCGGACCGCGCCGGGTCAGGGAGTGGATGTCAGGCCGTGGCAGGCTCCCCAACGAAACGCGATCTTATGTCCGCATCATAACGGGCCGATCGGCAGACGAATGGATCGGAGCATCGCTGCAGCTGCGGCAGTTTGAGCCGGTGGTCGGTTCATGTGCCGAGTTGGCGCGGCAGTCCCCGGCGAAACTGGAAAGCCAACAAGCGCGAGCTAATCCCGATATGGCCTGGGGGCTGCAATTGATAGGCGACGCCTCGGAGACCAAGGCTCTGAACGAGTACACGCAATTGCAGAGGCGCTACCGTTCGGTCCTCGGAGATCACGCGCCGACGGTCGTGAAAAAGGCTTTGGGAGGGCGTGGCCCATCAGCCTGGTATTTCGTCAGGGTTGCGGAGGCAACTCGTGAAAAGGCAGTGCAACTTTGCTCAAAGCTCAAATCGGCGGGCGGAAGCTGCCTGGTGATGCGAAACTAACCGTTCGCAGCCGCGCGATTAGCGAAGTCCCAGAGGGTTGAACCAATCGTCGGATCGCGACGCCATGTTTCCGGAGCGGTTCGGAGGCGATGGACGATCGTCGCCATGACTGTCCGTTGCAGCCTTGGGCGGCGGGCTCTGATCAGGCTTTCGCGTCGCGACCTTTTTCCTCCGGAGCACTTCCCTGGCTACGCTCGTCCGGGGCGGCGAATTGCCTTCGGCTCGGCTATCCAGATTGGTCGTGCGTGTCGGAGGAGGCTGGGCCCGGTTTGCGATCGCGGCGACGCCGTTCCCTTCGCTGTTGCCGGCTTCGGACGGAGGCTTGGCTGGTCGGGCGGGAGCCACGGCCGGTTCGGAGGAGGCCTGTCCCACGGACTTGGTTCGCTCCGCCTGTCTGGTCGGGGAAGGAGGAGCGGCGGGCTGCGCCGAGTGCTGAAGCAAATCCCGGCACTGCATGGGAAACACCAGGTCACCTTGCGCAGTCATTCCGATCGGCATGCAACCGCCCGGCGGCACGCCATCGCCCTTTGCGTCAGTGCGTGGTGAGTTCCCACCTTGCGATTGTTCATTGGTGGGCGGTGGCGATGCAGGTGATGGCGTGTCGGCCGGTCTCGCCTCGGCCTGTTTTGTATCAGCTGGTTTCACATCGGCTTGCTTGACTTCAGGGTTTCGCGCCGCCGCAGATCCGGAGTTGTCATTGCCAGCCTTGCCGACGGGAGGCGCATCCACTTTTGCCGGTCCACTAAATTCGATGGGTCCAGGCCTACCGGCCGTTCCCTGTGAATTCGAAGGCGGTTTTTCCACGCTCGCATGTTGCTCTGAGACAGGAGGCTTCGCTCCCGAGGCGCCGCCTGTTTGCACTTTTGCCGCATGTGGAGTGCTGGTCTTGGTCGCGGGTTCGGTGAGCCAAACCAGGCCAGCATAACTGGCGCCAAGAAAAATCGTGATCGAAAGCAGATAGGCAAAAAGCGCCGCCATCTTAGCTCCGCGACTAACAATGCAAGGCAAATCCGGCGATTAAACTTTGTTCCGAAAAGCGGTCTAATTCCCCGCTCGCATCGGAACGAACCGGCCGTATGAATTATTAGTGCGGCAGAAACGGAGTGCAGCTCGTGGGCTTTCGACCTCTTCTTCTGGCCATCCTCTGCGTCCTCCTGCCGGGAACGGCAATAGCACGGCCGGTCGGCTGGGAACGTTACGTGGTTCCCGAGACAGGGGCCAGCGTTGACCTGCCGAATGAGATTTTCAGTGAGGACGCCGGTCCGCCGCAGACGGGCTATGGGCGCCGGTTTCAAACCAGCGACGGCCGCGCCAACCTGACCATCAATTCCTTTCCTAACGAGGATCGCGACTTGCCCCGCTCGTTCCTGCAAAAACATTTCAGGCTCCCAGTTTCCGCAGCCCGCTACAACCGCGTTGCGTCCAACTTTTTCGCCGTCTCGGGCTTCCACGACAGAAACATCTGGTACAACCGATGCAATTTCGCCGGCCGGCTGGTCAACTGCATCGCGCTGAATTATCCCGCAGGCGAAAAGCGTCAATGGGACTACGTCGTAACGCAGATCAGCAACACGCTCGCGAAACGATAAACCGATCTGCAGTGCGCCACCGCGCGGTAAGGCCGGGGGCGGTCCAGGCCACGATCCCTCGACATCTCAGTATATTGATCCAGCGAAGGCGATAGTTCGGGACGGTCCGCCCGCAGCCTCCTATGATCCGGCCCGAGTTGAGCGGCTTGGGCCGTTTATGTGTGAGAGCGGCGCGCCGGCTTCATCACACAAGAACGGCGGTTGGTCATCGGAGCAAATGCGATGCGTTATGTTCTCGCGTTGGGTTGCTTGATCGTGTTCTGTGCTTCCGCCCACGCCGCAAAGGAGCATCGCTACAAACCGCGACAGGTCATCACTCGTCCTGTCCAGGCTGTTGACCCGCGCTATCCGCCAGTCCTCCAGGACCAGACCCCTAGCTACAACGATCCATCCAGGTTTGGGGGTGGCTGATCTGCGCGGAGCAGGATGGCCACGCCTGCAGGAGTCATATCCCTGACCGTAGCTTGAGCCTTCTTCACTAATTGCGATTGTGAAGCCGCTTGGCGGATGGCTCGGTCTCGGCTAATGAGGGCGCGTCGCGGGCGTAGTTCAATGGCAGAACGGCAGCTTCCCAAGCTGCATACGAGGGTTCGATTCCCTTCGCCCGCTCCAGCTCAGTCAGCCCTTTTCAGGATTGCGGTTTGTCCCCGAATTATCGGCGCTTTCACGCGCCGATCACGCCTGTTTGTTGCTCATCCTGAGCCGCGCTGGCGGCGCCGATTGCGCCTGTTCTCAATCGGAACGTTCGATCATCTGCTGCATTCACAGGGCGTGAGGAGCTGCGGGAACGCCTGCTCAGCCAAGCGGAATTGGACCGAGAGCTCATGGCAGCTCCATATGCAGACGAAGGCCGGGAAGCCAAAGAGGGCGGGCTTCTCGCGGCAGTCGGCACCGGCGTCATCACCGGCGCCGCGGACGATGATCCTTCCGCCATCGGCACCTATGCGAGCGCGGGCGCGAAGTTCGGCCTCGCGTTTCTCTGGATCGCTCCGGTCGTGTTGCCGATGATGTACGTCGTTGTGTACCTTTCGGCCAAGCTCGGACGCGTCTATGGCAAAGGGCTGTTTGCCATCATTCGGGATCGCTATTCGCGATGGCTGCTGTACCCGCTGATGCTGGGCGCGATCACCGGGAACGTCATCGAGGCTGCGGCGAACCTTGGCGGCATCGGGGCCTCGTTGAACCTGCTGCTTCCGATTCCGATCCCCGCCATCGTTGTTGGCGCAGCGCTCGGCATTTTCGCCCTGCAGTTCTGGGGCTCCTATGCCTTGCTGCGAGATGTTTTCAAATGGCTGACGCTCGCATTGTTCGCCTATGTCGCTGCCGCCGTGATGGCCAAACCTGACCCGGCCGAGGTTTTGTGGGGTACGTTGGTTCCCCGCATACAATTCAACGGTGATTTTCTCTCTATGATCGTTGCTTGCATCGGCACCTCACTTTCCGCGTACATCTATACGTGGCAATCCAATCAGGAAGTGGAAGAGCAAATCGAAAAAGGCAAACGCACGGTCGCCCAGCGGCGCGGAGCCAGCGAAGCGGAGCTTGAACGAACCCGTCGCGATGTCCTCATTGGAATGATGTTCTCAAACCTCATCCTGTATTTCATTATCCTGGCGACCGGCGCGACGCTTCACTCATCCGGGAAAGTGGAAATCGAGACTGCCGCCGAGGCTGCTGCCGCGCTTGAGCCGTTAGCAGGTGCGGGCGCGAAGATTCTTTTCGCAATGGGCGTGGTTGGTGTCGGATTTCTGGCGGTGCCGGTCATGACCACAGGGGCTGCCTATGATCTTGCTCAAGGGTTGGGAAGGCCCAGCAGCCTGAATGCCAAGCCGGCTGAAGCTCCTTTGTTTTACGGAGTGATCGCAATCGTCACGCTCATCGCCGTGCTGCTGAATTTTCTTGGATTCAACCCGATGAAAGCGCTTGTCTGGTCTGGCGTTGTTCAAGGCTTCTCGGTTCCCCCATTGCTTCTGCTGATGATGCTGTTGACCAATGACAATTCCGTCATGGGTAGGCGGGTGAACAGCCGGCTCACGAACACGCTGGGGTGGATCACGACCATTGCTACCTTTGCAGCTACAGCATGCCTCGTAGTGAGTTGGTTGAGCTAATCATGCCTCCTCAGCCAATGAGCTCTGCGCGCTGATTTCGAGTAGCTGGCTTTTGGTTTTCGGTTATAAGACTTCGCGCGGTTCGATAACTCGACTTCAAACGAAAAGCACGAGGGAATCCCATGATGAAGCTTGCCTTCTGGATTGCAGCGCTTGGTGGCTGCCTGATCGGCGCAACCGGTGCACGAGCGCAGAGCATGACTTTGACAAGCCCGGACATCAAGGAAGGTGCGACCATCGCCAACGAGCAGGTGTTCAAGGGCTTCGGCTGCACCGGCAGCAACATCTCGCCGGCATTGAGCTGGAGCGATGCTCCTAAGGGCACAAAGAGTTTCGCGCTCACCGTTTACGATCCGGACGCGCCGACCGGCAGCGGCTGGTGGCATTGGGTCGTGTTCAATATTCCCGCTGATGTCACCGGATTGCCGAAGGGGGCTGGCGATCCGAAAAAAGGTGCGATGCCGAAGGGCGCGATCCAGAGCCGCACTGATTTCGGGACGGATGGTTATGGTGGTCCGTGTCCGCCGCCGGGCGACAAGCCTCATCACTATCAGATCACTATCTTTGCCGTGGATCTCGACAAATTGCCGGATGCCAAGGATCATTCGGCATCTGCCGCGCTTGTCGGATTCGACCTGCACTTCCACACCCTGGGCAAAACGACCCTGACCGGTCTCTACGGCCGCTGATCTCCCGCCTGGTCAGCTTCAACATGGTGTGGGTTTGATCAGTGGAACCGGTTCACTGAAGCGCGTACTGAGTGATTGACAGCGCGCGCGGGTAGCAGTTTATTTCAGCCTATTGGGGATTGGCGATCTCCCCACGAGGCGACATGCCCAAGTATCGCGTCCCGCTTCTCGAGGGCGCCCGCATGTCTGCAACGATCCTTCGCAGATCGATAATTCTCCACTCGCTCCCCCAGCATCACGCTTCGCCCGATTTTCGCCTTTGGGCGGCCGGCATCTTTGCAACAGGTTTGGGGCACAAACCACGGAGAAGGCCATGAAGGTTTCGTTCGACCGTTCCGTCGCATCGATTGCAATCGGCGCAGCGATGTTATTGTCGATGCCGGTACACGCCGCAGATATCGACTGGAAGAAGGTGGACGCCGCTCTCGGCAAGACAGCCGCGGTCAGTGGCGAGGTTCACCGCTACGGCCTGCCGCGCTCCGACCTGCATGTCACGTTGGATGGAGTTCCGATCAAGCCGGCGCTCGCGCTCGGAGGCTGGGTGGCGTTTGCTCCGATGCACAATGAGGCGATGGTGATGGGCGATCTGGTATTGCTCGAAACCGAGATTGCGCCGGTGATGACCAGCCTGCTGGACAGCGGATTGGATATCACCGCGGTTCACAACCATCTTTTGCGCGCCTCGCCCGAAACGTTCTACATGCATGTCGGCGGCCATGGCGATCCAGAGAAAATGGCGGCGTCGATCCGCGCGGCATTGTCGTCGAAAAGCAAAACGCCGTTCGAGCCGCCAGCCACGACCGCCGGCCCCGCTCCGGCGATCGACCTCGATACAGCCAAGATCGACGAAGCGATGCGCGCCAAGGGCACGGCGAACGGCGGTGTCTATCAGTTCGGAATTCCCCGACGCGATCCGGCCACAGAAGGCGGCATGGCGGTGAGCGGGCCGCTTGGCGGGGCCAATGGGATCAACTTTCAGCCGACCGGCAGCGGGAAGGCGGCGATCACCGGCGATTTCCTGGTGACCGGCGAGGAGGTCAATCCGCTTATTCGCGCGCTACGCGCCGGCGATATCGAGGTCACCGCGATCCACAGCCATATGCTCGACGAACAACCGCGAATGTTCTTCATCCATTTCTGGGCGAACGACGATGCCGCCAAGCTGGCTCAGGGCATTCGCGCGGCCCTCGACAAGACCGCCGTGGCGCAACGATAGCTGCCGAAAATACCGCGACTGCCAACCAATCGTGGTGGCAGTCGCGTTCAGCATAGCTATGGCTCGACCTTGAGCGTCGCCTTCATGTTCGGATGGAAACGGCAATAGTAGTCGACTGTGCCGGCCTTTTTGACAACCAGCGTCGCCGTCTTGTTCGGCGGCAAGTTCACATCGAAGTCGCCGTTACGCGCGGTCGCGGTATGAGCAAGGACGTCTTTGTTGACCCACTCGATTGTATCACCGATCTTTGCCGAAGCTTCCGCCGGCGTGATGACGAGATTCTGCATGGTGACTTGAATGGTCGCGGCGTGCGACGGGACGGACGCTCCCGACAGCAGGGCTGCGAAAATCGGGAGCATCCATCTCAGGCTCATGCCAAGGCTCCTACTTCAGTTCAGCCGCGACATGTTCGGCATGTTGCTCATGGCCCTGAAATATTTTCAGGCCGGTCTGCAGCAGGCTTTTCAATTCGGCGTTGCTCGCATTTGGTATAAGCGTCGTCTCCAGCGCGCTGTCGACGGCTTTGTGATAGGCGACTTCGTTGGCGATGTAGGCCTTGTCGAACTCCGCGCCCTTCAGCTTCGCCAGTTCGGCGCGTTTTTCTGCGGCGTTCTTCGACAGAGTCTTGCTGGTGTCATTGTCCTGGGGCGTGACATTGAGTTTCTTCACCAGATCGAGAGCTTGCTTGTTAACGGCTTCGTGGTCGCGCGCCATGTCCTGCGCGAACGCCTTGACGTCCTTGTTGCTGGTCTTCGACAACGCCTGCTTCGCCGCCTCGATGTCGATCACACCCGCGGTGTAGGCGATGTGCGCGATTTGCGGATCACTCGGCTTTGCGCTTTGCGCCAGCGCCGCGCCTCCCAAGAGGCTCACCGCGGCAACCGCCGCGCTTATTCGAACGAACATCATTTGACACTCCCTCTGGCACCCGGCATGTCGCCGGCGCATCCTGGTTGCACAGGTCTTGGATGCAGCAGGGCCGCGGAGGTTCCGGGAAATTTTATGAAGGGCCTTTTCGCGTGACGCAAAAAATCAGAAGTTCAATCGCCGCAACACCGCCTCGGTCAGCCGCTCGCAGCGTCCGCCCGCGAATGGAAACGCTTCCATCACCACGGGCCCGATTTTCCTTTCAACATTGTCGCGCAACATGGTTCGGGCACGGTGCAGCCGTGTCTTCACGGTCTCCGGCCGTAGCCGAAGAATTTCCGCCGTCTCCTCGACGTTCATGCCCTCAATCACGCGCGTGATGAAGACAAGACGGAACGCCTCGGGCAATTCGTCGATCGCGTGTTCGACGACCTGCTGAATTTCGCGTTGAGCCATGGTCTTTTCCGGATCATCAATCGATGCGAGGGGAAACTGAATGATCTGAGCTTCAAGTGTGCCCTCAGGCAAGGAAGACCATTCTACTCCCGGTCGACGGCGGCGCAGCCGGCCAAGCGCCTCGTTCATCGCTATTCGCGCCAACCAGGTCGCAAGGGCTGAGTTGCCTCGAAACTCGTTCAAATGCGTGAACGCCCGGACATAGGTTTCCTGGACGACGTCCTCCGCCTCGCTATCGTTGCGCAGGATGCCCCGCGCGAGACGGTAGAGCCTGCGATTGTTCGCTTTGATAATCGCGCGAACGGCGGTCTCGTCACGAGCAAGCGCGCGCCGGACCAGTTCGGCATCGTCGGCCGATGCGGGTTCAATCCGGGGTGCTTCTGCCTGGTACATGATAGCTCCGCTATGGCTCCCGTGGCACGTTCGCCTGCACTCTTGGATGCGGAAAGTTCGGATAGGTTCCCGGCGAAATGGTCAGACGCTGAAAATTCTTAGCCCTGGTGTGTTCAGAATTGGGCGTGGCGGACACAGGTCCCTCGCCCGGCTGCTGTTGTTCCGGGAACTGGAACGTGACCATCGCATTGACACTCCGGGCAGCCTTTGGAGGAGTGAGCGATGAGAATTGCAATTGCGTTGACAGCGGCGGCGGGCATTGCGCTAGCCATTCCGGCCGCAAAGGCGGATGACGCGCGGGTTGGCGTTGGCGTTGGTCCGGTAGGCGCCGGTGTCACGGTCGGCGAGTCCCATGATCACGATCGGGATCGCACAACCGTTATCAAGCGGGAAAATGAGCCAAGCGAACGGACCACGATTATCAAAAAAGAGCACGAAGAGCCCTCAACCAAAACCATCATTAGGGAACACGACCACGATTGACGTAAGGTACAGGTTGGTCATGCTTGCGGGCGGCAGTGAGTAGTGACCCGTCAGCACCGGCAATCCAATGAAAGGCCCCGTCATCGCGGGGTCTTTTCTTTACCTCTGCTTCTATCCCGCGGCTTTCGCGGCCGCGCGGCCGGCGTTGCGGCCGGAGAACAGACAGCCGCCGAGAAAGGTCCCCTCCAGCGAACGATAGCCGTGCATGCCGCCGCCGCCAAACCCGGCCGCTTCGCCGGCCGCGTACAGGCCCGGCATGATCTGGCCGTCATTGCCGAAAACCCGCGAAGATAGGTCCGTTTCGAAACCGCCCAGGGTCTTGCGCGTGAGGATGTTCAGCTTCACCGCGATCAGAGGGCCGTGCGCGGGATCAAGAATCCGGTGCGGCGCCGCGGTGCGGATCAGTCGGTCCCCGACATATTTTCGCGCGTTGTGGATGTTCATCACCTGAGTGTCCTTGACATAGGGATTGGCGATCTCCCGATCGCGCGCCTCGATTTGGGCCTTCAGGTCTTCGAGCTTCAACAGGCCATTACCGCTCAGCGCGTTCATCGCCTCGAGGAGATCTTCGAGCTTGTCGCGCACGAGGAAATCGGCACCGCGGCTTTTGAAGGCTTCTACCGGTGCTGGCGCGCCCTTGTTGGTGGCGCGCTTAAGGGTCATCCGCCAGCTCTTTCCGGTGAGGTCGGGGTTCTGCTCGGAGCCTGAGAGCGCGAATTCCTTTTTGATGATGCTCTGGGTGAGGACGAACCACGAATAGTCGTAGCCGGTCGCCATGATGTATTGCAGTTGGCCGAGCGTGTCGGAGCCCGGAAACAGCGGCGAGGGTAGCCGCTTTCCCGTGGCATCGAACCACATCGACGACGGGCCCGGCAGGATGCGTATGCCGTGGCGCGGCCAGATCGGCGACCAATTCCTGATACCCTCGACGTAGTGCCACATCCGGTCGCGGTTGATCAGTCTTGCCCCGGCCGCTTCCGTGATTCCGATCATCCGTCCATCGACGTGTTCGGGAACGCCGGAGATCAGGTTCTTCGGCGCCTGGCCAAGGCGCTTCGGCCAATTGCTGCGAACTAGATCATGATTGCCGCCGATGCCGCCGGAGGCGATGACCACGGCCTGCGCACGGAGCGCGAAATCGCCGGTGACATGGCGCGAACTGCTCCTGCCGCGCTCAACGTTCGAAGGCTCGAGGATAGCGCCGGCTACGCCATCGACCGTCCCGTTGGTGATCGAAAGCGCGTCCACACGATGGCGGAAGCGGAATGTCAGATGCCCGCTGGCCACCGCATTACGCGCCCGTCGCTCGAATGGCTCGACCACGCCGGGACCGGTACCCCAGGTCACATGAAATCGCGGCACCGAATTGCCGTGACCGCCTGCGTCGTAGCCGCCGCGCTCCGCCCAGCCAACCACCGGAAAAATACGGTGACCCATCGCGCGCAGCCAGGCACGCTTCTCGCCGGCTGCAAAGGCGACATAGGCTTCCGCCCAGCGCCGTGGCCAGAGATCTTCATCGCGGTCAAATCCCGCTGAACCCATCCAGTCCTGCATGGCGAGATCATGGCTGTCCTTGATTCCGAGCCGGCGCTGCTCGGGAGTGTCCACAAGAAATAACCCGCCGAAAGACCAGAAGGCCTGACCGCCCAGGCTTTGTTCGCCCTCCTGATCGATCACGATGACGCGTTTTCCCGCATCAGCAATTTCGGTGGCGGCAACAAGACCCGCGAGTCCGGCGCCGACCACGATCACGTCTGCGTCCTCAGCCATAAATTCTCCCCTATTGTTGCGGGATAGAAGCTTCGGGGTTTCGCCCGGTCAACGGTAAAGCGAGGTCGTGTTGCCGTCGGGCCACCTGCGAAACCTGATTGGGTCCGGCTCGACACCTCAAACCCAAAGGTGCAGCGCGCCAGCAACACTCGGTTTGAATTTGTTTTTAGTGCTCCCGCGTGACTGGACAAATTTCCGATCTCGCAACACGGTATCGACGCATCACCGAATACGATCAGAGTCGAGTTCGAGACGTTTTTGGACTGGGGCTGGGACATGAAATTTGTGACGGGGTTGCTCGCGGCAGTTCTGCTGCTGGCGGGCATGGGGGCAAGTCGCGCGGTGGTCCGGATCGCAGACGATCGCGGTGGACGGATCGGAACTTACGTCGACCGATATCAGGGGCTGCGCAGCTCCGGCGAGACGGTCATCATCGACGGCCTTTGCGCCTCGGCATGCACCATCGTTCTCGGCGCTCTTCCGCGTGACAGGATCTGCGTAACATCGCACGCGACGCTCGGCTTCCACGCGGCGTGGGATTTCGGCGCCAACGGCCGGGCGATCACTAACCTCGAAGCGACGCAGATGTTGTATTCGATGTATCCGTCGGCCGTGCGGCACTGGATATCCCAGCGCGGCGGGTTGACGCCGCACATGCTTTTCCTGCGGGGCAAGCAGCTGCAGAGCATGTACCGGCCCTGCTATCTCGACGCCCAGGCGTCCACGAGCAGGGCGCCGGCCTCGCACCAGGACAATCCAGGCCGACCGTCTTCTAAAGCTGCCTTCTAAAGCCTGCGCTTTTCTCAGCATGACGTGATCAACGCCGGTGCGGTGAGGCTTGCCCGCTGGCCTGCCGCGCTTTATCTGAACGTCATGGTTCGGGCTTTTTCCTCACCGCCGCAGATAATGATACTGTTCCGGCTCCATAGCAGGCTCGGCCCGGCGACCTCTGGGACGAACGCAGGCTCCGCGCCGTTTTCTGTTCGGAGCGCCGCCCTGGCGGGGCCGATGGTGTCCTACAGATGACCGCTTCCGGCATCTCGGCCTGCTTCTGATCGGTCATTTGAGGAAAATTAAGAATGGATCGGACGACTCGCCCGCTAATCATAGTCGCAGCCTTCGCCGCGAGCTTGGCTGTCGGGCTATTGTTAACGATGTGGGCGATAGGCGGACTGCATGGTGTGACCGCGCCGGCGGCCATCGGCGGACCGTTCCAATTGACCGACCAATCCGGGCAGACCGTGACGGATAAAAACCTGCAGGGCCGCCCGACCCTGATCTTTTTCGGCTTCACGCACTGCCCCGACGTCTGTCCGACCTCGCTGTTCGAGATTTCGGAAGTCCTCCACGCGATGGGCAAGGACGCAGATCGCGTGAACGCTTATTTCATTTCCGTCGATCCTGAGCGCGACACCACGGCGGCGATGAAGGACTACCTGTCAAGCTTCGATCCGCATCTAAAGGGCCTGACAGGCAATCCCGACGACGTGGCGAAGGTCACCTCGGAATACCGGGTCTATGCCAAGAAGGTGCCCCTGAAAGACGGCGACTACACCATGGACCACACCGCGTTGGTTTATTTGATGGATCGCGACGGCAAATTCGTTTCGCCATTCAATCTCAAGCGGACGCCCGAGGAAGCCGCTGCCGACTTGAGGCGCTACCTCTAGGCAAGTCTGACCCGCAGACGGCACTCGAATTCTCGGCCGAATGGTCTATAAGGCGTCTCATTCCGCCAATCGCCAGCCATGATCCGGAAAACGGTGTACCGACTTCTTCACAAGATCATGCTCAGGCACAAAACAAGCGGGATAACGGTAAGAGCAATCATCACGCCCTGATGCAGACAATCCTGTTGCCAAACGTCAAATCGCCTCTCCCGACGCTGTTTGCGGCTTTCGCTGTCGCTGCCATGATCGCGGCCGTGTATGCCGGCGCCGCGCAGGCGCAGGCGGTGCCCAAGCCCGGGGTGGAGGCCGCACCGCAGGCGGTTCCGGGCTTCTGGGATCCGAGGCGGCGGCCGGAGCGGCCGGACCTTTCGCGGATCACGGTGATCCGCTTCCTCACCGAAACCGATTATCCGCCGTTCAATTTCACTGGGGCCGATGGCAACCCCGCAGGGTTCAACGTCGATCTTGCGCGCTCGCTTTGCGACGAGATCAAGGTGACTTGCACGATCCAGATGAGGCGGTTCGAGACCTTGCTTGACGCCATCACAAGCAATCGCGGTGACGCCATCATCGCCTCGATGGCGGTCACGCCACAGACGCGCGCCCGCGTCGATTTCACCGATCCCTATTACCGCGCGCCGGCGAGGTTCGTGTCGCGGCGCGACGCCGTCATGCCGGAGGTTCGCCCGGAATACCTCGAGGGAAAGAAGGTCGGCGCCGTCGCCGGTTCGGCGCACGAGGCCTATCTCAAGGCGATGTTCACCGATGCCGAACTGCACGCTTATCCCAACGACGAAGCGTTGCGCCTGGCGCTGCGGCGAGGCGAGGTCGATTTCATCTTCGGCGACGCCATCTCGCTCGCGTTCTGGATCAACGGCACCGATTCCGGCGAGTGCTGCGCGTTCTCCGGCGGTCCGTTCGTCGAAAGCCGCTATTTTGGCGAGGGCATCGGCATCGCCGTGCGCAAGGGTAACGACCTGCTCCGGCAGGCGCTGAACTGGGCCTTGTTCCGGGTCTGGGAGAAGGGCCGCTACACCGACCTGTGGCTGCGCTATTTCTCGGTGAGCCCTTTTTAGGCAAGAGCCTTGGCGCACTACTTCTCGTAATCCCGTTGTTCGAGGCGCAAACCGGCAGAGCAATCCAGCCTTGCTTTGTGGTCTCCGGATTGCTTCGCTGCGCTCGTAAATGACGACTGAAATTTGGGCGGGCGGTTTTGGGGCCCGCGGAGAGCCTTGGATGTCAATGACTGATCTTGCCGCCAGCCCGAGCGATCTGCGCTTGTTGGCCGAACAATCCAGCGCCTGGCCATTCGAGCAGGCGAAGCAGATTGTCGCGCGGCTGAAGAAGACGCCAAAGCAGGAGGTTCTGTTCGAAACCGGCTATGGTCCCTCGGGCTTGCCCCATATCGGCACGTTCGGCGAGGTCGCGCGCACGACCATGGTGCGTCACGCGTTTCGCGTGCTGACCGAAGACAAGATCAAAACCCGGCTGATCGCATTCTCCGATGACATGGATGGCCTGCGGAAAGTGCCGGACAATGTGCCGAACAAGGAGATGCTGGAAAAGCATCTCGGCAAGCCGCTGACAAGCGTGCCCGATCCGTTCGGCACCCATCCAAGCTTTGGCGCCCACAACAACGCGCGACTGCGGGCTTTTCTCGACACCTTCGGCTTCGACTATGAGTTCGCGAGTTCTACCGAGTATTATAAATCCGGCAAGTTCGACGCCGCGCTGCTGCGCATGCTGGAACGGATCGAAAAGGTGATGGCGATCATGCTGCCGTCCCTTCGCGAAGAGCGCGCATCGAGCTACTCGCCGTTCCTGCCGATCTGTCCGCGCACCGGGATGGTGCTCTACGTGCCCGTCACTGCGCATGACGCCAAGGCCGGAACAATTTCCTACGAAGACCCCCAAACAGGAGAGCCCGTCACGCTTCCGGTGACCGGCGGCCATTGCAAGCTGCAATGGAAGCCGGACTGGGCGATGCGCTGGTACGCGCTTGGCGTCGACTATGAAATGGCCGGCAAGGACCTGATCGAACTCGGTGAAATTGTCCGGCAAGATTTGCGCGGCGCTCGGCGGTACGCCGCCCGAAGGTTTCAATTACGAGCTGTTTCTCGACGAGCACGGTCAGAAAATTTCGAAATCAAAAGGCAACGGTCTCACGATCGACGAATGGCTGCGCTACGCTTCTCCGGAATCGCTGTCGCTGTTCATGTACCGTGAGCCGAAATCGGCGAAGCGACTGTACTTCGATGTCATCCCGCGCAATGTTGATGATTACCAGCAATTTATCGACGCGTTTCCGCGGCAGGATGCAAAACAGCAACTAGCCAATCCGGTCTGGCATGTTCACGCCGGTCATCCGCCCAACACCGACATGCCGGTCACCTTCCAGCTGCTGCTGACGCTGGTGTCCTCGTCGAACGCTGAAAATGCCGCGACGTTGTGGGGTTTTATCGGACGCTACCGCCCCGGCGTGACCCCGCAGACCCATCCCAGGCTGGATGCCATGGTCGGCTATGCCATCAACTACTATCGCGACTTCGTAGCTCCCGGCAAAATGTTTCGTGAGCCGACCGATGGCGAGCGCGTCGCGCTGCAGGACTTGCGAGATGCGCTGTCGCAACTGCCGGCAACCGCTTCGGCGGAAGAAATCCAGAACGTGGTGTACGAGATCGGCCGGCGCGAGCCGTTCCTCGATCCGGTGAAGAAGGGCAAGGATGGCCGTCCGGGCGTCTCGCTCGACTGGTTCAACATGCTCTACCAGGTGCTGCTCGGTCAGGAGAAAGGCCCACGTTTCGGCTCGTTCGTCGCGGTGTACGGGCTGTCGAATGCGGTGGCGATGATTGATGGCGCGCTGGCGCGGTCCGGATAGCGATCTGCGCGTCATCGCGGCCGAAGCCGGCGCGACGAGCTATTGGCTCACCCAGACGATCCTTGCGATCCACTCGACATCTGCACTCGCGAGCGTGCGGTCGGCATGGGCGGGGTTGAGCGATTGCAGTTCGAGCGTCTTGGCGGTGCGGCGCTTCAACTCCTTGACGATGACTTCGCCGCCCCTCGTTTTCACCACGACCCGATCGCCGCGCCGGATCGGCGTGCCCGGGGAAATCACAATGACATCTCCGTCGCGGTAGGCAGGCCTCATCGAGTTCGCCTGAGATCTCCAGCGCATAGTCATGCCCATCGCCGGCGGAGGGCAGCGCCACCTCGTCCCAGCCTTTGCCGGCCGGGAAACCGCTGTTGTCGAAATGGCCGCCGGTTCCGGCTTGCGCGAGACCCAACACTGGCACCGACTGGGCGGGCCTGCCGTCAGCCATCAAGTGCACGAAGATCTCGATGGAACTTCCGGTGGCGGCAAGCGCCTTGGCCAGCAACTCGGTGGATGGCCATCGCTCGCGACCGTCGGCTGTGATGCGCTTGGATTTGTTGAAGGTTGTCGGATCGAGCCCCGCGCGCCTGGCGAGCCCCGATGCGGATAATCCCGCGCGCTCGGCCAATCGATCCAGCGCGGACCAGATCTGGTCGTGCGTCAACGTTCGCGGCGCTTTTGGTTGTCTGACCATCGGTCGAACCCGCCCGAACTTTGGGAGTACCCGACTGAACCGTTTTTCGCATTCCGGTGCAAGGGCCGCCAGCCGGCCTTGAGTTAGGCCGGGGGCGCCGATACGGTCGCGAATTGATCAGAAAACCAAAGCATTGATAGAAAAAGCAGGATCCCGATCTGGTGCCAACGATCTATAAAATTTGTGCTGCTTCGGCCTGGCGCGAGGCCGAGCGGGTTGGCGTGTACCGCGGCAGCGCAGACGACGCGCGCGACGGTTACATCCATTTTTCGACGGCTACCCAACTGACCGAAACCTTGAGAAAGCACTTCGTCGGGCAGCAGGGACTGCTCTTGATTTCCGTCGATGATCAAGCTCTGGGCAATGCGCTGCGCTGGGAAAGGTCGCGCAAAGACGAGCTGTTTCCGCATCTTTACGGCGAGCTCGATCTCAGCGCGGTGAGGGGTGTGCGCGATCTGCAGGCGCGCTCCGACGGATATCACGATGTGCCGGAACTTGCGCCGTGATCCGCGCCTTCGATGCTTTCTCGTTGCCGCTGTTGCGCTGGCTCGATCCGGAGGATGCGCACCGGCTGGCAATCCACGGGCTGAAAATGCTGCCGGCGGTGAGGCCGCGGCCGGATGATCCGAAACTGGCGGTACGGGCGTTCGGCTTGAACTTTCCCAATCCGATCGGCATGGCGGCGGGTTTCGACAAGAGCGCGGAAGTGCCGGATGCACTGTTGCGGCTCGGTTTCGGCTTCGTCGAAATCGGCACGGTGACGCCGAAGCCGCAGACCGGCAACCCGCGGCAGCGGCTGTTTCGACTGGAGCGCGACGAGGCGGTAATCAACCGCATGGGGTTCAACAACGATGGCGCGGACGCGGTGCTGCTGCGGCTCGCTTCGCGCGCGCATTTGCACGGCATCCTCGGCGTCAATGTCGGCGCGAACAAGGATTCAACGGATCGCGCGGCCGATTACGTCAAGCTGATCGAGACGTTTGCGCCGGTTGCGAGTTACTTCACGGTCAATGTGTCATCGCCTAATACGCCCGGGCTGCGCAACCTTCAGCAGGCGGGCGCGCTCGACGATCTCCTCGCCAGGGTGATCGATGCACGCCAGCAGGCGAGAGAGAAGGCGGGCGACACCCCGGTGCTGCTGAAGATCGCACCGGACCTCAGCCTCACCGAGCTAGACGATGTCGTTCACATCGCGCGCTCGCGCCGGGTGGATGGAATGATCGTGGCCAATACGACGCTGGCGCGGCCCTCGACCCTGCGCGAGCAGTCCCGCGCCAAGGAGCAGGGCGGGCTTTCGGGGCGGCCGCTGTTTCGGCTCTCGACGCGGATGGTCGCGGAGACTTATGTACGGGCCGAAGGCGCGTTTCCCTTGATTGGCGTCGGCGGCATCGATACCGGGGGCGCCGCGCTGACCAAGATCCGCGCCGGCGCGAGCCTGATCCAGCTTTATTCGTCCTTGATCTACAAGGGTCTTGGGCTCGTCGACGACATCAAGCGCGATTTGACGTCAACCCTGCTGCGTACAGGGCGCGATCAGCTGTCCGAAATCGTCGGTGCCGATGCGGCAACCATCACGGCCGAGGACTGGCCGGTCTAGGACTACGCTGATAATTCGGCCTTCTCGGCCCATGCCGCGCCCCTAGGCCAAGACAAGGAGCACGCCATCTTGCGGCCCCACGCCAGTCGGCCCTAATCGGCTTCTCGGGCGGGCTCAGCGTGCAGTGCAGTTCTCGCGTCAGACCCTTCCCGCGCGCTTCATCGTGCGTTTTTTAGTATAGGCTCACCAAGGACGGTGCGGCGAAGTACCGCGACCGCGATTTAGGGAGGAAGGCATGGCTTCATTCAGGTCGACGGCTGCTCTCGTGTTGGCGCTTGCCGCGACGTTGGCAACACCCGCGCTAGCCCAAAAGAAATACGACACCGGCGCGAGCGACACGGAGATCAAGGTCGGTCAGACCATTCCCCTCAGCGGACCGGCTTCTGCCTACGGCAGCATCGGCAAGGTCCAGGCGGCCTATATTCGTATGATCAACGATCAGGGCGGAATCAACGGTCGCAAGATCAATCTCATTCAATACGACGATGCCTACAGTCCGCCAAAGACGGTCGAACAGGTGCGCAAGCTCGTTGAGGGCGACGAGGTCTTCACTACGTTCCAGATCATTGGCACGCCTCCAAATGCCGCGGTCCAGAAATATCTCAACGAGAAAAAGGTGCCGCAGCTTCTGGCCTCGACCGGAGCGACGCGCTTCACCGATCCGAAGAATTTCCCGTGGACGATTGCTTTCAATCCCAACTACCAGTCGGAAGCACATATCTACGCGAAATACATTCTCGCCGATCATCCGAACGCGAAAATCGCCATTCTCTATCAGAACGACGATCTCGGAAAAGATTACGTCAAGGGACTAAAGGACGCGCTTGGGGCAAAGGCTTCGAGCATGATCGTCGCCGAGGCGTCCTATGAACTATCCGATCCGACCGTCAACTCGCAAATGGTGACGCTGAGAGCTTCTGGCGCGGATCTTTTTTACAACATCACAACACCGAAATTCGGCGCGCAGGCGATCAAGAAAGCTGCCGAACTCGGCTGGAAGCCCGTGCAAATTCTCGACATCAATGCGACGCCGGTCAGTCAAACGCTGATTCCGGCCGGCGTTGAAAACGCCAAAGGCATTATTTCGGTCAATTACGGCAAGGACCCGCTCGACCCGCAATGGGATAACGACGAGGGCATGAAGCGCTACAAGGCCTTTATGACGAAATATGCTCCCGCCGAGGACGCCAACAGCAGCATCGCGACTTACGGCTACTCAACCGCGGCGCTGCTTGTTCACATCATCAAGCAATGCGGCGACGATCTCACCCGCGCAAACATCATGAAGCAGGCGACGAACATCAAGGGTTACGTCGCTGACCTCACACTGCCGGGCATGACAACCTCAACCACACCGGATGATTGGCGCATCAACAAGCAATTCCAGATGATGAAGTTCGACGGCCAGCGTTGGGTTCTGTTTGGGCCGATCCTGACGGACGATTACAAGACGAACTGAACTGCACGCGATGCGAGGATTTTGACTCCGGGACTTTGTTGTAGCCGTGAGTAATCACGAGCGATGGTCCCGCCGTGTTCCTGCCCTGCCAGCAACGAATGCTGGCAGGGCGCCGGAAGGCAGCTCTCTTCGTCCCAAACACTTGGCCCGCCGTAATCGGTATTGATATCGGCAAGAACGGGTTGCACATCGCGGCCGAAATCAGGCTGCGCGCAATGCCAAAAGGCTTAGCTGTTTTCGGCGAAAGAGGCCTTGAACATCGCCGGATATCGAAGCGCCTGCAATCCGCCGCGCGCGGCGTAATGAATCAGCATGGCACCCCACAAGCCGGCATTGCCGAACGTACGCAGGGCCAGCCACGCGCTCAGAAATATCAGCAGTGCGATTACCATCAGGTTGCGCATTTCGCGCGCCCAGGTCGCGCCGATAAATATCCCGTCATAGCCAAAGGCAAAGACCGCGAGCATGGGCGATGCCGCCACAAACCACATATAGTTGCGGGCGGCTTGTCGAACGTCTTCGCTCGCCGTCATGATGTCGATCAACCCCGGTCCGAACAGCGCAAACACGGCGGTCACCGCCAGCGCAAATCCTGTCCCCCATAGAAGCACCAGCCGCACGGCCTCCGAAAAGCCTGATCGGTCGCGCGCACCATAGGCTTGTCCGCAGAGTTGCTCAGCCGCATTGGCGAGCCCGTCCAGAAAGAACGCGCTGATCAGGAGGAAGTTGTTCAACACCGCGTTTGCCGCCAGCGTCACGTCGCCGCCCCGAGCACCTTGCGCGGAAAAAAACAACCATACGGCGATCAACGCCCCGGTGCGGATCATGATGTCGCGGTTGACCGTGAGCATCCGCATCAGCTTTGCGCGCTCGAACAACGTGGAGCGGGTTATGTCGAGTTTCCCCCGCGTCAGCCGATAGGCAATCGCAATTCCAAGCAGGAGCCCGACGGCCTCCGCTATGACGGCGGCGGTCGCCGCGCCCGCGATGCCAAGGTCGAACACGAGCACCAGCACCACCGTCGCGGCTGCGTTGGTGAGATTGATCGCGATCTAGTCGTCAGCGCGATCCGGGCCCGGGCCTGTCCGATCAGCCAGCCGAGCATGACGTAGTTGGCGAGTACCAGCGGCGCGGACCAGATGCGGACGGTGAAATACGTTTTGGCTGCGCGGTTCACGCCCTCGCTGCCGCCCATTGCCCAGAGCGTCACCTCGGCGAGCGGAATCTGCAGCGCGACTAGTCCAACGCCAATCAGCGCCGCCAATATCCACCCGCGCACCAGGATTGCGCGGATTTCCTGCGTCTCGTCGGCCCCCAGCGACTGGGCGGTAAAGGCGACCGTGCTCATGCGCAGAAAGGCGAACAGCCAGAAGATGCAGTCGAACAACACCGAAGCGAGCGCGACCCCGCCAAGCAGTGTGGCGTCGCCAAGCCGGCCGATGGCGGTGGTGGACACGATACCGATCAGGGGCGTCGTCAGGTTCGCGATCATCGCGGGACCTGCGATGGCGAAAACCTTCCCGGTCGTTACCCTGGGCGAAGAAACCGGTGCGTGCATGGCTATAGCTCGACTTCGACGCATTCGTGCGCCGTCCGAGCCGACAAATGGAAAACGCGTCCGCCTGCTTGCATTTGATGAACTATCTGCCGCGCGGCGCGCTGAAGAGCCGCGAAAGCAGCCAGATCGGGATCACGAGGACGGCGCCGAGCAGGAAGTAGCGCCACAGGCCGTTGATGGCATCGAAGCCGAGATCCCAAATCCGCCGGAACAACAGGCGGATGCTGTTGAGAATGTTCCAGGGATCGAAGCCGATTGCGGCCAGCACGATGCCGACCAGGATCGATAGCAGGACCAGCCGAAACACGACTGCCAGGGGGGAGCCGCCCAGAAAACGGGAAAGTCCGTCATTGTCGCGGGCCGGCAAATCTCTGACGTCGTTGGGCATCGCTCGTCTCCTGCAGTCTAGCCACCACTATAGGCCAGTCGGGGGCAGATGGGGAACCCGCTGGCGCCGTCAATGCGTTGCGGAAATGACCTCCGCAGCATCTTTTTGGTCGCTCTTCAGCATTCGCTCCAGCGTTTCCAGCCTGTCGGCCTCGCGCGGCGGCTTGTCCCAGCGCAGCCGGTTGATTCGGGGAAAGCGCATCGCGACACCGGATTTATGCCGCGGCGAGCGCTGCAACCCCTCGAACGCCACTTCCAGCACCAACCCCTGATCCGGCTCGTGGACGACGTGGCGGACCGGCCCGAATTTCTCGGTGGTGTGGCGGCGGACGAAGCGGTCGATTTGCAGCAATTCTTCATCGGTGAAGCCGAAATAGGCCTTGCCCACTGGCACCAGCTGCTCGCCCTCCTCGCCCGAGGTCCAGACGCCGAAGGTGTAGTCTGAATAGTAAGACGAGCGCTTGCCGTGGCCGCGCTGTGCGTACATCAGCACGGCGTCGATAATGTGCGGCTCGCGTTTCCATTTCCACCACTGGCCTTTTGGGCGCCCCGGCAGATAGGGCGCCTCGCGCCGCTTCAGCATGAGCCCCTCGACGGCTTCGGCATCTTCGCCCGCCCCGGCCGACTTCGGGTCGGCGCGAGCGCTGGCGAGTGCCTCCCAGCTGTCGAACTCGATCGTAGGGGAGAGGTCGATGCGGGGATCATCAAGTCGCTTGATGAAGCTTTCGAGCCGGACGCGGCGCTCGGCAAAGGGCAATTCGCGCAAGTCGTTCTCGTCATCGCCCAGCAGATCGTAGGCGCGCAGATGAATCGGATAGTCCTTGATCAGTTTCGGCGAGACGAGCTTGCGATTGAGCCGCTGCTGCAACACGTTGAAACTTTGCACGCGGCTGTCGCGGAGCACCAGGAGTTCGCCGTCAATCGCGGCAGGCAAGCGCAGCGACGGCACCAGATCCGGGAAGCTTTTGGTAATGTCCTCGCCGCTGCGCGAATAAAGCCGCGCCTGCATGTTGCCGTGCGGATCGCGACCGCTGACCGCCTGCACGCGGATGCCGTCCCACTTCCATTCCGCGATGTATTCGGTTGGATCGAGGTTTGCAAAATCAACCTCCTCGATCGCATGCGCCAGCATTACGGGCCGGAACGGGGCCGGATCGCGATTGACGGGCTTTTCGGCGAGGCCTTCCAGCCAGGCGAACAGGTCAGGATAGGGCGGAGAAAGTCCCGGCCACATCAGTTCGATCTCGTGCGGATCTTTGTCGCCGAGCGCGGCCACGGCGGTTTTTGCCAGCCGCGCCGAGACGCCGATCCGCATCGCACCTGTCACCAGTTTCAACAGCGCCCAGCGCCCGGTCTCGTCGAGTTCGTCGAGCCAGCGGCTGAGTTGCTTCGGCATCTCGGTCTTGCCGAGCGTGCGCAACGTCGTGACGACGTCGGTCAGGCTCGGGGGAGGGTTGTTGTGCAGCTGCGACGGTCGATGCTTTTCACCTTGCCCGCGCACGGGAGGGGGAGCGGAGTGGGCGCGTGACGCCCGGCTGGGCCACATCAGCGCGACCGTTTCCGAAAGGTCGCCGACATAATCATAGGACAGCGCGAACAGCACCGGATCGGTGCGCTCGGCAATGAGGTCGCGGATCAAACCCGGTTTGGCGTGCTTGAACGACAGCGCACCCGTGAGCGCCGCGAGCGCATAGCCGCGATCGGGGTCTTCGGTGTCCCGGAGATAACTGGCTATCAAGCGCAGTTTGTTATTGCGGCCGGGTTCATAGGCCAGACGATCCAGCAGTTCGGCGAAGCGGTTCATGCCTCCGCGTCCTCGCCGGGAAGCAGCGCCTCGGTTTCTTCCTCATCGCCATAGCCGACCAGATCGAGCGGACGCGCGGCGAGGCCTTTGGTTTTGCACCAATGCACCAGTGCATCTTCCTGGCCATGCGTGACCCAGACCTCGCCCGCGCCCGTCGCGTCAATGGTCGCGGTCAATCCGTCCCAGTCGGCATGATCAGAGATCACCAGCGGCAATTCGACGCCGCGCTGGCGCGCTCGCGCACGCACCCGCATCCACCCCGAGGCGAACGCGGTGACGGGGTCCGGAAAACGCCGCGTCCAGATGTCCGACGTGGCGCTCGGCGGCGCGAGCGCGATGGCACCCGCCAGATCGGCTTTTTTGGTACCCTTTACCGCACGCAAATCCCCGAGCTGGATGCCGCGGCTCTCGTAATAGCGGGTAATCTTTTCCATTGCCCCATGAAGATAGATCGGCGCGTCGTAGCCGGCCTGCCGGATCAGCGCGATCACGCGTTGCGCCTTGCCGAGCGAATAGGCTCCGACAAGGTGCGCGCGCTCCGGGAACAGCGCGACGGAGGCAAGCAACTTTTTGATCTCATCCGATGCCTTGCCGTGGCGAAACACCGGAAGGCCGAAGGTTGCCTCGGTGATGAACACATCGCACGCGACCACTTCCAGGGGCGCGCAGGTGGGGTCGGGCGCGTCCTTGTAGTCGCCGGAAGCCACGACGCAGGTGCCGCTACAGGAGACGGCCACCTGCGCCGAACCCAGCACATGGCCCGCCGGATGAAATTTGATGCTGACGTCCCCGAGCCTGATTTCCTCGCCATATCGAAGCGCCTGAGTAGTGCCTGCGAAGTTCTCGCCGTAGCGCAGCCGCATGATGTCGAGCGTCTCCTGGGTCGCCAACACGGCGCCATGCCCGGCCCGGGCATGATCGGAATGGCCATGCGTGATGACCGCGCGCTCAACCGGCCGGACCGGATCAATGTGAAAGCCGCCGGGCTTGCAGCACAGGCCGGCGGCGGCGGGCATCAGGATGTCTTGCGGGCGCATTTCTGTCATATAGTTTCGCAGTCAGTCTCCTTCGAGTCTTCCCCCGCCTCAAACTGGTTCCAATGCCTGCACGCCTGTTCCTGTCGTCCGGCGATCTCATGGCCGACCGCCGCTTCGAGTTCGCGCGCGATCTACAATTGAAGGGCGATCTCGCCGCCGCCGCCGACCTGCTGTTGCAGGCGATCGAGATAGCGCCGAATTTCGTATCGGCGTGGTTCACGCTCGGCGAAATCCACCACCGTCTGGGGCAACGCGATAGCGCGATCACCGCGTTTCGACAGGCGCGCGCTGCCGATTCAGGTGACCGCCATGGCGCGGGCCTGCATCTTATGCGGCTTGGGGCCGAGCAAATTTCGGCCATGCCACAGGCCTATGTGAAAGCGCTGTTCGATCAATACGCGCCGCGATTCGAGGCTGCGCTGGTGAACGATCTCGACTATCGCGGCCCGGCGCTGCTGTTCAAGGCCGTGCTGTCGGTCCGATCGGCTGTCCGCAAGCCGGCGTTCTTCAAACGCGCCATCGATTTGGGTTGTGGCACCGGGCTCGCGGCAACGGCGTTTGCCAAGGAGGTCGATCAGTTCGTCGGCTTCGATCTATCACCTCGCATGATCGAGCGGGCGCGCGCCACCGGACTGTATGCCCAGCTGGAAGTGGCCGATATGGTGGAAGCGCTGCGAGCAAGGCACGAGGCCAGCGCTGAATTAATTCTGGCAGCCGACGCGATGGTTTACCTCGCCGATCTCGCCCAAATTCTTGCCGAAGCGAACCGTGTGCTCGTTCCGGGCGGGCTAGTGGCATTCACGCTCGAAACGCATGCCGGCGACGGCGTCATTCTCGGCGAAGGGCTTCGCTATGCGCACAGCTCCGCTTATGTGCGTATTTCGGTCGAAGCCGCGGGACTCAAATTGTTTTGTCTGGAAGACTGGTCCGCCCGCAACGAGGATAATGCTCCGGCCCCCGGACTGGTCGTGGTCGCAGCAAAGACCTGATTTCCGTGTCACGGAAATGCAGCCAGCCCCGCAAAGCTGCGAGTTCGCTATTGCCGAGACCCTGGGAATGTAGATCAATGCTCCCGACCCAGAGCATGATCCGGATGGTGGGTGCCGGGGCCGGTAACCCCGAGCGGTTGCCGGAGATCATGCTCAACACAAAAACACAGGGCGGGATGGCGATTTGAGAAACTCGTCATACTCCAGGGAGAAACACGAATGAGCAACAACCAGTCGAGGCGCGACTTCTGCGCCACCGCGCTTGCCGCCACGGTTCTGGCCTCCACTACCTCCGTCAGGGCCGCCGAAAAGAAATACGATCCGGGCGCAAGCGATACCGAAATCAAGCTCGGGCAGACCGTGCCGCATAGCGGCCCGGGGTCGCTCTACGGCGTGTTGGGACGGGTCGGTGAGGCCTATTTCCAGATGCTGAACGAGCAGGGCGGTATCAACGGCCGCAAAATCAAATTCCTCAGCCTGGACAATTCCTACAGCGCGCCGAAATGCGTCGAGGCGACGCGGCGCTTGGTGGAGCAAGAGGAAGTGCTGGCCCTGTTCGGGTCGCTCGGCACCGCGCCGCAGACCGCCGTGCACAAATATCTCAATTCAAAGGGCGTGCCTCAGCTTCTTTTGAATACCGGCGCGTCGAAATGGAATGATCCGAAAAACAATAAATGGACCATGGCGGGCCTGCCGCTTTACCCGACCGAAGCGCGGATTCTCGCGAAGCATGTCGTGGGCGTGAAGCCGAATGCAAAGGTCGGTATTCTCTACCAGAACGACGATTTCGGCCGCGACTTCCTGGCCCCCTTCAAAAAGGTGCTGGCGGATGCCGGGGGCACCGCCAGCGTGATCATGGAGCAGACCTACGATCTGACCGATCCCACCATCGACTGCAGCTCATCAATCTTTCCAAGTCGGGCGCTGACGTCTTCTACAACATCTCGACCGGCAAGGCTTCCTCGCAGTCGATCCGCAAGGCCGCCGAGCTCGGCTGGAAGCCGTTGCAACTGCTTTCGGCCGGGTCGACGGGTCGATCGATCATCAATGCGGCCGGCTTTGAAAACGCGAACGGGATTGTCGCTATCCGCTATTCCAAGGAAGCCGGCCCCGGGCGCTTCGAAAAAGATCCGGACGTGGTGGCCTTTGATGAATTGCGCAAGAAATATCTGCCCAATGTCGATCAGGATAACACCATCGCATTTGCCGGGTACGGCCAGGCGGCTTCGATGGCTGAAATCCTGCGCCGCTGCGGCGACGAACTGACGCGCGCCAACGTGCTGAAGCAGGCAACGACGCTGGCTGGTTTCCACTCGCCGTTTTTCCTCGACGGCGTCAATTTCAGCTACACGCCGGACGACTACTCGCCGATGAAGACGCTGTACATCTCGATCTTCGACGGAAAGGACTGGAACATCTCTGACCGGCCCGTTGCGGAATAAAGGCGCTTTCTTCCTCGCCCCGCCCTTCGCGGGAGCCACGCGATTTCGCCTCTCCCCCAAGGGCGAGGCGATCGAGACGACCCTCGACGAACCCGTTCTGACGGCCTACGTGTGGGAGTGTGCCGCCGCAAAATCTGCCCGCATCCTCAGTTGAAGCCGACGCCCTGTTGCCGGAGCGTTTTCGCCGGTGGTTCGCGGCGCGCGGCTGGTCGCCGCGCGAACACCAATTGGCGTTGCTCGAAAAGGCGCGCGAAGATCGCTCCGCGCTGCTGATCGCGCCGACCGGCGCCGGCAAGACCCTGGCGGGATTCTTGCCGACATTGGTCGAGCTTTCCTCGCGGCATTCGAGTTCTGTCATTTCGACGGGACGTGGCCTGCAACGTAGCCGCGGCTTGCACACGCTCTATATTTCTCCGCTCAAGGCGCTTGCCGTCGATATCGCCCGCAACCTGCAGACGCCCGTCACCGAAATGGGCTTGGCCGTAAAGGTCGAGACCCGCACCGGGGATACGCCGGTATCGCGGCGGCAGCGGCAGCGGCGCTATCCGCCTGATATCCTGCTCACCACGCCCGAGCAACTGGCGCTGTTGTTATCATCCGACGACGCGCCGTTTCTGTTTTCCTCGCTCAGGCGCGTGGTGCTCGACGAGTTGCATGCGCTGGTCACCTCGAAGCGTGGCGACCTGCTGTCATTGGGACTGGCGCGTCTGTGGCGGCTCGCGCCTGAGATGCGGGCAATCGGATTGTCCGCGACGGTCGCGGAGCCGGAGTTGCTGGCGCGATTTCTGATGCCGCAGCCAGGCGGCAAGCCCCAGTCCGCCGACATTGTCACAGCCGGCGGGGCGGCGCCGCCCGTGGTCGAAATGCTGGACACCAGGGAGCGCTTGCCGTGGGCCGGCCACACCGCCCGTCACGCGCTCGGCGAGATCTACGACTTGATCAAGCGCAACAAAACCACGCTGGTGTTCGTCAACACCCGCAGCCAGGCCGAGATGCTGTTTCAGGACCTCTGGCGCATGAATGATGATGGCCTTGCCATCGCTCTGCATCATGGTTCGCTCGATGTCGCGCAGCGCCGCAAGGTCGAGGAGGCGATGGCGGCGGGAAAACTGCGCGGCGTGGTCTGCACTTCATCGCTCGACCTCGGCGTGGACTGGGGCGACGTCGATCTCGTCATCAACATCGGTGCGCCCAAAGGCTGCTCGCGTCTGATGCAAAGGATTGGCCGCGCCAACCACCGCCTCGATGAAGCATCGCGCGCGGTGCTGGTGCCGGCCAATCGCTTCGAGGTGCTTGAATGCGCCGTTGCGATCGATGCGATTGCCGAAAATGCGCAGGACACGCCGCCGTTGCGCGTCGGCGCGCTCGATGTGCTTGCCCAGCATGTGCTCGGTTGTGCCTGCGGTATGCCGTTTCTTTCCGACGATCTTTATGACGAGGTGCTTACAGCGGCGCCATATTCGAATCTGACCCGCGGCGATTTCGATGATGTGGTGAATTTTGTGGCGACTGGCGGCTACGCGCTCAAGACGTATGAGCGTTTCGCGCGCATCAAGCAGGACAAGGATTCGCGCTGGCGCGTCGCCAATCCGCGGGTCCGGCAAAGCTACCGTCTCAACGTCGGCACCATCGTCGAGGAGACAATGCTGAAGGTCCGGCTCGTGCGATCCCGCGGCGGAGGCGCGGGTTCAACCGGCGCACTGGCGCGCGGCGGACGGATGCTGGGCGAGATAGAGGAAGCTTTTATCGAGGGTCTCGTGATCGGCGACACCTTCGTGTTCGGCGGCGAGGTGGTGCGTTACGAGGCGCTGGCGGAAGATCACGTCTATGTCTCGCGCGCCAACGACAGCGATGCGAAAGTGCCGTCCTATATGGGCGGCAAGTTTCCGCTTTCGACTTATCTCGCCGAGCGAGTCCGCGGCTTGCTCGACGACAAGCCTGCCTGGAAGGCGTTGCCGGATCAGGTGCGCGACTGGCTGTCGCTGCAAACAGATTTTTCGCGGGTGCCCGGGGTTCACGAACTGCTGGTCGAAACGTTTCCGCGCGGCAACAAGCATTACCTCGTCTGCTATCCTTTCGAGGGGCGACTGGCGCACCAGACGCTCGGTATGTTGCTGACGCGGCGGCTGGAACGCGCTCGCGCCCGGCCATTGGGATTTGTTGCGAATGAATATGCGCTGGCGATCTGGGGCTTGGGAGATATGTCGTTCATGGTTCGCCATGGCCGGCTCGATCTCAATGCGCTGTTCAGCCCGGACATGCTGGGCGACGATCTCGAATTATGGCTTGCGGAATCCGCGCTGATGAAACGCACCTTTCGCACCTGCGCGATTATCTCCGGCCTGATTGCGCGGCGCTTTACCGGCGAGGAGAAAACGCGCCGTCAGGTGCTATTCTCGACCGACCTGATTTACGACGTATTGCGCAAGCATCAAGGCGACCACGTGCTGTTGCGCGCGGCGCGCGCCGATGCGGCGACCGGGTTGCTCGATCTGCGCAGGCTTGGCGACATGCTATCGCGAATTCAGGGGCGGATTATTCACAGGGAACTTGAACACGTATCGCCGCTTGCCGTGCCCGTGATGCTGG
This sequence comes from uncultured Alphaproteobacteria bacterium, assembly GCA_963764155.1. Lineage (GTDB taxonomy): Bacteria > Pseudomonadota > Alphaproteobacteria > Rhizobiales > Xanthobacteraceae > Bradyrhizobium. Next base: position 91,324 of record CAVXRI010000011.1, read on the forward strand.
AAATTGGTCGCGAGTCGGTTTATGGCGAAGCAGGGGACGAGTTGCTGGCGGAAGCCGCGGATGAACTCGTCAGGGAGGCGACGTCGTAAAAAGATGATTTATCGGGGCATCGACTTCACGAACTCGTTCCGGCCGCTTCGGGCCCGGCCATGACAGAGAATATCGTCGTCCCCGTTGCTTTTCCAGGCGTTCTGGATGTGGGCGGCGTCTGTTTGATCGCCGATCTGTTCGGCGCCTTGTTCTGGGAAGAACAGAGCCTGCTGGTCGTCTCCGATTTGCATCTGGAAAAGGGCTCCAGCTTCGCAGCTCGCGGTGTGCTATTGCCGCCCTACGACACCGCTGCGACGCTAGGCCGCCTGGCGGCCGTCATCCTCAGGCACAATCCGCGCACAGTGGTTGCGCTTGGCGACAGCTTCCATGATCGCGAGGCGCATGACCGGCTCGCGCCGGCGGATCGTGAGGCTATCGCGGCCCTCCAGGCTCAGCGCGACTGGATCTGGATTTTGGGCAATCACGATCCGGCACTGCCCGATCGTCTCGGCGGCGTCGTGGCAAGCGAAGTCGCGGTCGGGCCGATCGTCTTTCGGCATGAGCCGACCGGAGCGGCCGGCGAAATTGCCGGCCATCTGCATCCGAAGGCGCGCGTCGCCACCCGCGGCCGCTGGATGGAGCGGCGCTGTTTTGCCTGCGACGGCGAGCGCGCGGTGATGCCGGCCTTCGGGGCCTATACCGGCGGCCTCAGCATCCGCGATGCTGCGTTTGCAAAAATTTTCCGGAAATCCGGCTTTATGGCGCACGTGCTCGGTGACAATCGCCTGCACACCATCGCCGCCGCGCGCTGCCATTAAGCCTCGCGACCCAATAGGCCATCCGTGACGCGACCTGTTGGAAATCGTTCCGGGTGTTCGGGATAGACCTCGCCACGCGTCCTGCTCGCCCGAGCGCGCCTGACGCAAATGACGACTAATCCCGGCGAAACACGATCGATGCCATCCAGCCCGACATCAGCGCCATGGCGGCGGTGATCAGCCCATAGACGAAGCCGTACTGACGAGCGGTGTTTGCGACGAACTGCTCGAACCCGACCTTGACTATTTCGAACGCGGTTTCGGTCCGCGTCACGAGGGCGCCGTTGGCGAACAGCTTGATCTCGACGTCGTAGGTGCCGATCGGCACCTCCGCAGGCAGCGGAATGCCGGTACGAAATAGCGTCGGTGTCAGGAAGGTCACCGCCGTGGTGTCCTCGCGATATAGACCGCTCTGCGAGCGCAGCCGCACGAAGGCGCTGCGGAACGCATCGTTGGGCACGACGTCGGCATAGTCAGGTCCGACGCGCTGAGTCAGCAACACGTTGTTCAGCCCTAGTTGCTGCCGCCGCTCGACTTCGGAAGAAGCGATCTCATTGAAAGGGCGGTTGGCGAACAGAGCGAGATAAGTCGGCACGTGCAGAAATTGCCGGTAGTCGGTGTTGATCCAGATGCCGAATTTCCGTTCCTTGCGGCGCGTCACCATGTCGGCGCGGGGTCCGCTGACCGTCACGACCAGATCGTAAGCGGTGCGGCTGGCCGGCGTGGACGCGTCTTTTTCGACCGAGCCGAACAACACCAGCTCTTCGCCGGAATACTTCGGCGTTACCGTGACGCGGTGATTTGAGACGGACGCTATCAAGCGCTCGGCGCGGGCCGACGGCGCGGAAAACAACGTTTCCAGCATCAACGCGACGCCCACGGCGATCAATTGACGCGGCATCATTCCGTCACTCCGATTTCGCGGATCGTGAACAGCTCGTCGGGACGGATCACCAGTTCGACGGCGAAGCGGATGCCGACCGCCAGGATCAGCAGTCCGAGCAGCAGTCGAAGTTGCTCGCTGCGAATTTTCTGGCCGGCACGGGCGCCGAACTGCGCGCCGGTGACGCCGCCGACCATCAGGATCAGTGCCAGTACCGCATCGACCAGATGATTGGTGATTGCGTGCAACATGGTCGCAAACACCATGGTGACCAGCGTCAGCACCATGGATGTGCCGATCACGGTCGAAGTCGGTACCCGAAGCACGTAGATCATGATCGGGACCAGGATGAAGCCGCCGCCGATACCCATCACGGCCCCAATGAAGCCGATGACCACGCCGACGATCACGACCGGAATTACCGAAAGGTAGATCTTGGACCGCTTGAAGCGCATCTTCAGCGGCAGTCCGTGAATCCAGCCGTGGCTGCGGCGCGGCGGGACCACGCCTTGCCGCGTCCGCTTCATCGCGCGCAAGCCTTCCAGGAACATCAGCGCGCCTACCGTCGTCAGCAGTACGACGTAGGACAGCGCGATCATCAGGTCGAGCTGGCCGAGAGCGCGGAGCTGCGTGAACGTCCAGACCCCAAGCGCCGTGCCAAGCGTACCACCGCATAAAAGTACAGACGCAAGCGCAGGATCAATCGCGCGACGGCGCCAGTAGGACAGGGCGCCGGAAAACGACGAGGCCGCGATATGGCTTGCGACCGAGGCGACGGCAACGGCGGGTGCAATGCCGATGAAGATCAACAGCGGTGTCATCAGAAACCCGCCGCCGATTCCGAACATGCCGGACACGAAGCCAACCGCCGCGCCCATGGCGAGGATGAGGAAGATGTTGACCGGAAGGTCGGCGATCGGAAGATAAAGCTGCACGGCCGCTCGCTTTGACATCTCGCCTTGAGACCGGCCGAAACCGCTCACGGCTTGCTTCTTGATAAGGCATCTTCCGGCAGCGGAAACCTGATCTCACCTCGATGGGCAAGTGCGGGTTGATTGCCGGCCTCTGCATAACCGAATTTTGTAAGTAGAAGGCACTAAAGAATCCGCGAAGCCTGGGCTTTTTTGCCGCATTTCCCATGCTCTTCGGCTCGTAGTGAATGAATAGGGCTAGTGCGCTGCCGATGCCCGGCGTCTGGTCCCGGGGGTGCATTGCGCCGGTCCCAGCGCATCGCCAAGAGGCGCATCACAAATATTGGGATCGCAACCGATCGCCTTAATGCAGAGCAGCGGCGCGCTTGAAGGCCTGCTTGGCTGCGGGCTTGGTGGTAGCGGCCGAAGCGGGCGTGCCGTCCCATCCGCCGGCGGGGGTCCCAACGTTGACAGCGTCGTCCGGCTGAGGTTCCGGCGTAAATGTCTGCACCGCGAGGTTTGCCGCTGCAAGTGATTGGGCATCGAGGCGCTTGGCGATCTCGTCCCGCTTGCGACCGGCGTCCGCGTCGCCCTGAACCGCGGCCAGGCTGAACCACTTGAAAGACTCGGCGAGGTTCTGTTCGACGCCGATGCCGCGGGCATAGAGGATGCCGAGGTTGAACTGGCTGTCGGCCACGCCGCGCTCGGCCGCCTTGCGGAACCATTGCGACGCGCTGATGTAGTTCGCGCCCTTGCCGCCGCCGTCCGCGTCCAGCACGGCGAGGTTGTGCATCGCCTTGGCGTTGCCGCGCTCGGCGGCTTGCAAATAGTAGCGCCGCGCGATGTCCGTATCCCGGTTTACGCCCAGGCCCTTTTCGTACAGGGTTCCGAGGCGGAAAACGGCGGGCATCATGCCGGCTTGCGCAGCGCGGTCATACCACTTGGCGGCTTCTTCAAGATTTTGCGCAACGCCCTTGCCTTCCGCAAAGCGGAGAGCGATCTCATAGGCCGCCGCCGGGTCTCCCTTCAGCGCGGCCGCGCGCAGGATCGCACCACCGATTCCGTCCGGCAGCCGTTCCGTCGGCGGCACCTGCACCATCGCAAGTTTGCCGGTCGTCGCTGGAATGCTGCCGGTGATATCGCTGGTTGAAGTTATCGGAGCGGTAGCCCGCGGAATTGTCAGGCTCGCGGTGTCGAGGGTGTTCGGCCCGGAAGTGTTGTTCGACTGCCGGCCGATCGGCGTCGGCGAAGTCATCGAGGATGCCGGATCCGGGCTACCGGGAGTTGCGCTTGAATCCGCCGGTGATTGCGCGGAAGCAGGCGGCTCGCTCGAGTTTTGAAATCCCAACAGTTGCGAGCCGCTGCTGCCGTCGAGCAGCGTCATCGCCATCTTAAAGCCGCTCAGCACGATCACGACCACGCTCGCTACGATGAGTAACGAGCGGATTTTCGAAGTAACGCCCGATGCCTTCTTACCGATGACCTTGCTGCCGGTTGAAGAGACCGATGACACTCGCCCCGACTTCTCGGCAGGCTGAGCGGCGGCGGCTGCTTGGGCGGCCCGGCGCGCCGCGGCAATGAAGCTCGACGAGTTGACCGGCTCGCGCGGCGCCGCGGCAATTTCGCTGATCACGCTTTCCGACGCGGCGATGCGTTCGGAGGGCGACCCCGAACGTGCGCTCGGACGTGTTCCCGGTTCTAGCGGATGGTCCGGTGGCAAATCCGGCTGGAGCGCAGCGCGCAAGGACTGCGCGATCTCCGGCTCGAGAATGTCGCTGTTTGCAACCGGCGCGATGGAGGGGGCCGGCGTTTGCACGGCGTGGAATTCGCGCGGCGCGGCGGCGAAATAGGCTTCTGCCGCGGCCGGATTGGGCAATTCGGGGCGAGGTTGTGGCGGCGTGACCGCGCGATACGTAGCTGACGGTGCCTCGAAAGCTGTTGCTGCGGCCGGCTCTGGCAGCGCGAAATGGGCCGTGCGCAGATCGCCTTCGATCATCGCAAGCCGGTCGACCACATGACCCAGCGTATTGTGAACGACCTCAAGCGAATCCTGAGTCTGGCGCTCGGTCTTGGACTGGCTGAAGCGGATATCGGATAGTTCGCGCTTGACGAGGTCGACAATGTCGCTGTCGGGCGGCTGCGGCGCACTCGCGTTGCGGCTCTTCTCGGCGAAAGCGGTGAAAGTCGCGTGCTGGCTTTCGAGATGACGAAGAATGTCCTGCAGCGCTTCCTCGACCCGTCCGAGATTGCCGCCGCGTTCGCCGGAGGCCTCGATGCGCTCCAGCAGATAGGAAACCCGCTGCTCGAGATGAGCAAAAGCAGATGCGCTGTCATTGCCGACAGGCATGCGATCGAGACGATCGGAAAGCGCCTGCACTGCGCCCTCGAAGCGCTCGGAGCGTTCTCCCGCAGGCTGCTCGCGGCTCTCAAGCGTCGAGGTCAGCGCGGCGATCCGCTGTTCGAGAATGGCAAAGGAATTGGTGTTGTCGCCCGCTCGGGTCAGTTGATCGACCTTCGATGACAGCAAGTGCACGTCGTTGGAAAGCCGCGCGAGCGCGTCGTTGGATGCGATGTTCGAGACAATGTTGCGAAGCGCGGCGATCGCGGTTTCGAGCTGCCGCACGGTGCCGGGATTGTCATTGGCGCGCAGGATCAGGTCGAGCTTGGCGCCCAAATTGCGGATCGCCTCGTCATAGCCCGCCAATTGCTCGGCAGGCGTCAACGATTTCAGCACTTCACGGATTTCGCCGAGCGCGCTTTGTATGCCGGCGAGCGCGTGGACGTCCGTGCTGCTCTGGCTGTTATCCTCGATACGGCGCGACAGCGCGCGGACTTCGCTCTCGATTGATTCAATCGCCCGGCGCGGCATCGCCTCGGTAAGGGCTTGTCGGATCTCCGCGAGTTCGCTGCGGAAGCCCGCAATCGATGACTCGATGCCATCGGGTTTCTGCAGGGCCTCGATCTGACTGGTGATCTTGAACAGATGGCGCTCAAGGGCCGAGAAGTCGGGGCCGGCCTGCATGGCCGGGGCTGCTATCGGCCGGCGAGTGGCCGGTCCCGTTACGATGGGCGGGGCGCTCCGGGGTGGGGTCTGCGCCGGCGCGGCATTATCAAGTTCGTTCTGGCGCGCAGCGATTTCCGCCACGGCTAGGTCGAGAGAGGCTGGGCTCAGCGGAGGCGAACTGCGATAGATCTGGTCTGCCGCGCGCTCGACCATCTCGCTCAGGCGTTGCTTCTCCTGAAGCTGGGACTGCCGCGCGGGCGCAGGGTTTGAGATCTGCGACAGCCGCGCATCGAGACGCGAAATCGCCTCGTTGAGCTGGTGGGCGACACCCTGCTCGCCGCGCTGCGGCTCGGGGCGCGCGGCAGGCCTTGAAATCCGTTCGATTTGCCGGGTGATCAAATCCAGCCGCTGGTGAATGTCTGCGACTTCACGCGCCTCCCGCTCGGGGGACGCAGTCCGATAATTCGGTGGAATTGAGTGCTCGACGCTTGGAGCGCCAAAACTGGATTGAGGAAAACTGGATTGAGGAAGGCTGGATTGAGGATGGCTGGATTGGACAAGACTGGATTGGACAATGCTGGATTGGCCAAGCGTGGAATTGAGCCAGTCATTCAAGGACATGCCGGCATGGCGCGCGGCTGCCTCGGCCCGCTCGCGCACGTTCGGATCGATGCCGTCAACACTCCAGGATACGCGCGAGTTCATGCTCTGGTCCGGTTGTGAATCCGGCGCCCGCCAAGCGCCCACAGCCTCCCCGCGCGCCGCTTTAAGAAGGCAATCGAAATTCGCGCAGGCCGTCTTCCTCAGGTCTCGACTTTTTCGCGTTAGGGTAAAGAACGCGTTAAAGAATAGAGGCGCGGCGCTTTAAAATTGATTTACCGATAGACTCGGGCTCGCCTCGCCTGAGGCCGGTCAAACGGGGTCCGATCCCCGGATTCTCTGATTGCTGCGCTGCAAGAACTGCCCTAAATGAAGCCGCCCCAAGCCGGGAGGGACACGATGCCGATCTACAAAGCCCCAGTGCAAGACGTCAGTTTCCTGCTCAACGACGTGTTTCAGATCGATCGGTACGACAATCTTCCCGGCTTCACCGATGCCTCGGCCGACGTGCGCGAGGCCATTTTGGGCGAGGCCGCAAAGCTCGCCGAGGAAGTGCTGCAGCCGTTGAACAGGGTCGGTGATCTCGAGGGCTGCACTCGCCATGATGATGGCCGTGTGACCACCCCGACTGGATTTAAGGAAGCGTTCAAGCAGGTAGCGGAAGGGGGCTGGCTCGGCCTTTCAGCGCCGGCGGAATTTGGCGGGCAGGGGCTGCCGGTCGCGCTCAGCCAGGCGGTCAACGAATTCCAGATTTCCGCGAACATGGCCTTCTCGATGTATGGCGGACTGACCATGGGGGCCGCCGCGGCGCTGATGGTGCACGGCAAGCCGGAACAGAAGAGCATGTTCTTGCCGAAGATGGTGGCCGGCGAATGGGCCGGCACCATGAACCTCACCGAACCGCAATGCGGCACCGATCTCGGCCTGCTGCGGACCAAGGCCGTCAAGCAGGCGGACGGCAGCTACAAGATTTCTGGCACCAAGATCTTCATTTCGGCGGGGGAGCATGACCTGACCGAAAACATCATTCATCTCGTTCTCGCGAGAATCGAAGGCGCCCCTGCCGGCATCAAGGGGGTCTCGCTGTTCGTGGTCCCGAAAGTTCTGGTCAATGCCGACGGCTCGCTGGGCGCACGCAATGGGGTGTCTTGCGGCTCCATCGAGCACAAGATGGGCATCCACGGCAATTCGACCTGCGTGATGAACTACGACGGCGCCACCGGTTGGCTGATCGGCGACGAAAACAAGGGCATGCAAGGCATGTTCGTGATGATGAACGAGGCCCGGCTCGGGGTGGCCGTGCAGGGTCTTGCGCAATCCGAGGTCGCTTATCAAAACGCGGCGGCCTATGCGAGAGACCGATTGCAGGGGCGCTCGCTGACTGGGCCGAAGTCACCCGACAAGCCGGCCGACCCGATCATCGTGCATCCCGATGTCCGCCGCACGCTGCTGACGATCCGGGCCTTCAACGAGGCGGCACGCGCGATGGTGGTCTGGACCGCGCTAAAGAGCGACGTAGCCCACCGTTCCAGCGACCCCAGGGATCGCGAGGAAGCCGACGATCACATGGGGCTGATGACGCCGGTTCTGAAAGGGTTTTTGACCGATACCGGGTTTGCCAATGCGGTGCTGGCGCAGCAGATGTACGGCGGCCACGGCTACATCGCTGAGCAGGGGATGGAGCAGTTCGTGCGCGATGCGCGTATTGCGATGATCTACGAAGGCGCCAACGGCATCCAGGCGCTCGACCTTGTGGGCCGCAAATTGCCCCGTGGCGGCGGGCGCGCGGTGATGAAGTTCTTCGCTGAAGTCGCGGCGTTCGCCAAGGACAACAACGCGGAAGAGGGCATGAAGCCCTATGTCGGACCGCTCAGCAACGCGCTCGGCCACTTGCAGCAGGCCACGACCTGGCTCATGCAGAATGCGATGGCGAAGCCGGACAACGCGGGCGCGGCCGCCACCGATTACCTGCATTTGTTCGGTCTCGTGACGCTTGGCTATATGTGGGCGCGAATGGCGAAAGTGGCGCTCGACAAGATTGCAGGCGGTGAGACAACGCCTTATCTCACGACAAAGCTGGTGACCGGCCGTTTCTTCATGGAACGGGTGTTGCCGGAAACTTCAGTCAATCTCGCGCGCATCCAGAGCGGATGCGACACCACCATGGAGTTGGCGGCGGAAGCGTTCTGACCGGACATATTCTCCCGCGGCCCTGCTCGATCCGCTATCAACTAGTATCCTCATCATCGGGAGGGCGTCATGCCTGAGGCATATATCTACGATCACGTTCGCACCCCTCGCGGCCGCGGCAAGGCCGACGGCGCGCTGCACGAGGTCACGGCGCTGGCGCTCGCCACGGTGCCGCTGAAGGCGCTAAAGGAGCGCAACAACCTCGGCGCAGATGTCGTCGATGACGTCGTGCTCGGCGTGGTCGATCCGGTCGGCGAAGCCGGCTCCGACATCGCCCGGTTCGCAGCGATCAAGGCGGGCCTCGGGCAAGCCGTTCCCGGCGTTCAGATCAATCGTTTCTGCGCTTCGGGCCTCGACGCGGTGAATTTTGCCGCGGCCCAGATCATGAGCGGTCAGCACGAACTCGTTATCGGGGGCGGCGCCGAATTCCATGAGCCGCGTCGGCATCGGCGCTTCCGGCGGCGCATGGCCGATGGATCCGTCGATCGCGGTGCCTTCTTACTTCATGCCTCAGGGCGTGTCCGCCGACCTGATCGCGACCAAATACGGCTTTTCGCGCGACGACGTCGATGCGTATGCGGTGCAGAGTCAGCAGCGCGCCGCCAAGGCATGGGACGAAGGCCGTTTCGCCAAGTCGGTGGTGCCCGTAAAGGACGTCAACGGCCTCACCATCCTCGCCAAGGACGAGCATATGCGTCCGACCACGACCATGCAGTCGCTCGGCCAGTTGCAGCCGTCATTCGTCACGGTCGGGCAGATGGGCGGCTTTGACGCGGTGGCGATCCAGTCGCATCCGGAAATCGAGCGTATCAATTACGTGCATCACGCCGGCAATTCGTCCGGCATTGTCGATGGCGCCGGCGCGGTGCTGCTGGGCAGCAAGGAGGCCGGCGGCAAACATGGCTTGAAGCCGCGGGCCAGGATTCGCGCATTCGCCAATATCGGTTCGGAGCCTGCGATGATGCTGACAGGTCCGGTGGATGTCACCGAAAAACTGTTCGATCGCTCCGGCATGAAGAAATCCGACATCGACCTGTTCGAATTGAACGAGGCCTTTGCCTCGGTGGTGCTGCGCTACATGCAGGCATTCGACATCGACAATGCCAGGATCAACGTCAACGGCGGCGCGATCGCGCTGGGCCATCCGCTCGGCGCGACCGGCGCGATGATCCTTGGCACCGTGCTCGACGAGCTCGAGCGCACCAACAAGACGACGGCCCTGGTCACGCTGTGCATCGGCGGCGGCATGGGGACGGCGACAATCATCGAGCGGGTGTGAGCTTCAAATGAGCAAGATCGATGTCTCTGCTCAGAAATGGAAGTCAGGGCGGCTACTATCCTGAACCTTTCGCATGCGCAGTAGCAGGCCGCTCGTGGCAGTCGCTCGGCGACGCAGCAGGGCTGACCCAGTTCGGCGCCAACCTGATGCGGATCGAGCCGGGCGCGGCCTCGTCCGCGCGTCATTGGCATGAAGAGGAAGATGAGTTCGTCTACATGATCGAAGGCGAATTGGTTCTCGTCGAGGATGACGGCGAGACGACCATGCGACCTGGCGACACCGCTGGCTTCAAGGCAGGCGTTGCCAGCGGGCATCATTTGGTCAACCGCAGCGATCGCAACGCGGTGTTTCTTGTCGTCGGCAGCCGCGCGCAGCGCGAGCGCTGTCACTATCCCGATATCGACCTCGTCTACGAATACAACAACGGCCGGTTTCGTTACACGCGGAAATCGGGAACGCCTTATGGCGACTGGCAACAGGATTGAGGAGCGAGAACATGGCCTTCAAGAATTTCAGGATCGAGACCGACGCCGACGGCATCGCGCTCGTCACATGGGACACGCCCGGCCGTTCGATGAACGTGCTGGATGAGACCTCGGTCAACGAACTCGAGGCCATCGTCAAGCAGACATCGAGCGACGCTGCCGTGAAGGGTGTCGTCATCACCTCGGGCAAGGAGGCGTTGTCGGCGGGAGCCGATCTGTCCATGTTGGAGGGCATGAACCGCAATTATGCGGTGCTGCTCAAGGAAAAGGGCGAGGTCGCGGCCAACCAGATGCTGTTCGACCAGAGCCGCAGGTTCTCGCTGTTGTTCCGCTCGATTGAGACGTCGGGCAAACCGTGGGTTGCCGCGATCAATGGCCTGGCGCTCGGCGGCGGGTTCGAGCTTACGCTGTCATGTCACTATCGCGTCGCCGCGGAGAATCCGAAGACGCGCCTCGGCCTGCCCGAAATCAAGGTCGGCTTGTTCCCCGGCGCCGGCGGCACGCAACGCGTGCCGCGCATCGTCTCGCCGCAGGATGCGATGCAACTGCTGCTGAAGGGCGAGGCCATAAATCTGGAAAGAGCGAAAGCACTGAAGCTGATCGACGCAATCGTTCCGCCAGCCGAACTCATCAAGGCGGCCAAGGACTGGATCAAGGCTGGCGGCAAGGCGCTGGCGCCCTGGGACGACAAGAACTTCAAGCTGCCGGGCGGCCCGGTGTTTTCGAAAGCGGGCATGATGATGTTTCCGGCAGGTAACGCCATCTATCGCCGCGAGACCTATGACAATTATCCCGCTGCGCGCGCCATCATGAGCTGCGTCTATGAGGGACTGCAATTGCCCATGGATGCGGCGCTCCGCGTCGAATCGCGGTACTTCGCGCAGGTCTTGCGCAGCAAGGAAGCGGCCGCGATGATCCGCAGCCTGTTCCTGTCGATGCAGGAATTGAACAAGGGCGCGCGACGGCCGCCGAACCAGCCGCCGACCAAGGTCAAGAAGCTCGCCGTCATCGGCGCCGGTTTCATGGGCGCGAGCGTCGGCTACGTTTCGGCCCGCGCCGGCATCGAGGTCGTCTTGATCGATCGCGATCAGGAGAGCGCCGACAATGGCAAGGCTCACGCCAAATCGGTCATAGACGATTTGATCAAGAAGGGCCGCGCCAAGGAAAGCGATCGCGATACTATCCTGTCGCGGATCAGCACGAGCGCCGACTACGGTGTGCTTAGCGATTGCGACCTCATCATCGAGGCGGTTTTCGAGGACCGCAAGGTGAAAGCGGAAACCTACGCCAAGGCCCAGCCACTTTTGAAACCCGATGCGATCTTTGCCTCCAACACCTCGACGTTGCCGATCAATTCATTGGCGGAGGAGTTCAAGGACCAAAGCAAGTTCATCGGAATCCATTTTTTCTCGCCGGTCGAAAAGATGATGCTCGTCGAGATCATCGTCGGCAAGAATACCGGCGATCAAGCGCTCGCGACCGCGCTGGATTATGTTCGCGTCATCGGCAAGACACCGATCGTTGTCAACGATTCCCGCGGCTTTTTTGCCAATCGCTGCGTGCTGCGCTTCACCGCCGAAGGGCTGGAGATGCTGATGGAGGGCGTGCCGCCCGCGATGATCGAGAATGCCGCCAAGATGGCCGGCATGCCGGTCGGGCCGCTCTCGTTGTCAGATGAAGTGGCGCTGGACCTGGTGTTGAAGATCATGAAGGCGACCGAAGCCGATCTCGGTTCGAATGCGATCGATCAGGCTCAGAAAAAGCTGCTGGTGGAGATGGTCGAAAAGCAGGGCCGGTTTGGCCGCAAGAACGGCAAGGGCTTCTACGATTATCCCGAAAAGGGCAAGGGACAGAAGACGCTGTGGTCGAAGCTCCCGGGGCTACAGCCGAAGCAGCTCGACCCCGATACCCTCGATGTAGAGGAGATGAAGCAGCGCTTCCTGGTGGTGCAGGCGGTGGAAGCCGCGCGAACGGTGGAAGACCATGTGATCACGGATATGCGGGAAGCCGATGTCGGCTCGATCCTGGGATTTGGTTTCGCGCCATTCACCGGCGGCACGTTGTCCTATATCGACTTCATGGGCACAAAAAAGTTCGTCGAGCTTTGCCACAAACTGGAAGCCAAATACGGCTCGCGCTTCACCCCGCCCAAATTGCTGGTCGATATGGCGGCCAAGGGCGAGACCTTCTACGGCCGCTTCCCGCCCAAGAAGCTTGCGGCGGCGTAATCTGCCGTCATTGCGAGAAGCGCTTGCGGCGAAGTAATCCGGGACTGTCGCCGCGGCGGACTCTGGGTTGCTTGGCTTCTAGTCGAAATGACGAAAAAAGAGCCGGATCGTCAATCCGGCCCTTCGTGTTTTCGACGATCGAAACTTACGCCGCGTTGAGCAGGCCTTCCTTGGTCAACGCCTCCTGAACCTTCGGCCGCGCGGCTACACGGGCTTTATAGGCCAGAAGATTGGGCAGGCCGGAAAGGTCAAATTTCAAACGGTCGGCCCAGGTCAGCATGGTGAACAAATAGCCGTCGACGACGGTGAACTGCTTGCCCATCAGATAGTCGCGGCCGGCAAGCTGGCTATCGACGTACTTGAACTTGCCCATCACCCGATCCTTGAAGAAGGCTTTGGCGTCGTCTGACAGTACCGGACTGAACATCGGCCCGAAATTCTTGTGCAGCTCCGTCGTGACGAAGTTCAGCCACTCCAGCAGCTTGTAGCGCTCGGCGCTATCGCGGGCCGGCGCGAGGTTCTTGCCGGCAGCCTTGTCGGCGATCATCTGAACGATGACCGGTCCCTCGGTCACCAGTTCGCCGCTGTCGAGGCTTAGCGCTGGCACCTGACCCTTCGGGTTGACCTTCAGATAATCGTCGCCGTTGTCCAGCTTCTTTGCCCTGAGATCGACCTTGACCAGATCGTAGGGAAGACCGGCTTCCAGAAGCGCGATGTGGGGGGACAGGGAGCAGGCGCCCGGCGAATAATAAAGCTTCATTGCATTCTCCTGGTGTGGTCGCCGGGGTGTAAAATCATTTCGAATTTACCGGCCCGAGCGGCAGCTACCGACCGATTAAATGCATCTGCATGTAAGAGTCAACATTGATGCAGGTGCATTTAGTGCGGTACACTGGCCTCTGAGGCATAGAACGGGACCATGAAGCGCAAACCATCAACCGAGGCGACCGCCGCCTGGATCCGCCTGATGCGGGTCCAGAGCCGGGTGCTTGACGCCCTCGAGCAGGATTTGAAAAAGGCGGGTTTTCCGCCGTTGGCCTGGTATGACGCGCTGCTGGAGTTGTCGCGTGCGCCCTCAGGCGAACTGCGGCCTGTCGAGCTCGAACGGCAGATGCTGATTCCGCAATATTCCACGTCGCGGCTGATCGACCGGCTGGTGGAAGAGGGACTAGCGGCGCGGCGCGAATGCAAGATGGACAAGCGCGGTCAGTTCGTCGAGATCACCGAAGCGGGCCGCGAATTGCAGAAGAAAATGTGGAGTGCCTATTCCGCGGCGATCGAAAAGCATGTCGGTTCGAAATTGTCGGATGCTGATGCGATGAAGCTGTCCGGCCTGCTCGACCGCCTCGGCTGCTCCTGCAGCGAGGCACAACTGTCGGCTGCCAGCGAGGGCGCGTCCGCCCGATGATGTTGTCTTGTCCTCTCACGTCCGCGTGCCGTCGGGTTCGCGGACATTCCCGACACCACGCGCGTTCGGTCGAAGCGCCTCTTATCCGGAATTAACATGGCGCGTGATCAGATCGATATGACGCCGCTGCAATCGCGCGACGAGCTCGTTGCGTGGCTGGAAGCGGGCGTGAGGCCGAAATCCGAATTCCGGATCGGTACCGAACACGAGAAGACGCCGTTTACGATCGAAGGCCATCATCCCGTCGCGTATGAAGGCGCACGGGGAATCGGCGCGCTGCTTGAAGGGATGAAGCTCCTGCTCGGCTGGGAGCCGATCATGGAAGGCGGCAATATCATCGGGCTTCATGATGTCACCGGCGGCGGTGCGATTTCGCTCGAACCGGGCGGCCAATTCGAATTGTCGGGAGCGCCGCTCGAAACGGTGCATCAAACGCAAGCCGAACTAATGGCGCATTTGGCGCAGGTGCGGGAGGTAGCGGCTCCGCTGGGCATCGGCTTTCTCGGCCTTGGCATGACCCCCTCATGGTCGCGGGCGCAGATCCCGGTCATGCCCAAGGGCCGTTACAAGATCATGACCGACTACATGCCCAAAGTCGGTAAATACGGCATCGACATGATGTACCGGACATGCACGGTGCAGACCAACCTCGATTTTTCTTCCGAAGCCGACATGGTCAAGAAGCTGCGGGTCTCGGTAGCCCTGCAGCCGGTAGCGACGGCACTGTTTGCAAACTCACCGTTCACCGAAGGCAAGCCCAACGGCTTTCAGTCATTCCGTTCCGAGATCTGGCGCGACACCGACAACGCGCGCGCGGGCATGATCCCGTGGGCGTTCGAGGACGGCATGGGGTTCGAGCGCTGGGTCGACTATGCGCTCGACGTGCCGATGTATTTCGTCAAGCGCGGTGACACCTACATCGACGTATCAGGCACCTCGTTTCGTGATTTCTTTGCCGGCAAGAATCCCGCTTTCCCGGGCGAGCGTCCGACATTGTCCGACTGGGCCAATCATCTTTCGACGATTTTCCCGGAAGTCCGATTGAAGCGATATCTTGAAATGCGGGGTGCGGACGGCGTGCCATGGGACCGGTTGCCGGCTCTGCCAGCGTTCTGGGTCGGATTGCTTTATGATGATGAAAGCCTGGATGCTGCCTGGAATATCGCGCGACACTGGGATGCCGAAGAACGCCAGGCGCTACGGGATGACGTTCCGCGCTTAGGCTTCAAGACCAGGATCAGGAATCGCTATCTGTTCGAGATCGCCAAGGAGTGTCTGGCGCTGGCGCATTCGGGCCTGCGACGACGCGGACGTATCGACCATTTCGGTCGCGACGAGACCCGTCACCTCGACCCGCTGGACCGGACCATCGACGTCGGACGTACACCTGCTGAGGAGATGCTGGACAAGTTCAACGGCGCGTGGCGCGGCTCGGTCGAGCCTGCCTACGAAGAATACGCCTTTTGAAGAATTTTCCAGAAAACCCCTGCCGCGCTAAACGGGGTCGCAGAATGAAACACCGAAACAAAAATATAACGCCCGGGTTCTTCTAGTCAGAACCAAAAAGGATGTGGTTGAGAAGTCTGGCTTCTCTGCGCCGTTCATCAGCCGTACATGTTCATGGCGATCAAATGGCAGATTCACGAAAAGAGCGGCGCGTCCGTCCAATCGAGAGCATTTAGTCTATGTGGAGAGGCCGCTTTCTCACAGCGTGTTTGTTGGCGCTCATTTTGCTGCCGGCGGTCACGGGCACACAATCCGCGCTCGCTCAGGCGAGCTTTGATCGGCCGGGCGGCGATTACCAGAGTTCTCCTGTCGGCTCCGGCGACCCCGCCGACTGCGCGCTGGCCTGCGAGCGTGACCGCCGCTGCCGGGCATGGAGCTTCGTTTATCCGACCGACATCGTCAGCGGCGCAGTCTGCTGGATGAAGAGCAGCGTGCCCGCTCGTGTTTCGGACAGTTGCTGTGTTTCCGGCGTTCGCGGCGCCGGGTGATCGAGCCCCGCACCGGCGCGATTGAGCATTCGATCGACCGCGCGGGCGGCGACTACAAGGGTTTTGAGCTGAAAGCTGGCGAAGGGGATGAGATATGCAAGACAGCATGCACCGGCGATAACAAATGCCGGGCCTGGACCTTCGCCAGGCCGGGTTATGCGGGCAAGGAGGCGCACTGCTTCCTGAAAAAGGACATCAAGCCGCCGCGGCGAAAAGCCGGCTTTATCTCCGGCGTGGTGCGGTAACGATTGTGTGACGAGGTAACATCGCTCCGCGGAGGCCCGTACTGATCGGGCGCGCCGAAGATGTCTTCCGAGCGCGGCAGCCGAGGAAATCACGATGACTTTGACGCGAAGATTTATCAATGGTGCGGTTGTTGCGGGGGTGTTGGCTGCCGCCAGCCTATTATCGCCTGCGCGTGCCGACACGACCGTTCCGTTCTCGGAAGCCGCCTTCAAGGCGGCACAAGGCTCGGGCAGCCCGATCCTGGTCGAGATTCATGCCGGCTGGTGCCGACCTGCAAGGCGCAGAAGCCCATCATCGACAAGCTGGCCTCGGATTCCAAATTCAAGGGATTGAAGATTTTCCGCGTCGACTTCGATGAGATGAAGCCAGCGGTAAAGCAATTCGGCGCGCGGATGCAATCGACCCTGATCGTCTTCAAGGGCGCGAACGAGCAAGGGCGTTCGGTAGGCGATACCGATCAGGCGTCGATCTCAGCGCTTCTCGACAAGTCTCTCTGATTTCAAAGTGACCGGATTGGCGCTGGCCTTCGCGGCCGGACTGTTGTCCGTCCTGTCGCCTTGCGTGTTGCCGCTGGTGCCCATCGTGCTCGGCGCGGCGGTCACCGCACATCCATTGGGTGCGGTCGCTCTGGCCGCGGGTCTCGCGCTGTCGTTCTCAGCTCTCGGCCTGCTGCTGGCGTTGGCGGGATTCGGGCTTGGCATCGACGAGAGCATGATTCGAGCCGCCGCCGCCGCCGTCATGATCTTGCTCGGCGTGGTCCTTGTCATGCCCTCTTGGCAGGCGCGGCTCGCGGCCGCCGGCGGACCGATCTCGGCATGGGCAGATCGCCGCTTCGGGGATGTTGCATCCTCAGGCCTGGCAGGGCAGTTCGCGATCGGCCTCTTGCTCGGTGCGGTCTGGTCGCCTTGTGTCGGGCCGACGCTCGGTGCGGCGTCGCTTCTGGCCTCCCAGGGGCGGGACCTGCCGCAGGTTGCGCTGACGATGACGGTGTTCGGGGTAGGCGCGGGCCTGCCGCTGATTCTGCTGGGACTGTTATCGCGCGCAAGTCTGATGCGGGTGCGCTCGCGCCTGATATCGGCCGGAAAGCTCGGCAAGACGTTACTCGGCCTGATGCTGATGGTGATCGGCGCGTCGATCGTGAGCGGCTTGGACAGACAGATAGAGGCGGCTCTGGTCGACGCATCGCCCCAATGGCTTACGCGACTGACAACGGCATTTTAGGCGCGCTCGCTCAATGAACCGCCGTAAAGAACCGGCCCGGACGAAAACCGGATAGCCAGGTCCAGACCGGCTGGCTGCGGATGCCAAGATCCCAAGAGCCGACCACGGCGTCAGCGCGGCCGATCAGATCGTCCATAGGCAACAGCCCAACGCCGCCGCTGCGCACGGGAACGCGGCTATCGGCGGAATTGTCGCGATTGTCGCCGAGCACGAACAGATTGTCCGGCGGCACTGTGACCTCCTCCGTGTTATCGAGACGGCCGTTGTCGCGGATCTTGAAGATCGCGTGGGCTACGCCGTTTGGCAGGGTCTCGATATATCGATGCGCCGGCTCACCGTTGCCGGTGTCGTCTTCCGCTTCGCCCATTCCGTCGGATTTCAACGAGGCGGCATGATCGTTGATGAAGAGCTGGCCCCGGCGCATCTGGATGCGATCGCCCGGCAGGCCGACGACACGCTTGACCCAGGCTTGCGACCGGTCGCCCGGCCAACGAAACACCACGACGTCGCCGCGCTTCGGCGTTCCCTCGAACACCCGCCGGGTTTCCGGCAGGTTGATCTGGATAGGCAACGAAGAGGTGCCGTAGCCGTACGGATACTTCGTGGCCAACAAGGCATCACCGATCAGCAGCGTCGGCTCCATCGAGCCGGACGGAACATAAAAGGGCTCAGCGAGCGCGCCTTTGGCGATGAAAACGGCCAGTACGACCGCCGCAAGCTGGACCAATTGCCCGCGCCAAGTCGTTGTCTTCGCGGCACCGGACAGCTTCTCGACGCTCATGCGCCCGTTCCTCCAACCGTAATGCTCTCCATCCGCAGCGTCGGCTGGCCGACGCCGACCGGCACGCCCTGGCCGTTCTTGCCGCAGGTGCCGATCCCCGAATCCAGCGCTAGATCGTTGCCAATCATGGTGAATTCGATGAAGGTCGGTCGGCCCGTTGCCGATCAGCATCGCGCCTTTCAGCGGCGCGCCGAGCTTGCCGTCTTCGATTTTGTAAGCCTCGGTGCACTGGAAAACGTACTTGCCCGAGGTGATGTCGACCTGGCCGCCGCCGAAATTAGCGGCATAGACGCCCTTCTTCACGGAAGCGATGATCTCGGCGGGATCGCGGGTGCCGGCCAACATGTAGGTGTTGGTCATCCGCGGCATCGGCACGTGGGAATAACTCTGACGGCGTCCGTTCCCGGTCGGTTTCATGTTCATCAGTCGCGCGTTCTGCCGGTCCTGCATGTAGCCGACCAGGATGCCGTCCTCGATCAGCACGGTGCGGTTGGTCGGCGTGCCCTCATCGTCGATCGACAGCGATCCGCGCCGTGATGCGATGGTGCCGTCATCCACCACGGTGACGCCTTTTGCCGCGACCTGACGGCCCATCAGACCGGCGAAAGCCGAGGTCTGCTTGCGGTTGAAATCTCCCTCCAGTCCGTGGCCGACCGCCTCGTGCAGCATGACGCCGGGCCAGCCGGCGCCGAGCACCACATCCATCTCGCCGGCAGGCGCGGGCACGGATTCCAGATTGACCAGGGCTTCGCGAATCGCGCCGTCGGCGGCTTCGCGCCACGCCTTGGCCTCGATGAAGCGGGCATAACCTTCGCGACCACCATAGCCCTTGCTGCCGCTTTCCTGGCGGTCGCCCTGGCCCGCGACCACGGAGACGTTGACGCGCACCAGCGGTCGGATGTCGCGATAGCTTTCGCCATCGGGCCGTACGATCTCCACGACCTGCCACGTGGCTCCCAGGCTGACCGTCACCTGCCGCACCCGCGGGTCCTTGTCGCGCACATAGGCGTCGATCTCCGCGAGCAGCTTCACCTTGCTCTCGAACCCGGGGGCATCGAGCGGATTATCATCACCGTATAGCCGCACATTGGTGTGAGGCGGCGCCGCGGCGAACGTCCCTGAATAGCCGCCGCGCACCGCATGCACTGCATCGGCGGCTCGGATCAGCGCCGGCAGCGAAACGTCGGAAGAGTGCGCGTAGCCGACGGCGTCATCTTTCACCGCGCGCAACCCGAACCCTTGCGAGGTGTCGTACGTTGCCTGCTTCAGCCGGCCGTTGTCGAACATCAGCGCTTCGGTCTGGCTGTACTCGAGGAACAATTCGCCATCGTCGGCGCCTGAAAGCCCGCGCGCGAGTTCGCGGCGGACGGAATCGCGGTCGAGCTGGGCGCGGTCGAGCAGGGAGGTTGCAGCGGGATTGGTCATCAAATCAGTCCGTTGTCCGAGGGGCATATCCAAGATAGTTGTTTGCTTGCCATTCCGCGAGGGCCGGAAACAACACGTTACAGAGATGGTGGACGTGGTCGAAATAGTTCCGATAAGGCCAGATCATATCGAAAGCTTTCATCGAACCCTCGATTTCGTCGCGCGGGAGCGGCGATATCTGGCGTTTCTGGAGGCGCCGCCGCTCGAATCCACACGAGCCTTCATTCTGGACAACATTCGGCAAGGTTACCCGCAATTAGTGGCGGTGTCGGCCGACGAAGTCATTGGCTGGTGCGATGTGACGGGCAAACCAAGGCCGATCTACGCACATACAGGCGTGCTGGGCGTGGGACTTCTGCCGCGATACCGGCGGCGGGGAATCGGGCGGAGTTTGATCCGACAATCGCTTCTCGCGGCGAGAGCGTTTGGCTTGCATCGGGTCGAACTGGCTGTTCGGGAAAACAACGCGGGCGCGATCGAACTCTATAAGCAAGTCGGTTTCAAAGTAGAGGGGCTGCAACGCAACGCCGTTCAACTCGACGGCGTTTATGAAAATCTGATCCTGATGGCCGTGCTGTTCTAACCCTGTCGTGCTGTTCTGGCGTGAAAGGTTCAGGGCAGCTTGTCATAGCCGTCGCCGAGCCCGTTGAGGCTCAGCGGGAACCCGATGCCCTCTTCGGGCGTCTCGAAGATGATGAACGTCGCTGTCTTGGCCGTGCGCAACTGGCCGAGCAATTTGTCGTCCATCACCACCTCGGCGACGCAGCCGTTGGGCAGGCAGCGCACGAAACCGGCGCGGCCGACGTCGGCGTTATCAAGCTTCAGGCCCAGACCGGACGGCAGCAGCACGCCCAAGGGCGCCACGACCCGCATCAACCTGCTCTTCTGGTCGGCGGTCTTGAGCATGATGACGGTGAGCCCGGCATTCGAGCGGTCCTCGGCCACCACGCTCTGAATCAGGGCGCACTGCTCGGCCTGGGCGCCGGGCGGCGTGTCGCAGCGGATCTGCCAGTCGCCATGCACCGATCGGACCGCGCCCTGGGCGCTGGCGGAACCGCTCAGGCCGAAAAGGAGCGCCACGGCCAGAAGGCCAGCCGGAAGCCCGCCGGCAAATCGAGCGGCAAGAACTGCGGAGACCTCTGCGTGCGCCACGAGACCCGACGAAGCGTCCTTGCCCCGTTGAGCGGAATGGCTTGCGGCTTTGGCCCTGTGTGTTGAAGGCCCCATGGGGCTGATCCTCGTATTCCCGTACCGGGCGGTTTGAATCTTGGACTGATACGCCAATGACGGCGTCTTGAAGGCGACTTCAAGCAATCCGCGCCGGCAATCTTGCCGGAGTCGCTGGTTGCCGCGCTTACGAATCAGGTTCCTGTGGAGCACCCGGTCTGTGCCTGTGTCGGGCAACCCGGCTGTCCAGCGCACCCGGTCCGCAGAACGGCGGCTTTTGCTTGATTTCACGAATAAAGCTGTGTTGCAAGCATGGCCGATCACGTGACGCCGCTACACTGTACTACTGCATTGCGACAGACGGCGAATTATGGTTTGAGAGGCTGGATTTCGGCATTCTAGCGATCTGGCCCCGGTACTTCCTCAGGTTCTTCCAGAGGTACACCTCAAGCCCGTTTGTCAGGGAGCGGATCGTGCAGCATTCCCGGGCTTTCAGGCGGAATGCTTTGGTGGATTCTGAAGGGAGCGCGAGCGGCATGAAGATGTCGAGGAGCCAGATCGGCCGGCGGTTGCTGGGATTGGCGGTGGCCGGTGTTGCGTTGGCGACGAGCGGGGCAGCGTGGGCTGAATTGGGACAGCCGGCAGCATGGGAATACACCCTGCAGGGATCGGCGTCCCCGGTGATGGACAACATCACCTGGTTTCACAATTTTCTGTTCGTGCTGATTACGATCATCACGCTGTTCGTTCTGGCGCTGCTCGTCATCGTCGTCGTCAAGTTCAATGCCCGCGCCAATCCGGTACCTTCCAGGACCACCCACAACACCCTGATCGAAGTGGCCTGGACGTTGATTCCGGTTCTGATTCTGGTCGGCATTGCGGTGCCCTCGTTCAGGTTGTTGTTTCAGGAGCTCGATATCCCAAAGGCCGATCTGACCATCAAGGCGACCGGCAAGCAGTGGTACTGGAGCTACGCCTATCCCGATAACGGCAAATTCGAGTTCAACTCGCTGCTCGCGCAGGACAAGCAGCCGCGGCTGCTTGGCGTGGACAACGAGATGGTGGTGCCGGTGAACAAGGTGGTCCGGGTTCAGACTACCGGCGCCGACGTCATCCATTCGTTCGCGGTGCCGGCGTTCGGCATCAAGATCGACGCGATTCCGGGCCGTCTGAACGAGACATGGTTCAAGGCGACCAAGACCGGCATGTTCTACGGCCAGTGCTCCGAGTTGTGCGGCAAGGATCACGCGTTCATGCCGATTGCGGTGCGGGTGGTGAACGATCAGGAATTCGCGAGTTGGGTGGAGTCGGCGAAGAAGAAGTTTGCCGCCAACCCCGCGAATTCATACGCTTCGGCTGGCGCGGCCGCGCAGTAAGTCGAAGAGCAGTAAGGTTATCACGCTCCAGGCGCGGCGGTACAAGGGCGACGGGACCCCAGGGTCCGGAACGGACTGCAAGGCAGGATTTGAAAATGGCAACGAGCGCAGCGACACACGACACCCACGCGCATGACGATCACGCGCACGATCATCCGACCGGATGGCGGCGTTTCGTGTATTCGACGAACCACAAGGACATCGGCACGATGTACCTGGTGTTCGCGATTATCGCCGGTGTCATCGGTGCGGCGATGTCGATCGCGATCCGCGCGGAACTGATGTATCCGGGGGTCCAGATCTTCCATGAGACCCATATCTACAACGTGTTCGTGACCTCTCACGGCCTGATCATGATCTTCTTCATGGTCATGCCGGCGATGATCGGCGGGTTCGGCAACTGGTTCGTGCCGTTGATGATCGGCGCGCCCGACATGGCATTCCCGCGCATGAACAACGTCTCGTTCTGGCTGTTGCCGGCGTCTTTCGCGCTGCTATTGAGCTCGACCTTCTTTGAGGGGGAGCCCGGAGCCAATGGTGTCGGCGCGGGCTGGACCATGTACGCGCCGCTGTCGACCTCGGGCCATCCGGGGCCCGCCGTCGATTTCGCCATCCTGTCGCTGCATCTGGCGGGCGCCTCCTCAATTCTCGGCGCCATCAATTTCATCACGACGATCTTCAACATGCGCGCGCCCGGCATGACCCTGCACAAGATGCCGCTGTTCGTGTGGTCGATCCTGGTCACGGTGTTTCTGCTGCTGCTGGCGCTGCCGGTGCTCGCGGGCGCGATCACCATGCTGCTGACCGACCGCAATTTCGGCACCACTTTCTTCTCCGCCGAAGGCGGCGGCGACCCGGTGCTGTTCCAGCATCTGTTCTGGTTCTTCGGTCACCCCGAAGTGTACATCCTGATCCTTCCCGGCTTCGGCATGGTCAGCCAGATCGTCTCGACTTTCTCCAAAAAGCCAGTGTTCGGCTATCTCGGCATGGCCTATGCGATGGTTGCGATCGGCGGCATCGGGTTCGTGGTGTGGGCCCACCACATGTACACGGTCGGCATGTCGTCCGCGACGCAGGCCTACTTTGTCGCCGCCACCATGGTGATTGCGGTGCCGACGGGCGTGAAGATCTTTTCGTGGATCGCCACCATGTGGGGCGGCTCGATCGAATTCAAGACGCCGATGCTGTGGGCCGTCGGCTTCATCTTCCTGTTCACGGTCGGCGGCGTCACGGGCGTCGTGCTGGCGAACGCCGGCGTCGATCGCGTGCTGCAGGATACATATTACGTGGTCGCGCACTTCCATTACGTGCTGTCGCTCGGCGCGGTGTTCGCGATCTTTGCCGGCTGGTATTACTGGTTTCCGAAGATGTCGGGTTACATGTACTCGGAGACGATCGGAAAGCTGCACTTCTGGTTTACCTTCATCGGCGTGAACCTGGTGTTCTTCCCGCAGCACTTCCTCGGCCTTTCCGGCATGCCGCGCCGCTACGTCGACTATCCCGACGCGTTCGCCGGCTGGAACCTGGTGTCCTCGCTCGGCTCGTATATTTCCGGTTTCGGCGTTTTGATCTTCATTTACGGCGTGGTCGATGCGTTCGTGCGCAAGCAACAGGCGGCGGACAATCCTTGGGGTGCGGGCGCCACCACGCTGGAATGGACGCTATCGTCGCCGCCGCCGTTCCATCAGTTCGAAGTGCTGCCGCGCGTGCAGTAATCGAGAATACGCGGCGCGTCACGCGCGCCGCATTTTGAGGAAGCGAGATCCGTCTTGTCGGTTGTCGATCACCACGCCATCGAGCTGTCGCCGCGAATTTCCGAGGCCGACGTCGCCGATTACATCGCGCTGTTGAAGCCGCGCGTGATGTCGCTGGTGATCTTCACCGCCCTTACCGGCCTCCTGATCGCGCCGGGCCATTTCCACCCCGTCCTGGCGATCACTTCCTTGCTGTGCATCGCGGTCGGCGCCGGCGCCTCGGGCGCCCTGAACATGGCGCTCGAAGGCGATATCGACGCGTTGATGTCGCGCACCGCCAACCGCCCGATCCCGCGGGGGCGCGTCACCCGGCCCGAAGCCATGACCTTCGGCCTGACGCTGGCCTTCTTCTCGGTGATGACGCTCGGCATCCTCGTCAACTGGTTTGCCGGCGCGCTGCTCGCCTTCACCATCTTCTTCTACGTCGTCATCTACACCATGCTGCTGAAGCGCTGGACCGCACAGAACATCGTGATCGGCGGTGCCGCCGGCGCGCTGCCTCCGGTGGTGGCGTGGGCGGCGGCGACCGGCTCGTTGTCGATGGAGCCGGTCCTGCTGTTCCTGATCATCTTCTTCTGGACACCGCCGCATTTCTGGGCGCTCGCGCTGTTTCGTTCCGACGATTACGCCCGCGCCGGCGTGCCGATGCTTCCGGTGGTCGCCGGCCCCGATGCGACGCGGCTGCAGATCCTGCTCTATACGCTGGTGCTGGTCGCGGTCGCTGCTGCGCCATGGCTGCTCGGCTATTTCGACGCGGTGTACGGCGTGGCTTCTCTCGCTCTCGGCGCCGGAATGCTGGTGTTGGCGATCAATGTGTATCGCCGCAGGGGCCGAACCAAATCGCTGCGCGCCACGCGAAAGCTGTTTGCGTTTTCGATTTTCTACCTGTTTGCGCTGTTCGCGACCTTGCTAATCGAGGTCGCCGTGCACGCCGTCGCACCGTCGATCTGGTAGGGGGCGATGGCAAACCAATGGCCGACAAACCCGAGCCAGAAGGAATTGTCCTTACGGACGCGCAGAAAAACAGCCGCCGCCAGCGTTCGATCGCCATCGCGCTCGCGCTCGGCGTTCTCGTCCTGTTGTTTTTCGCGGTCACCATGGTCAAGGGGCCGGCCGTCCTAGTGCGGCCGTTATGAGCGACATGCAGCACCGGCCGAACACGCCACCCGCTCGAAACGGAGGCCGCAACCCTGGCCGCCGCGTGAGCCGGGATGCCGCGGTCGGTGCGATCTGCGGCGCCATCGTCGCGCTGATGGTCGGCGCCTCCTATGCAGCGGTGCCGTTCTACAACTGGTTCTGCCGCGCTACCGGCTTCAACGGCACCACGCAGGTCGCGACCTCCCGGCCGACATCGGCGCCGCTGGAGCGCACCATCGCGGTACGCTTCGATTCCAACGTTGCCCCCGGATTGCCCTGGAAGTTCGAGCCGGAGCAGACCCAGATAGAGGTCAAGATCGGCCAGGTCGTGACAGTATTCTACACTGTGACCAACCAGTCGGCGCGGACTACGACGGGGCAGGCGGCCTATAACGTCGCGCCGCTGACGGTCGGGGCGTATTTCCAGAAGATCAACTGTTTCTGCTTCACTGAACAGACGATGGCGCCCGGCGAGAAGCGCGAGATGCCGGTCGTGTTCTATGTCGATCCCGCATTGGTCAACGACTCCGACAACGACACGCTCAACACCATCACACTGTCCTACACCTTCTATCCCGTTCGCGAGCCGGCACCGAGGCCGGTCGCCGCGGGCGAGGCCGACAAACCCCGGCCGCCCGGATAGTCCGCTTCCCGATTGATTTTTGAGACGAATACCTGCCGAATGCACCGGCACCGCTAACGGAGACATCGAAATGGCCACGGCCCAAGTCAAGCACCACGATTACCATCTGGTCGATCCGAGTCCGTGGCCGATCGTGGGCTCCGTCTCGGCCTTCATCATGGCCGTCGGCGCGATTTCGTGGATGCATCATATGATGTCGGCAGCGCCGATCGTCTTCGGCATCGGCACCATCGGCGTGCTCTATACGATGGCGAGCTGGTGGGGCGACGTGATCCGCGAGGCTCAGTACAAGGGCGACCACACCCGGGTCGTGCAGATCAGCCATCGCTACGGCATGATCCTGTTCATCGCCTCCGAGGTAATGTTCTTTGTCGCGTGGTTCTGGGCCTACTTTAATTCGGCGCTGTTCCCCGCCGATCCCGTTCACGCCACCCGCGAAGCGCTGTTCGGCGGCATGTGGCCGCCAAAGGGCATCGAGACCTTCGATCCCTGGCACCTGCCGCTGCTGAATACGCTGCTGCTGCTGACATCGGGCACCACCGTGACCTGGGCGCACCATGCGCTGCTGGAGAACGATCGCAAGGGCCTGAAATACGGTTTGATGCTGACTATCGCGCTCGGAGCGACGTTCACCTGCGTGCAGGCCTACGAATACAGCCATGCCGCATTCTCGTTTGCCGGCAACATCTACGGCGCCACGTTCTTCATGGCCACCGGCTTCCACGGTTTCCACGTGCTGGTCGGCACGATTTTCCTGATCGTATGCCTGGCGCGAGCTTATGCCGGGCATTTCACACCGACCCAGCATCTCGGCTTCGAATTCGCCGCGTGGTATTGGCACTTCGTCGACGTGGTGTGGCTGTTCCTGTTCATCTGCATCTATGTCTGGGGCCACGGCGCTGAAACCATGGCTCACGGGGCGCATTGATCGTCGCGGTTGATTGATCGGGAGCGCGATACCCACGCAACTGGTTTGCACCTTGGGAATCGCGCTGGCGGATCGTGCTAAACAGGGGCGGCCGTCGGGCCGCCCTTTGTGTTTCATGGGAAAACGCGTGAGCGAGCAAAGCCAACCCAGTTTGACCCAGACCGCGATGGGCGGGCTCGCCTGCCGTTGTCCGCGCTGCGGCGCAGGCAAATTATATGCGGGGTTCCTTCATCTGCGGCCGAGCTGCGAAGCCTGCGGTCTCGACTACGCTTTCATCGACAGCGGAGACGGGCCGGCAATTTTCATCATCATGCTGGCAGGCGCTATTGTCGTTGGCTGCGCGTTGATCGTCGAAGTCAAATACCAGCCGCCATTCTGGCTTCATGCGGTGCTGTGGCTGCCGCTGATTTTGGCGACGACGCTGTTGCCGCTTCGCGCCATGAAGTCGCTTCTGATAGCGCTCCAGTTTCATCACAAGGCCGCCGAAGGCCGGCTGATCGACCGCGCCCCGAAATGAAAAACGGCCGCCCGCGCTCCCTTGTCTTGCGAGCCTTGCTAAAGAGATCGCGGCCATGACGGAGGTGGTCCGAAAACCGGGCGTCGGCTTTGCCATCTTCACGTTCGCGATGGTGACGCTGTTCATCGGGCTCGGCATCTGGCAGTTGCAGCGCCGTGTCGAAAAGCACGCTTTGATAGCGGCGCTCACGGAGCGGCTCGCCGCCGCGCCGGTGCCGCTGCCGGCTTCCTCCTCGTGGGGCACGCTCAGCGCCCGCCAGGACGAATTCCGCCGCGTCATCCTGGTCGCAACCTACGCGCGGCTGCCCGATGCGATGGTCTATAGTTCCGGGTCGGCGGTGCGTGAAGACGTTTCCGGTCCCGGCACCTGGGCCTTTCTGCCGGCGCGGATCAACACCGGCGAAATGGTGGTGATCAATGCAGGCTTCATCCAGAACACAATGCAGGACCGCGCCATTCAGGATCGCGCCGTGACGGCGCTACTCACCGACAAACCGGCGACACTGATCGGCTATCTCCGTTTTCCCGAAGCGGCGGGCATGCTCACGCAGACAGAAAATCGCACCAAGCGCCTGTGGTTCGCGCGCGATCATCTCGCGATGGCGCGCGCTCTCGGATGGGGCGAAGTCGCGCCGTTTTACATCGACCTGGAACAGCCAGTGCCCGCGAGCGGCATTCCGAAACCCGGTCCGCTCGATGCACATCTAAGGGATGATCATCTGCAATATGCATTGACCTGGTTCGCGCTGGCCGGTGTCCTGTTGATCGCGTTCGGCGCGTGGTGGTGGGGGAGAGCGCGATGAAGACCGATAATGCGGTAGTGATCGGCCTGATCGTCGTCGACGTGCAGCGCGCTTTTGATGAATGGGAAGCCGCCGGTAAGCGGCGTAACAACCCGGACGCGGTCGCGCGGATCGCCGACCTGCTGCGCGCCTTCAGGCAGCGCCGCATGCCCGTTTTCCACATTCGCCACGAAGGCACCAAGCCGAACTCCTCGTTTCTGCCCGATGGCACCGGCTATGCGGTCAAGGAGGAGGCGCGCGAACTGCCCGGGGAGCCGGTCCTCGTCAAACGGGTGAACAGCAGCTTCATCGGCACCGATCTCGAAGCCCGGTTGCGTGCGGCTGGTATCGAAACCCTCGTGATCTGCGGGGCGACGACCAACCATTGCGTGGAAACCACGACCCGCATGGCCGGCAATCTCGGGTTCGACACTCGCTTGGTCCGCGATGCAACATGGACGTTCGAGCGCGTGGGACCTGATGGTGATTTACACTCGGCCGAGGACATTCACGCGATGACGCTATCCAATCTCAACGGCGAGTTTGCCCTGATCGTGACGACGGCCGAAGTCATAGCCGCGCTTTAGTCTGCTTCGTCAGGCGCGTTGTAAGTTGTCTTCGTCGGGCGCGTTGTCAGTTGTCGTCGTCAGGCGCGTTGTCAGTTGTCGTCGCCCGGCTTGACCGGGCGATCCAGTAAACACCACCGTCTACCGCATGAGCACTGGCAGCTCTGCGGCTATTTTCGAATTCGGAGTCCACATCCGGGCGAGCAAATATGCATATCGCACGGCTTCGCTTTACTGGATCGCCCGGTCAAGCCGGGCGACGACATTGGGGCTCGAGGCCCACACGTCATGCCCGGCCGGGCGCTTTAGTGCGCTTCGTCAGTCGCGTTGTCAGTTGTCGTCGCCCGGCTTGACCGGGCGATCCAGTAAACACCACCGTCTGCCGCATGGGCACTGGCAGCTCCGCGGCGATTACCGATATCGCAGTTCACATCCGGGCGAGCAAATATGCTCGATATCGCACGGCTTCGCTTTACTGGATCGCCCGGTCAAGCCGGGCGACGACATTGGAACTCGAGGCCCACACGTCGTCATGCCCGGCCGGGCTGGCGGCATCAAGCACGCGACGCAATGTCTGTCTTGATCATCGCCGACGGAAGGGTATTGTATCAGCTCCGGGGGCAAGCAAACTCCCCGTCAGACTTGCACGGTCCAAGCTCTGCGCGACACACGATCATCGTGGAGCTTGCGCATGCAATCCGACCGTCAGCCCGCTCGTACAGTAGCTATCCTTTGGCGCGGTGATGCTGCTGCGCGTCGGGATGCGACACCGCAAAATAACCGCTTCGTTCGCATTTTCGAGGCGCTCGCCGCTTCCGGCATCGAGGCGCGCCCGATCGTCTATGACGAAGAGTTCGCAGACGCGGTCCGGAACGAGCTCCTCGCGGTAGATGGCGTTCTGGTCTGGGTCGACCCGATACACCAGGGCAAGACGCGCGGCGAGTTGGACAAGCTATTGCGCGAGGTCGCGACCCAAGGTCCGTGGGTAAGCGCCCACCCCGAAATTATACTGAAGATGGGGGTCAAAGACGTTCTCTACCGGACGCGACATCTCGGCTGGGGAGCCGATACCCATCGCTACGACACCGCGGGGGCGTTCCGGGCCGAGTTTCCGAGCCGCCTGCGGCGGTCGGGACCGCGGGTGCTGAAGCAGAACCGAGGCAACGGCGGCCAAGGCGTCTGGAAGGTAGAGACCGTGTCACATGACGAGAGCAACGTGCGAGTGCTGCACGCGCTGCGCGGCAGCCGAGCGGAAGAATTGCCGCTCGAGCTTTTCATAACCCGCTGCGAGCCGTATTTCGGATGGGGCGGCTGCATCATCGACCAGGCGTTTCAAGCTCGGCTCTCGGATGGCATGATCCGCTGCTATATGAGCGGCAACAAGGTTGCCGGCTTCGGACATCAACTGGTCAAGGCGTTGGTCCCACCTCCGGCGCAGGGGCCGGATTCGCCGCAAGCCCAACCAGGGCCGCGCATGATGCATGGGCCGGAGGCTCCGCAATTTCAGACGCTGCGGCGCCTGATGGAAGACGAATGGACACCGCAGATGATGAAAATTCTCGACATCGACGCAACGTCGCTTCCGGTGATCTGGGACGCGGACTTCCTTTACGGCCCGCCTGATGCGTCCGGCGCGGACAGCTACGTTCTCTGTGAAATCAACGCGAGCTCATGCTTTGCCATTCCTGACGAGGCACCAGCGGCGATCGCTGGTACTGTCGCCCAGCGGCTGTCGGGCGCAATTGGCGCGCTCTGATCTTTGCGTGAGGCCGCGCTCAGCGCGACAAGGCGGCAGCAAAACAGCGAGCAATGCGAGCGGCTAATCAGACAGTCTGGCTCAATTCGGCCGGGTGCTTGCCCGCGCGCTGCGGCAGCCAAAAGACACACGCGATGATGAAAATTGCCAGGATTGCCGATGCAAGCGGGCGGCTCAAATTGAGTCCGCCGTGGCTTACTGGCTTGTCCAGAAAATCGCCAACCGTTGCCCCGAGCGGTCGCGTAAGAATAAACGCCGCCCAAAAAAGCGTGACCCGGGAGATGGTCGTCCAGTAGTAAGCGGCGGCGAGGATCGCCAGCCCTGCACCAAACACCAGCGCTCCCCCTTCGTAACCGAGTCCGCCAGTATCAGCCATCCAGTCGCCTAGTGCAGTGCCGAGCGTTTGGGAAAACGTGATTGCCGCCCAGTAGAACGCCTCCATCCTCGGCATGCTGACTGCACTCACAGAGATCGTGCCCTCGGACCAATACCAAAGGCAAAGAACACTCATCAGGCAAAGGAACAGGATCATCGAGCCGCCGGTGTAGCCTATGCCCAAGGACCGGTCCGCAAAGTCCGCCATGGTCGTGCCAAAGGTCGTCGAGGCAACAATGGTGGCCCAATACAGGAACGGGTGAAACTTATTGGCAATGATTTGCCAGGTCACGAGCACTATCAGCACGGCAAGGAAAAGAGCAGTCCCCGCCAGGTAACCCCAATTCAGCGTCATCGTAACGGTATCGCCAGCGGTCTCGCCAAGCGTAGTCGCGGCGATTTTTATGATCCAAAATGTCAAAGTCACTTTGGGAATCTTGCTTAGGGTTTCGCTGAGTTTCTCATTCATACTTGTCTATCCTGCCACTTTCATTGTGTGCGGGTCTCAGCCGCCCTCCGGAGTCCAACGCATCCGGTTTTCACAGGCTCCAAGGAGTGAGGTCGTTTTCATGGCAATGCGGATGAACCTTTTGTAATTTGATCGACGATCTTCGTTTAGACCGCGCGGAATGCCGCGCCAGAAACCCTCAGCGCCCGAAACTTTGTCGAAGCCAACGGGACGTCTGCTTCGACCATTCGCAATGGTCAACATGGACTTTGGCGATCACGATAATTCGTGGCCATGGTTCGAGACGCGCAGCTCTGCCGCGCTCCTCACCATGAGGATTTCCGAAAGCAAGGACCTCATTCCGAAAATGACGGGTTCGAGACCAACACGTCGTCATGCCCCGCCGGGTTTAGCCCGAGGCAAACTCCATCAACACGTCGTCCCGGCCTTGAGCCGGGACGCATAGCCACCGATGTCTATATGGCGCTACGCTGGGGCCATCGCTCCGCGTGTAATAAGCATCGATGGTTATGGGTCCTCGCTTTCGCGGAGACCACAAAGTGCGTAGGGCGGGATTAGCCGCAGGCGTAATCCGCCGAACCACTCAGCCCGCAACGGCGGCGCAATGCGCTTCGCTTCTTGCGCCTACAATCACGAAGAGCGGTAACGCGTGATTTGCCCGTCGCGCAAAATCAGCCTTCCCACAAAAACCTGCCCAGTCCCCGCGCAAAAATTATTTCGCTTTTTCCGAAACCCAAATCAGATGTATTGATCATTCGTCCCGTCCCGAGAGACGATTATCTGGTTGAGGCGGGGCGGGGCCTACGGCGAGAACTTCCCCAGTCGATATCGATTGCCGCCGATATCAGCCCGTACTTTGATATCGCCGGGCTGTTTTATCTCAAGCGTCTGAAATCCCATACTCGCATAGGAACGGACGAATTTGCGCTGTTGCTCCGGAATCCCCACAGCATCGGAAAGAGCGTCGGCTTCTTTGATGACAGCGCCAGCAGTGGCTTCATCCATTTCTGCCACTATTGACGCCTCATCGGAGGATGCGTCATCCGGATCGCCGGGCATAAAAATCCGGTAGGTGATTTTGGGAACGAAAATGCCCACCCGTTGCGAAAGAGAGATTGCAAATGAGAATGTCGGCAAACGAACAGGAAAAGGAACATGGATAGACATGACGCCTTGATAAACGCCGACATGAATGAGCTTTCCAGTCGCCTCCATTCGAGTATCGTCGCAGAATATAGTGCTGCCGAATACGTCGGGGGAATCGATCAGCCTAATCATCAAGCTGCCTCGGTCGAGGCGATATCTGATCTGATGACCGAGGCTCCCGCAGGCTTCCGCGTTACATTCACGGGCTGCTGTACGACGCCAGAAGTCGCTATAGGCTCCTTCGTCGGAACTTTCTGAGGGCCTCCCGATCCGAAGACCTTTCCATGTTCGTCGATAGCTTCAACCCGAAGCGTAAGTTTGAGGGCATGGGCGATCGCGGCAATGGTATTTATGGTCCAATTTGGATCCCCGTTGAACCATCGCGAAACTTCGTGCTTTGAAGAGCCAATCGATTTTGCGAGGGAAATTAGCGTAAGGCCGTGCTTCTTTCTGTCTGAAATGACAGCCCAAAACATGCTCAGAAAAGCAGAGCGAAGCATAGCACGATAATACGCCCTTTCGAATTTAGGATCGTCGGTCTTAGAACGGTTCGTCAGCATCTCTGATTACTCCACTTAGATATCCTGAATACCAATCACCGCCGTGCGCAACTTCTGTCCCAAATAAAGCGTTCCAGTCTTCGATGATTTGTTTCGAGGCTTTTTCGTACTGATTAAAGAGCTTATGTTTGTCCCATCCGCGCAGTAGGATTAGGTGATCCTTCTGAAGAAATCTTCCGAGAAGTCGCCAACCTGGTACTGGACGACGAAGGCAGAAACTCCAAATTTCATCGAGTTCCTTCAAGCTTCTCCAAGTCTGGACGGACTTTGTTTTTCTTACGACTGATCGTGAGGTAACCTCCTGCACAAAAGATGCCGATCATCCTTTCTGCTTCGAACGCTGGGAAGTTTCCGAATGCAGTCCGGCCATCTAGGAGGTCCGCAACGTCGGTACTCACTGATAGTCGTCGAACGGCCCCGCCCAATGGGCGTAGGGGCTTCCGCGTGACTATCTTCAGCGGCACTTTACTCTCCAAGGTAGTGAGGTTGTGTTAAAAGTCAACTAACGCTTTGGGCGAAGAAGGATGGGTTAATGGCCATGGAAGAAGGACTTGAAGAACGGCTATAGCGCAAAGGAAGTCGCAGATCGTCTATTGCGGCGCTGCGTGGCTCCCGTGCTACCGGCCTTAAACGAATGACGGATATTCCGAGGAGCGAGCAGCGAAGAAGGCTAATCGAAGAAGAAGCTTGGAAAATGAGGTCGGTCGTCGTGGTTGTAATGCAGTACAAGCACAGCCTACTTTGTTCGCCAGTATTTGACAAATCGTAGTTTTGCTTTGGTTGCTTCGCTCGACGAGGCCGATGAACTTTTGTAGTTCGTAGATCTTCCTTTGGACCGCACGGAATGCCGCGACAGAGAGCTCAGCAGCTTGGCAACGGGATGTCTGCTTCGATCATTCGCGATGGTCAACATGGAGCGGCCGGGCTGCGCCGAGCGCGAACGCAAGCTAACATGTTGATTGACAAATGAGGGGATAACCACAGCCATGGGTTGCGAACACGGCCGCAGCAAGCCCCAATGCGTCTATGGGTGAGGCAAAGCAAAAGCTGAGCGCGACGGCGAAACTCATAGACAAGTTTCCCCTCTGTGCCTTTTGCGGTGGCAACAAAGCCACGACGACACGCGAGCATACGCCGCCCAAAGCTCTTTTCGATAACTCGCACCGGCCTGACAGACTGGTTATGCCTGCGTGCTCCGAGTGCAATCGGGGCACCAGTACGTCCGATCTGGTCGCGTCGATGGTCAGCCGTTGGGATTTTTACGCCAACAACCAATCGCAATTAGATCATTCGAAGCTATCGGCCCAAATAAAGCGGCAAGCTCCCGAAGTCGTTCGCGAATGGTTGTCCGCAGATACACCAGCGCGGCAACGGAAGGCGCGACGGCATTTGGAGAGCCACGGGGTCAATGTTCCATTAGGAGCGCGCTTCACAACCATTGGTCCATTTACGATCCGACACTTGAACGTCTTCGCGCACAAACTCGCGCTTGCCCTTTACTTCGAACACTTCAAACGGCCATTAAACAGGGTAGGCCGGGTGCAAGCGATTTGGAAAACGAAGGAAGATTTTTCAATTAATTGGGTGCCCAAAGACCTGCTAAATCTGTTTGACGGCTACAACACACTAATTCAGGGACAATGGAACGTTGCGAAAATTTTCGAGTATCGCTTTGCGAGAAATGCGCAAGAAGGTCTGTTTGGTTGTTTCGCTCGGTTGCGGCAAGGTCTTTTCATTCTCGGATTTGCCGTCGAGAGCGACACGACCTTGGAAGTGAGTTCCGCGCTGGATGGCATTTGGATTAAGCCGGACGAACTTTTAGAAGAACATTCGCACTTCCTGAAAAAGAACGGGTAGCGTCAACAGTTTCGGAAACCCAGCCCGGTTCGGTGGAGCTCGATAGACCCGTGATTTGCCCGACGGGCTGTTTGGTGAATATCGTGTCCAGTCCCCGCGCAAAAAATATTTCGCTTTTTCCGAAACCCAAATCAGATGTATCGATGATCCATCCCGTCCCGACAAGAGGGGCGTTTCGCGATCGTCACGAACGCGGGGCGGGAGGCGGTGGACGCGGCGGCGTCGGGCGCGCGAGACGAGAGCAGGGCGGGGTTCTTTGAGCCTCGTGAGCGATCAAGAAGCGCGCGGACGAACGGCGATGTCGCGGACGGTGAAGTCGTGTGGTTCTGGCACCCGTTGCTGGTGTCAAGTTGGCGGAGGCGAAGTCGGCCCGACCGGGTCGATCAGCCCTCAATCCGCCGACGACGGTGACAAGACGAATTCGTCGCCGGGAAGAGCACGAAGTAAGCCGTTAAAACCATCGCGCAGGGAATGCCGGGTCGTGTCGGTGAGCCTGTGGTGACTAACTCGTGTGCTTTCTACACTTTGCACGCGAGGCTGCGGGTGCATTCGCGCACCCGGCATTCCCCGCGCCCTCTGACTTCAGAGTTTTTGGGCAATGACATCCATTACTCGGGCGCATCGCGCCGCGGGATGGCGAACCCGCGCCTTGGGGGCCCCTGCAGGGCAGCAGTGCCCCAACGACTGGATCGTTTTAGCCATCTCGGCATTTCCCAACCCCCGAAAACGCATTATGGTGCGGCTCCGGGACGGCCAGCGGCAGACTTGGATCATTAACATTATCAAAGGCTTGGACCACATCCAGCGCCTTTGGAGGATGCTTTGACGCGATACGTTTCAACGCGGGGGGAGGCCCCCGAACTGGGCTTTTGCGACGTAATGCTGACCGGGCTTGCGCGGGACGGCGGCCTGTATGTGCCCGTTAGCTGGCCGCAGCTTTCGAACGACGCCATCGCCGGATTTTTCGGCCGGCCCTATTGGGAAGTCGCAGTCGAGGTGATCAGGCCGTTTATCGGCGGTGAAATCTCAGACGCCGATCTCGGCCGCATGGCCAATGAGGCGTACGCCACGTTCCGCCATCCGGCCGTTGTCCCGCTTAATCAGGCCGGTCCCCATCAATTCGTGCTTGAGCTGTTCCATGGCCCGACCCTGGCGTTCAAGGACGTTGCCATGCAGCTCATCTCCCGGCTGATGGACCATGTGCTGGCGAAGCGCGCCCAGCGGACTACGATCGTGGTCGCGACTTCAGGCGATACCGGCGGCGCGGCGGTCGATGCGTTCGCGAACCTCGGGAATGTCGATCTCATCGTGCTGTTTCCGCATGGCCGCATCTCCGACGTGCAGCGGCGGATGATAACGACAACGGGCGCGGCCAACGTTCATGCGGTCGCGGTGGAAGGCACGTTCGACGATTGCCAGGCCATCGTGAAGGGATTGTTCAACCACCACGCCTTTCGTGACGCGGTATCGCTTTCGGGCGTCAATTCGATCAACTGGGCGCGCATTGTTGCCCAGGCGGTTTATTACTTCACGTCCGCAGTCGCGCTGGGCGCGCCGGCGAGGGCGGTGGACTTCACGGTCCCGACCGGCAATTTCGGCGACATCTATGCGGGCTACGTCGCCAAGCGCATGGGCCTGCCGGTGCGCAGGTTGCGGATCGCCGCCAACGTCAACGATATCCTGCCGCGCACCCTCAAGACTGGAATTTACGAAGTACGGGAGGTGCATGCCACCGCTTCGCCATCGATGGACATTCAGGTCTCCTCGAATTTCGAACGGCTGCTGTTCGAAGCGAGCCGACGCGACGCGGGCAGCGTGCGCCGCCTGATGGACTCGCTGCGACAATCCGGACGTTTCGTCTTGCCCGACGCCACACTGGCCGCAATCCGCGAGGAATTCGATGCCGGCCGCGCCGACGAAACCGAAACCTCTGCCGCGATCCGGGCCGCCTGGCGTGAGGCCGGTGAACTCGTCGATCCACATACCGCGGTGGCGCTGGCCGTGGCCGACCGCGACACGTCCGATTCACGAATTCCCAACGTCGTGCTGTCGACTGCCCATGCCGCAAAATTTCCTGATGCGGTTGAGGCTGCCTGCGGGGTGCGGCCGCAATTACCCGCCTGGCTCGAGGGGCTGATGACCAAGCCGGAGCATGTGGCGACCCTTGGCAACGACCAGGCCGAGATCGAAGCGATTTGTGCGGTCGGTTAGCCGCGCTGCGAAGCAAGGAGTTGCCGGATGAGTATCGAGCTTACAAGGCTGCCTTCCGGCCTCACGATCGTCACCGATAGCATGCCGCATTTGGAGACGGCGGCGCTTGGCGTGTGGGCGGGCGTCGGCGGTCGCGACGAGAAGCCGGACGAGCATGGCATCTCGCATCTGCTCGAGCACATGGCCTTTAAAGGCACGACGCGTCGCTCGTCACGCGAAATCGTCGAGGAAATCGAGGCGGTGGGCGGCGACCTCAATGCCGGCACCTCAACCGAGACCACGGCCTACTATGCGCGGGTGATGAAGGCCGACGTGCCGCTCGCGCTCGATGTATTGTCTGACATCCTTACCAATCCTTCCTTTGTGCCGGACGAACTGGAACGCGAAAAGAGCGTCATCGCGCAGGAAATCGGCGCGGCGCAGGATACGCCCGACGATGTCGTATTCGAGCATCTCAATGAGCTGTGCTATCCCGATCAGCCGATGGGCCGTTCGCTGCTCGGCACGACCAACACATTGAAGAAACTCGATCGCGACATGCTCCGCGGTTATCTCACCATGCATTATCGCGGCCCGGACATGGTTCTGGCCGCTGCCGGTGCGGTGAATCACGCTCAGGTGGTCGAAGAAGCGGCGGAACGCTTCGCAAGTTTCGAGGGCTCGCCCGCTCCGAAGCCGCAGCCGGCGATGTTCGGCAAGGGCGGCTCGCGCGTGGTACACCGCGAACTTGAACAGGCGCATCTGACGCTCGCGCTTGAAGGGGTGCCACAGACTGATCTCTCGCTGTTCTCGCTGCAGGTATTCGCCAACACGCTTGGCGGCGGAATGTCGTCGCGGCTATTCCAGGAGGTGCGCGAAAAAAGAGGGCTGTGCTATTCGATCTACGCCTTCCACGCGCCCTACAAAGACACCGGATTTTTCGGGCTATATACCGGAACCGATCCGGGCGATGCGCCCGAGATGATGGAGGTCGTCGTCGACATCATGCATGACGCGGTCGAGACCTTGACGGAAGCCGAGGTCGCGCGCGCCAAGGCGCAGATGAAGGCGGGACTGCTCATGGCGCTCGAGAGCTGCAGCTCTCGCGCCGAGCAATTGGCGCGCAACGTGTTGGCTTATGGCCGGCCGCAGACGGTGGAAGAGCTGGTGGCCAGGATCGATGGCGTCAGCGTAGAATCAGCGCGAAATGCCGCGCGCGCGCTGATGTTGCGCAGCCGCCCGGCCGTTGTTGCGCTTGGCACCGGCAGGGGTCTGGACACGGCGGTCTCTTTTGCGGAAGGATTGACCAGGTCGAAATCAAAAGCGCAGCTGCATTAGGGCTGGCGCTGCAGGTAGATCTGGCTCAGGGGAGCATTTCTCATGGCGCTGTTTCGGTTGCCATCCAGCGGACCGGCCGCGCTTGCGCCGCGGGGCCACGGGCTGTTGCTTCGCGCGCCGCAGATGTCGGACTTCCCGCAATGGGCCGGTTTGCGCGATTTCAGCCGTGAATATCTGACTCCGTGGGAGCCGATCTGGCCTTCGGATGACCTTACTCGCGCGGGCTTCCGGCGGCGGCTGCGCCGCTATGCCGAGGACATCGCCGCCGACCGATCCTATCCGTTCATCGTGTTTCGCGAGTCCGACGGCGAAATGATCGGCGGCATCACCGTCGCGAATGTTCGCCGCGGCATCGTGCAGGCCGGTACCATCGGCTACTGGACCGGCGAACCCCATGCAGGTCGCGGCTACATGACGGCGGCGTTGCGGGTTCTACTGCCAACGCTATTTGGCGAGCTCAACTTGCATCGTGTCGAGGCTGCCTGCATCCCA
The DNA here is from genome assembly GCA_963764155.1 of uncultured Alphaproteobacteria bacterium. Lineage (GTDB taxonomy): Bacteria > Pseudomonadota > Alphaproteobacteria > Rhizobiales > Xanthobacteraceae > Bradyrhizobium. The sequence goes on from CAVXRI010000011.1 coordinate 129,879, forward strand.
TCCAACACACCCTCGATTCGGGTACTGGAGAAATGCGGGTTCAGCCGCGAGGGTTTGGCGCGGCGCTATCTCTGCATCAATGGCGTGTGGCAGGATCACCTGCTGTTCGGTTTGCTGCACGAGGAGTTCCGCGGCTGAGCGTGAATATGCGACAGTTTGAGTTGCGACAGATGCGGGACAATCGGGATGCGTGACAAACGAGTGAGCAAAATTGCAAGGATCACTGCGGTTTCGGTTGGGATAGGCTGCAGTCTGCTGGCTGCGCCGGCATCCTCGCAATCCCTTGGTGATCGGTTCAAGAGTTTGTTCGGCGGCAAGCCGGACGAACCCGCCGCGACTACGCCGCCGGTCGGAACGCAGGCCGAGCCCCAGCCCGATTTGAATTGCCCGCCGGTGAGTATCCGCGCCGGCGCATCGACCTACGCGGTGGCGGCGCCCGGCAAGCAGGCGGTCGGCAACGATCTGCGCTTTCAGGCGACGATTACAAAGACCGCGCGCGATTGCACGAAAAACGGCGGCGAAATCATCGCGCGTATCGGAATTCAGGGCCGCGTCATCGCCGGCCCGGCAGGCGCCCCGACATCGGTCGAGATCCCGATGCGCATGGCCGTGGTGCAGGGGGGCGTCACCGAGAAAGTAATCGTCACAAAGGCCTATCGGACCACGGTCGCAATGGCCGAAGATGAAAGCGTGCCCTTTAGCTTCGTGGCCGACGATCTGGTCTATCCCGTGCCCGCTGGAGCGGTGGCCGATTCATATATTTTCTATATCGGCTTCGATCCGCAGGCGCGGGCTCCTGAAAAGGCGAAACCTGCGAAAAAGAAGAAGTAGCCAAGTGAGGGGATGCTTGGCGTTTTGCCGGCGATCGGAAGCGTCTCAGTTCAGTTTCGCGCGGACTTCCTGGATGCCCTTGGCGAGCAGATCGTCGGCGACGTCGCCCTTAACCGAGTGCGACAGGATGGTGGATGCAGCCGTGATCGCGGCCTCGGCCGCGGCGGCGCGGACATCGGCCAGCGCCTGTGCTTCGGCGAGCGCGATCTTGCCCTCGGCGGTCTTGGTGCGGCGCACGACGAAGTCTTCGAGCTTGGCCCGGGCCTCGGCGCCGATGCGCTCGGCGTCGGCCTTTGCCCCGGTGACAATCTCCGCCGCCTCGCGCTCCGCGCTGGCGCGGCGGGCCTGGTACTCCGCCAGCACCTTGGCTGCTTCTTCCTTGAGGCGGCGCGCATCGTCGAGCTCGGACTTGATGCGGTCGCGGCGGTGATCAAGGGTCGTCAGGACGACGCGATGGACGCCCACATAGGCGAAGATGCCCATCAGGATGAAAAAGGCAACGGCGACCCAGAACTCCGGTTCGGCGAACATCAAGCTCTATCCCTTCAAGGATGCATCGACCGCGGCGGCTACGGACTTGCCGTCGGGCGCTGCGCCAGTAAGGCGCTGCACGATGGCGGCAGCGGCCTCTGCGGCGATGCCGCGCACGTTGGTCATCGCGGCCGCGCGGGTGGATGCGATGGTCTTCTCGGCTTCGGCAAGCTTATGGGACAGCTTCTGCTCGAGCGTCTTGCGCTCGGCATCGGCGGCCGCGTTAAGCTTTTCGCGGGTCTCGGCGCCGATCGCTTGTGCGCGGGAACGCGCCGCGGCGAGATCGCTTTCGTATGCCTTCAGCGCGGCGTCGGAGTCATCCCTTAGCCGCTGAGCCTGGGCCAGGTCGTCGTCGATCGCATTCTGACGCTCGTCGAGCAGGCTGCCGACGCGCGGCAGCGCTATTCGCGAGGCGATCAGATAGAGCGCGACGAACGCGATAGCCAGCGACACCAGTTGCGAGGCAAAAGTGTCCTTCTGGAACGGTGGAAACGCGCGTCCACCTCCATTGGCCTCGGTGTGGGCACTGGTGCCCTTGGCGTCGCCATGACTTTCAGCCATGGACTTCTCCTGTGCGGCGTGTGGCTGAACTTAGAGCGCGAACAGCAGCAGCAGCGCGATCAGCAGCGAGAAAATGCCGAGCGCTTCGGTCACGGCAAAGCCGAAGATCAAATTGCCGAACTGGCCCTGCGCGGCTGAGGGATTGCGCACAGCAGCGGCAAGATAATTGCCGAAGATGATGCCCACGCCGGCGCCCGCGCCACCCATGCCAATGCAGGCAATACCAGCGCCAATGTACTTCGCGGCAATCGGATCCATGTAACGAACTCCTTTTAGAGGTTTGTTGAAACGGGCCTGATCAGTGGCCCGGATGAATAGCATCGTTGATATAGATGCAGGTGAGGATGGTGAAGACGTAGGCCTGCAGGAAAGCGACCAGCAGCTCAAGCGCGGTCAGCGCGACGGTAAGCCCCAGCGGCAGGACGGCGCCCAACCAGCCGACTGCGCCCATCGCGCCCAACATCGTGACGAAGCTCGCGAACACTTTCAGGGTGATGTGACCGGCAAGCATGTTGGCGAACAGCCGGACGCTGTGCGAGATCGGTCGCGACAGGAACGAGATTACCTCGATCATCACGACCAGCGGCAGAATGACCATCGGGATGCCCGAGGGCACGAACAGTTTGAAGAACTTCAGGCCGTTCTTGTAAAATCCGTAGATCAGCACCGTAAAGAACACCAGCAGCGCGAGCGCGGCGGTGACGACGATGTGGCTCGAAATCGTAAAGGCGTAGGGGATGATGCCGATGAGGTTGGAAACGGCCAGCAGCATGAAGATCGAGAACACCAGCGGGAAGAACTTCATGCCTTCCTTGCCGGCGGTCGTTCGAACCGTGTTGGCGACAAACTCGTAGCTCAGTTCGGCCATCGACTGGATACGGCCCGGCACCAGTTGTCGTCGGGCGACGCCGCCGATCATCAACAGCGAGATCAGCGCCACCGACCCGAACATGTAGGCGGACGAATTCGTAAACGCGATCTCCTGATTGCCGATGTGGCCAATCGTGAAGATATTGTCGATGTTGAACTGGTGAATCGGATCGATCATCCGCGGAGCATCTCTTGGTCCGCCGGCCACGCCGGCTCTCTAGCGTTCAAATTCAGTCTGGCTTCCGTCTTACGAACGCCCGGTTCTGTCCGGAGCCACGCCTGCCGATCTCATCACATTGACCACCCCGGCCACGAAACCGAGCAGGAAAAACACGATAAGTCCCCAAGGCGAAGTCGACAGCAAGCGGTCGAAACCCCATCCAATCACCGCTCCGACAACGACTCCGGCGATCAACTCCGAGGAAAGCCGGAAACCGCGTGCCATCGCAGATGCTCTGGCAACTCCGTCCCCGTTTCCACCTTCGGGTTGCTCAGTCCCGATTTTGCGGCTGCCGCGAACTTCGGACAACCGCTGATCCAGACTTCCAAGCCTTGCGGAAAGCGCAGCCTCATCGGACAGTCTATCGCGATTTCCGTTTCCGCTTTCGTCCGTGCCTTCAGCCATGCTGCAGAGACCCGAAACGCCGCGAATAAAGGGAAATTACGCCCCGCCATCCTCAAAAGCCGCGCGGACCATACTTACCACGTTTCAGCAAGTCAAGATTGCGTCGTACCCACCTAGCGCGTTGATGTGCTTAGCGGAATTGGCTCCAGGAAAGGGACCCTGCGGGTGCCGACCCGGTGTCCATGCATCTTGCGGTTTTGAACGCGCGGGGCTGCACAGCGATCAATCTTGCATCGGGCCGGGCGGTCTGTTGGGATAGCCCCACATAGAGCCCATCCTCGGAGCCAGCATGCCACGTCAGGTTGACTATTATTTTTCGTTCCAATCCCCATGGGCCTATATCGGCCACAAGGCGTTCCGAGGCGTGGCGACTACCTACGATCTCAAGGTGAACCACAAGCCAGTGGTGCTCGTCGATCTCTTCTCCGAGACCGGTGGACTGCCGCTCCTCAAACGGCACCCTGTGCGGCAGCGCTATCGCATGGTCGAACTGCAGCGCTGGCGCGACAAGCGCGGATTGAAATTTCATCTCCAGCCGACCAGCTGGCCGTTCAACGCTCGGCTCGCCGACGGCATGGTGATTGCAGCGGTCGAGGCCGGCCAAGATCCCGATCGGTTTCTGCAGCGAGCATTTGCGGCAGTGTGGGAGGACCAGCTCAACCTGACGGACCCGGCGACACTGATCAAACTCGCCGATGAATCCGGACTTCCCGGCAAAAGGCTGATCGAGCGCTCGGAATCGGACGAGATTAGTTCGGCCTACGAGCAGAACCGGCAGGACGCGCTTGGCGCCGACGTGTTCGGATCACCCGCCTATGTGCTTGATGGCGAGGTGTTCTGGGGACAGGATCGGATCGAATTGCTCGCCGACGCGTTGAAGTCCGGGCGCGCGCCGTACCGGTCGCAGGTGTAGGATTAGACGACTAAACCGGTTTGGCGGAGTAACGCCATGAGCAGATATTCTTTCAACCTTTTTGCAATCGCCGCAGCGGGCGCGATTTCGTGCCTTGCGGGGACAAGCGCGGTGGCCGCGCAAGGGGCGCCTGACAGCGAGAACGGCCGTTATGTGCTCTCGACGCTTGGCGATGGCGTGCTCAGGCTCGACACCCGCACCGGCGCAGTCTCGACCTGTAACAACTCCAGCTCCGGCTGGGCCTGTTATGCCGTGCCGGACGAGCGCGCGGCGCTTGACGCGGAAATCGGCCGGTTGCGGGCCGACAACGACAAGCTGAAAGCGGAACTGGCGGCCCGCGAACCCAATGTGCCCGGCAAGATCGACGAGCCGATGCCCAAATCCGACTCGCTGAAGAAGCCGGAGTCGAAGGCTGCCGACGGCGAGCGCAAGATCGAAATTCCGCTGCCGAGCGAGCAGGACATGAATCGCATGATGTCATTCGTGGAACGGGCGTGGCGACGGCTCGTCGAGATGGCCAGCCGGATGCAGAAGGACGTCTCGGGCAAGATCTAACGAGTTATCGGCCAGCGGTGCTGGATCAGCGACAGGCCACGGAGCCGAAAATCAATCATATAGTTCGGGTCTGGCGAAGACCGGCACGACATTGAGAATAGTTTGATGCCTGTTTCAAAATCGGTGTCGCGAACTGTCCCCGCTTCGGTCGGCGCAAAGTCCATCGTGACCTCGGTGTTGACGGTGCAAACGTCCGGGCACAGCTTCCTCGATCTTACCGCGGAGGTAGCGCAATTTCTCAGCGATGCCGGCGCAAGCCAAGGCTTGGTGATGCTGTTCATCCGCCACACCTCGGCGTCGCTGACAATCCAGGAAAACGCAGATCCTTCGGTGCTTACCGACTTGATGACGGCGCTTGGCCGACTGGCTCCCGAGAATGGTGGATGGATTCACGATGCCGAAGGACCTGACGACATGCCTGCGCATATCAAGACCATGTTGACCGGCACCTCGCTTCAGATCCCCGTGTTAGGCGGGGAACTCGCGCTCGGGACGTGGCAGGCGATCTACCTGATTGAGCACCGAAGCCGTCCGCATCGGCGCGAGATCGTAATGCAATTCCTGGGAGCTACTTGAACGTTGGCTGCAGCTCCCGGCCGCAAACGAAACCGGCCGCGGGCTGAGCCGCGGCCGGTTCGAAAGACAGGATGTGAAACCCTCAGGCGGCGCAGCCCGACAGTTCAGGTTCTGGTGATATCGACGTCCTTTGTTTCCGGCAGGAACAGGAAGCCGATCACGAGGCTCATGAGTGCTACGCCGACCGGATACCACAAGCCGGAATATATGTTTCCGGTAGCGGCCGCGATCGCGAACGCCGTTGCAGGCAGGAAGCCGCCAAACCAGCCGTTGCCAATATGATAGGGCAGCGACAAGCCGCTATAGCGGATTCGAGACGGGAACAGCTCAACCAACCACGCCGCGATTGGCGCGTACACCAACGTCACGTAGACCACCAGGATCCACAGCATCACCGTCGTCATCACTTGGTTGATCTCGTTCGGATCGGCCGAAGCCGGATAGCCATGCGCCTTGATCGCCGCCGGCAATGCCTTGCCGAAATCCGCGCTGTCAGCAGCCAGCGTCTGCTCGCCGATCTTCACCTTTGCCTTGGTCCCGGCCGGTGCGGCTTCGTTGGTGTAGTTCACCGAAAGATTGACCAGCGCGGACTTCGCCACGTCGCAACTGGTGGTGAACTTTTCGGTGCCCGTAGCCTTGAATTGGAACGAACACTCGTTCGGGTCAGCGATCACAGTCACCGGCGATGACGCAAGCGCAGTCTCCAGCTTCGGATTGGCGAAGTGAGTAATCCCCTTGAAGATCGGGAAATACGTCACGGCGGCCAGCAGGAAACCCGTGAGGATGATCGGCTTGCGACCGATCTTGTCCGATAGCCAGCCGAAGATGACGAAACCCGGCGTTCCCAGCGCGAGCGCGATCACGATCATGATCTGCGCCGTAACCGCCGGCACCTTGATGGTTTGGGTCAGGAAGAAGAGCGCGTAGAACTGCCCGCCGTACCACACCACGGCTTCGCCTGCGGTTGCGCCCAGCAGCGCCAGGATCGCGATCTTGGCGTTCGCCCATTGCCCAAAGGCTTCGGTCAACGGCCGCTTCGATGTTGTGCCTTCCTCTTTCATCTTCTGGAACACCGGCAACTCGTTCAAGCTCAAACAAATCCAGATCGAGACCATCAGCAGGATGCCCGAGAGCAGGAAGGGAATTCGCCAGCCCCAATCGCCAAAGGACGCTTCACCCATCCAGGTGCGAATGCCGAGGATAAGCAGCAGCGCCATGAAGAGGCCGAGCGTTGCTGTCGTTTGAATCCATGAGGTGTAATAGCCGCGCTTGTTGGCGGGCGCATGCTCGGCGACGTAAATCGCGGCGCCGCCATATTCACCCCCGAGCGCAAGGCCCTGCACCAGGCGAAGCGCGATCAGCACGATTGGAGCGGCAATACCCCAGCTGTCAAAGCCGGGGAGCAGACCGATGAAAAAAGTGCCGACGCCCATCAGCGTCATCGTGATCAGGAAGGTGTATTTGCGTCCGATCATGTCGCCGAGACGACCGAAGATCAGCGCGCCGAACGGACGGACCGCAAAGCCTGCCGCAAAGGCGAGCAACGCGAAAATGAAGCCGACATTCGGCGGCACGTTGGAGAAGAAGTACTTCGCCAGGAACGCGCCAAGCGTTCCATAGATGTAGAAATCGTACCATTCGAAGACGGTGCCGAGGGAGGAAGCGAAAATGACTTTTCGCTCTTCAGCAGTCATTCCTCCGGTGCGGATAGTACCGCCCGCTGTCGCAGCCATTGTCATGGTCGTTCCTCGTAGAGGTTGATGCAAGTTTGCCTTCCCATGCGCCCGAACTCGGCCGGATTGATTCATGGGACTCGCGTAACGGTAACATCGCCGTGAAACACAGCCCAATACGACTTTCGGCCTTTCCACCGTTAGGATGTATCGGCCTTTTGCGCGTTCCATCCGCAGGATGCCGGCGGCTGCTGCGGCGCACAATTTCTCGATTAACCCCATTGTCGTGAGGCGGCATTGCGGGCTTGCATCCGATATACCATCTGGGAGTATCCTGATCGAATTCCCTTGGTCCTCGCGCAGGCGATCCCGGACTTAACGGAGCGGACGCCGAAAGTATAAATGACTGCCGCCAACACCCATCTCGTTATCGCCGACGATCATCCGCTGTTCCGCGATGCGTTGCGCCAGGCGGTTTCAGGCGTGGTGTCGTCGGCGAGGATCGACGAGGCGGGATCGTTTGAGGATTTGACCGCGCTCCTGGAAGACAGCTCCGACGTCGATCTCATTCTGCTCGACCTGACAATGCCGGGGATCAGCGGCTTTTCCGGTTTGATCTATCTGCGCGCGCAATACCCTGCGATCCCGGTCGTGATCGTGTCCGCCAGCGACGATGCCGGGACCATCCGCCGATCGCTGGATTTTGGCGCCTCCGGTTTCATTCCCAAGCGGTTTGGGGTCGACACACTGCGCGACGCCATCTTGAAAGTGATGGATGGCGACGTTTGGGTACCGCCCGATACCGACCTTTCTTCTGCGGCCGATCCTGACATGGGGCGATTACGCGATCGGCTGGTGACCCTGACTCCGCAGCAGGTACGGGTCTTGATGATGTTGTCGGAAGGGCTGCTCAACAAGCAGATCGCGTATGAACTCGGCGTGTCCGAGGCGACCATCAAGGCGCATGTGTCGGCGATCCTGCAAAAGCTCGGGGTCGAGAGCCGAACCCAAGCGGTGATCGCGGCCGCGAAAATCTCCGGCGGCCAGTGGCGGCAGGGAGTGCCGACACCGCAATAGCCGCAACGATCGGCATTACTCCGCCGCCGCTACCATCTGCTGCGCACGCCATTGCCCGAGCAGAGCCCGTAGCGATGCCGGTTTCACCGGCTTGTTGAGCACCGCGATCTTTTCCTCCCGCGCAGCGGCCCGGACGTTCGGACTGCGATCCGCCGTGATCAGGATTGCAGGGATGCCGTCGCCGAACCGGCGGCGAATATCGCGAATTGCCGCGACCCCGTTGCCGCGGTCGAGATGATAGTCGACCAGAAGTCCCGTTATCCCTCCGCCGGCCGCCTCGATCGCCTCGATCGCCGCATCGGGGTCGGCAACCGCGATCACCTCCGCATCCCACGCCGTCAAGAGCGTTCGCATGCCGTCCAGAATGGCCAAGTCGTTCTCGATGCAGACGATCCGCGCCCCGCTCATCGGGGTCTTCAATAGCGACGTCGCGCTGGTCACCGCAGCGGTGTGGTTGATGGCCTTTGCGATCGGCGTGGTCACGGAAAAAACCGAGCCGCCGCCGGCGTTGGCATCGATCGCGATGCCATGATTGAGGACGCGCGCTAGACGCTCGACAATCGATAGTCCGAGCCCCAGGCCGCGCGCAATCCGCGCGCCCTGTTCCAGCCGATGAAACTCCTTGAATATTTCTCCGCGTTTCAGAACTGGAATGCCTACGCCGGTATCATGGACTGCAATTCTCAAAGATTGGCCGTGGCGCCGGCAGCCGACCAGAACGCGACCGTGGGGAGTATATTTGATCGCATTGGAAATGAAGTTCTGCAGCAACCGGCGTAGCAACAGCCGGTCCGATTCCACAGGCAGCGAACAAGGCACGAAGGTCAGTTGCAAACCTTTGGCGCGCGCTATCGGAGCAAATTCGATTTCCAGAGAGCGCATCAAGTCGCCGATCTTGAAACTTGAGATCGACGGGGTCATGGCGCCGGCGTCCAGCCGCGAAATGTCCAAAAGCGCACCGATGATTTCCTCAATCGCCTCGAGGAAATCGTTGACGTTGTCGACCAGCCGCGCATCCTCGCCGCCGTTCTGTCGCTCGACGAGGCTTGTGACATAAAGCCTGGCCGCATTAAGCGGCTGCAGGATGTCGTGGCTTGCGGCAGCCAGAAAACGTGTCTTCGAAATATTGGCGTCCTCGGCGCGGCTTTTGGCCAGCGCGAGTTCCGAATTCAGGCGGGTAAGTTCTTCGGTGCGGTCACGTACCCGTTTTTCAAGTGTGGCGTTGACGCGCTCGAGCGCCTCGGCCGCCTCAAAGGAGGGCGTGACGTCGGTAAAGGTGATGACCAGCCCGCCGCCAGGCATCTGGTTGGTGCGCACCTCGATGACCATCTGGCGATCCGGAAGGCGTTCCAGATACGGCTCACCTTCGGTGGTGTAGGCGGCGAGGCGGCGCGCGAGCAGCGTCTGGCTGTCATCGGGACCGGAGCTCCCCACTGTTCCCATGAATTCGAGAATCTCCCGCAAGGGAATTCCGAGCTGGACGAGGTGCGGCGGCAACCCGAGGATTTCGACGAACTGCCGGTTCGAGCAGATCAGTTGCAAATCCGAATCGAAGACGGCGATGCCCTGGCGCACGTGGTTCAACGCCGCCTGCAGTATCTCGCGATTGAAATGCAACGCAGCGTGAGAGTTGTCGAGTAGTTTGAGCGCCGCCTTGGCCGAGACCGTGCGCTTGCGCAACAGCAGCGACATCACCAGACGCGACGAAGCCGCGCCGATCGAGGATGCGATAAGGTGCTCGGCGTGCTGCAGCAGTTCGAACTCGGCCGGTGCGGACGGTTCGACGGGCACGGGATGAGTGAGGGCAAAAGATTCAAACAACTCGCGGGCACGCTCGGGCCCCAAATACTGCGCGACCGTGCTTTGAATGTCCTGCACCGTCACCGTACTGCGCCAGCGCCCAAACGTCGGCGCTATCGGCGCCAATGTGTTCGGCACGAACAGGTCCGCCTGCACCAGTTCGATCGAGGACGGCCGGCGGGCGAGGGATAGAGCCATGTAGGTCAGCAAATTGAGCGACAGCGACCAGAGCACCCCATGCAACAATGGTGAAAGATCGGCGCCGAACATTGCCTGCGGCCGCAATGCCTCGATGCCGAACGGACCGTGCTGTAGCAGCAGCATTCCCGCGCTGCTCGTCTCGAGGAAACTGGGCAGAAACAACGTGTAGATCCACACCGCAAACCCAACCAGCATGCCGCCCATGGCGCCGCGCGCCGTGGCGCGCCGCCAAAGCAGGCCTCCGAAAAATGCCGGGGCGAGCTGCGCGATCGCCGCAAAGGACAGCAGGCCGATGGCGGCCAATTGCGTGTTGCCGAGCGCGCGATAGTAGAAATAGGCCATCACCATAATGGCGAAGATCGCGATACGGCGAACCCTGAGCAGGAAGTCGCCGAAATCCTTGCCGGCCCGCGATTTCGGTCCGCGCTTCAGCACCAGCGGCACCACGATGTCATTGGAGACCATCACCGAAAGCGCGACACATTCGACGATCACCATGGCCGTTGCCGCCGACAGGCCACCGATGAAAACGCCGACGCTGAGCAATGGCGAATTTCCCTCCATGGGCAGTGCCAGCACATACATGTCGCTGTCGACTGCCCCGAAGGGAAAGGTCACTAGTCCGGCGAGCGCGATGGGAATGACGAACAGGTTGATGGCGACCAGATACAGCGGAAACAGCCAGCGTGCACGGCCCACCTCCGTGTCGCTGGAATGCTCGACCACGCTGACGTGAAACTGGCGCGGGAGCAGCATGATCGCGCAGAACGACAGCAGCAGCATGGCGAGGAAGTTGCCGATCGGGGGAACATATTCGATGGCGCGCACCGCCTCCGGGGTCTTCATCGCGCGCTGGATCAGTTCGTGCGGATCGAACATCCAGAACGTGACAAAAGCGCCGGCCGCGAGGAAAGCCACCAGCTTCACGATGGATTCGGTTGCGACCGCCAGCATCAGGCCATGCTGATGTTCCGTCGCGTCGCTATGGCGGGTTCCAAACAAAATCGCGAACGTCGCCATGGCCAGCGTGACCATCAGCGCGATGTCGCCCACGATCGGAATGTGGGAAAACGCCTGGTCTTCGCTCAGGATCGTCTCGAGTGAAGCCGCCAGCGCCTTGAGCTGCAGCGCGATGTAGGGAACGGATCCGATGATCGCGATCAGCGCCACGGTCGCGGCAACAGCCTGACTCTTGCCGTAACGGGCGGCGATGAAGTCGGCTATCGAGGTGATGTTCTGCGACTTCGCAAGCTGGATTACCCGGCGAAGCAACGGCGTGCAGAGCCCGATCATGATGATCGGGCCGAGATAGATCGCGAGGAAGTCGAGGTTGGTACGGGTGGCAAAGCCAACCGAGCCGAAAAACGTCCAGGAAGTGCAATATATGGCCAGCGACAGCGGATAAATCAGCGCGCTGGCGCGGCCGCGCTGCGCCGGTGACAGGCGGTCGCCATAGCTTGCGACCAGAAAGAGCAAGCCGATGTAGCCGAACGCGGCGGCGATGACGCCCCAGTCGTGCAGCATCCCTTCGTAGCTCCCTGTGCTGGCCCGCTCGCCCCGAGTATCTCGGCGTCGTCAAAAAAAACGTCGCGCTACTTCGGAACCGGGCGCGAATGTCTAACCCCTCGCGCGGCGTTCTGCGACAGCGATTTTGCCTGGATTTCGGGAATTGGGGCCCTGTTAGGCCGGTCACGCAGATTGCGCCGGTGCCTCGAAAGCACTCGCAGCACCGCGGTTCGTCTTACCGGCTTATTCCGCCGCCACCGATTTTTCCTTGAGCGGCAGCCCGAGCTGTTCCCAAACCTGCAACAGCGCTTCGGCAAGCTGATCGATCAATCCGTCGTCGTGAAACGGGGAAGGCGTGATGCGCAGCCGCTCGGTGCCTTTGGCAACCGTCGGATAATTGATCGGTTGAATATAAATGCCGTGCTCTTGCAGCAGGATGTCGGAAGCCCGTTTGCACTTTTCGGGATCGCCGACGAACAGCGGCACGATGTGGGTGTCGCTCGACATCACAGGCAGGCCTGCGGCCGTCAGAATCGCCTTGACGCGAGAGGCCCGGTCCTGATGGCGCTCACGTTCCCAGTTTGAAGTCTTGAGGTGACGGATCGCGGCGGTTGCGGCGGAACAGATCGCCGGCGGCAGCGAGGTCGTGAAAATGAAGCCGGGGGCGTAGGAACGGACGGCATCGATGATCCGGCCACTCGCGGCGATGTAGCCGCCCAGGCACCCGAATGCCTTGGCGAGCGTGCCCTCCAGAACGTCGATCCGATGCATGACGCCGTCGCGCTCGGCGAGGCCGCCGCCGCGCGGGCCGTACATGCCGACCGCGTGTACCTCGTCGACATAAGTCATCGCCCCGTAGAGCTCGGCGAGATCGCATATCCGCGATAGCGGCGCGATGTCGCCGTCCATCGAGTAGAGGCTCTCGCAAACGATCAGCTTCGGCCGACCAGGCCCTGCCGCTCGCAGCAGCTCTTCCAGATGGGCCATGTCGTTGTGGCGGAAGATCTGGCGCTCGCAGCCGGACTGGCGAACGCCTTCGATCATCGAATTGTGGTTGAGCGCGTCCGACAGGATCAGGCAGTTCGGGATCAGATTGGCGATGGTCGCTATGCCGGTCTGGTTCGAAACGTAGCCCGAAGTGAACAGCAGCGCGGCTTCCTTGCCGTGAAGGTCCGCCAATTCCCGTTCGAGTTGGACCAGCGGATGATGATTGCCGGCGATGTTGCGCGTGCCCCCCGCGCCGGTGCCCACTCGCGTCGCGGTCTCGACCATGGCGCCAACAACTTTTGGGTGCTGGCCCATGCCGAGATAGTCGTTCGAGCACCAGATCACGACGTTTCGCGGGCCCTTGGGGGAGTGCCAGACGGCATGCGGGAACCGGCCCGCGATCCGTTCAAGATCGGCAAAAACCCGATATCGCCGTTCATCATGCAGGCGATTGAGGGCGGAATCGAAGAATTTGCTGTAATCCATCGCAAAACCTAGTGGAGAAGACCTGGTGGAGGCGGGACCCGGACGAGAACCCTTTTTAGAGCGTTTCCAGCTTTGGTGTCGAGCCGGAAAAGGAGGGCTACGCGGCGCGGAACCTCAACACGCCGTCGGCCTCCTCAGCCGTCAACCGGCCCTCGACCAGCATGTAGTTGACATGAGCGATTAGCTCACCGGCGGCAAAGCCCATTTGATGCACGTCAAGTGCATGCTTGTGGAACACCACCGGCACCAGTTCCTTGGACGTTTGCGGAATCTCCCGGCAGGCGTCGGCGATCAGCCCGCAGCGTTCCTCGTGATGGTCGGCCAACTGCTTGATGCGCGTTTTCAAGCCGTAGAACGGCACGCCATGCCCGGGCAGCACCAGCACGTCGTACGGCAACGTCGTGGTGAGGCTTGCGAGGGAAGCCAGATATTCGCCGAGCGAATTCTGGTCCGGTTCGACCGCCCATACGCTGACATTGGGTGAAATCTTGCTGAGCACCTGATCGGCGGACAAGAACAGCTTGTCGGTCGCGCAATACAACATGACCTGATCGAGCGAATGGCCGCCACCGGTGATCACCTTGAAGCGGCGCGTACCGATCGAAATCTCGTCGCCGTGGGAAATTCTGCGGTAGGACGGCGGCAGAATGGAAACGCGTTTCAGATAGTCCTGGCCGCGGCCGAGCAGCTTGTCGGTCAGCCCTTCGTCCATGCCGTGCCGCCGGAAGAACAATCGTTGTGCGTTCCTCCGCTCTTCGGTGCCGCGGTTCTGGTGATACACCGACTGCAGATATTCTACCTGCGACATGAAAAGCTGGCAGTTGAAGCGCTCGACGATCCAGCCGGCCAGCCCCACGTGATCGGGATGCGAATGCGTCACGATCAAGCGGGTGATTTTTACATGCTGAAGCGGACCCTCGAACAGCGCTGTCCAGGCCGCAATCAACTCCTCGTTGCCGAATCCGGAATCGATCATCGTCCAGCCATCGCCATCGGCCAGCAGGTAAATATTTACATGGTTGAGGCGGAACGGCAGCTTGAGCCGGACCCACAAAACGCCTGATGTCAGCTCGATGACCTGATCCGGGCCGGGAGGCGTTTCCCAGGGATACCGGAGCGCCTCGGCGGAGCTCTTATGGCCGTCGGTTTTCGTGTCCATGATCTCGCTTCACGGTTTCAGGCATCGGCTTAGCGGGACAATAGGTGCGGCGCTAGCTGAAAAACCGTTCCACGGGGCGCGTCAGTCGCATGACACTCTTACGCAGTATCCAGAAAGCAAGAAGGCCGGCGCGAGGCCGGCCTTTCGAACTGTGCGCTCATGCTGGAGCAGAGTGAGTTCCAGCGATCAGTAGCTCGCAACGGCTGGACCGTTCCAGTTGAAGCGGTAATTCAGGCCGGCCTTGAGCGTCTGGTCGTCGGTGCGAAAGGTGCCGAAGGGTACCAGCGCCGTGGGCGCGGTGAACCGGCTGCTGCCGAAGTCGTAATACTGATACTCGAGCTTGGCCGACCAATTCGGCGCGAACGGCAACAAGTACTCCGCACCGGCGCCGACCGTGTAGCCGTCGCGGTGATTGCCGTCGGTCGCAAAGCCGACCGGCATGCCGCCGAGTGTCACGGTTTCGTTGTTGTTGGAATAGGCGTAACCGCCCTTGATGTAGACCAGCCCTGGGCCCCAGGTGTAACCGACGCGGCCGGTAATAGAGCCGAGCCCGCGCTGGTCGTTGGTATAACCGTATCCGCCCGGGAAAACGGCACCGACATTGCCGCTCAACCAGCTGTACTGACCCTCGATACCGGCCACCCAGTTTGGAGCGAACTGGAAATCGGCGCCAACCTGGAAACCGCCGAGGAAGCGACCGCCGCCATTGTTGCCGGTGGTCAGGCCGTTGAAATTGCTGTCGCTCGAAAACGCGCCGCCGGCGTGAGCGCCGACGTAAAAGGCATTCCAGTTGTACGGCACCGGCGAAGCATATGCCGGTGCCTTGTTGTAGTAGGCCCGCCCGCCGAGGTCGGCAGCGAGTGCTGGGACGGTCGCGCCCAAGGCAGCGATCGCAACAGTAGCGAGCAAAAGTCTTTTCATCGGTTATCTCCAACACTGTCCATTCAGCGCTCGCGCACCGGCGACGCCATGCAGGCAATAAACAGCTTCAGAAGAAAATACTGTCACCCCAAAGCAACGCCGGCTCACAACCCAACCCGTTGAGAGACAAGCGTTTTTCGTACTTAACGGGGCTTTAAAAAACACACTAAAGGAAGCGTTACTTTTTCGATTTGGTCGTCCGAACGGAGGACCTCTGCCGCAGGCTAGGAAGGTATGGTGCTGCGGGCTTGATTGGCAGCATCGGCTTTTTGCAAAGCTCGTGCTTCGTCTGATGGGGGAAGCTGGTGGACGCGAAGTTTTGGCCGCACTTCGAGCCTTCGGGCTGGGTGCAGTGGCCCGAAAGGGACGAGCTTTCCTCTGAATTCGCAAAACTGTTAGGGGCGGCTCAAGAAAATGCGTCGACCATTTCCGAGTGTTTTTTAGCTGCCAGCAGGATCGATCCGGCCGATCCGCGAAGCTGGTGCCGGGAATGGAGCAGCCTCGGGGATGCGAACAGGCGGCGCGCGACCGAAGCGTTGAAATCCGGTCATACTTTGACTGCGCACAGCAATTTGCTTCGTGCGATAAACTACTATCAGGCCGCTACTGTACTTTTTGAGCAGGATGAAATCGCGAGCAGTGATGGGTTCGCCGTCTTGCAACAATGCGTGCGCGATTATCTCGGCAGCTTGAAACCGGCCGGCGCCGTCGTGGAAATCCCATGGATCAGCGGTTATCCGCTGCAGGGATATTTTCTGCCGGCGTCGTCCGCTGCGAAGCGCTCGCCTGCGGTGATTCACATCGGGGAGCCCGGAGACCGCAAGGAAGCGTATTTCTACAAGGCAATCCGTAACGCAAGGGATCGGGGCTTTTCGCTGCTTGTCGTCGATCTCATGGGCTCGGATGCAGGCGCGCGGTTTGATAGCGTGGTCGGCCGGCCTGACCTCGAGACAGCGATCGGCTGCTGCGTCGACTATCTCGAGGGCAGGGATGAGATCGATCAAAACCGGATTGCGGTTCTCGGCGATCGTCCAGGATCCTCCTTCGTGGCGAGGGGAGTTGCGGAAGATCACCGGATCGCCGCCGTGGTCTGCGACGGCGGTCTCTGGGACCTTCGCGAGCGCGCGATGCTGGGCGGCCAGCCGCATATGGCCGAATATCGCAACATGTTCGAGGGAGCCGGTGTGGGGGCGCGAATCAAGTGCCCCATCCTGATCACGATTGGCGAGCATGACTGGCTTCCCGTCGAAGCCGTGGCTGGCGTGGTCGAACAGCTCAAAGGCCTCAATCGGGATGTCACGGTCAGGGTGTTCCGAGCAGCCGAAACCGCCGCTTCGCACGGGCACCTGGACAATCCCACGCTCGTCAATGAATTTGTCTTCGATTGGCTTGCCGACCGGATCAGCCGACCAAAGTCGTCGCGAGGGGATCGAATATCGTCAGATATCCAGCGCGACCCTCACCGAGGCTTTCTCAAGGCGGCGATTGAGTGATGCGAGCTTGGCGATGAAGCTCTGAAGATCTTCGTTGCTGAACTCCTCGAAGATAAAGGCGTTCAGGCTTTCCTGTCGCGAGGCAAGGTTGGCCATTTGCTTATAGCTCTTGTCGGTCAGCGACATGTTGACGACCCTCGCGTCTTCTTCGGATGTCCGTCTGCGTACGTAGCCCTTCTTTTCCAGCATTTTGGATTGGGTGGTCACGAACGATGCATCCACGTGGAGCATCTTCGATACATCTTTGACCGACACCCCTTGGCCCGTGTCCTGGTCCGACAGGGCCATGAGAATCATCCATTGCGGCCCGCTGATTCCCAGGACCTTCGCCCAAAAGTGCCGAATCTCCTGAAAGTGAACGTTTGTGGCGGCGACTTCCCAGGCGAAAGCCTTGGCGAGTTCCTGGTTCTTCACCGCTCCAGCCGATGCTTTCGGCTTGGCCTTTTTAATTTCTGCCATGGGCGTCCACGAGCAATGTTCGGGGGGCGGCACAGAATGTAAGGGCGTGAAAAGCTTACTATATCCGCTAAGTGGATCATGCGGTTTTGTTCAAAAAGTGTCGTGATCGACGACGCCATCTAGGCAAAAAAGTCTTGTTGCAAAAAAGTCGCAGTCACACAGCGAAACTTACATGAGCCAATAAAGCATTTTCATTAGTTAAGTTGCGCATGCATAATTCTGAAGACGGTCAAGTTGGAGTCTTGGCCGCACCGTTAAGGGTGGTTCGCAAAAGTCCCTCGCGTTGATGCGGGTGTGTCCGATGACGCGAAACGGCTTGGGCGGTTAGACGGGGGCAAAAGGGCGCCAGCCATCGGGTGATTCACCCAGCGGATCCGGAACCTTCCCTTTAGAGCAACTTGGAGGTTTGAGATGAAGATGGTTAAGAGCCTTATCCTCGGCTCAGCGGCGGGTCTGATCGCCATGAGCGGGGCACAGGCAGCCGATCTTCCCGTAAAGGCCAAAGCGGTCGAATACGTGAGGATCTGCTCCCTGTATGGTGCCGGTTTCTACTATATCCCAGGCACTGACACTTGCATCAAGCTCGGCGGCTATTTGCGCGTAAGCGTGTTGGCTAATACGAACTCTGACGACACCGGCAATACATCGGGGGCCGGCGGCGCAAACAACCGCTTCACCAACGGTTACACCTGGCGCTCTCGTGAAGACCTCAACCTCGACACGCGCACTGCAACCGAATACGGCGTGGTCCGCACCTTCTTCGATGCGACCTTCACCTGGACGACAGATACCTACGCCAGCAACGGTTCGGGAGCGACTATCTACTCGCCGGTTGGACCCGCCCCCGGCGGTTCGGCGCCTAACAACGCCAATGCGGGCGCTGTCGCCAATGGTACCCTTGGCGTGTACTACGCGTTCATCCAGTTCGCTGGCTTCACGATGGGTAAGGCCATTTCGCAGTTCAGCGCCCCCTGGACGGCCTACCCAGGCAACAACTTTGACGGTCTCGTCGGTGGCGGCGGCACGGTTACTGGTGTGAACCAGTTCAGCTACACTTGGGACTTCGGTCAGGGCATCACGGCAACGGTGTCGGCTCAGGATCAAACCGCCTATTATCAAGCAGGCGTCAACAACATCAGCGCCGGCGGTGCGTTCGGCACCAGCGACTACGCTGGAACGATTACTCCTGATTTCGTCGCCATGGTCCGCGTCGATCAGGCTTGGGGTCTATTCCAGGCATCGGTTGCCGCGCACGACAACCATGCGGCATACTACGGCGGCACCGAACCTACCGGCCATCCCGATGACAGATGGGGTTGGGCGGGACAGTTGGCGTTGTCGATCAAGAACATCCCGACGGGACCCGGTGACACGATCAACATTCAGGGCGTGTATACCGACGGCGCAACCCGCTACAACATCCAGGACCTCGCCACCGGGGCAGGTGGGGCCACGATTTATGGTAGCACGAGCTTGACTGGAGCCTACCAGAGCGTCGGGTTCGGGGCTGCTCCTGATACCGTGTTCGCAAATGGAACCCAGCAACAGTTGATCCAGACCTGGGGTATGCGCGGTGCGTTTACCCACAACTGGGATGCCTTCTGGAACACCAGCCTCTACGGCGCCTACGCCGGTGTCCGTTACAATGACACGTCCAAGGCTCTGATCTGCGGTGTTGGTGGCGTCGGTGGTTCTTTCCGAAGCGCCGGTTCCGTGATCACAAACTGCGATCCCAATTACAACATTGGGCAGCTTGGTTTGATCACTCGCTGGACTCCCGTCAAGAACCTGACCTTCTCGGCGGATCTGACCTACACCAATCTGGATCAGAAAATGGCGGGCACGCTCAACGCAGCTAGCGCTTCCATTGCCAAGCCGGCAGCCACTTACGAGCTCAAGGACCAGAACACTGTGCTCCTTCTGCTCCGCGCTCAGCGCAACTGGTAATTCAGTTCGTCTGATCACAATCTAACAGGACCCCCGGCGGGGAACCGCCGGGGGTTTTGCTTTGGCGTGTTCCTGTACGCGAACCGGTGGCTTCAGCTTGTCCTCACGCTCCTCGGAAAAACTGAGTAAACCCGAGATGCTTACTAAATAACTTATTGCAAAAAGGTATTTTATCGGCATATTTTTGAGTGCGTAATCGTCGAACGGTTCGATGGTTTCTCACACGAGGAAGCAAAACAGCATCTTCATAATACCTCCGAAACCTCTGGCCATGCCCGGCCGGAGGTTTTTCGTTTCAGCGCCAACGAAGTGAGGGCCGATGAAGATCACCGGAGAAGTCGATGACAAGCCCCTCGAAGAGCACGGCTCGTCGCGAGCCCGACGTTGTTGTTCCAGTTTGCAGCAGCCAGCTGAACAAGGCGTTCGAAACGGCTGACATCGCCGAAGTCTGCGGCGCGATTGACGAGTTGATCCGGCTTCAAAGCATTTCCCGGATTGCCCAGCAGTCGGGAATAGAGCGGGCGCATCTTTACAACGCCTTTTCATCGCAAAGAGGGCCGCGTCTTTCGACTGTCATAAGCGTCCTCCAAGCGATCGGCTTGCAGTTGCTCGTCAAGCCGAAACAGCTTTCCTGCGAACGCCCTCCCGGGGATGGCCGATCGGAAACAAACAAATCTCCAAAACTTCGCTCTCGGCGAACATCGACCGCGCAATCTCTCAACAAGGCTTTGGATACCTCCGATTTGCGCTCGATCGCACAAGCGTTCGGTGAGGTCATTCGCGCTCAGGAAAACGTAGCCGAGTTCGCACGGCAAGCGGGGCTGGAACGGACGCGCTTGTACCGCTGCTTCGGAGGTGCCCTTACGCCGGAGTTTTCGGCTGTTCTCGGAGTTGTGGACGCGCTCGGCCTTCAGCTCCTGACAAAGCAAGAAATGCGATCCGCCACTCTGCCCGCGACCGCGCGACGCCAGCGCACCGCGACGAGGGCAAGCACCGCAGCACAGGCGCACATCGAGCTCTTTGGCCCGGCAACTGCGCTGGGCATCGTTGCAGATGCAAACAGGGCCCTCATTCAAGCCAGAGAGAGCAGCGCTGAGGCAGCTGAAGCTTAGCCGAGACGCCTGCGAACCTCGTTACGCATCTTCTCGCGAAATTCCGCCCGGCGCGCCGGCCGGTCTTGCTCGCGAACGTCGTAGCGGTCGAAAACATTGAAATCTTCGAGGATCGGATGACGGTCGCTTGCCATCGCAAGTATGCGAAGCAATTTAGCGGCGGGCTCACTGGGTCCGCTTACTTCCCACCGTCGCACCGTGTCGCTCTCGCCCGGAGGCAAGCCGCACAGCTTCGCCATGTCAGTGACCGACACCGGCCGGCCGATCGCCTCGGTCAAATCTTCACGAAGTTTCTTAAGTTCGGGGCCGGTCATCAAAGCCAGATCCTGTCCTCAGCGATATCTGTGTTCAACTAATTTCAGAAATATTGCCTGTCGGGGCGTTCTCATCAAGGCGGTCCAGAAATCAGGAAGAAGAGCGTGACGGCATTGCTCTTGTTTCGGACCAGACAGCCGATGGTCTCGCCAGCGACGACCGGGACAGCCAGCGATAGGCAAAGAACAGCGCGGCGCAGGTATAGAGCGTGCCCATGGGAATCCACATCAGCAATCCCGGCAAGTTGCTGATCTTCGATCGGCGTCAGGCCGAAATCGGCCGCCACAATGCCTTGCTGCGGGAACCAGACGCGAGTGCGAAAGCGTCAGCAATGCGCCCCAGCACGCCGGAGTGCAGCACCGTGACGAACAGGCAGGCGACGCTGATGCCGTCGCGTACGCGGCGTGCTGCGTCCGGGGCCGCGTCCGTAGAACAGCACCCACCAGAACAGCAGGCTCGTCGAGAAAGAAGCTGATGTGCTGCAGGCGATGCGCCGCCTCGTTCTCCAGGGCCAGCCGGTAGAGAGGGGGCGCGTGCCAGATCCAGAGCGCTAGCCCGTGCAAGAGCCGTTGCGGTGACGGGATGGCTGAGGGCGCGCCAGCTGACGAGCGACAGGTCCCCTGGTCAGCAGGCGGCCCGCCACGGGCCGATATTGTCGAGGCAGGCTCCAGAGCAGCGCGCCGTTGATGCGCGCATAAGCCATCAGCGGCGCGGCGACAAGCATGATCAGCTCATGCTCGATCATGTGCGCGCTGAAAGGCGCTCGCCGAGCCAGTGCAGCGGAGACGTGATCGCAAGCGCGAGCACCAGCCAGCCGGTCCAGAACGCGGCGACCTGCCGAGACCCGTACGCCGCGGCCGAACCCCGCGCGTTCCAGATCCGTCTGCGTCCCGACATAAAAGGCGATGCCGACGAGATAGAGCGGGGCCAGCAGCCAGGGATCGTAGCTCCACGCCGGACGATGAATCGAGCACGCCGGATAGGCCATGCGCGGCGGCTGGAGCGACGTAAGCAGCGCCAGACAAACAGCACGAGCCGCATATCAGCGCAGGCATGGGTTGACCATCAAGGCCGCGGCGAGCTGGTTGAGCGATCACCAGCGCGAACAGTACGCCGCTGCCGACGCCAAGCCAGGCCATGAAGTTCTGCGCGCGGCCGCCTTGCGCGTCGGTCCATTCCGCTGCCGCGCAGCGGCGAATCGCGCGCGCTGAAACGAGTGTTCCGGACACGAGCGATCAATGGCCAGAACGACCGCCAGTATGATCGCTGCCGGGCTCGCGCCTGGGGCAGGCATGAGGTGTGATGGCGTAGATCGTCTGCGAGTTGATGGCCCATGCCGCCGGCCCCAGCGCCACGCCGGCCCAATAAAGCGAGCTTCGGTGTGCGCTGCTCAGCCGTTCATAGCCGTGGCACCCAGTCCAGCAGGACATAAAGCGGCAGCCAGGCGAGGACGACGAAATTCCAGTAGAACACGTTGTCGGTGACGTCGCTGAACCGGCGCGGCTTGGCGTGCGGCGTGAACATCAGCACGGTCAGGACGATGGTGTCGCCGAGATCGGTCGCGAGATGCGTGGTGTGCAGGCCGAGCACGAGCCAGACGACGGAGCCATAGGCGTCGGATGTCCCATCGCGTGTTCAGATGCGCGAATTCGAAACCGCGGAGCACAAGCAGCGCCAGTCCGATCGCGACATACGATCACGAGGCCGATTCGGACGCCCGGCAGGTCGAGCCGATGCGCCACGCGGCTGGTGAATTGGTTCGGGATGATGCTGAGTAGAAACACCACGGTCTCGACGCGTGCCCGGCCAAAGGTCGGGCGGCGGCGAACTGATCGGCCATTTCGGATTGACCGCGATACAGATAGAGATACGCGGCGATCGCGATGGCAAAGCCCATGCCCTCGAGCGCCATGAAACCCATCGCGCCCCACCAGGGCCCGCTTCGCGAGCCGAATCCGTAGGTCGGCAATTCATTGACGTCCGGCGGACGATGGTCTGCTTCATTCTTCGTCCTCCTTGCTGCCGGTCGGCCAGAACCAGCCGATCAGGGCGACGGCGATCGGCGGCGTGCCCCAGACCACCGCCCAGGGCGTGAAGATCGAGCCGATGAAGAACACCGTGGTGGCGAGCGCCGTGAGCAGCGGCCAGATGCTCGGCTCCGGCGAGGCTTCGCGGCTGTGCGGCTCGGCGTCCGCAAGCGAGCTCAGCAGCACTTCGCGACGCTCGACGCTCAGCCCGGCTACGACCGGCAAGCTTTCTGCTGTCGGCCCAGAGCGGATCGCGATGGTTCACGGCCGGGAATGCGCGAAAAATTGTAAGGCGGCGGCGGCGAACTGGTTGCCCATTCCAGTGTCGAGGCGTCCCAGGGATTGTCGCCGGCCGAGCGCGCCGCTGCGCAGACTGTAGATCACGTTGACGAGCAGCAGTGCGAAACTGAGCCGCGAACAGCAGCGGCGCCGACTGTCGACAGCAGGTTCAGATGATCCCAGCCCATCTCGGGCGTGTAGGTATAGACCCGGCGCGGCATCCCCATCAGCCCGAGAATGTGCATCGGGAAGAACGCGACGTTGAAGCCGATGAACGCCAGCCAGAAATTCCAGCGGCCGCAGCCTCTCGCTCAGCATGCGACCGGTGATCTTCGGGAACCAGTAGTAGACGGCGCCGATGCAGCGGGAAACACCGCGCCGCCGATCAGCACGTAATGGAAATGAGCCACCACGAAATAGGTGTCATGGACCTGCGTGTCGATCGGCACCGAAGCCACCATCACGCCCGTGAGGCCGCCGAGTCACGAAGATCACGATGAAGCCGAGCACGAACAGCAGCGGCGTCCGGTAAACCGGTCGGCCATCCCACAACGTCGCGAGCCAGCAGAAGATCTGCAGTCCGCTCGGCACCGCGATCAGCATGCTTGAAGCCGTGAACAGGCTGGCGCCAAGCTGCGGCAGCCCGGTCACGAACATGTGGTGGACCCACAGCCCGAACGACAGGAATCCGGTCGCGATCAGGGAAAGGACGATCACCGGATATCCGATCACCGGCCTGCGCGCGAACGTGCCGAGGATCATCGAAACCATGCCGGTCGCCGGAATGAAGATGATGTAGACCTCGGGATGGCCGAAGAACCAGAACAGATGCTGCCACAGCAGCACGTGTCCGCCCGACGGCCGGGTCGTAGAAATGGGTGTTGACGAGCCGGTCGAGGATCAGCGACGTCGAGGCGATCATGATCGACGGCATCGCGAACATCACCAGAAACGAGGTCACCAGCATCGACCAGACGAAGAGCGGAATGCGGTCGAGCGTCATGCCGGTCGCGCGCTGCTTGAACACGGTGACGACGATCTCCACGGCGACCGCAAGCGCGGCGACTTCCGTGAACGTGATCATCTGCGCCCAGACGTCGGCGCGTTTGCTCGGCGTGAACTGCAGGGTCGAAAGCGGAACGTAGGCGAACCAGCCGACGTCCGGGCCGACATTGAACAGGAAGGAGATCCAAAGAAACAAGCCGCCGAACAAGAACATCCAGTAGCTGAACGCATTCAGGCGCGGGAAGGCGATGTTGCGCGTTCCGACCATCAGCGGCACGAGATAGACCGCGAAAGCTTCCATGACGGGCACGGCGAACAGAAACATCATGGTCGAGCCGTGCATCGTGAAGACCTGGTTGTACAGGTCCGGCGACAAGCACATGGCGTTCCGCGCCGGCGAAAGCTGCAGCCGCATCAGGACCGCGAGAATGCCGCCAAGCAGCAGAAATGCGAACGCGGTCACGATGTAGCGCCGGCCGATGACCTTGTGATCGACCGAGGTCAGTCGCGCCGATCCAGCCAGGACGGCGTTCGCCATATCCTGACGAGCAATGCCGAGAGATCGGCCTGTCCAGCTCGTTGTCGCGCAACTCACGTCGGGTTCGCGACCAGCTCACTCACTGCAGTTGCTCCAGATAATGAAGGATCGCGATCAGTTCGTCGGACTGCAGCGGCATCTTCGGCATGAGATTGCCGGGCTTGATATGTTGCGGGATCGGCGATCCACGCGCCGAGATTGCCTGAGCTCTGCGGCAGCGTACCTGCCGCGATCGTCTCCCGGCTGGCGATGTGGGTCAGGTCGGGGCCAAGCTGACCGCCGGCAAGCGTGCCGCGAATGGCGTGGCAGAGCGCGCAGCCGCGTCGCGCGAAACAGCTGCTCGCCCTGGATTGCCGAGCGGATCGTTCGGGCTGGCGGCGCTCTGGTTTTGCTGATCGCGCCAGCGCCTGAATTCGTCGGGCGGCAGCGCGATGACTGTAAATGCCATGTGCGCGTGCTGCAGTCCGCAAAACTCGGCGCATTGGCCGCGATAAACGCCCGGCGTTTTCGCCGTAAATTGAATCGAGTTCTGCTGGCCCGGTGATCAGGTCCATCTTGCCGGTGAGACTCGGGACCCAGAAGCTGTGGATGACGTCGGCGGATTCGAGCTCGACCGTGACCGGCTGGCCGACCGGGAACGCGGATTTCATTCGCGGTCGTGAAGCTCAAGTGCGGGCTGTCGGCCTGGTACTCGACTTCCCACCACCATTGATGCCCGGTGATCTTGACCGTCACCGGGTTAGGTTCATTGCCGAAAACGGTGCGTTGCGCGCCGTAGCTGACGACCGACAGAGCCAGCACGGTGATCGTCGTTGCTATGCCGGCGACAAGGATAACGCCGGCAGCGCGACGCTCGAAGCCTTCATGGAGATCGAGCGGCCGTTCGCTCCGGCGCTTTCGCCGAAGCAGGCCGAAGCAAAGGGTCAGCATGACACCGACCCAGACGACCGTCGCGACCGCGACGAAGATCAGCAGGATGCGCCTGATTTCCTCGGCCTGAATTGCCTGCGCATTCAGCGCGGATTGCCACCCTGTACAGGAGGAGAGGATGAAGCTTGCGGCAATCGCAACACCCGATCGCAACCAGACACGCATTTTGTCCCAATTCGATCTGCACTGGACCCGAATCTACAACGAGCATCTACAAAGGTTCCAAGCGGCAGCCTTGGACCCGGGCTGACGGATCCAAATCCGGCACCAGTTGCGGTCATGAACTCGGCAAATTGGAAGGCGGGTTCAGAAAGGCCATCCCCTGAGCGCGATGAAAATGGCTGCATCCCCGAAACCCATTGTCAGCAATACCAGGAGCATCGCCAGCAGCGCGCCAGGCTCGGTGAATGCCTCGAATTGATGGGAAAGGAGTTTTTTCACCCTGACAGAACCAGGAGGTGAGCCCACGGTTCCCGGGAGCGGGAGCCTGTAAGGTGCGCTGAGCGACGCTCCCTGGCCGCTGGTCCAATCGCCTTGCCGGTCCGGGCTGCGGTTAGCTTCGCCGCCGAGATGCTCGAGCTGTCGGACCCGGGTTCATCTCTTCCTCTTCTTCCTTGGCCAGGACCCGGAGCATTTCGATGCCGATCTCGCCCTCCTGAGGCGATCTTATGAATCTGATTTCCTCGTGGCTTTTCTTGAGCGCTTTGATGAGGGCAAGCGCTTCGATGGCGGTCGGCACCTCAGCCTTCGCGGCCTCGCGTTTGTTCTTGATTCCAAATCCGATGACGTAGGCCATGTCTCTAGGTATTCCGCGTACGACAGGGCGGCTGTGCAAGTCATCCGCTCATGGGGGGCTAAGTGCTCAGAAAACACCCGGTCTGCGACAGAGTTCCTTAGGCCTTGATCAAGATCAATTACCTGCCGGACCGATCGTCGATGCTCGCGCCAGCTCTAACCAAGGAGAGGTGCAATGATCAAATTTCGACGTCTGGCAGTTACATCCTTTGCATGCATCGCATTCGTCGGTGCGGCCGCGCTCTCAATCGTGCCAACGGCAGATGGCGGAGTTTCGGTCGGCGTCGAGGCCGCGCAGGCAAGGATCGGTCGGCCCCTTACGCCGGTCAGCGTCGCCGGGGTGGCCAGACGGACTACCCGACGAGCAGTTGTGGGCGGCGCGGTGGTCGGCGGAGCCGTTGTCGCGCGGCGGTGCGGCTACTATCCCTACGGGCGCTGCTACTAAACCGGCGCTGGTAGCGTTCTTCCGTGCAGCGGGAGAGCGCTACGCAACGGCCGACAACTTTCGCGCTGATGATCGCGTTCTCCAGGCGTGGACAGCGCACGGCAGTCACAGTTTGCGGCTGTCGTAAGCCCAGTGCAGAAGCGCCTGCCGTTGACCCCTGCGGCACCCCAGATCGTGCGGCTGACAGTGTTGCTCGATCTGCCGCGCGTGACGACGGATGGCTTTCCAACGTCTTATCTGACGCGCATCCTCCTGCGGCAAACGCCTGCCCTGATAGTAGCGGCAGTACCATTGAAACCAGCCTCGGGGATCGTCCGGATATATCCATCCTTTGCGACGCCACTCCGAGAGCGGCTGGCTGGCTTTGACGCCGAAAAAATTGAGCGCCGGATCGGATCGGTCCGGGCAAAGTTTGGCCCGCAAGAACCAACTGCGCGGATATTCCTTTTGGCAGTCCGTCATGTACTTGCCGCCGAAAACTCCCAGCTGCAGCATTTCCTTTGGCGACAGATCGGGCCGAAACTCAGGGTCGAAGCCGCGCCCGCTCGGCGCGACCAGCTCATATCGATAACCCCTCTGCATTCGGTCGTTGACGGTGACGATCTTTTTCATGCGAGTTGGTGTGGTTCATCCTGCGACGATATCGAGGGGAATTGCCGATGCTAATGCGACAAACCGACGTCGCAGTTGCGCCGGTCTCGTTGGTAGTTCAGTCACGCCTGCTACGTGTTAGCGCGAACCGTAAGCCTGCAACTGAAGACCGGCAGCATCGTTCCCGGGCCAGGACATTATGCCTTGACAGCCTGCCCAAATGATCAGGCGATCATGTTCCTAGCGGGCGCTGGCCCTGAAATTGAATGCCGCACTTCTTCGCATTCGAAGCTTGCTCGACCGCGACCATTTGGCCCTTCATCTGCGCAAGCTAGACCGCAGTCCGCTTTCCCCACGCTGGATCGAAGACGCCGCTCTTTGCTACTCCGATGCCGTAACGCGTATGCCCAGTTTGCGCAGCCCGGCGCGCAGATCAGCGGCCGAGTATGGCTTTGTGACGAAAGCGATGGCTTTTTCGTTTTTTAACTGGTCGCGCAAAGCGGCAGTCCCTTGGCCCGTGGCGAGCAGAATAGGCAGCGATCCGTGCAGCGATCTTATCTCGCGCAGCAACTCGTCTCCTTTTCTGTCGGGCAGGCCGAGGTCCAGAATGACCGCATCGACGCCGCCCGGTACCAGCCTCAATTTATTCATCGCTTCCGTGCCGGAACCCGCCGTATCGACCTGAAAGCCTTCGTCTCCCAGGTATTCGAGCGCGAGCATCTGGATCAGCGGCTCGTCCTCGACGAGCAGAATGCGCCCGGGTGAGCGCGCGGAGTCGATGATGTCGCGCAGCTTCGTCGATAAGGTAGACTGGGAGAACGGCTTGGTGATCAGCTCGACGCCCGCGTCCAGGCGGCCGTCGTGAACGATCGCGTTACGCGCATAGCCCGTTGTGAACAACACTTTGAGGTCAGGCCTTCGCTTGCGCGCTTCATCGGCAAGGCGACGGCCGTTCATGCCTCCCGGTAGACCCACATCCGTGAAAAGAACGCATATGCCGGGATGCTTGTCGAGCGCCTGCAGGGCCGCGCGTCCGTTCTCGGCCTCGATCACCTGATATCCCAGATCGCGCAGCGTCTCGCAGCTATAGGCGCGCACATCCGCATCGTCTTCGACCACCAGAACCGTCTCATGTCCGGGGCTACCTGCAAGCGCATCCGCGCTCGGCGTTTCTTCAACATCGCCCGCGCCATGCACGCGCGGCAGATAGAGCTTGATCGTCGTGCCTTCGCCAACCTCGCTGTAAATTCTCACATGTCCGCGCGACTGCTTTGCAAAGCCATACACTTGCGAAAGACCCAGCCCAGTGCCGTGGCCGACGTCTTTGGTCGTGAAGAATGGGTCGAACGCGCGCGCAATCACGTCCGGCGGCATGCCGTGTCCGCTGTCGGTCACCGCGAGCATCACATATTGCCCAGGGAGCACTTCGACCTGAGTCGAGGTGTATTTTTCGTCGAGGTAGACGTTGTTGGTTTCCAACGTCAGTTTGCCGCCTCCGGGCATTGCATCGCGCGCATTGACCGCCAAATTTACAATTGCGACTTCGAGCTGGTTGGGATCGACATAGGCCTTCCATGTCCCGCCGCCCAGCACCGTCTCTACGGTGACCTGCTCGCCGAGGGTGCGGCGGAGCATGTCGGACATGCCCGTTACCAGGCGGCCCAGATCGACAGGCCTGGGGTCGAGGGGCTGCTGGCGCGAAAACGCAAGCAGGCGCTGGGTCAACGATTCGGCGCGCCTCGCCCCGCGCATGGCGTGCTCGGCGGATCGCCGCAGCCGCGCCGGCTCGAGCGCCGACGCGCTCAAATTCTTCAGCAGGGTTTCAAGGTTGCCGATGATGATAGTCAGCAGGTTGTTGAAGTCATGCGCTACCCCACCCGTCAGCTGACCGATCCCTTCCATCTTCTGAGCCTGCCGCGAGCGCTCCTCGGCGGCGCGCTTTTCCGTGAGATCGCGCGTGATCTTGGCAAAGCCGAGCAGCTCCCCGCTATCATCCTTGATCGCATTGATGACAACACCGGCCCAGAATTTGCTGCCATCCTTGCGTATGCGCCAGCCCTCTGACTCGAATTTTCCCGTTTGCGCGGCAATGCCCAATGCCCGGCTGGGTAAGCCGCTGCTGCGATCCACCTCGTCGTAAAACGATGAAAAATGGCGACCAAGGATTTCCTCGCGCGTATAGCCCTTGATCCGTTGAGCGCCCGGATTCCAGTTAATAATACGCCCCGCAGGATCGAGCATGTAGATGGCGTAGTCCGTTACGCCCTCGACCAGCAGCCGAAAGCGCCGCTCCGTATCCTCGAGCCGGGTGGCGGTCGCAGCGAGTTGCCGCGCCCGCTCTTCTACGCGCTGCTGGAGCGCTTCATTCAGGCCTTGAAGCTCCGTCTCGGCTTTGCGACGCGCTTCGATCTCGCGTTGGCTGGTCTGATGAAGGCGCGCGTTGTCGATGGCAACAGCGGCCTGGGAGGCAAGCCCTTCGATGAGCCTTTCCGCGCGCTCGGTAAAGACGCCCGGCTGGGCGTGCCCGAAGAACAAACCTCCGAGAACCTCGCCGGAGCGCGACACCACTGAGACGGCAAGATAGCTCCTCACCGGTAGATGGCCTTTTGGCATCCCGTGATACGGGGCGCTTTTGCCGTATCTCTGATCCTTCAGGATGTCGTCGGAACGCATGGACCCCCGGCCACGAAAGGTCGGCTCAAAAATAGCTGTATTCCGGGGCATCGGAAACTTGGCGAAAGCTTCGCGCGGGGCGCCCGACAGCGTGTAAAGCGTGTAGGATTCCCCGTCTTCGTTCAGCACGTTATAGAAGAACGCGCCAAATTCGGCATGGCTCAACTCGACGCCAGCATCGGTCACCATCTGGACCAGGCGTTCGGTGTCGTGCTCGGCTGCCACGGCAACGCCGGTCCTGTTGAGAATCTCCAGGGTGCGCGCCTCCTGTCGAACCTGGCTCACCCGCGCTTCGAGCGTCTCATTGAGAGCGAGTAACCGCGCTTCGAGAGACTTCCGCTCCGTGATCTCGTAAAACGCACCCACGATCGTCGCGTCCACCGCGCGGCTGCGCGCCTTTGACGTGTCGCCTTTCCCCGCGATCCAATGCAGGCTCCCGTCCGCGTGCCTCAGCCGAAACTCAACGTAAAATTTGCCGGTTTTAGCCGCGCTCGAAAACGCCTCCTGGATCTTCGGAATATCGTCGACGAAGATCAACCGTTCCCAAGGGGTGAATGAACGGTCCGTTGACCTTGGATCGATACCGAAGAGCGCGGCAGTTTGGTCGGAGCAGTCAAACGCGCCAGTGCGGGGGGCATAACTGAAAACGCCGATGCCGCTCGCGGCTTCCGCGATTCGCAGCCGCTCGGCTGAATCGTGAACGCGTGGTTGCATATGGCCTTGCTCGTCGTCCATGGGCGCCCCCGATTTATCCGCTCAGGATGGCTTTGGCTTCGACCATGGCCTTCATCTTGCCGAAGGCGATGTGTCTTGGGAGATGATTGAAGCCGCAGGAGCTCGTGATGAGGGTCTGCTCGGGTGGAAGCCACGCGTAGGCCCGGATGCGGTCTGCCACCTGTTCGCCGGTTTCGACGTTAGGCGATTGCACGTCGATCGCGCCCACCGCAAGCTGCTTATTGCCCAGCAGCCCCCGATAATGATGCGTCATGTCGTGCTCGATGAGGAAAGCATCGCACTCGATCCGGCAGACGAGATCGGCCTTGTACCGGCCCGTATCGAAATAGCGGTGGCCGATCTGGCCATCGTAATCAGGACCGACCGCATAGTTTCCCTGGCAGATATGAACCGATACGTGAACATCGGGCGGGAGACCTTCGATTACAGTGTTGATCACTTCAACCGCGGCTCCCACCTCTTCATCGCTCGATGCGGTGAAGTATGGCTCGTCAAGCTGGATGTGCTTGCACCCAGCTTCAGCAAGCCGTTTGAAATTC
This sequence comes from uncultured Alphaproteobacteria bacterium, assembly GCA_963764155.1. GTDB lineage: Bacteria > Pseudomonadota > Alphaproteobacteria > Rhizobiales > Xanthobacteraceae > Bradyrhizobium. The sequence continues at coordinate 161,034 of CAVXRI010000011.1, forward strand.
TGGTGCAGCAACTTGCCGAAATCGGCCATCATCCTGGGGGTGTCGCGATAATACTCATCGTAGGCGACAGCAGCGAGCAAATGAGGACCGGTCATGGTGACCTTGACGGGCCGGCGCGCATAGGAAGAAACAAGCTCGAATTCTTCGACCAGCCCGAGATCGACTGTATCCACGATCGGCCCGCGGCAGATCGCGGCGGGATGAAAGACATTCGGATCGTGCGGGGTGATCGGCTTGGGTTTCGTCTCGCCCTGAAACGAAGGAATCTTCTGCCAGAAGAAATTGAGCATCGCATTTGGCGGAGAGTGGCGGTTGTGCGTCCGGCGATGCATCTCGCCGCCCGTTACGACATCGATGCCCGCAATTTCCTGTTCAAGAATTGCCGCCTGGGTGGCTCTGAGCTGCGCATCGACGAAATCGCCCGGCGCCAATTGTCCTATCGAAACCAGGCGATCCATCGCCTCGTACCAGCGAGGCACGCTATGTGCCCCCACCACCGTGGTGGTGTATTTCTCGTAATACGGCATCGTACCCATATGGAAACAGCGTCGACGGGTTGGAAAATAACCGATCTTCTCCCGGTGTCGAGAGGACGTGTCGGCGCCGCAATAAGAGGGCAGAGATAACCTAGATGACCGGTTTTTGTTCCCGACGGGCATGAGCGCTGGGAACGGATATTCGGCCCGCGCATGCGTTAAAAAGGTACGAGCTATCTCAACGGAGTAATTCAGACATTCCTTGCCAAGTGATCCCGTAGGATACTTATCTGCGCCTTTCGTTGGCAGCCTGCGCGAGCTTCGTCCATTCCGCGGCAACCTTCATCCACGCCCTCTTGGTGATCGGGCTGATCGCTCTCTCAGCCTGTCGGAGGCATTCCTCCGCTTGGTTGAGAAACTTATCTGCATCAGTCTCGCTCATTGCGCAGAGATAATGCGGCACAGGAGCTTTAGATCAACGGCCCATTTGCCGCATAGGCTGTGATAGACCGGCGCACGCCACCGAATGGCCGAATCTGGTGATGCGGTGATATCCCTTCAGGGCTCAAAAGCGAGTTCTGGGCGGGGTCTAGCGCTGATCCTCTTTGGCGAGGGCGGCGGCCCGACGATGTTCGCACCTCACGTTAGACGTCGCCATCGTCCACGAGGTCGGCAGGTCTGAAGCCACCCCACGCAGGAGGCGTGCCTCTAGCGGAGGTAGCCCTGATCGCGTCGTCCCTGTACGGGACGCCGCTCGTGCTCAGTTGGAAACTGACGTTCAGCGGAATGGGTCGGCATGTCCGCTTCGCGATCAGCTGGCGGCGAACAAATCCCAGTGTCCCGGGAGGCCCTTGAGTTCGTGAGATCCCCGTGCGGAGAACGTCAGTCCTGCTCCGGCAACCAGATCGGTTAGAACTCTTGAAACGAGAACTTCGTCTGCTTGAGATTGCGTCATAACGCGAGCTGCGACATGAACGGCTATACCACCTACGTCCCCACCTCTCATTTCGATTTCCCCCGTATGGAGACCAGCACGTACTGGCAGTCCAATTTGCTTCAAGGCGGTCCGGAGCGCCAAGGCACAACGGACTGCCCGACCTGGGCCATCGAAGGTCGCCAGAATGCCGTCTCCAGTTGATTTAATCAAAGTCCCGCGATGTTTATCGACTAGTTGCGATGCCAATTGATCGTGTGTATCCAGCACTCGGCGCCATGCTTGGTCACCTTTCGCGACAGCACTGCGTGTTGAGTCCACAAGATCGGTAAACAAAACGGTGGCGAGAACGCGCTCAGGACCGCCCGATGAACTGTCACGATGCCCCGTGATGAACTCCTCGACATCCCCAAGCAGGGCATCCACATCACCCCGCATTAGCGCATGTTCGTTACCAGGATACTCGATAAATCTGGCGCCGGGAATGAGGGCGGCTAGGTCGCGGCCCAGTTCAATCGGAACTTGAGCATCGTATATACGATGCAGCACAAGCGTCGGAATTCGCACCGTGGGAAGAATTGAGCTTACGTCAATGAACGCGTTCAAAAGCGCAAATGATCTAGCGGCCCCGGGGCTGGCGGAAAGCCGTTCGAACTTGCCAAATAAAGCAATGGCGTCAGGGTTTTCAGCCTGATCGGGAGCGAGGGTCTTGAGCATGGCTCCGGTGCCCCAAAGCTTCGAGCGTTGCAGCGCTCTTTCGTTTTGCGTTCCCGGCGAGATATCCCGTCGGTTCGCATATCCGCCAAAAAGAACTAGTCTGGATGCTCTTTCCGGGTAAGTAGCTGCGAACAGAGAGCTCATGGCACACCCTTCGGAAATTCCAAAAAGTGTTGCGCGGTCTGACCCGGCCGCATCCATTACGGCGCGCACATCATCCATTCGTTGTTCGAGCGAAGGAGCGTCCGATACTCTATCGGATAATCCCTGACCTCGTTTATCGAAGGTTACAACACGGGTGAAGCTCGAGAGCCGGCGCAAAAAGGCCGTATAGCCAGGCAGCTCATGCATGAATTCGATGTGGGACACAAAGCCTGGAACTAAAATGATGTCGATCGGACCATCGCCCATCGCTTGATAGGCGATGTTGACTTCACCGCTCAGCGCGTAGCGCGTTACAGGCAGTTCAAAATCATTCATCTGGCGCAGCCAAAATGTGGTCTCTGACGCAGACAGCCCCATGGAATTCTAGCATCATGCATGTGGGCGTATAATACTATACCGACCTCCACCAACGGCAATGTCTGACGTTGCGTAAAACGGAAATGCACTGATTGCTCGGAAGAAAGCCGACATCAGCCCGGAAGGCAAACCGAACCAGAGCGCAACAGCCTTCCATACCTCGCATCGCGCGAGCCTACTCCTCTGGACAGCGCGTCAGCGTGCGACCGGCTGCAAGGTCGGTCAGAGTCCGCAGGCTATTGGTCTCTAAGAAACTGGTGGTGCTGCCAGACAGGATTGAACTGTCGACCTCTCCATTACCAATGGAGTGCTCTACCACTGAGCTACGGCAGCATGCCCGGATACGGGAATCGGCCCCTGAAGAGGGCTCTACGGGCCGGCCGGTCTTGCCACAAGGGCTCCGCCCGCGCAAGCGCGTGGGGTGGTCGAAAGCGGGGTCGAATCAGCGCTCGTCGGTCGCTGCCGCCTTCAGCGGCCGCGAGCTGCGGACCTATCCGGTTCCCCATTTCCTCAGATAGCGCCTGCAACGCCTTCATCGGGCGGATCATGACCTCGAATTCGATCATTTCGCCTGCGTCATCGAATTTGATGAGATCGACGCCCTTGAGCTGCCATTTGCCGATATTGGCGCTGAATTCCAGCGCCACATCGTGAGAGCCCGCAACAAACGTGCGGTGGTACCTGAAGTTCTCGAATATCCGCACCACCGCGCTCAGCACCAGCATGGCCGCCGCGCGCCCTGGAATTGGCGATTGCACGGCGGGCGATCGAAACACAATATGCTTGGAAAGGATGGGAGCGATCAGATCGCCATTACCGGTGGCGACGAAACGATGCCAGCTCTCAAGAGCTTGCTCCGGCAAGCGAGCCAATCCGTGGATTTCTGCCATGTCAACTCCTCTCCTTTCGGGTACCAGAGCGTTCGAACAGGCCCACGATGAAGCATGACGAGGATAAACGCGAGACGGCAGCTGCGGCCCCGGCGAGAATTTCGAGGCAAGACCGCCTTAAGCTCGCCTTGCGCGAAAACCTGAAGCGGCGAAAATCGCAGGCAAAGGAGCGGGACAAAACAACAGCCGCACCCTCGCCCGGAGCGGACGTCGCCGGAGAAACCGAACCCAAGCCGGGCAAATAATCGCGCCGGATTGGTCGAGCGATGGAATCGGAAATGGCGGCAGATCGCGGATCGGGAAACGGAGGCAATGGCGGGCTCACGGCGGCGGCTTATCCGCGCCTGGAGCAAACTTTTCCGACACTCACGCCGTCCGAAATCGCCCGGATGCATCGGTTCGGGGAATTGCGCCGGTATGCGAACGGCGAACGGCTGTTCGAAACCGGCAAGCCCGGACCCGGCATGTTCGTCGTGCTCTCCGGCCATGTCGCGATCACGCAGCACGACGGCCTCGGTCACGTCACGCCAATCATCGATCAGGGGCCCGGTCAGTTTCTCGCCGAAATCGGCCAACTCTCCGGTCGCGTCGCGCTGGTGGACGGCCACGCCGAGGGCGAGGTCGAAACGCTGCTGATACCGCCGGATAGATTGCGGGCGCTGCTGGTCGCGGAAGCCGACCTCGGCGAGCGCATTATGCGCGCGCTGATCCTGCGCCGGGTCAGCCTGATCCAGGGCGGCATCGGTCCGGTGTTGATCGGGCCTTCGAACTCGACCGGTGTGGTCGGCCTGCAGAGCTTTCTGACGCGCAACGGTTATCCGCACCATCTGCTCGATCCCGTCATCGACCACGATGCCGCCGAGCTGATAACGCGCTATTCGCCATCGCCTTCGGATTGGCCGCTCGTGGTAACGGCCGACGGCACCGTATTGCGCAACCCGAGCGAGACCGAACTCGCCCGCGCCATCGGCATGATCGGCGGCCCGGCCGACAAGAAGATCTATGATGTTGCGATCGTCGGCTGCGGGCCGGCGGGTCTTGCGACCGCGGTGTATGCGGCGTCCGAAGGTCTTTCCGTGGTGGTGCTGGACGCGCGCGCTTTTGGCGGGCAGGCCGGCGCCAGCGCGCGGATCGAAAATTATCTGGGTTTCCCGACGGGCATTTCGGGCCAGGCGCTTGCCGGCCGCGCCTTCACCCAGGCCCAGAAATTCGGCGCCGACATCATGATTCCGATCAGCGCCAGTTCGCTCGATTGCGCGCGGAAAGATGGCGCGTTTGCGCTGGCGCTCGAGGGCGGCGATCCCTTGCGGGCGCGCGCGGTCGTCGTCGCAAGCGGCGCGCGTTACCGCCGGCCTGACATCGAAAATCTCGCCGCGTTCGAGGGCCGCGGTGTCTGGTACTGGGCCTCGCCGATCGAGGCGCGTCTGTGCGCCGAGCAGGAGGTCGCGCTTGTGGGCGCTGGCAATTCCGCGGGGCAGGCCGCGGTGTTCCTGTCGGGTCACGCCCGGAAGGTCAACATGGTCATTCGCGGCGGCGGCCTCGGCGCCAGCATGTCGCGCTATTTGATCGAGCGCATCGAAGCCACGCCGAACATCGAATTGATCTTCAATACCGAGGTGGTGGCGCTCGAGGGCGGAGAGGATGCCTCGCTCGAGCGCGTCCGCTGGCGCAGCCGCCTTTCCGGCGAAGAGTCTACCGCGGAGATACGCAACCTGTTCCTGTTCGTCGGGGCCGATCCCGCGACCGGATGGCTCGACGGCTGCGGGCTGAGCCTTGATCGCGGGGGCTTCGTGGTGACCGGCGCGCAATCCGACCTGCATCTCGGCCGCACCGTGTCCTCATTGGAAACGTCTGTGCCCGGCGTGTTCGCGGTTGGCGATGTGCGCTCGGGCTCGGTGAAGCGCGTCGGCGGCGCGATCGGGGAGGGTGCGCAGGTCGTCGCGGCGCTGCATGGTTTTCTCAACGATGCCGCAAAGCCGGCGCTTTAGATCGATACTCTGTTCTGCTGACCATAAAAAAAGGAGGAACGCGATGGCCGACGTGCTGGTGACCTACAAGACGCCGAAAGATCCCGCTGCCTTTGATAAATATTACGCCGAGACCCACATTCCGCTGGCAAAGAAAATGCCGGGCCTGAGGAAATACCGGATCAGCAAGGGCGGCGTCGTCAATCCCGCAGGTGACTCGGGCGTTCACCTGATCGCGGTGCTGAGTTTCGACAGTATGGCGGCGATTCAGGCGGCCTTCGGCAGCGCCGAGGGGCAGGCCACGGCAAAGGATGTACGGAATTTTGCGACCGGCGGCGCCGACATCATCTTCTATGACACGACCGATGCTTGACCTGTGTCGGTCGTGGCGAAACCTTGTCACCATTTAGCCGGCATACGCGACGTCATGCCAAGCGCGCTTGGTTGTGAAGAGTGCCTGAAGAGCGGCAGCGTGTGGCTGCATTTGCGGATATGCCGCACTTGCGGCCACGTCGGCTGTTGCGACGATTCCCCCAACAAACATGCGACAAAGCATTTCCATGCCACCCGGCATCCGATCATCGAGGGTTACGATCCGCCCGAAGGATGGGGGTGGTGCTATGTCGATGAAGTGCTTTTCGATCTGTCGAAGCGCAAGACGGCGCACAACGGCCCGATTCCGCGCTACTTCTAGAGGCGGGATCTTGACGCCCTGACGGCAGTGGCATTTCGGGGAGGATGGTCGTAGCATCCATCCGTTCTTGAATGGGGAGAGCGCGTCATGATTTTAGGTATGAGCCTTGGTACCTTCACGACGGTTCATGTGATCATCAGCCTAATCGCCATCGTTGCGGGAATCATCGTGATGTTCGGGATGCTCGGTTCGAAGCGGATGCCCGGGCTCACCGCTATTTTCCTGCTCTTCACGATTCTCACCAGTGCGACCGGCTTCTTGTTTCCGTTCACGGAATTACTGCCGTCCCACATGATAGGTCTTCTCTCGCTGGCGCTGCTCGCGATCGCCTGCATCGCGCTTTATGCGATGAAGCTATCGGGGCCGTGGCGCTGGATTTATGTACTGACGGCGTTGGTCTCGCTTTACCTCAACGTCTTCGTCCTGGTGTTCCAGAGCTTCCTCAAAATACCGGCGTTGCATGCGCTGGCGCCAAGTGTGCCGCCCAGCGGGCCGTCATTCGCCGTGATCCAGGGTATTGTGCTGGTGTTCTTTGTCGTCGTGATCATCGGCGTCGGGAGACGATTCAAGCCGGTTACGGCGTTCGCCTGACGCCCGAAGCTTGCTGCGCGTCAGAACGAAGACGGCAATTACGTATCGGAGAACCTCGATCAAGCTCCCCTTGGATTCCGGGCCAAGGCTGATGCTCGTGCCCGACAGAGAACGTATCGAACAGGAGAGCCTGTCATGCCGACGATAAAAACCAGGGACGGTACGGAGATTTACTACAAGGATTGGGGCAGTGGTCCGGCAGTGGTGTTCTCGCATGGTTGGCCGCTGTCGGCCGACGCATGGGATGCGCAAATGCTCTTTCTCGGCGAACACGGCTATCGCGTTATCGCCCACGACCGGCGAGGCCACGGCCGCTCAAGCCAGCCCTGGACGGGCAATGACATGGACACCTGCGCGGACGATCTCGCAGAACTGACCGAGCAGCTGGACCTTCAGAAAGCCATTCACGTCGGGCATTCCACCGGCGGCGGCGAAGTGGCGCGCTATATCGGCCGGCATGGCACCCGCCGCGTTGCGAAGGCGGTGCTGCTCAGCGCGGTGCCGCCGTTGATGCTGCAGACCGAGAGCAATCCGGAAGGTCTTCCGATGTCCGTCTTCGATGGCCTTCGCGCCAATACGCGGGCCGATCGCTCCCAGTTCTTCCTCGATCTCACCATGCCGTTCTACGGCTACAACCGGCCCGGCGCCAAAATCTCCGAAGGGGTGCGTTATTCGTTCTGGCTACAAGGCATGATGGGCGGCCACAAGACGGCGATCGATTACATCAAGGCGTTTTCCGAAACGGACTTTACCGATGACCTCAAGAAGATCGATGTTCCAACCTTGGTCGCGCATGGCGACGACGACCAGATCGTCCCGATCGTCGCGGCGGCGCCGAAGACGGCGAAACTGGTGAAGGGGTCGATCCTGAAGATCTATCCCGGCGCGCCGCACGGCATGGCGACAACGCGTGCCGACGAATTCAACGCTGACTTGCTGGCCTTCATCAAGGGCTGATCGGCGCGTCCTTTCGGCCTGGACCAGCCCGAGAGCGGCGATGGCGGCCCTCAGCCATCGTAATCGGCTCCAACAGGCCATTCCGGGGGCGCGAGGCCCGCACTCCCTGTACAATCGCACGTCAGGCGAACCCGTTAGGCCCGCTCTGGTCCTTTCGGATCGTCACGGAATAACGTAGCCCTTGAAGGGTTGACGGCGATTTGCCGCCAAGCCATTGAGCAGTAGTAGCGCTCCAACGAGACTTGGAGCCGCCGGAAAGCCACCATGCCCCTTCGACTGGACCGAAGCAGCGCCGATTTCGACGAGCGGTTCGGAAAATTCCTTGCAGCCAAGCGCGAGGTTTCCGCCGACGTGGAGGCAGCCGTTCGCGTGATCGTGCAGGACGTGGCCGATCGGGGCGATGCGGCGCTGATCGAGGCCACGCGCAAATTCGACCGGCTCGAGATCGACGCCGGCGGTTTGCGCGTTTCCGCGGCCGAAATCGAGGCGGCGATCGGGGCCTGCGATGCCGATACGCTCGAGGCATTGAAATTCGCGCGCGACCGGATCGAGAGCTTTCACCTCAGGCAACTTCCAAAGGACGAGCGCTTCACCGATGCGCTCGGTGTCGAACTCGGCTGGCGCTGGAGCGCGATCGAGGCGGTCGGGCTTTATGTTCCCGGCGGCACCGCCGCCTATCCGTCCTCGGTGTTGATGAACGCCTTGCCGGCTAAGGTCGCGGGCGTGACGCGCGTGGTGATGGTGGTTCCTTCGCCGGACGGAAAACTCAATCCGCTGGTGCTCGCGGCGGCGCATCTCGCCGATGTGTCCGAAATATATCGCGTCGGCGGCGCGCAGGCCGTGGCGGCGCTCGCCTATGGCACCGCTACCATTGCGCCGGTCGCCAAGATCGTCGGTCCCGGCAACGCCTATGTCGCTGCAGCCAAGCGGCTGGTGTTCGGCAAAGTCGGCATCGATATGATCGCGGGTCCTTCCGAGGTGCTGGTGATCGCCGACGATACCGGCAACGCCGGTTGGATCGCTGCCGATTTGCTGGCGCAAGCCGAGCATGATGCCAGCGCGCAATCGATCCTCATCACCAACTCCACCCGGCTGGCGGAAGAGGTCGAACGTGCGGTGCAGTCGCAGCTAAAGACGTTGCCTCGCGGCCAGATCGCGAGCGCCTCCTGGAAGGATTTCGGCGCGATCATTCTCGTCAAAAATATGAGCGAGGCGGTGCCGCTTGCGAATGCGATCGCGGCCGAGCATCTGGAAATCGTCACCGCCGACCCCGAGGCGTTGTCCGCGCAAATCCGCAATGCCGGCGCGATATTTCTGGGCGCGCACACGCCCGAGGCGATCGGCGATTATGTCGGAGGCTCGAACCATGTGCTGCCGACCGCGCGCTCGGCGCGGTTTTCGTCGGGCCTGGGCGTGCTCGATTTCATGAAGCGCACATCCATCCTGAAGTGCGGGCCGGAGCAGTTGCGCCTGCTCGGGCCGGCAGCGATGGCGCTTGGCAAGGCCGAGGGACTGGAAGCCCATTCGCGCTCGGTGGGAATGCGCCTCAATCCGTCATGACCAAACCCGCCACAGCAGATGAACTCGCAAAATCGCATCGTCGCGGTAACGCTCGACGAGGAATCGATCGGGCGCTCCGGACCCGATATCGAGCATGAGCGCGCGATTGCGATTTACGATCTGATCGAACAGAATCTTTTCGCCCCGGAAGCAGCGCAAAGCGGCCCATTCACGCTGCACATCGGCATCACCGGAAACCGGCTGATGTTCGACATCCGCCGCGAGGACGGCGCGCCTGTGGTGGCGCATCTGCTGTCGCTGACGCCGTTCCGGCGGATCGTGAAGGATTATTTCATGATCTGCGACAGCTACTATCAGGCGATCCGCACCGCGAGCCCGGACAAGATCGAGGCCATCGACATGGGCCGCCGAGGCATCCATGACGAGGGCTCGCGCACGCTGCAGGAGCGGCTGAAGGGCAAGGTGCGCATCGACTTCGAGACCGCCCGCCGGCTGTTCACGCTCATCACCGTGCTGCACTGGAAGGGCGACGCATGATCCCGAAAAGTGGACACCGGTTTTCGGATCAGATCATGCGTGAAACAAAACGCATGATCCCGAAAAGTGGATACCGGTTTTCGGAGCGGATCATGCGTGAAACAAGAACCCCCATGTCGCCATTTAGAAAATCGTGACCGGATGATTGCGCCTCCGCGTGCGCGCAATCCGCAGGCCGTGCTTTTCATATGCGGCCTGAACAGTGTGCGCTCGCCGATGGCCGAAAGCTTGCTGCAGCAGATGTTTCCGCAAGCGCTCTACGTCAAATCCGCCGGCGTCAAAAAGGGCGAACTCGATCCGTTCGCGGTGGCGGTGATGGCCGAACTCGGCCAGGACATTTCCGCCCACAAGCCGATCACGGTCGAGGAACTCGATGATTGGGAAGGCCTGAATTTCGACCTGATCATCACACTGTCGCCGGAAGCGCATCACAAGGCGCTGGAGCTGACGCGCACATTGGCCGCCGATGTCGAATACTGGCCGACGCAAGACCCAACTCGTACAGACGGCAACCGCGAGCAAAAGCTTGCGGCCTATCGCGAGGTTTGCGACGGCCTCTTGCTCCGTATCCGAAAACGATTTTCCAGGGTCGGCGCCGCCAGCGGCTGAACGGCATCCCCCGGCCGGCGCGTTCGCGAGCAGCAGGACGGGTTGTGGAATGGAAGACCTTCCGATACGTTCCGCGCGCATTCATCCCTGCTTCGCCCCCTGACATATCCGCATGCTTGGCCGTCCCAAATTTGTTCTTGCCTCCGGTTCGCCGAGGCGTCTGGCGCTGCTCAATCAAGCGGGCATCGAGCCCGACGCGTTGCGCCCCGCCGATGTCGACGAGACCCCGAGGCGGGGAGAGCTGCCGCGCGCCTGCGCGAACCGGCTGGCGCGCGCCAAGGCCGACGCCGCGCTCAAATCGGTGCACCTGGATGACGAGCTGCGCGGCTCGTTCGTCCTCGCGGCCGATACCGTGGTCGCGGTCGGCCGCCGCATCCTGCCCAAGGCCGAACTGGTCGACGAGGCCGCGCAATGCCTGCGGCTGCTTTCGGGCCGCAACCACCGGGTCTACACCGCGATCTGCCTGGTGACGCCAAAGGAAGCGTTCCGCCAGCGGATGGTCGAGACGCGCGTGCGCTTCAAGAGGCTGAGCGAAGACGATATCCAGGCCTATATCGGCTCCGGCGAGTGGCGCGGCAAAGCCGGCGGCTACGCCGTGCAAGGCATCGCCGGCTCGTTCGTGGTCAAGATGGTCGGCTCCTACAGCAACGTGGTCGGCCTGCCGCTCTACGAATCGGTCACGCTGCTCGGCGGCGAGGGCTTCCCAATCCGGTTCGGCTGGTTGAATGCCGGGTAGACTTTGGGCGCGGGAACTGGCGCCGTACATCGGAATTTCTGCTTATGATTGATGCCCGCGCGAGGCGACGCGATGGTCCATGACGCTCCGAAAAGGGAAGCGGGCCCCGGCAAGCAGTGCCCGATTTGCGGCAAGCCGGCCGAAGGGGCCGCGCTGCCGTTTTGTTCGTCGCGCTGCCGGGACGTCGATTTGAATCGCTGGCTGTCCGGCTCCTATGTGGTCCCCGGCCGCGACGACGAGGACGAGGCGGAATAGGGAGATTTTTGACGCTTCAGCGCGGGCTTTGCGCAGAAAGGGCTGCGCCGCCCTGTTTCTCTCGAATTCTTCCCCGGCTCGGCCGCAGGCGAAGCGTGGTGGACATGCTCCCCCGGCCCCACTATAAACCGCCCGCTCCATGGGCCACGGCCCCTGCGGGACGCCCAGGTAGCTCAGTTGGTAGAGCATGCGACTGAAAATCGCAGTGTCGGTGGTTCGATTCCGCCCCTGGGCACCACAATGCACAATAACATCAACCGTTTAGCTCTGCACATCGAAGAGGAAGAGGCGTGCTACCCATGGGGGACGTGCCGGGGACGCAAACTTAAACTGGCCCGACAGCATCTTAGCGCAACCTCGATTGTGCGGCAGGGATAAAACAAATGGCACCCAAATCAATCGACCTAGGAAACGGTCTGGCCTTTGAAAGCATAGACACCCCGGAAGAGCGCATTTCGGCGGTGTATCAAAAACACTGCGATGAACACGCATGTTACGTCGCCAGAATTCGAAGAACTGAAGGTTCTTTATGAAACCTACTGTCGAAAGACGAATTGGCCAATCAAATCACGGCCAGCCGCGTTTTATCCAACACACGAGCGAGCGCCCGGATACACGACCCGGTGCTTCGGAGTTACATTTCAGGATGGCTCAACGGGCCGCTTTCTCTTGATAAGGCGCTTAGTGCGGTCGCGAACTAAGCCCGGGCTCGTTACTCTCACTCAGGTCGTTGGCTCGTTCTGCAATCCACATGTTAATTCTGCAGCTGAATCCAAAACGAGGGAAAACGGCCCCGAACGTTGCCAGTCGCCGCCTGCTGGATTTGTTCTGTTCCCAAGAAACACCGAGATTTTGACCGGAATTCTCATGATATTGCCTGCAGCTGCAGAGTAGCCGCCCTCTCATGGCGACCGTTTTGAAAAACGTCAGTTCTAGTCACCCAACCACCTCTCGCGATCGGACGCGCACCTTTCGCACGAGCCGAGCAAAATAGCGGCCGATCGTGTCCCCGGCACCATCTCTGCCGCGCTGAACGGAAACAGATTGATAATTTGCGTCCGTCAATTGCCCGCGGAATGATGGCCATGCCCGATCGCCCGATAAAGATTACCTTCGAAGAGATGCGCGAGATGGGCGTTCGCGATCTCATGATCAGTTGCGCGGATTATCGTTGCTCTCACTCGACAGCGGTCAGCGCCGAGCAGTGGGCTGATGATGTCAGGCTGTCCGATCTCGAACCGCTGTTCGCCTGCACGGCGTGCGGCAAGATCGGCCCAGATGTCCGGCCGGACTTTAGTTCGAAAGCAAAACCGCTCTTGCAACGCGCTCGACGTGGCCCCACGTATCGGCGAGCGTTGCCGCGTCTAGCGGTCGGATGTACACCCTGGCGTGAGAAAGGCCCCGGATCGCTCCGGGGCCTTTTGCGCACCATGATTTCAATCGCTTGAAATATCTTCCACGGCAGCTCGACCGGGCGTCGGCGGAGCGCGCGAAGCATGCGCGCAAAGAAGCCGATCGCTGGCTTGCGAGACTTGGAACATTCGCATGCTGGGCTATAGGGGACCTGTCCCCAACCTTCGCCCGCGTTCGGCGACGCGCCCAATGCGGTTATGGGCGTCTCGAAGTTCGCTGTCTGGGCTGTGACACGCATCAAACAAACGGTAAGGCCGCGCTGATCGTCCGCCTGGCCAAAGACGAGGCCGCTCGACGAGCTCGTGCCCTACATGCGCTGCCGCCAGTGTTTGGTGAACTGACCCAGCGCGCCCTAAAGGACAAGGGGAGAACGAAAGCAATGAGCATCCGGGTTCTGATGCTGGCCGCGCTGCTCGTGCCGACGCAGGCGCGCGCCAATGCCCAAGAGCTTCGGCAACTCAACTGCGCGCAAGCCGCGCTTTGATGCGCGGGAAGCGAAACGCCTAAGCAGTGTTCACGAGCTTAGGCCAATCACCGTTCAAGAGGTTTTGGCCGATCGTCGCCTCGTGGAGGGCCTATCGTCTCAAGCATGCTGCGTGCCATGGAAAGCCGGAAACCATCGGCAAGCGGTTCTCTGACTGCATCGATCAGGATGCAATCGAAACGGTGCAGGAGCTAGACGAACTTAACGCGCCGGACCGCAAGGACCACTAGGGCAGATCAAACGACCATCTTTCGACCCGACGTGAAGGAACTGTTGGGCGGAGTGATCTCAACCTGATACCGCGCTCCCCCCATCGGGTTCAACCACCTTCGAGGTAACGCGAGATGGCCGGTACGCAAACGAGATACACCGGCCCGACGCGCACCTATCGGCAGACGCTGTCGTCGTAACTGAAAGGCTTTGATGCTCATCGCCTTCCGCGAAGGCGGACCGTATCGGGGCTATTCATATAAGCGGAGCCATCTCGTCGCGCTCGCGGCCAACCAAAATCACGGCGTGCGATCCGCCCTCGACGTGGTGGCTGGGGAGCGGTAATGAATGACACATTAGCACTAGGAATGGATCGCGATGGTGCAGCTTACGGCCGAACAGCTTGCCTCCGCCGAAAGGCTGATGAACATTCTCTACCCATATGCGCTGCTCAAACGTAAAGAGACCGTGGATCGGAACGGTCGGTTCGTTCACTACACATCCGCCGCGAATGCGATCAGCATAATCCGCAACAAATGCATGTGGATGCGCAACACTACCTGCATGTCGGATTACCGCGAAGTACATCATGGATTTGACGCACTGAGGAAATACTTCGGAGAGAGTGAAAACCGAGAGGCGTTTCTCGCTGCCGTCAACGGGTGCGTTGCAGGGATTGGTGAGGAAACGATCGCTCAATTCGACCAATCTCGTCAAAAGACGCAACTTCAAACCTACATCACCTCGATTCGGAGCACAATGACCGGGAGGACTCCTCGGGCGTCTGTCAATGTGGCGCGCCTTTGGCAACTCGTCGAGCGCCCGCGTGGCCATCGTCGTGAAATTGGACTTGAACATCGGGAAGACACATCGCTTCCGGCGCAGAACTAAGTCCGGTCGCATACTTCACGGATGAGGAGTTTGCGCGCGAGTTGAACGCCGTGGTTGCCAATATAAGAGCCAATCAAGAATTCCTGCGGACCCTTGATCGGAGCATCCTGCAAGCTCATCTGCATGCGATGCTTACAAGCGCGATGGTGTGCCTGAAGCACGAGGGGTTCAAGGAAGAACGTGAGTGGCGTGTGATCCACTCGCCGGGTCGTCACTCTGGGGAGACCTCCTTTCATCAATCGAAGTCATTGGCGGAGTTCCGCAACGGGTTTACAAAATCCCGTTTCGAAGTGACTCTGACGCAGGCCTGACTGGACTTAACCCGAACGAATTGATCGATCGAATTATCATCGGGCCGACCCAATATCCGTTTGCAATGTTAGAGGCTTTCGTCTCCGCCCTCCTTGACGTAGGCGCTGCAGATGCAGCCACGCGCGTGTTCATCTCCCAAATTCCCGAGCGGACTTGAATGACGATAGAAAGTTGACGTGCAACCCCACAGCATCACGACCAACCCTGCCGCGATCATCGCAGCGTTTCGCGTCATCAAGCGCTATGTCGGCAACCTCGCATCGTTGCCGGGCATTAACGTGGCAGTCTGAACGATATTTCTGCGAGCCGCCGCTGGGCAAACCATAAAGTGACATTTCCTGAAACCGACCGCCCGCTCATTAGTATTCTCGTTGCGAAATCTGGAATAAGAACATATCAAAAAGTGCATTCTTGCCCGCCATGTGGTGCAGCTTTTTTGGGGAAATCGAATGCTTCGGCCCGATCTTTCATTGCCTCTTGCGCCTCTTGGAGCGAGTTCTGGGATGGCATCAAAAGACTTTCATCCACTAGCGAAAAGGGCGCTGTCTTTGAACGCTTGACCCAACTTTATCTTCAAACCGTCCCAGAATATCAATCAGAGCTGGCCCACATCTGGACCCTTCGCGAAGTGCCGCCGAATGTACGCAAACTTCTCGCTCTTCCCACCCTCGACGAAGGCATCGATTTCATAGCCCAAACGCGTCACGGGAAATACTGGGCAATCCAGTCAAAATTTCGAAGCCAGCACGACAAGCCGCTCACTCGGAAGGAGTTGGGCACCTTCACCGCCTTGGCCTTTAATACATGTAATAACATTGCTTTGGCGGTTGTCGCTCACACGGCATCAAAACCCGTCAGCAAACGCCACCTGATGCGCAACACGACGGAGATTGGCCTCGACCGCTGGCAGTCTCTCGATCAGGCAGCGTGGGGTCTGATCGTCGGGAAACTGAAAGGCAGAAGTGTAGCACCGAAGCCCGAACGCCGCGACCCCATCAGAGCGCCGCTGTCGCGGCCGCGAAGACCCACTTCATTCGTGATGGTGCGGCCCGTGGTCGGCTGATCATGCCGTGCGGGACTGGTAAAAGCCTAACAGCCTATTGGATTGCTGAGGCGTTAAAAGCCAAGACCATTCTCGTTGCCGTGCCAAGCCTCGCATTGGTCCGACAGAGCCTGACCGATTGGACCCGTGAATTTCTCGCCCACGGCATCAAGCCAGATTGGCTATGCGTTTGCAGCGATGAGACGGTCGGCAATCTTGAGCGCGATGAATTTGTAGGCGAAGTCTATGACTTAGGACTGCCCACGCACACTGATCCAACGGAGATTGCGGCACTACTTCGCGCTCCCTCCAGCGGACCCAAGATCGTATTCACGACCTATCAAAGCAGTGGCAAGTTGGCTGCGGCGGCACGAAAGGCTCGCATAAAGTTCGACCTCGCCATTCTTGACGAAGCCCACAAGACGGTCGGTGTGCATTCCAAGACGTTCGCCACGCTGCTCAGCGACAAGAAAATAATAATACGGCGTCGTATCTTCATGACCGCGACCGAACGAGTGTTTCGAGGCGACCGAAGCGATGTCCTTTCGATGGACAACGAGAAGGACTACGGAGCACGGTTTTTTCAATTGTCGTTCAAAGAAGCGATCAAGCAGCGCATCATCACCGACTACAAAATCCTGACCATAACGGTCAGCGACAGTCACATTCGGCAATTGATAGATCGAGAACCGCATCCTCAATCTGAACTCGCGCGATCTGGATGAGGCTGAGGCTCAATCCGTCGCTGCCGGGATCGCGCTCAAGCGGATTTACAAGCGAGCACGGTGTCAAACACGCAATTTCATTTCATCGGAGCATTCGCGGGGCGGACCGATTTCGGGAACAGCAAGACGCACTCAATCGAATGGGCAGTTTGGGTCCAAAGACGACCAACTTTCATATCTCAAGCAAGAAGACGGCGGGGCAACGCAGCGACCTGCTGCGGGAGTTTATGGCTCACAAGCGTGCGCTCATGACCAATGCCCGTTGCTTAACTGAGGGCGTCGATGTTCCAGCAATCGACTGCGTGATGTTTGCTGATCCAAAGCAGAGCCGAGTTGACATCGTTCAAGCGGCGGGACGCGCGCTACGGCAACACGAAGGGAAGGAGTACGGCTACATCGTCGTTCCGCTCGTTGTGCCGGAGAAAATGGATTTTGAGAAATTCGCCGAGACAACAGCATTCAAGCAAGTCGCTCAGACAATCACTGCCCTCTCGACTCAGGACGAACGTATCGCAGATGAGTTTAGAGCGATTGAACAGGGGCGCGTATCAGCGGCAAAATTGTTGAGATTGAGGGCGACATCCCGCTCGGGATGAAAATGAAGCTCGGCGATTTTGCTGAGGCTATTTCGGCACGGGTATGGCAGAGCGTCGGTCGGAGGAACCTGAGAACATTTGCGGAGGCCCGCGCCTTTGTGCACACGCTTGGCTTTACGACTTCGGCTCAATGGTGGACTTTTACTGAAACAAATAGACGCCCGCCCGACATCCCAATTGTCCCTGCCGGTGCATATGCATCGACGGGATGGAAAGGCTGGAAAGATTGGCTGGGAGGCGGCAGAGCTCCCCCAATATTTGAAACTAGACCGTTTCCCGATGCGAGAGCTTTCGCCCGGAGCCTTTCCCTAACGTCTATGGCGGAATGGAGATCGTTTGCAAAATCCTCTCGACGTCCTGCCGATATCCCGACGCAACCTTGGAAACGTTTCGCTAACGGAGGTTGGAATGGAATTGATGATTGGCTCGGAACAACGAGACAACCGGCTGTCCGTAATAAATTGCCGTTCCTCGAAGCCCGGACATTTGCACGCAATCATAAGCTAAAAACGCTCAAAGAATGGAATGCGTTTGTTGCCTCTGGACGACTTCCCTCAAATATTCCGGCTGATCCGGCTCATGCTTATGCCGGGCAGGGCTGGTTGAATACCGCCGATTGGCTTGGAACAGAGAAACGACAAAAGTCCCATGCAGATGCTCGCGCATTTGTACGAAAATTGAACCTGAATTCCGCGGCTGAATGGCGCGTGTGGTCAAGTTCAGGACAGCGGCCTGCCGACATTCCAAGTGCCCCCTATAGGGCTTATAAAAATTGCGGATGGAGAGATTGGACTGATTGGCTTGGTACAGAAAAGCCCAAACGCTCGTTTTATGAGGCTCGCGCCTTCGTACAATCGCTCGGAATGAAATCAATCCGTGAATGGAAGCAATATGCTGCTTCCGGCAATCTGCCGCCAGATATTCCTGCCCGACCGCAGGACGCGCTTGCCTACGCCAAGGAGGGTTGGGCTGGTTATAAGGATTGGTTGGGCAACGAAAAAAAAGTTAAGCGTCCATTCCTTGACGCACGCGACTTCTCTGCCAATTGAAACTATCAACAGTGTTAGCTTGGCAAGAATACAGTCGCTCCAAATATTTTCCCACTGACATTCCTAAAAGTCCTGATCGCGGTTATGCGGCGGATGGATGGATTGACTGGGGAGACTGGCTTGGAACGGGCAGAACGCGGCCATGGCGAGCCAAATATAGATCGTTTCAGGATGCTCGTTTATTTGTAAGAAGCCTAGGAATTCGCAATTGGAGGGAATATTCGCGGTCTGGAAGAAGACCAAAGGACATTCCGGCTTCCCCGGAAATAGCATACGCAAATGATGGTTGGTCAGGGATGAGCGATTGGCTCGGATACGTGCGCTCTGGACGGTCTTTGGCCATGAAAGGAACGGGCGAGACACCTACGCCAGCGGATGCCTCGCTCTGAAACGCCACCGGGCGGCGCGTTAACACCGGTTCTGCAATTAGATGGGTGGTGCAGGATGGCTATTTGATAGACCATCGCGCGCCATGGACGATCTCCGGCACACGCAACCGGTCCGCGCTCCAAGATACCGCGGCACTACACACAACTAATATTGTGGCACTTGCTTGATCTCGCCGGCTGGTTGCGCTTCTGTGCCCCTTGGGTCCGGGGAGAAGGTTATGTGTATTTGGGGCGTGGTAGCGCTAAGCGCTACGTTGGGCAGCTGTGTATCAAGCGGCGAAACAGTTCATTTCGACCATCAAACCCACAACAACAAGCGATGATGCGTGACGGGCAACCCGCCCTTGACCTCGCGGCAAAAGAGTTCGCTCGTGCTGGTGCGGCCCGCCTCGCGACAATTTCAGGCAAACGGACGTCCGGTGTTTGTCGTTGGCATCAACAATCTCGGCCGGCAGCCAGTTGACTTCCGGGTAGCCTGAAGTCGAAGTGCTGTCCAGCACGTTGGTGGATCTGACTACGCGATGCAGGTCGTGAGCTACGAGATGCTTGTGCAAGAGGAAAAGAACAGACAAGTGGCATGGCGATCTTCACCGGCTTGCAGCGGCCGGCAATGCTATATAGCGCATCTCAGCTCCGGCTATGGAAGCTACACGACCCCGGGCGGAGAAGGGCACATTCTACAGCCCTACAGCCACTGCAATCGCCGAAAACAACGCAGCGATTCAGAACGAAGCGATGATCGCTACAACCGTCGAAACCGGGCAGCGCAACATGGCGATGCTGGAGCAGTCCGTGATCAAGGACAACACGCTCATGTCCGGTGAATGGTACGGCGGCCAGCTCCACCTAGCGCCGCCAGCCAGTCAGGACGGAGGCCCCAAGACGTACACAATAGTTATCACTGTTGGCGCTGATCGACACGTGATCGAGATTTCTCAGGGACCGGCAGGAGCTTGATCTCGCGATCACAGACATAGCCCGTGCCTTTATTGAAGTTGATTGGCTTATATGCGCTACTGGTTGCCTGCGTTGCAAGCGCCATCGCCCCCGCGCGATAATATCGAAGCCGAGCGCAACAGCCGCGGCAATAATGGCACCAACCGACACCGGACGCCCTGCCGCAGCGAGATCCCGCGCGATGTCGCTGGCGAAATAATTCGGCCGCTTCGTTTTGCCGATTGCGCAAGCTCGACAACACGATCTCGACCTCGCGCTCGTCAACCGGCACCGCCTCCGACGTGCCCAGAGGATAAGTGCCACCGGCACACAGCTTGCGAAATGTCTCGCGCGCGATGATGATCGCGGTCTGACCATCGAGGTTCGTCTGCTCGGTGCACTCGGTGCAGGGACCATTACGAAGCGATATCGGTTCGGAGCGACCTTGCGCACCATGCGGTCGTACATGCGCTGCCGAACTCGCATTGGATGGCGAGCCGCCATCCGCGCCTTCACGCCGGCGATCAGGACTTGGTCGAGTGGTGTCACGAACGGAAGTTGGTCGCGCGCGGTGCCGAGACTGCTACGCCTCGGCGGGCGCAACTCGCGGTCGCGGGACCGGTGGCGTACATCCAACACCGGCTCGTGTTAAGGCTTGAAATTTTGCGGTGGCCCGAATGGGGCCCCCCACTCCGAGAATGGGACTGGTTAAAGGGAGGTCACCGGCCGGGGTGCCCCTCGATGGCGTCGGAGGCGCGCGCAGGGTGATCTGCCTGTCGGGATGAAGCTAGGCGAGACCGAGCGTGCTGATCGCAAGAGTACTGGGCAGCCAGGCCCTTAGAGTTCTTCCATTGCCAACGAAATAAAGGTGCCGGTGCAATGGACTACGGTTTTCGCGCGGTCACCAAACAGACATCCAAAGGCTCACAACCAGAATTCATTGTCGGTCTACAGATGCCCCGCTCCCGTGGTCGCCATTGAAAGGAAGCGGTTACGCCGGTTACACCGGCAACAGCCTCTTAACCTGCGGGCGCTACAGCATTTTTCGGTAACCGCCCCCAGCGCGTGTAACCATTCAGCTCCGTGGTCCGCAACACAGTCATTCGGGCCGCGGTTGCTTCAGGTGGCGTAGACTGCATCACGCGGAGCACGCTGATGGTAGCGCCACGGCACCCGTCCGTGAACAGGGAGGCGGCCGGCGCATAAATTCTCTTGAATGTCGTCTCTGGCCATGCGATGCTACAAATCAATCAACGACTGTTGACAGATATGGAGCAGGCGATGGCGGAAGGAAAATGGATCAGCTACGTCCGGGTTTCGACCGATCGGCAGGGCAAATCAGGTCTTGGGCTGGAGGCCCAGCGAATCCGCTGTCGCCGACTACCTGAACGGCGGCAAGTGGTCACTGGTCAAGGAGTTCACCGAAGTTGAGAGTGGAAAGACGGCGGATCGACCCATGCTGGCCGAGGCTATCAAGGCCTGCCGGGTGTATGGCGCCAAGCTCGTCATTGCCAAGCTGGATCGCCTGTCCCGCGATGCGCACTTCCTGCTAGGCTTGGAGAAGGCCGGCGTCGACTTCGTTGGGCCGACATGCCGAACGCAAACCGGCTAACTGG
>CAVXRI010000012.1:0-179147 GCA_963764155.1 uncultured Alphaproteobacteria bacterium
TATCCGTCGCGAGCCGGTCGACCTTGCGAGCCTGGTCGGCGAAGTCGCCGAAGCCAATCGGCCGCTCGCCAACAACAAGCAACAGATCATTGCGGTATCGGCGCCGCCGAACATCGTGACAATGTGCGATATCGACCGGATCCGGGAGGCCATCGACAATCTCATCAGCAACGCCATCAAATACAGCCCGGTCGGCGGAAGGATTGCGGTCGCAGTCACGGATCGCGGGGCCGAGACCGTCATCCGTATCGACGACGAAGGCGCAGGGCTTTCGCCGGAGGATCTCAGCCGGCTATTCGGCCGCTTCCAGCGGCTTTCGGCAAAACCCACCGCCGGCGAAAGCTCAACGGGGCTCGGCCTGTCGATCGTCAAGCGCATCATTGACATGCATGGTGGCAAGGTCAGTGCCGCGAGCGCCGGTCCAGGACAGGGATCGTCCTTTACCGTCACATTGCCGGCGATAGAGGCATCGCTATGAGCCAGAGCCAGCACATCATCATTGTCGACGACGAGGCGCCTGCCCGAGAGATGGTCGGCGACTATCTCAAAATGCACGGCTTTGCCGTGACGCTGTGCGACGGAGGAAAAAGCCTGCGCGGCGCGATCCAGAACGGGACGCCGGATCTCGTGGTGCTCGACTTGAACATGCCGGAGGAAGACGGGCTATCCATCATCCGCGACCTCAAAACGCGCATCAATGTGCCCGTCATCATGCTGACAGCTACCGCAAGTCCGATCGATCGCGTCGTCGGCCTGGAAATCGGCGCCGACGATTATGTCGCAAAGCCCTGTGAGCTTCGCGAATTGATGGCGCGAATCCGCTCGGTGTTGCGCCGTAGCGCGCCTGCCAAGGCGCCGGCTGGAGCGTCGGAAGCTGCCGCCAAATCTGCACAGGACCGATTGGTGAGGTTCGGAACCAAATGGCTCGATCTTGAGGCGCAAGCCTTGCGCGATGACGAAGGCAACGAGCATCCGCTGACGGCGTCCGAATTCGGCCTGCTCAAGGTTTTCGCGGCCAATCCGAAGCGCGTCCTCTCGCGCGAACGGCTGCTGGAACTCGCCAACGCACGCGACAGTGAAGCTTTCGATCGAGCCGTGGACCTTCGGATCATGCGGATCCGGCGCAAGATCGAGCCGGACCCGACGAAACCGGCGGTGATCCGCACCATCCGCGGCGGGGGCTACCTGTTCTCGCCGGTTGGAGAAAAGGCCTAAACGGTGGCCGCGGCGCGAGCGGCGACATGGGGGTTCGGACGACGGCAGAGATGGAATTCGGGCGACGCCGCGGCCGGAGCGCCTCCCCTCGTCGTCGCCCGGCTTGACCGGGCGATCCAGTATTCACCACCGTCCGCCGCATTGAGCACTGGGCGCGTTTATTGGGTCCGCCTGGCGCTCGATATCGTGCAGGGTCGGTTACTGGGTCGCCCGGTCAAGCCGGGCGATGACAGAGGTGGGGGCGGGCACGACATGGGGGTTCGAGCGACGGCAGACATGGGGTTCGGGCGATGGAACGGCCGGAGCGACGCCACGGCCGGAGCGCCTCCCCTCGTCGTCGCCCGGCTTGACCGGGCGATCCAGTATTCACCACCGTCCGCCGCATTGAGCACTGGGCGCGTTTATTGGGTCCGCCTGGCGCTCGATATCGTGCAGGGTCGGTTACTGGATCGCCCGGTCAAGCCGGGCGACGACGTTTAGGGTTCGGACGACGAGATTTGGGGGGTCGGGCCGGATTGTTTCGTCGCGCAGGCTGCGACGAAACAAATCTCCCCTCGATGAAACCATTTTCCGTCGTTGGAGCAGAAGTCCGGAAACGTTGGCTCGTTAACAACTCCTCAACGAAGCCGCAAAAGCGGCGAGGGGGAGAGTGTCATGCCGAACGTTGTCGCGATCAACGCCGCAGCCCGTCAAAGCATAGTCGCCGCTCAGACGACCTCGGACGAGATGTTGCTGGGAAGCATTGCCGATGGCGGCCGGACCTCGATGCATGTCCTTTACTGCCGTCACAACGTGCGAGTTTACCGCTTTATCCTTCGCATCGTGCGAGACACCACCATAGCTGAGGATCTGGTCAGCCAGGTGTTCCTTGACGTGTGGCGCACGGCAGGCCAATTCGAGGGCCGTTCGCAGGTCTCGACGTGGCTGCTGTCAATTGCACGGTTCAAGGCACTCACCGCGCTGCGGCAGCGGCGCTACGAGGATCTCGACCAGGACGACGTCCGCGAGATCGCTGACCAGGCCGACACGCCGGAAACCCTTCTCCATCGCAGTAACACCAGCGCGATCCTGCGCTCCTGCGTCGCCAAGCTATCGCCAGCGCACCGCGAGATCATCAACCTCGTTTATTACCACGAGAAATCCGTGGAGGAGGCCGGGACCATCATCGGCATCCCGCAGAGCACGGTGAAAACGCGGATGTTTTACGCCCGGAAGCAGCTCGCCGAGTTGCTCAAGGGAGCGGGCGTCGACAGCTTGGCCGCCTGAGCCGTTGCGACGCATAGGCAAGAAACAAATGAAACGATTGGCGACATCACCCGGAAAAACTCGATCGCTATACCGATCTCGAACCTGAATTTTCGATCCCAGGCTTCTGACCTCCCATAACCTCCAACGACCCGGACGGGATGCCCCCTTCCGGGTCGCTCTGTGTCTGGGATCGGACCGAAAGCTTTTCTGTACTGATGAGAACAACGTGGTTTCAATTACTTAGCTCGGCTGCTTGCGTTTGGACCACCGGTGAGATTTGATGGCTTTGCACGGCCAGCAAAACTGAATTGCAATCTTGCGCCGGTCGGGTTCGACGAAGGAATGGCACATCATCTTACCGCCGGTCCGGTCTATCGTTAGAGCCAAAGAGATTTCAGAGGCACTCGATTTTCGCGGGGGGAGCTTTGCATGGCGAGATTTCATCACTTGAACTGGATGATGATTGCGGCGGTCGGCCTCATCCTTTCCATCTCGCACGGTTACGCGCAGCAGCCCGATGTGGGCGACCAGCCCGGGCTTCTGGCCGATGACTCCGTCGAGCTCGATCCGGAGTACCGGAAACAGGCGGTGTATTACCGGACCACGGAAGCGCCGGGCACCATTATCGTCGCGACCGCGGAGCGCCACCTTTATCTGGTTCAGGGCGGCGGTCGCGCGCTTCGTTACGGCATCGGGGTCGGCCGGGAAGGATTCCAGTGGCAGGGACTTCTGAACATTTCGCGTAAGGCGGAGTGGCCGGACTGGACGCCGCCGCCGGAGATGATCGCTCGCCAACCCTACCTGCCGCGGTTCATGGCGGGAGGCCCGGGTAACCCGCTCGGCGCCCGCGCGATGTATCTCGGAGCCACCGTGTACCGTATCCACGGGACCAACCGGCCTGACACGATCGGCACCGCGGTTTCCTCGGGCTGCTTCCGGCTGGTCAACAGCGACGTGGCCGACCTCTACGAGCGAGTGCCTGTTGGCACCAAGGTCATCGTGCGGCAGAAGCCGCAACTGTGATCGCGACGGCTGCCTGATCCTGCTCGCTCTCCCATCATCAATGAGAGACAAAACATGCGCACATTTCGAGGCGGCCTGCTGATCGGGCTTGCGGTCGCCGTCCTGGTTGCCGCTGTGGCCGTGTTCTACGCGCGATACGACACCCGCACGCTGAAGCGGACGGTCCGGCGCGGCGATGTGTTGTGCGGCGTCAATGCCGGCCTGCCCGGCTTCTCGATCCCGGACGAAAAGGGCAACTGGACCGGCTTCGACGTGGACTTCTGCCGCGCGGTGGCTGCGGCGATCTTTGACGATCCTCACAAGGCGAAATTCGTTCCGCTTGAGGCCAGCGAACGTTTCAAGGAATTGCAGAATCGCAAAGTGGATATCCTCTCCCGGAACACGACGTGGAGTATGTCCCGCGAGGAAAATTACGATCTCTATTTCCCGGCGGTCGCCTATTATGACGGCGAAGGTTTCATGCTGCCGCGGTCGCGCAACATCGAATTCCGCGCTGGACCTCAACGACAGCAAGGTCTGCGTGCAAGGCGAGACCACGACGGCGCTCAATCTTGCCGACTATTTCCGAGCCAATAACATCAAATACCAGGAGATGAAGTTTGGGAAGCTGGACGAGGTCGTCAAGGCTTATGATGCCGGTAAATGCGACACTATCACCGCCGACGTCTCGCAACTCTACGCGCTGCGGCTGAACCTTTCGAAACCGGACGACCATGTCATCCTGCCCGACGTGATCTCAAAGGAGCCGCTCGCTCCCGTCGTGCGCCAGCGCGATGACGACTGGATGATGATCGTGAAGTGGACGCTTTACGCGATGATCAATGCCGAGGAACTCGGGGTGACCTCGAAGAACATCGATGAGGCCCTGAAGTCCAAAAAGCCCGATGTGATGCGGCTGGTCGGCACCGAAGGCAGCTACGGCGAAGATCTCGGACTGACCAAGGATTGGGCTGTGCGTATCATTCGTCACGTCGGCAATTACGGCGAGGTTTACGAGCGCAATGTCGGCTCGGAATCGAAGCTTCACATCCCGCGCGGACTCAATCAGCTCTGGAACGCGGGCGGCATCCAATACGCGCCGCCGATCAGGTGACAACTCTCACTCGTCGTCGCCCGGCTTGACCGGGCGATCCAGTATTCACCATCGCTGGAATGAGGCACTGGATCGTCGCCGCGTAAGCACTGGTCCGCATCTGTTGGGTCTGCCTGGCGCTCGGTGTCGAGGTGCGTCGGTTACTGGGTCGCCCGGTCGAGCCGGGCGATGACAGTGGTGGGTTTGGGTGACGGCAGGTTCGGGTGATGCACCGGCGGGATCAACAACGCCGGTCGGCGTCCCCGCGCTACAGGGGCGACACGCCTCGCGGCAGGAGCATCACTCTCCTTGTCGGGAGCGTTACTCTCCTTGTCGTCGCCCGGCTTGACCGGGCGATCCAGTATTCACCAGCGCTGGAATAAGGCACTGGATCATCGCCGCGTAAGCACTGGTCCGCATTTGTTGGGTCTGCCTGGCGCTCGGTGTCGAGCAGCGTCGGTTACTGGGTCGCCCGGTCAAGCCGGGCGATGACAGTGGTGGGGTTTGGGTGACGACAGAGGTGGGGTGACGACAGAGGTGGCGGTGACGCGCCGTCGTGGAAGCAGCGACTCCCCTCGTCGGGAGGTTACTCCCCTTGTCGTCGCCCGGCTTGATCGGGCGATCCAGTATTCACCATCGTCGCCGTAATGATCACTGGTCGCATTTGTTGGGGCTTCCTGGCGCTCGGTGTCGTGCAGCATCGGTTACTGGGTCGCCCGGCTTGACCGGGCGATGACAGAGGGGCCGGGCCGATGACAGTGGGGGGCGGTCGATGACGGAGGTGCGGGCGGGCGACCACGGAGGTGGGGGTGACAGCGCAAAGCTCAATAGCTCTTCATTCTTGCCAGTTCTCCGGCATGGAAATTGGCATCGCCAAACAATTCCTGGCAAACCCGCGCGCGCTTCATGAAAAAGCCGATGTCGAACTGGTCGGTCATGCCCATGCCGCCGTGCATCTGCACCGCCTCTTGCACCGCCAATGTTGCCGTCGATCCGGCGCGCGCCTTGGCTACCGCGACCGCTGGGCCGGCATCGGCGAAATTCGCGTCGAGCGTCTGCAACGCTTTCAGCACTGCGGCGCGCGTGATTTCGATATCGATGTAAAGCTGCGCGGCGCGGTGCTGCAGCGCCTGGAACTCCCCGATGAACTTGCCGAACTGCTTGCGCTCCTTGATATAGCTGACCGTGCGCCCGAACGCCTCCTCGCTGACCCCGACCATTTCGGAAGCCACCGCTCCGCGGCCGATGTTGAGCACGCCTTCCAGAAGTTGATAACCGTGATCGACCTCGCCGAGCACGCTGTCGGCATTGACATCGACGTTGAGGAATTCGATGCGGGCCGCATTATGGGAATCGACCATCGCCGTGCGCTCGGTTTTGAGACCGCTGGTCTTGGCGTCGACAAGGAACAAGGTCAGGCCGTCGCGTTCGCCCGCGGAGCCCGCGGTACGCGCTGCGACGATCAGGAGATCGGCGGTGTGGCCGTCGACCACAAAAGCCTTGGCGCCGTTCAGCCTGAAGCCATTGCCGGAACGCGAGGCCTGCATCCTGGTTTGCAACGGACGATGCTTGGCGCCTTCGTCGACCGCGAGCGCGGCAAGCAAGGAACCTGCGGAGATCTTCGGTAAATGCTCGGATTTCTGTGCCGCGCTTCCCCCGCGCGATAATGCGGAAGCTGCGAGCACCGCGGTCGACAGGAACGGCGACGGCGTCAAGTTGCGGCCGATTTCCTCCATCACCACGCCGGCCTCGACGCAGCCGAGCCCGCTGCCGCCGAAATTCTCCGGCACCAGCAGTCCGGTCAATCCCATCTCGGCAAAGGACTTCCAGAGATCGCGGGAAAAGCCGATTGCATCCTTGCTGTCGCGCAATTGGCGCAGATGCGACACCGGCGCCTTGTCGCCGATCAGGCCGCGCGCGCTGTCGCGCAGCATGGATTGTTCTAGGGTGAGGACGAGAGCCATGGAGCGATTCCGGTACACGCTGGTGTGAAAGGGGTAACTGAGTTGGGCGAGATCTCTGCCGAGGCTTTTTCGGCTTGACGCGGGAAGAACGTGCAAGCCGGACGAGCCGGCCCGTCACGGTCTGGACAGGTCAAGCGCCCGGCAGATCGAGAATGCGTTTGGCCACGATGCCGAGCATCACTTCGCTGGTGCCGCCCTCGATCGAATTGGCCTTGGTGCGGAGCCAGGCGCGCGGCCGCGCACCGCCCTTGGAGCGCTCGCTCTCCCATTCGAGCGCGTCGATGCCGCCAGCCGACATCAGGATTTCGTGGCGGCGTTTGTTCAACTCGGTGCCGTAATATTTCATCGCCGATGAAAATGCCGGATGCGATTGCCCGGCTTTTGCCAGATCGACCGCGCGCTCGGCGGCAGCGGCCAGCGCCGCCTCGTCGATCTCGAATGTCGCGATCTGTCCTCGCAATATCGGGTCTTCCAGACGGCCCTGCTCGTCGGTACCGAGCAAGTCGGCGGCGACCTGGCCGAGCGGGCGGGCGACGCCGCGCTCGCCCATACCCGAGATCATCGCGCGCTCATGCTGCAGCAGATATTTGGCGACATCCCAACCACGATTGATAGTGCCGACCACATTGGCTTTCGGCACCCGGACGTTGTCAAAGAACGTTTCGCAGAACGGCGAGCGGCCCGAGATCAGAAGGATGGGCTTGGTCGAGACGCCCTTTGAGGCCATGTCGAACAGAATGAAACTGATGCCGTCGTGCTTTTTCGCGCTAGCGTCAGTACGCACCAGACAGAAAATCCAGTCGGCGTAGTTGGCGTAGGAGGTCCAGATCTTCTGGCCGTTGATGATGAAGTGATCTCCATCGCTCTCTGCGCGAGTCTGCAGCGAGGCGAGATCGGAGCCGGCGTTCGGCTCGGAATAGCCTTGGCACCACCGGATCAGGCCGGCCGCGATTTTCGGCAAATATTCCTTTTTCTGCGCATCGGTGCCGTATTTCAGCAATGCCGGCCCGAGCATCCAGATGCCGAAGCTCGACAACGGCAATCGAGCGCCGATCCCGGCCATTTCCTCACGCAGGATCTTGGTTTCCTCGCCGTTAAGACCGCCGCCGCCGTACTCCTTTGGCCAGTCCGGTACGGTCCATCCCTTGTCCCGCATTCGTTCGAACCAGACGCGCTGCGGTTCGGAAGAGAACTTGGCATTTCGACCACCCCAGAAGGTATCTTCCTCAGAAGCCATCGGCCGTCGCATTTCCGGCGGGCAATTTGCCTCCAGCCAGGCGCGGGTTTCACGGCGAAATTGGTCGATGTCTGGCATGCGCGTTTCCATGCAATGGGGATTGTTGGATTGACCTTAGACGCCGTCTGGCGGAAATCAACACGTCTCTTGCGCTGCGCCGGGCAGCTCCGGCTGTGGCCTCGGCGTCGGATCGGGTGTATTCGCCTGCGGGTGCGTTACAATAAAAGAAGGGGAAACAGACATGCGCCTGAAGCTGCTCTCGCCCGGCGAAATGAACGCGGCTCAAAAGGAAACATATGACGAATCCATCGCCGGCAAGCGCGGCGCGCCGCCACCGCCGATGATGGCGTGGCTTAACAGCCCCGAGATGGCGCGGCATGCGACACGCCTCGGCGCGTATCTGCGCTTCGATACGATTTTTCCCGCGAAGCTATCGGAGATCGCGATCCTCGTCACCGCTCGGCACTGGACCTCGCATTACGAGTGGTACGCCCATAAGCGCCTGGCGCTTAAGGGCGGCATGGATGCCAGGATAATCGAAGACATTCGCGACCGCCGCACGCCGCAATTCGACGACCCCAAGGCAAAGATGATCTACGATGTCGCGAAGTCGCTGCATGAAGGTCACGGCGTTTCCAAAGGGCTGTATGATGAAGCCGTCAAGCTGCTGAGCGAGCGCGGCATCGTCGAGATCATCGGGCTGTGCGGCTATTACACGATGGTCTCGATGACGCTGAACACCTTCGAGTTCGAACTGCCGGAGGGTGAAGTTTCCGAGCTGGCGTGATCGACTTAAGTGCAGCCGGGCGGGACGTTGAAGATTGAAGCCTGATCAGGGAGACACATCATGCCTGAGAATCCACCTGTCATCGCCGGAACGCGCATCGGGCATGTTCATCTCAAGGTCGCCGACCTCGATCGTGCGCTCGGCTTCTACTGTGGCGTACTCGGGTTCGGACTGATGCAGCGGATGAGTTCGGGCGCGGCGTTCATTTCAGCCGGCGGATATCATCACCACATCGGCCTCAATACCTGGGAAAGCAAGGGCGGCAGCCCGCCGCCGCCGAACTGTACCGGACTGTTCCACACGGCCATTCTTTATCCGACCCGTCCGGCGTTGGCCGACGCGCTGCACCGAGTGATGTCAGCCGGAATTCCCCTCGACGGCGCCAGCGACCACGGCGTCAGCGAAGCGCTTTACCTCCGCGACCCCGACGAGAACGGGGTTGAACTCTACTGGGACCGGCCCAAAGAACAATGGCCCCGCACAGCGGATGGCGCGCTGTCGATGTTCACGAAGCGCCTGGATGTGGAAGATCTGTTGCGGGAACGGGCGGCGTAATTAAACGCCGCTTGCCGGCGAACGCCACGGTTGCGAGGACCGCGAGGCCCAGCAGGACGGGCGGAAACACCACGATGTTCACCGCCGACCAGCCGTAATTCGCCAACAATTGCCCCGACGAGAATGATCCCACCGCCATCATCCCGAATACGAGAAAGTCGTTGAACGCTTGCACCTTGTTGCGTTCCTGCGGCCGGTGCGTCTCAAGCACCAGCGCGGAGGCGCCGACAAAGCCGAAATTCCAGCCGACACCGAGCACAACCAGCGCGGCCCAGAAATGCATGGGCGTGATGCCGGCGAGGCCGATGGCGGCGCCGACCCCTTCCAGAAGCAGACCAAGCGCCACGATGGCCGGCGCGCCGAAGCGCGCAATCAGCGCGCCCGTAAAGAAGCTCGGACCATACATCGCCACGATGTGCCACTGGATGCCGAAATTCGAATCGCTCACGCTCAAGCCGCACATCTTCATGGCCAGCGGGGCCGAGGTCATCACCAAATTCATCATCGGATAGGCGATGACGCCGCACAGCGCGGCCGCGATAAACCGCGGCTGCCGCGCTATCTCAAACAACGGCCGGCCGCCGTGCAGGTCCGACGGGGCCGGCCTTGGCGCATCCACCCCGGCGAGGACCGCCATCGCGACCAGCGCCACCACGGCCTGCACCACAAAACTGAACGCGAACAAATAGGGCTGCCAGATGTCCATGGTCCACTGCACGAGTTGCGGACCAAGCACGCCGGCAAACACCCCGCCCGCCATCACCCAGGACACGGCCTTGGGCCGATAGGCCGCGCTTGCGCCATCGGCAGCAGCGAAACGATAAGACTGCGACACCGCGCCGTAGAGGCCTCCGAGAAAGGTCGCGCAGCAGAACAGCGAAAACGAAGACTGCAGGATGGCGAGCGATCCAAGCAGGCCGGTCAGCACGCCGCATCCCGTGCCGATGACAAAGGCGACGCGCCGGCCATAGGCACGCGAGATCGCGCCGGTCGGCAACGTTCCGGCAGCCAGCCCCAGCACGTACATCGAGAGCGGCACGGTCGCGAGCGACATGTCCGGCGCCAGCGTCGCCCCGACAATCGAGCCGGTGGCGAAGATCACGGCCGAATTCGCCCCGGTCAGGGCCTGCCCCGCCGCAAGCCGCACCACGTTGGACTTGACGCGGGCGTCACTGGCAATCTCATCGCTCGCTGTCACGTCGGTCATCGCGCCTTTCCCGAACGCGCCCACCAGGGCGTGATTAATTCCCGCGCACTATGAAGAGCCCCAGCGGCGCGATCAACCGGCGCAAACGGGCGCGGGCCATGCGCTCGCGTCACCTGCCGCGCGAGCGCTCAAAAACCAGGATCAAATTGTTGGCGGGCATTTCAACGCTCTCCAGCAATTTCGAAACCGGCGCTGGCGGCGAGCTTCTCGAGATCGGCGATATCCCGCACGCCCCATTCGGGATCCTTTTCGCGAAGGCTCGCGTCAAACACGGCGTTGCTCAGCGCGGTATGCCTGCCGTCGCGCTTAAACGGGCCGTAAAGGATCAACAGCCCGTCCGGCCTCAGATACTTTCCTGCTCCGGCGAAAAGCCCCTCTGCGACGCGCCACGGCGCGATATGGATCACGTTGGCGGAGAACACCGCGAGCAAATTTACCGGGCCGCTGCCGTCGTGCATCTGCGCGCACCAGGCGGGATCGGAAAGATCGATCCGCAACGGCGGACGAACGTTGGGCAAACCCGTGTGTGCCCGCCACGCCTGGATGCTCTTGAGATGCCGCTCGTTGAGATCGCTCGGCCACCAGACGATGTCAGGCGTTTGGCGGGCGAAATGCACCACGTGCTGGCCGGTGCCGCTACCGGCTTCCAGCACGTCGCCGGATTTGCCCGCGAGGATACTTCTGCAAGACGGCCCAGATCGGCTGATGGTTGCGGTGGAAAGCGGCCGCGTCCAGCCGACCGTCCGGTTCGGCCGGCCGGCCGTCCTTGCCGAATTCGACGACATATTCAGCCACGGCGCGCCCTCGAAGTTTTCGCTGCCGAAGATTACCCTGAATATCCCGAAGGCGGAACAATCCGCCACCCGCCGGGGCGCCAGTGAGACCGCATTAACCGCGTCTTACCTCCCCCAACGTCCAGATTGCCAGCCGATAGCCTTTATGCTGTTGACCATCTATATCTAAGCGTCTGATCGTCAAAAGAACGCCTTGGGAAACGCCTTTGATCGCAAGCTCTTCCATCAAACCAGCCGTGATAAAATCAGCCCTGATTTTCGCGCTGCTGGCCGGCGCTATCGTCTCATCGAGCCCTGCCCGCGCGCAGTCCGCGGCGGAAGGGCAGAAGCTAGCTTTCGATCGCGGCAAGGGCAATTGCCTCACCTGCCATGACATCAAGGGTGGCGATCTTCCGGGCACAATCGGACCACCGCTCAAGGATATCAAAAGCAAATATCCGGACCGCAAAGACCTCGTCGCCATCCTGACCGACGAAACAAAACGCAACCCGCAAACCGTCATGCCGCCGTTCGGACGAAATCTCATTCTGACTGAGCAGGAGATCAATGCGATCGTCGATTTCCTGCAGACCTTATGATGGCGCCCCGTTCTGGAGATTTCCCATGAGCAATCCTGACCATCGATTTTCGGCCTCGCGGCGCCTGCTTTTGAAAGGCGTGGCTTCGGTCGCGCTTGTCGGCCTTGGCGACATTCCATTTGGGTTTACCAAGGCTTTCGCGGCGGCAAACGACAAATACCCGGAGGAGGCGTTCAAGCAGAAGAGCGAAGCTGATGCGATCAAGACGCTTTACGGCAAAGCCCCTGAAGCCTCCGACAAGGTCAAGCTCGACGCGCCGGAAATCGCCGAGAACGGCGGCGTCGTTCCGGTTTCCGTGACAACCACGCTTGATAACGTCACCTCGATCTCATTCTTGGTCAGCGAAAACCCCAACGCGCTGGCAGCTTCCTACAGGATCGCGCCGGCAACGCTGCCGAGCGTCGCCAACCGGCTCAAGATGGCGAAGACTTGCAACGTGATTGCGATCGTGGAATCCGGCGGCAAGCTCTACAGCGCGACAAAAGAAGTCAAAGTCACCGTCGGCGGTTGCGGCGGATGACGCGCGTGATCAGAAAACAGCCGGTAGTCCGGCAACATCGTGCGCGAACAGTAAAGGACTGATCCGATGGCATCGAGCATTCGCGTGCGCGCGACCTCCAGCGGCGAGACCACCGAAGTGCAGGCGCTGATCCAGCATCCGATGGATTCCGGCTTTGTTAAAGACGCTCAGGGCCAAACCATCCCGCCGCACTTCATCCAGGAATTGACCTTCGAGCATGACGGCAAAAGCGTGTTCGTCGCCGATTGGGGGCCGGCCGTCTCCAAGGACCCCTATGTGAAGTTTAGTTTCAAGGGCGGCAAAAAGGGCGACGACCTCAAGATAAGCTGGGTCGACAACAAGGGGGCGACCGACACCACGACGGCGAAGATTCAGTAATGAAGGCACGCCTTGCGATCCACATTGCCTCCGCCGCGCTGGCGATGCTGGCCCTGGCCGGACCGGCGGCAACCGCCGCCGATGCGCCTGATCCCGCGGCGGACGCCAAGGCCTTCCAGAAATACTTCACGACGAAATTTCCAGGCCTGAAGCTGGAGGACTTCGTCAACGGTCCTTATTCGATGAATGAGGACATGCATCGGCAGTGGGAAGAAAAAGAACAGTTTCCTCCCTACGAATTCGCGCTCGAGGCCGGCAAGGAGATGTTCTCCAAGCCGTTCAAGAACGGCAAGACTTACGCGGATTGCTTTGCGAACGGCGGCATCGGTGTTCGGCAAAACTATCCCTACTTTGATGACAAGGAAGGCAAGGTCGTTACGCTTGAGCTCGCGCTGAACCGCTGCCGCGAGGCCAATGGCGAGACGCCGTTCTCCTATGTAAAGGACGAGATGGCTTCGCTGACCGCGTACATGGCCTACACCTCGCGCGGCAAGCCGATGGACATCAAGATTCCCGATGATCCTCGGGCGCTTGAAGCCTACGAGAACGGCAAACGTTATTTCTACACCCGGCGCGGGCAGCTCAATTTCTCTTGCGCGAGTTGCCACGTGCAGAGCCCGGGCGAGCGAATCCGCGCCGAGGTACTGGCGCCCGCGCTTGGGATTCTCAACGCGCTGCCGATCTACCGTTCGGAATGGAGCGGGATGGGTACCACCAGCCGGCGGTTTGTGACCTGCAACAGCCAAACTCGCGCTGTACCGCTCGATCCGCAATCGGACGATTACCGCGATCTTGAATATTACCTCTCCTATGTGAGCAACGGACTGCCGATCTCCGGTCCGGGGGCACGGCCATGAACACCAGGACCAGCACAATTGCCTGCGCCCTGCTGATCGCAAGCGTGACGACCTTGTGGGCCGCGAGCTCGGAATCCGATTACAAAACCGCTTATGCGGCAGCAGAGGCTGCCAACAAGGAAGCCGGGGCGCTGCGCAATCGCTGGACCACGACATCCGCGGCGCTCGCGGCGGCTAAAAAGGCCGCCGATAGCGGCGATTTCAATTCCGCTGTCGCCTCGGCCAAGGAAGCCGAAGCGCTGGCCAAAGCGTCGATCTTCCAGGCCACCAGCGAGCAAGAACGCTGGAAGGATATGGAAATCCGCTAAGATTTTTGAATACGCTGAGCTTCGGAAAGGCGCAGAAATCCTGTGATGAGAATCGGCCGCCGGGATCTTCTCAAACTCTCGGGCGCAGCCGCGCTCTCGGGGACCATTCCACGCACTACGCGCGCCGCCGATGCTCCCGGCATCTATGAGCTCGAGCGGTTCGGCAATGCGCGCATCCTGCACACGACCGATACGCATGCGCAGTTGCTGCCCGTCTATTTTCGGGAGCCGAGCGTCAACCTCGGGATTGGCGAAATGCAAGGCAAGCCGCCGCATCTGGTCGGCCGTGCCTTCATCGACCGGTTCGGAATCCGGGCTGATAGCGCCGACGCCTACGCCTTTACTTGCCTCGACTTCGAGAAATCCGCGGCCCGCTTCGGCAAGCTGGGCGGCTTCGCACATCTGAAAACGCTGATCGATCGCCTGCGCGGCGATATCGGTCCGGGGCGCTCCCTGTTGCTCGACGGCGGCGATCTCTGGCAGGGCACCGGCCTCGCCAACGCCATGCAGGGCGCCGACATGGTGGAG
This sequence comes from uncultured Alphaproteobacteria bacterium, assembly GCA_963764155.1. Taxonomy (GTDB): domain Bacteria; phylum Pseudomonadota; class Alphaproteobacteria; order Rhizobiales; family Xanthobacteraceae; genus Bradyrhizobium. Next base: position 14,272 of record CAVXRI010000012.1, read on the forward strand.
GTGTCCAACCTGCTTGGCATCGAGGCGATGACCGGGCACTGGGAATTCACGTATGGCGAGCAGGCGCTCCGTCGCAATCTCGATCGCTTCAAGGGAGAATTCCTGGCGCAGAACGTATTTCTCACGCAGGAGGCCGCGTTCAACGACGCCAAGGCATTCGATCCCGCCTCCGGGCGTGTATTCAAGCCGTCCACAATCAAGGAGCTCGCAGGCCATCGCGTGGCGGTGATCGGACAGGCCTTTCCCTATGTACCGATCGCGCATCCCAAGCGGTTTACGCCGGACTGGAGTTTCGGCATTCGCGACGACGAATTGCAGAAGCTGGTGGACGGCTTACGCAGTAACGACAAGGTGGATGCGATCGTTCTGCTGTCTCATAACGGCATGGACGTCGATCTCAAGCTCGCGAGCCGAATAACCGGCATCGACATCATACTCGGCGGCCACACCCACGACGCCGTTCCGCAGCCGATCACGGTCAAGAACGCCGGCGGCGTCACGCTGGTGACCAATGCCGGCTCGAACGGGAAATTCCTGGCCGTGCTCGATCTCGATCTTGCCAAGGGAAAGGTCAGCGATGTGCGCTACCGCCTGCTTCCGGTCTTTTCGGAACTCATCAAGCCTGACGCGGCGATGCAGACCCTGATCGAAAATTTGCGCAGCACTCAGCCACCGCAACGAACCGACAAGCTCGCAACGGCGGACCGCCTGCTCTACCGCCGCGGCAATTTTTCCGGCCCGGTGGATCAACTGATCTGCAACGCGCTTCGCAGCGAATTGAACGCCGAGATCGCGTTCTCCCCGGGGTTCCGCTGGGGCGTCACTGCGCTTGCGGGCCAGCCGCTGAGTATGGAGGACGTGCTGGCGGAAACTGCGATCAGCTATCCCGAAACCTATGTGCAGAGCATGACAGGAGGCCAGATCAAGGACGTGCTGGAAGACGTCTGCGACAATCTGTTCAATGCCGACCCGTACTATCAGCAGGGCGGCGATATGGTCCGCGTCGGCGGGCTGTCCTATACTTGCACGCCCGCGGAAAGCATCGGTCGCCGGATTTCCGACCTGACCCTCGAGAGTGGTGGTCGGCTCGAGCCCGGCAAGAGCTACAAGGTAGCGGGATGGGCTTCAGTCAACGAGCAGGCAGGCGCGCCGATGTGGGACGTTATGGCCAGACATCTGAGCGCGGGCAACCCGGCCAGCTATCGCGACGCCAGCGTTACACTGACGGGCATCGAGGGTAACCCGGGAATTGCGGAACAGGGATGAAATATCGCCGGACATATTGTTGTCTCGTCGCCGCGCTCTTTGGAGCGCTGATCGCCACGGTTGTGCCGCCGGCCGCTCGCGCGCAGCAGACGCAATTGCAGGACAAGCCGTTCGCCGAACACAAAATCGTGTTGCAGCTCTCCGATGGCGACCCAAAGAAGCAAGGTCTCGTGATCAGCGTCGCCAACAATCTCCTGAAATTCTACGATCCCGATAAGGTGGCCATCGAAGTGGTCGCGTTCGGACCAGGCATCGACCTGTTACGCACCGGCAGTGGCAATCGCAAACAGGTTGAAAGCCTTATCGCGCAGGGCGTGCGTTTCGACGTGTGCCTGAATACTGTCGATACGGTCGAGCGCGAAACGGGCAAACGGCCGGAGATCATTCCTGCCGCTACTCCGGTTCAGGTTGGCGTCGGGCAGATACTGTTGCTCACCGAAAATGGCTATACATTGGTAAGACCTTAGAACCCGGCACGAGCTAACGCGTTCTGAGCGCAAAAATCGCTGTGCATCCGACTTGCAGATGATAGTTTGAGCGTGCCGCTTCGATCGAATATCATCGTTGCCGGATGCCCATAGAATACTAGCCGCGGCGAGGCGCGCCATGATCTTCCGGCAGTTGTTTGACAGCGTATCGGGAACTTACAGCTATCTGCTGGCCAGCCGCGCCGGCGGCGAGGCGCTTATCCTGGACCCCGTGCTGGAAAAAGCGGATCGATATTGCCAGCTGCTTCGCGAGCTTGACCTCAAGCTCGTCAAGGCGGTCGACACGCATCTGCATGCCGATCACGTCACCGGACTCGGCGAACTGCGCGACCGCACTCACTGCATCACCATCATGGGCGAGCAAAGCAAGGCCGACGTAGTGTCGATGCGGGTTTCAGATGGCGACAAGGTAACCATCGAAGGCCTCACTCTGGATGTCATGTACACGCCGGGCCACACCGACGATTCCTACAGCTACTTGATGGGCGAGCGCGTCTTCACCGGCGACACGTTGTTGATCCGCGGTACAGGGCGCACCGATTTCCAGAACGGCAGCGCTCGCGCGCAATATGATTTCGATTTTCAACCGCCTCCTGAAATTGCCCGAGGAGACGCTCGTATTCCCCGCCCATGACTATAAGGGCGACACCGTTTCCACCATCGGCGAGGAAAAGCGCTACAATCCGCGGCTGCAGGTGCGCTCCATCGACGAGTATGTCGAGTTGATGGGCAATCTCAATCTGCCCAACCCGAAATTGATGGATGTGGTGGTGCCGGCCAACATGCACGTCGGCCTGCACCAGGACCAACTCGCCAAACAAGGGCTCGCGCTGACGGCTCGAGAAGCGATCGAGAGCATCGGCCGGCCCGATATTCTGCTGGTCGACCTGCGCGAGAACAGCGAGCGCGCCAAGCACGGCGTGCTGTCGGGCGCGCTGCATGCGCCCTATCCCTCGATTGACGAAAGTTTAAGGCCCGGCGGAATGTTGCGCGAGGTGGCGGCAGCGACCGGACGCCGCATCGTGTTCTTTTGCGCATTTGGCGAGCGCTCGGCAATGGCCGTTTCGGCCGCGAAAGAAGCCGGCCTCGGCAACACCGCGCATATCGAAGGCGGGATCGACGCGTGGAAAAAGGCGGGCGGGCCGGTAGCGGCGGCGTGAGGGCGCCGTTTACTTGCTCACGCGTTTCAGTTCTTTCGTCAGCACGTCCAGCGCATCCGCCAGCAGGACGCCGCCGCACTCGGTCAGCCGTTCCGGAATGACAATGCGTTTTTGGACCGGATAAAAACGCTCAAGCGCGGGGTGCAGGAGAAACGCAGCTCCCTCGTCCTCGGCGCGATCTCCGGCCTGCGAAACCACCAGAAGATCCGGCTTCAGGCTGATGATCGCTTCGAGCGAGGCGTACCCGCCGGTGCCAAGTCCAAGTTCGCCCGCCGCGTTCGATAAACCGGCCGCGGCAAGCAACGAATTGATAAAGCTGTCGCGCCCCTCGACCCAGCCTCGCCGGGACAGCGGCAGTACCCGAAAATGCCGCCCCGCGGCGGCTTCTCGGACTTCCGCGATCGCATTGTCGAGCCGGGCGATCTCGCGCCGCGGCACGCTCGGGATGCCCGACGAGTTCACCCATGGCTCGGATCTGCGCCCTCACCTCGTCCATGGTTCGCGGCACTGAAAATTCGGCGAGACGCAGCCCGTGGTCTCTCAGCAACTCGCGCGTCGATCGTTTGTCGAACAGGCTGGCGAGAACGAGGTCTGGCTTGAGCACCAGCACGTCTTCCGCGCCGCCCGACAGCACGTGGAAACGGTGCGCTTCACTAGCTGCAAAGGGCTGAAAGCCTTCGCCCGAAAACCGGCTCAGCCCCAAAATCTGCTCGGGATCGGCAAGGGCGATCAGCAGCTGATCGGTGCAGACATTCATCGAGACGATCCGCGGCAACCCGGCCGAAGAAGCAACGCTGGCCGACAATGCCAAAGCCGCAACCGCCAGAGCGAGCGGACGGCTCATCTCGGGGTTTCCGCCCAGGGTACGATGACCAGCTCGTGTTGATATTCCGAGCGGTAGGCGCTGATGCGAAACACCTCGCCCACGATTCTTTCGGAAAGCGAGTGGGCTGGCGGGCCTTGCGACACCAGCCGTCCCTCCGACAGCACCAGGACCGTATCGGCAAATCGGGCCGCGAGCCCGAGGTCGTGCGTGACCAGGATCACGAGCATGCCCTTGTCTGCCGTGGAGCGCAGAGCCTTGATCACATCGATCTGATGACGCGGATCAAGGGATGACGTCGGCTCATCCGCCAAAATTATGGGCGCCTCCACCGCAAGCACGCGCGCCAGCGCGACCCGGCTGCGCTCGCCGCCGGATAGCTCCGTGGCGCGCCGCGCTGCGAATTCGACGACATCGGTCGCCTGCATTGCGCGCAACACGGCATCAGCATCTCGCGGCGTCAATCGCGCCGGATCGGTCGCGCCGTGCGGATAGCGGCCGAGCGCCACGATGTCGCGCGCCGGCAACGGCCAATGCACGATGTGACCCTGCGGCAAGTAACCAAATCGTCTGGCGCGTTCGAGCAAGGAAAGTGACGACAACGGAACGCCGCCGACCTCAATGGCTCCCTCGGAGGGCACCAGTCCCGCCAACGCCCGCAACAGCGTGGTCTTGCCGGCCCCGTTCGGACCCACGAGCGCCACCAGATGGCCTGGCGCCAAGGACAGCGAAACATCCCTGAGCACGGCGCGCCCGGCCAATGAGACCTTTAACCGATGCGTGGTGAGCAACGCCGAACTACTCATGCCACGCCTCCGCCGAGCGAGCGGCGTTCGCGCACAATCAGATAGAGAAAGAACGGCACGCCGATGATCGAGGTCAGCACGCCGACCTTGATGTCGCTGCTTGAGGGGATAATGCGAACGGCGATATCGGCGGCGAGCAGCAACGCTGCGCCAACGAGCGCACTCGGCATCAACACCCGGGCTGGATCGTACCCGATCAGGGGACGTACCAGATGCGGTGCGATCAGGCCGATGAAACCGACGGTGCCCGACACCGCGACGGCGCCGCCGACGCCGAGCGCGACACCTGCAATGACGAATAACCGGACGCCGGCAACGTCGATGCCAAGGCTTTGCGCGGCTTCCTCTCCGAGGGTGAGCGCGCGAAACGCATGGCGCTGGCTCCACAGCATGATCGCGCCAGCCGCGATGAACGGCAGCGCCAGCATGACGTGGCGAAAGCTGCGGTCCTCAAGCGAACCCAGCAGCCAGAACGCAATTTCCAGCACAACAAAAGGATTGCTGGAGAGGTTCATCACCAGCGCGGTCGCGGCCCCGGCAAGGCTCGATATCGCGAGCCCGGCCAGGATCAGGATCAGGAGGCCGGCGTTGCGGCCCGCGATCGCAAGCAGCATGAATACGGAGACAAATGCGGCCAGTATTGCCGCGACGGGGAGTGCGTACGATCTCACGTCGGCAAGACCGAACGCGATCACCACTACGGCGCCGAAGGCTGCCGATTGCGGCGCGCCGAACAGCGAGGGTGAGGCCAATGGGTTGCGCAGCAACCCCTGCAGCGCAGCGCCCGACAGACCTAGCATCGCGCCGATTGCCATTCCCAGGATGGTGCGCGGCAGTCGAATTTCCCGGACGATCACCTGCGCCACATCGCTGCCGCCGCCGAACAACGCGTCGAGCACCGAGAGCGGGGACAGCCGCACTGCGCCAATTCCCAGAGAAATCAAGACAAGCAGCACCACGAGCGCTGCGAGCGCGGCCGTCACACCGATTCGCCGGCGCGCGCCAACATCAGCTATCGCCATGGCGTTCTGAATGCTCATCAATGTCCCAAACTGTCCCAGGCCACCCTGAGGCCCAAGCGCTTGCAACCCAAGCTCTTACAATCATTGAGGTCCGGCACAAGCCGCCGCGCGAACAAAATACCTACCCGCCGCTGCTACTGCGTTCACCCTGAACGATCGGGATTGACTCTTCGTCCGGCCGACATCTAGATGAGCGGGACGGTTCCCGTTTGGGGATCAAAAGGGAATGCGGTGCGGGGAAACTTCCCCAATGCCGCGGCTGCCCCCGCAACTGTAAGCGACGAATCTTTCGTCATATGCCACTGGGAAAATCTCGGTCCTGGGAAGGCGGCGAAAGGTAGCGACCCGCGAGCCAGGAGACCTGCCGTCAGCCGTGGTCACACGCGAAGATGTCGGTCGGGGAGTACAGACATTAGCTTCACCAGCAGGTGTACAAACACCGTGGTGAGACTTCGTTCGCTGTGACGTGCCACTGACGTCATACCGAGGTCCACCCATGTCTTTCCTGATCCCTGCCGCAAGGCGACGCCGCGCATTTCTGCTCGCATCAACCTTCCTCGTGCCAATCTTCTCCTTGGGCGTTTCTACTGCGAACGCACAGCAATCGACCTCGCCGGATCTGTTACCGCCGATTGAGGTCGTCCGGCCGGGCGATGAGAATCGCACCCGGGCCAAACCAGCCGCCGATACTGCTTCCTATTCACGGCGGCCCGTGCCGAACGCCTCGCAAACCGGCACGCCCACGGCGCAGCCGGCCGACAATTCCAACGTCGCACCCTCGGTCAACAGCGCCACCAACCGGCAGTTCGCCGGCATCGTGGGCGCGTCAACTGCCGTCATTACCGCCGCGGATATCGCGCACTCACCGGCGCAGACGGTCCAGGAGATCATCGCTCAAACGCCGGGCGTGCAAATCACCAGCTTTTTTGGCGGCGTGAATGGCGCGGGCACCTCGGTTGACATCAGAGGCTTCGGCGCCTTCGCAACGGCCAACACGCTCGTGCTGATCAACGGGCGACGGCTGAACGATATCGATATGGCCGGCGTCGACCTCTCGACCATTCCGCTGAATTCCATCGAACGCATCGAAATCACGCGCGGCAATAGCGGGGCGGTGCTCTACGGCGACAATGCGGTCGGGGGTGTCATCAATATCGTCACCAAAACCGGCGCGGGCGGCCCGCCGGCCGCGATGCGCGTCGAAGGCGGCGCAGGCTCATTCAACCAGCGGCTCGGTTCTGTTTCAGCCGCGCTCAATTCGGGACCGTGGTCCACGTCGTTTTATGGCAACGCCATCAAATCTGACGGGTATCGCGAGAATAATGCACTGGACCAGCGCAATGCGATCGGCAATATCAACTACAGCACGCCCGATCTTTCCGCATTTCTGACATTGTCCGGCGATGATCAAAAGCTCGGGCTGCCTGGCGGCCGTCTGGTCGACTTGGCCGCCGGAATAGATCAGCTTGCCACCAACCGCCGGGGCGCGACTACGCCGTTCGACTTCGGCGTCAAGCAAGGCGCGAATGTCACAGCCGGATTCACCAAGTCGCTGTGGAACGGCGTCGATCTCATCGTCGATGGCGGGCTCCGCGATAAAAAACAGCAAGGTAGCTTTTTCGGCACGTCGCCCTTCCCAAGCTTCGCATCCAGGTTTGTCGATACGTCTTTGCAAACGTGGTCGCTGACACCGCGATTGAGCGTAAAGAACACGATGTTCGGAATGCCTTCGAATATCCTGACAGGGATCGACTACTACGACGCCACGTACCACTCCAATCGCAGCGAGTTTACCGGCTTCGCGCCGATCCACGTCTACGATCTTCGCCAACAAACGCTTGCCAGCTACTGGCAGCAAACCGTTGGATTACTGCCGACCACCGACTTCTCTTACGGCGCGCGCATTCAGAATACCCAATTGAGCGCGCGGGATCGCTTCGATCCGATGGCGCCGGGAGCTTTCGATACCCAGGCCAATCCGCTCGACAGCAACGAAACGCAATACGCGTTGCATATCGGGATCGAACATCGCTTCAACGACGTGTTTTCGGTGTTCGGCCGCGCTGCGCGCGCGTTCCGCACGCCAGATGTCGACGAGCGCGTTGCGTCCGGTCCCGCTTTCGACGTCTTTTTCAATCCGATTCCCGGAACCTTCAATTTGAAAACCCAGACATCTCAAGATGTCGAAGGCGGTTTCCGGGTCAAGGCTGGCGCGTTTCAGATGCAGTCCAGCGTCTACAACATGGATCTCGTAAACGAAATCCATTTCGACCCGGTGAACTTTTTCAACTACAACCTCGACCCGACCCGCCGCTACGGCTCCGAGACCAGCGCCTCGTTCCGAGCCAGCGATACCGTGCTGTTGCGCGGCGGATTGGCATATACACGCGCGATCTTCCGCGAAGGGCCATTTGCGGGAAACGACGTTCCGCTGGTGTCGCGCTACACGGCGAGCGCCGGCGTCACCTGGAACATCTGGCAGAAATACGTCGTGTTCGATGCGACGGTGCGCTACTGGAGCAGCCGCCGTATGGATAACGACCAGCCCAACGTCCAGCCACTCATCCCCGCCGCGGCAACGGTCGATTTCAAGCTGAGCGGGGAATACGATCGGTTCTTCTGGTCGCTGAGCGTCAACAACGCCCTGAATGCGCTTTATTACGATTACGCGATTGCCAGCGCTTTCACGGAGGGCCGGTTCAGTGCATATCCTCTGCCGGGCCGAAGTTATTTGGTGAAAGCCGGCGCAACGTTCTGAAGAGGCATTTGCGCGACCGGCGACATCCGGTCGCGCCACCCTTCCCGTTTCCGAATATGGGCGAAATCTCGCGCGATTCCGGCTAATGTTGCGGAGGCAGCAGCAAGTCGAGGTGACGCGGTGGCGTTCTTTCAAACGCCAACGACCACTCGATCGGGGGGAATACATGGGCAACACCGGCAAGAAGAACGAGGCTCCCGCAAAGGAGCGCAAAAAGCCAAACAAGCCGCCGCCGCTGCCGGTCGCGGACGAGGACCGTGAGGATGGCGATATCGCTACCCCTAAGTTCGATCGCTACGGCACCGACGACGAACCGTTGTAAGCGCAAGGGCCACATCGCGGAACACTTTGCCCGCATCGCACGACTACACGCACAGTTCCGTTTCAGGCGCGGCGCGCGGGGGCGCCATGCGGCGCCATTCATGGACAAATAACCGGCGCGACCGATACTTTCGTTCCGAACTGCAACGGACGAGCCATGGTCGACGTTTTCGCCGCGCCGCAACAATCGGATATTCGATCCACGCGCGCTGCGCCGGCCGACTCGCCGTTACGCACGCTGGTTGGGGTCTCGACGGCTCATTGGGTCAGTCATTTCCATCTGCTCGTGCTGCCGATGCTGTTTCCTTTCCTGAAGGAACAGCTCGGAGTGGGATATATCGAACTCGGTTTTGCGCTGACCGTGTTCGCCGTGGTCTCCGGCCTGACGCAGGCGCCGCTGGGTTATCTCGTGGATCACATCGGCGCCCGCAAAATCCTGTTGCTGGGCCTCACGCTCGGTGGCATCGCACTGATGATGCTTGGGGTGCATCTGAGCTACGCTTGGCTGATCGCCAGCGCCGTGCTGCTGGGCATCGCCAACAGCGTCTATCATCCCGCCGATTATGCCATTCTGTCCGCCCACATGGACGAGGCGCGGATGGGGCGCGCTTTTTCAATTCACACTTTTGCGGGCTTTCTTGGCGGCGCAATGGCTCCCGCTGTTGTGGCAACGCTGGTTTTCCTGATGGGAGGTCATGGCGCCCTGATCGCTTCCGGTGCCGTCGGCCCGCTCGTGGCGGTGCTTTTGATCATGATCGGGATTCCCGATGCCGGTCCGGCCAGTCACAAGGCGTCAGGCGAGCGCCCAAAGCAACGAGGCATCATCACGCCGGCGCTGATCGTGTTGACGATCTTTTTCATGCTGCTTGGGCTTTCCAACGCAGGCATCGGGAATTTTGGAGTCGTGGCGCTGATGAGCGGCTACGGCGCCTCGTTCTCAACCGCGAACATCGCGCTGACAGCTTATCTCGGCAGCAGCGCGATCGGCGTGCTTGCAGGCGGTTTCCTCGCGGATCGCACGCGCCGCCACGGCCAGCTCGCTGCCGTCTGCTTTGCGATCAACGCGGCCATAGTGCTCGCGATTGCGACGCTAACTCTGCCCGCGGTTTTGCTGATCGCCGCGATGACGGTCGCCGGCTTCCTTGGGGGCGTGATCGCTCCCTCTCGCGACATGCTGGTGCGAAACGCTGCGCCTGCGGGCGCTGCCGGGCGCGCCTTCGGCATCGTCTCGACCGGCTTCAATTTCAGCGGCATTGCGAGCCCGCTGCTGTTCGGCTGGATCATGGACCGGAACGCACCAGGTTGGGTGTTCGGCGCCTCCGCCATTTTCATGGTCATAACGGTTTTGCTGGCCCTGTTCACCGACCGCACGCCGAACCCCTCCGGCGAGAAGGCCGATGCATCCCTGAGCCCCATCCCCCGCGGTTGACAGCATCGGGCGAGGCCCGATGATGCGGCCAAGCAATGCAACCCGGGATGAAACGTCATGGCCACCAACCCTGATCTTGTGATCCGCGGCGGTACTATCGCCGACGGTCGTGGCGGCGAATTGTTCGAAGCCGATGTCGCTATCTCGGGCGGCGTTATCACCGACGTCGGCAAAATCACGGCAACGGGTCAGGAAGAGATCGACGCGAGGGGCAAGCTGGTCACGCCGGGATTTGTCGATGTTCACACCCATTACGACGGACAAGTCACCTGGAGCCAGGACATCACGCCTTCCTCGCAGAATGGCGTAACCACCGCGATCATGGGCAATTGCGGCGTTGGTTTCGCGCCCTGCAGACCCAGCGACCATCATCGCCTGATTCAATTGATGGAGGGCGTTGAGGACATTCCGGAGCCGGTATTGAGCGCCGGAATTCCATGGTCGTGGGAAAGCTTCCCGGATTACATGGATTGGCTGTCGAAACGCAGCTTCGATATCGATATCGGCGCGCAACTGCCGCATGCGGCGCTCCGCGTCTATGTAATGGGCGAACGCGGCGCGCGGCGCGATCCCTCCACCGCCGAGGACAACGAAGCGATGGCGGCGCTCGCCGGCGACGCCGTCCGCGCGGGCGCATTGGGATTTTCCACTTCAAGAACCCTCAACCACCGCACATCGACCGGCGATTTCACGCCGACCCTGAAGGCCGGCGAAGCCGAACTGACGGCGATTGCCGGGGCGATGCATGACGTCGGCCGAAGCGTGCTGCAATTCGTGCTCGATCTCTCAACGCTGCACGAAGACCTGCCGATGATGCTGCGCGTTGCGAAGAACACCAATTGTCCGATCTCGTTCTCGATCACGCAGAACGACAAGGCGCCGCGGCGCTGGCGCGAAACGCTGGACACGATCAACCAGGCTGCCGCGCGCGGCCTGTCGATCACGGCGCAGATTGCGGCCAGGCCCGTGGGGCTACTGCTCGGGCTGGAACTGTCGCGCAACCCGTTCCAGACTCATCCAAGCTACAGGGCGATCGCCCATCTGCCGCTGGCGGAGCGGCTGGCGCGGCTGCACCAACCCGAGATCCGCGCATCCATCTTGAGCGAAACCGCCAGCCCGACAGACGATCCGCTGTTCTTCCGCCCGAACTACGACAAGATGTATCTGCTCGGCGACCCCCCGGACTACGAACAGCCGCCGGAAAATACGCTGGGCGCGCAGGCACGCCGGCTCGGACGCAAACCAGAAGAGCTCGCGTATGACGCGATGCTGACGGACCAGGGCCGCGGCATGTTGTATGTGCCGTTCCTGAACTACGCTGACGGAAATCTCGATGCTACCCTCGAGATGCTGCGCGATCCGCTCTCCGTGCCGGGGCTTGAGCGACGGCGGCGCGCATTGCGGCATCATCTGTGACGCGAGCTTCCCCACCTACCTGCTGACGCACTGGACCCGCGATCGCAAGCGCGGGGAAAAGCTGTCGATCCCGTTCGTAGTGGCGGCACAGTCGCGCAAGACCGCGCTTTCGGTGGGCCTGTCCGATCGCGGCTTGATCGCGCCGGGCTTCAAGGCCGATCTCAACGTCATAGACTACGACCGGCTGCACCTGCATCCGCCAAAGGTGCACTACGATCTCCCGGTTGGCGGGCGCCGCCTGCTGCAGCGGGTCGACGGCTATGACGCCACCATCGTCTCGGGTGTCGTCACGCAGCGCCACGGGGTCGCGCTCGGCAATCGCCCGGGGCGGCTGGTGCGCGGAGCGCAGGCCAGCGTCCAATAGGGCCATCCAGCAATCAAATGTGTAGTCAATACGATCGGAGCGATGATCTCCTGCCGCGGCCTTGCTATGTTATAAGCAGCCCAAAAGGATCATCATGGCTATACAGCCGATACTGAGGCGTTCCGTCCGTTGCGCATGACCAACGGCAAGCAAATCGTGCTGAGCGTCCGAAACCTGACCAAGACATATCGTTCGGCTGGCGAGCAAGTCAGCGTCCTGCGCGGCGTGAACCTTGATGTGGCGGCCGGGGAACGCGTCGCGCCTGCGGGGGAATCCGGCAGCGGCAAGAGTACGCTGTTGCATTTGATCGCTGGACTGGATGCCGCCGATGGCGGCCCAGATCACGCTTGCCGAGAGCTCCGTTGCCGATCTCCCCGACTCTCGGCCGTGCAGCGCTGCGGCGGGACCGGCTGGGGCTGGTGTTCCAGCAATTCAACCTCGTCCCGAGCTTGAATGTTGAAGACAACCTCGACTTCCAGGCGCGCATTGCCGGGCGTCAGGATCCCAAGTGGCAGGCCGAATTGGTGGAACGGCTCGGTCTCGGCGATTTGCTCAGGCGATATCCCGAGCAATTATCCGGAGGACAGCAGCAGCGCGTCGCGATCGGCCGCGCGCTCGCGGTGAAGCCGCTGCTGTTGCTTGCCGACGAGCCTACCGGCAACCTCGACGAGTCCACGGCGGATGACGTGTTGGCGCTGACGCGCGACCTGGTGACGCGCACAGGCTGCGGATTTCTGATGGTGACGCATAGCGCGCGGCTCGCCGCCACGCTCGATCGTCAGATCACGCTTCATTCGGGGCTGATCACGTGAGACGCGCGATCTGGATCCTCGCGGTGTTACTGAGCCACTGGCGGCGGCATCCGATGCAGTTCGCGACCTTGCTGATCGGATTGATCTCGGCGACGGCGCTCTGGAGCGGCGTGCAGGCGCTGAACCAGCAGGCCCGCAACTCCTACGATCGGGCCGCCGCGACGTTCGGCGGAGCGCGAACCGCTATGCTGGTCGAGAACGACGGCGCGACGTTTCCGCAGCAGCTCTTTGTCGACTTGCGCCGCGGCGGCTGGCCGGTATCGCCGGTGCTCGAGGGCCGAATCCAGATCGACGGACGCTCGTTTCGCCTGTTGGGTATCGAGCCCATTACCTTGCCCTCCGAGGTCGGCGATGCGCCCGCGATCGGGCGGGACAGCCTGCAGGCCTTCATCACGCCTCCCGGACAAACCCTTGTGGCGCCTGAAACGCTTGCCGAGTTGAAGCTAAGAGAAGGCGGCTCGCCCATCGCAAGCGGCGGCGCATCGCTGCCGCCGGTGCATGTACAGCCGCAACTGGTGCCAGAAGTGCTGGTGGTCGATATCGGAATGGCGCAAAAGCTTTTGAACAAGCCAGATCAGGTGTCGCGGCTGTTGATCGGCAAGTCCGATGCCCCTCGCGCCGCGCTGGAGCAAGTCACGGGCGACAAACTGCACCTGGTCGAGCCCGATGCCGAGACCGACCTCGAACGTCTCACGGACAGTTTTCATTTAAACCTCACGGCGTTCGGACTGCTGTCGTTCTTTGTCGGCCTGTTCATCGTGAATTCGGCAATCGGCTTGGCCTTCGAGCAGCGGCTGCCGATGCTGCGCACCTTGCGCGCCTGCGGCGTGTCGGCGGCGATGCTGAACGTGGTGCTGTTGACGGAATTGATATCGCTGGCGCTGGTGGCGGGGCTTGCGGGATTGGTCTGCGGATATCTGATCGCGGCCGCGCTGTTGCCTGATGTGGCGGCATCTTTGCGCGGGCTCTATGGGGCGCAAATCCCCGGCCATCTGACATTGAGGCCCGAATGGTGGATCGCGGGCGTCGCGATCAGCGTGCTCGGCGCGCTCGCTGCGGGGCGGCTACAAGTCTGGTAAAGGCTAGCCGCCTCTCGGTGCTTGCCGCCGCACAACGCCATCCCTGGCACCAGGCGCAGCACCGCTGGATCGTCTGGCAGAGCGCATTCGCTGTTATCGCATTCGCGCTCGCGGCGATGGGTGCTTCGATATGGAGACTCGCTGATCGAAGGATTTGCCATGCTGGCCGCGCTGATGCTTGGCGCTGCGTTGATCCTGCCTGCGATCCTGGACATCGTGCTTTCGTTCGGGCAGCGCAAGGCGCGGCGGCCGCTCGCGATCTGGTTCTGGGCCGACAGCCGGCAGCAACTTTCGGGATTGTCACTCGCGCTGATGGCGTTGTTGCTTGCGCTCGCAGTCAACGTCGGCGTCGGCACAATGGTGGAATCCTTCAGCCGAACGTTTGTGACCTGGCTGGATGGCCGGCTCTCCGCCGATGTCTATGTCAACGCCACGGACAACGCGCAGGCTACTTCCATCAAGGCATGGCTCCGCGAACGCCCCGAAGTGCAGGCGATCCTGCCGGGCGGGCGAGCCGACACCCAGATCGAGGGCGCGCCGCTCGAAATTCTCGGCCTGCCCGATAATGCCATCTACCGCGAACGCTGGCCGCTTCTTGAGTTCACGCAGACGCCTGGGTCCGTCTGCTGCCGGGCGATGCCGGGTTCGTCAGCGAGCAACTGGCCCGGCGCTCCCGAGCTCGCGATCGGCGACCGCATCGATGTGCCGGCGCCGGGCGGAAACTGGCCGATCGAGATCGTCGGCATCTATGCCGATTACGGCAACCCCAAGGGCCAACTTACCGTCAATGTCGCCGCGTTGATCCGGCATTTTCCCGCAGATTCCGCAGACGCGACTGGGACTGCTCGTCGAGCGGGACAAGGCTCCCGCCCTGGTCTCAAGCCTGCAACAGAGATTTGGATTGGACGAACGCAACGTTCTGGATCAGGCGACCGTCAAGGCGGAGTCGCTGCGGATCTTCAATCGCACGTTTGCCGTGACCTCCGCGCTGAACGCCTTTACGCTCGGCGTGGCCGGCATTGCCCTGCTGACAAGCCTGCTGACCCTCGGCAATTCGCGTCTTCCGCAGCTGGCGCCGCTTTGGGCGATCGGCATTACACGGCAGCGGCTCGCCGGCATCGAGCTGACGAAAACCATGTCGGTTGCGCTGATCACGGCGCTGCTCGCGCTGCCGCTCGGGCTGCTGGTGGCATGGTGCCTGATCGCCATCGTGAATGTGAAAGCGTTCGGCTGGCGGCTGCCGTTTCACGTCTTCCCGATGCAACTGCTGGAGTTGATCGGCGTTGCGATGGCGGCAGCGCTGCTCGCTACGCTGCTTCCGGTCGCGAGACTGGCGCGCATGCAACCGGCCAAGCTGATCAAGGTTTTTGCCGATGAGCGCTGATTTCAAGGTGTCTCGCCGCGCATTCTCTAGTGGCCTCGTGCTTCTCGGACTAGGTCACAAGCCGGCGTTCGCGCAGGGCTTTGCCGGACTCGGCGAGACGGCCGAGGGATTTGCGACCGGTCACTCCCGGCAAGATATTTTCGTTTCCGGCCGATCACGGGCCGCATCCCGACTTTCGCATCGAATGGTGGTACCTGACCGCTAATCTGCGCGACGCCGCCGGTGAGGCCTACGGGGTCCAGTGGACCTTGTTCAGGCAGGCGACGCAGGGCGGACCTAACGGGAAGGCTGGGCCAGTCAGCAAGTCTGGATGGGTCACGTCGCGATTACGAGCGCAGACATTCACCGCTTCAGCGAAACGTTCGCGCGCGGCGGGGTCGGGCAAGCGGGCGTCGAGGCGCACCCGTTCGCGGCCTGGATCGATTCATGGCAGATGCGGGGCTCGGACGAGACCCTCGCCTCAACGATTGCGCCGCTTGAGCTCAAGGCGACAGGCCCGAATTTTGGCTATGCGCTGCAGCTGACGACCGATCGGCCGCTCGTTCTGCAAGGCGACGGCGGCTACAGCAAGAAATCGGAACGCGAGCAGGCCTCCTATTATTACAGCCAGCCCTTCTTCGAGGTGAATGGCCGCATCGCGGTCGACAACAAATCGATCGACGTCACCGGACGCGCGTGGATGGACCGCGAATGGAGTAGCCAACCCCTTGCGCCTGACCAAACCGGATGGGATTGGTTCGCGCTGCATTTCAACTCCGGCGAAAAGCTCATGCTGTACAGAATGCGGCAGACCGACGGTAACAATTACACCACGGGCAACTGGATTTTGCCGGACGGCAGCACAAGGCAGGTCCCGCCTGAGGGCATCAGCATGACGCCGAACACTCTCGTCGAGATGGAGCACCGCAAGCTTCCGGTAGCGTGGCACATCGCGATCCCCTCGCTCGGGCTATCGATCGAATCCATGCCGCTGAACGCGAAGAGCTGGATGGGGACGAGCTTCCGATACTGGGAAGGACCGATCAGCTTCCGAGGCAGCCATGCCGGGGTTGGATACCTGGAGCTGACGGGTTATTGATCAATTCGCCCCGAGTATCCATGGACCTCGTTCGCGCTCAGCCAACCAGACAGGATTTCTTCCGATGTATCAATTCACCGCGCTTGTGACCTGCCTTGCCATCCTGTTCTATTTTGTCACCAGCGTCCGTGTTTCCAAGGCGCGCAGGGCCTTCGGCGTCAAACTGCCGGCGATATCCGGCACATCCCGATTTCGAGCGCGTATTCCGGGTGCAAATGAACACGCTCGAGTGGCTGCCTATTTTCCTGCCGTCGCTCTGGCTGTTTGCGGTGTATGTCAGCGACGCTGTCGCCGGCGCGCTGGGCGTTGTCTGGATCGTCGGCCGTATCTCTTTACATGATCGGCTATTCGCGAGCTGCCGAGAAACGCGGGCCCGGCTTCGCCATTCAGGCACTGGCCTCCATAATCCTGTTGGTAGGTGCGATGGGCGCGATCATGATACGGATTGCTCATCGTAAGTTTCCGGATTGCTCCGCGGAGTCGCCAACGGCCCCGCATTGGCGCGACCCGTTGACTTCCATCTGATAAAAGAAAAATCCGCCGCTATTTCGTCAGCGGGCAGCCGCTTTCCTTGGCCGTGAAAAACGCCTTGTCACCCGGCACGGTGGAGATCAGCTTGTAGTAATCAAAAGGCTTCTTGGATTCGGACGGCTTCTTGACCTCGAACAGATACATGTCGTGGACCATGCGGCCATTCTCCAGAACCTTGCCTTTCGCAAAGGAATTGTCGACCGGCAATTCCTTCAGCTTCTTTGCAACCGCATCTGAATCCTTGGTGCCGGCGGCCTTCACCGCCTTGAGATAGCTCAGCGTCGCCGAATAGGTGCCTGCGTGAATCATGCTCGGCATCCGGCCGGTGCGCTTGATGAATCGTTCACCGAACGCACGCGATTTGTCGTTCAGGTCCCAATAGAAGCCCTCGGTGAGAGTAAGGCCCTGCGCTGCCTGCAATCCAAGACCATGCACTTCCGCAAGCGTCATCAAAAGCCCGGCGAGCTTCTGGCCGCCGGACACAATGCCGAATTCGGCCGCTTGCTTGATCGAATTCGTCGTATCCAGACCGGCATTGGCGAGGCCGATGACCTTGGCTTTCGAGCTTTGCGCCTGCAGAAGGAACGACGAGAAGTCGGACGAGTTCAGGGGAATGCGAACCGACCCCAGCACTTTGCCGCCCTTTGCCGTGACGATGTCGGTGGTGTCTTTTTCGAGCGCGTAACCGAACGCGTAGTCCGCGGTGAGGAAGAACCAGGTGTTGCCGCCGGCTTCCACCAGCGCGCCGCCGGTACCTACCGCGAGTGCATGGGTGTCATAAGCCCAGTGAAAACCATAGGGCGTGCAGGCATCGCCGGTCAGGCGCGAGCTCGCCGCACCGACGACGATGTCGATCTTTTTCTTTTCCTTGGAAAGGTCCTGAACCGCCAGCGCCACCGAGGATGTGGTCAGTTCGGTGATCATGTCGACGGCTTCGACATCGTACCAGCGCCGCGCTATGGCAGTCGCGAGGTCGGGCTTGTTCTGATGATCGGCGGTGACGATTTCGATCTTCTGACCAAGCACGCTGTCGCCGAAATCTTCAACGGCCATCTTGGCTGCCTCGATCGAGTATTTGCCGCCGTAATCGGCGTAAACGCCCGATTGATCGTTCAAGATGCCGATCTTGACGCCCTGCGCCGACACCGGCGCTGCAACCAAAATGCCGCTCACCGCGACTAACGCACACAATCCCGATTTCATTATCGCCCTCCAACCGTTTCTAGCGTAACCCGCTATATTTTATAACTCCGCGGCTGCCCATCTATTTCAATTAGGCCAATAGTATTGGGAACTTGCGAGATCGACGGCTCGCATCCGCCTAAGCGGTCGAAGGCGCTTTTTTCCGGCCCGGCCCATCCGCCAGATTGCGGACGACCATGTAGAAGATCGGCGTAAAGATCAGCCCGAACAGGGTCACGCCGAGCATGCCGAAAAACACGGCGACCCCTACCGCCTGGCGCATTTCCGACCCCGAGCCAGTCGAGATCACCAGCGGCAGCACACCAAGAATGAACGCAAACGAGGTCATCAAGATCGGCCGCAGCCGCAATCGGCAGGCTTCGATGACGGCGTCCAGCCGCGGACGGCCCTCAAGTTCGATGTCGCGGGCAAATTCCACGATCAGGATAGCGTTCTTTGCCGCAAGTCCTACCAACACCACGAACCCGATTTGCGTTAGGATATTCACATCCTGCCCCATGATCCGAACGCCGATGGTCGCGGCAAGCAGGCACATCGGCACGATAAGGAGCACCGCAAACGGCAAGCTCCAGCTGCCATATTGCGCCGCCAGCACCAGGAAGACGAATAACACGCAGATCGGAAACACGTAGAGCCCGGTATTGCCGCCCGTGACCTGCTGATAAGACAGATCGGTCCACTCATAGGAAAAGCCGCTCGGCAGCGTATCGTCTGCGAGCCGTTTCATTTCGTCGATTGCCGTCGTCGAACTCGTTCCCGCCAACGTGTCGCCCTGCAGCTCGGACGCCGGATAGAGATTGTAGCGCGCGACGCGATCCGGCCCGGAGATGTCGTGAAAGTCGACCACGCTACCGAGCATCACCATCTCGCCGGCCGCATTGCGCGTGCGTAGGCGCGAAAGGTCCGAGGTTTCTTTCCGGAATGGCAGGTCGGCCTGCGCCGTGACGTGATAGGTCCGGCCGAGAATGTTGAAGTCATTGACATAGGCCGAACCGAAATAGGTTTCGATCGCATCGTTGACGTTTTGGATGGGAACGCCGAGCTTCTGCGCCTTGATGCGATCGATATCAACGAACACCTGCGGCGTATTTGCCGAGAACGGTGAAAACACTGATGTGAGCCCCGGCGCCTTGCGGGCAGCGGCCACCAGTTCGTCAGTCGCGGCCGCCAGCAATTCCGCGCCGCGTCCCTGCCGATCCTGGATACGCATGGTGAAGCCGCCGCCGGTGCCAATGCCGGGAACCGCGGGCGGCGGAATGACGATGATGAACGCGCCCTCGATGGCGGAAAGCCGCTTGCGCAGATCGCCGGTGATGGCAGTCGCCGACAAGCCTTTCTTCAACCGAACGTCAGGTTCGTCGAACACCGGAAACAATGCCGCAGCATTGCTGGCCTGGGTGCGCGTGGCGCCCGACAGCCCCGCGAACGCGGCCACTCGAATGATGCCTGGCGTATCGAGCGCGATCTTCTCGATCTGGCGCACGACCTCGGTCGTCCGCGCCAGCGAGGCGGCACCCGGCAGTTGCGCCGACACGATGACGTAGCCGCGATCCTGCGCCGGAATAAAGCCTTGCGGCGTAGTGACGATGAGCCAACCGGCGCTGCCGATCAACGCCAGATAGATGACAAGCATCGGCGCCGAATGCCGGATCACAAAACCGGCCGCGGTGGCGTAGCCTTGCGACAGACGCTCGAAGCCCCGGTTGAACAAACCCGTGAATGTCTCCCAGCCGCGCCCGACAAAATTCCAGCTGGCAGGCCGCCGTTTCTCATCATGCGGCTGGAGGATTTGCGAGGCCAGCGCCGGAGAAAGCGTCAGCGAGCAGAAGCAGGAAATCGCGGTCGCGACCGCGATCGTGATGGCAAACTGCTGAAAGAATTGCCCGGAGATGCCGCCGATAAAGGCGGTCGGTACAAAAACCGCGCACAGCACAAGGGCGATGGAAACCAGCGCGCCGCCGACTTCCTCCATGGTGCGCAGCGCCGCATCGCGCCTGCTCATCCCGTCGCGCAGATGCCGCTCGACATTTTCGACAACAACAATGGCGTCGTCCACCACGATGCCGACCGCGAGCACGAGCCCGAACAGTGTAAGGTTGTTGATGGCGTAGCCGAGCGCGGCCATTGCCGCGAAGGTGCCGACCAACGACACCGGAATGGCGACGATCGGGATGATCGCCGGTCGCCATCCCTGCAAGAACACCAGCACAACGATGACGACCAGAAGCATCGCTTCATAAATCGTCTTGATCAATTCGCTGACAGATCTCGCGATGAACTCGGTCGGGTTATAGCCGATGTTGTAGTCCAGCCCCTTCGGAAAGCCGGCTTTCAGCCTGCCCATCGTATCGGAAATATTTTTGGCGGTCGCGAGCGCATTCGATCCCGGACGCTGTGTCACCAGCATGGCGACCGCGGATTTCCGCAGCAGGAAGCTGTTTGTGGTGTAGTCGAGCGCTCCCAGCTCGATTCTACCGACGTCGCGCAGCCGCACGATGCGACCGTCCTGGCCGGATTTGACCAGGATGTCCTCGAACTGCGCGACGTCCTTCAATCTGCCGGTGAAGGTAAGGTTGGGCTGAAACGCGCGGTCGGCGATTGGTGGGGCGGCGAGCCGGCCGCCGGTGATCTGCAAATTTTGCGACCGGATCGCGGCCAGGACATCGCCTGCGGTCAGGCCAAGGTTCGCGATCTTGTCGGGATCGAGCCACAAGCGCATCGAATAATCCCGCGCGCCGAAAATCTGGACGTCGCCAACCCCGTCCAGCCGCAGCAGCTGGTCGCGGACCTGCAGCAGCGCGTAGTTGCTGATATAGAGCTGGTCGAAACTGTCATCAGGCGACAGCATGAAGACGACCATCAGGATGTCGGGACTGTTCTTGCGCGTGACGACCCCGTTGCGCTGCACCTCCTCCGGCAACTGGGGCTGAGCGATCGCGACGCGGTTCTGAACCAGCACCTGCGCCTTGTCGAGATCGGTGCCGAGCTTGAACGTAACGGTAATCGTGAGTTGGCCGTTGGAGGTCGCCTGGCTGTAGAGGTACAGCATGTCCTCGACGCCGTTGATCTGCTGCTCGATGGGAGCGGCAACCGTGTCGGAAATGGTTTGCGCAGAGGCGCCCGGATACTGCGCGGTCACCACAACCGTCGGCGGCACCACCTGCGGATATTCGGAGACCGGCAGCGTGGTGTAGGCGAGCGCACCGATAATCAGCAGCACGATGGAAAGCACCATCGCCAGGATCGGCCGGTTGATGGAAAGCTGACCAAGGTTCATGTCTTGGTACCGGCCGGGGCTGTATGGGGTGTAACCTTGCTACCGACCCGGGCGCGCTGAATGCCATCCACGATCACGCGATCTTCGGCTTTCAGGCCTTCACGGATCACGCGCAGGCCGTCGTCGAGCGGACCCAACACGACCGGCCTCGCTTCCACCGTGTTGTCCTCCTTGACCACAAAGACGATCTTGCGCGACTGATCGGTGGCGATCGCCGCGTCCGGCAGCAGCAGCGCCTGATATGGCGAGCTTCCGATCAGGCGTACACGGCCGAACTGGCCGGGCAAGATGGAAAGATCCTTGTTAGGGATTACCGCGCGCCCGCGCAGCGTGCCGGTGCCGAGATCCAGACGGTTGTCGATGAAATCCACGTTGCCGTCATGCGACGGCTTGGTCTCGCCTGATCAGCGTTACCTGCACGGGATTTGCATGCTCGCGCGAACTAGGCCGCTTGCCTTCGAACCAGAGCTTGTTGTTCCTGAGGTAGGTCGCCTCGTCCATGTCGAAGTAGATGTAGATCGGATTAAGCGAGACGATCGAGGTCAGTAATGTCGAACCGCCATTGTCGCTGCCTTGAACGAGATTGCCGATGCTGACGAGATGGCGGCTGGCGCGGCCTGTAATCGGCGCCAGCACATGGGTGAACTCGATGTTGAGTTGGGCCGCCTTCAGCGCGCCTTCCGCCTGC
The DNA here is from genome assembly GCA_963764155.1 of uncultured Alphaproteobacteria bacterium. Lineage (GTDB taxonomy): Bacteria > Pseudomonadota > Alphaproteobacteria > Rhizobiales > Xanthobacteraceae > Bradyrhizobium. The sequence continues at coordinate 36,177 of CAVXRI010000012.1, forward strand.
ATTTCCGCCGCCCTCGCCGCCTGCAGCGTCTGGCGGCGTTGATCGACAATCGAGTCGGAGACCGCCTGGGTCTGGTTCAATGTCAGTGCGCGATCGAGTTCGCGCTTCGCCAGTTCGGCCTTGGCGCGCGCGTCGGAGAGTTGGCCGTCCGCCTGCTCGGCAACCGCCTCGAAGGGCCGCGAATCGATCACGTAAAGAAGGTCGCCCGTATTGACGATGGCGCCGTCGCGAAACTCGACGTTGGTGACGAAGCCACCGACCCGGGCGCGGACCTGCACCTCTTCCACCGCGTCGAAACGTCCGGTGAATTCATCCCAATCGGTAACGGTCCTCGTGGTCGGCTGGGCGACTGTGACCGGCGGGGCTGCTGCCGCGGCCGGCTGAGACGGCTTGTCCCCGCACCCGGACAAAATGAGAGCCAGCAACATCATCAGCGGGCTGGCAGCGCGAACCGTAAGGATACCACTCATCGTCATGGAAAGCCCCTGCAATTCCCGCGTCGCGCTCATGGTATCTCCTCCGCATGAGTGCCCGCCATGGATCGATCGGCACCGGGGATATCGAGCCGGAACAAGACGAGCTCGGCTGTCAGTCTGTTCAATGGCGAACAACGATCAAGCAAAATCATTGGACATTGAAAGCCTTATTCTGCGACAGATTGTGGGCATCAAGCAAACTTTCTTGGCGAAAGAGGTCAAATCGCTAGCGGCCGGGACCGACGCGTGCCGCAAGGCGCGACGAAGAACGTCCAGACGACGTCTTCAGCCCCGGCCATTCAAGGCGTGATCTTTGGGCATGACGTGCCGCACCGACTTCGCTAGATTATTTTCAAGTTAGAAACAAAATTGTCCCCGGGAGGACAGGGCGTGCACAGAGGACGTGTGCCGCTTCGATTGCATCGCAGAGCAGGCAATGGCGACGTCATGGGATCCGCGCAATCCGCGCAAGATCGAAGGACCGGCGCAGGTTCGCGCGATTTTGGCCATGGCCGCATAGTTCGGTTGGAGGTTCGATGTATACCGGAAAACATGCTCGCCTGCGTCCGCTGCAGCCCGCGTTCATCATGGCGAACTCCGGCGAGGCGGTGACGTACCGCGATTTGGAAGCGCGCTGCAACCGACTGGCGCACCTGTTTCGCCGACACGGGCTGAAGCGGCTCGATCACTATGCAATCTTCATGGAGAACAACAGCCGCTACATCGAGGCCTGCGGCGCGGGCGAGCGATCCGGCCTGTATTTCACTTGTGTGAACTCCTTTCTGACGGCTGGCGAACTCAGCTACATCCTCACCAATAGCAAATCGCGGATCCTGATCACCTCGGTGGCTAAACTCGACATCGCACGCGAGGCGCTGAAACAGTGTCCCGGGGTCGAGCTATGCATCGTTGCCGATGGCCCGAGCGAAAGCCAACGCATTGTGGGGCTGCAAGAGGCCACCGCGCATTTGCCGAAAACACCAATACCGGATGAGTCCGTCGGCACCGCCATGCTCTATTCTTCCGGCACGACCGGACGGCCGAAAGGCATTCTGCGGCCGCTACCGGAGCAGCCGCCGTCACAGCAACTGGCGCTGTTCGATTTCCTGCAGAAACTCTGGCAGTACCGGGAGGGCATGATCTACCTGTCCCCGGCGCCACTCTATCATTCCGCGCCGCAGGCGGCCGTAAACCTTGCGATACGCGTTGGGGGCACCGTGATCGTCATGGAGAGCTTTGATCCCCAGCGTTATCTCGAACTGGTCGAGCAATGGGGCATCACGCACACTCAGCTCGTGCCGACGATGTTTTCGCGCATGCTGAAGCTGCCCGAGGAGGTGCGGTCGCGCTACGACCTGTCGTCGCTCGAAATCGCGATCCATGCCGCGGCGCCCTGCCCCGCGCTGGTAAAGGAAGACATGATCAAATGGTGGGGGCCGATCATTCACGAATATTACGGCGCCACCGAAGGCCTCGGGTTCACGGCGTGCAACAGCGAGGAATGGCTCGCCCATCGCGGCACCGTCGGCCGGGTGCTCCTCGGTGATTTGCATATTCTCGACGAAAACATGCAGCCTTCTCCGACGGGCACGCCGGGCACCGTGTGGTTCAAGACCGCCACGCAATTCGAATATTTCAACGATCCGACCCGAACCAGAGAGGCACGCTCGCCGGATGGCAGCATGAGCACGGTAGGCGATGTCGGCTATCTCGATGCGGATGGCTACCTCCATCTCACCGATCGCGCGACATTCATGATCATTTCCGGCGGCGTTAATATCTATCCTCAGGAGTGCGAAAACCTCCTTATCACGCATCCGAAGATCGCCGATGCCGCGGTGTTCGGTGTCCCGAATGCCGACCTTGGCGAGGAAGTGAAGGCGGTGGTACAGCCAATGCCCGGTATAGAGCCGGGCGCCGATCTTGCGGAAGAGCTGATTACGTTTTGCGGCCAATCACTGTCGCGCCAAAAGGTGCCCCGCTCGATCGATTTCGAGCCGGAATTGCCGCGGCTTCCGACCGGGAAACTTTACAAGCGACTGCTTCGCGATCGCTACTGGGGCAACAAGACCTCGCGTATTGTCTAAGGCAGCGTGCGAGCGGAAATAAAGCCCAGCGGCGAGTTCGGATGCGGTCCTCACTTCGACCGCAACCGACAACAGGCGGTCCCATCATCTATGGTCAGGGGACCGCCGAGCAAGAACCGGGATTCGGCCGCCGCCGGCCTTGCGCCGCGCATCACCGGGAAAGGGAACACACGTTGAAAAAAGAAGTCATTCGTGTCGAGCCGCTGTCGACCTGGCTCGAACGGTGGAAAGCACCAACCTCCGCCGTCACCCGCCAAGGTGACACCCTCTACGTCTCGGGATTTCCGCCATTTGATCCCGCAACCGGCGAGATAGTCGAAGCGCCAATCGAGCGCCAGACCGAACTCGTTCTGGAGCAACTTAAACTCTGCGTGGAGACCGCCGGCTCATCCTTGGAGAACGTGCTGAAGTGCAACGTCTATTGCACCTCGGTAGAGAAGTTTGCCTCCGTAAATGCGATTTATGCGCGCTATTTCCCGAACAACCCGCCGGCGCGGATATTTGTCTGCGTGCCGGCCTGGCCCGGCCACTTCGATATCGAGATCGACTGCATTGCAGCCGTATGACGAGCGGCCAGCCCGAAGGAGATCATCATGTTCGCAGTTTTGTTTGAAGTTCAGCCAAGGTCCGGTCAGCGGGATGCCTACCTGGGACTGGGCAAAATGCTTCGGCCAGAACTGGAGCGGGTCGATGGATTCGTCGAGAACGTTCGCTATCGCAGCCTGACGCGCGAGGGCTGGATCTTTTCGCTGTCCAGCTGGCGTGACGAGAAATCACTTGTCCGCTGGCGGACACACGCGGGGCATCATCGCGTGCAGGACGCCGGGCGTTCCGAAATTCTCAGCGACTATCATCTGCGGGTCGGTCAGATCACGCAGGACAGCAGGCTGCCCGCCGGTCACTCATTGCAGGAGCAAAGACTGGACGAGACGATTTCCGGCGGCGCAACCACCGTCACCCTCATCGATGCTAGTCGGCCGGCTGAATGGGTGAAACAAGCCCACGCCAACGACGTGGCCGAATGGCTCGGCCTCGATCCAACTGCGGCGGACCTCGTCGGCTGGGATGTATTCGACGCGGTTCTTGCGCCCGGCGAGGTGATCCTGCTCATATCATGGCGCGACAGGGATGCCGCCGCCGCGTTCGAACGGAGCGTTTTACTGCAACCTGGCACACGGCTTCGTCAGGTTCGAATAGTGCGCGACTACGGCATGTTCGACCGGCGGGAAGCACCGCAATATTATCCCGACGCCAAGGGCGCTGAGACGATCCATACCTGAACGGCGGCGGCGAAAGCGGCGGTTATTCGGGGACGAATCAGAGCTGCAGTTTTCGCTTTGTGCCGCCATCATCCCAATTGCCAATGCGCCGTGAGGGCTTGCCGGTTGCCTGGGCACGGCGGCATCGATATCGTCCGCGACAATCGGGTCGCACAAAGCTCGAAAAACGTGAAGGGAGAGAATGATGCGAAGCGTGCGCGCGCTCGCCGCGTTGTCGTTGCTGGCGGTCTGCACCACCGCACTCGCGGCCGAACCGAAGCAGGGCGGCGTCTTCAAAGTCTATCACCGAGACAGTCCGGGCAGCGCATCCATTCATGAGGAAGCAACCTACTCGACCAATGTTCCGTTCATGCCGGTGTTCAACAACCTGGTCATCTACAAGCAGGACGTCGCGCAAAACAGCATGCAATCGATCGTTCCGGATCTGGCGGAGAGCTGGGCATGGAGCGGCGACAAAAAGACGCTCACCTTCAAACTGAGGCAGGGAGCCAAGTGGCACGACGGGAAACCATTTACCTCCGCCGATGTCAAATGCACATTCGACATGCTGATGGGAAAGTCCCAGCAGAAGTTCCGCAAAAACCCGCGCAAGTCCTGGTATGAGCAGGTCAACGACGTAACGACGAACGGGGATTTCGAGGCTTCGTTCAACCTGAAGCGGCCGCAGCCGGCACTGCTCGCACTGCTCGCTTCCGGCTACACGCCGGTTTATCCCTGCCATGTTTCGCCGGGCGAAATGCGTACTCATCCGATCGGCACCGGTCCGTTCAAGTTTGTCGAGTTCAAGACCAACGAATCGATCAAGCTCACCCGTAACCCGGACTACTGGAAAAAGGGCCTGCCGCATCTGGACGGCATTGAGTTCACGATCATCTCGAACCGATCCACCGCTGTCCTGGCGTTCGTGGCGGGGAAGTTCGACATGACCTTCCCGACGGAGGTGACAATTCCGCTGGTGAAGGAAGTCAAATCGCAAGCGCCGAACGCGGTTTGCGTGATCGAGCCGCTCAACGTCAGCACCAACATCATCGTCAACTCCTCTTCTCCACCGTTCGACAATCCCGATATTCGCCGCGCGCTGGCGCTGGCTCTGGATCGCAAGGCTTTCATCTCGATCCTGTTTGAAGGCCAGGCGGATATTGGCGGCACGATGCTGCCGGCGCCTGCGGGGTTGTGGGCGATGCCGAAGGAGATGCTCGAGACGATTCCGGGATACGGCCCCGACATCAACGCCAACCGCGAGGAAGGCCGCAAATTAATGCAGAAGGCCGGCTATGGCCCGGACAAGCACCTCACGGTCAAGGTCTCGACCCGCAACATTCCGGTCTACCGCGATCCCGCCGTTATCCTGATCGATCAGCTCAAGAGCATCTATGTCGATGCCGAACTCGAAGTGGTCGAAACCGCGAACTGGTTTTCGAAAGTGGCGCGCAAGGATTATGCGCTCGGCCTCAATCTGACCGGGAATGCCGTGGACGACCCCGATCAGTCGTTTTACGAAAACTATTCCTGCAACTCGGAACGGAACTACACCAACTATTGCAACAAGGAAATTGAGAAGCTGTTCGACGAGCAGTCGATGGAAACCGACGTCGACAAGCGCAAAAAGCTGGTTTGGGACATCGATAAAAAACTTCAGGAGGACGTCGCGCGGCCCATCATCTTCCATGGCCGCCAGGGCACCTGCTGGCAGCCCTACGTCAAGGGTGTCACCGTCATGGTGAACAGCTCTTATAACGGCTACCGTTACGAGGATGTGTGGCTGGACAAATAACATCCGCGTCCGCCATCAAAACCTTAAAGCTCTCGTCGCGGGCGCAACAGGAGTAGCAAGGTGTTTGCTTATATCGTGCGACGCCTTGCCTTGATGCTCGTGACCCTAGCCGGGATCTCGATCGTCATCTTCTTCCTGCTCCGTATCGTGCCCGGCAATATCGTCGATATCCTTTTCGATGCAGCCGGTTTCGTCGACCCCGCTGACAAGGCCAATCTCGAGCGGGAATTGGGCATCGATCAGCCCCTCGTCCTGCAATATCTTCACTGGATCGGTGGATTGCTGCACGGCGATCTCGGCTATTCCTATGTTTCGGAAAAGCCGGCACTGCAGGAAATCCTGCCTCGAATTCCAATTACGGCCCGCCTTGCCGCTCTTGCGCTGCTGTTCTCGGCGTCGCTCGGCATTCCCCTCGGCGTGATCAGCGCGGTCAAGCAAGGCACGCGCCTCGATTATATTCTGCGCGTGGTCAGCCTGAGCGGGCTATCATTGCCGTCGTTCTGGCTCGGCTTGCTGATACTGATGGCTTCTGTCGCGCTGTTCGGCAACATCCCGATTTTCAACCCGAACCCCCGGACTTTCGGTGAGATGTTCGCGACCTATTGTCTTCCGTCCATGGCGGTCGGCTTTCGCAGCGCCGCCCTGACCATGCGGATCACCCGCTCCTCGATGCTGGAAATCCTGCGTCAGGACTATATCCGCACCGCGCGCGCCAAGGGCGCGTCCGAGGCATCGGTCAACTACTACCACGCGCTAAAGAACGCGATCCTTCCCGTGATTACGGTAATCGGTATCGAGGCGGCTTTTCTGATCGGTGGCCTGATCGTGACGGAGACGGTTTTCAACATCCCCGGTGTCGCCCGCTTTCTGGTCGAAGCAATCCGGTGGCGCGACTATCCCATCGTGCAGAACCTCGTCATGTTGATCGCCGTGGTCGTCGTCGTCGCAAACTTTACAGTCGATATGCTCTATGCGGTGTTCGATCCGCGGATCCGGTACACCGACTAGGAGGCGCCTTGGCCACGATCAACTACGACAGCGAACTCCGACGCGCAGGCGCCAACGCGACGCATGGCTGGCGCCGCTTCGGGTTTCTGGCGCAACGCCACCTGCTCGGCACCGTCGGTCTTTCGATCATGACGCTGTTCGTGCTGGCCGCGCTGTTTGCCGATCTGATATGCCGGTTTAGTCCTCTGAGCGTCAATTCCGCGCACGCGTTGGCGCATCCCGACTGGCGTCACTGGATGGGAACGGACTCGTTCGGCCGCGACGTCTGGAGCCGGATCGTCCACGGCGCGCGAATATCGCTTGCGGTCGGCATCGGCTCGACCGCGCTCGGGGCCTCGATCGGCGTCATGGTCGGGCTCGCCTCCGGCTATCTCTCCGGCTGGGTCGATCTCGTGTTCCAGCGCATTACGGATATCCTGCAGGCCCTCCCACTGCTGGTGCTCGCGCTGGTCATGACGGCGGCGCTCGGGCCATCGTTGCCGAACGTGATCATCGCCATCGCGATCCCGCTGATTCCGATCGTGGCTCGGGTGATTCGCGCCAACACGCTTGCCCTGCGCGAGCAGCCCTTTGTCGAAGCCGCCAAGTCGATCGGCATGAGCGAGACGAGGATCGCGCTGCGCCACATTTTGCCGAACACGCTGGCGCCGCTCATCGTGCTCGCCACCGCGCAGCTCGGCTCCACGATCCTCACTGAGGCGTCGCTGTCCTTTCTTGGCCTGGGCATTCCCGAACCCTATCCCTCGTGGGGCCGCATGCTGTCGGAATCGGCGGCGGAATATGTGCGCACCGCGCCGTGGCTCGTGATTTTCCCCGGAATCGCCATCAGCCTCGCCGTGTTCGGCACCAACCTGTTCGGCGACGCGCTGCGCGACATACTCGACCCGAGGCAACGCGGTTGATGAAGCAGACGCAGGTGGAAGCGACGGTTCTCGAAGTGAAGGGTCTGCAGACGGTCTTCTTCACCAGTTCGGGACTGTTCAAGGCGGTTGACGACCTCTCTTTCACCGTGCGCCGCGGCGAAACGCTGGCGATCGTCGGCGAGTCCGGCTGCGGCAAAAGCGTCAGCGCGCTATCGATCATGCGGCTGGTGCCAGACCCGCCGGGCCGGATCGTGGGCGGCTCCGTGATGCTGGAAGGCACCGACCTGCTTGGGCTCGACGACGCCAGCATGCGGGAAATCCGGGGCAATCGCATCTCGATGATTTTTCAGGAGCCGATGACATCGCTCAACCCGGTGATGCGGATCGGCGACCAGATCGCGGAAGCGGTTCGCCTGCATCGAAACATGACAGGGAAACAAGCCCGGCAACGGGCGGTTGAGATGCTGCGCCTGGTAAGGATTCCCGAGCCCGCACGGCGCGCGCTGGAATATCCGCACCAGCTTTCCGGCGGCATGCGCCAGCGTGCGATGATCGCGATGGCATTGGCCTGCCGCCCGGCGCTGTTGATCGCCGACGAGCCGACTACCGCGCTCGACGTGACCATCCAGGCGCAGATCCTCGCGCTGGTGCTCGAATTACAAAACGAGCTCGGCATGGGGCTGATCCTGATCACACACGACCTGGGAGTCGTCGCGCAGACCGCGCAGCGCGTCATCGTTATGTATGCGGGTAGGAAGGTCGAGGAGGCGTCAGTCGAATCGCTGTTCGCCAACCCCCGTCACCCCTACACAAGCGGCTTGATGGCCTCGATCCCGGCCGTGCCGTCATTGGAAGAAAACAAAGATGCACGGCTGGCTGAGATACCCGGCACCGTGCCCTCATTGAGCCGACTGCCGCCGGGCTGCGCTTTTGCGCCGCGCTGTTCGATGGCGATCGATCGCTGCCGCGCGGAATATCCGCCGCTGCGAGATTGGGGCGACGATCATTGGGCGGCCTGCTGGCGCGCCGCGGAAATGGTTGCGCCATGACCGAACCGTTCCCGCTGCTGGAAGTCACCGGCCTCGTCAAACATTATCCGGTGCGTGGCGGCATTTTGCGGCGTCGTGTCGGGACCGTTCATGCGGTCGATGGCGTCAACTTCTCGCTCGGTTTCGGCGAGACGCTTGGGCTGGTCGGGGAATCCGGCTGCGGCAAGTCGACGGTGGCGCGTAGCGTGTTGCGGCTGGTCGAGCCGACCGCGGGCAGCATCCGCCTGCAGGGGCGCGACATCACACATCTAGGCAAGGGCGAAATGCGGGCGCACCGGCGCTCGATGCAGATCGTGTTTCAGGACCCGTTTGCTTCGCTCAATCCGCGCATGAGCGCCGGCGATATCGTCGGCGAACCGTTGAGCGTCCACAGTTTGGCAACCGGCCGCGAGAAGCAGGCGCGCGTTGCCGAACTGTTCGAGCAGGTGGGATTGCGGCCGGACCAGATGCGAAGCTATCCGCATCAATTCTCCGGCGGGCAGCGTCAGCGCATCTGCATTGCCCGCGCGCTGGCGCTCGGGCCGAGCCTGATCGTGTGCGACGAACCCGTTTCAGCCCTCGACGTCTCGATCCAGGCACAGGTGATCAACCTGCTGATCGACCTGCAGCGCAAGCATGATTTCTCATATCTTTTCATCGCGCATGATCTGGCCGTGGTAGCTCATATCAGCCACCGCGTTGCGGTGATGTATATCGGACGCATCGTGGAGATCGCCGACAAGGCCGAGCTGTTCAAAAATCCGCGCCATCCCTACACTCAGGCCCTGTTGGCATCGGTGCCCGTGGCGGACCCGAAGACCAGGCGGTTACAACCGTTGGTCGATGGTGACGTGCCCAGTCCTGTCAATCCGCCTTCCGGCTGCGCCTTCCATACTCGGTGCCGTCATGCGATGGAGCGCTGCAAGATGGATAGGCCCGCGCTGCGCGATGCCGGCGCGCGACATCAAGTCGCGTGCTTGCTGAACGAGGGCACCGGCATTGAGGCTTGAAGCGCGCACAAATTGCGTAAAATCGACCTTGAAAAAGTTTCCGATCAGGCGCGAACGCGCGGCGTCACGTCCTGTTCGACCCCTGCTCGCTGTTCGGCCCCGACCGCCCGCCTGAAACCGTCGCGCGCCTGCAGTCGCTGCCAATAGGCGGCGACATTCGGGCCGAAATCCTTGGCGAGCCCGATACTATCGGCCAGCCGCAAGGCATAGCCGATGACGATATCGGCCGCAGTGAACCGGCCCGCGCACAGCGTCTCGGCACCGGCCGTGGCCGCTTCGACGGCCCGCAACCGGCCGAAGAACCATTTCGCGTAGTCGGTGGCGACCTGCGGATTGCGCCGCTCCTCCGGTTCGAGCTGGGTGTAGCGAAGCACCAGGGTTTGCGGAAAGGTCAATGTGGCGTCGCTGAAATACATCCAGTTCAGAAACGCGCCATAGGCAGGCTCATTAAGATCGACGATCAGCGGCGTCGGGCCGTACTTGGTCCCGAGATAATGGCAAATGCCGGAGAACTCGGTCATTTTGGTATCGCCATCGATCATGAAGGGAATGGTGCCGAGCGGATTGAGCGCGAGGTATTCCCTGGCGAGTACGCGCGGCGGGAAAGGCAACATCTTCAGCTCATATGGAAGACCAAGTTCTTCCAGCATCCAGAGCGGACGGAATGAGCGCGCCGCGTCACAATGATAGAGCGTGATCATGTTCGACCTCTGCCGTTACTGCATATTCGTCGGGTGAGCCGATCCTGCTGTACGCGCAGCAAGCAAGAACTTCAAATGGGTAGCAGCGCGAGTTGCTAACTATCGCCATATCCATCGCGGACCAAAGAATTCCACAGGCCTATTTATGTTCGGGCGAGATGCCGCTCGGCGGGCGCAGTTCCGGACCTTGCATCCCCTGTTTGCCGGGTTATGTGATCTGCATTGTGCCGTCAGATTTCCGACAGAACGCGACCGCAACCAAAGCAGCTAGCCATGGACTCCCAAATTCACTATTTGCCGCTGACACCGGGACTGTTTTCGATACTTGTCATTTTATTCGTCGGACTGATCATCCTGGTTCAGCTCCGTATCCTGCGCTACGCCTATATGCGCCTCGGCGTCGGCCCGGGTACAGCGCTGTTCTTGCTGTTTGGCTCGTTGATTGGCAGCTATTTCAACATCCCCGTCACGGTATTGCCGGGAAGCACGGTAAGGTCGGGGAAATCGTTGATTTCTTCGGTATGCAATATGTCGTGCCGGTAGTGACGTCATGGCCCGGCACCGTTCTCGCCGTCAATGTCGGCGGGGCGGTTATTCCGACGGTGATGTCCAGTTATCTGGTCCTTCGATATCAGCTTTGGCTAAAGGCGACGATCGCAGTCGCCGTGATCGCTATTGTCATTCATGCAATGGCGACGCCGGTACCGGGCGTCGGCATTGCCGTGCCGGTGTTCGCGCCCGTGGTGGCCACCGCCATTCTCGCCTTTATCCTTTCGCGGGAATATGCCGCCCCGCTCGCCTATATCGGCGGCTCGATGGGAACGCTGATCGGGGCCGACCTTCTCAACCTCGACAAGATCAGCGGCCTTGGCGCTCCCGTCGCATCGATCGGAGGCGCGGGTACCTTCGACGGTATTTTCCTGACCGGGATACTTGCCGTGCTGCTCGCGGGCCTCGCAGCGCCAGCGCGCCCTCGCCCTGGCTGGTAGCGTTTCAAAAACAGCAGACCGCGATCATTGTCGGACGCGCGAGTTGCCACGCACCAACTCTCCACCTAATAAGATGGCAATGGCGATTTCGATCGATCGTCAACACGAACAAGAAACGAAGCTAGGGGTCACGCCAATGGAAGCTCAGGTCAGCGCCGCGTCTGTTTCGTCCGGCAAATGGTCGCCTCCGCCGGATGCAAGCCGGATCGTCAAGAGCATCCACGCCATGCTGCATCCGCGCAATATCGTGCTGGTCGGCGCGACCGACAAACCCGGCAATTATGCCGAGCGGATCTGGACCAACCTGATCAAATATAAGTTCAAGGGCAAACTTTTCCCCGTCAACTCGAAGCGCGAAACCATCTGGGGCGTCCCCTGCTACAAGGATTTCGCGAGCCTGCCGGAAAAGCCCGATCACGTGCTGGTGCTGGTGCCGGCGCGTTTCGCCGTTCAGGTGGTACGCGATGCTGCGGCAGCCGGCGCCCGCTCGGCCACCATCGTCACATCCGGCTTCAGCGAATTGCAGGATGAAGACAGCCAGAAGCTCGCGGTCGAACTGCAGGCGGCGATCCGCGAGACCGGACTGGCCGTCACCGGCCCGAACTGCCTTGGCAATCTGAGCGCCGGGGAGAACATGTTCACCAACATCGACGACCGCATCGTCACGATGGAAGCAGGCCCGGTCGCGATTGCCGGTCAATCGGGCGCGATCGTGATGGCGATCCGACAGGCGCTGGAAGATCGCGGCGTCGGCGTCGGCTATATGGTCACCACCGGCAATGAGGCCGGCCTCGAGACGCCGGATCTGATGAGCTATTTCGCGGCCGATCCGAGCATCCGTGTCATCGTGGTCTATCTGGAAGGCGTGCGAAACACCAAGGTGTTCCGCGAAGCGTGCAAGGCGGCGCGCGCTGCCGGAAAACCTGTGATCGCGCTGAAGCTCGGCGCATCCGAGGGCGGGCGTGCAGCCGCGATGGCGCACACCGGCGCGCTGGCCGGCTCGATCGAGACATTCGACGCGATCTCGACGCGCGAAGGCGTCATCCGCGCGCGCGGGATGGATGAGTTGATCGAGACCACCGAATGCTTCGTTCACGCCAAGCCGCCCAAGGGCGATCGCCTTGCGGCCGTAACGTTGTCGGGCGGCAAGCGCGGACTGCTGATCGACGCCTTTCATGCGGCGGGGCTGAATTTCGCGCCGCTCAGCAAAAACACCAGCAACAAGCTCGCGGGCATGCTCGGCCCCGGCTCGATCGTCGGCAATCCGCTGGACGCGGGCTTCGCCGCGGTAGTCGATCCCTCCGTCTATATGCAGTCGATCAAAATCATGATCGACGATCCTGACACCGATATCGTCATCATCGACTCGGAGTTGCCCAAGGCGCCGCACGAATTGCGCGAACGCAATTTGCGCATCGTCGACGAGATGGCGGGGAACGCCTCCAAGGCGGTGATCTATATCAGCGCGATGTCGATCGGATTTACCGAGTTCACCAAGGAGCTGCGCAAATCGTTGCCGAACATCGCGGTCATGCAGGGCATGGACCGTGCGGTCGGCGCCATCAAGTCGCTGATCGACTATGCCGCGCTGCCGCAAAGAAGTGCCCGATATCGCATCGAGTTCGACGGCCTCTGCTCGGGCGACACTGGAGAAAGATGCTAGAGAGCGCGGACGGCGCCGCACTTGACGAGGTCGCATCAAAGAAGCTGCTCAGGGCTTACGGCATTCCCGTTTCAAAGGAAGAGATCGCCAAGACGGCCGCGGACGCCGTGAAGATCGCGAACAAAATCGGTTTCCCCGTCGTCGCCAAGGTGGTCAGCGCCGAAATCCTGCACAAATCCGATATCGGCGGGGTGGTGCTGAACATCAACAGTCCTGCCGAGGTCAAGAAGGCGTTCAACGACATCACGACACGCGTCGGAAAGCTGAAGAGCAAGCCAAAGCTTGAAGGCATCCTGATCGCTCAGCAGGTCAAGGCCGATCTCGAGCTCGTGGTTGGCGCGTCGCTTGACGCCGAGATGGGTCCGGTGGTGCTGTTCGGCACCGGCGGCATCGACATCGAACTGATGAAAGACGTTGCGCTCGCCGGCGCTCCCTCGGACACGGCCGAGGCGAAGCAGCTGATCAACCGCACCAAGGCCGGCGTGAAAATCAAGGGGTATCGCGGCAAGCCCGCCCTGCACGAGGCTTCCGCCGTGAAGGCGCTGGTCGGTCTCTCCAATCTGATGGCGGACGCCGGCAACCGCATTGCATCGATTGACGTCAATCCATTCCTGATCAACGCCAAGACCGGCGTCGCGGTCGATGCCCTGATCGTCCTGAATAACGCCGCCGCCAAAAGCGCCGCCGGACATTGACAACGCCCTGCGGCGATCGACTAGGCCGAAGGTCGCAACGCGTCGTATTGGCAAAAGCAAACGGAAAGGCTACGCTTACCGCCTGAAGGCATCGCAGAATGCCGTCCATCAAGATACATCGGTTTGTCTGGGAGGACAGCATGGGTATCTCGCGACGGCGCTGGTCGATCGATCGGCGGACCATTCTAAAATCCACTGCCGCTATCGCTGCGGCTGCAATTTTCTTCCCCGTTCATCATCAAAGCGCGCGGCGAAACGCCGGTGCGGATCGGCATGGTCGATCCGCTAACCGGGGTTTATGCCGCGATCGCGCAGGGTGAGGTCGTAGGCGCCAAATTCGCCGCCGAGGAGATCAACAAGAAGGGCGGCATTCTGGGCCGGCCGGTCGAGCTCCTGATCGAAGACTCGGCCAACGACGTCGGCACCGGCGTGCAGAAGACCCGCAAGCTGATCGAGCGCGATCAGGTGAGCTTCATCATCGGCGACGTCAATTCCGGCATCGCGATCGCGATGGCGCAGGTCACCAGCGAAAAGAAGATGCTGCATATCGTCTCGGGCGGCCACACCGATCCGATCACCGGCAGCAACTGCTCGTGGAACGTGTTCAGGGTCTGCAACTCCACCACCATGGACGCCAACGCCATCGCCACCACACTGATGGAGAAGTTCGGCAAAAAATGGTACTTCCTGACGCCGGACTACGCCTATGGCCACTCGGTCCAGGCCGGCTTCGAAAAGCTTCTGAAGGCCGCGGGCGGCACTTCCGCCGGCTCTCTCGTGCCGCTGGGCACCCCGGACTATTCATCCTATCTGATCCAGGCCAAGGCCTACGGCCCGCAGGTGCTGATCAACGTCATGGGCGGCGGCGACCAGGTCTCAAGCCTCAAGCAATTCGTCCAGTTCGGCCTCGACAAGCAGATGGCGGTCGGCGGCACCCTGTTCGAGCTGGAGAGCATTCGCGCCGTGCCCGATGGCGCGCGCGTCGGCTGGTGGACGATGGAATGGTGGTGGGATCAGCCCGGCGTGCCGCATGTCGCGGAATTCAACGCTGCGATCAAGAAGATCACCGGCTCATCCGCGACCGCGCGCAACTGGTTCGGCTACGCGTCGGTGCAGACGCTGGCGCTGATCGCCAATCAGGAGAAGACGCTCGAGGCGCCAAAGCTGGCGCACGCGCTTTCCGGATTCAAGCTGCCGCCCGAAGTCGCGCTGCAGCCGGGAGCGCCGGCATATCGCGCCGGGGACCACGAATTGATGAGCACGGTGTTCGTCGGCGAGGCGCATCCGCCCCAGGGCGATCCGGACAACATGTTCACGGTGAAAAATCCCGTGCCCGGCGAAAAAGCCGCCGGGCCGGCCGAGGCCACCGGCTGCAAGATCCAGTGGCCGGCCTGAGACGAAGATAACAGCCCGGCGCTCGCTCAAGCGCCGGGTGTATTTTAGGGCGAAAGAAGCAGCAACAAACAATTCGGAGAAGTGAACGCATGACATCGCAGATTTTCAATCCGAAATTCAACCGCCGACACTGATCAAGGGCGCCGCCGCGCTCGGCGCATTTCAGGTGGCATCGCCCTTCATCATTCAGGCCCGCGGCGAAACGCCGATCCGCATGGGCATGGTCGATCCTCTCACCGGCGTCTACGCCGCGCCGGCCGGCAACGAGGTGATGGGCGCCAAGCTCGCGGTCGAGCAGATCAACGCCAAGGGCGGCATTCTCGGACGCCAGGTCGAGTTGCTGGTTGAGGATTCCGCCAACGATGTCGGCACCGGCGTGCAAAAGGCGCGCAAGCTGATCGAGCGCGACCAGGTCAACTTCATGATCGGCGACGTCAATTCGGGCATCGCCGCCGCGATCGCCCAGGTCACCAGCGAAAAGAAAGTCCTGCACATCGTCTCCGGCGGCCACACCGATTCGATCACCGGCAAGGATTGCAAGTGGAACGTGTTCCGCGTCTGCAACACGACGCGGATGGAAGCCAATTCGGTTTCCAACGTGCTGTTCACGAAGTACGGCAAGAAATGGCACTTCATCACGCCCGACTATGCCTTCGGCCACACGCTGTACGACGCCTGTACCGACGATCTGAAGAAGCTCGGCGGCACCGTGACCGGCAACGAACTGACGCCGCTCGGCACCACGGATTTCTCCGCCTATCTGATCAAGGCGCGCGCGGCCAATCCGGACGTGCTGATCCTGCTGGTGCAGGGCTCCGACATGATCAACTGCCTGAAGCAGGTCGTGCAGTTCGGCCTCAACAAGCAGATCCATGTCGCCGGGACGCAGCAGGAGCTGGAGTCGCTCGCCGGCCTGCCGCCGGAAGCGCGCATCGGCGTCTGGATGTTCGAATGGTACTGGAAGCAACCCGGCGTTCCCGGCGTCGAGAAATTCGTCGCCGACATCCGCAAGGTCAACAACGGCAAAGTGCCGACCGCGCGCCACTGGTTCGGCTATGTCTCGGCGATGAGCTTTGCGCTGGTCGCAAACCGCGAGAAGACCGTCGACGCGGTCAAGCTGGCCGGCGCCCTGGAGAATTTCGAGCTGCCCGACGACGTCAAGCTGCAGCCGAACAAGGTCTATTACCGCAAGGGCGATCATCAATTGATGACGTCGGCCTTTGTCGGCGAGGCGCAATCCAACGGCAAGGACGATCCGGAAGACCTGTTCCGGGTCGACGAAGTCGTCCCCGGCGACAAGACGGCGCCCGCCGTCAGCGAAACCGGCTGCACGGTTCAGTGGCCGGCCTAGCCGAAGTCGCGCTTGATGCCTGATCCGGGAGCTCACTCCCGGATCAGGTTCACTTTGCAGGTCCACCTTTTCTCGGTGAATTATGACGCAGCTTCTCCTGTTCAACGTCACCAACGGGCTGATCATCGGCGCCTTCTACGTGCTGATGGCGCTCGGCCTTTCGCTCATTCTCAATTTGAGCAACGTCATCAATTTCGCCCATGGCGGGTTTCTCGTCATCGGCGGCTACATCGCCTATACGATCACGCCCTATATCGGCTTCTGGGGCGCGCTGCTGCTGGCGCCGCCATTGACCGCGATCATCGGGCTTGTCGTCGAGCGCGTGCTGATCCGCCCGCTCTACGGGCGCGATCCCGCTCTACAGCCTGCTGCTGACCTTCGGTCTCGCCTTCATGATCGAGGACGGCACCCGCTTCATCTGGGGCCCGCAGGGCAAGCCGGTCACGATTCCCGCCGTTCCTGGCGCAGCCGCTGAGCAACGACTTGTTCTTCATCACCGGCTATCGCCTGTTCATGGTGGCCGTGGTGATGATCGCGGTGGCGCTGCTGTTCGTGCTGCTGCGCTATACCCGGCTCGGCATTCGCATCCGCGCCGGCACGCTCGATCTCGAGACCGTCGCTGCGCTCGGCATCAACGTGCAGATGCTGCGCTCGCTCAATTTCGCGGTCGGGATTTTTCTCGCGGGCCTCAGCGGCGTGCTCGCCGCCGGACAGCTCGGCCTTGAACCGACCATGGGCACGGGGCTGCTGATGCCGAGCTTCATCGCCATCATCGTCGGCGGCATCGGCAGCCTGCCGGGAACGCTGGTCGGCGGCCTGCTGATCGGGGTGGCTTCGGGATTGACCGCGGTGTTTCTTCCGGCCGCCAGCGAGGCGGTGATCTACGTCATGATGGCGGTGGTGCTGCTGTTGCGGCCGCGCGGATTGTTCGGCGAAGAAGGAATGATGAGTTGAGCGCCGAACAAACCCGCAAGCTGATCGTCCTCGCGGCGATCTGGGCGGCGCTGCTGCTCGCGCCCTACTGGATGGTGCCGCTCGGCGGCTACACCGCGCTCGCCACCCGCGTGCTGGTGCTCGGGCTGGCGGCGATGTCGGTGAATTTCCTGCTTGGATTTACCGGCGTGCTGTCGTTCGGCCACGCCGCCTATTTCGGTCTCGGCGCCTATGGCGCCGGGCTGACGCTGAAATTTCTGGCCCCGAGCACGCCGCTGGCGCTTGTCGCGGGCATGCTGCTGGGCGGCGTTTGCGGCGGCATCCTCGGCACCCTGATCGTGCGGCGGCGCGGCGTCTATTTCGCCATGGTGACGATCGCGTTCGGCCAGGTGTTCTACTACATCGCCTTCCAATGGAGTTCGCTCACCGGCGGCGATGACGGCTTGCGCGGCTTCTCGCGCCAGCCGATCGATTTCGGCCTGTTCAAGCTCGACATCCTCTCCAACGCCAACAACTTCTATTATTTCGTGCTGTTCTGCTTCGCGCTCGCCGTCGGCGCCATGGGATTCATCCTGCGCTCGCCGTTCGGCCGCACCATGATCGCGATCCGCGAGAACGAACGCCGCTCCCGCTTTCTCGGCATTCCCGGTGGAGCGGCACATCTGGATCGCGTTCACGCTGTCCTGCTTCTTCATGGGGTTTGCCGGCGCGCTCTATGCGCTGGTCAACAACTTCGCCGACCCGCGCGGGCTGCATTACAGCCAGTCCGGCGATTTCGTCATGATGGCCGTGATGGGCGGCATGCGCAGCTTCTGGGGTCCGCTGCTCGGCGCCGCCGTGTTCGTGGTGCTGCAGGATTACCTGTCGAGCGTCACCGTGAACTGGATGTCGTTTGTCGGCCTGCTGTTTGTGCTGGTGGTGCTGTTCTTCCCGCGCGGGTTGCTCGGCTTCCTCCAACGGAGCAAGGCATGAACGTTCTCGAAATCAACAACGTGACCAAGCGCTTCGGCAATCTGGTCGCGGTGCGCGACGTATCGCTCAACGTGGCAAAGGGAGAGATGTGCGCGATCATCGGGCCGAACGGCGCCGGCAAGACCACCTTCTTCAACCTGATCAGCGGATTTTTCCCGCCGACCTCCGGCACGCATCATCTTCGACGGCAGCGACATCACCCGGCTTGCGACCACATGAGCGCGTCACCCGCGGCATGGCGCGGACCTTCCAGATCACCGAGATCTTTCCCGAACTCACGGTGTTTGAAAATGTCCGCATCGCCGCGGAAGTCGCCGGCGGACTATCGGCTGCGGCCCTGGATCAATCGCGCGGAAGCGGCACAGGTCCATCAACACGTCGAAGAGACGCTCAAGCTGGTTTCGCTGGAGGCCAAAGCCGACAGGCTGGTCGGCGAACTCGCGCATGGCGACCAGCGCGCCGCCGAGATCGCGATGGCGCTGGCGCTGAAGCCGCATCTGCTGCTGCTCGACGAGCCGACCGCCGGCATGGGCGATCAGGAGACCTACCAGATCACCCAGCTGATCCGGCGGCTGCACCGCGACAGCAACTACACCATCGTGCTGATCGAACACGACATGCGCGTGGTGTTCCATCTTGCCGACCGCATATGCGTGCTCGATCAAGGCCGAATGCTGGCGCAAGGCACGCCGCAGGAGATCGCCGCCAACGAAACCGTTCAGGCCGCCTATCTGGGCAACGCCGCATGACCGCAGCGCTGACGGCCGAAGGCCTCCACACCTATTACGGCAAGAGCCATATCCTGCATGGCGTCAGCCTGAGGTCGCCGAAGGCAAGATCACCGCGCTGCTCGGCCGCAACGGCGCCGGCAAGACCACGACGCTGCGCAGCCTGATGGGCTTGACGCCGGCGCGCGAAGGCAAGATCACGATCTTCGGCGAGGACACCACGCGATGGCCGACCTTCCGCGTCGCCGCGCAGGGCGTCGGCTATGTGCCGGAAGGCCGGCGCATCTTCGCCAATCTCAGCGTCGAGGAAAATCTGAAGGTGCCGCTCGAGCGCAAAGGGCCCTGGACCATCGAGCGCATCTACAAGCTTTTTCCGCGCCTGGAAGAACGCAAGCTCAACCGCGGCCGCCAGCTTTCCGGCGGCGAGCAGGAGATGCTGTCGATCGCGCGTGCGTTGTTGCTCAATCCGAGCCTCTTGATCCTCGATGAGCCTTCGCAGGGTCTGGCGCCGCTGATCGTGCGCGAGGTATTTCGCATCGTGCAGCAGATGAAGGCCGAGGGCATTTCGGTTCTGCTGGTCGAGCAGAATGCGCGAATGAGCCTGGAAATTGCCGACGATGCCTATGTGCTGGATGACGGGATCGTGGTCTATTCCGGCTCGGCGCGCGAACTCGCGGCCGACGACGCGCGCGTCCGGGCGCTGGCCGGCGCCAGCGCCGAGGAATGGACGCTGGGCTAACCGGCGCGGACGCGAACTGCATTTGACTTTTGTTCGGGCTGCTTTGGCCGTACAATTGCGCTCATGCGCACTAGCAATCTTATGATCGGAACAACGACGCTGGCGGTGATTGCCGCGAGCGTCATCGGCTTTCTCGGGCTACAGAAGATCCGTAGCGTCCAGCAGCGAAGCCCGCTTCGTATCGTGTTCGGAGGGCTCCGCCAGCGGGCTGCGCAAGGGCGGCAGCGTGAATTTCGACGGCGTTCAGGTCGGCGAGATCAATTCGCTCAAGCTGGACAACCCGCGCAAGGTCGTGGCCATGGTCATGGTCGACAAGAGTGCGCCGATCCGCAAGGACACCGTCGTCGGCCTCGAATTCCAGGGCCTGACCGGCATGGCGGCGATTTCGTTGATCGGCGGCGCGCCCGCCGCGCCTCCGGTGCCGCTCGACGAAGACGGCATTCCGATCCTGACCGCCGATCTCAGCGAGATCGCAATCGATCCGCGACACCCTGCACAACGTCGACAAGCTGCTCGTCAGCAACCAGACAACGATAAGGGACGCGCTGCTCTCGTTCGAAACCTACACGGCCTCGCTGAAAGGCAACGTAAAAGCGATCGACAGCTTTCTGGGACAAAGCCGACGACGCGTTGGGGGGCGTCGACAGCACCTATCGCCAGGATCGACGAAGCCGTGCCCGGGCTCGCCCATGGCGAAGCCGGCGAACTCTTGCAAAAGTTAATGACGATCCGCGAATTGGCGGACAGCTTCAAAAAGCGCTCCGCTGCGCGAATGGAGGAAGGCCGCCGTACGCTGCTCGACATCAGCCAGACAGCCAACAGGACAGAGCGAAAAATCAATCCTCAAGCCGCCGCGCCGCGGCCGCCCGGAAAACCCAACCAGAACCGGCAGTGAGACCGGCCGGTCTGGGGCCGATGCCGAGCGGCAACCATTCGCGATCACGGGGCGCCCGGTGTTCGCTGCCGCCTCATTCACCTTAACAAAGTTAATTTTTCGGGCGATGGAACCAAGTTCCGCTGCGTGAATTGTTCCGTTCGCCTGAGTCTGCGGAACCGATGATCGGCTGGGTACATCAGGTATTTCGCTTGCATTTGACTCTGCGCGAACGATTGTATGAGCCGCGCGAATTCAAGCTCGCATGCTGCTCGAATTCGATCGCGCTTTCTGCTCGGGGGGAATTCATGAGTGATCTCGGTTCGGCCGCTTCGTCAAAATCGCGGCGGCGCTAAAGCCAGGACGCTACACCAACGGAAAGCCCGATCCGTCGCAAGAACTGCTTCATGCGCTGCAGGCGATGCGCAGCGGTGATTTTTCCGTTCGAATGACAGGCGATCATCTCGGCATCGACGGAAAAATCGCCGACACCTTCAACGAGATCGTCGCCGCCAATCAGCGCATGGCGCAGCAGCTCGAGCGCGTCGGTCAGGTCGTCGGCCGCGAGGGAAAAACCCGCCAGCGCGTCAAGTTCGGACTTGCCAGCGGCTCATGGGCCGACATGGAAGGCTCGGTCAATACGCTGATCGACGATCTGCTGTGGCCGACGCGTGAAGTGACCCGCGCCGTCGCCGCGGTCGCGCAAGGCGACCTGTTGCAAACGGTCAAGCTCGACGTCGACGGCCGCCCGCTCGGCGGCGAATTTCTGCAGTCGGCCAATATCGTCAACACCATGATCAAGCAGCTCGGGGTGTTCACCTCCGAGGTGACGCGCGTGGCGCGCGAGGTCGGCACCGAAGGCAAGCTCGGCGGCCAGGCGCAGGTGCCGGAGGTGACCGGCGTCTGGAAAGACCTGACCGAGAGCGTCAACTCGATGGCCAACAACCTGACCGGCCAGGTTCGCAACATCGCCGAAGTGACGATCGCGGTCGCCAACGGCGACTTTTCGAAGAAAATCACGGTCGACGTGCGCGGCGAAATTCTGCAGCTCAAGGAAGCCATCAACACGATGGTGGATCAGCTTCGCTCGTTCGCATCCGAAGTGACCCGCGTTGCCCGCGAAGTCGGCACCGACGGCAAGCTCGGCGGCCAGGCGATCGTGCCCGGCGTCGCCGGCACCTGGAAGGACCTCACCGACTCCGTGAACGCGATGTGCGGCAATCTCACCGCGCAGGTTCGCAACATCGCCAACGTCACCACCGCGGTTGCGCGCGGCGATCTTTCGCGCAAGATCACCGTGGACGTGCGCGGCGAAATTCTGGAGCTGAAAGACACCATCAACACGATGGTCGATCAGCTCAACTCCTTTGCTTCCGAAGTGACGCGCGTCGCGCGCGAAGTCGGCACCGAAGGCAAGCTCGGCGGTCAGGCGCAGGTGCCCGGCGTCGCCGGCACCTGGAAGGACCTCACCGACAACGTCAACTTCATGGCGTCCAACCTGACCGCTCAGGTTCGCAACATCGCCGATGTCGCGACCGCGATCGCCGGCGGCGACTTGTCCAAGAAGATCACCGTCAACGTGTCCGGCGAAATTCTTCAGCTCAAGGAAACGCTCAACACCATGGTCGACCAGCTCAACGCCTTCGCGGGCGAAGTGACGCGCGTGGCGCGCGAGGTCGGCACCGAGGGACGACTGGGCGGCCAGGCCAACGTGCTCGGCGTCGCCGGCACCTGGAAGGATCTGACCGAGAGCGTCAACTCGATGGCCAGCAACCTGACGGCTCAGGTCCGCAACATCGCGGACGTGACGACCGCGGTTGCCAATGGCGATTTGTCGAAAAAGATCACGGTGGACGTGCGCGGCGAAATTCTCGAACTGAAAGACACCATCAACACGATGGTCGATCAGCTCAATGCCTTTGCAGGCGAAGTCACGCGCGTGGCGCGCGAGGTCGGCACCGAAGGCAAGCTCGGCGGCCAGGCGCTGGTGCGCGGCGTCGCCGGCACATGGAAGGATTTGACCGACAGCGTCAACTCGATGGCCAGCAACCTCACCGGCCAGGTCCGCAACATCGCCGAGGTCGCGACCGCCGTGGCCAAGGGCGATCTTTCGAAAAAGATCACGGTGAACGTCTCGGGCGAAATCCTTCAGTTAAAGGAAACGCTCAACACGATGGTCGACCAGCTCAACGCCTTCGCGGGCGAAGTGACCCGCGTGGCGCGCGAGGTCGGGACCGACGGCAAGCTCGGCGGTCAGGCCGAGGTGCCCGGCGTCGCCGGCACCTGGAAAGACCTTACCGACAGCGTCAACTCGATGGCCGGCAACTTGACCGCCCAGGTCCGCAACATTGCCGAAGTCGCCACCGCCATCGCCGGCGGCGACCTTTCGCGCAAGATCACGGTCGACGTGCGCGGCGAGATCCTGCAGCCTGAAGGAGACGCTCAATACCATGGTCGATCAGCTCAACCGGTTCGCCGGTGAAGTGACGCGCGTGGCGCGCGAGGTCGGAACCGAAGGACGGCTCGGCGGCCAGGCCAACGTGCCGGGCGTGGCGGGCACCTGGAAAGACTTGACGGACAGCGTCAATTCGATGGCCGGCAATTTGACCGCCCAGGTCCGCAACATCGCCGAAGTCACCACCGCGGTCGCCCGCGGCGACCTGTCGCGCAAGATCACGGTCGACGTGAAGGGCGAAATTCTCGAACTCAAAAACACCATCAATACGATGGTCGACCAGCTTGAACGCGTTCGCGTCGGAGGTGACGCGCGTGGCGCGCGAAGTCGGCACCGAAGGCAAGCTCGGCGGCCAGGCCGAGGTGCCCGGAAGTTGCCGGCACATGGAAGGACCTCACAGACAACGTCAACTTCATGGCGTCGAACCTGACGGCTCAGGTCCGCAACATCGCCGAGGTCGCGACCGCCATCGCGGGCGGCGATTTGTCGAAAAAGATTACGGTGGACGTGCGCGGCGAGATCCTGCTGCTCAAGGACACCTTGAATACGATGGTCGAGCAGCTTCGCTCTTTCGCGGCCGAAGTGACGCGCGTCGCGCGCGAGGTCGGCACCGAGGGACGCTTGGGCGGTCAGGCCGTGGTGCCCGGCGTCGGCGGCACCTGGAAAGACCTCACCGACAACGTCAACCTGCTCGCCGCCAATTTGACGACGCAGGTGCGGAACATCGCGGAAGTCACCACCGCCGTCGCGAGAGGCGACCTGTCGCGCAAGATCACCGTGGACGTGAAGGGCGAAATTCTCGAACTGAAAAACACCATCAATACGATGGTCGATCAGCTCAACGCATTCGCGGGTGAAGTGACGCGCGTGGCGCGCGAGGTCGGCACCGAAGGCAAGCTCGGCGGGCAGGCGAAGTGCCCGGCGTGGCCGGCACCTGGAAAGACCTGACCGATACCGTCAACTTCATGGCCGCCAACTTGACCGAACAGGTGCGCGGCATCGTCAAGGTGGTGACCGCGGTCGCCGATGGCGACCTCAAGCAAAACCTCACGGTGAAGTCAAAGGGCGAAGTCGCGGCGCTCGCCGACACCATCAACAACATGACCGAGACGCTGGCGACGTTCGCCGATCAGGTCTCCAGCGTCGCGCGCGAAGTGGGCGTCGAAGGCCGGCTCGGCGGTCAGGCCAACGTGCCCGGCGCGGCCG
Source organism: uncultured Alphaproteobacteria bacterium (assembly GCA_963764155.1). Classification (GTDB taxonomy): domain Bacteria; phylum Pseudomonadota; class Alphaproteobacteria; order Rhizobiales; family Xanthobacteraceae; genus Bradyrhizobium. The sequence continues at coordinate 60,404 of CAVXRI010000012.1, forward strand.
GCACCTGGAAGGACCTGACCGGCAACGTCAATCTGCTCGCGGCCAACCTGACTTCGCAGGTGCGCGCGATCGCCGAAGTGGCGACCGCCGTGACCAAGGGCGACTTGACCCGTTCGATTCAGGTCGACGCCAGAGGCGAAGTCGCGGAGCTGAAAGACAACATCAATACGATGATCGGTAATCTGCGGCTCACCACCGACGTCAACACCGAGCAGGACTGGCTGAAGACGAACCTCGCGCGGTTCACCAACATGCTCCAGGGCCAGCGCGATCTGACCACGGTCGGCCGGCTGCTGCTGACGGAGCTGACGCCGCTGGTGAACGCTCACATGGGGGTGATCTACCAGGTCCTGAACGAAGACAGCCCGCAATTACACTTGCTTTCCGCCTATGCCGGCGACGGCGACTATCCGCACCAGCAGGTCGTTCAGTTTGGCGAAGGGCTCGTCGGGCAATGCGCGCATGGACAAGCGTCAGCGGCTCGTCTCTGACATCCCTTCCGACACCGTCCCGATCAGCTCGGCGCTGCTGCGCGTGTTGCCGAAAAATCTGGTAGTGTTGCCGGTCCTGTTCGAGAACCAGGTCAAGGCGGTGATCGAGCTTGCCTCGGTGAGTTCCTTCACGACCTCGCAAATGACCTTTCTCGAGCAGCTTACCGACAGTATCGGCATTGTGCTCAACAGTATCGAAGCAACGATGCAGACCGAGGGGCTTCTCAAGCAGTCGCAGCAACTCGCCGGCGAACTTGCAGACACAGCAGAGAGAACTGCAACAGACCAACGAGCAGCTCGAGCAAAAGGCCCAGCAGCTCGCGGAGCGCAACGTCGAAGTGGAGCGCAAGAACCAGGAAATCGAGCAGGCCCGCCGAGCGCTTGAAGAAAAGGCGACCGAGCTTGCGCTGACCTCGAAATACAAGTCCGAGTTCCTGGCCAACATGTCGCATGAGCTGCGCACGCCGCTGAACAGCATCCTGATCCTCGGTCAGCAATTGACCGAAAACCCCGACGGCAATTTGTCGCTCAAGCAGGTCGAGTTCGCGCGAACCATTCACGGCGCCGGCACCGACCTTCTGAACCTGATCAGCGACATCCTGGACTTGTCCAAGATCGAATCGGGCACGGTCACGGTCGATGCCGAAGAAATTTTGACAGCCAATCTTCTGGACACGATAGGACGCCCGTTCCGGCACGAAGCCGAAAATCGCCAGCTATCCTTTAATGTCGAGCTCGATCCCAATCTCGGACGCAGCATCGTCACGGATTCCAAGCGCCTTCAGCAGGTGCTGAAAAATTTGTTGTCGAACGCGTTCAAGTTTACCGCCGAAGGCGGTGTGCGCCTCCGCGTCTCGGCGGCGGTCGGCGGCTGGAGCGCGGATCATCCCGTGCTTACCAATGCCCCGGCCGTGGTCGCGTTTGAAGTGGCCGACACCGGCATCGGAATCCCCTCCGAAAAGCAGAAGCTGATCTTCGAGGCGTTCCAGCAGGCGGATGCAGGCACCAGCCGTAAATATGGCGGCACTGGACTGGGCCTTGCCATCAGCCGCGAGCTTGCGAACCTGCTCGGCGGTGAGATTCATCTCACCAGTACGCCCGGCAAGGGCAGTACCTTCGTGCTTTATCTGCCATTGAAGTATTCGGGGCCGACCGTTGCTTCACGCATCAGTGTCTTGTCCCAGCAACAAAACGCCGCCCCGGCGATAGCGCAAACCGTCACGCAGGAACGTGTCGTCGAACAGCTTGCGGACGACCGGCTCAGTCTCGAACCGGGCGACGCTATCCTGCTTATTGTGGAAGACGATCCGCACTATGCGAGGGTTCTGGTGGACCTGGCGCGCGACAAGGGCTTCAAGGTCCTGGTCGCTGCCCGCGGCACGGAAGCCCTCGACCTCGCCAAGCAGTTTCAGCCCACAGCCGTGTCGCTCGACGTATTCCTGCCCGACATGCTCGGCTGGACCGTGCTTAGCCAGCTGAAACATAATCCATTGACCCGGCACATTCCGGTTCAGATCATCACACTGGACGAAGACCGCCAGCATGCGCTCGCGCGGGGCGCCTTTTCGTTTGTCACCAAGCCAACGACCACGGAAGGCGTCAGCGCGGCGCTGTCCCAAATCAAGGAGTACGCCAAACCGCGCCGCAAGCGCCTGCTCATTGTCGAGGACAACGCGGCGGAACAGATGAGCATTACGGAGCTGCTTCGCCATGACGATATCGAGATCGTCACAAGCGACACCGGCGCTCACGCGCTCTCCACCTTGCGGGATAATCCGTGCGACTGCGTGGTGCTCGATCTCCGGCTGCCCGACATGAGCGGGTTCGAGGTGCTCGACAGCATTCGCCGGGACGAGACACTTTCCAACGTGCCCGTTGTCGTATTCACCGGCCGCGAGCTGTCGGTCGAGGAGGACGCCGAACTGCACACGATGGCGCGAAGCATCGTGGTGAAAGGCGTGGAGTCGCCGGAGCGGCTGCTGGACGAGACGTCCCTGTTTCTACATCGCGTGATCACGGAATTGCCGATCGAAAAACAGCGAATGCTCGAGAAGCTCAACAGCTCCGATGAGGATCTGGTCGGTCGGACGGTGCTGCTTGTCGATGACGACGCGCGAAACATTTTCGCGCTGAGCAGCGTCCTGGAGCGGCGCGGCATGAAGGTCCTTACAGCCACCACAGGAAGCGAGGCCGTCACGCTGGTCGAGTCGAACCCGGAAATCGCGATCGTCCTGATGGATATCATGATGCCGCAGATGGACGGATATCAGACCATGGCCGTCATTCGCCAGAACCCGATGTTCCGCCGGCTACCCATGATCGCCCTGACCGCAAAGGCGATGAAGGGAGATCGCGAGAAATGCCTGGAGGCAGGCGCTTCCGATTACCTGGCCAAGCCCGTCAACACCGAGCAACTTCTTCTTGCCATCCGCATGTGGCTGCATCGCTGACCGGTGGCATCGATGATGAACCATGAAAATGTAAACATCCTTCTGGTCGATGATCAGCCCGCCAAGCTGCTCGCCTACGAAGTCATTCTAAAGGAGCTGGGCGAAAATCTCGTGTTTGCGGCTTCCGGCCGCGAAGCGCTCGAATACCTGCTCAAGAATGAAGTCGCGGTCATACTGGTTGACGTTTGCATGCCGGAGCTCGACGGCTTTGAGCTCGCCGCCATGATCCGGGAGCATCCCCGCTTCCAAAAGACGGCGATGATCTTCATTTCAGCCATCCAGGTCAGCGACATCGACCGGCTTCGCGGCTATGAGATGGGTGCTGTCGACTACGTTCCGGTGCCCGTCGTTCCCGAGGTGCTGCGCGCAAAGATCAAGGTGTTTGCCGAGCTCTACCGCAAGACCCGCCAGCTCGAGCGATTCAACGCCGAGCTGGAAGATCGCGTCCGCGCCCGCACGGCGGAGCTGGAAAGCTCCAACGCAAGACTGCTCGAAAGCGAACAGCGCCGCACCCTCGCGATCGCTGCCGGCAAGATGGGCTCCTGGGACTGGGACTGGCTCAGCGGCGATTGGCTGTGGGACGAAGGGCATTTCCGTATATTCGGGGTCGATCCAGAAACATTTTCGGTGACACCGGCCAACGTGCAGGCGCTGCTTCACTCCGACGATATCGGCCAACTCCACAAAGCCATGATACTTTTTAACCGAGGCGCCAAGTCCTATCAGACGGAGTTTCGAATCAAGCGGCCCGACGGCGAAATTCGCTGGTGCGTCGGCACTGCGGCCGCAACGGTCGACAAGAATGGCCGGGTCGTTCGCGTAAGCGGCGTGACAATCGACATCACGGAACGCAAGCGGGCGGAAGAACGACAAACCCTGCTCGCTCAGGAAGTCGATCATCGCGCCAAGAATGCCTTGGCCCTCGCGCAATCGATCGTGCGGCTGACGCGCGGCAGTGACGTCAAGAACTACGTTCAGGCCGTTGAAGGCCGCATCAACGCGTTGGCGCGCGTGCATACCATCCTTTCACTGTCGAGCTGGCAAGGCGCGGAAATCAACAGGCTTCTCGATGAGGAGCTCGCGCCATACTCCACCGGCGAGCAGATCGAGCTTGACGGCCCGGCGCTTCGGTTGGAACCGGCAACCGCGCAGACGCTGGCCTTGGCGCTGCATGAATTGATCACCAATTCGGCGAAGTATGGCGCGTTGTCCACGCATTCCGGCCATTTGAAGATCAAATGGTTTGTGCAGGACGACGCTCTCGAGATGGAGTGGCAAGAGAGAGACGGGCCCACCGTCGTCAAACCCGCATCGCGCGGATTCGGCACGCGAAGCGTGATCGCAAGCATCGAGTCGCAACTCGGTGGACGGGCCGAATTCGACTGGCGACCGGAAGGTCTGGTTTGCCGGCTATCGGTTCCGTTTACCCCGGACCCCGCGTTGGAACAGACTGGTCGCCAGCAAAGTCCTGCGGTCAGGACCGACAGAACCAAGCGGGCCGCCTTGCGATCCGCAGGCGCCTGACGACGCGGCGGTCCGCGGACCCTCACCCGTAGAGGAAAGATGGACCATCCAGATCGATCGAGGGAATCTGGTCTTTCTCGGCCCAGTAATCCTGGCTGTGCTGCCAGTCCGGCTTGTCGCCGCGCTTGGGCAGCAGGTGCATGTCGCGCATCAAATAGTTCGGATTGAAATTTTCCGGATCGATCCAGGGCAATAGCGGCATATTGTGATCTTCGGGGCGTAACGTCGGCACCACCCTGCTTGCGCCCGTCTTCTTCATATGCGCCAGCAGCCTGCAAACGAAGTCCGCGACGAGATCGGTGCGCAGCGTCCAGCTGGCACGGAAATATCCGAACACCCATGCCATGTTCGGCACGCCCGTGAACATCATCCCGCGAAACGTGACCGTCTGCGCGAAATCGAGCGGTTCGCCGTCGATGGTGAAAGCGATGTCGCCGAGCACATTGAGGTTGAAGCCGGTCGCCGTGATGATGATATCGGCATCGAGCGACTTCCCGGACTTCAGCAAAATGCCGGTTTCGGTAAATCGATCGATCTCGTCGGTAACCACCGAAGCCTTGCCGCTCTTGATGCTCTCGAAAAGATCGGCATCGGGGACGAAAGCAATGCGCTGCCGCCACGGACGATACCGCGGCGTGAAATGCGTCGCGATATCATAGTCGGGACCAAGCACGGCGCTGATGCCGCCGAGCAACTCTTTCTTCACCGCTTCCGGCTCGGTAAAAGAACGGCGGGTAAACACGTCCTGCTCGAACAGTATCTTGCGACGCACGATCTCGTGGATCCATTCTTCGCTGACCTGTAGCTGCCGCAAAGTCTCGGCCAGTTCGATCGCGTTGCGGCCGGTGCGGAAATAGGTCGGCGAGCGCTGCAGCATGGTGATGTGGTCGCACTTGCCGGCGATAGCCGGGATCAGCGTAGCGGCGGTAGCGCCGGAGCCGATCACCACCACCTTCTTGCCTTCGGTGACGATATCCTCCGGCCAGCGTTGCGGATGAACAATGCCGCCCTTGAAATTCTCCATTCCCTGCCAATGCGGAGTATAGCCTTCCGAGTGCCGGTAATAGCCCTGGCACATCCATAGAAAGTTGGCCGTGAAGGTGACGGCCTCGGCGCGATCGGTCCTGACCGCTTCGATGGTCCAGCGATTGGTTTCGCTCGACCAACTCGCCGACGATATGCTGTGCCTGTAGCGGATGTGCTCCGCGAGCTGGTTTTCCTCGATGACTTCGCCCATGTAGGACAAAATCTCCGCGGCCGTCGCGATCGGCGGGCCGGTCCAGGGCTTGAAGCGATAGCCAAAGGTGTGGAGGTCGCTGTCGGAGCGGATGCCGGGATATCGATGCGTGAGCCAGGTGCCGCCGAAGCTCTCCTGCGTCTCCAGCACCACAAAGCTGGTGCCGGGCAACTGCGTCGTCAGATGATAGGCGCTGCCGATCCCGGATATTCCGGCACCGACGATCAGGACATCGAAATGTTCGACGGTTTGGGAAGCGGAAGAACTGCGGACCGTTACATTCATCTGACTTTGCCAAGGGATTACGGGGAAGGATCAGCTTCGAGCTAATCCTATTCACCTCTAGCGCCAGCGAAACGTCAACCCTTCCGATTTCAGAGCGCTACGCCCCAATCGCGCGCCGTCTGCAGGATCCATTGTCGGTAAAGCGTCAGCGGCGTTACTCCCGTCAAGCCGCCGCAACCGGCACTGCCGTTCGGCCCGGTCGACCAACTGATGACGCCGACCAACGCAGAAACTTGCTGGTTTTGAAATACCGGCCCGCCTGAATCGCCGGTACAGGCGCCAAGTCCCGCCTGAGCGCCTTGGGCGATCGGATCGACAAGCCGGATTTGCAGCGTGCCCGGCTTTCCCGTTGCGATCAGGGCCGCGCTGCGGATCGTTCCTCCGCTCTTGCCATCGCCGGCAATGGTGACGCCAATTCCCGCGACGGTGAACTTGTTGCCGGGCTCAACGGGAAGCTGCGGTGATCCCAGCACGGCCACGGCTTTTCCCTTCATCGGCGACGCAAGCAGCAGCAGCGCGAGGTCGGCGGTGGCGCGATGGGCCTGTATCAGCTGCATGGCGAAGCCAGGATGTAGCGCGATGCTTTTTACATCCTGCAAATGCGGCTGCGGAAGAGGCCGACCTTCCGCTCCATAGTCCACAATCCTGTATTCCGCACCAGGCCGCACGCAATGCGCCACGGTCAGCACAAGGTTCGGCGCAATCAGGGCGCCAGAGCAGAAATTGCCGCGCGAGCCGACGATGGTGACCACGGAACGGGAAATCTCCTCGGCTGACGGCGGCGCACCGCCGACAATCGCGGAAGCCGGCGATGCAACCATCAATGCCGCGGCAAGCATGGGAAAGAGCATTTTCATCGCCGCACAGATACCCTGTTGCGCAGGGCTCGCCAACCCGCCGCGCGATACTGGTCCATGACGGCCTGTTGTGTTAGCCGTCTTCCCAACAGAACTCACAAAGGCAGGAAATCGAATGATCGAGGCGGTGATCTGGGATTTTGGCGGAGTGCTAACGTCATCGCCGTTCGAAGCATTTACACGGTTTGAGATCGAACGCGGATTGCCTGTCGATATCATCCGGCGCACCAACGCCGCCAATCATCTCGAAAATGCCTGGGCAAAATTTGAACGAGCTGAAGTCGACATCGAAGCCTTTGACGAATTGTTCGCAACGGAATCGCTGGCGCTCGGCGCCGAGGTGCGCGGCAAGGATATTCTGCCGTTGCTCTCCGGCGATCTGCGCCCTGAAATGGTCGAGGCGCTAAAGCGCGTCAAAGCCAAACTGAAGACGGGCTGCATCACCAACAATGTTCCCGCTAACGCGATCGGCAGCTACAGCGGTCGAACGCTCTATATCGCCGAAGTGATGGCGTTGTTCGATCACGTGATACAATCCGCAAAGAGCGGCTTGCGAAAGCCCGACCCGCGCATTTACCGGATGATGACCGAAGCGCTGCAGGTCGACCCCAAGTCTTGCGTCTATCTCGACGATCTCGGCGTCAACTTAAAGCCGGCGCGGGACATGGGCATGACCACGATCAAGGTCATTACCCCTGCGCAAGCCATCGCCGAACTCGAGGCGGCTACGGGTCTGAAGCTGAGCTAGCGTCTTTGCGAGGGGTGCTAGCAATTCAGTAAACGCGCCGTGAGATTGCGGATTGCTTCGCGGAGCCTGTGATCAGGCGGGCATTCGCCCGACCCGTCGGCTCGCAATGCCGGTGGAGCGAATGGCTGAAGTTGAGACCTCATTCAGCCGCCGCCGCAATCCGCTCCGGGAATGCGTCTGATAACGAGATGCGGTCGGCGTTGAGCACGCCGCGTTCGGTGATCAGCCCGCTGACCAATCGCGCCGGCGTGACATCGAAGGCATAGTTCGCAACCGCCGATCCCTCAGGCACGATCCGCACGGTCTCGATCCTGCCATCGGCGGTCCGCCCGGTGATATCGGTGACTTCTTCGCTGCCGCGCTGCTCGATCGGGATTTGCGTGACCCCGTCATGAACGCTGAAATCGATGGTGGGCGACGGCAGCGCCACGTAGAACGGCACGCCGTTGTCGCGCGCCGCAAGTGCCTTCAGGTAAGTGCCGATCTTGTTGCAGACGTCGCCATTTGCGGCCACCCGATCGGTGCCGACGATCACCAGATCGACCAGCCCGTGCTGCATCAGGTGTCCGCCGGTATTGTCGGGAATGATGGTGTGCGGCACGCCGTGATGACCGAGCTCCCATGCAGTCAATGAGGCGCCTTGGTTGCGCGGCCGGGTCTCATCGACCCAGACATGGACGGCGTGACCGCGATCGTGAGCCAGATAGATCGGGGCGGTTGCCGTGCCCCAATCGACCGTCGCCAGCCAGCCGGCATTGCAATGTGTCAGGACGTTGACGGGTTCACCCGGCTGTTTTGCGGCGGCTATGGCTTCGATCAGGCCAAGCCCGCATCGGCCGATACCCTGGTTGATGGCGACGTCCTGCTCGGCGATTTCGGCTGCGCGTTCATAGGCGACGGCCGCGCGTTCCGAAGGCGGCAGATGGTGCAACACCGCCCGCATCTCATTCAGCGCCCATTTCAGGTTGATCGCCGTCGGTCGCGTCGCCGCCAGCATGTCATAGGCGCGATCGAGCGCCGCGTCGGAAGCATAGGCGCGCATCGCCAGCGCCATTCCATAGGCAGCGGTGGCGCCGATCAGCGGCGCGCCGCGCACCAGCATCGAACGGATCGCGTTGGCGGCGGATTCGCAGCTTTCGATACGCGCAATCTCGAAATGATGCGGCAGTCGCCGCTGATCGATCGCGCCGACCGACCAACCGTCCGGCTCAAGCCAGATGCTTCGAAAATGCCTGCCGTCGACCCTCATGGCGCACCGCTTCGTCGGGGTTAAAACCTACGCCCGCAACACCCTACCCGCTACTGCATCGAGCTTTCGCAGCAGTTCCGGATCGCGCGCCTCAGGCGATGTTATCAGCGCCGTGTCGAGCGCCCGGTCCGAGCCGATCGGACACGACTCGTGCTCCCTGGGGAAGTCCCTCGCCAAACGCCCCACCAGACCCTTTGCCTTGTCGGCATTCGTGGTCAGTACCCGGATGATGTCCTGCACGGTTACGGCATCGTGGTCGGGATGCCAGCAATCGAAATCGGTCACCATGGCGACGGAAGCATAGCAGATTTCCGCCTCGCGGGCGAGCTTGGCCTCGGGCATGTTGGTCATGCCGATTACGGAATAGCCGAGGTTCTGGTAGGTCGTGCTTTCGGCCAGTGTCGAGAACTGCGGACCTTCCATGCAGACATAAGTTCCGGTGCGGGCAATCGCGATGCCCTCGGCCTCGGCGGCGGCGGCGAGATGGATGCGAAGCCGCGGCGATACCGGATGCGCCATCGACACATGCGCCACGCAGCCCTTGCCGAAAAACGAGCTTTCGCGCCTATGCGTGCGATCGACGAACTGGTCGACCAGCACGAAGGTGCCCGGCGGCAAGTCCGGCTTGAACGAACCGCAAGCCGACAAGGAGACAAGATCGGTAACGCCCGCACGCTTGAGGACGTCGATATTGGCGCGGTAATTGATGTCGGAAGGGGACAGCCGGTGGCCCTTGTCATGACGGGGCAAGAACACGATCGGCAGGCCGGCGATGGTGCCGCGACGTACCGCCGCGGAGGGTTCACCCCAGGGGCTGGCGATCGTCTCATCGCGGGCGTCTTCCAGGCCCGGCAGGTCGTAAATGCCGGAGCCGCCGATAATGCCAAGCACCGCTTTTGTCATGCCGTTCCAGCCATTCGCCCGCGCCGTCATCCGGCGCTAGTGAGTTCTAAGCCTTGCCCCGCACCTATGGCAGTTCTGGCGCGGATTTGGAACAGCGGGCGCAGGCGATCAGACCGTCAGCGAAAAAGGAGTGAAGACCTTGCGACCGGCTGCGGGAGCTGTGGAACGGCGCGAATTTGGACTAGAGTGGCGGCGATCGTGCCTCCGCGGCGCGCGAAGCTTCCCACCGGACGAGCGGTTTCCAGAGATGTCTGTTTTTGCCACCGCCACGGCTCCCGCAGCCGGGACCGCCGACCGTGACGCTCTTTCGGTCTTGAATTCCGTATTCGGACTATCAGCGTTTCGCGGCGCGCAGGAAAAGATCGTCGGTCATGTGGTCGGCGGCGGCAATTGCCTGGTTTTGATGCCGACCGGCGGCGGCAAGTCGCTGTGCTATCAGTTGCCGGCGCTGTTGCGCGAGGGGTGCGGCATCGTCGTCTCGCCGCTGATCGCGCTAATGCGCGACCAGGTCGCGGCTCTGCTTGAAGCCGGTGTCAATGCCGCGGTGTTGAATTCGACGCTGTCGTTTGAGGAAGCCTCGGAAGTCGAGCGGAGGCTTCTCGCCGGAGATCTCGATCTCTTGTATGTCGCGCCGGAGCGGCTGCTCACGCCGCGCTGCCTCGGTTTGCTCGCCCGGGCCGACATTGCGCTGTTTGCGATCGACGAGGCGCATTGCGTATCGCAATGGGGCCACGACTTCCGCCCCGAATATATCGGCCTGTCCGCGATTTCGGAGCGCTTTCCCGACGTGCCGCGCATCGCGCTTACTGCGACTGCCGACGAACTCACGCGAAAGGAGATCGTTCATCGGCTCGGGCTTGAAGGCGCGCCGAGCTTCGTGGCGAGCTTCGATCGTCCCAACATCCGCTATGAAATCGTCGACAAGCAGAACGCGCTGACCCAGCTCAAAACCTTCATAGCGGAGCGTCACGCCGGCGAGGCCGGCATTGTTTACTGCCTGTCGCGCGCCAAGGTCGAGGACACCGCGGCGGCGCTGGCCCAGATCGGCATCACGGCCCTGCCCTATCACGCCGGCCTCGACGCCAGGCTGCGCGCGCATAACCAGGATCGCTTCATCAACGAGGATGGCGTCGTGATCGTCGCCACCATCGCGTTCGGCATGGGCATCGACAAGCCGGACGTGCGCTTCGTGGCGCATCTCGATTTGCCCAAGAGCATCGAGGCCTATTATCAGGAGACCGGGCGCGCCGGGCGCGATGGCAAACCCTCCAGCGCGTGGATGGCCTACGGCCTGTCCGATATCGTGCAGCAACGGCGCATGATCGAGGAGTCCACCGGCTCGGAAACGTTCAAGCGCGTGTCGATCGGCAAGCTTGACGCGCTGGTCGGCTTGGCTGAAGGCGCAGACTGCCGGCGAAGCCGCCTGCTCGGTTATTTCGGCGAAAACTTTAGGCTCCGGCAATTGCGGCAATTGCGACAATTGCCTATCGCCGCCGCTGCTGCGCGACGGCAAGGTCGTCGCGCAAAAACTGCTCTCCTGCGCCTATCGTACCGGGCAACGGTTCGGCGCCATGCATCTGATCGATGTGCTTGTTGGCCGACTGACCGAACGCGTCACGCAATTCGGCCATGACAAGTTGTCGGTGTTCGGGATCGGCCGCGAGCTCAACGAGAAGCAGTGGCGGGCGGTGCTCCGCCAGTTGGTGGCAATCGGCCATCTGCGAGCCGACAGCGATGCGTTTGGCGCGCTGAAGCTCACCGACAGCGCGCGCGGCGTACTGAAGGGAGAAACCGAGGTGATGCTGCGCGAAGCATCCGCCGGATCGCGCGGCTCCAGCAAGAGCAAGTCGAAGCGCAAAGACCTCGCCTCGACCACGGACCGCGCAGCCAGCAGCGCCGATAGCGGCCTGCACTCCGCGCTTCGCGCCTGGCGCTCGGAGGTTGCCCGCCGGCGCGGCGTGCCCGCCTATGTGGTGCTGCACGATTCCACCATCGACGGCATCGCCGCGGCGCGTCCGACCACGCTCGCCAAGCTTCGCGGCATCGCCGGTATCGGCGACAAGAAGCTCGAACATTATGGCGATCAACTGATTGCGTTGGTGAAAGCGGCCGGGCGCTGATCCGCCCTCGCCGATTTTGACAAGCGGCCCGTTCCGCCGGGCTCAAGGCGGCGATACAGTTCTTTCCGCCCAACCAGCTAATCGCTACCATCTGGGTAAATCCGGGGATCAACCCGGCAGTTCCGATCGGGGGAACAACCAGCGGAGGACGGCATGAGGCGGCAGAAGAAATTCTATGCCTGGGGTTACGCCGACGAAGATCTGAGCGCGGACGAGATCAAGCCCTGGGAAGCCGAGATCGCTCGCCGCTACGGGCTCTCCGGTTTCGAGGTCACGCCGCCGCCTCAGCCCGACCAGATCGCGTTGCGTGCGCCCCGGCTCGCCGTGCCGGCTGCGCTGCAATCGATGGTGCGCACCGATCATCTCACGCGGCTTGAGCACAGCTACGGCAAGGCGTGGTTCGATGCCTGCCGCATGTTCATGCGCAGCGTTCCCAATCCGCCCGACGCCGTCGCATTCCCCGAAAGCGAGCAGGACATCGTCCGCGTGCTCGACTGGTGCGACCAGATCGGGGCCAAGGCAATTCCCTATGGCGGCGGCTCGTCGGTGGTGAAGGGCATCGAGCCGTCGGCTGAATTCGAGAAAGTGGTGACGATCTCGACGCGCCACATGGACAAAGTGCTGGAGGTCGATCCGGTGAGCCAGGCCGCGCGCATCCAGGGCGGCGTCTATGGACCGCACATCGAGGACCAGCTGCGCGAAACGCCGTTCACGATGCGTCACTACATGCAGGCCTACCGCTGCTCGACGCTGGGCGGCTGGATCGCAACGCGCTCGGGCGGCCACTACGCGACGCTCTACACGCACATCGACGATTTCGTCGAGAGCACACGGGTCGTGACGCCGGCAGGGACGCTCGAGACGCGTCGTTTGCCGGGCTCCGGCGCGGGACCAAGCCCCGACCGAATGTTCATCGGCTCCGAGGGCATTCTCGGCATCATCACCGAAGCCTGGGTGCGGCTGCGAAAGAAGCCGACCTTCCGCGCCGCCACCAGCGTTCGCTTTGCGAATTTCTATGCCGGGGCCGATGCGGTGCGCGGCATCACGCAGGCCGGTCTCTATCCCGCCAACTGCCGGCTGCTCGAGGCGCGGGAAGCCTTGCCCAATATCCCCTGGGACAATGAAGAGGCCGTGCTGATGCTGACGTTCGAGTCGGCCGATCATCCGCTCGATGCCTGGATGGCCCGCGCGCTGGAAATCTGCCGGGACTGCGGCGGCGTGCCGGATGCGGCGGCTCTTGAAGACGAGAACTCGCATCGCTCGGGGGCCGCAGGCGCGTGGCGCAACAGGTTCATTCGCGCGCCGCACTACAGCGAGCACGCCGTGGCGCGCGGCATTCTGTCCTCGACATTCGAGACTTCGATGACCTGGGAGCGCTTCCGCGATTTCCACGCCAAGATCAAGGAAGTCACGCACGACACCATCAAAAAAGTCACGGGGCGAGAAGGCACTGTCACCTGCCGCTTCACCCACGTCTATCCGGACGGACCATGCCTGTATTTCAGTTTCGGAGGCATCCTCGATAAACGGATCATGCTCGAGCAATTCATGGACGTGCTGACGACTTGCACGGCAGCCACCGTCGAGCATGGCGGCACGACCACTCACCACCACGCGGTCGGCCGCTTCCATCGGCCGTTTTATGACAAGCAGCGCCCGGAGTTGTTTGCCCGCGCGCTCCGCGGCGCCAAGCGCGAACTCGATCCCAAGGGCATGTTGAATCCCGGCGTCCTGATCGATCCTTGATAAAGGCAGCACGGCGCGTTGTCAGCTGTCGTCGCCCGGCTTGACCGGGCGATCCAGTAAACACCACGGCCTTTTTCGTCACCTCGGCGTCGCCGCAATGAGCACTGGCAGCACCATCGTCGTTCACATCCGGGCGAGCCAATATGCTCGATATCGCACCGCTTCGCTTTACTGGATCGCCCGGTCAAGCCGGGCGACGACATTGGGGCAGCGAGATAAACGAGTCTGGGCGGCGACACTTAACCTTGTTTAGGGACGCGGCTTCCCCCGCATGCATACAAACGTACTCGTGCAGGGGATCTAAAATGAGTGGGTTCGAACGCGCTTGCGTCTTTACGGCCATGACGAGCTTTGTCGTCTTTGTCGTTGGATTACTCGCGTTGCTGATGTCCTGAACAATGGCCCGCCTTAACCGTTCTTGGCCTGCGGATTCTCATGCCGCTTCAATGAAAACGGCCCCGGCATTTGCGCCAAGGGCCGCTCAATGCTTCCGGCTGGCAGCTGGGCTGGCAGCGGCCGCAAACCGAAAGGTTCGCCAAGCTAGCTGGCTTTAGAACTAGCGTCGCTAGCTTTGTCGGTCGGATCATCGCAGCCCTGATCAACTATACTTGCATGAGAAATACTTCCAGGGCCCCGCACAGCCGGCAGCGGTATGTTCTCAGCTCAAGGTTGGAATTGCCAGGTTCGATCAGGGCCAGCCGCATTCGACCCGGACAAGAAGCGCAGGGCATCTCGACCACTTGAAAACGAGAGCATGTGGGTGTCGGTCGGATTTGCATCGTGTCCTCGCAGGCGAGAGGGAGACGCAATGCAACCGTACTGTAAGCTTCGTGCGTTCAGCCTTCCCCGTCCATATCGGGGACAATCGAGGGCGATGCACTTTCCACCGCGCGGAGCCGGTCGATCCGCGTTTCAAGGGTCGGCGGTACTTCCGGCTCTTGCGTTAATACCGGCCGCAGCCTTTCGCCGATTTCCTGGCCGATCGCTCGGCAGTGTTCAGGGTCGATTTCAATGCTGTTCCGCATAGCCGAAGGTCCTGATTCCTCAGCTCCCACGCTGTCCCAACATTTGATGGGAAGAATGGTTCTGGTTCCAATTGCCTTATTTCGAGGCGGCTAATTAGAGGGTTCCTAAGTACGGTTTTGTACTTTCGATGGAACAAAGCCGCCGCCAGCTAGTCTGTATCCTGCCCAACGAAGGGGGATTCCAGCTTGCAAGATCAAATTGCCGTCCTTGTCGTGGAAGACGATCAGGCGGTACAGGGGCTGGTGGAAGACGCGCTTTCGGACGGCGGTTTTGACCCAGCAATCGCGGCCTCTGGTGAAGAGGCCGTGACGTTATTGCAGGGACGCAGTCGCATATACCGCGCCATCGTGACGGACATAAACCTGGGCGGCAGGCTGGACGGTTGGGAAGTCGCAAGGCGTGCCAGAGACATCGATCCCGAATGTCCGGTCGTCTATATGACCGGCGCGAGCGCCGACAAATGGGCCTCGCAGGGCGTTCCCAACAGCGTTCTTCTCGCGAAGCCGTTTGCAGCAGCGCAACTCGTCACCGCCGTTTCCAATCTTCTCAACGCGGGCGCGCCGCCGCTTCAACCGGACGAATGAGATCGCGGGAAAGTCTCTGTTGCTTTTCTGACGTCTGGTATTTTCAAACAGCCCAAAACGACGACCGGCATGAACGGCTCGTTCGTTCGGCTCGTGTCAGGATGTGCGGTTTGAACCGCTTCGGGGCGCTTGAACTGCCCCTGCGCTTAAAGTTGCCTTCCCAATTCGAACGCTCTTTTCACGATTCATGCCTATTCAGGTCTGGATCAATTGGCATTTCCGTATGGTTAAAACTTTTCACTCGGTGGCTCGCTGGCTCGGCGATCGCAATCCGGCGCGTGAAGCTCCGCCGCTGGGAGGCGCCGTGTCGATCGTAGCTCAATTCGATCCGCGGCTGGAAAGCCTGCGGGGCCTCGCGTCGCTGGTGGTCTGTCTGCATCATGGAATGGGTGTGTTCGTAGGCAGCGAGCACTTTTTCGTATTGGACGCGCTGCTGTTTGCGTTCAATCCGGCGGCTGCGGTGATCTTCTTTTTCGTGCTGAGTGGTTATGTGCTTGGCCGCGCGCTGGAGCGTGACGGGGCATTCGCGCCATATCTGGCGCGACGGCTGTTCCGGCTGATCCCCCCGTTCGTGGCGGCGGTGCTGTTCGCCTTTGCTTGCGAGCGGCTTCTGCGGATCGATCCAATGCCGTCCGCGTTCACATCGGGATTCGGGCGCATGTTCTGGCCGGAGCCAAGCTGGGACGCGGTGTGGGATAATTTGCTGCTCAACTCGCCGAGGGTAAACGGCCCGACCTGGACGCTGCTTCCAGAACTGCTGGGCTCGCTGATGTTGCCGTTCCTGGTCGCCGCGCACGGCAGCATCTCGCCGCGCTGGCGTTGGGCGCTGTTCGCTGGGATCGCGAGCCTGCTTGCGATCAGCCCTTACTACACGCTGCTGTGGTTCTACTTTGGCTGCTTTGTCGCCAAGGAGGTCGCCGCATTTCTCGCAGGCCGACCGCGAATTGCCGCGATCACCTTCGTCGCCGGCCTGATCGGCCTTGAGATGGCCGGCAGGAACGCTGATTTCTATGCGATCCGGATTGTCATCCCCTCGGCGATCGCCGCCGCGATGATGGTCGGCGCGGTGGTATCCTCGCGCGGGCTCCTGCAATGGGCGACGGTTTCCCCGCTGCGATTCCTCGGGCAGATATCGTTCAGCCTTTACCTTGTGCACTGGCCGATCTTTTACATCTGCGCGCTATTCGCGTTCATGTGCGACCCGATCATATCGACGCAGAGCTGGGGCAATCTGTTCGTGACCGTCACGTCTTTAGCCCTCGCGCTTGGCGTAGCCACGCTGGCCTATCGCTTCATCGAAGCGCCGTCGATCCGGGCGGGAAAGTCGATGGCGCGAATACTGGCGCGGACCAAGCTAGCAACGGCATCAAGTCCGGCCTTGGCGCCGTGACGGGGCTGCGTCGGTAATCGCACCGCCGATCCTGCCGGTGGCCAGGTCGATTTCGGCATCATCGGCATAGGTCACCATGTGGCCGGCGCCATCGACCAGACTGAGAACAGAGCGGCGCAGCGCCTGATGCAGACGCCGCGCCTGTTCTGCTTCAATCACCTGATCCTGCAATCCGTGAAAGATCGCGACCGGGCAAGCGATGTTCGAATAAAGAAACTGGAATTGCGTCGCCACGGGAACAAGGAACGCGGTTTCCTCCGCGGCCGCCCTCAACTGCTTGGGACGAAGCGTCAGTGATTTCGGAAATTGTTGTTTGAACTCCGGCGGGACAGGGCGCGGTTCGAACAGCTTGCGAAACGTTCCGCCCAACATGGCCCATGAGATGATCGGCGCGATCGTATAACGGATGAGATCGCCCAACACCGGTATCGCAGGACCCGACAAAATCCAAACGTCCCAACGCCAGGTCGGGAAATAATAGCCGGATGCAAGCACCAGCCCGCGAACCGGATAGTCGTGTCGCATCGCCAAAGCGAGCGCGACCAGCGTACCCCATGAATGGCCCAGCAGGACGGGATTGCGCACACCGAGCCGACCAAGAACCTGCGCGAACAGAGCCGCCTGCGTCGTTGCGGTCCAGACGCGCGAGCGGGGCCGTTGACTGTGCCCGAAGCCGGGCCTGTCGAAACACAGCACGCGATTGCCGCGCGCCAGGGCATCGACGAGCCCGCTGATGATGAAATCCTGGATCATCGAGCCGTTGCCGTGGAACAGCACGACGCAGATAGCCGCGGGATCGCCACGATCTATGTAGTGAAGGCGCACGCCATCGCACTCGATAAAGGAGCCGATGGGTGGGTTCCTCCGTTCCGCGATGCGCGAGAACACGATATTGCCGATCACCAGGACAATCAAAATGACGACGACAACGAGAACAACGGTTTCAGTGGTGGACATTCGCGGAACCTCATCATCACGGCCTTGCGCGCGAGCCGGATGGCAATCAGTGGGAAAGAAGATGAGCAAACAAGCCGGAACCGGATCGCTCGTTCCTGTGCCGCCGCCGTTGCCAAAATGATGAGCGACCGGGAACGGTCGCAAAGGCTTTGCGTTTGAACTGTTCGCGGGACTTAAATCCCCGAACTCACCCCACAAGCAGATCTGAGGGAAGGTAAGAAATGCCGAATTCGCGCCAGGAAAAAAATTCGCGCCACGAGAATTCCCGTCAGGAAAACAGGTTTTCCCAAGCCGAAGAGGCCATCCGGGAGATGGGCGAGCGGACTGCCGAGCAGACGGCCCAGGCTGGACACTCTGCGGTTCAGGCCGGCGAGGAGGTAGCCAAGGCGGGCGCCGATATGCTTCAGCAAAATATCGAAACGTTGCAGAACCCCTGGCGCTCCGGCCTGGAGGTGGCGACCAAACTGATGGGTCGTTCCACCGACCAGCTTGGCCGCACCCTTGGGCTTTCCAGCGAAGCGCAGCAAGCGACCGAGCGATTGGCCCGCAACGCCGAAACCATCATCCAATCGACCGCCGTGATCTCGAAGGTGATGAGCGGGATGTCCAAGGAGTATTTCGAGCTGGTTCAGCACCAGTTTCAAAGCAGCATGGATCGGATGAGCGAGCTGTCACGCTGCCGCACGCCTCAGGAGCTTGCAGCGGTTCAAACCGATCTGGTGCGCGAGGCCGTTGGGAGTGTTCTGGAGAGCACGCGCCGAATCGCTGACATGTCGACCAAACTGTCGGAAGATACCGCAAGGCGCATGACGCAGAACATGGAACAGATGGCAGGCAACGGCGGAGCTCGCTAAGACTGGCTCCGTCGGCGTCGCGTTCCCCTGAATATATTCTTTCGGCTGCGGCTAGGCTTGCGCTTGCCGAGCCGTTTCGAATTCGCCGCGACATGCTCGCGATATCGCTGCACGATGTCGTCGCCGGAAGCTCCGGCCATCAGGCTTGCGCTGGCTTCGAAAGCTGCGGCTATCTTCTCGCTGACCATCAATTCAGCCTCGCGCCGCGCGCCCTTGCCGCCACGCATCAGCTTGAGCATGCGCTGCGCGATGACGCGATTGGATTCGAGAGCGAGCATCAGGAATGGATTGAACATCGGTCGCACTCTGCGGGTCGCATGAATTGCGACCATCAGCAAACACGTCATCCCCTTCTATTGTTCCGCGCTCGCAGACGCACATCAGCCAACTCGGATATGCCGTTTCCAATGCACGAAAAAGCGGCATAGAATTGATGTCGCCCTCGCCACACGAGACGGCACAACAAAAGCAAATTCGAACGTAAGGGAGGAAGACCGTGCAACCAAAAGGTCCGATCACCGGCCCCGGCATCATTCCGCTTGTGGCCATTTTTGCTCTCTGTCTTATCGCCCCCGCCCAGGCGCAGTCCGGCGATCCGATCAAGATTGGAGTGATCGCTGAGGTGCAGTCGATCGCCGGCGCCGCCACCCCTGGCGGCGCGCAGATCGCCGCGGACGAGATCAACGCCAAGGGCGGAGTTCTCGGCCGCAAGATCGAAATCGTCTCCTACGACAACAAGAGCTCGTCGGCGGATTCCGTGCGCGCGTTCCAGCGCGCGGTCAGCGAGGACAAGGTTTCCGCCGTGATCGCGAGCTACATCAGCGAAGTGGTGCTGGCGCTTGAGCCCTGGGCCGCGCGGCTGAAAACTCCGCTGATCACGCCGGGTGCGGCCTCCAACGAGATCACCAAGGCGATCCATAATGATTACGAGAAAAACAAATACACCTTTCACGGTTATTTGACCTCGGCTGCGCAGGCTCAACTCGTTTGCGACGCCGCCAAGGATCTCCTGGTTGATCAGCTCAAGCTCAAGACGGTTGCTGTTATCAGTGAGGATGCGGCGTGGACCAAACCGCTCGATATCGGTTACGAGGCCTGCCTGCCGAAAGCCGGGTTGAAGGTCGTTGAGCATGTACGCTTCTCACCCGACACCACCGACTTCACGCCAATCTTCAACAATGTCGAAAGCAAGAAGCCGGACGTGATCGTCACCGGCATTTCCCATGTCGGCGTGCAGCCGACCGTGCAGTGGAAAAACCAGCAGGTACCCATTCCGATGTTCGGGATCAGCGCGCAGGCATTGAGCCCAACTTTCTGGAATGACACCAATGGCGCCGCCGACGGCGTCCCTTCACTTGCCGTCGCGACCCCTGACGTCGCCGTCACCCCCAAGACCAAGCCCTTCGCGCAGGCCTTCAAGGCGAAGTTCGGAACGCCGCCGGCCTACACCGGCTATACCGCCTATGACGACGTCTACATCATTGCCGAGGCGATCCAACGCGCTGGCTCAACCGACCCCGACAAGATGGTCAGCGAGATCGAAAAGACCAATTACGAAGGCACCATCGGGCACATCCAGTTCTACGGAAAAGAGGACGAATTCACCCACGGCATTAAATCCGGCCCCGGCGCCGTGACCGGCCTCGTCTTCCAATGGCAAAACGGCAAGCAGATCACCGTGTGGCCGCAGGCAATCGCGGAAGGAAAACTCAAATTCCCCGACTTCGTGAAACTGTCGCAGTAACGGGCTGCGGCCGCGCGCCAACGGCGGAGCTAGTTGAGATAGCTCCGGCGGGGCGAGTTGGCTTAACGATGCAGCGATAGGAACGGCCTCAGGAAGACCGGATTATGCCCGGACATGTTTCGCGGAAGGGTCTCTTAATGCGTCTGACCGTGTTCGGCTCCTGCGTGGCAGTCCTGCTGTCCACTTCGTCCGCTGTTCATGCGCAATCCGCCGATGGCAGCATGCGCGAGCTGTTGACAGATTCGCGCCTGCGCTGGCCTGACACCTTCTCGCAAGGTCCTGATGGCGCGATCTATGTAACGGCATCCCACATTCAGGATTCGCCCTGGTTTCACGTGGCATGGACGGACAAGAACTTCACGTTGTTCAAGTTCATGCCGGGCGACGGCAACACTGTCGGATCACATCTCGAGCCGAACCACATAAACGGCGGCTACTAACGCGGCCACAAGACAAGGAGGGCCGAAGGTGCGTTGGGTTGAGCCTGTCGCCGGGACGTTGCTGATGGCGGTGGTGCTTGCTGACGTATTCCTTACCGTTCTTTACGCACGCGCAGGCACCGGAATCATCAGCGACCGCCTGGCAAGAATGGTTTGGCTTACACTGCGCAGGGCTTCCTCGGATCGCAGCGGCAACCACCTGCTCTCATTCTGCGGCCCTACTATCATGGTCGCGTTGCTGCTGACCTGGTCAATCCTGCTCGCGCTCGGGGCTGCACTGATTATCCACCCTCAACTCGGCACGAGTATCACAAACAGCGGCCAGCGCACTCCGACTGACTTCGCCACCGCAATCTACGTCGCCGGAAGCAGCCTCTCGATTGTCGGCGGCAGCAACTTTGCTCCTCAAAGCGCCGGAGCGAAGCTGTTGTTTCTCTTGAATTCGGTGATCGGGACGTCAGTCATATCGCTCACGATCACTTATCTGATGCAGATCTACGGCGCACTGAGGAGCAGAAATTCGCTCTGCCTGAAGATCCACGCGCTTTCTGGTGAGACCGGTGACGCCGCGGAGCTGCTCGCGCATCTGTTTGCAGATAATCAGCTGACTGCCGGTTACAACAACCTGTCCGACCTCGCGGCCGGGATCACGGACGCCAAGGAAGCTCACCACTTCTATCCCATCCTGTTCTATTTCCGCTTCCCTGAACCTTATTACTCGGTTTCCCGGGCATGGCTCGTCGCGCTGGATGCCGTCTCGCTGATCCGAAGCGCATTGCCGAAAGAAGCCGATTGGCTGAAGCAATCCGGCGCAGTCACCCAACTGTCGGCGGCAACGCTGTTACTGCTTTCTACCCTCAACAACGTCTTCCTGCAGGATAAAGCATCGGCTGAGGCCGACGACGCGGATCACCCACTCTGGCGCATCCGATTCGAAAATGCACGACAGCGGCTGCAGGAAGCCGGCATCAGCGTAACCGACGATTTTCAGCGTTCGTTGGAATCGTACATGGAACAGAGAAGAAGGTGGGATCACCTCATCCGCCCACTTGGCGGTTCCATGGCTTACCAGCCTTCAGAAATTGATACAGCGATGCAAGGGGCATCACCCACGCGTGCCGGCGTCTTCAGAGGGTAGTGGCTTGCGAATTGAGGGGCCGGAGTGTGGTGTGGCCCATTAGAGATTGCTCCCGTGTTCGTCTGTTCAATTGTGAACTCACGCGCTGGAATTTCGCCAGGCCCTGTGAATAAAAGGGAAAATGCAAGCTCCTGCCATATCGCACCGTGAAATGTTGTGGAACGTGGTGATCGGGGCGACGCGAGTAGCAGGGAACAAACGATATGGCCACACATCAGATCGAAACATCGCGGCAATGGCCCCGGGTACGAGACATGCCGCGATGCTCAATTTGCTCCAACTCGATGGTTGCCCCTGAAGCCTCCGCGCTGAAATCCAACGGTTCGGTAAGCTACGTTTGGAGCTGCGATAGTTGTGGCCATGCGTTTGTAACCCATGCGGCAACCACGCCCGAAGTTCGGCTCTCCTCGTGACGACGCCGCGATCCTTATCGGAGACTTACCAACCGCCGTGGAAGTGACGGCGATAGCCCCAACCGCCACGCCAACCCGGGCCGGCGTACGCGTACACGTGCGGTGCCGGATAGACCGGATATTCCTCAACCACCACCGGGGGCGGCGCTACGACCACAGGCCGGCGAACCACGACGGTGTCGGACACCACGGGCGCCCGCTCCTCGACCACGACGGGTGGCGCAATCCGGTGCTCATAGGTGTGAACTTCCCGCTCGTAGCTTGAACCTTCGCTATAGGGAGTTACCGCCAGATCGGCGGCCAGTGCGGGCGAGGCAAAGACTAGTGCCGTTGCCGCTCCTAAGATGGCTTTACGCATGTAGGTTGTTCCTCTTGTTGAGTGTTTTGCTCTGAGGAGCGAAACGCGGGAGCCCGAAGTTAGGTCCGTCGCGTTCGGAATTGTGCGGATTATAATTCTGGTTTCGCAATGCGCGCTGAACGGTGCATTCAGAAACGGTTCAGCAACATGGTCCGGATAAGGCTCGCGAAGAAGTGAGGCACGACCTCACCTTGCGGTTGGGGGGCTCTTGGAGGCGAGGCCG
Organism: uncultured Alphaproteobacteria bacterium; assembly: GCA_963764155.1. Lineage (GTDB taxonomy): Bacteria > Pseudomonadota > Alphaproteobacteria > Rhizobiales > Xanthobacteraceae > Bradyrhizobium. The sequence continues at coordinate 83,141 of CAVXRI010000012.1, forward strand.
TGCAGGCCAGTACCCAACGGCACAATTCCAATGGCCTCGCCCCCGTTCCGGCACCGGCTCGCGCAGCGCACGGCATTGCTTCACGATTGTTCGATTTAACGACGTTAGCGACAGCTACTCACCTGCGAACTTTGATCTCGCAAACGCGGTCAACGATGATCGCTCGAGCATGGCCGAACTCGTCCGCATACTGCAAACGCAAGATGACTTACGGGAGAATCACAACGAGCGCGGCGACCACGCCAATAAAGATCAGCAACAGCACTAGCCAGCCGATGTTCTTGCTGACCGCCTCTCCGCCGTGGCCGAACAGCTCTTCTAAAAACCCCATCGGATTGATCCGCCCCGATCAATCCACGTTCAGAGCCACCAGTGCAGCAACAGCAGCCAAGGCGCGATGACACCCACGGCCCATATTGCCGCGACCGCGTAGTCCACCCCCTCGTATGCCGGACGTTCTGAAGGATAATTGGCACGAACGTTTTGCTGGAAAAGAATGCTCATGGTCCCCACCATTTCGCTGCCCCTGCCCACAAATAGAAAACGTTTGAAGTATCCTGCGGTTCCGCGCTGGAACCAGCGCATGCTGAGCGGCCAGTGTGACAGGATGGTGTCGGTGGTTGGGCCTTGCGACGGCCTTTGCGAGCCTCGGTAGGGCCGCGCCTCCGTGGTGTCGGGAGGATCATCCCGTGAGAAACTGCCGCCGTGGCGGGAGGGTTGGCAGAAACTCCGCGGCAAAGAAAAAGGCGGCCGCACCGGGCCGCCTTTTTGTTTGTGCCTACCATCCGCGCCCATAATAGGGGTCGTAACCACGGTCATAGCCGTAGCCGTAGCCTCGGTCGTAGGCATACGAGCCTCGGAACGGCGCGGTCGCGATAGCGCCGGCGGTGCCGATCGCCAATCCAGCGAGACCAGCGGCGGCTCCTACCGGACCGACCCCGCGATTGTAGTAGTGGTGGTAGTGATGCCCACGGTGATAGACCTCGCGAGCCGACGCCTGACCAGCCATCAACGTCGCGAGCGCCGCAGCAGCGGCAAGAATTTTCAGGTTCATCTGCGTTCCTCCGTTAGCTGAACTAACGCATCAGAGGGGATTAAGTTCAGTTCGGGGAACTACTTGGCCGTCACCCACGGTAACAGAGTGGCTCACCGCCTCTTACAGACGGCGGCAAAATGGCCCAAGCTGGCTGGATCGACGTCGTGGCGGAGCGAGAGGAACCGGGATCCAACATTCTCCAGGTCAGCGGCAGTTTCCGGTCCCCTTACCGCCTCGCGCTGTCACTCACTAGCAGCGGAAGCGGGCATCACGAAGCTGAAGCGTGTCTCCTCGCTTGTGGAGCTTACGGTCAGTGTACCTTCATGGGCCTTTGCGATCTGCGCCGCAATGTGGAGACCCAGGCCGAGGCCTTGCCTGCTCGCACGCACCTCGCCTCGGAAGAACGGTTCGAATAGCCTCTCTAAAGCAGCCTCAGGTATGGGTTCGCCCCCATTAGCGACTGACAATTTAAAAAAGCCATTTTCGGTCGCCGCACGCACCCGAACGGGTTGATCGGACGCGCCATGACTAAGCGCGTTTCCGACCAGGTTCGAGACTAGCTGTCCTATTCTAGTCCTGTCGCAATCAACGGGAGCGTCAATAGCATATTCAGCTTCTATCTGGCGGCCCGGCGAAGACAACCGAAGCTCGTCGATCACTTGGTGGAGTACGTCTTCAAGCGGCTTCCGGCGATCCCGATTTAGCGTGATACCTCCACCGAGACGGCCACGCGCGAAATCGAGGACGTTATCGATCAATCCCGCCATTCGCAGCACAGTCGTCTCCAACATGGCGATGACTTGATGCTCCCTGTCACTCTTTGCCTCGCGCCCAAGGATACGCGCGCCTGCACTGATCGAAGCTAGTGGATTACGGAGATCGTGGCCGAGCACGGCAATGAATTCCTCCCGCAACTGCGATATTTCCCGTTCGCTCTCCAAGCTGATCTTGGCGCTGTCGCGAGCCTCCAACAGGTGATGCTCGTATCGTCGCCGATCGGTCGCCTTGAGCAACGCGATCCGAATGGACAAAGCCTTCCCGTTGCTATCCCGCATCTCAAGGGCGTTCGCGATCATCGGGAGCGGCCCGCCAGCCGCCGCAATCATCTCAATTGCGAACTCATTGAAAAAGCCCTGCATGCGTAGCAGCGGCGCAATGTGAGTTTCAAAATAGATGCGGCCAGCCATGTTGAGGAAGTCGCTGAACCGTTTGCCTGCCATCTGTTTCGGGGTGTAGCCGATCCAGCTCAGAAGGGTTTTGTTCACGCGCTCGACGCGTCCATTCGGAAGCAGCGTAATGTACCCGCACGGCGCGTTCTCGAACATGTCTTCGAAATCGTCGATCCGGGGCTCACCCACCGGCAGCCTCAGACGAACGTTCGCATGGCCGCGATGACTTCATCCGGCGCGCTGAGATTGGGGCAATGCCCCGTAGCCTCAAGAAATACGATTTCGCTCTTTGGGATTGCGCGATGGACAAATTCGCCGACGCCTTTTGACGCAATAATATCGTCGCTGCACTGAAGGATCAGCGTCGGAACATCAACTTTGGACAGGTCCGCGCGATTGTCGGACATAAATGTAACCCGGGCGAATGCCTTGGCAATATCTGGATCAGTTCGGCAAAAGCTATTCGTCAGTTCCTCGGCAAGCTCGGGACGATCAGGATTGCCCATGATTGCGGGTGCCATCTGTGCCGACCAGCCCATGTGATTGGCCTCGAGGAACTGTAGCAGTTCTTCGATTTGCTTTTCGCTGAAGCCGCCCAGGTAATCGCCAACGTCGATGTACCGGGGCGAAGGACCGATCATGACAAGCTTGCCAAACATCCCCGGCGCTTTCTGCGCCGCCAGCGCGCCAATCATGCTGCTAACGGAGTGGCCCACGAACACCGCATCCCTCATGACAAGCTCGCGTCCGATTTCGACGATGTCATCGGCGTAGCCCGCCAATGTCGAATACTTTTCCTTGTCGTAGGCCTTCAGGTCGGAACCGCCCGCGCCGACGTGATCGAACAGCACCGTCCTGAACTCGTTCGCGAAGGCAGGCTCCACGAACCGCCACATGTTTTGGTCACAACCGAACCCATGGGCAAAAATCATGGTCCGCTCGCCCGATCCGCGAACATGCACGTTATTTCGTTCGATTACGCCCACCAGCTTCCCCGGAGCGGAACTTTTCGCCCGCGCTCCAAATGCTAGCACCAACGCGCTTCAGTGGGCCAGACAAGGATCGATGGGGAGGCATTCCCAATCGGTATGATCAGGGCTTGAGGTGAGCGGCCCAAGCTCGACGGGATCGGCGGCCACGGCAAAGACGATCGGGATCGTGGAGTTTCCTGCTTCGGCTGCAAGCGGCCCTAGCCGTGCTGCCGGGCGTGGCGATCTCTGCCACTTGTCGCCGATGAGATCAGCAGCCAACGCTGGCAGTTGATCATTCTGTCCTGCTGCCCAGCGGAACTCGATGCCAACGTTCGGCCTCGCCTCGATGCCCGAGTTTTTGCGCAACAGGACGTTGGAAAATCCAAACAGACGCTGTGCGATTAGTACATTGGCAACCGGAAGAGGATCATAATTTCTCATTCAAAATTTGGAGATCTGTACATGCTTAAATCAGCAATGATGCCGGATGCCTTGCCGCATCGCGGAACGACCGCCCCCTCCCGTATTGCCATCGGTCTGGCCCTCGCAGCGAGCGCCGGCGTGATGTTGTGGGGCGTTGGCACCCACTGCGTCGCTGCGAGCGAGTTTGCCCGCAATGCCGCCCAACCTCCCATGACGCTCGAGGACCGCGTCGCTGCCCAGTCGGCAGAACTCGACAAGGACAGAGTGGAGAACGACAAGCTGCGCGAGAACCCGAGCGACACCTCCGAGGAACTTTCCCATTTCCGGGCGAGCCTCGCCAACGCCGAGACCGGCCTTGCGGCCCGCAGCACCACCGACGGGAACGAGGCGGACCGGCACGATACGGCTGCCCAGATCGCGTCGAATCTCGCCCAACTGGAGCTGCGCGCCGGCGTACTGGCGGCAGAACTCGCCCAGATCAAAGCGGAGAACGCCAAGCTGCGCGAGAGCCAGAGCGACACCTCCGAGGAACTGTCACATATTCGGGCGAGCCTCGCCAACACCGATATCGGCCTTGCGGCGCTGCGCACCACCACCGAGGAGAATGAGGCGCACCGGCGCGATACGGCTGCCCAGATCGCGTCGAATCTCGCCCAGCTTAGGGACGAGACGCTCCACCTCCGCATGACGCAGGATGACACCGCAACAGAGATCGGTTCGCTGCGCGCCGGCGTGGCGAACAGCGTGATCGGCGTCAACTCGCTCCGCACGACTACGGGCGAAATCCGCCAGCGGATTGAACGCGTCGAGGCTGCCAGGGACGCGACAGGCTCAATCCCCAAGAGCCACAAGCATCAGGGCCAGAAAAAGTGGGTGGCGCAGCGCTGAGGTGGCCTGGAGCGCACGTCCGACTCGCGACTCGAACCGGAGGTGCGCGCCGCCGCGTCTGCTATCAACCGCTTGCGCTATCGGCGGAGTTCACCGGGCCGGTAATAACCAAGTTTGCCAGTCGGCACTTCTTCGACGTCAAGTGAACGCTAGGCCGTTGCCTTGATAAACTTCTTGTACAACCAGTGACGACCGTCGTGACGTCGCCAAACCTGTCCGCGCACGAGGCGACCGGTAATTGTGCGCCTCGGTATAGTCACCGTCCACAGATGCCAGGTCGTTGCTCTCGACGGGTCCAATCCGAGCATCCGGACGTTGACGGCTGTGGCGCTGCTGGATGTCATCATCGTGGCCTCCTTTGACTCAAACGACAGTCGACATCGGCATTCCCTAAAGGAATGCTCCGCCACAGTGGTCAACAAAGTGCCGGCTTTCGGCCTTATTTGCAGTCACTGCGATATTTTTGCCGCTTGCTCGGCACAGCCTCCATGACTCCAGGGCGAGCCTGCTGATAGGGGTAACGCCGCCAACGCGCCAACGGCCGTTCGTGCCATTATTTACGAACTGCGCGGAGCGTCGAACAGTTTGAATGTACATCGATCAAACAGCGTCCTTCGCAACCTTCAGCGGTGATGCTCTGACCGACTTGCTGGCCGGCTTGGCCGCGAACTCCATGGGCTCTTTCGTAAAAGGATTTACGCCGCTGCGGGCTTCGGTAGCGGGTTTATTCACGACTGACATTTTGACGAAACCCGGAATGACGAACTCACCGGACTCATTCAGCTCCTTATAGCCGACAGTCGCCATCTGCTCGATGACGGCCTTTACATCCCCCTTCGAAATTTGCGTCGCCTCTGCAACTGCATCAATCAACTGGTTCTTGGTCATCTTTGCCATGATAGATCCTTTGTGGAAAACGACGCACGAACCACCCTGCATGCGTCACTGTGTTCGAACAGCGAACACGATGCGCCCTTGGTCATATCGATGGTCCATGAAGTCACCGGGTTTAAAACCTATCGAGGTTCAAAATGCAAGGCGACGCACTGTCGATCAGTGGCCCACCGGAGCAGGCCCGCCCAGCTTGACTTTGCGCAAGGTGAGCGCGAGCGGCACGGCCGCGAGCGAGATCAGCATCAGCACCCAGAACGCGTCCATATAGGCGAGGAAGGACGCCTGCGTCTGCACCTGCTGTCCGATCCAGGCGAAGGCCTGCTGCTGTGCCTGGGCCAGCGAGCTGCCCTGGGCGACGAAATAGTGCGTCGCCTGTTGCAGCGTGTCCTGATACTGGACGCTCGAGGGGATCGCATGCTCGACGAGCCGGCTCTGATGGAACTGCTCGCGATGCGTCAGCACGTTGGACACAAGCGAGACGCCGATCGAGCCGCCGGTGTTGCGCGCCGCGTTGATCAGCGCCGAGGCCTGATCGGTCTTGTCGGGCGGAATGCCGTCGTAGGAGGCGGTCGAGGATCGGCAGGAAGATCAGCGGCAGTCCGACGCCCAGCAGCATGCGCGAGCGGGCGAAGAACCAGAAGCCGAGATCGCCGTAGACGTTGGTCAGATCGTACATCGAGGCCGCGATGATCACGGCCGCCGGCGACGATCAGATATTTGGGCTGAACCTGCGACGACAGCCGGCCGACGACGAACATCATCGCCATCGTGACGAGGCCGCCCGGCGAGAGCACAAGCCCGGCCCAGGTCGCGGTATAGCCGAAATCCTGCTGCACCAGCAGCGGCAGGAATTGGGTCGTCGCGTAGCAGGATCGCGCCGGTCGCCAGCATCACCAGGAAGCAGGCGCCGAACTGGCGCGTCGCCACCATCCGGACGTCGATCATCGGGTTGCGGCGGCTGATCTCCCAGGGGATCATGAGCACGAAGGCGAGCGCGCAGACGGTCGCGACAGCTGACGATGAAGCGCGAGCCGAACCAGTCGTCCTCGAGCCCGCGATCGAGCACGATTTCGAGCGCGCCGAGAAACGTCGCAACCAGCACGAAGCCGACGAGATCGAACCCGCCCCTTGCTGCTTCAGCCGGCTGCGCTCCGCTGCCGCGGCCTCGGGCTCGCGCAGGATCAGCGCGATCAGCGCGATCGCGAGCAGGCCGACCGGGCCGTTGATCAGGAAGCACCAGTGCCAGGAGAGATTGTCGGCGAGCCAGCCGCCGAGCGTCGGGCCGACCACCGGCGCCACGACCACCGCAACGCCGAACAGCGCGAAAGCCTGGCCGCGCTTCTCCGGCGGGAAGGAGTCGGCCAGGATCGATTGCGAGACCGGCACCATGCCGCCGCCGCCGACGCCCTGCAGGATGCGGAACAGCAGCAGCGACTTCAGATTCCACGCAAAGCCGCAGAGCAGCGAGCTCGCGGTGAACAGCGCGAGGCAGATCAGGAAGAAGGTCTTGCGGCCGAACAGCCTGGCAAGAAAGCTGCTGGCGGTCAGGATGACCGCGTTGGCGACCAGATAGGTCGTCACCACCCAGGACGCCTCGTCCTCGCTCACCCCCATGCCGCCGGCGATATAGGGCAGCGCGACATTGGCGATGGTCGTGTCGAGCACCTCCATGAAGGTCGCGAGCGCGACCAGGACGGCGATCAGCCAGGGATTGGCGCCGCGCGCCTTGCGCGCCGAAGCGCCCGCTCGGTCGCGCGCGCGCTCATAGCCGCCTCTCAGCCGCTCATAGAGCGACGGCGCGGGATCGATCCGCACCGTCGGCACGACCGACATGCCCGGGCCGAGCGCAACATCGTGCGGCGGCTCGTCAATGACGATCTTGACCGGCACGCGCTGGACGATCTTGACGTAGTTGCCCGTGGCGTTCTCGGCCGGCAGCAGCGAGAACGCCGTGCCGGACCCGGGCTGGACGCTGGCGACATGGCCACGGAAATTGCGCTCCGGATAGGCGTCGATCTCGAGCGTCGACGGGCTCTGCCGGGCCGCATGCGCGTCGAGCTGCGTCTCCTTGAAATTGGCGGTGACCCAGATTTCGTCAGGCACGAACATCGTCAGCGTTCGTGCCCGGCTGTAGCGAATTGGCCGACCGCGGCGGTGAGGTTGACGACACGGCCCGCCTGGGCGGCCGTGACCGTCGTGTAGGAAAGATTGAGTTGCGCCTGATCGCGCTGCGCTTGCGCCTGCGCGAGGTTTGCAAGCGGCACGCTGCGCTGCGCCTTCAGCGACTCGAGCTGCCGCTGCGCTGCCTTGAGTGTCGTCCTGCGCGCTCTCCAGCGCCGCCTGCTGCTGGCGTAGTTGCGAGGAATACTGCTGGCGCATTCTGAACGCTGCCATAGCCCTGTTTGCGCCAGATGCTCATAGCGCGTCGCCTGCTGCTGCGCGAATTCCAGTGCCGCCTGGGCCTGCTCCACCTGTGCCTGATAGGCGTTGATCTGCGCTTGCTGACCGCTGATCTGGGCGTCGATGTTCTCGATGCTGGCCTGCGCCGCCTCCACCTGCGCTTGCGCCTGGTCGAGCGCAATACGGTAGTCGCGGTCGTCGATACGGGCGATCACGTCCGCCTGCGGCGACATGCTCGTTGTCGGTGACCGGGACGGCGGTGACATAGCCCGATACTTTTGGGGCGATCGCGAACTGTCGCGCCGCGATGAACGCGTCGTCGGTAGATTCGAAATGCCGCGCGTAGTCCCAATAGACGTAGGTCGCTGCTGCCGCCGCGACCAGGAGAATGAGGCCGAACAGGAAAGCAAACGGGTGCCGCCGCAGTTGGCTATCGCGGGGCTCGTCGCCTTCGTTCTTCGGCTCCGGAGGATGATGCTCGCGCTCCTGATCTTCGCGCTGCGGCAGTTCGACGATACGGCCCTCGCCTTGAGGGCGTGCTGATGGACTCGGCGCTTGGGCGCGAACGAAGTCGTTATCTGCGTTGGGCTGGTCTTCGGAGACCAGCTTTCGAGACGGGCCTCGGGCCCGTTGCGGCCGTGGTAGTTCCAGCAGCGATTGCTCACCGCGACCTTCGCCTTCGTTCTCTGACGTCATTTCAATCTCCTGTTATGTCCGGTGTGGAGGCAGCGACGCTCTCGCCGTCGCCGCGCACGAAGGCCCGGCCGTCGAAGCAGGACCGTCTCGACGAGGGCCTGCTGCCTGGCGCAAAATATCTTGAGTTCTTCGGGGTCGACGCCGTCCGCCGCCATTAAGGCGCGAACAATGGGGTCGGCGAGCATGTCCTCGAGTAATAGTTCACGAATTCTCTCACTCGCAGATTCCCTCTAAATCGAAACGAAACCGTTTCGTTCTTTTAATTGGCGTTCGCAATGATTAAGTGAAGGGGCGTGGAGGATCAAATACATGAAGTCGCAAAAACGTGAACGCGGCCCGACGGGCAGAAGCCCGGGGAAAGCCAAGCGGAGGCGGGCCGGTGCCGTGCGCAGTGGGCGGCCGCCGCGGGCGCTGGCCGGCGAGGTTGAGGTCCGGATCCTGGATGCAGCCCACCGTGTATTTCGCGAACGAGGACTTGCCGGCGCCAGCATGGAAGAGATTGCCGACCGCGCGCGCGCCGGAAAGCCGACCATCTATGCCCGGTTTCCCAGTAAGGAGGCGCTATTCACTGCGGTGGTGATGAACAACGTTGCTCACAATGTCGGGCGGTTCGAGAGCCACGTTCCGACCGGAGAAACGATCGATCAGCGCCTTGCGAGCACGGGGGCCACGGTGCTGAAGTGGGCCTTGAACGATGATACGGTCGGGTTGATACGGCTGGCCATCGCCGAGGCGCACCGCTTTCCCGATTTGGCGAGCAGCGTCCACCGAATGGCGCGCGATCGGGGTGTCGAAGTGGTGGCTCGGCTGATGGGCGAGTTGGCGCAATCCGACGAGTTGAGGCAGTTGCCGGCATTCGCGCCCCAACGCCTCGTGACAACGATCTGATTCTTCCTCGATCTGGTTTTCTTGCCCCTAATGATGCGGGCGCTAGTCGGAGAGAAACTTAAGGCGCTGCGCGTGGAGATTACGCCACATGTAGCACGCAGTGTTACTTTCTTTCTTGCCGCCTGCCGTCACGGCGGGATCGTTTGATTTGATCCTTGCCAGGAAGAACAGCATATGACGAAACTCGAAATCCTCGGCTCATTGCGCTCTTCGTACACCCGTGTCGTGTGCATGGTCTGCGAGGAGAAGGGGGTCGAGTACGTCCTAACCGAGACAATGATAGGTGCGCCAGAGCTCCGTTCCATTCATCCCTTTGGCAAAATGCCGGTGCTGCGTCACGGGGACTTAGAACTCTGTGAGTTGAAGGCGATCGCCACGTATATAGATCGCAGCTTCTCGGGCCCACAGCTTATTCCTGAGGATCATCGACTGGCCGGACTGACCGAGCAGTGGATATCGCTTGTTAACACGGTGATGGATACTACCCTGATCCGTACGTATCTCCTCGCTTACGCCGCGCCGCGGACCACCGACGGCAAGCCTGATCAGAAAATAATCGATGCAGTGACGCCCGCAGTGCGGCTGCAGTTGGGCATTCTAGAAGAGGCAGTGGGGGAAACTGGCTACCTCGTCGGTAACCAGTTCATATTAGCCGACATCAACCTGCTGCCGATCCTCTTTTACGTTCGACAATTGCCAGAAGGTGCTGTCGCGCTGGGCGCTGCCACGAATCTTGGACGGTACTATAACCTTCACGCGACACGCCCGAGCTTTGAGCGCACAAACCCGCCTGCAGGCCCACCGAAACGAGCACCGCCCAGTTAGTGCGAGTTGGTCTTCATTCCCGGACGAACTGGGCGCCTTTGCACTCGCCAGCCACACGCGCCAGCGCCCAGGTGGGCTCTAACTTCAAGCCAACGCGGCGTGCCCCGGAAATGAATAACCTACCTTGTCGCCTGTTGGCACAAAGCGGACGTGCCTTTCCCTAACAGGAATGTCTGTTCATGGGGCAAAGCAGACTTCAGACGACGCCGACTGAGTACACGCCATAGCAGAAGTCAGGCCGACAAGCCTCAGTACGGATAACAAGGTGAGATGACTGAACGCTTACCCGTCATTTTCGTCTCGCCTTGCCACCTTCATACAGCAATCGAGGCAAAGCGGAAGTCGCTCGGAGACGGTCGGAATCCGGTTTTGCCGAAGCTGACATATTGAGCTTTCTAAAGCTATGGCACTCGCTCATGATGGCGCACCGTCAGGGTTTATCGACACTCATTCAAAGACCCATGGCTTACTTCGGATCTCAGTAGCCGCAATTCACTAACCGGCGCTCGCCGAGTGGTGCCCCTTGCGCATGGCGGAGATTTTTATGAAACGGCGTGACTTCCTGGCGCGAACGGCAACTGGTGTTTCCGCAAGTCTCCTTCTGGAAAGCGTTCGGTCCGACGGTTATCGCTTCGTCAGTTCAGCGCTTGCCGCTAGCGAGGGTGATCGACAGAAGGTGACCCTTGAGCAGAAATTCGCCGAATTTGCACTTTCCATCAAGTATGAGGCTCTGCCCGCGGACGTGATCGCCGCGGCCAAGCGGGCGCTTCTTGACACCCTCGGATGCGCATTTGGATCGGTAGGATCCGAGCCCGCAAATATAGCTGAAACGACAATTCGCAAGACTTTCGGAAGCGGCGATACAGCCACTGTGATCGGCTATCCGCAACGCGCTAGCATAGAAGGTGCACTGTTCGTCAATGGCGTCCTGGTTCGCGCCCTCGACCTGAACGACACTTACATAGGCACTGAGCCACTTCATCCGAGCGAGGTGCTTCCCACGGCCATCGCGCTTTGCGAGGAGAATGGACGAACCGGCCGTGATCTTATCGAGGCGATGATCGCCGGGTATGAGGTCAGCATGCGCGTCAATGACGCCATCTCCTTCATTGAACGCGGTTTCCATCCCCTGTGCGCAGCCTCCTACGGCATCCCCCTGATCGCGGGCAAGATCTGGGGGCTTCCCAAGGAAGCCATGGCAAACGCGGTTGGAATATCGGGAGCCCGAGGCTTCACAAGCTTTGTCATCAATAGTGGCGCCATCAGCATGATGAAGGCTATGGGACTTGCCGCCACTGCGGTTGACGGCGTTTTCGCAACACGGCTCGCCGCGCAGGGGTTCACCGGCCCGTCTGGCACGCTGGAATGGCTGGCGTCGAAAATGAAGCCTGTCAAGGAGGGTTTCGCCGTTGACCTTGAGACCGCGCGATACCGGCTGCCCCGAGTGGCATTAAAACGCTTTCCCATTCAAATCGAGTTGCAGGCCGTGGCAGAGGCTGGCGCGTCGCTATCTGCGAAGATCAACGGCCGCGCACAGGATATACAGGCCATCACGGTTGAGACATATCCCGGAATAATCGAGCGCGTTGCGGATCCCGCGAAATTCCGACCACAAACAAAGGGCACCGCCGATCATAGTCTTCCCGTCTGCCTCGCCATGGCTCTTCTTGACGGCGATGTGACGGTAGTTCAGTTCGAGAAGGATCGCTGGCGGGCTCAGGACGTGATGACACTGGTGGAAAAGACGTCCGTGAAGCCCGGCGAGGCACTCATAGCCAAGCTCCCCAAGGGGCGCGGCGCAAACATAGAGATTGTGTTTAAGGACGGTCAATCCTTGCGCAATACGGTGGAGATTCCCGAAGGCGACGCGGAACGCCCGCTGTCGAGATCGTCGCTCGAACGCAAGTTTTTGAACTTCGCCATACCCGTCGTCGGCAGGACCGGCGCTGAACGCGTCATCTCACTCGTCGATACTCTCGAAGAGCTAAAGGATGTCCGGGAATTGACCCAAGCCCTCATAGGGGCGGGAAAACCAAATCCGACGTGAACCTGAACGACTGGAACGAAATGCTAAGGCAGAAGTCACGGATCAAGCCTCACGACGGATGGGCCAGCGACTATCTTCTATGGCAAACGCCCATGCCGAGCATCCCTTGATCCTATGGCGGCTCGGCCCCACGGTGCAGCAACGCGCGTATCCCCTGAACGCGAACGTGCGGTATTCTCAGTCAATTTCCTCCTCCTCAACTTTGGCAAGCAGCGATTGCTCGTCTCCATCATGCGCTATCGACGGGGCTTGATGATTTGCCAACGCCTTCTCAAGATCCCGCTCAAGGAATTCATTTGCAACGATTAAGGCTCTTAGTGCCCCACGGAGATTCCCATCGCAGGTTGCGATTGCTTCATCTACAGCGGCCTCGTATGCGTCTGAATATGGCAGCGAAATCTGCAGCGTCATGATTTGTCATCCTCGATTTCTCGTTTCCGTATGACGTTTGAACGTGTCACCGGCCGACCGGTTTCATGGCAACTGTGGTTGTCCACTTAATCCACAGACCACCGCGGGCAAGGCCTTCGCGAGCCTTTGGCTTGCCGGTTCGAAGGCCATAGGGGCGCGAACGCTGCTACCGCCGAATAATCACCGCCAGAGCGCGAACGAGGCGGATGGAACGGCGTAACGGTCAGGGCGTTCCCAGTGAGCAAGCTGAAGCAAGCGATCCAATGCCGTCTTGGAGGTGAAGATGGAACAACCGACAGAAGCCCAGCTGAACGAACTCAAGAGGCTCAGCAAGGAAGCGCGCGTACCAGATGAATCGGAAATAGTGACCTCGAAGGAAGAAGCTGAAATTCGTATTCGCGACCTCAAGGACAAGGCCCGGATCGAGTAGCCCCCCGGTCCGTTGCAATGGCGGCTGCACCGGAAGAGGCATCCTCATCGGCGATTGACGTGGCGAGGGTTGGTTTGCCGGGGCTGCCGAGGCGATCAGTAACAAGTGTCCCCACGAAATGTCTCCTTTTCGGCGGCACAGCGGGACGTAACCCGTTCCGAAGGCGACTTCCGGTTCCGACCCCCTATCGAACTTCGGTGAGGCTGCCGCGCCGCGCGACCCCGGGAGGATCACGCCCCAACCGCGTTCAATAACAGCCGAAATGTGGCGCTTGCCGTGCCCATTCGCCTATTTCTTTCCCCCTCTCCGCCCCCCTTAGAGCGCGTTTCTCATCGACGATCGCCAGAACTCAGCGCCCCCTAGAGCTGCAAGGGAGGTCCGTTGCCTCGAGTAGAGCAAGCGTTGCGTACCGAACCGTCCTTTCCGCGCAAGCTGCGCCGCATGCTTGTTGCTGCCGTCTTCGTTGGCCCCGTGGTGCTGACGCCCAAAATGAGTTCGGCCGAAGGGTTGCTTGATTTCTTTTTCGGCGGCGGCCAGAAGCAGCAGCATCAGACCTCGTTTTTCAACAATCTTCTCAACAACAATAATCCGGAAGCACCGCCGCCGCGGCCGGTCGTCGTAAGCGCGGGACCTGCCTTCTGCGTGCGCAGCTGCGACGGCAAATATTTTCCGCTGATGCGCGGCGCGGCCTCGCCGGCGCAAATGTGCCAAGCCTTCTGTCCGGCAAGCCCCACCAAAGTTTTCTTCGGCTCCAGCATCGGCAGCGCCTATGCCACAACCGGCGAACGCTACGCCGACAGCGAAAACGCCTTTGCCTATCGGAAGGCGCTGCGCGCGGATTGCACCTGCAACGCTCACAATCCCGCTGGTCTTGCGTCAGTCGATCTCGCGATGGACGGCTCGTTGCGCTCGGGCGACGTGCTCGCCACCGCTGACGGGCTCGTCGCCTATTCCGGCATACGGGTCGGCAATGACCAGACCCCGGATTTCACGCCGGTGGCGTCCTTTCCGGGCCTGACGCCGGAAGTCCGCGCCCGGTTGAACGATATGAAGGTCGCGCCGGCGCGAGCCGATATGGCGGCAAACAACGCGGCAACTTCCGAGGCGGCCCGCACGCCGCTGCCGGCGGCGACGATCGCGCCGAAGCCGGTGCCCGCGCGCGCCAAGCGCGTAGATGCGGATTGATCCTGCAAATCACCACCCGACAATCACATCTCGCAGTGCTTCTTCCGTCATTGGCCCAAAGCGGCGGTCCCGGAACACGGCCTCAGTCCCAGCGCCATTTTCTCGTTTTTGTTGAGACGATTCACCTCATCCTGGGAGCGTCGTGACTCAACGTCGGCGTGACGGCGCGTCCGAAACTCCCCCCTGCACGCTTCCGTCGAGGATACACAACAACTCGCTCGGGCCCGCGAGTTGCATTCAAGCAACACTTTTTGAAAAAATCGATGACCTGCAGTTTCCGCCCTTGGGCGGTCATATCGTGATCCGAGGGTTCAGCGGCATCGCATGCTTGGCAGTTCGATCTGCTCAGGTGGAGCGTTGGGAGGCTACGATCATGAACCCGCGGCGATTGGCGATGGTGCCGGCACTAACCGTAGTTCTCGCGGGTTGCGTTGTCGCCTGGGTTGCGCGCCCGAGCGTCGCGACGCCGAATTCGAGGGTTACTGATGCATTCGACGCCATCCCGTTGAACGTGACGACGGTCCTGAAGAACGTGCGCGCAGCGTTGCCGGCCCGGGTCATCAACGCGAAAGTCGATACAAGATCATCGGCTAATGCGATTGTTGCGGCGGAATTCAGCGACGCGGCGCCGGACGCGGTGATGCCGTCCGATGTGACCGGTTCGCTGCGACACGGGCGAATGTTGCAGGCCCGTGGCAGCGTAAACGCTGCCCCACCCGAGAAGGAGGCAACGTCACAGCAGGACATGAAATACCACGTCTACTCGGAAAATCCGCCGCCGGATAAACCCGCGAAGATCGTCTTGGCGGCTTTGAGCGACGTTCCGCTCGGAACGCCCGTCCAGGAGATCGAACGCGCGGCCGAAGCGTTCGGTGTCGATCCGAATTTCATGAAGGCGGTCGCCAAAATCGAATCCGATTTCAATCCCAGGCAACGCACCGGCTCTTATATCGGTCTGTTCCAGCTGAGCAAGTCTGAGTTCAGCGCATACGGGTCGGGCGACATCATTAATCCTCGCGATAACGCTATGGCTGCCGCCTACAAGCTCATCGCCGAGGCTGCGCTATTCGAAGCAAAAACGCACATGGAGCTGACGTTCGCCAATCTCTATCTGATTCACCAGCAGGGTTGGGAAGGAGCCGCCCAACACCTCAGCCACCCGCAGCAGATTGCCTGGAAGTCGATGTGCGCGACCCAGGAGGGCATGGCGAAGGGCGAGCGATGGTGCAAGCGCGCGATCTGGGGCAACACGCTGCCGGCGGTCAAACGCGAATGGAAGTCGGTCGATCGCCTGACCTCCAGCGCGTTCGTGGCGATGTGGCGGGACCGCGTCGACACGCTCTCTGCGCGCTATCCAGCGCCAGCGCTGCGGCGGCCGGAGGCTTGAGATCGAACAGCTTGCGACTGCGCACACGCACACGTCTGTCCCACACTTCGGTCGAAAAGGTGTATCGGCAATCTTGGGACTCCAGTTTCCGACGCACGCCCCGGAGCGTAGCTGCGATACCTGGAAAAAGAGGCAGGTCGCCCTCCCGGTCTCAGCCGAGACATGCTCCCGTCGTTTGACAGGAAATTTAGTTGGTGAGGACTGCGGCCGCCTTTCGGACGAGCACGGTGTCGCCTTTGCGGCTGATTTCGAGCGCACCTGCCTGGTGCGGCGTCGAGAGAACCACGCTCTGGCCTGATGCAAGAACAGACACAATGCGGATTGGCGTCCCTGCCTCGCCCTGCGCAAGGGTTGTGACAACATGGAAACCATCGTGCTCAACGGTGTAGTAGGCAACGCCGGAAACATCACCGAGGTTGATGCTTTTGGCCTCAATCGGCCGCAGACCGTCAGCGTGAGCGGTCCCGAGAGAAGCCAAGGTGAATGCGGCGGCGAAAAGCTTTCTGCGGATTGACATGTGGGGTCTCCTTTGATTGGGCCGCGGCGTGTGCCCGTCGATCCCTTGCCGTGAAAGATGGTCGGGTTATCATCATCAATCAAACCGATTGGATCGATAATGGCCATCGATGCCGTCAATTTAGGTCGGATCGACCTGAACCTTCTGGTTCACCTCGACGCGCTGCTCACGGAACGCAGCGTTACGCGCGCTGCGGCCCGCGTCGGCATTGGTCAGTCGGCTATGAGCCACAACCTAGCGCGCCTACGGGAGCTGTTTAGCGACGAGCTTCTGACGCGAGGCCCGGAGGGCCTGCGCCTCACGCCTCGGGCAGGGACGTTGGTCGAGCCGGTGCGGGCCGCGCTTTTCCAGATCCAGACGCTGGTGTCGCGAGACGAAGAATTCGACCCGGCAACAGCGGAGCGAACTTTCAGGTTCGGGCTGGCAGACAGCATGGAAATTTGGATCGTTCCTACTCTCCTCGCGCGCCTGCGCGAGGTCGCACCCGGTATCCACCTACGTATCCACAACATCAACTCTTCGCGGCTCCTGGATGATCTCGACGCTGACGAACTGGACCTCGCCATCGGCTTTAACGTGTTCCCGCAGGGACAAACCCACCACAAACGGCGCCTCCTGTTGAACGAGACGTATCTGTGCATGTTCAACGCCGAAAGGACGGGTGTAACGCCCCCGATCTCGCTTGATGATTACGTGCGGCTGCCTCACGTTTTGACTAGCCTAAGGCCGGGCTTGAGCGTGCGCGGCGTGGTGGACGATGCTCTGGAACAGCTCGGGTTGCGGCGCACGGTCGTCCTGACCACGCCGCGTTTTCTCGCGGTCCCGTTTCTGGTAGCGCGCGCACCTGTTGTCGTAACCATGCCCTCGCGAATAGCTCGCCTGTTCGCCACCGAACTCGGGCTCAGCCTCAGCCCGCCTCCTGTGCAGTTGCAGGAGATAGCAGTTTCATTGCTCTGGCACGCTTCCTACGATCACGATCCAGCTCACGCCTGGCTACGTCAGACTGTGGTCCGACTGGTAGCCGAGCTTTAAGCTGATGCCGATCGGAACGGGTTCGTGAGTGCTGGCCCTAGCAGAACTCAGGCCGATCAAGTCTCACGACAGAGAACGAGGTGACACCGCTACCACACTCTCCGACCACTTTATCTCACCTTGCCCGGCCAGTCGTACCCAGTTGTTGGCTTCAAGCAACGCGCGTATTCCACAACGTGATCGTGCGGTATTCTCAGTCAATTTCCTCCTCCACAATTTGGCAAGCAGCAGATTTCCCCGACGTATTCGGATGTACTGCATTGCTGTCAGGGGTGGATGTCCTTAGATCGCGTTCAAAGGAAAATGGAGGTCCAAATGGTTCGCCTTTCAGTCGCCGCAACAACATTCACTGTATTGGCCGCAATATCATGCGCCCGCGCCACCAGCCTGGAGCAGCTAGAGACGAACAAAAAGACGGTGGCCGCGTTCGAGCAGGCCGCGCTCAATGAAAAAGACTTTGATGCGGCCTCGAAATTCCTTGGGCCCCGGTACACACAGCACAATCCGAATGCCGCCGACGGGCCGGAGGGCCTCAAGGGCTTCATTGCATTCCTGAAGGACAAGTTCCCGAACAACCACAGCGAAACCAAGCACATCTTCGCCGATGGCGACTATGTCATCGTTCACGATCATGCCGTGCGCGAGCCGGGCACGCGCGGTAATGCCATCGTCAACATTTACAAGCTTGAGGACGGCAAAGTGGTCGAGCACTGGGACGTCATTCAACCTATCCCGGAAAAGGCCGCGAACGACAACGGAATGTTCTAGGCAATTTAGGGCGCCGACGAGGTGATCGACCCCAATGTCGGTTATAGGCACAAAGCGGACTGCATTTCCTTAAAAGGAATGTCTACCGATGGGGCAGAGCAGACATCGAAGGTGCTTTGGCATCGTCTTCCAGCTTCTTACGGCCAAGCACGTGCCAGACCTCCATGTGGCCTGCCCCTTTGACTTCGATTCATTCCCATGGGCTCACAGCGAACGCGTCCTTTACCAGGTCGTAGGTGTTGCGGGTAATCTGAATACATCGCGTGCGTCCTTGCGATTCCATACGACTTGCAACATTGACCGCCTCTCCCCAGAGATCATAGATGAATTTCTTGCTGCCGATGACGCCCGCGACTACCGGTCCGGAGTTTATGCCGATGCGGAAAGCAAGATTGCGCCCGCCAAACTGTGTGCGGGCAACCGTTGCCTGCATATCGAGCGCGAGATCGACAAGTGCCGTTGCGTGGTCCGACCTGCTACGTGGCACCCCAGACGCGACCATGTAGCAGTCGCCGATAGTCTTGATCTTCTCCAGATCGTATTTTTCAACCAGCCCGTCGAAGCAAACAAACACCTCGTTGAGCAGATCGACTATTCCATTCGGCGTCATGCTGGCCGCCATCGGCGTGAATTCGACGACGTCGGCAAATAGGATACTGACCGCAGGATAGTGGTCGGCGATCGTGCGCTGCCCGGACTTTAGGACCGCGGAGATCTCCTTGGGCAGTATGTTGAGCAGTAGCATTTCAGCTTGTTGCTGGAAAAAATTCCGCCGGCCGACGAAGTAGTAGAGAAGCCCGAAGATGATCGTAATAACCGCACCGACGTTGAGTACAAAAAACCAGGTCACGAAGGATTCGGGCAAAGCGGCGGGCGAAAGAACGGGCTGCAAGCAGCGCCCAGGATCAACAGAACGACAAATCCAACGATCCAAAACGAGGTGCTGCGCAGGTCTTCAAGTAAAAGGGATCCAACCGGGCATAGCGCTGCCCAGATAATCACGACGCTCGACTGCTTGAACCCGCCAAGGCTCAGTGTCACGAGCCACGGCAGGAGGAGAATGAGAAGAAGCTGCGTAAACCGATAGAATCGAAAGTTCCTGGTGTGAGCAAAGATCGCCGTGTTGATCGGAGTGAAGACAGTATAGAACGCAGGGATGGCAGCAGCGATCGGCGCGCCGACCGCGAGATAGATTGCGCTCCATAGCAGGGTCAAAGGCAGCGTTCCGGCGCAGAGGACGACTGCAAGTCGCTTGCGCAATGCCGTTTCGTCGCTGTCGCTGCTGTCGAGACCTATCCGTCCGATCAGCGCAATTAATGCCTGCATCGAACCGGACCTCAACCAACGATTAGTCGCCGCGTGGCTCCGATCATCGGGCAGTGCGATCATCGACGCAGCCTTGTCGTGGCAGTATGATCTCGACGCATCCAGAGTCGGGGCATCCCCGTTCGGCGAAGCGACATTCGCGATGGCCATCATATCACGGCAACTTGCGAGCAACAGGTACGTTTCTCGCATTGACGACGCTTGTGTAGCATCGGTCTCATCACCACGGTTGAGTTCGCCCGGTAAGGGAGACTTCGGTATGACGGAATGCTACCGGAGTTCTCGGAAGAAGCTCTGAATTTCAGCGGCAAGCGCGGCGGGCTGCTCCATTGCAGCAAAATGACCGCCCTTTTTCATCTCCGTCCAGCGTTGAATGTTCGTGTAGATTTTCTCCGCCATTGAACGAGGCGGCACGATTATTTCCTTCGGAAACGCTGCGTAGCCGGTCGGGACCGTGATGGGAGGCGAGATTGGCACGCCTCCGTGTAGGCGACCATAGTAGGGCCAGAACGAGGAGCCGATCGCTGCCGTGAACCAGTAAAGTGAGATATTGGCCAACAACCGGTCACGGTTTATCGCGCTTTCCGGCAAACCGTCATTATCAGACCACGTCCGAAATTTTTCCGCGATCCAAGCGGCAAGACCTGCGGGAGAGTCCGTGAGAGCGAAGGCCAATGTCTGCGGCTTGGTGCCCTGAATTTGTTGATACCCAATTTCATCCGTGAGGAAATGCGCAAGTCGCTCGTTATATACCAGTTCGGCTTTTGAGGTCGCCAAGACCTTTTCGCGCGGCACGACAAGCAAGTTAAGGTGGATACCGCAAACGGACGATGGATAATTTTGTCCAATGAGCGTGGCGACGGCCGCACCCCAATCGCCACCTTGTGCGGCGAATTTCGGATATCCAAGAACCTCGGTCATCAACTCGTGCAAGCACGATGCGATGTCCTGGATAACAAACCGCTTCTGTCCAGGGTTAAAGGAAAGCCCATATCCAGGGAGTGACGGCGCGATGACGGTAAAAGCGTCCTTGGGGTCACCTCCAAATCGAGCCGGATCGGTCAGTCGGGGAATAATGTCGAGGAATTCAAATACTGAGCCCGGCCAACCATGCATCAAAAGGAGCGGGTACGGGTTCGGGCCGACACCGGGAACATGGAGAAAATGCAAGTCGATGTCGTGCAGGGGCACCTTAAACTGCGGGAAGTTGTTCAAGGCTGCTTCTTGAGAGCGCCAATCGAACCTGTCCTTCCAGTAGGAAACTAGATCACGAATGTAATCGACGCTCGCGCCGTAGGCCCATGGGTCCCCCGGCGCGGCATCAGGGAAGCGGGTGAGGCCAATTCGAGTTTTCAAATCTGCAATGGCCGAGTCGGAAATTCTAAGTACAAAGGATTGGGGTGCCATACAAACGAACCCTTTCGCGAACGCCTGATTCTGTGACGCCAGAGCTAGCCCCGCGTCACGGACACCCGTTGCGCGATCTGGATAACCGTGTCGCGGTGTTCTGCAGCGTCACCGCCTACTGTCCGTCTACCGAGAAGGCGAGCAGCGCGTTGCCAGGTGAGCTACCATAATTAGTATAGCCAGAATTGAAGTATAGCATGCCACCGGCGATCACCGGTCCCGGCCCATCGAGCGAGCCGCCATGCGCCGACACACCGTTGACGGTTTCGTAGTCCCGCACGGTATCGACGTCCCAGACGATCTCGCCGGTCTTGGCGGCATAGGCCCGCAGATGGCCGTCGAGCCCGCCGGAAAATACAGCGCCGGGAATTGCAGTCACCGCAGCCGACTGCGCAGGACTGCATCCCGGCCGATCGCCGCAGCCCGGATGCGAAGTGTGCCAGACGATCTCGCCCGTTGTCTGGCTTAGCGCATAGAGCCCGCCGCCCTGGCTCGGATCGAGTTTCATGAGGACTCCAAAAACCGATTTCTGCGCGCCGGCGGTGGCTGGCGGCACCGCCTTCATCCCGACGTCCGACACTGCGACATAGACATTCGCATCGTCCGCAGCGGAGCCCCATTGCACGCCGCCGAGCGTACTGCCGCGGCCCACCCGGCGCTGCCACAGCACGGCACCGTCGCGATCAGGATCGATCGCGTGCACCACACCGGATTTCTGACCGGCAATGAGCGCACGCCGTCCGTCAGGCAAATCGACCAGGATCGGAGAGGAGCCGAAATCGAAATCGGGACCCTTGGTGCCGGGACAGTTGAAGGGATATTGTCCGCTGCATGCGATGTTGTAGGCGTCACCCTCGGTCATCTGCCGCGACCATACGAGGTCGCCTGTGGCCAGATCGAACGCGACAAATGCATCGGAGGTAGTGGAGGCCGGGTCCAGATAGCTGTCGCCCGTGGTTGCGTAGATCCGGTTTGCTTTGAGGTCGATGGTCGGGGCCGACCAGATCGCGCCGCCAGAGGGCCCGAACAGTTGCACCCCCATCTCATTCATGCGGACTGGTTGCGCCGGCGGGCTGACATAGCCGCGCCACAGCACCTCACCAGTCCGGGCGTCGAGCGCTGCAATCAGACCTCGGAAGGTGCAGCAAGAGTAGCGCGGATCGATCGCCAGCACCTCTTCAAACGAGGAGACTGGCACGTAGAGGACGCTACCAGCCAATGTCGGCGCACCGGTAATCACCGCTCCCGCATGCGCATCGACTCGTCTCTTCCACAACAGCTTCCCGCTCTCGGCATCGAGCGCATAGGCGACACCGCGCTGATCACCGAAATAGGCAGTCGTCCCGCGCTCATCCTCGCCGATGGTGATCGCGGTGCGCACGCTAAAGCCGGCGTCAAACACCCAGCGCTGGCAACCGAGCCTGGCATCCAGCGCATAGACTTTGCCGCCCGCGCTGCCGACGAAGACTCGGCCGCCCCAAATGGTCGGCTGCGCATACGCCTTCGTATCGCCAGGGAAGCCGAACGCCCATTTCAGCTTCAGGCGCGGAACATCCTCCGGCGAAAGCTGAGCCATGGCAGCGGGTTGAAACCGGCGTTGCGCGATGTCAGCGCCCCAACCATTCCAGCGTGGCAACGAAGCGGCCGCAAGTGCCGGGCCTGGCTCGCGGCAGCTGGAATCCGGTAACGGCTGCCGCTGCTCCGGCGATGACCCTACAAGATAGCGAACGACGTCCTGAATCTCGCCTTGCCTCAAGTCACGTCCCTGCTGGCTCATCATTCCGAACATCAGGGCAAAGCTCAACCGCTCAGGCTTGAACTGCCGCAGTGCGCTCGTGCTAGGCGCACGTGCCACGCCGCCCTCGTGGCACGATGCGCAATGTGTGCGGTAGAGGGCTTCGCCTGTCGAGCCCAGCGGCTCTTCCGCTCGCGCCGACAGAGCGGCA
Source organism: uncultured Alphaproteobacteria bacterium (assembly GCA_963764155.1). Lineage (GTDB taxonomy): Bacteria > Pseudomonadota > Alphaproteobacteria > Rhizobiales > Xanthobacteraceae > Bradyrhizobium. The sequence continues at coordinate 105,787 of CAVXRI010000012.1, forward strand.
GCGAGCAACAGACTGATCCCAAGCAGGAGACACGCGGGAGAGGTGCGTTCTGAACAGAATTTAGACGCGCTCGCCATCCTTACTTCTCCCTCTGCAGCTGGATCGAACACGTCAGACGGCCCGACCGCTATCCGGCGACCAACCTGCAGGAAGCGGACGTTCCTTCTCCTAGCGCCCGAGCACGACATGCGTCGCGAGGTCTGTGGCAGTGGATTCTATCACGCGGTAGCCGAGGGCAGGGAGATTCAAGCCCTCGAACATCGCCTCGCCCCGTCCGAGCAGGACAGGCGAAAGCGCAAAATGCAGTTCATCGATCAAGCCGGCCTGCAGGTACTGTCGAACGGTCGAGACGCCGCCTCCGATCTTGACGTCACGTGCTCCCGCGGCGTCGCGTGCGCGCTCGAGCGCGGCATGAATCCCGTCCGTGACGAAGTGGAACGTGGTGCCGCCCTCCATTACGATCGGCTCGCGGGCATGGTGCGTCAGGACAAACGTCGGAGCGTGATAAGGCGGATTGTCTCCCCACCAGCCCTTCCAGCTATCGTCCAGCCATTTCCCGCGCACAGGACCGAACATGTTCCGGCCAAGGATGAAGGCACCGAAGCCGTCCATCGAGCGGTGGGCAAAGGTCTCGTCCACGCCCTCCGAGCCGCCGCCCTCGCCGAACATGGCCTTAAACGTCTTCGTTCCGAAGAACCAGCTGTGAAGCTCCTTCCCGCGCTTTCCCAGAGGATCCTGAAGGCTCTGTTCCGGGCCCGCTCCGAATCCATCCAAGGACACCGCAAACCCCGCGACTTTGACACGACCCATCCTAGCCTCCTCGACTGCTTGCAACATGCCTTTCTGAACCAGCTTCCGCAATCAGGAAGCACGAGCGCGGATACCGCACCTCACAGTTCCAACGCCCGCACGGAGTTGGCGGCTTTCGGGCAATTCGAGCGGCGGCTTGAAGCCCGGCAGCGCTGCTAGGCGCGCTGCCCAATTCGAGACATTTTTCCATCGCCCCAGGTCGTGTGCTCGGCATTTAGTGCCCAAAGCAACCGTGGATCAGGACGGTCCTCGATTTCCGCTGATGAGCACAAGGTTGCTCATCACCAAGGCACCTACCGCAATCAGGCTGGGAACAATCGGGTATCCGCCGGTTTGTGGAAACATGTTCACTGCGACGGGTCCCGCGATTTGACCGACTGCGAACCCCGAGGTCATCAATCCAACAGCCCGCGCACGGTGTCCGAGTGTCAATCGTAGAGCTTCGCTGATGCCAGCCATGGTGATCACCATGAAACTGCCGCCCACACATACTGCCGCGACAATCAGTGTGGTCATGTTTACCCCGAGCAGCGGCACAGACACGCCAATCGCGAGGAACCATTGCGCGCCGATCCACATGCGCCGCGGCGAGACGCGGTGGACGAGAGACGCCGCAACCAGAGTCGATATCGCAGCCGCCACCCCGAACACCGGCCAGACAGGCCGAAGATGGCCGGGTTATCAACGTAGCGGCGAGCAATCGCCGGCAGAAACGTAGCGGGAATGATGTATCCATATCCGAACGCGCTGTAGCACGCGGCCGCAATCAGATTGGCACGCCCGAGACCTTGTTTTGAGACTGGCTCAGCATTGAATGTTTCGTCCGCCAGCAAGGGCCGCCAAAGCAGCAGCGCGAGGACAGCGGCAATGCAGCCCAGGAGAAGCCAAGTTGATTGCGACGTCCAGGCGACGATCCCGGCGCCCAAGCAAAGAAGACCGGTAAGCGAGATGCCAAGACCGACACCCGCGAATACACGTCCCGACCATTGCTCTTTTCCATGACGCTTTAGAACCGGCATCGCCCAGGCAGATACGCCGACCAGCACCATCGCACTGGCAGCACCAGCCATGAAGCGAAATGCGATCCACAGGAATTCTCTGCCCGACAGTCCCATCGCTAATGTGGTTGCCGCGACCAAAAGTCAGGCCCCAACGAACTGCTGCCGTCGGACGCGGCGGCACTGCGATGCACAGGAGAGCGCCGGCCAAGTAGCCGATGTAATTTGCGGTGGCGAGCCAGCTTCCCTGACTCATGCTTAGTCCTGCGTCGTGCAGCATGAAGGGCATGACAGGCGTCAACGCAAAGCGGCCGATCCCCATGGCGCTGGCGAGACCGAGCATGCCGACGAGGACTGCGGAAAACGACGACACTGCAAGGCTTGCGGCATTCATGGCCGCCAGATTAGTCTTGTGCGAAATTCTCCGATATTGAATACTTGAGCTGATCTCATTCGTTTTTGGTGAATTTAGATCCAGGCGGACGTCATGAACTTCTCAGACCTTCAGATCTTCAAGACTGTCGTTGACGAGGGTGGCATCACCCGGGCCGCCGCAAAACTTCATCGCGTGCCCTCCGGCGTGACGACGCGGATTAAACACCTGGAGAGTTCAATGGGGGTGACGCTTTTCCACCGAGACCGGCACCGCATGCACCTGTCGCCGACGGGCGAACTGCTCCTGGAGTATGCGCACAGGATCATTCGGCTTTCGGAAGAGGCGCGCAGCGCCATATCAGGATTGACACCCCGAGGTGTGCTCAAGCTCGGCGCGCTTGAGAGCACTGCCGCGAGCCGCCTTCCTCAACTGCTAAGCCTTTTCCATAATCTCTATCCCGACATTCGCCTGGAGCTTGCAACCGGCACGAATGATTTCCTCATCGAGGCTATTGTTGAGCGTCGCCTTGATGCGGCCTTTACCGCGGAGGCGCCCGGAGGTTCCTTGCAGCATGCGCCGATCTTCCCGGAGAGGCTCGTCCTGATCTCGCACCTGGGCTACCCACCAATCAAACACCCGCGCGATGTGAAAGACGTTTCCGTCATCGCGTTTCCCCATGGTTGTGCCTACCGTCGCATCCTGCAGCGCTGGTTTGGACGAAGCGGTTTGACAGGCGTGCGGGTCCTGGAACTAAACTCCTACCATGCCATCATAGCTTGCGTCGTTTCCGGTACTGGCGTCGCGCTAATGCCGGAGTCCGTACTCGACACAATGCCCCATGCGCGCGTTCGGCGGCATCCGATCGCGAAATCGCTAGCCACTGTCGTTACCCCGCTTGTGTGGCGACGCGACGAAATTTCGCCTCAAGTCTTCGCATTGCGAACATTGGCCACGTCCCTCATCAAGAGAAAGATCTGAGAGCGATGCCCCCTTTTTCAGAACGGCCCGCGCGCAGCAACCGTGTCGAGGGTCGTGGACAGCGCCTTGATGCGAGACTGGTAGGCGCGCGCGAGGCATGTGGTATCGGCCGCGCAGGCGTTCCTTTTTTTCAACCATTCTCGCTGCGCATCGGTGATATCAGAGCGCTGCCCCATGGCAACCAGCGACTTCACGACGCCGAACAGCGTTGCCATGCGAGCTTCTGCCTGTCCAAGCGCATAGCTACGGCAGATAGCACTTTCCGTCGGCAACGATGCTTTAGGGCAATCGATCGGTGCGTAATCTGCGGCCACCACCGGGGTCGCGGCGGCGAGGAAGCTCAGTGCGACCAAGCCGTCCGTCAGTTTTCGATGGGGATTGAAACGGAGCATGATGAGAATTCCACAATTGGAGAAATCCTGTCGCTTGGCTGACACAAGCGAATATCAAAGTATGCGGCGTGATGAGAAATGAGGCGATTGTCGCGCCCTGAGTTACTCTTCGAGCGGCCTGGCAGCCTCTGGCAGCCGAGGAACTAACCTTTTTCTCCTTCGTTCTTCTCGGTTGTTCATTGGAGAGGAAATGAAAATGAAGGTGACAACGGTAGCCTTGGCTGCGTTTTTTGCTCTTGGGTCAGGCCTGGCACTGGCGCAAGGTGCGGGCGGTGGTGCGGGTGGCGCAGGCGCAGGTGGAGCCGGCGCGGGCGGCGCGGGAGCTGGCGCGGGTGGCGGTGGCGGTCCTGCTGCGTCACAGGGCCAAGGAGGCTCAAGCATGAGCAAGAGCATGCACAAGAGCAAGAGGACGAAGAAGAAACATTCAAAGATGTAAACGAAAGCCCCGCATATCGCGGGGCTTTTTTTATGCCAGTTTCTGGCAAGGTGAAAAGTCCATACGGAGTTTGAGAAGGTTGCTCGCAACCTAAGGGATGGCCTGTGCCCTACTCCGGCTGGCTCGCTCGGCTGCAAGACCGGCAATGTCTGCTCCGGCTCAACAGTACACATCGCGAGGCCAGTCGGGGTCGTCGGGCAGCGAGCGTGCTCGGCTTATTGCTCGGGCAGTCCGGCTTTACGCAAGGATTCGAGCATGCCTGGCGGCCACTCGATAAGGGAGGGGAGATGGGTGTGAAACCAAGCCACAGAGAGGTGAGGAGTAACGCGAAGCAAGTCGCTCATTACCTTCTTCGCCTTGTCGTCCTCTCCGTTCGCGGCGTATGCGCCAGCCAACGCAAGTAACGGCTGGAATGTGTGGTAGCCGGTATCGAGCGATCTCAGCTCGTCCTGGATGGCGGCGTCGTATTGGCGCAGGCCGAAATGGTTGCGCCCTCTGTGCATGAGCCACGGGCCTAGCAGGAAATCGCGCGGACTGAGCCGCATAGCTTGTTGGATATGCGAGATCGCCTGGTCGTACTCGCCCAGCATCTCCTCGACGATCGCCATCACATAGTACGCCGGCGCGAAGCTCGGATTCAGATGCAGCGCGGTCTCGAGCGCAGCCAGCGCCTCATTGGCGACCTGCTGGTCCATCGGCTTCATAGTGTACGCCAGCAAATCGGCCTTGATGTAGTAGGGATAAGCATAATCGGGATCGAGCGCGATTGCCCGCTCCGCCTTCTGCATGGCCTCCTGGATGTGGTCGCCTTGACCGGGCTGCGTCCAGCCATTGATATGATCGCGAAGACCTACATATGCGAGGCCGGCCGTCGCGTCGGCACTGCTTGGATCGATGCCAATTGCCTGTTGAAACAGCGCGCGTGCGGCAGCGTTGTTTTCCTTCGAGGGGGTTCGATACATCGTTGACCACCCGCGCATGGCCAGATCGATTGCGTCCGGGTTCTGTCGCGTTTCGGTCCGCCGGCCCTCGGCCTGGACCAACTCGATCTGCAATGCGCGCGAGAGGCGGCCCACGATGTCGTCCTGTAGCTTAAAGAGGCTCGCCATATTCCCGTCAAACCGATCGGCCCAGAGCTGCTGGCCTCTATCCGTACCGATCAACTGCGCATTCACCCGAACCTGCTGGCCTTCCCGCTGCACCGTTCCCTCGAGCGCGTAACGGACGCCGAGCGAGCGACCAATCTCCTGGATGTCGACGTGCTTGCCCCTGTAGGTCATCGCGGTGCTTCGGGCGATTACGACGCTGCCCCGGAGCCTCGCTAGCGCGGTGGTGATCTCTTCGGTAACGCCCTCGGCGAAGTAATCCTGACCTGGATCACCTGACAAATTGGCAAAGGGCAACACGACGATAGAAAGATGATGCTTATCTGCCGCGGCAATCTCGGCGGAGCGACCGTACAGGAAGTGCCAGGCTCCTCCGACGGCCGCCGCCAACAGAGCGAGCACGGCGGCGGCAACCAGCAACCATTTCGAGAAACGCCAGCCCCGCCCACGCCGAAACGGCGCGGACGCCGGTTTCCCGACCTGCAGTGCGTACACGCGAACCGGCCCGATAATGTTCTTGAGCTGTCTGGCGCCCAAATCGTTCACAGCGAGTTCGAGCCGCGTCTTCACTTGCCGATAAGCATCTTCCGAAAGACAAATGGTGCCGGGCTGGGCGATTCCTTCCAGGCGGGCGGCGATATTGATCCCGTCGCCCATGAGGTCTCCATCGGCTTCCTCGACGATGTCGCCGAGATGAACGCCGCACCGAAAGTCAATCCGGCGTTCGGGAGGGAGGCCGGCGTTTCGCTCGGCCATCCCGTTCTGGATTTCGATGGCGCAGCGCACGGCGTCGACGACGCTGCGGAACTCCACCAGGATGCCATCGCCCGTGCGCTTCACGACCCTGCCGTGATGCACAGCAATAGTGGGATCGATCAAATCGCTTCGCAGCGCTCGCAGCCGCGCGAGGGTTCGCTCCTCGTCGGTTCCGGCAAGGCGGCTATACCCCACCACATCGGCGGCAAGGATAGCGGCGAGCTTACGCGTCTCCGTCATTCTTCCAGAAACGGCTGACCTGGTTCTCGAAAAATCCTACGCTCTCCATGCCTGCATGGCCATTCCCTATTAGTTTCCAAGCGAACGGCACGTCGGCTAAGTGCCGGAGACTCCCGGCAATCCGATCTTCGGGAGGTGTTTAGGCGCGCTTCACGCGCAAATCGCCTCTTTCTCAAGCCAATAGAGAACGAGTAGTTAGCGAGGGCGGGATCCCTCGTGAGTAAAGGCCTCCAGCGTCATTGCGGAGGTCGTTTGCCAGGGAACGCCGCGTCGGGTCTGCTGTTTGAATTTACCCTTTTTGTTTTTCTTCTGCGCTTTTTCCGTCGGAGCTTTTAGAGCGTTCTTCGAAGCGATCAGCGCCCTTGGCTAGATCGTGCCCCGTCTTGCTCTCGTTCTTCGCTTCTTCCTTGGCAGTTGCCTCGCGCAAGCCTTCAGCGGCCCGTTCCCCCGCTTTTGATGATTTTCGTTCGTCATCCATTTGTTGCTCCTTCCTGATAAAGACGCTTGTCCAGGAATACTTCCTTGTCTCTCCCAGCTCGGCCGTAACAATTTCCAATCAGATCGCCCGGACATTGTTCCCAGTTCCGTTGAAAGGGTGCGCCTACTTGGCGTAATCTTCAGGGAACCTCGAGCCTCGCGGGGCATGCGCAAGATTTTCGAAAAACGGCTTGCCCGTCATTGAGCAAGGGAGAAAACGGTCACAGACGATGTCGGATAGGCTGACCTCTATGCGTCCTACGGTCGCAACGAGGAGACCAAATTATGCCTGAACAGGCCAACGCCGAAGAAGCCCCGATTAAAGCCCTGCTTGAGGGCTGGGCAGACGCTGTCCGCCGTCACGATCTTCCCGCGATCCTCGCGCATCATGATCGAGAAATGGTGATGTTCGATCTGCCGCCGCCGCTTCAATGCAGAGGCGTCGAAGCGTACGCCCAGACATGGGACCTGTTTTTTCGGTACCACAAATCCGGCACAGCCTTTGACTTCCGAGAACTCGCCATTACTGCGGGCGCGGAGGTCGCCTTCGCAGTAGCCATCATGTGGTGTGGACCCGATTTGTCAAGCAACCCCATGGATAAGGACGGTTTTCCTTTCAGGCTCACTGTGGGATTGCGCAAAGTCGATGGCAACTGGCGCATTACGCACGAGCATCACTCAGTGCCCGCTACAGACTGATTCCGCCGATTAGCCCAGCCGGCACGTCGGCACTGGGTCAAAACCGGAAGGTGGTGGAACGGTTTTTGGCGGAAACCGGTTTGTCGGGCCGCCGCAGCGCGCAAGCCCTATTTTGACTTTAGTACTGCAATCGGTTGCCAGTCTTCCGGTATATCCCCGTGTTGCAACTGACGACAGCGATCCAGCATGAGTTCGGCGGGCTGATCTTGGGGCCGCTCCCGCAGCACGGCCTCGAAATCAGCCACGGCGCCAGCCAGGTCCCGATCTCGATACCTCGCGAGCCCTCGCTCATAATGCGTTATCCACGAGGCGCGGCAGATCGCTGCTTCCCCTTCTCCCGCTAAATCAACCAGTTCGTAGACGGCTATCTCCTTTTCACGCCCATAGACCCCGATGCTGTCGACTTCGCGGGCAATGATTGCGCCGCGCACCAGGCGTTCGGTCTCTTCACCAATCAGGATTTGCGTGCCGTAATTCTTGTTGGCGCTCTCGAGTTGGCTTGCGACGTTCACGGCGTCTCCGATAACGGTGTAGTTCAGTCGCAACTCGGAGCCGATATTGCCGACTAGCATGCGGCCGGAATTGATGCCGATCCGGATTTGAAGGGGACTGCCGAGATCATCGACAAGGCCTGAGTTGTCAAGGGCTTTGCGACAACCGAGTGCGGCACGGCAACATAAAAGCGCGTGATCGGCTTGCGGCTGCGGCGCACCCCAGAAGGCCATTACGGCATCGCCGATGAACTTGTCGATCGTCCCGCCATTGGCGACAATGACTTCGGACGTGAAATCGAGATAGCGCGACAACAGCGGGACGACGCGATCGCCCATGCGCTCGGAGAGACCAGTGAACCCGGCAATGTCGATGAACATCACGGTCAGCTCCTGTACGGCACCCCCAGGCTTTGCTTCGACGCCCTGACGCAGGAGCGCGCGAACGAGATCGGCGGGAATGAATTTGCGGAATGCGGACAAGCCCGCAGCCATGTCGGCAATCGCTGTCGACAGGCTCGCAATCTCCTTGAGACGCGAGGGATGCGGGCGAACCAACTCCAACGCAAAGGTCTCGATATGACGGATCTCGCCGACTACACGAGAGAGCGGTGCCGCAATTACCGATCGCGCCAGCACGGCTGACGCCAGCGCAGCGAGCACTGCGCCGAGGGCCAGGCTAATGATTAGACTTTGCAGCGTCGCCTCAACCGGCCCAAGAAACTCGGCCTCGGGAATGACTGTTGCAAGACGCCAGCCAGGGAACGGCAGAGGCGTCAGGGCCACCTCAAAAGCAGCGCCGTTCGACTTGAGGCGGCCGCGGGAGGCACCTTTGTCGGCGCCGGATGTGGCAAGCGCCATCCGCGCCAGAGGCAATAATTTCTGCTCGCCATTTGCCGCATGCAATTCGTCGGCGTCGTTGTCCGGCGCCGCAACGAGCTCTCCGGTACCGTCGAAGATGAACGCTGTTCCAGTGCGCCCGACTTCGAGCTGAGCGAGGAACCGCGCGAGCCTGGTATATTCGATGATTATCGCAAGCACGCCCTGCCGCTCTTGATAGACGTCGATCGGACCCGCAAAAGCAATGGACGGACGCTGGCCGACCGGATGGTCCGTCACCCTGAACCATTCGGGATCCTCGGCCTTGATTCCGGTCTTGAACCAATTCGACTCGGCGACGCGGAAGTTGGTCGGCTCGAAACGACGATTGGCGAATTCGATATCCCCAGGCACCACGTCATATTCGTCGACCCGGCGCTGACCGGCATGATCGGTGAGCGAAATCTCCATCATCTCCAAACGCCCATCACCGAGCTTGTGGGCGGCAAAGAACGCGCCATCGGGCCAACCGAAGGCGACCCAAGAGATCGTCGCCTGGGACTGGAGCTGCGAGAGAAACACGAATTCGCGCTTGTCCGCCTCGCGGGTATCCAGCACATTTTGCAGAAACAGCGTGCGAATGGCGGTGTGTGCGGCGCGCGCCTCATCGACGATCGCCGAGACCTCCTTGCGGACAGCAGCTACGATCTGCTCGTTGATCGTCGAGGCCAACTGCCGGCTGGTCGCCTCGGCCGTGCGCCACCACAGGAGACTGGACAGGGCGGCGGTCAGCAGGATCGCGGTTAAAACCAGTGTTGAGACTGCGAGACGAATGCTGACCGTCAGCCGCTTCTTGGCCGCTTCCGGTTCAAATTGTTTACGATCCACAATCATTGCTGTGTCCGGCAGTTCGCGGTGCGGCTTCGATTGGCTTTACGCACGCGCCAGCCGTCCGTTACATCTCGCAGACGCCTGAAGGTTTGCTCCAATGCCGGCTGGCTAATGTCTCGATAGGGAAAATGCATTGTATTTGTTTCTCCGAGCCCCCTCCAATCGGCACACAAGCGCTCGGCGATCTTGCGCTTGTCACAGAATAGTGAGCGGCAACTCGGGTAACGGAGGCTGCCGCGGAACGAACCAGACGATGCGCCTGCGACCGTTTAAGCGGAGCAACCCTTCAAAGGAGATAACTCATGTCTGCCAAAACCAAGATCAGTTCGCTTGTTCTCGCAAGCGCCGTTTCTACCGCGCTTGCGACGCTGGCCGTTGCCGGCCCCCTCACTAAGGCCGAGACCGACGCAGCCGTCGCCGCCAAGAAGGAGAAGTGCTTTGGCGTCGCACTGAAGGGGCAGAACGATTGCGCGGCGGGACCGGGCACGACTTGCCAGGGTACCTCGACCGTGGACTTTCAGGGCAACGCGTGGAAGTTCGTTCAGGGCGGCACCTGCACCAGCATCGAACTGCCGGGTGGCAAGAAGGGCTCGCTAAAGCCGGTCTGACCGGACCAATAGCATAAAAGCGGAGGACGACATGAGCGCGGCGATAAAGTCCTTGGCATCTGCGACCATTCCCCTCCGTTATTCCCTGCCCCTCGGCGGCATCGCCGGGACGAGTTTCAAGCACGAACATCTCGCGGCCATTCTCGCAGAGGGTCCGCAACGCGGCTTTTTTGAAGTTCATGCGGAGAATTATATGGGCGCGGGCGGAGCCCCGCATCGCACGCTGGAACGGATGCGCCGGGATTATCCGCTTTCGCTGCACGGCGTTTGCATGTCGATCGGGGGACCACAACCACTCGACCGCGCGCATCTAGCGCGTTTTCGGGATCTGGTTGCGCGCTATCAACCCGCGCTTGTATCCGAACACCTGGCATGGTCGACGCACGAGACCAGCTATTTCAACGACCTCCTGCCATTACCCTACACCCGGGCGACACTCGATCTTGTTTGTGACCATATCGACGAGGTGCAAGACGCGCTCCGGCGACCGATCCTCCTGGAAAACCCGTCGACCTATGTCGCTTTTCGTTCATCGACCATCAGCGAGACCGATTTCATCCGCGGCGTCGCACGGCGCACGGGCTGCGGGCTCTTGCTCGATATCAACAACGTATTTGTCTCCGGCGACCAATCACGGTTTCTCGGCTCTGCAATATCTCGCCGATTTCCCGCTGTCGCGCGTCGGCGAAATTCATCTTGCTGGCCATGCCGAAGAGAGCGACGACGAGGGTGAGCTGCTGCTGATCGACAGCCATGACAGTCCAGTTGCAAATCCCGTGTGGACGCTGTTCGAGAGTGTCATCGAGCGCTGCGGCCCTATCCCCACGCTGATCGAATGGGACAGCAAGATCCCAGATTGGTCAATCCTGAAGGCGGAAGCGGCGGCGGCCCAGGCGATCCTCGATAAGCGTGAAGCCATGGGAGATCGTCGTGCCGTTTGAGCAACACGCCTCCTACGCCGCGGCGTTCGGACCGGCGCTGCTCGATCCAACGTGCGAAGCTCCGTCCGTCGTCACCGGGCCATACGGGAAGGCTGCCGCCAAGCGCTTCAACGTCTATCGCAACAATGTCACGGTCAGCCTGATCGACGCGCTTGCCGCGATCTACCCGGCGGTGCAGCGCATCACCGGCCCGGACTTTTTCCGCGCCATGGCGCGCTTTCACATCCGCAAGACACCGCCGACATCGCCATTGCTGTTTAATTACGGCCGCGACTTTCCGGAGTTCATCGAAGGCTACGCTTTTGCGCAGTCTCTGCCATGGCTCGCGGACGTGGCTCGGATCGAACGGGCATGGCTCGACGCCTACCACGCCGTCGATGCGGCGCCGCTCTCGCCCATCGTGCTTTCGAAGGTCGGATCGGAGCAGCTGCCTAATCTGGTGTTCACGGCGCACCCGGCAACGCGAATCGTGCGATCGCCATTCGCTGCACTGACGATCTTTGCCGCCAATCGCGCCACCGATCGCATCGATCGCATCGACGCCTCAACTCCGGAAGACGCTTTGATCACACGGCCGGATTTCGATGTTGCTGTGCGGCTGCTACCAGCGGGTGGCGCCATCTTCCTGACCTGCCTGATGTCGGGATACTCGCTGGGCGAGGCCGCCGCATCGGCACTCGACGACTTCCCTGGATTCGATCTCGCGACCAACATCGCCGGCCTGCTCGAGGGTGGCGCGCTTAGTTCGGTGAGGTTCGGAGGCGCAACATGATCACGCAACAACGCATCGCGGCAGAGCTGTCCCTCTGGCACGTCGCGGAAAAGGCCAGTCATCGGGTTCAGGCGATCGCCTCGCCATCCGTCGTGCAGCTCCTGCTACGCATCGCACTTGCCGTGCCGTTCTGGCGTTCCGGCATTCTCAAATGGAACGGTTTCCTGAAGCTGAGCGATACGGCCGTGACGCTATTCAGCGACGAGTTCATGCTGCACCTCCCCGGCGGCCCCTATCATTATCCGTTGCCGACGGTTATGGCGTTCCTGTCTGGATCGGGCGAAATCGTGTTTTCGGTCCTGCTGCTTGTTGGGCTCGGCACGCGGTTCGCCGCACTTGGATTGCTCTTCATGACTGGAATCGTCGAAGTCACTGTCCCGGATGGCTGGCCCGTGCACATCACGTGGGCGGCAATGGCGCTAGCTATCATGGCCTACGGACCGGGACCTATTTCGCTCGATCACTGGCTGAGCAAACTCAAGGGTGGGGGGATTGGCGCCGCCTCCATCTAGAGTTCTGTTCTCCGGCGCGCCGGATGGAGTGTGCATCAAGAGTAGGACCCGACGCCCTCGCCAACCTGCCATCCCGGGCAAGGTGGATCCCGTTAGGATGCGGCCATTCGGCAAGTAAACGGGTCGCGCATGGTCAGCCCTCCTCGAAAACCGAAGGGGAGCGTTGATGGCGAGACCAGAAAATGATTTCATTTTTGCACGTCGTGGCCTTCTTCTCGGGGCGGCTGCAACGTTTCTGCGCGCGCCAAGCATCGTTCGAGCTTTGAAATCCAAGACTGCAAGCCCTGCATACGAGCAATTTGACCCGTTTCGTAGATCGAAGATAGCGGGCATAGCAGGTCGCGCATCGCCCCTTGCGTTATTGAAGCCTCCTGCTTTTCTTGCAGTCAATGCAAATGTTCGCGGTCATGCCGTTACAGATAATCGTGGTGCGCGATTCGCACTACGATTATGTAATCGCTCTGATCTCTGCACCTTCCATTAAGCTAGTCTCTCTCGATCTCGCACGGTTCGCAGCTCCGAAAAATCACTGCGACCCATAAGGATTCAACAAGTGGGATAGAATGTTTGGTGGTGAAGGTTCGAGCGGAGGACATAGGCGAGCAATCCCGAAGCTTTCGCTTCGAAAAGCTTCCCATATCCTCAGCGGTCATGCTCGGCGGAGCCAGGCCGTCGCTGTCGGACCCCACACTGCTGATGGCACGCGTGCGCGCCCCTTTGACTGCGGTTGACCCTGCCTTGCACGGGAACAAGCTGGCTTACCGGCTTTTAAGACGGCAAATGCCCCGAAGTCACGTCGAGAGGCGTTGGCTCTGGACAAAGAACGCGTGTGTATTCATTTAACAGGAGATGACCAGCCAAGGTGATTACAGAGCGCAAGCTCGATCCGAAGCAGAATGAGAATTTGCAGAAAGATACGGACGCACCGCGAAAGATATTCCGCATATAGCATTGACTTTTTCGTCGCCGACTCCCCCTTTCCCCGCACGATATGAAATCGTTTGTGTGGCAGGGTCGAACTTCAATCCGCCATGGTGCGAGGCGTTTCGAAGTTGATTGTCGGCCTCTTCACACACGGCGAACAGAGCGGGGGTGCTTGTAAGAGGGTTGCACCGCCCTGACTTGTCCAAACGACGATAGCTGTCGAGAGTGAGTTGGGCGAACTTGTCGTGGTCCCGACCTTCCAAGATGTTGTTCAACAGAACGACAAATTCGATCAAGCTCGTAAAGCCCTCGAATAAATTACCATATGACATTTTCACTGAATCGAAGCCATGGGACGTGGCCTTCTTGTCTGACGCTAACAACTCCCCGCGAGTTATAGAGAAGAGTACTTGTGTGTACTCTCCATATCCCGAGAAGAACTCGCAGAAGGCCGAGAAATATAGATCCGACCTTGACCTTACCATTTCACGCTCGTACCTTCGACCTAGGTCGAGCAAACGATATCTATCAGCATTTTTAATCGCTGTGAGCGCTTCGCCAAATTTCGTTTCATAGGCGGGCTGCGAAGTAAACATCGAAAAACGCCACAACCAGTCGGAAAGACCGTCGAGCGGATCATCTGCGAGATAAAAATCCGCATGCGCAGCCTCAGTGATTCTTTGCGAGAGCTTGTCTTTACCGTTCCGGGCTAACGACCAAGCTTTCTTTAAACGCTTCCATTCATCCAGATAATCAGGTCGCCGATACGGCCGCGAATTCAATTGCGCTTGGGAGAGTTCGCGGGGGTCTAGAATTGCACCGTGACCCTGTTCAGCTATCTTTTTCACGATCTCACGTATCTGCCTGATACGCGGGAAGATCTTGTCCTGCCCTTGCTCAGCCTCGCTGATGAGAAAGTTCAGCATCCAGATTTACAATCGGTGCGCCAGCAACTTCATCTATCGGCTTGCTGTTCAACCCACACCGAATATGCGCGACCACGTTTCGATAATCCACGTCTAGGTGGACTATGATGTCCTCCTTGCATTGGCGGCATGGGAACTTGTGTTGTTGCGTTTCATCTTGGCCCATCCCAACGCGAACCGTATGGGGCTGACTGCAAGTTTCGCACTCAATGGCGCCGCGGACAATGGCCAATTACCTCTCCTGCTTTCGTGGCGAATAAGTCACGGCTTCGCTGCCGGTACGCAGTCTTCGCCCTGGGTACGACCATCAAGCAGCTTCTCTGCTAACGCGCGGACTATAACTGTTGGACCGGATCAAGGAAGCAACAGTGTCGGCGATGGCTCGGAGGAAATTTTTATGATGTCCCGGGCTGGAACAGTAGTAACGCGCCCCTCCGAGAAGAACACAGTATGGTGTGAGAGCATCATCACTATCTTTGCACTCTTAAACGTCTCATTGTTCGTTGTGATCTCGGCCGTCTGCTTGCTGACATCCTTCACGTAGTACCCATACGTTGCTCCAAAAAAACCCATCGAAAGCGCAAGTACCGTGACGTTGCTGCAGATGACCATCCACATCCGGCTTTTCCACGCGTCATGGTCTCGGAAAATGACCCAGAATATTAGAAAACCAAGTAACGAACTTACAAAATGATAGAGGTGGTACGTTCCAAGCCCTCGATCCTTGAAATCAAAATAGACGCTGATCGTGAAGGACAGGGTAGTCAGCCCGACGACTGTCCACACGATCCAACCATACCGACGCTCCTTGAGTGATATCCACCTATAGAAATTGTCTAATTGGCTGATGACGAGAGCCAACAATGAGGAGAGCAGCGCAACCCCCATCAACCCCAGCTTGGCCATGTCGCTGTATTCAACGAGCCAAACTAAATTCCAATCGAAAACTGATAGATATGCCACCAGAAAAAGCATCGAATATGTAGAGGCCAGCCCAACCACAACTGCTGACAACGCCACAAAATGTTTACTTATAAAATCCATCTCAGCCCAGCCGAAGCCGTTTCCATGTATGAAGGGCACAGACCGTAATTTTGCGGTCAAGCACGCCTTCGCCGGTTTTCGGCTATTACTGTCCTCCGACGAATCAACAACGGCACGTTGTCAAGTAGCGACCAGACACGTGCCGAATTCAAGAAGTTTGCGCGGTATTTACACCACGAGATTACTTCATGCTCAAAACCGTGAGGGCAAAGCGCAAATACTATTTGCAGAAAATCAGGCATTTGGCGGAGAGAGTGTCCGCCCTGTCTGTCGTCCTCCAGCGTCCAACGACGACCAGAAGCAATCAAAGTTTCCTCGATTACATAAGGATAACTCTCGACAGTTCGTCCGGCTGCGACCCTTACAATGCAACCCAATCCACCCATGTTTGGGGACTAGTTTGGGGACCGGGGGACTCGATGGCGTTGAGATTGACTGCACGAAAAGTACAAACAGCAAAGCCGGGCAAATACAGCGACGGTGGCAATCTCTATCTTGTCGTTTCGCGAAGTGAGTTCCGAAAATGGGTGTTTCGCTTTAGATGGCGCGGTGCGGCCAAGGAAATGGGCTTGGGAAGCGCTTCGGTCGTTTCCCTTGCTGACGCCCGTGAGAACGCAGCGGCAGCGCGTCGCAAAATTGCCAGAGGTTTGAACCCCATTGAGGACCGTAAGCGCGATAGTGGGATTCCGACTTTCGGCGACATGGCCGATACTGTTCGCGAGGCGCTGTCGGCTGGATACCGGAACGAGAAACATAAAGCGCAGTGGAAATCGACGCTGGCGACCTATGCGGCGCCGTTGCGGACCAAACCGGTAGACACCATCAATACCGACGACGTTCTGGCCGTCCTGAAGCCTATTTGGACGCTAATACCAGAAACGGCGTCTCGCGTTCGAGGCCGTATCGAGAAAGTTTTGGATGCGGCTAAGGCAAAGGGGTTTCGCCATGGCGAAAACCCAGCCCGCTGGCGCGGTCACCTAGACCACTTGTTGCCAAAGCTCTCCAAATTAACTCGGGGTCACCATGCGGCGATGTCCTACGAGGATGTCGCCGACTTCATCGGTGAATTGAGAACACGTCAGGCAACTGCGGCCCTTGCACTTGAGTTTTGCATTTTGACCGCCGCCAGAACGGGTGAAGTTCTCGGCGCACGGTGGTCTGAAATCGATTTCCACAAAAAGCTTTGGACATTGCCTGCGGACCGAATGAAGGCGGGTCGAGAACACCGCGTCCCGTTGTCCAGCCGCGCTGTCTCTATTCTGAAGCAATTGCAAAACCCTGAGGGCAGCGAATTTGTCTTTCCCGGTAAAAAGCCGAGAAAGCCGCTATCGAGCATGGCAATCGAAATGGTTTTGCGACGCATGGGAATTGAAAAGGCTACTGTCCATGGTTTTCGTTCAAGCTTTCGGGATTGGGCAGGAAATGTCACCAACTTCCCTCGGGAAGTTTTGGAGACTGCGTTGGCGCACGTCATCGGCGATAAAGCTGAACAAGCATACCGGCGAAGTGATGCAATCGATAAACGCCGCCGCTTGATGGATGCTTGGGCCGACTATTGTGAACCAGAGAAATCTGCGACGGTGGTTACCATGGATGGAAAAAGGCGGCGCACGTAATCGGGTCCGCTTTTTGCGACGTACCGAGCACTTCCCGCACTTGCTCCGGAACCAGCACAAGTTTGTTTGCCTCCCGCGCATCGGCCAGCATCCTCCCGAACTCGGCATCTGCTTTGTATTCGGGAAGCCCGGTAACTCAAAAGAAAGAGCCGCTGGGAAACTTTCCGAGCGGCTCCAAGTAGATGGCTGTGTCAGGTTCAGCCCCCAGCCCGCCCGTTCTCTTGCGGTCGTAACCGCACATGGCTATTGCGATTCGATGTGCTTTGCCTGTCACAGATGAAAATGTTCACTTTTTGCGAACGAACTCAACTTTCCCAGCTTTCGCTGCGCCGGAACTGCGCCGGAACTAAGCGGGTCGCTGGAAGTGCTTTTTTTCGCAGTGCAGGGAACGTTGTGCCCGCCTTCAACTTATGTCTAACAGCCCGGGCTTTCTGTTACTCGCCCTGTTCGATTCCCCATATAGGAGTTGCCATGATCTGCCGTTTTGTTGGAGCAGCCGCTATCGCTGTATCGCTATTCCTTCCCGTTTCGGCCTTTGCGCAAGGGGTCCCCGGAGGCATCGAGCGGGGTGCGAGGGATGGTGAACGAGCGGCAGGTCCTGTCGGGGCAGTTGTAGGTGGCGCAGTCGGTGGCGTCGTTGGCGGCGTAGCCGGAATCCTCGGTGTGGACCAACGCCCCCGCTTCCATTCCTATGTCGTCGAACAGAGGCATCCCTCCTATCGTTATCGGGAAGATGTTCGAGTTGGCGCAGTCCTCCCGGACGAAGGCGTTACCTACTACGACGTGCCACCCGAGTATGGCGCCCGTGAGTATCGGTACACGGTGGTGAATGGTCGCACAGTTTTGGTAGAACCGCGAACACGCCGCATCGTTGAGATTGTGGAATAATCATTCAAGGGCCGCCCTTCTGGGCGGCCTTTTCGTTCGCTCTCAATGCGCCAAGCTCGGTCATGCCCCCGCTGCAAATGTCGAACTGAGCCTGCTCACCAGCCCGCAAGCCGACCCTAGGCGGAATGTGTGCCGAGGCTCACACGCCATGCAGTCAGGGTAGCACCAATGCAAAGCGGGAACGTACATGAGTGATGATACTGAAATTGCGTGGCACAGAGAGCAGACAGCAAAAAACCGTGCCATGCTTGAGGAATTGGAGGCTGGCAATACGGCTGGGGGCGACGTATTCCCAGAAACTCGATCGGAGATCGACCGCCTCAAAGCGCAGATAACGCAATCTGAGCTTATTGTGGCCGCCTACGAAAAGGAACATCCCGGGACGCCTTGAGTATGAACGGCCCGGTGTCGGGACTCTTTGAAGCGGGGCCGCCACGCGCCAACACCCCGTAAACGTGTCCACTGCCAGCAGCCACGCCGCTGTACCGAGGAAGCTTGCTCGATGAGGCTCAGATTTCCAACCCGCAACAAAATGACGCGAAGCCCAAGCGACAAACCTTAGTTCGGAGTCAGCACACTCGGCTTTCTTCGCGGCGCAACAACGAAAAAGGCTTTTCGGTAAGAACAAAGCCATAGCCGAGCCGTTTCGGTCAGACCCCGAGAAGGAGACCGTCATGCGTGTTCTTGCTATAGCCACGGCGCTGTTGTTGTCGTCGTCGGGCATCGGCCCCTCACTCGCTCAACCGGACCAGAGTCAGGCCCAGCTCCACCCCCGGCCAACCCCAGACTGCTCCAGTGCAACCAGAGCGCACGCCGCAGCAGTCGGAGCAATCGCGCGGGCAAGATCAAAAGCGTGGCGCGGATGTTCAGGTCGGTCGTGATTGGAGAACGCAATCACGCGACGGCGACATGGGTCGGATGACATTCAAAGCGAGATGTTGCAAATCATAGAGCGAATGGCTCGCAGTTGTCAGAATGTGGAGCGCATGATGGAGCAGATGCATGCCGGGATGCGCGGCGGCGGAATGGATCAGGGCCAAGATCGAGGATACGGTCACGACCAGACTGATCGATCTTCGCGCCAGTCAAAGGTCTGCATCGAATATCCAAACGGCGATCAGTTGTGCCGGTTTCGCGATTAACAGCCCGGTGCTAAGGTTAGGTCCGTTGGTCTACGGTACCCGTTATGCGGGCGCGGCACCGTCGTTGAGAAGCCGCCAGACCGCATTAACGAGTTGCGCCGGAGCAAATGGCTTAGTCACAAGGACGCTCTTAGGAACTCCCAGCGAACGCCAGTTTGCCGCGCCGACACCGGTCACATAAACTACGGGAATTTCCGGGTGCATCTGTCTACAACACCGGGCAAGCTGCCAACCGTCCATCCGCTGCCGCCCAAGATCGATGTCGGTTATAAGAGCGCGGTACTGAGGCTCGGCTTCCTCTAGAAGTCCGAGCGCCTCCTCAGCCGAGGCGACGACTGTTGGGCTTAGACCGGCGTCGCTTAGACTGTCCTCAGCCACGCACTGTATAAAAAATTCGTCTTCTACCAGCAAGACGGTTGGGACATCGGCCTGCATTTGCGTCTCTCCCAGACCGACTGGAACGCAAGTACCTGAACTCACGATACGACCAAGTGGTGGCGGAATAAAGTACGCTGACCGGAAGAGCAGTCGGAACTTATTTTGCCGGGAACTCAATATCCTAGCTATCCGAGCCAGCAATCATCGCGATCCAAGGCCATCAACCACTCGTCGCCCTTCTTGAGAACGGTTACCACAAAGCTGCCCTCATGCGTGAGAACGGGGCGTAAGGCAGAGGACACGGCGCAGCGTCGCTATGCAACATACGGCGTCGGCGCGTTATGCGGCGTTTGATTTTCCTAAGTCACTTGAGCTGGTGGAATTGCATTCCTCAAAAAGAGAAACGCGATACTCTTCGGCGCGGCGTTCCCACATCTCTGCTTCGAAAAGCCACTTCCATGCGTTCTCGGGATCATACATAGCGCGTTGTCGGCATCCCGCTTGGTTCTCGCGACATTCTTGTAGCTTATCCATCGTGCTTCCTCGTATAGCGATGATCTGGCATTGGCATTGGTCGCGCCGACAAGGACGCTCCATTTCCAGCCGACTTGCTGCGCGACATGGTACTCGAAATCCGGATTGCGGCGAGACGCCGCCTACATTTACTGCTGGGAGCGGCGCTGGTTTGCGCTGAACTCGTCCAAGCCCCTTTCGCAGTTTCGTGCGGCCAGCTCGCAAGTCTCGGCCCAGAGCCTCAACATCGAGGTCTGATAAAGAAAAAAGCGTTTTGCGACGTTCAGTCCAATGGAGGTAGCAACGGCGGCGCGGCTCTGCTGATCGTTGGCGAATTGCGGTGCGTCAAAAGTTTGGTTTAGATCAGCCATAATGTCTCGTCCCTATGTTTTCTCCTAGCCCGTGCGAATCAAAGCATCAGCAAGGAATGAGTTTCGAGGAACAAATATTAAAATGCGAAGCTCGATCCTGATGTGTGATACCCAAAGCGGCGTTGTGAAGTCGGTTGGAATCTAACGAACTTCAACCGTCCGTGGACGGCCGAGAATTGGTCGGCTTCGGCTTCTAATCGCTTCTGCCGCTGTACGCAGTGCGGCATCGATTAAAACGCCTTTCGTCGCGGCGATGACTTCGACGGTCGCGATCACAACTTCTGTTGTCTTCTCGATTTTTTGAATGCAATCGCTCGTCTCGTTGGCGATGCTCACGTCCGGCAAGAGGCAGTATGGCAGAGCGCGAGTATCCGTTTTAACTTGTTTGCTCAATTCTTTCTCCCTCTGGAATCGAAAGCCCTCGCAGACGCGACCCAGTGCGTTGCCTTTCATTCAGCTTGACATCGCGGCAGTTGTTTGACCGGCGAAGTGAAAACGATCTGTTGTTCCAACCGAGGTTGTTCTGAGGTTATGCCGCAGCGCACATCCTTGATTTTTTCCTGATGGAGACAGCGCCGGGCAAATTCGAACCCTCATGGAATAGAATAGGTATCGCCAATTTGCTGCGCGGCGACGCGGCCCCGTGTCCTCCCTCTTGGCTTTTGCTTTTGCAAGACAAACAGCGGAGCCGCGCCAGCCGTTCTCACGGCCATAAGAGCAATGCCCCGGTGAAGCCGGAGTTCGATGGAACAAAAAGTTTAGGCGGAATTCTGGTCTCGCATAGTCAGGCACGGCTGTGTCAGCCGTTCTCTTTCGGCCAAAGCGCATTTGAGGAACAGCCGACAATCGTGGTGAGTTATTCTTGCTCACTGATTGCAGGAGCAGCCATGAAACTCAGGGCAATAACGATAGCGACCGCTTTTGCGCTCTCCAGCACCTTCGCGCTTGCACAAGCCGGAGGTGGTTCGGCTGCTGGCTCAGCCGGTGCGTCATCCGGAACGACGACCGGCGCGAATACCAGCGGGGCGGCAAATAGTCAGGGCACCGGCGCGAACGCCGTCCAATCTGACAAGATGACCACTGGTGCGGGGACGTCCGACAGTTCGGCCAGCGGCTCAACGGGCCACCCTAACAAGCAAGACGGGCCTGACGGAAAGAACCGCTGACAGACGAAAGCCGCTCATTTGCGGGCCAGACCCGGCGAGCCGCTGAATGAGGCGGTAGAAAGCCTGCTCGGCAGTTAACCGAGCAGGCTTGGGGGCGGTTAAATTCACCAGCCGTAATAACCCGGTCCATAGCCGCCGTAGTATCCAGGTCCATACACGTATGTTCGACGGACAATCGGATACGCCGGAACGTAAGCGTAAGCCGGGGCGTATCCGTAGTAGCCATATCCCGGTCCGTAGCCGTATCGCGGACCGTAGCCCCACGCGTTCGCTGCAATGCCGCCTATGACGGCACCCGCAACCAAGCCGCCCGCTATGCCGGGTCCGTACCAGCCTCGCGCTTCAGCAGGAGCCGGTGCAGCCACGGCCGTGACGCCGACCGTAGCAGCGGTGGCAATCGCCAGTGCTAAATTTCTCATTTGATTTTCCTTTCTGCACTTGCCTTCGCCCTCCAACAGGCATGCAAACTGAAAGTTGCCTCAACCGAATTACCCGAAGCCACTTAGGGTCAAATTTAATGTTGCTGAACGTGAATTTTGCAATGCTGGAACGACTGTTCACAAAGGGGCCCGATGGCATCACACGCCTCGCTACCGGCTACGCCGCGACCCACGGAAACACCGGTTTTTTTTGCTGACCGAATTATCTCATCTATTCAGACCGGCAGGAACGGCGCTGTTCTCCCCGAATTGCTATGGACAGAATGGAAGGGCGCTATGAAGGTTATCGCGATATTTTCAGTACTGACCCTTTGCTCCACCGTTGCTTTCGCCCAAAGCGGTGGGAGCAGTGGCGGTTCGTCAGGCGGGTCCGGTTCGTCGGGAAGTGCCGCAGGTTCTATGTCGAGCAGCGGCACCGTTAATGGGACCGGAGGTCTCCCGGCCCAAATACGAGTAATGCCCTGAGCCACGGCACTACCGGAAATAATCTGGGCAATCCCGGCAACAACTCAAACACGGCAACTGAATCGTTCTCTGGGACTTCGTACAACAACCCCACGGCAAACCAAGCTGTTAAGAGTCTCGGCAATACCGATACCGGCATCCTAAAGAAGTAAGCATGGGCGCTGGCAAGTGGCAGACAGCCCCAACTCTACTTCTGCAGTGTGCGACTATTTCAGCGAGGTTCGGATTTTTGATGAGGCGTCGTAGATTTCGATTTTCAGCATTGGATAGTTCGCGAGCAGTTCTCTTCCAGACTTTTCCGCGACACTCTGTTCCGCAAACGCTGTTTTGAAACGGCCATCGACCACTAGCGCGTAGCCAGTGGCAGGCGGGACGTCTGCGCGTTCAATAATTCTGGGCTGCTGTGGTTCGATCTGAACAGGCTTTTTCATAGCTTACTCATCCAAGAGAGCTTGAGGCGGTTATTTCTGGGTCTGGCGGGAGAGAAAATCGCAGTTCAGCTAATGCTGAACCAGCGTAAGCACAGACCACGATGATGATGACGCGAACAACCACGAACATGCCTGCCTCCTGTTTCTTGAGAACAGATTGGCAGGAAGTTGTTTCGTCCACCTTAGGAGGATTGGTTTTCAACCGGTTCAGTAGATGGGTAAACGCTTTCCTGCAACCGGTCGAGTTCTAGTTGCGTGGTCCTCCAAGGCAGAGGGAATTTTGACTCCCGAACCTGAAAAATTTCAAGAAACTCGCGACATGTCTCGCATACAAAACATTGCGGCCCAAAACTTGCTAACCTCATTTCATGCTGACAGTTCAAGCAACGGGGATTCATAGCCGAGGATCAAGGGCAGGAGGGTCTGCTAAACCCGGCAGCGCACAAGGCGTTCCTATTGAGATAGCGGCCGGTTGTGTAGCGACGCCGTTATTGTGGCGCGGCGTTGTAAGCGGCTTCTGTGCTTAGGTAGGCAGCAAGACTTTTGGCTCAGGAAATCAGCCAGAACCGTCCCGATCTTGCCGAGAAGCGATGCGGCCTTCGCCAGACGTAGCCTCGCTTTGAGCAACAGTTCCTGCTCGCCCCATCGGCTCGGGTTGCCACGGCAAACGGCCCTCCAACTCTACTCCCAAGCTGAAGCTGAGGAATGTCCGGATCACTACGATGCCCGCCAGCACGGCAACGCTCGTTAGGGTCGGAGTACGGCAACAGTACGAATTATGTCTGCTGCCACCAGCACCTCCAATCCCAGTAGGATGGCGCGGCCTATATCTTGGCGGTAGCCCTTGTAGCTCTCAGCGACAGTCCTGAATGCTAGGACGTACCTCGTAGTGGCGATCAGCAAGCCGAGGACGATCAGGAGAACGCCAGCTATGTCAATGAACGACCCGAGCGTCTCAACTATTTCCGTGTACTTCATGGGTTCGGTTCAGCCGTAATCAACAACATTCCAGCAAAGCATTCACGCTACTCCGCCGAAGTCGCGCCTTTAACCCGCCCAACTATCTTGTCGCGTAAGCGGGCAAACCACATCCAACCTTTCGCAAACCAACCGATCATCATCAGCTTCGGTTTGACCACCCTAAACAGCCGCTCAACGCATAGAAGACTGGCTGCGTATGCGGCCAAAATCATGCCCGTTCCGGTGAGCCAGTGCCCTTTCCCCGCTACAAGCAACGCGACCAGCTTGAGTGGCTCAACGAGCAACACTGGCACCGACATCAAAATGAGCGATTGGTAAGGCCCCAGCCGCTGCAATTGGCGGCGGGCCTGACCACCCAAGGTCATTCGTCTTCGGCGCGGGACTCGGGCGAGTGTTGGCATGTTGGCACCAGCGGTCGTTTACTTGTTTCATCGGCGGCGATGCGTGGGCGCTCTCATCGGCTCACGGCAAGTCGGTAGAAACGCGGGATACGCGACGCGGTTCAGTTCTGACCGGAGCCTAATTGCGGGCGAGTTTGATGTTTGCGCCCGAAGCGGTGTTTTGTTGCGATGCGGTTCAGCGTTCGCGCCGCGTCCGGTGACGAACGGGGAACTTTTTCGTTCACAACGCCTTGTGCTTACATGACTCGGTCGAACAGATGCTTGCGCCAGCGGCCATAGAACGGGCGATGGGCGTCTATGAGGACTTGAGAGGTCGGGATCAGGCCGAAGTTGTGCAGGCCCGGAACGACGCTGACCGAGTGCATATTCGGCTTGATCGCTTCCGGCCAAACTGACGCGGATAGACTGGTCGTCGCAGGGCTTACTCGCCTCAAGTCTCTAGAGGCCAAAATCAAAGCCCCCGGCCGATGAAGGTCCGATCTCACTCCGAGAGCCACATCGTCGAGCTTAACGATGGGTCGCAGTGGCAGATTTTCCCCGGCGACCTTGATCTCACCCTCAACTGGAAGCCTGAGACTGATCTGCACGTCGTAAGTATTGATGACGCGGTTAGCTCTCATGCTCTGTGCAGCCTGTCAAATGGAGACCGAGTGCGGGTTCTGCCCCTTGGTGAAAGCTGGCCAGTGAAAGAGGTCAAAGCGATATTGAAGGAAGGCTAATTGGCCGACCGGACTGTACCAAAGGGGTTGTTGCATGCCGAAATATTTCTTCAATGTTCGTTACGAACATCAAGCCCAGCCCGCCGAAGGTGAGGAATGCCCGGACAAGGATGCCGCTTGGGAAGCAGCCAAAATCAGAACGGGAAATTTTCTCAGGCAGTGGGGTGGCAACCTGAAGCCGGGCGAAGAATGTGAGATTGAAGTGACCGACGAACTCAAGAACAGAGTTTACCTCATCACAATCAATTCTCACGAATTTGGTTCAAGCCAATCGCTGGCCAGCATCGATCTGGCCGCACTCCTGCAAAGCGACGAACTCCCATTAGCCTGATGATGTCACAGGTGGTGCATAGCATCGAGAACGGTAGCGCAATGGGACCACATTGAGTTTTAGTTTGGAAAGGACCGGCTAATGCTCGCCAACTCTATGGTAGTTGATGTGGTGAGCGACGCTTACAGCATTGCCGAAAACTATCTAAAGCGCTCCGGCCAGATCGAAACCCACGTTAAAATTCACCAATGGCTGCTGGACGCGGTCATCAAAGAATATAACGCGGGCACCATCAACAAAATCAAATTGGCCAACCGCGCAATAACGCGTTTTGAACGTGTTCGCGGAATCCGGGCGGCAAAAAGATACGGCCCTTGGCGCGTCACAATCCCGAAGTTGAGCAAGAGACTCTGCCGATTTTTAAGCTGACTGGTTAGAACCCGTGCTTGTCACGCCAGCGACGTCGGCTTCGGTGGATGCGCAGTACGGGGATGGCGTTCGTGGAGAAAGACGGCCAATTTATTCCTGAGATGAGCATCAATAGGAACAGCGGTCTCAAACAGCTTTTCTTGAGTATCACGCGGAAGGTCCGCCCAGAGTTGCAGAGCGGCTCGACCTAATAATCTTTCGAACTCACCAATTGAATCACTCATCAGCTTTTACTTCCTACGCTAAGTTCGACTTCGGCCATGTTGTTGTGGTGAAGAAATTGGTTCTTGTCATTGTCCCATGCGATCCGGATGCCTGACCAATCGCTGGCTGTGACTGTTCCTTGGTCGGCTGCGCTATCATGCCAAGCGACTCGCTGGCCGACTTTCAATTGCTTGGATTGTTCGCGGGTCATTGAGTTTTCAACAATCTTCAGCCGCATCTTGGTTCGAAAGCCGAGATCAACGATCCGTCCTAGCTTTCGAGCGCACGATAGACGGATGCCCCTAGACCAAGTTTTTAGCTTCTTGGCCATCGGGCAAGCGACAGCAAATTCGCTGGCGGTTCGTGACGCGCAAAACACGACGCACCGTTCGGGTCGTTAAGGTGTCGCTCGAAGATTTTTGCAAATGACTAAGGCCATACGGGCGTTACGCCGCATGGCCTCAATCGGGACTGCCGAGGTCTCGGTGCCGTCTCCATTAAACCAATGCGGCGCGAGCGGCTCGTTCCCTCGCTACGACAATATCGCGGGGATAGTTGGTCCGTAACCGCTCAGCGGACGTCTACAAACCTTTCGCGATTCGTGTTTGTAACCGCTGCTGGAAACGAGGACGGCTGTAGCGCCGGGCCAACCTGTAAAAAGGTTGATACTATCTTGCCTCGTTCATTGACGAGATGAAATGTAATCAGTAACGCCGCGTCAGAACGGCGCGGCTTTTCGTGTTCAGATCGTGCCTCGCTGGAACTAACCTCCCTGCCAGCAATTGGCCTTCTTTCGCCGATAACCAAGGAAACTTCCTATGAAAATTAGAACTGTTGCTCTGGCGGCGATCTTCGCCCTTGGCTCCACGGTCGCGCTTGCTCAGGGCGCGGGTGGTGGTGCCGGTGGAGGCGGTGCCGGTGCAGGTGGTGGTGGCGGGCAAGGACCTGCGACGGCAAGCGGTCAAGGCGCGTCATCAAAGCACTCTGGGATGCACTCCCATTCAATGCATTCAACGCACAGCAAGACGCACCATCGAAAAATGCATTCTCAAATGTAGCAGCGAAGCGAAGCCTTATCGAGCGAGCCTGCCGCTTAATGCCGTCTGGGCCACGCGATACGCTTTTGGCATTCCGGTTGCGTCGAAAGCGCACAAGCTGCGGTCTTTGCCTTTCGCCCGGACGCTCCGGCGCATCTTCCTTCGATGCTATTCGCATGACAATTAGGCCGATATTTTTCGGATGTTGCCTCAAGCCGGTTCTGTAGAAAGCGGTGCTGCTGATCCTACGACAGAGGATGGCGGCTTATAGTGGCTTACAACGGCGACGATCCGGTCCAGGATTGTTTCAAATTGATTGAAATCAATTGTGCCCGCATTTGGTCGAACGACCTTCTCCGCCAGCACGATCTTTCCGTATTCTTTGGTCGTATCAATGTCTTTTGCCGGATTGAAGGTCTTTCCGTCAATCACGACCTTCAGAACAGAAGAGTCAAAAAAATTTCAATGCAGGACGTGCCTTTTGCCCCCAGCTCTGGCGTCTTCACCAGATAAAGATTGTGGCAAAGGTGATAGAAGGGTGCAGTGCCAGTGAGCGAAACGGTTATGCCAAATGCCTTCTTTATTGAGTCGAAAATGGATGTCGTGTCATTATCGATTAGCAGAATGACCGGATGAGAGAGTGGCTGGTAAGTAAATCGTTTTAGAAACTTTTTGTAGTCCTGCACCAACATTTGCATCCCACCGACACCACCGCCGAGCTTCATAACTTCGTTCGCGGTTTTGGAGTGGGTGTGGGGCCAACTAGACCTTAAAGAATTTCAAGGTCATTCGGCCCCCAAGTAAACCTTCTCCGACGTTGTTCCACAAAATCATCAATCCATGCTTGCTCTTCGACTCTGGTCTTGCAGGCTTGAACGGGAAGAGTTCCGGCAAAAACCAGAAAACATCTAGCTTCGGATTCGTCGCACTTAGCAAAAAGGTCCTTCTGCGTCTCGACCGGGCCTGAGGGTTGAATGGTGAAATTCATGATTGCTCGCGATCATGTTCAAGTAACTTCATCTCGTTTCGTACCTGATGGCGGGCGCGAACGTAGCGGCCCATGTTCGACAACCAGCCATCCTTGTTGCCGGTCCAGAGATGCTCAAATCGGTGTCGCTGTTGTTCCCACAACAACTCAAACTCCGCGTCGGTTTTGACAGCCATCAGCCGCGTCGTCTCGGCCTCGACTAACAGCAGCGGCATCCCAACGCTGGCTCGGAGCGCGTTTCGTTCGGCTACTTCTATTTCAATCGAGTCATCGGTCATGGCTGGACTTTAGCACAAAACCCGACCGAAATCATTCCCAGTCGTCACCAATCTGATAGCCTACCGCAGCGTCAATGGTCGTCTGGCATGGGGGAGATCGAATGAGGCGGCGCGATTTTATCACCGTGCTTGGCGGCGCTGCTTCATGGCCGCTTGCAGCGCGGGCGCAGCAAAGACAGACCTATCGGGTTTCTATTCTGCTTGGAGCCAGTACCGAGAACAGTGAGGAAATCGAACACATCGAGACACTGTTTCAGGGCTTGGGTTGGACACCGCAACGCGATCTCGAAATTGAATATCGTTGGGGTGCTGGCCAAACAGAACTCAATACGTTCTACGCAAAAGCAATAATCGCGAAAAAGCCTGACGCCATTCTTGCCATCACGAACAGCGCCATGGCCGCTCTTCATCGAGAAGCTTCGACCATCCCCACAGTCTTTCTCATGGTAAGCGACCCGGTTGGAATGCAATACGTAGACAGTTTTGCGAAGCCGGGCGGGAATGTTACCGGCTTCACGCCCTTCGAGCCTTCACTCGGCGGGAAATGGGTATCCATTCTGAAAGAGATCGCGCCCAAAGTTCAAACTATCGGACTGATGTTCAATCCTGAACCGGGCAATAACTCAGCATCGTTTTCTGGACCCATCAAATCCATAGCCTCATCTCTTGGGGTGACCGCAATCGAGAAACCCACGGGGGATGCCGCTGATGTCGAGCGTCTGATTTCGAAGCTGGGCCAGCAGGCTAACGGTGGTTTGATCTTTCTTCCGGACGCTTTCACCTTCATCAATCGCGACGCAATAATTGCGAGCATTGCCCACAATCGTTTGCCCGCCATCTATCCTTTGCGCGGGTTCTGCGACGCGGGCGGATTAATTTCTTACGGTATCAAATATTCCCAGCTACTGGAGCAATCAGTCACTTACGTGAGTCGGATACTTCGGGGAGCCAAGCCAGCCGAGTTACCGGTTCAGGGACCGACTACATTCGAACTGATCATCAACCAAAAGGCCGCCAAGGAACTAGACCTTCCCATCCCCACGACGCTGCTTGCCCGTGCCGATGAGGTGATCGAGTGAGGCGGCGAGAATTCATCGGATTATTGGGGACAGCCGCCGCTTGGCCCGGCGCGGCTTTAGGCCAACGGCGCATGCCAGTGGTTGCTTTGCTCGGAAAAGCGAAATCCCGACGCGGACCTTTCCTTACCGTTCCTGCATGAACTTCGAGAGAGCGGCTACGTAGAGGGCCAGAACATCGTGTTAGAAAGATATTCCGGAGAAGACGACCCCGAGGATTTGCGAAGGGCCGCTGGTCAGCTTGTGCAGCGTCAAGTGGATGTTATCTTGGCCAGTGGTACGCAGGCCGCCCTTGCAGCAAGCCGTGCGACCGATGTCATCCCGATTGTAGCCAGCGCGATGGCCGATCCCATTGCAGATGGGCTTGTTGTCAGTCTCGCCCACCCGGGCAGAAACGTCACGGGAAACACTTTCCTTGGACCAGAATTGGGCCTGAAACAATTCGAGTTTCTCATGGAGGCGGTACCAGTCGCGACGCGATTTGCTGCGCTCCAGCAGCCACAGGTGTACAGCGACCAGACCATGCAGAACATGCGCCGAGAGATAGAGCAGAAAGCACTTGGCCGTGGTATCGCTCTCAAGATTTTCAGTGCAAATAGCCCCGAAGACTTCCAATCAGTTTTTCAGGCCATCAATGAATGGCATGCAGAGGCACTTCTTACCTTTCCCAGCCCGATGTTCTACCGGAATTATCGACGCCTTGTTGAGGTCGCGGCCAACCATCGCCTTCCAACGATGTTCGTGTTCAGGCAGGCCGTCGAAGCTGGCGGACTAATGTCTTACGGAGCAGATATCCCGGCGCTTTTGCAAATTTCGGTCAAGCAACTCGTAAAAATTCTGCGGGGCACCAGACCAAGCGATCTCCCGGTGGAGCAGCCCACCAAATTCGAGTTCGTACTCAATCGAAAAGCAGCAAGATCGCTCGGGCTGGAATTCTCACCGAGTTTGTTGGCCATTGCCGACGACGTGATTGAATGAAGCCGGGTTCTTGCTGATCAGGTGGCCACCAGCCGGTGGCAATCGGTGGGAATTTGCCGCAGGCCCAGTTGAACTTAGTCGCTGATGTTTAGAACGGAGGACCGCTGCTTCCTTACCGTAGGAGACTTGATGGCCATGCTTGCCGCCAGCCAAAGTCCGCGTTGCCGGGCCATCTGGCTATCTGCTTATTGTTATCGCCATCCCTCATGAGCGCAGCATGGCACAAATCGACGGCCGTAATCATTCCCAGAGGCCGCCAATCTGCTACTTTACCGCAGCGGCAAGGTCATCCGGCATGGGGCGGCCACCGCGATTTTCGGGGAGGATGCGGTGAAGTTCAGCGTAGCCTTGACGGCAATTCTGCTCGTAACCTTCCAACAGTCGATTGCGTCCAGCAGCCCCGTGTGGGCGGGTGACCCGCAAACCGCGTCGAACGTTATCTGGCCGACCAAATCTTGGGAGATTTCAACCCCCGAGCAACAGGGCATGGACTCAGCTAGTCTCGCCCGACTGATAGAGACGGTGGGCAACTATGGACAAGACAGCCTTACCGTTGTTCGGCATGGGAAGATTGTAGCCGACGCTTACTACGCTCCGTATCTTCCGGGCATCAGCCACGATTTGAGGTCGGTGACCAAAAGCATCGTCAGTACCTTGACGGCGATAGAACTTCAGCGCGGTCTGTTGGACAGTGTAGATCATCCTGTTGTGGACTTCTTCCCCGAAAAGACAATCCTGCATCTTGATGAGAACAAGAAAGCGATGACGGTGCAGACGCTGCTCGACATGACATCCGGAATAGAATGGCGAGAAAAAAACTATACACCGGATGAGACCATTATGAAGATGTACCGCGCACCAGATCGAACTGAGTTCGTCCTCAGTCAGCCGATGTCCAGCAACGCTCCCGGGTCGCAATTTTACTACAACAGCGGTAACCCGTACGTTTTATCGGCATTGATCACGAAGCTGAGTAAGGAAAACGCTTTCGAATTCGCAAAAAAGGAACTGTTCGGACCTCTAGGCATCGCCAGCGCGAAATGGGGGAAAGTGGATGCGCAAGGCGTAACCGATGGTGAGGCGGGACTTTCGCTATCGCCGCATGACATGGCGAAGATTGGGTATTTGTACCTTCACAATGGGGTGTGGGAAGGGAAACAAATCATCCCGTCGTCATGGGTGGAGCGGGCTAAAGAAGGTATCGTTCCAGCTACCTTCGGACTTCACTATGCAAACTTGTGGTGGTCGCTGCCCGAAAAAGGCGCGTATATGGCACTTGGTCGTCATTCACAGATGATCATTGTGCTTCCTAAGATAGATGTCGTTGCCGTTTTAACCGGCGCGTTGCGTGATGATCAACGCTACCCGTTAGCGAGACTAATCGACGACATCTCAAACTCGGTGAAGTCCGATGAAGCCTTGCCCACAAATTCAGTTTCAAATTCTTTGTTAGCTGCATCCATCAAGCGAGCAGCAACCGAGAGACCGTCTCCCTTGGGCGGGATTTCAGAAGTGGCACAAACAATATCGGGAAAGACGTTTCAGCTTAATCCAAACGAGATGAAGGTTAAGACTTTTTCCTTGAACTTCTTTGACACGAACTCATCTTGGGTAATCACGACGGACACGGGAAAGTCGGAACGGCCCACTGAACAATTCTCGGGCTTGATGGGACTCGACGGAGTTTATCGAAAAAGTCCACCCGCACTGTATGGAAATCAACGCCGTTAAGGGGCGATGGACCGGCGAACATACGTTCGTGTTGGAGCGCCGAATACTGGGACACGGCGAAACCCAAACTTGGTCATTGGCCTTCGAGGGTAAGAACGTGACGGTCAACTTCGAGAACACTGACGGCTTCAAAGCAAATTTTCGCGGGGAGATGAGCGAGTAACTTCACTCAAACCTACTTCCGGATCGTTTGATGGTTGGCTATGCCGCTGGCACCGACCGATAAACATGTATGGAGAGATAAAATGAATCGACGCAGCATTCTGAGTGTCTCTGCGACAATCGCTTTGGGACTTGCCTTGTTTGGCATCACTGCCGGAAGTACGGCAAGAGCCGCTGAGATCAAGCTTCTATGCGCCGTGGCTTTGCATCCGGCAATTGACGCACTGATACCGGATTTTGAAAAATCCTCGGGACACAAAGTAACGGTCGCCTACGGAACTGCGGGTGCTGTCGCGGACCGTGTTCAAAAGGGTGAGGCTGCCGATATCGTGATAAACTCTGTGCCACTGATCGACCAACTTCAAGCGCAAGGCAAAGTCGTGGCTGGCGACCGCATCATCATCGCGAAGGTCGGTGTTGGTGCCTTTGTGCGCAAGGGTGCCGCGAAGCCCGACATCAGTTCGGCCGACGCCTTCAAACGCTCGATGTTGGCCGCAAGATCGATTACTTATCCTGATCCGGCCGGTGGGGGTGCCAGTGGCATCTACGTGGCCAGCTTGCTCGAACGATTGGGCATCGCTGCGGAAATGAAACCCAAGACTAAGCTATCACCGCTGCGGAAGTGCTGTACGCAAGCGTTGCCAGCGGCGACGTTGAGATCGGATTCAATCAAATCAGCGAAATCTTGGCTCAACCAACCGTCGAACTCGTTGGCCCGCTGCCGTCAGCGATTCAGAACTACACCCAGTTCGCCCCCGGCATCGTTACCGGCAGCAGTCAGACTGACGCCGCAAGAGCGCTGGTCACGTTCCTTTCCTCGCCTGCCGCCCAGACCGTTCTAAAAGCAAAGGGGTTCGAATAAGGCGCGGGTGGCCACCACCATACCGAAGTATTCCACCCTTGATGGGCGGGCTTGTGCCGGAGCAAATTCCCTCGGCTCAACTTTAGCAGCGATAGCAGACCGACTAAATCTCGAAGGTGAAGTCGGTCCACTTGTTCGTACTAACCGCATCTCGCGTGATCATCGAAAACCGTAGCGTTCTGCCGTATCTTCGTGCTGCTGTTTTTCCCAGATTGCTCGGGCCCACTTCAGACCTGATCCCCAGTTCGTAAAGTCTTCGACCCTTATCGTGGTGTCGAGTTCCCCAGCTATCCAGTCCGCAAGTTGCCCGTGTCGTTCGACGAGATCATCAACCGGTACCAGCCTCACGACGTTTCCCGAACCATTTGTGAGCGCCACCATCTTCACATCGCCGAACCAAAGCCGGAAGTACGGGTAGAAATTGCTCGGTCCGTCATCAATTTCGTAGTTTATCGTTGTGCCCTGCAATGCTTTCGTGAACTCTTGAATAGTCACAGCCTTGTTCAGATCGAACCTTACTCTGCTCATGATATCTCCCTCCGCTTGTGTGACGCGCATTTTTTTGCGCTCCACCTATTTAGCGGATGTAATACGGTGACCGCTGCGGCGATCTCAATTCCAATCAATGGCCCTTTGGGCAGTCCGCAATCTGGCCTGTGCCTCTAGCTTCGAGAGCAAGAGGTCGATGGCATCTCGGATCAACTTCGATTTGGTCGGATAAGAGCCAAGCAGGACAGAGATTCGGGTCTCCAGATTTTCATCAATCCGGAAACTGACAATGCGATCTTGCGCCATTGGAGTCCTTCAGGTTGGGTGTTGCTGCTATTTAGTAAAACAGCGGCATCGGGAGACAGGAAGGTGCAGTATTGATTGTGATAGAGCCCTGCGAAGCCGACGAGGCAGGCCATTACGTTCAGCATTCTGACCCACCATCATCGTATTGAGGCCACCACCGGCCTTCGTAGGCCCAGCAACGGGCATCGTGAATGGCTCAAGCAGAACCTGTCACCCGTGACCATGCGGACCCATGGTACAGCGTCCCTGCGCTAACAGGGGTCCCCGGTTGTGGCGGTCGCACCTTCCGGATTTCCGGCTGCGTAATCACCCATGACTTCGGAGTGAAGGCTTGCGGCAATCGAGGCCGCTATGGTCCCTGCCTGAACAGGATGCAGGGCGAATACGGACCTGAACAGCGGCCCGGAATCTTCATCGTGATTTCATTCAGCGGCTTCGAGGCTTTCAGCAAGGCGCAATGTGGTTCAAGTCAGATAGGTCGAGCAATATCCAGCCCAGCCAAAATCAACTGCCCAAAGTCTTCAGGACTGGTCAGTCGGGCAATGTGACTGCCGCCTCCCGGATGTTTTGAGCCAACCCGCCCACCGGATCGCTGCCGTGCCAGTATCCGTCACCGCCGCGAAGTCCAGATCGTTCCAATTCGCAAACCCTGATCAGGTCGAAGGCAAGGGCTTGTAGGTGTTGAAGCGCGCCGGCCCTTTCTCCCGTAGCCGGTTGCAGGCCAACCTGTTGCTGCCAAGCCCGGATGTTTGCATCTGTCATCGATCCCATGGTCGTCCTCCTGTGGCTACAGTTTTGTCGAGATATGGTGGCCTGATCGTCGAGGGCGGTGAGGCCCGATATTCTCATCGTGACTTCATTCAGCGGCTTCGAGGCCCTCAAGCAGGGTACAGATTGGTCCGAGGCCAGTGTGGTGCAGGAGACCGGGCCATCCCCTCCAAACGGATTCTATAGATGGCAGGAGCGAATTCTGCGGGTCGGCCATCGCGGCCTTGATTGCTTTGCGCTGTTTTGTGGGTAGATTTGCAATGACATGACCGATGCCTCTCATGCGAACACTGTCGAAGAATTGCTCGGGGATCATGCCCAGAAGATGGGGAACCAATGTTTCGGTCGAAACCATCTGCACCTTCGCGAACGGATTCGGCATCGAGAACAGTTCATGGCCTCGACAATTGGGTTTCATTCTTCGTTCCAGACGCAGAAACTCTCCACCATTCTCAAATTTCGTATAGGCAACCGTCCGATTTGCTTTGACTGAGCCGAGATAGACTGTTTCCAGTTTGCCGGTCTGTCCGGTGTGGACACCGTGTTTCTTCTGTTTGGAGCTTCGAACAATTACGTCGTCAAGGGAAATGCCGGGGAGGTCGAGGGCAAAATCAATTCTGGTTATTTTGCCGTTGGAAAATAGTGCCTGTGTTCCGATCTCGGTGACAGTATCGATGAATGAACTGATTTGGTTCAAGCCATTTTGGCCAACCATCGATGGATTGAACTCAAATCGATAGTCCGAGATACCGGAATGCCGTGGTCCTGCCTGCATCAGTAATGGACTGTCGCAACCAATTATCGGCAGAGTGCATTGTAGCTGATGACGCAGACCAGACTTGATTTTCAATCTGCCTGCGTTAGCTGCATCGACCAGTCGCTGACAGGTTTTGCCAACTTGACCTAGATTGGTGTCATCACAGGTAACTGAAAACTTATCGAGGGACAGGTCGAAGGGCTGGGATTCGATACTCATGTTACATCCGGCTATCAGGTAATTCGTTCGATAAAGGTGCTTAGTAGAAGCATTCGATGAACAGGCTGATCGGGGTGGCAGGGGCTGTGATCCGTTGAGCATTCGTGGCCTGCCCTCGAAACAGGTCTTGAAATTTGGGGCGTCAATGAAGGCTGGTGAACCCTTACTGCCGACTAGCTTGTCGGTGCTCATTTGCTTTCTCCCGAAGCGCCTTCGAGCAATGCGAGGATTTCTTCCACCCGCCATGCAGTTATCCTGCTGCCCAGCTTAACTGGCTGCGGATATCGGCCGGATTTTACTCCCGCCCACCATGTGGATTTGCTGACGGGCATTGGACCGAACGGGGCCAAGATAGAAGACAGCCGGACAAAGCCGGTCTGGGGAAACGAACTCGGATTAGACATTGTGTAGCTCCATCTGTTTCGATGGAGGTTATCTGGGTGACAGCCGGTCCAGTTGTGTCCGAACTCGGTTTAGCAAACCGAATTCGGATTGGCGACGACGCGAACGCAGCGGCGAGCCGCGCGGGCTGTCTGCATCGAAGGCTCGGAATCACGTCTGTTGGATTGTACGATTGCCATGACCTTGAGGAATGGCGACACACCTCTGGTCATGATCTGGTGTTGAGGATTCGTTTCGACGCCCGTGTGAATGCCTCACTGATATCGATGCCTAGAATGAGCGCTTACTAGTGCTTCGCATCTAGTCGCCTGAGTAGCGCGTTCATCTGTTTCAGCGCCGCAGCCAGATAGTAACAGCAGCGACACCAGCCGGATCGGTCTGTGCAGCTATCATACTGCACAGACGATGCCTGAGTTCTACCGAACCCCGGTGCGGCCGGTCGCGTTGCTAGAACAGGAGTGCTGCGTCAAATGAATGCGTCTACCGCTCCAAACATCAATTTGGAAACCGCAGTGGCGTGGTGGCGGGAGTTGAGGATTGAACTTGGATGTCATTGGCAATTCGTTAAGCCAAATTTAGCTCCGACGCCGCTTCTCTCAACCGGGTGTTGATCGTATCATCCGTGACGGACCTGCCGGACTCTGCGAGTACTTCGGCAATCTTGCTTGTGGCCTTGTTGCGCCTCGCCTTGGGATCGTAACCAAAGTGGAAAATGGCAAGGCCGAGCATCACTTTGCTAAGTGTTCCTCGAACTTCTGGAAGGTTGTCATACAAATCCTCGACCGGCTGTAGGCAGTGCTTTAGCTGTTCGGTCTCTACTGGAATTCCAGCGCTCTGTAGGTCGTCGGCGATCGTCTCGTACTCGGGATTCAAGCCGTAAAAGTGCTCTGTTATCCCAAGGGCAATCAGGCTGAGGGTCTTGAGCCGCCTCGTTAGGGCTGACGGATTGCTGCTCAGGATGGCCCCAATTGCCGATGGCCCTAACTTGATCATCTGCGCAAGGTCGGGTGGAAAGTTGATCCCGAGGCGCTCGGCCCATCGTATATATCGTTTCGGAGAGTTGAGGTCTTTGAGTTGCCCCGCTGCTACGGCCCGCCTCGCAAGGTCGATGCGCCGGTCGAATTGGGAGGCGAAGGGGTGCTCGTAGTACGCCCGCAAACTGGCCGCATTGACGACGCGCGGGTCGAACCCAAAAGACAGTGCGACACCTTCTTCAAGTGACCAGTGCTGGACAGCGCTCCACCTCGCAACGTCAGTGGCGACTTCTTCGCCAAAAATCTCTTCTACGGTGTCAAAGTATTGTGGATGAGCTGGGTCCCAAGGGATGTCGGTGTGCATGCAGCAGTACTCTGGGAAGGAAAAGCGGTCCGCAGGACGTAGGAGCCCACCCGGGATTTAACAAGGATTTTGGGGACTGCTTTGGGGACCGGCGTGACACTGGTCCAGTATTGTTGGCCGTCACCAATAAGTTAGCAGGACTCCGTGGCGGAGAGAGTGGGATTCGAACCCACGGTACAGTTTCCCGCACACACGCTTTCCAAGCGTGCGCCTTAAGCCACTCGGCCATCTCTCCGGATGCCCTCTCTTGAAGGGGCAGGAGGGTTTTTGCAAGCGAATGCGGCTCGCGGCGGGGCGGTTTCCGTAACTATTTGAAAGGATGCTGCCATTTGCCCGGCCTAGCCGGTGCGGCGTGGCGCTTGCGAGGCTGAAAACGGCAGGCAACGGCCGATTCAAGGGGCGGAAGCGGAAGCCTGGCCGTCGGATCGGGCGCTACAGTCTTATTGGTTCTGATTGAATCAGAACCGGAATTTAGATTTTGTTCTGACGCGTTTTCCTTGCGCGAACCGGGCTCCACTTCGCTCGAAAACGCTCTAGTGGTAGCGCGCGCCCAGATTGGCGGAGCGCAGCGGCCAAAGCGTCGGCGGATCGCTGATTTCGCGCTCGCTCGCGCCGTCGGCCCGGGTCTCCCGCAGCGCGTCGACGAACTCGGCAAACCATCGCTGGATGGTGTTGGCGCGGAGCTTGTCCATCATCGCTTCCCAGCGCATCCGGCGCTCCGTCAGCGGCATCGACACTGCGGTCGCGATGGTGCGCGCCATCGAATCGATGTCATGCGGATTGACCAGTAGCGCGGTGTCGAGTTCGTTCGCAGCGCCCGCGAACCGTGACAGCACCAGCACGCCGGGATCGGCGGGGTTCTGCGCGGCGACGTATTCCTTGGCGACGAGATTCATGCCGTCATGCAGTGGGGTCACGACGCCGACCTGCGCGGTCCGGTAAAGTCCGCCTAGCACGGACTGGCTGAAACCCTTGTTGAGGTAGCGGATCGGAGTCCAGTCCACCTCGCCGTGGCGGCCGTTGACGTCGCTCACCAGTTTGGCCACCTCGTCCTGCAAATTGCCGTAAGCCTCGATCCCGCCGCGTGATGGCGTAGCGATCTGCAGCAGCGACACCGCGCGCGACAGCGAAGGCACCATCGTCCACATGCGGTCGAAGGCGTTGATGCGGTTGATCAGCCCCTTGGAATAATCCAGCCGGTCGACACCGATGGCGAGCTTCTCGCCATTGAGGCTGCGGCGCAGCCGCGACACATCGGGATGAGAGATCGCCTTGGCGGCCTCGCGGGCGAATTTCTCGGCATCGATGCCGATCGGAAAAACCGCCAGCCGGGTCTTGCCGTGGCGCGAGGTGACGACGCCATCACGGACCGCGAATTCCGGATCGGGGCCCACATAAGACAAGAAATTCTCGCGATCCTCTTCGGTCTGGAAACCGATCAAATCGTACGACAGCATCGCTTCGATCAATTCGCGATGATGCGGCACGCTTTCCATGATCACCCGCGCGGGCCACGGCGTGTGCAGAAAGAATCCGATCGGCTCGTTGACGCCCAGATCGCGCAGTTCCGCGCCCAGCGCCAGGAAGTGATAGTCCTGAACCCAGAACGCGGTTTCCGGTTTCCTGAAGCGCAGCAGCGAGCGCGCCATGAAGGCGTTGACCTCGCGATAGGACGAATAGTCGTCGTGCGAAACGCTGATCAGGTCGCTGCGGGAATGCAGCGCGGGCCACAGCGCGGAATTGGCAAAGCCTTCGTAATAGCCGCCGTAATGCGCGGCCGGCAGATCCAGCATGGCCAGCGCGCCGAGGCCGAGCGCCTCGATTTCAGCAAAAGGTTCTTTCTGGGAACCTTCGCGAACGCGACCGCTGGAACCAACCCAGATTGCGCCTGATTTTTCAACGACGGGAAGTAACGCGGCCGCAAGCCCTCCGGTAATGGGCTCGTTTGATGCACCGCGCGCGACGCGATTGGATACGACGACGAGGTTCACAGGTCCCCTCCTCTGGCCCCCGTTTAACTGTTATTCATCATTATGGTTCCTTTTAGCTTTTCAGTGCATTGAAACCAAAATCGGGCTGCACATGGCGAAAGCGGTGAGGAATGAAAAATAAAAAAGTGTTGAAGTAACAACGCGAAGCGCGGCGAAAATTATCACAGGCCATTTTGCCGCCGGAACAATCACAAAAAAGCCGAAGCGATTATGGCTTCGCCGTGGCTTTCAGTCTTCAAGCAGCCGCGCGAGAAATTCTCGCACATCGCTTGGCGCGTCGAAATGCCCGTCAACTCCCTGGGCACGCCGGCCGACGGAGAATGCGAGCCCATCGAGATCGGGCATGATGGCGAACACGGTTTCGTCGGTGACGTCATCGCCGATGAACATCGGGCGTCGGCCTCTAAACGGCTCGTAACTCATCAGTTCGCGCACGCCGGTTGCCTTGGTGAAGCCCGAATGCTTGATTTCGCACACCAGCTTACCCGGCAGCACCTCAATCGGCGCGTTCGGAAGATCGGCCCTGATCAGCGACACCGCCTCATAGATCGCCTTTTCCGCATGCGGGGCGAGACGGTAATGCAACGCAAGCGAATAGCCCTTGTCTTCCAGCAATATGCCGGGGCTGAGTTTGGAAATCGCGGCCAGCCGGCGCTTCAATTCCTTGTCCATCGGCGGGGCGTGGATGGCGACTGACTCTCCATCCGCCCCGATGCGCATTTCCGCGCCATGGCCGCCGACCGCCGGATATTCTTCAGGCGCGAAAATCAGATCGATGTCGTTGAGCGAACGTCCGCTGACCAGCGCCAGCGCGCCGGAGGTCCGGTTTAGCAAGCCATTTAGTGTTTTCACCAGACCCGGCGGCGCCCAGACTTCCCGCGGCGTCGGCGCAAGGTCGAGCAGCGTGCCGTCGATGTCGAGCAGGATCGCGGTCTCGCTCAGATGCGGAACCAGCGAATGCGGAACCGGAATGGCCTCGGGCTTCTCCTGGTCGGACAATGAGATATCTTCCTCCGCGTTGATCTCGGCCAGATCCTGCTTCATCTATCCTACTCCACAATGGCCAGCGGCGGCGCGACCAATTCCAGCGGCCGCCGCTCGGCGGCGACGCAGTACAGCCATGCGATGACGGCCGCGGCGATCATCAGCGCCGAGCCGAACAAATATCCTGCAAAAACGCTGGAGCGCGACCCGGTGTCGATCAGCGCGCCGAACAGCGCGGGCCCGACCACCCCGCCGATTCCGGTCCCGATCGCGTAAAACAGCGCAATGGCCAGCGCCCGCACCTCGAGCGGAAAGGTCTCGCTCACCGTGAGATAGGCCGCGCTCGCAGCGGGCGACGCGAAAAAGAAGATCACCATCCAGGCGATAGTCTGGGTCTGGGCGGTTAGCGCGCCAATCGAAAACAGATAACCCGACCCCGCCAGCAGGACGCCGGACACGCCATAAGTGAGCGCGATCATGGCCCGGCGTCCGAGCGTATCGAACAGACGCCCGAGCAGAAGCGGCCCCAGGAAATTGCCGGCGGCAAAGGGAAGAATGTACCAACCGACCCGATCGGCTCCGATGCCATAGAATTCAGTCAGCACCAGCGCAAAGGTGAAGAAGATCGCGTTGTAGAAAAAGGCCTGCGCGATCATCAAGGCAAGCCCCACCAGGGAGCGCTGGCGATACGCTGAGAACAGCGTCCGCGCCACTTCGCCCAATGGCGTATGATCGCGAATCCTCAGCTTGATCCTGGGCCATGCATGCTCGGCCGGTTGCTGCACATGCCCCGTCGCGGATCGCTCGATGTCCTCGACGATCGCATGCGCGCGTTCGGGATAGCCGTGAACCATCAGCCAGCGCGGGCTCTCCGGAATCCACATTCGCATCACAAGCACGACGAGCCCGAGAACAGCACCGGTGAAATACGCAAGCCGCCACCCCAGATCGGGCCTGGCCACGGCGGGATCGAGCAGCACCACCGCGCTGGCCGCGCCGATCGCTGCGCCGATCCAGAAACTGCCGTTGATGATGAGATCGGTCCATCCGCGATACCGCGCCGGCACCAGTTCCTGAATCGTCGAATTGATGGCGGTATATTCGCCGCCGATGCCTGCCCCGGTGAGAAACCGGAACAAGGCATAGCTCGCCAGATTCCACGACAACGCGGTCGCCGCCGTCGAGGTGAGATACACAGCAAGCGTGATGAAGAACAGCTTTCTGCGGCCGATCCGGTCGGTGAGCCAACCGAACCCGAGCGCGCCGAGCACAGCGCCGGCCAGATAAGCGCTGTTGGAAAAGCCGACGTCAAAATTTGAAAATTGCAGCCTCGGGCTTTCCTTCAACGCTCCCGATAGCGCGCCGGCCAGCGTGACTTCCAGCCCGTCCAGAATCCAGGTGATGCCGAGCGCAAGCACAACGCGGGTGTGAAAGCCGCTCCAGAGCAGACTATCTAGACGCGAGGGAATGTCGGTTTCGATAATACGCTCATCGTTCCGCCTGCCCGGCACCGGAACGACGCCTTCTGTTCTCCGTGCCGGACGTTGCTGCATTCCACTCGATCCCAAATAGCGAAATACCTCTGGGCGCGCCCCGAGCCGCCTTCAACAACTCGTTCGCGAGAGCGGTGATTTCTGCCGAGCCGGATAACGCGAGGTCGCTATGAGGGTTCCAACAACGCGCAGCACGGGAACCGCTCGTCTCAAATGCTGTTTTCGGCGGCAGGCGGCGATGGAAACAAAGACGGTTGAAACGAAAAGCTGGAACTAAAGACATGAAAACGAAAAAGCCCGGTCATTCGACCGGGCTTTCATGTGCTTAATGTGCTTGAAGATGAGAACGCCGCTTGGAGAACGCTATCAGGCCGCTTCGTCGGCGACAGCGGCATCGTCGCTGTCGCCGTCATCGGCGTCCGCTTCACCTTCGGCCCCCGCCTCGGCTTCCGTCTTGGCGCCACGGCGCGGGCTCTTGGCGAGCTGGCCTTCGATTTCCTTGATAGCTTCGGTCTCGGTCGCATGCTGCACGACCGCGATTTCACGCGACAGGCGGTCGAGCGCCGCTTCATAGAGCTGACGTTCGCTGTAGGACTGTTCCGGCTGCGAGTCCGACCGATAGAGGTCGCGCACCACCTCGGCGATGGCAACGATATCGCCGGAATTGATCTTTGCTTCGTATTCCTGGGCCCGGCGCGACCACATAGTGCGCTTGACGCGCGCGCGGCCCTTCAGGGTCTCCAGCGCCTTCTTGACCAGCACCGGATCGGACAGCTTGCGCATCCCGACATTGGCGACCTTGGCCGTCGGCACGCGCAACGTCATCTTGTCCTTGATAAAGTTGATCACGAACAGCTCGAGTTCGCGCGCCCGCGATCTCCTGCTCTTCGATCGCGAGAATCTGGCCAACGCCATGCGCGGGATAGACCACGAATTCATTGGTCTTGAATCCCTGACGGTGGGTCAGGACCTTTTTCTCCTCGACGCGCGGTGCAGCCGCCACCGGCTTGGCTGCGGGCTTCGCAGCGGCGGCGGGCTTGTGAACGGCAGCCTTCGGCGGGGCCTTGGGCGCGGCAGTCTTCGGAGCAACCTTAGCAGTCGTCTTCGGGCTGGTTTTCGCAGCCTTCGAGCCAGAGCTCTTCGCACCCGTCGCTTTCGCGGCGGTTTTTGCAGTCTTGTGTGACATTGCGCTTCTTTTGTTCTTGGAGGGCTTGGAAGCCGCGGCCTTTCTGGCAGACCGGACGCTCCCTAGGGATGCCCGGCCACGGCTCTTGGTGGCGCTACGGCTGCCCGCAGCGGCTTTCTTGGTCTTTGAAGCACTCTTTTTACGCGTTTTCTGTGACACAGCCTGCGCGCGGATACTGCCCGCGCCCCTGTTCGATGTTTTGCAGGAACCCAAGGCTGGCCAAAAATACGCAATGGCCGGGTCCGGCTTACGAATGTGCCCATATTAGCACATTTCCCGCAAAAATCAACGATTTAGACGCTTTCGGGGCAGTTGCAGCGGTGTCGTGGTAATTAGGGTTACCTTAGGTTGTCCCGTCCTTAATCCCCAGTGCCCGGTTTTGGAGAAAAATATTTCTCAAATTTGCCTTCCACACCTTCGAAATCCTTGGCCTCGGGCGGGAAATCCTTCTTCTGGGTAATATTCGGCCAGCTCTTGGCGTATTCCGTGTTCACCTCCAGCCACTTTTCAAGGCCCGGCTCGGTGTCCGGCTTGATGGCGTCGGCAGGGCATTCCGGCTCGCACACGCCGCAATCGATGCATTCGTCCGGATGGATGACCAGCATGTTCTCGCCCTCGTAGAAGCAATCTACCGGGCACACCTCAACGCAATCGGTGTATTTGCATTTGATGCAGGCTTCAGTGACGACGTAAGTCATCCAGGGCTCCGAAACGGACAGTTTTTCAAGGGTTGCCTAGCGCAGGAACCTGGGTGCCGCAAGTCAAGCGGCGCGCCTCCCGGCTGCTTTCGACTCAGGCTCTCTGTTTAGAAGACATAATCATTGCTGCCCGTTCTGCAAATCCTCGTAGAGCACGCGCGCAGCCGAGGTGTCGCCGC
Organism: uncultured Alphaproteobacteria bacterium; assembly: GCA_963764155.1. Lineage (GTDB taxonomy): Bacteria > Pseudomonadota > Alphaproteobacteria > Rhizobiales > Xanthobacteraceae > Bradyrhizobium. The sequence goes on from CAVXRI010000012.1 coordinate 149,320, forward strand.
GCCTTTCGGCGAAAGCCATCACTTTCAGCACGCGCACGCCGCGGTCGAGCCCGATGGTCAGCACGTCGCCGAGCTTCACGGCACGGCCGGGCGCCGCCTCGCGCACGCCGTTGATGCGGACATGGCCGAACTCGACAAGGGCCGCAGCACTGGTGCGCGCCTTCACCACGCGCGCATGCCACAGCCATTTATCAAGACGCTGGCGATCCAATTCGGCTTGCCTCGTTCCGCGCCTCGTCTCCTGTGACGACGAACTCGAAACAGAAAAGCGGCGCTGGTCCGGCTCTAATCCTTGCGGTTGGCGGCGAGTTGTTCTTTCAACGCGGCCAGTTTGGCAAACGGCGAATTAGGATCTGCCGCGCGCTCGCGCTCGCGCGGGCCCGCGCTGCTCGCGTAAGGCCGGTGCGACGGACCACCTTCGCGCTTGTCGCGGCCGCCCTTGTCGCGTGACTGACGGTCGCGGCCATTCTTGTCGCGCTCGCCGCCGAACTTGCCTTTATTATTATCTCTGTCCCGGTTGTCTCTGTCGCGGCCCTTGCCCTCAAACCGCTCGCGCGATCGAGGCTTGCCGTCGCGATGCTCGGACTGTGGCGCGCCCTCCGCTTGCGCGGGGGCGGCTTCAGCCGCAGCCGGCACCGCTTCGCCCGGCGTGTCGGCGCGGCGTTTCGGAAAGTCCTGATGACGGTTACGCCGGCCACGCCCATGCCGTTCGCGCTTTTCGCCGGGCGCGGCGTCGCCCGCGTTCGCAGAGGCTTCGGTTGCTGCCGACGGCGCGGAGTGATGGCGGCGACGATTGCGATCGTGCTGCGGCCGCCGCTCCTCGGAGCGTCCACCCGGCCGCCAGACCTCGACCAGTTCCGGCACCGCTGCGGCTTCGACCTGAGCCACCGAAGCTTCGGCCAGCGGCGCGTCGGTTGCCGCAACAATTTCGGTCGGCGCTTCGGCACTGCCGGTTTCGACTTCCGCCGATGGCTGATCCGCCTTTGCTTCCACCTCATGGGCTTCCGCGCTTGGCGCCTCGGAAACTTGCGTCTCCGAGACTTGTTCCGACACTAGTGCTTGCACCGACGCCGGCTCATCCGGCTTCGCCTGCAGCGGGCTGTTGTCGTTAGCCGCCGGCGCGAACAGGACTTCGGGCAGCAAGGCGGCCGATGGGGCGCGATCGCTTACATCGACAAGGGCTGCATCGACAAGCGCTGCATCGCCCGGCGCATCGGCGGCCGCGGCAGCTTGTGCTGATGCTTCTTCATCCGGGGCGACGGTCTCCGCCGCGACGGCCGGTTTCGGCGCAGGCGGCGGGCGGCGGTCCATGCGATAACCGAGCGCGCGCAGGATCGACGCAAAATCTTCCCCGGCCGAGCCGGTCAGCGAAGTCATCGCCTGCGTCACCACAAAGCCGCGTCCATCGAACGCGCCCGAGGGCTTTGCGCCGGGCGAAGTTTCGCGCCATGCCAGCGCCGGACGAATGAGATCGGCGAGCCGCTCCAGGATGTCGACCCGCACCGCTCGTTCGCCGCATTGCCGATATCCCAGCACACGGTAGGCGTCGCGATCCAGCGCCTTGTCCACGGGAAACGAAGTGCGCCCGCTGCTCGCCAGATGCTGCGCACCCGACAGCGCGGAAAGATCGACGTCCTGTTTCTGCGCCCACAGCAACGATGCCAGCGAGCGCGCCGCCGGCTTCAACAGCGCCGGAAAATAAATGTGATAGGCGCCGAAGCGCACGCCGTATTTGCGCAAGGCGGCTCGCGAGGGCTGATCGAGATCTTTCATCTCGCTGGCGATCTTGGCGCGCTCGATCACTCCGAGCGCCTCGATCAACTGGAACGCGATGCCGCGCCCGATCCCGATAACGTCCTCGGCGTTGCCGAGCTCGAACAGCGGACCCAACAGCTTTTCGATATGCGTCTTCAGCCACAGATCGAGCCGCGCCTGCACTTTCTCGCGCGATGCACCGCTCAGCCGCTCGTCGGCGATGATGCGAAGCCGCGGATGCAGCGCGTCATCCGCTGCGACGAGTTTGGCGACCGCATCGCCGGTCCAGCGCACGGTGCCATCGGAGGCCAGCACGAAATTATCATCGGGAGCGGCGGCCAGTTTTTCGGCGCGCGCGTCGATCTCGCCGGCCAGCGCCTTTTGCGCCGTGGCCTGCAAGGCCTTGGCGTCGGAGCCGGCTTCCGCCGCATCGGGCGCGAAGGTAAAGCCGTCGAGACGGCCGATCACGTGGCCTTCGACGATCACTTCGCCGGTCTTGCCGATTTCGGTATTCAAGATGGTGTTCTCCCGCAGCCGGCGCATCAATACACTGGTACGCCGATCAACGAAACGCTCCGTGAGCCTTTCGTGCAGCGCGTCAGACAATTTATTTTCGACGCCGCGGGTGATTTCCTGCCAGTGATCGGGATCGGCCAGCCAGTCCGGGCGATTGGCGACGAAGGTCCAGGTGCGGATCTGCGCGATCCGGCCCGACAGCGTGTCGATATCGCCGTCGGTGCGATCGGCCTGGTCGACCTGGGCGGCGAACCAGGCGTCCGGGACGAAGCCCTTGCGCATCAGGAAACCGAACAGCGTCGTCACGAGCTCGGCGTGCGCGGCCGGCGACAGCTTGCGGTAATCCGGAATTTGGCAGGCGTCCCACAGCCGCTCCACCGCGGCAGCGCCGTGGGCGAGCTCGCGCACCTCGGAATCGCGCGCAGCGTGATCGAGCACGCGCATGTCTTCCGCGATCGGCGCGCGCGTCAGCGCGTCATGAGAGGGCGGCAGCCCCAGCGAGACCTGCAAGGCGCCGAGCGAGGAAAAATCCAGCTTCGGATTGCGCCATTGCAGCACCTTCACGCTGTCGAAGCTGTGGTTCTGCAGCGCGTTCACCAGTTCCGGCTCGAACGGCGCGCAGCGCCCGGTGGTGCCGAAAGTACCGTCGCGGGTGGCGCGTCCGGCGCGGCCTGCGATCTGCGCGAACTCGGCCGGATTGAGCCGGCGGAACTGGTAGCCGTCATATTTGCGGTCGGAGGCGAACGCGACGTGATCGACGTCGAGATTGAGACCCATGCCGACCGCGTCGGTCGCGATGAGGTAATCGACCTCGCCGTTCTGGAACATCGCGACCTGCGCGTTGCGCGTGCGCGGCGACAGCGAGCCGAGCACCACGGCCGCGCCGCCATGCTGTCGGCGGATCAATTCGGCGATGGCGTAAACTTCATCCGCCGAGAACGCGACGATGGCGGTGCGCCGGGGCTGGCGGGTGATCTTGCGGTCGCCGGCGAATTCAAGCTGCGACAGCCGCGGGCGGGTGACGATGGAGGCGCCGGGCAACAGGCGTTCGATGATCGGACGCATGGTCGCAGCGCCCAATAGCAGCGTCTCGTCGCGGCCGCGCCGGTTCAGGATACGGTCGGTGAAAACATGGCCGCGTTCGAGATCGGCCGCGATCTGGATTTCGTCCACCGCAAGAAACGACACGTCGAGATCGCGCGGCATTGCCTCCACGGTCGAAACCCAGAACCGCGGATTCCTGGGCTTGATCTTCTCTTCGCCCGTGATGAGCGCCACGGAATCTACGCCGGCGCGATCGGCGATCTTGTTATAGACCTCGCGCGCGAGCAGACGCAGCGGCAGGCCGATGATCCCGGAGGAATGCGCGAGCATCCGCTCGATCGCGAGATGGGTCTTGCCGGTGTTGGTCGGCCCGAGCACCGCGGTGACGCCGGCGCCCGGAGCCCGGTCGCTGGGAAACGCTGACGAAGAAGAGAAAGCCATATTTCCTTCACGCTCCGGTTCTGGATCGATCAAACCGGAGCTTCATGCTTTGAGTTTTGACGCGTTTTGCTTACACGAGCAGGCCACCGGCTCGCTCGCGAACGCCGTGGAGTTTCCGCGTCGCCGGGGTGAAGAAGTGTTTCACAATGCGACGCATATAGGGTCGCCTCTTAAGCTCTGGAACGACCTGAGAACGAAACGCGCCCGAATCGCTAACTCCCTTCAACGTCCTGCTTCGTTCCCTCAACATGTCGCGTGGACGCTTGCGCGGCTCCACTAGATCAAGTTTGCAATGGCCGGACAAGCCGGCGTTTGCCCCAGTAATTCTTAAACATTTCGCGGCGGCGGAGTCGAATCAGAACGCGTCAGGAGTCAACAGGTTTCGCAAGGCATCGCGTCGCTTGCGCCGGCATCGCAATTGCCATCGTTCCAAAGGGAGCGAGGCGACGCCCCTGCGCGCGTCTTACTGCGTCTTCGCGACGCGCGGCGGGGTCGCTTGCGTCACGAACTGCGTCGCCTCGATCATCGCGGCGCCGAGCGGCGTCGGCACGACAAGGCGAAACGGAACCAGGATGCGGGTTCCCGCCAGCGGCGCAAACGCGATTTCCATGTTGTGCTGAGCGGCGAGGTACTTGATGACCGGGCGATCGGGAATATAGCCCGCCACCGGCTGGAAATAGATCGCGCACACCACGACCGGCCCGTGATAGCCGCGTTCGGCCTTCACGGTTTCCATGCGTTTGAAATCGAGTTTCAGATCGTAGCGCATGCGGCCGTCGAACACCGGCGCGCCGGTGCGGCAGGCGTCGGGGCTGAGCGGATCGGCGGTGCCGGGCACGCGCAGCAGCGAAGCCGTCATCGGATCGTAAACGCCGCGGCGATGCGCGTCGGTGACCGGAAGCCGGTCGGCATCGACGGGCGGTTCCGGCTCGATGGTGGTTTCCTTGACGTTGCCGCCGGTCAAGACCATCCGGATGGTCTGGGATTTCTTCGAGGTCGTGGTCGTCGCGGTGTAATTGGTCGCGACCGGCGCGCCGTTGACGATCCGGCCCTGCGAGGCGCTGGTGCCGGAACCGCCGGCGAACGCCTTCAGCAATCCCATCGTGCCGCCGGACGCGGAAGAGGAAAACTGGTCATCGCCGATGTCGATGGTCCAGGTTCCCTTTCCGACCGGAATGCCCGCCAGCGTCGCCTCATATTGCGCGTCGAGCCTGCCTTGCGCGCCGGCCGGATGCGGCGCGGCGAGCATCATGGCTGCGCCCGCGCACAGCGCAAATTTCAGCCGAAACGCTGAAGGCGCGGGCCGGGCAAAAATCCTGCCGGGCGTGCCGACGGAGCGGCCGTCCCGCGGTGCGCGCGATCGATCTGTCATCTTCTGCAAAATCATCCAGCCAACAACGCAATTAGCGCAAAAGCGGCCCGTGGGCTCAGGGCGCCCTCGGCGGCAAGCAAACGGCAAGGAAACGATTGTCATTCGGGGGTGAATACGCCCTTTATATGATAGGGAAATATCGCGGGCTTCGGCCCGAAAGGCCCGCAAAAGCAGCGTTTCGCTGCGCTCCGGCGGGCTGAAACCTTGACGGCGCGGGCGGCTGCCCCTATACACCAGCCGTTCCTGGAAACGGACGAGATTTGACCCCCGTGCGGCCCCTTTGGCGCGGCCGGCGATGCGGGGATGCAAGAGGATTTGCAAGATGTCGCGGCGCTGCGAACTGACGGCCAAGAGCCCCCAGGTGGGTCACAAGGTGAGCCACTCCAACATCAAGACCAAGCGGCGCTTCCTGCCGAACCTGTGCAACGTCACCTTCATCTCCGACGCGCTCGGCCGCAACGTGCGCCTGCGCGTCTCCACCAACGCGATCAAGAGCGTCGACCACAATGGCGGCCTTGACGGCTTTCTGCTGAAAGCCCGCGCCGCCAACCTCTCGCCGCGAGCCCTGGACCTCAAGCGCGCGATCGAAAAGAAGCGCGCCGGCGGGGCGGAAAACAAGGCGGGCTGAGAAGCCGGTCCCGTCATGCGATCCGATTTGGGCGGCCGGCCCGAAAGTCGTCGGCCGGTTGTTTGCTCCCAATCGTCGTCGCCCGGCTTGACCGGGCGATCCACGTAAGCGCTGCAAGCCCTGTAGACGTGATCGTGACAACATCGGGCTCGCCCGGGTGTGTAGAAGGCTCCGCTAGCGATCATCGAAATCGCCGCAGAAGCTGCCGGGCTCATTGCGGCATGAGCCTTGGTGAATACTGGATCGCCTGTAACGACGTCAATGGCCGGGCGACGAGCAACTGACAATGCGTGTATTCTCACGCCGCGCGGCCCAGCTCCGCGCCGAGATGCTTCAGGCGGGGCATCACCTCGTGCTTCAGCAGTTCCAGCGAGTGCCGCCAGGCTTCCGGCTTGTGTTTGTAGTCGAAGCCGAACACCAGCAGCACGCCGAAGCCGCCGACCTCGCGGTAGATCGCCTCGATCTTTTCGGCGACCGTCGCCGGCGAGCCGAGCACCCAGTTGCGGCGGGCACAGTAATCGACGGTGACGTCGGAATCCGGCACCTCGGGCGTGTGCTTGAGATAATCCTTGAAGCCGAAATGGCCGAGCAAGGGCAGGAAGTATTCGCCCATCATGCGGCCCATCATGTCGCCGGCGGAAAGCCGCCACGCCTCCTCGTCGGTATCGGCGACGAACACTTCCCGCACCAGCCGCCAATCCTGCCGGCTCGGCTTGCGCCCGGTCTTGGCGGCGCCGATCTCGACCGAATCCCAGTGGCTTCCGACATAGGCCGGGTTGAGGTTGAGACTCATCGGAATGTAGCCGCGCTCGCCCGCGAGCTTGAGCGTATCGGAATTCTTGCTGAGCCCCGCAACGCCGATCGGCGGATGCGGCGCCTGCTTGGGCTTGATGTGGGGCTTGAGGAAATCGAACATCGGCTCCGGCTTGTTCACCGTCCAGAACTTGCCGGTGTAGGTCCACGGCGCGTCCTCGGTCCACATCTTCAGGATGATCTCGAGCGCCTCGCGCGTCATGTCGCGGTTTTGTCCGGACATGCCGTCGACATTGAACATCGCCCAGTCGCTCGGCAGCCCTGACGCCGCCACGCCGAAATTCAGCCGGCCGTTCGAGAGATGATCGAGCATGGCGACGCGGTTGGCGAGCTCGGCGGGATGGTGATAGGGCAACAGGAAACCGCCGGGGCCGAGACGAATGTTTTTGGTTTGCAAAAGCGCCTGCGCCAGCAGCAGGTCCGGCGAGGGATGCGGCTCCCACGGCGCGGTGTGATGCTCGCCGATCCAGGCCTCCTGATAGCCGAGTTCATCGAGCCAGCGCAGCGTTTGAAGATCCCAGTCGTGGCCCTCTTTCAGCCCGCACTCCGGCGGATGCGACGGCATCGCGAAATATCCGATTTCCATGGGAGTTTCCTCGTTGTTGGTCTTGTTCTGTTTTGACGCGCTTTGATTGGCGCAAGCCGTTCCCGATCGAGTTCGGACAGGCCGACGCTTGAAAAAAGCTTTGGACACGCGCGCTCGAAATTACCTGCCCCGCTTACGGCCGAAATATGGCTCGGAGAAATTGCGCGGCTGAGGTTCGGCCCTGACGGTATCGGGCGCGGCGAGCGCACGCTGCGCTCAGCGTGTGTTCGCGGTGCAGGCGGTCATGCCCGTGCCGCGCCACGCGACGAAGCCTCGCCTCGCTCCAAGCAAACTCCATCACCACGTCGTCCCGGCCTTGAGCCGGGACCCATACCGCGTGATCTGTCGATTAGGAATCCGGTGGCGGACACTTGCGCTAACAACGGACGCCGGTGGTTATGGGTCCCTGCGTTCGCAGGGACGACGTCTGGAAATGTCGGTGGTCATGGTAAAACGATTGTCCGGTTCAAACCAATCAAGCGCAACGAGCTTCGACACACACACAGCCGTCATGGCCGGGCTTGTCCCGGCCATCCACGTCTTGCAACGTTTCAGGTCGGAAAGACTGACTCAGCGACATCATCCCGCAGCAAAGCTTCATCGCCTCGCCCGGCCATGACGCAGCGTGACCAAAACCCTTCGCTTCCACTCACAACAAAAAACCCGGCGCGAAGCCGGGTTTTTACGTTCGCTCAAAACGAGCGCGCGATCAGAAGTGATAGTTCACGCCGGCGCGGACGATGTTTTTGAAGTGAGCCATCGAGTGGTCGCACCAAAGGGGCTAACCGAGAGTTCCCGAATGTCAATCACCGATGTCGATAGCTGCCGAGATCGATATGTAGATATTCGGCCTTGGCCGACCAGTTGCGTGCAAACATCCATTCAGCTCCTGCGCCCGCCGCCCAGCCGAGCTTTGGTCTTGCTCACTGTCGGCAGTAACGAAATCGCGGCTCATCGACGAATGTTTGCGACGAACTGCCGCTTCCCATAAGCGAAACCGCCGGTGCCGTAGAGCAGAAAATCCGGAGTGACTGCTATACCAATGCGGTCCCGAACAGTGCCGAACCATGCCAACTTGCTCTCTGCGGAAAGGTGAACCGCGGGGATTTCCAAGGTGCCATCCAAGAGCAACAACGGTGATTTGTTTACTGAACCTTTGATCCCGGATCCTTGAATGTCGGCCTCAAGGCCTGTGACGAACGCGCCGATCTGCCAATTGTAGCCGATCTGGGCACCGCCAATGACGCCCTTGGCTTGGTATCAAGAGGTTGATTGGCCGAACCAAAATCGTTATCGCGGGAAAGAACAGCACTTGAGTGCTTTGCCCCCACCCATATCCAATGTTACCGCCGACATAAAAGCCCTGCCATGTGCTGACCGGAGCGGCCATCATGGGCACCTTGCTGTAGGCGCGCGGGGCGAGATCGGCGGCGAGTGCGGAAGCCGAGCCGAGCGCGCCGAGAACGGTGGCGAGAACGATTTTTTTCATGGTGCCCCAAATGATTCCGGCAACGTGCTTCTGTCAGTGAATACCGGAGCTCCCGCAGGAAATCGCGTCCTCCGAACGAAGGAGATTCAGGCGCTTTCGAGTTTGAGGCGCATTCGGACGGCAAGTGTGGCGCGTTCGACACAGCGGGTGCGCGCCATGATCGATCCGTGCTGCGACCCACTCGTCATGGCGGCCGCGACGAGCGCTTCGTCCGAAGCAAACTCCAATCACCAAGTCGTCCCGGCCTTGAGCCGGGACCCATGCCGCGTGATCTCATTGAAATCAGTGGCGGACACTTGCTCTAACAACGGACGACGGTGGTTATGGGTCCCTGCGTTCGCAGGGACGACGTGTTGATGGTTTGATTTGCCCGTCGGGCAAAATCAGCGCTCGCAGCGAAAACCTGTCCAGCCCTGTTTCAAAAAATATTTCGCTTTTTCCGAAACCCAAATCAGATGTATCGATGATCCGTCCCGTCCCGGCAAGAGGGGCGTTTCGCGATCGTCACGAACGCGGGATGCGGGATGCGGTGGACGCAGCGGCATCGATGAGACGAACGATGCTGGCTGCGGACGGCGAAGTCGTGTGGTCCTGATGCCCCGACGCTGGCATCAAGTTCGTCAAGGGATCGACGAACGACAGTGGCAACAAAGCCCGGTCACTGGGAGAGCACGAAGGAAACCGTTAAAACCATTGCGCGGGAAACGCCGGGTGTTCCGGTGAACCTGTGGTGACTAACTCGCCGTGCTTTATTTATTTCGCACGCGAGGCTGCGGGTGCATCGCGCACCCGGCGTTTCCCGCGCCCTCTTTAGTGGAGGCAAAGGATTTTCCATCAACTCGGGCGCTGATCGCGCAGTGAGGACGCGGAGGTGTGCGTGCAACAACACCACCGGTGTCATCGCTCGAACGCCACCGGTCTGCCACTCGCCCGCACCCGACCCGGGCGTAACCATGGCCCAATGGATTGACCAGTGCTTACCGACGGTGGTGAATACTGGATCGCCCGGTCAAGCCGGGCGACGACAGGGGGGTGACACACCCCGGTGTCATCGCCCGAACCCCACCGGTGTCATCCTCGCGCCCACCGGTGTCGCCCGCAAACCACCGGTGTCGTCCCTCGAACACCACCGGTGTTGTCCCTCGAACACTACCGGTGTCATCGCCCGGCTTAACCGGGCGACCCAGTAACCGATGGTGCCAATGAAGCGCAGGGATGTAGACCCAATGGATGTGACCAGTGCTTATTCCGGCGATGGTGGTGATTCTGGATCGCCCGGTCAAGCCGGGCGACGACAGGGGAGCGTTGTTGAACGCCACCTGTATCGTCCCTCGCGCCCCACCGGTGTCGTCCCTCGAACACCACCGGTTATCGCCCGGCCTGACCGGGCGACCCAGTAACCGATGCGCGCGAATGAAGCGCAGGGATGTAGACCCAATGGATTTGACCAGTGCTCATTCCGGCGATGATGGTGACTACTGGATCGCCCGGTCAAGCCGGGCGACGACAAGGGGAGCGTTGTTGAACCAGGGGGCGTTGTTGAACCAGAGGCCACCGATCCTTCGAGACGCGGCGAAGACGCCGCTCTTCAGGATGAGGCTCGCAAATCATGGATTAACTTGTTCGCAACGCGCGCCGCCGCTCGCCACGAATCGCTGTGCGTGGCATCTTGCGGGGTACAGATGAGCGACTTCAATTCATCCCTCGCGCGCGATGGCTCAGGCCGAAACGGCGCATCCCCGGTGCGGACCGGCAGCGCGGCGTTGCTCTCCGGCGCGGACATCTGGTCGAGCGCGCCGGCGCCTGCCCGGCTTGCGGAGCGGATCGCGGAACGAGCTCCACCGGGGATCACTGCCGAGAAAGCCGCGGCGAGAGTAACGGTTCCGGGCGTGTCGCCGCGATCCGAACTCGCAGCCGAGGTCAAGCGCGAGCGCGCAAGCGAAAGTAATGCCGGCCGACGCGGCCTCGCGGTAGACGCAGCCGCCGTTCAGCCCCCCAGCTGGCCACCGCGCCAGATGTCGCTGGCCCTGCAAGGCGGCGGCTCGTTCGGCGCTTTCACCTGGGGCGTGCTGGACCGGCTGTTGGAAGAGAGCGAGTGCGGCTTCGACAGCATTTCCGGCGCCAGCGTCGGCGCGCTCAATGCCGTGCTGCTCGCATCCGGGTTGGCCGAAGGCGGGCGGGAGGGCGCGCGGCGGCGGCTTTCGCGGTTCTGGACGCGGCTCACCCACGAAGCCTCGTTTCGCTCGCTGATGCTGATCGGCGGATTTTCCCCCGCCGGAAGCTCGGTGGCGTTCGGCCCGGCGTTGCGCGCGAGGCAGTTCGACCCGTTCGATCTCGATCCGCTGCGCGAGGCGCTGACAAGCGAAATCGATTTCGCCGCGCTGCGCGCCGCCGCCTGCCCGAAACTTCTGGTCGCGGCGACCCGCGTGCGCGATGGCGGCCTGCAAATTTTCCGCAATCGCGACATCACAGCCGACGTGCTGCTGGCATCGAGCTGCCCGCCGCTGGTGCATTGCGCCATCGAGATCGACGGCGAGGCCTATTGGGATGGCGGCTATTCCGCCAATCCGCCGCTGGTCGCGCTGGCGCAGCAATCCGATGCCGATCTGCTGCTGGTGCGGATCACGCCGACGCGCGACGGCTTTGTTCCGATGACGATGGCGGCGATCGACCGCCGTCTCGATCAGATCATGGCCAACGCCACCCTCAACGCGGAACTGGCCGCGCTCGAGCTGGCGCGCAATGGCGCTTCGGCTCGCGCGCCGCGGCTGTTTTCGATCGCGGCGGAAGACGAATTCGAAGCGCTTGCGCAGCGCAGCCCGGCCGATCTCGGACGCGGCTTTATCACCTCGTTGCACCGGAGCGGCTATGCCGCCGCCGATCGCTGGGCCCGGCAAGATCCGGACGGCAAGCTGCCGGCGACGCCGGGCGAGAACGGGGCATCTGGCGCGCGCGCGGCGATAGTGTCGGGGGCCGCGCGGCATCGCGCGGTGCATGATTACGTATAGAGCTTGAAAAGGCGATCAGGCTCGGGCACGCGCGATCGCGCCGGCGACGATCTGCATGGCGACGCCGAGCACCCAACCCAGCATGATGATGACAGTCCAGCCAATGTGCGGCTCCTCGCGCAGCACGATGACGGCGACCGAGGCAAAGGCGGTCAAGGCGGCGAGAAAGGTGCCGACCGCGCTGAGGAATTCCGGCGCATCGATCCGCCGCAGCGAGAACTCGTCGGATGAAAGGATTCCTCATGGAAATGGATCGGTGGCGTGTCGATGCCCAGATAAAAGCCGACCGCGCCGCCGATCATCATGATGAGAATGAAAAATTGGGAAGTCAGTGCTGCGATGCTCGATCCCACATGAGCCGCCACGAACAATCCGCTGGCCGCGCCGGCCATCGCGAGGCCGAGGCGCTCCAGCACGTGGGCAAATCTTCGGACACGGGATCGCATGGCCACCAACCGCCGATCGCCAATGGGCCACGTTATGCCCTTTTGCGATCACGCGAAAGACACGGCGCAAAACATATCGCGATCCCAAACCGCAAGGCTGGTTCAGACCACAAGGCTGCTTCAAACGGCAAGGCTGCTTTGCCGATGTTAATTCGCCACCGTGCTTGCGCCGAACGCGCCCGCTTACCGCGTCCCGAACGTGGTCGGGCCGAACAAGGCCTTTTGCGTCGAAGGCTGCGAGCGCCAGTATTGCGGCGGCGCGTAGACCTGGCCGCCGAGTTCGGCCGCGGCATGCCAGGCCCAGCGCGGCTCGTAAAGCATGCCGCGGGCCAGCGCGACCATGTCGGCCTTGCCGGAGGCCACGATCTCTTCGGCCTGCTTCGGCTCGGTGATCAGGCCGACCGCGATGGTGTTGACCCCGGTTTCCTGCTTGATCGCTTGCGCGAACGGCACCTGATAGCCCGGGCCGAGCGGAATTTTTTGCAGCGGCGACACGCCGCCCGAGGACGCATCGATCCAGTCGACGCCGCGCTGCTGCAATTGCCTGACAAGCTCGATGGTTTGCGCGAGGTCCCAGCCGCCCTCGACCCAATCCGTCGCGGACACCTTGACGCCGACGGGCTTTGCCGCGGGAAACACCGCGCGAACCGCCTCGAACACCTCCAGCGGATAACGCATGCGGTTTTGCAACGAGCCGCCATATTGGTCGGTGCGCTTGTTGGAAATCGGCGAAAGGAATTGATGCAGGAGATAGCCGTGCGCGCAATGCAGTTCGAGCGCGTCGAGGCCGAGCCGCTCGGCGCGTTTCGCGGCGGCGACAAACGCGTCGCGGATGCGCGCCAATCCCGGCAGCATCGAGCGCCACCGGCGGCGGCTCGCCTTCCTTGTGCGGCACGGCGGAAGGACCCACCGTCTGCCAACCGCCTTCGGCAAGCGGGATCAACTGCCCGCCATGCCACGGCACATGGCTCGACCCCTTGCGGCCGGCATGGGCAAGCTGCATCGCGACGGCGATTTTGGAATGTTTGCGCAAGGAGGCGATGATCGGCTGCAGCGCCGCCTCGGTGGCGTCGTTCCACAGCCCGAGGCAACCCGGCGTGATGCGGCCGATCGCCTCCACATGGGTAGCCTCGATGCAGAACATCGCGGCCCCCGAAAGCGCAAGCGTGTTGATGTGCGTGAAGTGCCAATCGTTGGCCTCGCCATCGATCGCGGAGTATTGGCACATCGGCGCCACCATGATGCGATTGGGAAGCCTGAGCTCGCGCAGCTGGAACGGGGAAAACAAGGCGCTCATGACGTATATCCACTCGGCAGGAGGAAGACGGTCGTCTCTGTGTAGCGAGGCCTACAGATGGCCTCAACCCTTGCCGCTGCAACCCTCCCCTACGGCTGTGATTCCGGCGGCCTTGATGACCTCCAGATTGGCCGCCGTGTCGCGCTTGACGAGATCGTCCATCTCCTGCGGCGTCATCGGCAGCGCTTCGACGCCGAGCTTGTTCAGGCTGTCGCGCACCACGGGATCGCCCAGCACCTTCACGCCCGCAGCATGAAACTTGTCGACGATGTCGCGCGGGGTTTTCGACGGCATGAACACGCCGAACCAGATCGCGCTCTCGGCATCTTTCAGGCCGGCCTCGGCCGGCGTCGGCACGTCGGGCAGATCGGCGACGCGTTTGGAAGTGGATACCAGCAGCGCGCGAACCTGGCCGTCCCGGATCAGGGGAAGCGCGGTCGCGAGCGGACAGAAATACAGATCGATCCGGCCGCCGATGATGTCCGTAATCACTTCGGAGCCGCCGCGATACGGCACATGGGTTGCCTCGATGCCGGCGGCGAGACGGAATTTCTCGGCGCTGATATGCACCGCGCTGCCGATGCCGACCGAACCGAACGAAATCGATCCCGGCTTCGCCTTGGCGTCGGCGATAAAATCCTGCACGGTTTTCCAGGGCCGCGTTACCGGCACGATCATCACATTGGCGCTGGACCCGATCATCAGCACCGACGAGAGATCCCGCGCGGCGTCAAAGGCAGGTTCGGGAAGATCGCGGGCGCAATGGTGAGAGCCGACGAATGCGCCAGAATGGTGTAGCCGTCGGGCTCGGCCTTTGCCACCAGCGCGGTGCCCAGCGTGCCGCCGGCGCCGGCGCGATTTTCGATCACGATCGGCTGGCCCAGCTCGATTGCGAGGCGATCGAACACCATTCGCGGCACCACGTCCGTGGCGCTGCCCGGCGCCGAATGGAATGGTCGCCTTGATCAGCCGCGACGGCCAGGATTCTCCGCATGAGCGGCCGCGATCGCTCGCAGAGAACCCCGCCATGGATGCAGGCACAACTGCGCATCGATACTCCTTTGCAGCGTAAGCGTCAACATCCATTCCCCGTTTAAGCCTCTCACTCCACCAGCGTGAATTGCAGCAGCAGCGTGCGCTGGACCATCGAAAAATTATCATCCGACACCAAAGTCAAGACGGTGTCGCCCTGGTCGGTCACATGGGCGTCGATGCCTTCCATGTTGTCGATTTCCTGGCCGAGATCGGCATCGAAAATGCTGGGCCCATCCACGACCGCGCCGGGGGCGAGCGCGGCGAGCATGATGCGGCGGATGCGGATTCCGACGCCGCCGAGCAGCGAGAACTTTCGTTCCAGCAGCAGCAAATCGCCGGAGGGCAGCAGCACCGCGTCGCTGGCATCGAAATTGTCGGTGCGGCGAACGCTGAACGGCCCCGGCGAGGAACCTCCGACCAGAAACGCGATCAAATTTCCGGCGGCATCGAGGCCGCGTTCGGAAATCGCGATCAAGGTGCCCGCCAGCGGCAAGCCTTTCGGCACCATCACGAGAGTTTCGAGGCCCTTGTTGAACGGCAGCCGTTTGACCGCCGATGGCATCGCCACCAATTCGCCGCGCGAGCGCGTGAAGCCCTTGCTGAAATCGAAGCGCAGCACCTGATTGACGCGCTCCAGGGCGATATAGACAAAGGAGCCATCGAGCGCGATCGACTTCCAAATCGAACCAGCCCCGCGCCGTGATCGGACGGCCATCGGGCCCGAGCATCGGCGCGGCCTCGACGTCGGCGAGCCCGGTCATCTCGCGGCCGGAATAAACGATGCGGCCGGTGAACCAGCTTCCCTTGTCGCTGATGGAGATGAAACGCTCGCCTTTGGCATCAAGCCGTATGCCGGACAGGCCGCCGAAACCGGGGAAGGACGAGGTCAGCACCAGACCGCTGCGATATTCCAGCGAGCCGAAGCGGACACGCTGACGGTCGCGGCTGTCGAACGAGGCAATCGGCCTTGCCTTGACTTCGATCGAAACCGGCGTGGTGAGGGAATATTCATCCGGCGCGGCCGTTTTCGGCGGCGGCTGCGTCGCGAGCTGTGCGCGCGCGATATCGGGAAACGCCAAGGCGGAAAGCGCGGCCGCGGTGGTTTTCAGAAAACGGCGGCGCGAGAACCCGCGCGACATTGGGCGCAGCGCAGTGCTGATTTCCGCCAACTGAGCCCCCCGTCCCCACCGAAATCGCCGTGTTCGCGCGGTCGCGCGGCCCCGGAATCCGTCGTTAATATCTACGAATGCAGGCGGCGCCGCTGACCGCTCGACGGAGGCGGCGCGCCGTGGGTCTCGCTGAAGAGTTCGGCGAGCTTCTCGGTAATCGCGCCGCCGAGTTCTTCGGCGTCGACGATGGTGACGGCGCGGCGGTAATAGCGCGTGACGTCGTGGCCGATGCCGATCGCGATCAGCTCGACCGGCGAGCGGGTTTCGATCTCCTCGATGATGTAGCGCAGATGCCGCTCCAGATAGTTTCCGGCATTGACCGACAATGTGGAATCGTCGACCGGTGCGCCGTCGGAGATCATCATCAATATCTTGCGCTGCTCGGCTCGTCCCAACAGCCTTTTGTGCGCCCAATCCAGCGCCTCGCCGTCGATATTCTCCTTCAACAGCCCCTCGCGCATCATCAAGCCCAAATTCTTGCGCGCGCGCCGCCATGGCGCATCGGCCGATTTGTAGATGATGTGACGCAGATCGTTGAGACGGCCGGGGTTGGGCGGCTTGCCGGCGGCGAGCCAGGCTTCGCGGGACTGCCCGCCTTTCCAGGCGCGGGTGGTGAAGCCAAGGATCTCCACCTTGACCCCGCAGCGCTCCAGCGTTCGCGCCAGGATATCGGCGCACGTCGCCGCCACCGTGATGGGCCGTCCGCGCATCGAGCCCGAATTGTCCAACAGCAGCGTCACGACAGTATCGCGGAACGTCGCTTCCTTTTCGTGCATGAACGACAGCGGGTGATAGGGATCGGTCACCACCCGCGACAGCCGGGCCGGGTCCAGAATGCCTTCTTCCAGGTCGAATTCCCAGGCGCGATTCTGCTGCGCCATCAGCCGGCGTTGCAGGCGATTGGCCAGCCGCGCGACAATGCCCTGCAGATGCGCGAGCTGCTTGTCCAGATAGGAGCGCAGCCGCTCCAGCTCGTCATGGTCGCAGAGATCCTCGGCCGCGATCACCTCGTCGAACTTCGGCGCGAAAGCATGATATTCCGGCCCGCGCGGCTCATTGGCACCGCGCGAATTCGGCCGCGTCGCCTCGCCCGGCGTCTCGTCGTCCCCGAGTTCGCCGTCGTCGAACGTATCGCTGGTGGAGGCCTGCGCGCTCTCCATCGCGCTTTCCGACATTTCATCGGTCGATGCCTGTGCCTGATCCGCGCTCATTTCCTGCGCGGCATCGCTGTCGGGAGAGCCTTCCGCGCCGGATTGATCGTTTTCGCCGTCGCGATTGTCGTCCTGATTTTCGTCCTCATCGGCTTCCGCATCGCGCTCGTCGCCAAGTTCGAGCGCGGTGAGCAGATCATGCACGGCATCGCCGAATTTGGCCTGATCTTCCGCGATACGGTCGAGCCGGTCGAGGCGCGTGCCGATCTTGTCTTCCAGGATAGGCCGCCACAGGTCGACCATCTTGCGCGCGGCCGCGGGCGGCGCGAGGCCGGTCAGCCGTTCGCGCACCAGCATCGCCAGGGCATCCGAGAGCGGCGCGTCGGCGCGATCGGTGATCTCGTCGAACTTGCCGCGATGAAAATGATCGTCGAGCATCGCGCTGAGATTCTTGGCGACACCGGACATGCGCCGCGCGCCGATTGCCTCGACACGCGCCTGCTCGACCGCCTCGAAAACGCCGCGCGCCTGCGGATTGCCGGGCATCAGCTTGCGATGCACCTTGGGATCGTGGCAGGCGAGCTTCAGGGCTATCGAATCGGCGTGGCCGCGCACGATCGCGGCATCCCGCCTGGTCATCTTGCGCGCCGGCTCGGGCAGCCGCGCCTTGCCGGGCGCGAGCCCCGGACGCTCCGACGCGAACGTCACTTCCAGCTCCGGCGCCTTGGCGATTGCCCGCACGCAGGCCGTCACCGCGCGCTTGAACGGTTCGGTCGGCGCTTCCTTGGACCCGGTGCGAAATTTGCTGTTGGATGTGCTCATAGGGATTTTGTAAGCCAGTGCCGCGTCACGTCGCCCGGGTAACCGTCGATCGAACCGAATTCCTTATAACCGCAGGCGGCATAGAAGCCCGGGGCCTGAAAACTCATTGTATCAACATAGGACCGCTCGGCACCGATACGTCTTGCTTCGTCTTCGATGGCCTTTATCAACTTCGAACCGTGGTGCTTGCCCCGCAGCTTCTGCTGGATCCAGAACAGCTGGATGAACAGCACCGTGGTCCAGACTTCACCGACAATCCCGCCGACGATCTTGTTGCCTTCACGCAAGGAGATGGCGAGCCGCTTGTATTTCTGCTTTCCCATCTTCTCGGTGTTGTAGCCAATCAATCCGCCGAGCACCGCCTTTTTGGTTTGTCCGATCGTGCGCTCAACGGAAATCGACGGCATGGACTAGCTGAGCGCCACGTTGACCGCGGACTTCGCGAGTTCGACGTTGAAACAGCGCTGATAGAATTCAGCCACCAGCGGCCGTTCCAGTTCGTCGCACTTGTTGAGGAAGGTCACGCGAAAGGCAAAACCGATGTCGCCGAAGATGTCGGAATTTTCAGCCCAGGTGATCACGGTGCGCGGGCTCATCACCGTCGACAAATCGCCATTGGCGAACGCGTTGCGGGTGAGGTCGGCGAGACGGACCATCTTGTTGACGATGTCGCGCCCTTCCTGTGTGCGGTAGTGATGAGCTTTCGCCAGCACGATCTCGACTTCCTCGTCATGCGCGAGATAGTTCAACGTGGTGACGATCGACCAGCGGTCCATCTGACCCTGGTTGATCTGCTGGGTGCCGTGATAAAGGCCCGAGGTATCGCCGAGCCCGACCGTGTTAGCGGTCGAGAACAACCGAAACGCCGGATGGGGCTTGATCACCTTGTTCTGATCGAGCAGCGTCAGGCGTCCGGAGACCTCCAGCACGCGCTGAATCACGAACATCACGTCCGGGCGGCCGGCGTCATATTCGTCGAACACCAGCGCGATGTTGTGCTGCAGCGCCCAAGGCAGGATGCCGTCACGAAACTCAGTGACCTGCTTGCCCTCTTTGATCACGATGGAGTCCTTGCCCACCAGATCGATGCGGCTGATATGGCTGTCGAGGTTGACGCGCACGCACGGCCAGTTCAGCCGAGCCGCGACCTGCTCGATATGCGTCGACTTGCCGGTGCCGTGATAGCCCGTGACCATGACACGACGGTTCTTGGCAAAGCCTGCGAGAATGGCGAGCGTGGTGGCGCGGTCGAAGCGGTAATCGGAATCGACCTCGGGCACATGCGGATCGACCGCGGAATAAGCCGGCACCTCCAGATCGCTGTCGATGCCGAATACCTGCCGTACCGACACCTTCATATCGGGCAAACCGACGGGCTCTTGAGCTTTGGTCATGGCGGCGGTCGTCATCAATCCTCCGACGTCTCGGGCATCCCCGAAACCAGATCTACGGGTGTGGCTGCGGATGGGTACTTTCCAAACTTATCAGAGAGTATCGGCGGGCAGAAGCCCGCGGCCCCATCAAAGTTCCAGTGTTTTATCATCAAGATAGGGTTTGCGGCCGTTTTTGAAGCCCTGCCCTGCGAATAAGCCGTAGCCCTCGCGTGACGCTGTGCCACGCATGGTTCTGAACCAGCCCCTCATGGCAACTTTTCAATGTGATCGCTACTTACATAATCACCCGTCCCGTGGGGCGACAGTGCTAGCCGAGGAAACCAGTGACTTCATTTATCGATTCCCTCGTTGGTTTCGTCTCGGCAAATGCCTGGCTGGCCTATCTGACCGTATTTCTCGCCGCCCTTCTGGAAGCCGTTCCCGTGGTGGGCTCGATCATTCCGGGATCGACGATCATCCTGGCGTTGAGCGGGCTGGTGCCGGGTGGAGAGCTAAAGCTCTGGTGGGTGCTGGCCGCCGCAATTGCCGGCGCGCTGCTTGGCGACGGATCGGCATTTTGGGTGGGGCATCGCTCGCAGCGCGAAATTCTCAGCTCATGGCCGCTGAATTATTATCCGCGCGTGGTCGAGCAAAGCGAAAGCTTTTTCAATCGCTGGGGTACCTGGGCGGTGTTTTTCGCGCGGTTCGTTCCGCCGATCCGTGCATTCGTGCCGATCACGGCCGGTGCGCTCGCGATGCCGCCGATGCGCTTTTACGCCGTCAACGTTCCGGCAATCCTGTTGTGGGCGCCCGCTCACGTGCTGCCGGGGGTGCTGGCGGTATCTGCCTTGCATAAGTACGCCGGGCTGCCACATCACGCCGGCGGCAAGCAGTACTGGATCTTGTCGGTGCTGGCCGGCGCGGCAATCGTGGGGCTCGCGGTCTGGACGCTTCGCCGCCGCCACGGCCGGGCCGCGATCCAGCCGGCGGCAAAACACTGAGCCGATTCATCGTAGCGGCCGTGCAGCGAGTTTACCTCGCCGGGTACGCCGTGAAGATGTAGTCTTTCGCCGCGACCGTCGTATGGCAGGCATAGCCGCATGTGGTGCCGGTCCCGTTTTGTGGAGGTCGGCCGTCCGGCATCAGCGTGTCAGTGGCGGGATCGTTGAGAAAAACGGCGTAGGCCCAGCCGTGGGTGTCCGGGAATCGCTTGCTGTCTTTTTCGATGAACGCCAGCGTCTTCAGCGTGTCCGGCACATTCACGGAGTAAGGGGACTCCGCGTTCTTTTTAAGTAGCCATTCTATCTTGACGACCTTGGAGCCCTCGGGAAAGGGCTGGTGATTGCCCGGCACGCCTTGGCGATAGGCTTCTATCATCACGGGGTTCGCTGCGATGATTTTGACGCTCGTATCGGTCTGGCTGACCGCGACATACTGCCAGTTCTCGTAACCTTCGAATTCGGAAAACGCGAGTCCGTTTGGCACCTTCAGCGTGGACCTGTCTTGCGCCGCAAGGGCCACGCCACCCAAGCGGCAGCGAACACTACGCTTCACAATCGCCGCGGACGAGTTCTTTCATGGCTCCCTCCTGTGCTGCTGTTTGCAACTCAAGTTCAGTGGCTCCACTTAAACGACGCCAGCTTAGTGCGAGTCAGTTTTGTCTAAAGCTCGGTCGCACTTAAATGCCAGACATCGTCTGGTGGGCGCTAAGCGTGGCGTCGTCTTCCAAAGCTATCACGATCTATGGATCCACCAAACCTGCATGTCCGCTAACGGGCAAAGCGGCCGACGCCCTCATTTACCCGCGCCATTCATCTCGAGCGATATCCGATGAATATTGGCGGTGTCCACCACGGCTTGCGCTGCGGCAAGTTCCAAGGATACACGCCCTGCCTCGACAGCAGCCGGCGAGCGAGCTAACCCGCGCGGACGATGGTCTTGAGGTAGTTGTACGCCTTGATGATCTCGATCAGGCGGTCCTCCGTCGAACGGTCGCCGCCGTTGGCGTCGGGGTGGTGTTGCTTGACCAGCGCCTTGTATTTCGCCTTGACCTCTTCAAGCGTGGCTTCCGATGACAACCCCATCACCTGCAGAGCCTTGCGCTCGGCATTGAACACCTTGCGGGTCTCGGTTTTGGCCTCGCTGGCGCCCGGGCCCGGCCGCCAGCGGCCGCGACCGTTCAGTTCGCTGAACATGCTGAATGGGTCGGCGGCGCCCTCGAGGTCGGCTTCGGCATTGCCTTTGCCGCGCTTGGCGCTGGTGTTGGCGCCCATCTTCCAGGTGGGGCGGTGACCGGTCAGCGCATCCTTTTGATATCGCGCGACCGCATCGGCATTCATGCCGGAGAAGAAATTATAGGACTGATTGTATTCGCGGACATGATTGAGGCAGAAGTGCCAATACTCACGCGCGTTGTCGCGTCCCTTGGGCGCGCGATGCGGGCCCTTGTTCTTGCAATCGGGCCATTCGCACAACGCGGCGGCTTCGCGGGCCTGCGCCTGCTGCTTCGCGCTCAGCTTGTTGGGCTTGATGCGAATGGAGTCGAAGAATTTAGATGAATCAATTGGCATGACTAACTTTGACTACGCAATGCAAAAGGCTTCAAGTCTTGACATTGCGAATCCTCAACTCCGGACCTGATATTGACGAGCAGCGCTCATGGACCTATTTCCGCAGTCATGAGCACAAGAGATACTATCACGAACAAGTTGCGCGAAGCTTTCACGCCGGAAAGCCTCGAAGTTGCCGATGAATCGCATCTGCACGAGGGCCATGCCGGACATAGGCCAGGCGGCGAGACTCACTTTCGGGTTTATATCGTGTCGGCGGCGTTCAAGGGGAAGAGCCGTATCGAACGCCACCGCATGATTAATGCCGCGCTGGCCGGGGAACTCGCAGGCTCCGTTCACGCGCTCGCCATTCACGCGCAAGGACCGGGGGAAACCGGCTGAGCCTGTTTGGCGTCGGCCCGTTGAAGGTGCTCTGAGGAACACGCGATTTCGGCTTAGCCGGATTTCGGCGTAACTTCGGGAAGCGTTCTGAAAACCTGAGCTAAAAAGCTGTACCCGCGCGCTTCGGCCTTTTCTCCTCGACCTCGGTTTCGCGAGGAACCGGGACAATACGCAGCGCCGTAATGCGGTTGCGTTCGCGGCGCAGGACCCGAAAGCGGAAGCCGTGAAACGTGAAGCTCTGGCCACGTTCGGGGATCGAGCGGGCTTCGTGAATCACAAGGCCGGCGACGGTCGTCGCTTCTTCGTCAGGCAGGTGCCAGTCCATCGCTCGATTGAGGTCTCGGATCGGCACCGAGCCGTCAACCACCACGGAGCCATCAGGCTGCGCGCGGACACCGGCAACGACCACATCGTGCTCGTCGGCGATATCGCCGACGATTTCTTCCAGAATATCCTCCAGCGTCACCAGCCCTTCGACCTCGCCATACTCGTCGACAACCAGCGCGAAGTGTGTTTTGCGGCGGCGGAATGCCTTGAGCTGCTCCGAGACGGGTCGCATTTCCGGCACAAACCAGGGCGGCAGCGCGATAGTTGACACATCAATTCTCGACGTGTCTCCCTCTGCGGCACGAATGGCGCGCAACAGATCCTTGGCGTGCAGCACGCCAATGATGTTTTCCGGCTTGTCGCGCCACAGCGGAATGCGGGTATATTCGGTCGCCAGCACCTCGCGCACCAGTTCCTCCGCCGGCAAATCGGCGTTGATCATCACCATTTCGGTGCGGTGAACCATCACGTCGGAGACCTGGAGTTCGCGCAGGTCCAACAACCCGCCCAGCATGTCGCGATCCAGCTTCTCGACCTTGCCCTCGTGATGAAGCAAGTCGACGGCGCCGCGCAGCCGTTCGGTTGGCGACAGGATCGGCTGGTTGGCGCCAACCTTGATTCCGAGCATCCTCATCAGCGTGCGAACGATGGCCTCGATCACCGCAAGCAGCGGTCCGAGCACGTGGATTGTGACCTTCATCGGCCGGGCCACCAAGAGCGACACACGGTCGGGCGCCTTGATCGCGATCGTCTTGGGCAACACCTCGGCAAAAATCACGACCATGACGGTCATTACGCCGGTCGCGTAGAGCACGCCGACTTCGCCAAACCACGCCGTGAAAATGCCGGTGGCAAGCGCGGAGGCGCCAATGTTGGCGATATTGTTGCCGAGCAACAGTGCGCCGATCAGCCGCTCTCGCATGCCGAACAAGCTGGAAACCACATCGGCGTCGCGATTGCCCTGCTTGGACAATCGCAGCATGCTGGCGCGCGAAGCGCCGGTCAAAGCCGTTTCGCTCGCCGCAAAGAATGCCGAAACCAGCAGGCAGACCAGTACAATGGAAAATGTAAGCCAGTTCATGACGCCTAGTTCTTCCGCGCGAGCTTCATCTGCAGGAATTCGCGAACCAGCGCTGCCTCGACATCATTGACGATGACGGCGCGGCCGATCGCCTCCAGCAGGATGAACGTAAGCTTGCCTCGCTTGACCTTCTTGTCCTGAGCCATCAGCGCCATCAACGTGTCGGCGTTCCCGAGCCCTTCCTGGGCAAATCCGGCGATATCCTGCAGATGGGTGGGTAGTCCGACCTCGGCAAGGTGACGTTTGACCCGCTCGGCGTCCGAGGGCGGCGCCATGCCAAGCTGCGCGGAAAATTCCGCCGCCAGCACCATGCCCACCGCCACCCCTTCGCCGTGGAACAGGCGGTCGGAAAACCCCGTCGCGGCCTCCAGCGCGTGGCCGAACGTATGGCCAAGATTGAGCAGCGCGCGCTCGCCGGTTTCCCGTTCGTCGCGCCCCACAATCGCGGCCTTGGCGCGGCAGGAGGCCGCGATAGCGTGTTCGCGCGCCGGCCCTCCCTTGAGAATGGCGGTATGATTGGCCTCGAGCCACCCAAAAAACGCTTCATCGCCGAGCAGGCCGTATTTGACCACCTCAGCATAACCGGCACGGAACTGGCGCGGCGGCAGGGTGTCAAGCACCGCGGTGTCGGCGATCACCAGGATGGGCTGATGAAACGCGCCGAGCAGGTTCTTGCCCTGCGGCGAATTGATCCCGGTCTTGCCGCCAACGGAAGAATCGACCTGCGCCAGCAGCGAAGTCGGCACCTGCACGAAGTCCACCCCGCGGCGCAGGGTCGCGGCGGCGAACCCGGCGAGATCGCCAACCACTCCGCCGCCGAGTGCGACCACGAGATCGTTGCGTTCGATCTTCGCCGCAACCAGCGCCTCACTGACTTGCTCGAGGCCCGCGTAGGTCTTCGAACCCTCGCCTTCATCAACGATGATCCGGGAGAACGCGATGCCGGCGCCTGATAACGAGGCCTCCGTCTGTTCAAGCCAGTGCTTTGCGACGTTTCGATCGGTGACGATCGCGATGCGGGCGCCGGGCCGCAAGGCGGCGACGCGCCTTCCCAGCGATTGCAGCAGGTCGCGGCCAATGACGATGTCGTAAGCCCGGCTGCCAAGCGAAACTTCGACGGTGACGGAATCGGGATTTTGGACCGGCGCCGTCATGGCGGAGCGCCCTCGCCGCATAAACGCGCGTGCAATGCTTCGACGCATTCATCAACGACCTTTTCATGCGGCACGTCGCGCGACCAGATCGTCAGATCCGCCAAGCGGTAGATCGGCTCGCGTTCTTCGATAAGCCGTCCGACGGTTGCCTCGGGGTCGGATGTCTGCAGCAACGGCCGATCGGCGCGGCGCCTGACCCTGCGCATGATGATATCGGCGTCCACCTTCAGCCAGATCGAAACCGCCTTGTCGCCGATGCGCTTGCGTGTTTCCTCGCGCATGAATGCACCGCCGCCGGTGGCCAGCACGGCAGGACCGCTCTCAAGCAGCCGGGCGATGACGCGCGCTTCGCCGTCCCTGAAATGCGACTCGCCATGCCTGTCGAAAATTTCGGGAATAGACATGTCCGCAGCCGCCTCGATTTCCGAATCGGCATCGAGGAACGGCAACCTCAGTCGCGCCGCAAGCCGCCGTCCGATGGTGGATTTGCCAGCCCCCATCATGCCTACCAGCACGAGCGAACGCGTCCCCAGCGCCGCGGAAATCTGGGCCTCCTGGGATCCAATGGGGCTGGCCGGTGCGGTTATCTCTGACATTTCCTCGCTCGTTGCCGCAGATGCGGCGTTCCACGCCACCTATACTACCCTCGCCGACACCGTTGCCAGAGAAGTCTTGCCACGGCGAAGCGAACATGTTGGATGATTCAATGGTTAATTCGCCGCCCGAGGCTTTGGCATGCCCAGCCTGTTCCGCTTCCTGACGATCGTGGCCGTGATCTGCGCCATTGGCTACGGCGTGATCTTCGCGCTGGCTAATTTCGTCAACCCAAAGCCGCGGGACATGATCGTGACGATTCCGGCGGACAAGTTTCTCAAGCGATAGATCAACGCGGCAATCAGGGCTGGCCGATAAAGGCGGTGCCTAACACACTCAAACAGGTGTGAACCGAAAACCACATCGAATTGGTAATCACTCTGTGTCCTATTCAGTCCGAACTTCGCTCGGTTAATGCCGCGAATTAGGCGAACTTCGCGTTCAGGACACCTACCGGATGCGCTCCAGCAAGACCTCAGACGCCAAACTGATCGACCTGTTCCTGGATATGCTCGCGGCGGAACAAGGCGCTGGGAAAAACACGCTGGAGGCTTATCGGCGCGACCTCACCGATTTTTCCGGATTTATCAACGCGGCCGGGCAAGCCTTTACGAGCGCCGGGACCGAAAAGCTGCGGGACTATCTCGCCGATCTGGACACGCGCGGGTTCAAGTCGTCGAGCGTGGCGCGCCGGCTTAGCGCGATGCGGCATCTGTTTCGGTTTTTGTTGAACGAGCGCATACGCAGCGACGATCCAGCGGCAATCCTGTCTGGCCCGAAGCGCGGTCGCGGCCTGCCGAAGGTGCTCTCCATTTCCGACGTGGATCGCATGTTGACGCGTGCCAAAGAGCTGACCCTGAACGCGGAAACCTCTGCATTGCACCGGCTTCGCGCGATGCGGCTATATTGCCTGCTGGAAGTGCTTTATGCGACCGGGCTACGGGTCTCGGAATTGATGGCGCTGCCACGTTCAGCGGCGCGGCAGGACGCGCACATGATCGTGGTGCGTGGCAAGGGCGACAAGGAGCGACTGGTCCCGCTGAATCAAGCATCGCGGCAGGCAATGGCCGACTATCTCGCCGCGATGGAAGCGCTCAAAGGCGAAAAGAACAAAACCGCCGCCGCAACGAAATGGCTGTTTCCTTCGTTCGGCGAAAGCGGGCATCTCACGCGTCAGCACTTCGCCCGCGATTTGAAGGAACTGGCGGCGGCCGCGGGCCTGTCGCCGCGCCTCGTCTCGCCGCACGTGCTACGGCACGCGTTCGCAAGTCACCTTCTTCACAACGGGGCCGACCTGCGCATCGTGCAGACGCTGCTCGGACATACCGACATCTCGACGACACAGATTTACACCCATGTCGTGGAGGAACGCCTGAAGAGCCTGGTGCGCGACCTCCATCCTCTCGCGGAGAAGTAAGATCACGCGGCCCACGCCTTGACTTCGCCGCCGTCTCCCCTGAAACAGCCTCGCCCTGTCGCAACAGCGACCTCCGTCCCCAGCCCTTGCGTCGGAATGCGTGTTAAGGCATTGAACGTGCGTGGCTTCTGCCAGCAAGCCGAAACCGCTTCGCGCGCCTGCGTGTTCTTACGTATATTCATTTGATGCCGGATCAGATGCGCTCTTACCTTGATTTCGAAAAACCCGTCGCCGAACTCAACTCCAAGGTCGACGAGCTGCGCGCGCTTGCTGCGACCGGCAGCGACATCGGCGAGGAGATTTCGCGAATTGAGGAAAAAGCCGGTCAGGCGCTGGCCGACCTCTATGCCAACCTCACACCATGGCAGAAGACGCTGGTCGCCCGGCATCCGCAGCGGCCGCATTTCACCGATTTCGTCAGTGCGCTTATCACCGATTTCACCCCGCTCGCCGGTGACCGCAAGTTCGGCGAGGACCACGCGTTGATCGGCGGCTTCGGCCGTTTCCGCGGCGAGAGCATCTGCGTGTTGGGCCAGGAGAAGGGCGCGACCACTGACTCCCGCATCAAGCACAATTTCGGCATGGCCCGCCCGGAGGGCTATCGCAAGGCGGTTCGGCTGATGGAGATGGCCGAGCAATTCGGCATTCCCGTGCTGTCGATCGTCAATTCGGCGGGCGCCTATCCCGGAATCGGCGCGGAAGAGCGCGGACAGGCAGAAGCGATCGCGCGTTCCACCGACGCTTGCCTGTCGCTCGGCGTGCCCAATGTCGCCATCGTGACGGGTGAAGGCATGTCGGGCGGGGCGATTGCGATCACGACCGCCAACCGGGTGCTGATGTTCGAGCACGCGATCTACAGCGTCATTTCGCCTGAGGCGGCGTCCTCGATCCTTTGGCGCGATGGTACCAAGGCACAGGAAGCCGCTAACAGCATGAAGATCACGGCGCAGGACATGCTGCGATTCGGCGTGATCGATGCCATCCTCGACGAGCCGGTCGGGGGCGCGCATCGGAATGCCGCAGCCATGATCGCCACCACGGGCGGGGCCATCGCGCATGCCTTCGAGGAACTGGGCAATCTCGATGCCGACGCCATCCGTCACCAGCGCCGACAAAAGTTTCTCGACATCGGTCGCAAGCTGGGCTGAGCCGTAGGTTTACGGGGAAAACTCCCGAATAACGGCGCGTCATTCTTTTTTGGCGGGATGGACGATTTTGGCCGCAATTAGGCCCGAACGCCGCTATTTAACCTCTATTGACCATGCCTGATTTGGCACCCAGCGCGAGAGCCCGATCGGGTTGCAGTGAAGGGTGCCTTAAGGTTAGTGTTTTAAACAATGGCTTCAGGGCGTGTTCGCCATGTTGGGGTTGCGAAAACGGCCCGGTGGGTGTGGAGCTTTGCATTGATTCGTCGCACGATGGTCCGCGCGATTCTGACATCGGCCGTGCTTGCGGCCGGTGGGCTTTTGGCGGGCTGCAATAGCGACGACATTTCCCTCGCCGCCAACGCCAAGGCCAACCAGCCGGTTCCGCCGAAGCTGCTCGCCGCGATGGTCGAAAAGGAAATGGACCTGCAGTCGCCGATCCTCGTCCGGCTGTTCAAGCAGGAAGCCGAGCTCGAAGTGTGGAAGCAGGATCGCTCCGGCAAATTCGCACTCTTGAAGAGCTATCCGATCTGCCGCTGGTCCGGCGATCTCGGCCCGAAGGTACGCGAAGGCGACCGCCAGGCGCCTGAAGGATTCTACGCCATCACGCCAGGCCATATGAACCCGCAGTCGGCTTATTATCTGTCGTTCAATACCGGCTACCCGAACGCCTTCGACAAGGCGCTGGGACGCACCGGGTCACAATTGATGGTGCACGGCGATTGCTCCTCGCGCGGCTGCTACGCGATGACCGACGAGCAGATCGCGGAGATTTATGCGCTTGGCCGGAAATCATTCTTTGGCGGCCAAAAATCGTTTCAGTTCCAGGCTTACCCGTTCCGGATGACGCCCGTGAACATGGCCAAGCACCGCAACAATCCGCACATGGCGTTCTGGAAAATGATCAAGGAAGGCTACGATCATTTCGAAGTAACCCGCCAGGAGCCGAAGGTCGATTTCTGCGAAAAGAAATATGTGTTCGATGCGGTGAAGCCACCGAACGCCACGCGTGACCTGGTGTTCGACGCCTCGGCAAAATGCCCAGCCTACGTCATTCCTGACGAGATCGCCGAGGCAGTGCGCCAGAAACAGGACGAAGAGCAGGCAGAGACCGCAAAGCTGATCGCAAAGGGAACGCCGGTCGCCAAGCTCAATAGCGGGATCGACGGCGGCATGAACCAGGTGTTCGCCGCGCGGGTGCCCGGCGGCAATACCGGACTGTCCGAAGGCGGCGAAGGTCAGGGATTGGCGCTGGCCGGATTCTCGCGCGCACCCGGCACCATTCCCTCCACTGTCAATCCGCCACACGCGCCCGGTTCGGACGAGCCGGTGGCGGCGGCACCGGCCCCAGCAGCACCGCCGGCAGCGGCACCGCCGGCGACGCGGGTCGCATCCGCCTCGCCGAGCGGCCAATCCGATGGCTTCTTCAGCAATCTGGCCCGCAAGATGGGGCTCGGCAGCAACTCGGCCGATCCATCGGCAGCGCCCACCTCAGTCAAGCCGAAAGCCGCCGAGGCGAAGCGCAGCGAGCCGACACGCCCGGATGCGTCGGCTCCGAAAACCACCGCCGCGGTTGCTTCCAAACCTGCAGACAGCAAGCCCGCCGACGTGAAGCCGGTCGACAGCAAGCAGGCCGCTGCACGCCCAGCCTCGAAACCTTCCCTCTCGGATACGCCGGCTGCTCCCGCAGCAACCCCGCCGACAAAAGATACGTTGGTGGCGGGCTCGCAGCCCATCGTGCAGTCGAGTTCGTTCGACAGCCGCTTTTCGGCGTTCAAGTAGGACGTATCGGGCTGCGTTCAGCCACAAGCCGCCGCCGCGCGGAAACGCGGCACCAGCCTTCCAGCACGATTACTTTTCGGAGCCGGCGAGAGCGTCAGCGCGCACGTATTGGCTTAACCGTACTTGCCGTGGCAGTGCTTGTACTTGTCGGATTGGTTTTTTCGGTAAGTAGAACAGTGGCTTACACAACCAGTAAATTGAGCGTCAACTTTTTGTCTAGAACTCCTTCAAATTCTCTTTGCGAGAACAACGATTTTCGTTCTCTGTTGCCTTCCCAGCGCTGCGAAGCTCCCCAGTACGTTCGCGTATTGCCCATGCAGTTCGCAGCGTCCAAAAATTTCAGCGCATCGGGAGCGCTGTACTCCAGCTTTGAAAATTTCGGCGTCGGGATCAACCTGGAATATTTCACCCGGAAAATTTGCGAGGAGAAAT
>CAVXRI010000013.1:0-7041 GCA_963764155.1 uncultured Alphaproteobacteria bacterium
TTTATCAGGTCTACCCCTGCGCTTGATAACGCGCTGCATAACGCGCCTCACCTGGACAAGGAGCCTGAAAGGCGTCGCGGTCCGCATATGAAGGGGCAAGAATCGTGGTGCCGGTTGAGAGGATTGAACTCCCGACCTTCGGTTTACAAAACCGCTGCTCTACCGCTGAGCTAAACCGGCTAACAGATTGATCACGTTCCGAAAATCTCGGAGCGCTGGCCTCGATGATCGCCGTTTGCAACCATATTGCAACCCATATCATTTTCAGGCCGCCTGTTTATGGCAGCCTGTAAGGCGTCGTCAACATTCGGTGCCCTCGATGGTGAGAAGGCGGCAAATCGACCGGTGTCAAATTCCAGTTCTGGATTTCCATCAATGTTCTCTGGCGCGGGAAAGAATGTGCCGCCGCGACCTTTTCGGACAATGCCTGCGACGACGCAGATTGCCAAAAGGATCAGAAGATCAAGAATGAGTTTAAGCATGCCCACGCCCTCCGCCCCAGTTCATTATAGGTCAACCGTTGGATAAACGCGCCCAGAAAATCACGTTTCGCGAAATGCGCGCATCCGGCGTGCGCGATCTCCTGATCAGTTGCGCGGATTATCGTTGCTCTCACTCGACGCGCATCAGCGCCGAGCAGTGGGCCGACGATGTCAGGCTCTCCGATCTCGAACCGCTGTTCGCCTGCACCGCTTACGGCAACATCGGCGCAGATGTCAGGCCGTGCTTTAGTTATGCGGAGCAAGCGCCCCATGGTCATTAACGATCTGTTAACCCAAATCACGGTCTGTGTTCGTAACCATCAGAGGACAAGCAGATGGAAGCGGCACGAAAGCAACAGGAAATTGTCGGCCTATGGCCGATCTACGACATGGCCCCGCAGATGCGCATAGAGCACGACCGACTGGCGCAACTCGGCTGGGTTTATGACGGCTTCGGCGGCTATCGAAAGAAGGCCGCATCATCGCGCGATTTTAAAGTTGCAGCTCGCGACTGCAACGTCGTGTACGCCTTTCGGCCCCGTGCGCGCGGCAGCCGCGCGCCCTAGCTTCCCCAACACGCGCTCGTTATATCTGCACTATTGATCGTCGCAGCCGGATGTACGTTGCGGAGGATCGGCGTTGCCCCGGCTCGATGCCGGGGTTTTCGTTCGTGCGCGCGTCAGGGTGGGAAGCTCCCAAATCGGCGGCTACATCAAGCCGTTATTCGGGCAGGCCCGCAAGTCGCAGCCCCTCACAATATCTCGCCAAATCTTCTGGTCGGCGCAATGGAAAAACCCCCTTGACGTGAGAGATGCGAAAGTGAGGGGCAACTTGACCCAACTTGGATGCCGCGTCCCGCGCCTCATCAAGACGTCCAGCGAGCGCGAAGCAAGCAGCGGCAGAACGAAGTACAATGATCATGCGCCGGCGTTCTTGGAGTGCCCTATTGGCCCACTTTGCCGCCTTCTCGTAGTCACCGACGAAAAGATGCCCATAACTCGTCCCCAAATTCATCAAAAACATGAACGGATCGAGAGGGCTTAGCCGCATAGCTCTCGCAACGCGCTCGATAGCCTCCTCAGGCTCGCCCAAAAAAATTTTCAACCAGCCGCCGAAGTTCCAAGCCAGAGAAAGATTGGGGTTAAGCATTAAGGCACGTTCCAGCAAAACCCCTCCTTCATCGACATTCTTTGCGACGTAAGCAAAGGTTTGACGTGCGTAGCAAAGTGTCAGCGCATCGTCTTTACCTCGGATAACCGAGCGTCGCGATACCCGCACAGCTTCGGCCACTATGGCGTTCCGATCAGCGGTCGGTTCGGCATTTTGGTATTCCAGCAGACAGCATTGCGCAGCACGGGCATAGGCACGCGCGAAATCGGGATCAATTTCTGTTGCCTTCGAGAACAGACCGCGAGCCTCGCGAGCGGCAGTCAGTATGACACCAGGTTAACTCCCCGGCACCATCATCACATTAAGTCGCTCGATGCCGCGCAAATAATAGTCGTAGGCGTCGAGGTGATTTGTAGGTTTGTTTTTGGTGCGCTCAATCTCGGCCTGCTCAACGCGTGGGGCTATAGCATTTACTACTGTTCCGGTTATTTGGTCCTGCACAGCAAAGACATCGTCGAGCGATCCGTCGAACCGATCAGCCCATAAGTGTGCTCCGCTGGCGGCATCGATGAGCTGGCCGGTGATACGGACCTTATCGCCAGCCCTTCTCACGCTGCCTTCGAGCACATAGCGGACCCCAAGCTCTCGCCCGACTTGCTTGATGTCAACGGCCCTACCTTTGTAGGTAAAGCTCGAATTGCGCGCGATGACGAACAGCGTTTTGAAACGAGAGAGCGCAGTGATGATTTCTTCGACTAGTCCGTCAGCAAAATACTCTTGCTCAGGGTCGCCGCTCATACTTTGAAACGGAAGCACCGCGATGGAAGGGTTGTCGGGAAGCGGAAGCGCCTTTCTGTCCGGTTCCGAGGTCGATAAAGTAGACGCAGCCATCGCGCCGACACGGTAGGCCCGCACAGGACGATCAATGTTTTTCAGGCTCTGTTCGCCCAAATCAGTGAACTCAACCGCGACCTTGCCTCGTACCTGATCATAAGCGGAAGCCGAGATGCAGATGCTTCCGGGTTCGGCGATCCCTTCAAGCCGTGCCGCAACATTGACGCCGTCACCGAGGATATCTTCACCCTCGATCAGGATGTCACCAAGATTGATGCCGATCCGGTACAGCATACGCCGATTTTGCGGCACACCTTCGTTGCGTTCGGTCATCAGCGCCTGCACAGCCACCGCGCATTCTACCGCATCAACGACAGACGGAAATTCAAGCAGCAGGCCATCGCCCGTCGTCTTCACAATCCGTCCGCCATGCTTGACAACGACGGCATCTGAGGCGGCGCGGTGTTCGCGCAGTGTGCGGGCGGTGCCGACCTCGTCGAGGCCCATCAACCGCGAATAACCAAACACGTCAGCGGCTACGATGGCCGCCAGTCGTCGCTCAACACGATTAGTGCCCAAGTTAGACCCCTGATCCGCAAAATTGCCGCCTGAGGATCAAACCATACTGAGCTGCTGTCCGGCTAGAGCATACGTAGCGACAACGTGCATTCCACAACGCTTCGAGCTGACCTACGCTGAGACCGGCTGATCTCGCGCGTCCTCAGTACCGCGCCCGATGATCGCTGAACGGCCTCGGTTCGGATCACCACCGGGGCCGTTCCCGTTACTGTTGATCGTCGCGGCCGGATGTACGCCGTTGGGATCGCGTTGCCCCGGCTTTGGCGCCGGGGTTTTCTTTCAATTCTCGCCAAGCGCAGCTATCTTCCGCCACGATACTGCGGGTGAGGATGGGTCGTGGGTGAGCATCATGCGTACTGAGAAAGAGAAAATGCTTGCCGGGGAACTGTACCACGCCGGTGATCTAGAAATTCAGGCAGATCAGGCGAATGCGAAGCGGTGGATGCTACGTTACAACAGCGCCTTGGCAGCCTCGGCAGCGGAACGGCTCGCGCTTCTTCGAGAACTGTTGCCCGATGTAGGAGACGGGGCCGTCATCCGGCCACCATTTCATTGCGATTTTGGCTACAACATTCGGATCGGACCGGGCGTATTTCTCAACTTCAATTGCGTGATCTTGGATGTTGGTGCGGTCACAATAGGTGCCGGGACGCAAATTGGACCGGCCGTCCAAATCTACGCCGCAGATCATCCGCGCGATCCGGTCGTTAGAGCTACAGGGGCCGAGTTTGGGCGGCCCGTAGTCATAGGAAGAAACGTTTGGGTCGGCGGCGGCGCCATCATCCTTCCGGGCGTGACGCTCGGTGATGATGCGGTGATCGGTGCTGGGGCGGTGGTTACTCGGGACGTACCGCAAGGCATCACCGTACTCGGCAACCCGGCGCGCCGAAAGGAAGTCTAGTTGCTCTGCCGCCGCGTTAGGAACGCAAGCGCTCAGCGCGAGTATAGTTGCAGGTTTTCGGCCAGCCGCCCCCCTGTCGCTAGGCCGGAAGCTCGCGGCCCGGGCGGACCACCGGACCGGGCGCTCATCTTCGAGCACGCTCATCGGGCCGCGCTCCAACTATAGGAGAATGTCATGTATCGCTATGCTCTAATCGCTTTAGCCGCAGTCGTTCTGGTCTGCGCAAGCCTTGTTCCCGATGACGCTTTCGCTCGACGCGGCGGAGGTGGGCGGGGTGGAGGGTTTCACGGAGGCGGGTTTCGCGGCGGTGCTGTCCACGCGGGACGTTACGGCGGCCGCGGTCATGTTGCCAACCGTATGGTGAGGCACCCTTACGCACGCACGGCAGCGCGTAGAGGCGTTTACCGAGGGGCGGCTTACCGAGGTGGTGTCTATCGCGGGTATGGTGGGTACGGCGCTGCGGCAGTAGGAGCAGCGGCCGTAGGTGCTGCCGCTTACGGCTATCGCTGTCACTACGATGCCTATGGCTCTTGGGTGTGTCCCGGACAGTATGGATATTGACGGACGACAGCACGTGCGGCGGCGGTTTGGACTTAGTTCTTACCGCCGTCGCTCAATACCGTCTTTGACTTTGCCGCGTTCTGTGTCGTTTGTGTCTCGCTTCTAGCGTTCCCGCCGCAGGGCTTTGGGCGTACAACGTTGCGGGCCATCAACTCAGACCTCGCGCCATTCAACGTCACGGTTGAAAAGCGGTTTGGAAATTTTGCGATTGCAAGGTCCTGACAGCCTCTCGCATGGGCTCGGGCGAAATACGGATAACGTTTCCAAAGCCCTGCTCCAATTCCAGGAACATCGAAATAGCACCAGCAACGGCCAGCGCGGATAAGGTCAGGATGACCGCGGATGTCAGGTTGCGAGGCGCGAACAGGCCAAAACTCGCGAACAGCAACGCCAGCCAGAAGATTAGAAGCGCAATGAAAAGCTTTGGGGTTCCTTCCCCCAACTGCTGAGCAAGTAACCACCGCGCGTCGCCAATTTTTCCCGCTAGGGTCGTTGCCTGACCGAGCCACCATTGGTCGCGGGGATTTGCTGGTTTCAACGCAAGCACCATGTCCTCGACGTGCTGGAGCAGCTCGTAAGTGGATGGATTACCGAGTTGCACAACTCTGTCATCGGGGAACAGGTCGGCAGACTTGTGTTCGGCATACTGTCGTAACGTCCTCCGAGCCGGGTCTGTGTCCGACCCATAGCGGCGCAGTATCTGATCAAGCCGCAAGATTTCTGCCGACAAGGTGGTCACTTGGCCGCCGAGCCGAATAAACGAGGTGTTGGCGTTCGAAATTAAAAGTCCAAGCACCAGCGCCGATAACGTGGCAACCACTGTCATCGATACGGATACAAGGTTCTTAGTCTCATCTGTCAGGTGATGCTCCGGCAATCGGTCTTTGATCTTCCACCCGGCGAATGCCCCCGCCAAGATTACGGCGAAGGCGACTAGCCCGATAATCAGCGGATTGTTCATCTCGGGTTCCCACCGTAGAGCACTCAATGCGGTCGCGAACAAATCATCGTCTGTCGGCTGGTACATATTCAGCAAACAGCAGGTTGTTCCGAACCTGCTGGACGAAGAACGTCAACCCGTGTCGGGGGCGGAAGGTGGCGAAGATACGGAAGGAGCCCTGCTGATGAGCCACTCGGAACTTGGAACAGGTGAGCCGCTTGAAGGTTGGAACAGCCGCTCGCAAGCGTGCCGTCGCATTCCGCGACCTTGATTTAACTTTTGTGCGCGCCTTTTGCGTAATTCGATGGCAATCAATCAACGGTTGAATGCTGATGACCGAAGCCGCTGAAAGCGGGAGAGCTGTTGATGCCCGAGCGGAACGCCTCGTGGAGCGCCGATGACGCTGTGCTGAACTGCACGGTTCACCTAGTTGATGATGACGCCTCGTTCCGAACTGCGCTTGAGCGCCGCCTCAGAAAAGCCGGTTACGACGTAGCAACTTATCCTACCGCCGAGCAATTTCTGAACAACTTGCCGGACCGCAACGGCATTGGCTGCGTGCTTCTTGATCTTAGAATGCCGGGCATGAGCGGACGGGAATTGCAGACCCAGCTGGGGAGGCTCGGTTCGACCCTCCCGATCCTGTTTCTCACCGGCTGTCCCGACATTCCTACCCCGTCAGCGCCATCAAAGCCGGTGCGCAGGATGTTCTAATAAAGCCGATAAACTCCGAGCAACTGCTTCGAGCGGTTGAACGAGCGATTGCTCACCATAAGGTTTCACGCGAGTTGAGCGCCAAGCTCGATGTGCTCGGAGCTCGCGTTTCGAAGCTGACGCCGCGCGAACGACAAGTCTTTGAGCTTGTGGTGCGAGGTGAGATAAACAAGCAAATTGCTCATCAGCTTGGATCGACAGAACGCACCATCAAGGCCCACCGTCACCGAGTGATGGAAAAAATGGAGGCACAGTCGCTAGCCGAACTCGTATCCTCGGCAGAGCAATTAGGCGTTTTGCGAAAATCAGTTCAGTGAAAGGGTGGACGTAGGCACGGCACAAACGTGGCTACCAATCGGTCTTGCTGCCACAGCTCCACCGCATCGGCCTCAACAAATTGTCTGGTTTGTCGGTGGGCCTCAGCCTCATCGGCGCAAAGCAGCTCTATGCGCCGCATAGTTTGGCCGTCAGACCCGATGAAACGCGCGCTGTACTGTTGCATTCCGGCGCTTCCTCCGGGTAAGAAACCCTTTGTGCCCAGAGGCTCGCTCCTGCTAACGCCGGAGGCTTGAGATGGATCAAGGGCTGGCCCAAATGAGCTCGCGAAAAAAAATCGATCGTGACAATCCGGAATGGAGAACTGAAGATTTCGCCAAGGCGAAAAAGCCGGAGGATGTCTTGCCGCCCGACGTGCTGGCGCAGTTCAAGCATCGTGGCCCGCAAAAGACGCCCACAAAGGTACCGGTCTCGATAAGGCTCAGCCCGGTGGTCGTAAACTTCTTCAAGGCCAGAGGCCCTGGCTGGCAATCGAAGATCGATCAAGCTCTTGTCAAGATCGCAACGACGGGAACGGGAAAGCGGCCTCCGAAGAAGCACCCGCCGCGTCGGAAGCGGTCACCCTGATCGAACGGCCCCGCACG